>NZ_JBUZRB010000007.1:0-290429 GCF_055407105.1 Pseudomonas sp. C321 | reverse complement strand
GCTGAATTCGCGGGTGGTACCGCCGGGCTGAATCACCTTCAGCAAACGACCCACAGCGTCCCACTGGTACTGGGTCAGCGCGCCATGCTCATCCTCTACCGCAACCTGCCGCCCCAGGTCGTCATAGCGATAACGCCGTACACCGCCATTAGCCAGCTGTTCCTCGGTGAGCTGGCCACGCTCATTCCAGGTCAGGCGCTGACTGCTGTTATCCGGATGCCAGACGCCGGTGAGCTTTCCGTGTTTGTTGTAGGTGTAGTCGGTGACATTGCCGTCAGGGTCAGTCTTGCGGGTGATATCGCCCTGATCGTTACGTTGGTATTTCCAGACGGCTTCACCACGGCGCACGACCCGAACGAAACCGTTGTCATGCTCGTAGGATGTCGGCTCATCGTCCCCCGGAAACAGCGCAACAAGCCGACCAGCTTCGTCGTACTGATACGCCGTCACCGCCCCGAGCGGGTCCTGCTCGACCGTCAGCCGGCCTTTTTCATCGTAGGACTTGAAGTGTTCGGCACCGTCCGGATCAATCCGCTGCACCAGCCGCGCGCGCTGGTCGTGGACGTACACTTCCTGGCTGCCATCAGCGTTATGGACGGTGACACTGCCGTTGTCGTCCCAGGCATAACGGGTGTCCATCTGCGAAAAGCTGGCCCAGTGCCGGATGCAGCGCGCAGCCTTGCCAGACCGTTCCCACTCCCAGAAGAAACTCGCCCCACCGGCCAGTTCCCGTTCCAGAATCACCTGCTGATCGTCGTACCGATACCGCTCGCTTTCGCCTACAGCATTGGTCGCCTCAATCAGCTGCCAAGCGTCGTCATAGCGGTAGGAAACAACGTTCTGCTCGGTAACCCAGACGTACTCCTGATACGCCTCGGCACGCTGTACCTGGTAGTCAACTGCAACGATATGGTCCCGGTCATAGCGCAGCAGCAATCCCCGCCCGACGCCGTTATCCAGCCGTTGAATCCGTCCTGAAAAGTCGCGGGAGATACGCAGGCGGTTGTCATACGCGTCGCTGATCGATGTCAGCACGCCGTCGCGGAAGTGGTAGAAAAGCGACGCCTGAGCCAGCACCAACTCATCGGGCAAAGAACCCAGATAAATCGCCGCCTCCGCCAGGCTATTGCTGATCGCCGGCCGCGAAACAGAGGGCAACGCAAACGTTGTGCTGCGGTTCTCATGGTCGGTCCACACCACCGACTCGCCAATCACAGAAAGCCGCTGGGCCAGCGAATGGCTCCAGCCAAACCCCAACCCACAATCCACTTCCACGGCACTGGTGCGATACAGCCTTGTCCAGGCAAACGGCAGAAGCCCGTCCAGCTCGCCATCGGTGAGGATCAGCAGCTCCTCACCGGTAACCATCGACACTGGGCAACCGTTGGTGGCGGTTTTATCGGCACTGGTTGCTGCATCGCCGTTAGGGTTTTTCGCAGAAGCCGGCACATCATCAACATGCGCTTCCTGCCGCAACACCGTGTTCTGCCGCGCCCCCCAGCGCATTTGCATCTTGCCTTTTTTCAGGCCGCCCACCGCTCCACGAACAGCCACCGCCTTGTAGCGACTCACTGCCCCCATGAAGCTTTTGATGATGGTGAAGATGCCTTTAAAAAAATCGATGGCAGCTTCAACAAGCTGCGTGCCGTACTTGGCCAGACGCAGCCCCAGATAGGCGATGCCTGCACCTTGTAGGGCAATGGTCAGCACCACTGCGATTAACAGGTCAATCAGCAGCGACACTACAACCCCGGCGACGATTTCGGCCTCCTTGCCGGCAACTTGGCTAGGCGGCAGCGCCGACAGCCAAATCATCGCCGTACGCAACATCAGGTACAGCGCCGCCTCATCGCTGGCCAGCAACATGGCCTGTTCCATCGCCTGAGGCGTGGTGCGGGCTAACTCAGCCAATTCACTGGCCTGGGCACCCAAGCGTTCGATATGTTTGGCGGGGTCTTGCAGAATGTCCTGGACCAGCGAAATGCTGTCCCATACCCCGGAAATCGCCGCCCAACTCCCTGCCAGCAATCCGCTGCCGATCGCGCTTGCAGTCGACGCCTGCCAATGCGGTTTGAAACCGTCCCACTGACCACGCAGCCAGGCTTCGAGGTCGTTCGTCAAACCGTCGTAAGAAGAGAACAGCGCATCGACCTGTTCCGCCGAAACTCCGCCTTGCACCCGCACCTGATACCGCCCACCGGCCACACAGTGGTGAGAGCCTTTCCCCTGCTCATCCAGCATGACGACCGTAGAGCTGCCGTCATCCAGCCCAATCACCTCAACTGAGAGGTTCCCCAGCGGCACGTCATACACCGACTCGAACTTGCTCTCGATCTGCAGCACGCCGCCCACTTGGCAGCTTGTCACTGTCGAGAAATTGTCATCGGTCATGCTCACCGACGTGCTCGAATTCCCCGCCCGAATGACCCGGTCCATGCCCAGCAACGACGGCAAATCCAACCCATGGCTGGCCTTATCCAGCGCTTGTGAATACCAGGCGCCCACTTGCTGGCGATACACGGCCAGGCTCTGATGAAAGCCATCTAGTTCGTGTTCGATATGGGCAATGTGGGACGAAGAAGCAGTCATCCGTGACGTCTCTGCAAGGGAAAGGCGTCGGAGTCTGCAACAGCAAAGGAGGGGCTAGACGAGTGGTCCGGAAAATCAGATTGGGCTTACGGGGAGGGAAAGTTTTCTGCGTAGCGCCGCTGCCCAGGGCTACATGAAGCGGCGACTCAGCTTATTGACTACCTACGACCCGCATTTGCCGTAAGCGGCATAACTCCGCCGTTTTTTCGACTTATCGCAAATCCCCGTTTTCCTTCATTTACCCGCAAACCCTTGCCCCGCCTGGACTTTCCTCCGTTTTTAAAAGTTGGTGCGCAAATTGCTAAAGACTCTTCAGTACAGCGGTGGACGGCAAGCGTCCGTCAGAGAGAGGAATGAGCGTGGACAAGTACCTTTATGTGGCAATGACCGGCGCCAGCCAGAATGCACTGGCTCAGAAGGCTCATGCCAACAATCTGGCGAACATTTCCACCAACGGTTTTCAGCGTGACCTGGAACAGGCCCGCTCGATGCCGGTATTTGGCGACAGCTTTCCGGCGCGGGCATTTGCCTTGACCGAACGGCCGGCGACGGATTTCTCCGCCGGCTCCATGCTCGAAACCGGCCGCGACCTCGACGTCACTGTCGGCGGTGACGGCTGGATTGCCGTGCAAACCCCAGATGGCGGCGAAGCCTACGTGCGCACTGCCAGCATGAACGTCGATGCCCTCGGCATGCTGCGGGCCGGCAACGGGATGCCGATCATGGGCAACGGCGGGCCGATCTCCGTGCCGCCTGAGCAGAAGATCGAAGTAGGCCAAGACGGCACCATCAGCATCCGCGCCATGGGCGAAGGCCCGCGGGTGATGGCTGAAGTGGACCGGATCAAGCTGGTCAACCCTGATTTAAAGACCATGAGTAAAGGCCTGGACGGCGCGATCCACACCAATGACGGCCAGCCTGCCGTAGCGGATTCCAGCGTCAAACTGGTGTCGGGCTTCCTGCAGTCGAGCAACGTCAATGCTGTCGAAGAAATGACGGCGGTGCTGGCCCTGTCCAAGCAGTTCGAACTGCACATCAAGATGATGAACAGCGCCAAGGAAGACGACCAGGCAATGACTCGCGTCCTGCAGATGACCTGATCGCCACCCACTGATTACTAATTTCGTAACGCGGCGCCATAAAACAGGCGCACGAAGGAGAACAGCATGCTTCCGGCTCTATGGGTTGCCAAAACAGGTCTGTCCGCCCAGGACACCAACCTGACCACGATCTCCAACAACCTGGCGAACGTTTCGACCACGGGTTTCAAACGTGATCGCGCCGAGTTCCAGGACTTGCTCTACCAGATCAAGCGTCAGCCTGGCGCCCAGTCGACCCAGGACAGCGCCTTGCCGTCGGGTCTGCAAGTGGGTACTGGTGTGTCCATTGTTGGCACCCAGAAAAACTTCAGTGCCGGCAACCTGCAGCAAACTGGCCAGCCTTTGGACTTGGCGCTCAACGGTCGCGGCTTCTTCCAGATCCTGCAACCGGACGGCACCACCTCCTATACCCGTGACGGTACGTTCCACCTGGATTCCAATGGCCAGGTTGTCACCGCCAACGGTTTTGCCCTGGAGCCGGCGATTGTTGTGCCCAACGATGCCCAGACCTTTACGGTCGGCACCGACGGCACCGTGTCCGTCACCATCGCCGGCAACCCGGCGTCGCAAGTGATCGGCAACCTGCAGACCGCTGACTTCATCAACCCGGCCGGCCTGCAAGCCTCCGGTAACAACCTGTTCCTGGAAACCGCCTCCAGCGGCGCGCCGCAAGTGGGTACGCCGGGGCTCAACGGCTTTGGTACCACCCTGCAAAACACTTTGGAAACGTCCAACGTCAGCACGGTTGAAGAGATGGTCAACATGATCACCACTCAGCGTGCCTACGAGATGAACTCCAAGGTGATTTCCACCGCCGACCAGATGCTTTCGTTCGTAACGCAGAATCTGTAATCAAGTCTATGGGGCGGCCTGATGGCGCCTGCAACACCGTGAGGTAAGGGTCATGAATCGCTTTGTTTCTGTTTTGGCATTGAGTGGGATCGCCGTGCTCGCGGGCTGTGTCGCGCCGACGCCAAAGCCCAATGACCCGTACTACGCGCCGGTGCTGCCGCGCACGCCGCTGCCTGCGGCCGCCAACAATGGCTCGATCTACCAGGCCGGCTTCGAACAGAACCTGTACAGCGACCGCAAGGCGTTCCGTGTGGGCGACATCATCACCATCACCCTGAACGAGCGCACTACGGCCAGCAAGAATGCCAACTCCCAGGTGGCGAAAAACAGCAAGACCGGTATCGGCCTGAGCTCGTTGTTCGGCGGCGGCTTGAACACCAACAACCCGTTGGGCAGTGGTGATTTGAGCCTGGACGTCGGCTACAGCGGCGACCGCGCCACCAATGGCAGCAGCAAGGCCGGGCAGGGCAACAGCCTGGTCGGCTCGATCACTGTGACCGTCGCCGACGTGTTGCCCAACGGCATCATTGCTGTGCGCGGCGAGAAGTGGATGACCCTCAACACCGGTGACGAACTGGTGCGCATTGCCGGCATGGTGCGGGCGGACGATATTGCCACCGACAACACTGTGCCATCGACGCGGATTGCCGATGCACGCATTACCTACTCGGGTACGGGTTCGTTTGCTGACGCCAGTCAGCCGGGCTGGTTTGACCGTTTCTTCCTTAGCCCGCTGTTCCCTTTCTAGGTGGTCCTCAAGGTGAATGCTTTGAAACTCAAACAGCTGATGGCGGCGGTGTTGTTGCTGGCCCTGAGCGCAGGCGTCCAGGCTGAGCGGCTCAAGGATATCGCCAGTATTTCCGGCGTGCGCACCAACCAGTTGATCGGCTACGGCCTGGTGGTGGGGCTCAACGGTACCGGTGACCAGACCACCCAGACCCCGTTCACCCTGCAGACCTTCAACAACATGCTTTCGCAGTTCGGCATCAAGGTGCCGGCAGGTTCGGGCAACGTGCAGTTGAAAAACGTCGCGGCCGTTTCGATCAGTGCCGACTTGCCGGCGTTCGCCAAGCCGGGCCAGGTGGTGGATATCACCGTGTCCTCCATCGGTAACTCGAAAAGCCTGCGGGGTGGCACCTTGCTGATGACACCGTTGAAAGGTATCGACGGCAACGTCTACGCGATTGCCCAGGGCAACCTGGTGGTGGGCGGTTTTGACGCCGAAGGCCGCGACGGTTCGAAGATCACCGTCAACGTGCCCTCGGCCGGACGGATTCCTGGCGGTGCTTCGGTGGAGCGTACCGTGCCCAGCGGTTTCAACCAGGGCAACAGCCTGACCCTGAACCTCAATCGCTCCGACTTCACCACCGCCAAGCGCGTGGTGGACAAAATCAATGACCTGCTCGGCCCAGGCGTGGCTCAGGCCATTGACGGCGGCTCGATTCGCGTTACCGCGCCACTGGACCCGAGCCAGCGCGTCGACTATTTGTCGATCCTGGAAAACCTCGAAGTCGATCCGGGCCAGGCAGTGGCCAAGGTCATCATTAATTCGCGCACCGGTACCATCGTGATCGGCCAGAACGTCAAGGTCTCGCCGGCAGCGGTGACCCACGGCAGCCTGACCGTGACCATTACCGAAGACCCGATTGTCAGCCAGCCGGGGGCGCTGTCCAACGGCCAGACCGCTGTGGTTCCGCGCTCCCGCGTGAATGCCCAGCAAGAAGCCAAGCCGATGTTCAAGTTCGGCCCCGGCACCACCCTGGATGAAATTGTCCGTGCGGTGAACCAGGTGGGCGCAGCCCCAGGCGACTTGATGGCGATCCTCGAAGCCCTGAAACAGGCCGGCGCCTTACAAGCCGACCTGATCGTGATTTGAGGCCGTAGCCATGGACATGCGCAAGAGCGGTTTAACCAGTACGGCGGACTCGGGTTCCTATTCCGACCTCAACCGGCTTAACCAGCTCAAGGTCGGCGACAAGAACAGCGAAGGCAACATGCGCAAGGTTGCGCAGGAATTCGAGTCGCTGTTCCTCAACGAGATGCTCAAGTCCATGCGCTCGGCCACCGAGGCGTTGGGCAAAGATAACCCGATGAATACCCCGGCGGCCAAGCAGTACCAGGAAATGTACGACCAGCAACTGGCGGTGTCACTGTCCCGGGAGGGCGGTGGTATTGGCCTGGCGGACGTGCTGATGCGCCAGATGCAGAAGAACAAACCGGTGGAGGCTGCTGCTGCCTCGACCTTGCAAGGCCCGGAGCAGGCGCCGAAGAAAGTCGACGTGCCCACCCCGATTGCTGCCGGCACCCTGGCGGACGGTCCGCTGGGTCGCTCCAATGGCCAGCGTCCATTGTGGGCCTCTCGCGTGGCGGTAGCGGAACGGGTCGACGACGGCACCGTGCGCAACGACATGGCCCTGATGAACCAACGGCGCATCTCGTTGCCGAGCAAACTGACCGACCGACTGCTGGCCGGCATCGTGCCTGGCGCGGACGTCGCCAGCACCGCCAAGGCCGCGCCACTGCGTAACAGTGCCGCCGAAGATGGTGTGATCAATGGCGCGGCTCGCACCTTTGCCGTGCCGAGCAGCCGTATGCAGGTCTACGGCCGTGCCATGGCCCAGCCACCGCTGGCGCCGGCGAAGAAAGCCTTCAGTTCACAGGATGAATTTGTTGCCACCATGCTGCCGATGGCCAAGCAGGCCGCCGAGCGCATTGGCATCGACCCACGTTATCTGGTGGCCCAGGCGGCCCTGGAAACCGGTTGGGGTAAATCGGTGATGCGTCAGCAAGACGGCACCAGCAGCCACAACCTGTTCGGCATCAAGGCCGGTCAGAGTTGGCAGGGTGCTCAGGCGCGGGCGATCACCAGCGAGTTTCGTAATGGCGAGATGGTCAAGGAAACGGCGCAATTCCGCTCCTACGATTCTTACCAGGACAGCTTCCATGACCTCGTAACATTGCTGCAAAGCAATGAAAGATATAAAGAAGTCCTGAAGTCGGCCGATAAGCCGGAACAGTTTGTGCGCGAATTGCAAAAAGCCGGTTATGCAACCGATCCGGACTACGCCAGCAAGATTTCGCAGATAGCCAAAACGATGAACAGCTACCAGAACTACGCTGCCGCGGGCGCTTCCACTCATTTATAAGGTCTGAACCATGGGTTTGCTCAATATCGGGATGTCGGGGCTCAATGCGTCCCAAGGGTCGCTAGCGACCTTGAGTAACAACATTGCCAACGCCAAGACCCCGGGATACTCGCGTCAGCAGACCACCCAGAATGCCAACGGCAGCACGGGGTTCGATGGCGTGTTTGTCGGTACCGGCACGACCCTGGCGGATGTACGCCGGGTCTACAACCAGTACCTGGACACCCAGTTGCAGACCACCACCTCGCTCAACAGCGACGCCAAGGCGTATCTGGATCAGATCGGTTCGGTGGACAAGCTGCTGTCGGACAAGACCACCGGTGTCGGCGCTGCCCTCAGCAGCTTCTTTGCCGCGTTGCAGACCTCGTCCTCCAACCCGAGCGACAACTCTGCGCGCCAACTGGTGCTGACCATCGCCCAGACCTTGGGTAACCGCTTCAATTCCATTGCTTCCGAGTTGAATAAACAGAAGGAAGGCATCAACAGTCAGTTGGGAACCCTGACCGGCCAGGTCAACCAGCTGACGTCCTCCATCGCCTCCCTCAACCAGCAGATCAGCCAGGCCAAAGGCACGGGCAACGCTGAACCTGCGAACTTGCTGGATGCGCGCAATGAAGCAGTGCGTTCGCTTAATGAACTGGTGGGTGTGAGGGTTACTGAGGCCAACGGTCATTTCGACGTCAGCCTGGGCACCGGTCAGTCCCTGGTGTCGGACGGTATTTCCAACAAGTTGTCGGCGGTGCCGAGCCAGGACGACAAGAGCCAGTACTCGGTCATGCTGGCCAGCGGCTCGCAGCAGATGGACGTCAGTTCGGTCATCAGCGGCGGCACCATCGGTGGCTTGCTGCGTTATCGCAGCGATGTGCTGATGCCAGCCATCAACGACCTGGGCCGAACCGCCCTGGTGGTCTCCGAAAGCATCAACAGTCAGTTGGGCCAGGGCCTGGACGCCAACGGCCAGTTCGGTAACTTGCTGTTCAATAACATTAACAGCACAACGGCTATTAGCCAGCGCAGTGTCGGTGGCCCGAACAACAGCAGCGCCGGTAACCTGAATGTGACCATCGCCGACGCCAGCAAGCTGTCGACACTCGATTACAAAGTGACCTTCTCCGACGCCAACAATTACACCGTGGTGCGCTCGGACGGCAAGGCCATGGGCTCTTTCAACACCACCACCACGCCGCCTCCGGTGATCGACGGTATCACCCTGGCCCTGGACGGCAAGGGCGCCATGGCCAACGGCGACACGTTCAAGGTCAGCCCCACCGCCAATGGTGCGACGAATATCAAGGTCGTGATGACCGACCCGAACAAGTTGGCGTTCTCGGGGCCGTTGCTGGCCGAAGGCAATAAAAACAACAGCGGCACCGGTGTGTTCGGCGCACCGACCCTGTCCTTGCCTCTGGACATCCACGGTGGCGCCACCACGGCCCAGTTGGAAGCGGCGATCAAGCAGTCGATGCCGGTGAAAATGGTCTTCGGTAAACCGGCCGCCGACGGCACCCAGAGCTATGTGGTTAACGACGCCAAAGGCAATGTCATCGGCAACGGCACCGTCATTCCGGGTCAGGACAACAAACTGACGATCAAGGTGCCGATGCTGGATTCGGCCGGCAACGTGATCAAGGACGCTGCCAACAATCCCATGACCTTTGGCGTCGACACCGTCATCAGTGGCGCGCCGAAAGATGGCGACAGCTTCAGCGTGTCGTTCAATGCCGGAGCTGCCCTGGACAACCGCAATGCCCTGCAACTGCTTGGCCTGCAAACCAAGAAAACCGTGGGTGCTACCGACGACAACGCAGGCGTGAGCATGACCACCGCCTACAGCCAGTTGGTGTCCGCGGTGGGCGGCAAGGCCAGCCAGGCCAATGTCGACAACAGCGCCACCGGCGCCATGCTGGATGCCGCCAAGGCCAGTCGCAGTTCGGTGTCCCAGGTCAACCTGGATGAAGAGGCGGGCGACATGATCAGATTCCAGCAGTACTACACCGCGTCGTCGCAGATCATCAAGGCTGCGCAAGAAACCTTCAGCACGCTGATTAATAGTCTTTAAGGGAGATTGAGACGATGCGCATCTCGACTGAACAGTATTTCAATACCAGTGCTTCGCGCTATTCGAGCAACTTTTCCAACGTCACTAATACCCAGCAAAAGATCGACTCTAGCGTGCGTATCCAGACTGCCGCGGATGATCCGGTGGGCGCTGCGCGCTTGCTGCTGTTGCAACAACAGCAAGACATGCTGGGCCAGTACGCCGGCAATATGAGCAGCATGAAGAACTCGCTCAACAGCGAGGAAAGTGTGCTCGAGGGCATCAATACGGCCTTGCAGCGTGCCAGTGAATTGGCGCTCAAAGTGGCCGGTAAAGGCGGTGGCGGTATCAGCGATGATGACCGCAAGGCAGTGGCTTCGGAGATCGGCGAGATTGAAAAGCAGGTGTTTAGCCTGCTCAATAGCAAGGATTCGTCCGGCCACTACCTGTTTGCTGGTGGCAAGAGCGATACGCCGCCGTATGCCCGCAACAGCGACGGTACCTACAGCTATCAGGGTGATGAAACGCCGTTGAGCCTGAAGATATCCGACACGTTGTCGATGGTGGCGAACGACACCGGCAAGAGCGTCCTGGAAGGCACGGCCAACGCTGGACGTACCCAGGCGACGTTGCAACCGCCAGCAGTCAATGATGGCAAGGTTTGGGTGTCGGCCGGCGCGGTGACGTCGCAGTCAAAATATGACATCAGCTTCACCGAAGGCCAGCCGTACAAACTGACCTTCATCAGCAGCACCCAGTACACCGTGAGCGATTCGGCGGGCAACGACATTACCTCCGAGACCGCCGGTAACGGCGTATTCGATGCGACCAAGGAAGGCAGTTCGTCCATCAGCCTGCGGGGCGTGAGCTTCGATGTCAGCCAGAACCTCAAGGACATCAAGCCCGGCGCCGACACCGATGCGGTGTACAAGGACCGGGTCTACACCCTGGAAGGCAAGCCGGACAGCTTCAACGTGTCGCGCACGCCGAGTAATACCTCCACCGCGCAGTTGGCGGCGGGCCAGGTCACCAGCCAAACGGACTACTCAAGCACTTTTCCGAACAAAGGGGCGGTGATCAAGTTCACCTCGGCGACCGATTACGAGGTGTACGCCCAGCCAATAAATGCCGACAGCAAGCCGGTGTCCAACGGCACCATGGTTCCTGGTACGCCGGCTATTCCCGGCCCTCCGGTCATCCCCGCGGTCCCCGCCAAAATCACCGCCGCCGGGGTGACCTTTGAGGTCAGCGGCGCACCGGACATTGGCGATCAGTTTGCAGTGGGTTCCAGCACCCACAAGACCCAAAGTGCACTGGATACCCTCAGCCAGTTGCGTCAGGCCCTGGAAGCGCCGTCCGATGGCGATCCGGTCGCCCAGGGCAAGCTGACCGATGTGGCCAACGCCACCATCACCAACCTGCAGGCCTCTTATGCCCAGGTGGACATGGTGCGTGGCTCCATTGGTGCGCGACTGAACTCACTGCAGATCCAGGAATCGGAAAACACCAGCATGGTCCTGGCCAACAAGTCGACCATCTCGTCCATTGCCGACACGGACATAGCCACGGTGTCGATTGAGCTGGCCTTCCAGAAGGCGATGCTGGAAGCCTCGCAGCTGGCGTTCGTGAAAATCTCCCAGTTGAGCCTGTTCAACAAGATGTAATGGGTGCTGGGACAAAACGGCCTACCCTGGAAACAGGGTGGGCCGTTGTCGTTTTAGGTGTGCGCAACCTCCAGGGTTTTGCACAAAGCGCACGAAATTGAGTGACCTATGAGTCATAAAGCGCATCTTCACTGTATCGTGTGAAAAGGATAGGTCACCGCCAGACCTCCGCCGAGTCGGATTTAGGGGCTTTGGTCAGTGAATGGATGGCCGCTTTCGGCGTGTTTTTTGCGGGGTTATCCCCTTTATTGTCAGCACTCCTGAATGCATTCAGGGGTGTTCTCCAGCTATTTAGTATTGGGAAGCCACAATGATTGGCATAAAAAGCATCGCCAGTTACGTGCCAGTAGATGGGCTTGATAACTACGCCCAGGGTGCCAAATTCGCCAAGGATGAAGAGTTCATCATTGGCAAGATCGGTTCAGCTTTTCTGCCGCGCAAGGATGCCGCGCAGGAAACCTCCGATCTGTGTGTCGAGGCAGTCAATGCCTTGTTTGCCAACAACCCAGGTTTGAAGCGCGAATCCATCGACGTGCTGATTGTCGTCACCCAGAACGGTGATGAAGAAGGCCTGCCTCATACCGCCGCCATCGTCCAGGACAAGCTGGGCCTGCCGACCCACGTGGCGGCCTTTGATATTTCCCTGGGTTGCTCCGGCTACGTCTACGGCATCTACGCAATGAAAGGTTTTATGGAAGCCACCGGCCTGAAAAACGGCCTGCTGGTGACCTCCGACCCATACTCGAAGATCGTCGACCCCGAAGACCGCAACACCACCATGCTCTTCGGCGACGCCGCCACCGCCACCTGGATGGGCGAAGACGCGCCGTGGCAGCTGGGCAAGGCCAAGTTCGGCACCGATGGCTCCGGCGCACCGCATCTGAAGGTCAGCGACGGTGTGTTCTTCATGAATGGCCGCCAGGTCTTCAACTTCGCCCTGCTCAAGGTGCCGGCGCACCTGCACGAGCTGCTCAACGAGTCGGACCTCAAGGCCGACGAGATTGATGCGTTCTGCATCCACCAGGGCAGTGCGGCGATTGTCGACGCCGTGGCTCGGCGTTTCGAAGACGCGCCGGTAGAGAAGTTCATCAAAGACATGGTCGAGACCGGTAATACCGTGTCGTCGAGCATTCCTCTGTTGCTGGAAAAGCATGCGATGGACTCCGACTGGAAGCGCGTGGCCATCAGTGGCTTCGGCGTGGGCCTGTCATGGGGCTCGGCGATTATTTATCGGCCGTGATGCCTTAATAGAGCTGCACAAAAAACGCCCAGGCTCGAAAGAGCCTGGGCGTTTTTTTGTGCACACCTGGAGCGAGCTTGCTCGCGAAAAACGTTAACAATGACGCGGGCATTCAGAATGCGCGCGGCGCCCTCAGGTTTTTCGCGAGCAAGCTCGCTCCTACAATAATTGACGGCGTGTCTTGGGGCGGAGTTCTGACGCCAGTAACCCGTGATTGCTGGCAATTCGCGCCTCTGTAAGGCCTTGAATTGCAAGGAGTGGCACGGGGCTAGTAAAAAATTTCAAAAAAACCCTCAAGCAACCTGCATTCACGACGATAACTATTACGAAGGTTCTCTAGGCCACACCCGGCGGTTGCCAGGGCCGGAAGCCGCAGTATCCAACTCACGAGGATTTCGTCATGGCAATGTCCGTAAATACCAACATCACTTCCCTGGGCGTCCAGAAGAACCTGAACAAAGCATCCGACGCTTTGAGCCAGTCGATGAACCGTCTGTCTTCCGGCCTGAAAATCAACAGCGCCAAAGACGACGCTGCCGGCATGCAGATCGCTAACCGTCTGAACAACCAGGTCAAAGGCCTGAACGTTGCGATCGCCAACGCCAACAACGGTGTTTCCATCGCCCAGACCGCTGAAGGCGCGATGCAAGAATCCACCAACACCTTGCAGCGTCTGCGTGAACTCGCCCTGCAAGCAGCCAACGGTGATAAAAGCGACGCTGACCGTGTTTCCCTGCAGCAAGAATTCACCGCTAAAGTGGGTGAGCTGAACCGTATCGCCAGCACCACTACCTTCGGTGGTCGTAACCTGCTCGACGGTTCGTTCAGCAACGTAGCATTCCAGATCGGCGCCAACGCTAACGAAACCATTTCGTTCGGCATGACCGACATCAGCTCTACTGCCCTGAAAGGCAACTACAAAGAAGCTAGCGTTGACAGCACCGCGCTGAAAGGCCTGGCTGCTACTGCTACTGGCTCGGTACTCATTGATAAAGCCACTACGACAGGTACCGCTGCTGCCGGCGCCACTGTGGCTAGCGATAATTTCAAAATAAATGGCACAACAATCACCCTCGGTGTTGGCGACGGTTCTGACAAGGGTGCGGCTGCAGTTGAGGCTATCAACAAACAGACAGCTACTACCGGTGTTACTGCCAGTGCCGACGCTACTGGCATCCTGACACTGACATCCACCAAAGCTATCAAGCTTGAAGCTGGTGCTGTTGTAGCTTACAGCGCAGGCCCCCCTGAAGTCCTTGCCAGCACTGATGGCTTGGCCAGCCTCAAACTCACTCCTGCAGCTAACATTGCCACTACCAGCAATTTGACCGCTGCCGGTTCCATCTCTGTGAATGGCACTGAGGTAAAGTGGGCTAAAGACGCTCCCATGGCGGGCGTTCTCACTGCCCTGACTGCCGCTGCTGGCGGCGCTACGGCTGGTGCCTCGGCCACCTTCACTGAAGGTCGAGTCAAGTTGACCTCGGGTGACGGTGCAGACATCAAGCTGTCTAACACCACAAGCGGTTCTCTGTCGCTGTTGGGCCTGTCGGCTGGCACTACTCAAGCCAAGCTGACCGCTGACACCTCCATTGATGTGAATGGCGTTGAAGTCAAGTTCAAGAAGGGTGACACCGCTGACGCAATCGTTGCTTCGATCAACAGCGCCAGCACCGGTGTAAACGCCACCAAAAACGCTGATGGCACCCTGAACCTGTTCGCTGACAAAGACATCACCATCAAGGACGGCAGCGCCGGTACTGGTCTGGTCGCACTGGGTCTGAAAACCGTTTCCGATGCCGGCACCAAAACTGCCGTCACCATGGAAACCAGCGTTTCCGACCTGAACATCCTGTCCGCAGCTTCTTCCCAGCAAGCCATCCAGGCTCTGGACGATGCCATGCAGCAGATCGACAGCCAGCGTTCGCAGCTGGGTGCGGTGCAAAACCGTTTCGCCAGCACCGTGGCCAACCTGCAGAGCATTTCGCAGAACTCCACTGCCGCCAAAGGCCGTGTAGAAGACGCTGACTTCGCTTCCGAAGCCGCTGAACTGACCAAGCAACAAACCCTGCAACAGGCTTCCACCGCGATCCTGTCCCAGGCCAACCAACTGCCATCCGCTGTTCTGAAGCTGCTTCAGTAATAACGGCTAGCGGTTAAATAACGGAAGGGCGCGTATACGTGCCCTTTCGTTTTTTCAGTTTGGAGGTGATGAAATGGACATGAGCATCAAGCTGAACGCGTCTTACCCGGCTGGCGTAACCCAGGCCAATCAGGCCAATAATGTCTCTACTGCTCAGGCCAAGCCTGCGGTTGAGACTGAGCCGGCCTCCGCCGAGGGGCCGCAGCGCATGGCGCTGGAAAAGGCTGTAACCGATATTCGTGAGTTTGTGCAGGCGACCCAACGTAACCTGGATTTCTCCATTGATGACACCACCGGCAAAGTGGTCGTCAAAGTTATCGCCACCGACAGTGGCGAAGTAATTCGACAGATTCCATCGGAGACCGCGCTGAAGCTGGCGCAGAACCTGAGCGATGCCAGCAGCCTGCTGTTTGAAGCAAAGGCTTGAGTTGGCACGAAACATGTTTCTGATTGCTGCCTGGGCGTTAGTGCGCCAATAAAGCGGCAGCCGCAGGACAAGGAGAATAGCAAATGGCTAGTTCAACGATTTCCGGCCCAGGCTCGGGCTACGACACGCAAGCCATCGTCAAGGCGTTGGTGGGTGCTGAACAGGCGCCCAAGCTGGCCCAGATCACCGCTCAGCAAAAAGACGCGACCGTCAAGCTGTCGGCTGTAGGCTCGGTGAAAACGGCGTTGGAAGCTTACCAGGCGGCGATCACCAAGTTGAACAACGTGGCCTCGTTCAACGGGCTGGCTGCTACTACCTCTGAAGAAAAAAACGTCAAGGTCACCCTGGGTGACGGCGCGTCCAGCGGTAAATACACCGTGAAGGTCACGGATCTGGCAACCTCTTCGAAAGTCACCAGCAAGATTGTCGAGGGTGGTGCTTCGGGCAAGGCCAATGCCAGCGATGAAACTCAGACGCTGACCATTACCCAGTCGGGCAAAAGTTACGACGTACTGGTTCCGGGCGGTGCGACGCTGCAGCAGCTGCGTGAATCCATCAATACCCAGCTTTCCGCCCAGGGCATCAGTGCCAACGTGCTGAGTGACGCCAATGGCGCACGTCTGGTCATCGGCTCCAACACCAGTGGCGTAGGCACCGACATCACCCTCAGCGGTGACTCGGACCTGGCCACCGGTTACGACGCGGGTAAGCCGGCGCAGAACGCCAAGTACACCATCGACGACATCGAGATGGAGTCCACCAGCAACAAGGTGACATCTGCCATCAGCGGCGTGACCCTGGATCTGGTGGCTGCTGAAAAGGACAAGCCGATCACCATCACTGTGGCCAGTAACACCGACACGCTGAAGACCTCGGTGCAGTCGTTCGTCACCGCTTACAACGCCCTGATGACCGCCATCAACACCCAGACCAAGGTCACCGCCACGGGCGATGCCTCCACCACCACGGCGGGCGCCTTGACCGGCGATGCGTCGATGCGTCAGCTGGTTGCCAGCCTGCGCAGTGAGCTGGTCAACGGTTCGGGTGCTGGCAGCATGACCAGTCTGGCCCAGATGGGCATCACCACTGACCAGAAAACCGGGCTGCTGAGCCTGGAGGACAAGGCGTGGGACAAGGCTGTGGTTAAGGGTGCTGGCGATATTGCCAAGCTGTTCACCGGCGACACTGGTCTGGTCACCCGCATGAACAAGGCGACCGCGAGCTATGTAGGCACCACCGGGACGCTGGCCTCGCGGGCGACAGACCTCAACACCAAGTTGACCGACCTGACCACCCAGAAGGCCGACCTGGATCGGCGTATGGAGGCCTTGCAGAAGTCCTTGAGCGCCAAGTACACGGCGATGGACACCATGATCGCCCAGATCAACGCCAGCAGCTCCAGCATCATGACCACCCTCAACTCGCTGAACAATCCGAAGTCGAGCTGATTTTTCGGGGCGTTCAACGCTCCGAAAAAGCATGTGCCGGTGGTCCGGGTCTTGAAGTCTGGATTAAAGTTTTTTGCGGTGCTGTCGAAAAACTGGTTAAGCAAACCTATTCGACTGTGGCCTGTAACTGAGGTAGCAACATGAACCCTATGAGAGCCCTTCGCCAATACCAGAAGGTCAATTCCCACGCTCAGGTCTCCGAAGCCAGCCCGCACCGTCTGGTGCAGATGCTGATGGAAGGTGGTCTCGATCGTATGGCTCAAGCCAAGGGCGCGTTGAGTCGTGGTGATATTGCACAAAAAGGGCTAATGCTGGGCAAGGCGATTGAAATCATCACCGGTCTGCGCGACGGCCTGGAGCCGGAAAAAGCTGAAGATCCGGCAGCGGTGCATCAGTTGGACGCCCTGTATGGCTACATGAGTAACCGCCTGGTGGAAGCCAATCGTGTGAATGATGCTGACTTGATCGACGAAGTCGCTCGTCTGCTGATTACCGTAAAAGAAGGCTGGGATGCCATCGCAACATAATAAGGCCTGAGGCCTTGAGGTACACGTCATGAGCCATGCACTGCAACGCATTGATGAAACCCGCGAAGCCTTGATCGACGCGTTGGCAGAACGTAACTGGGACGCCATCGGCGAACTGGACCTGGGCTGCCGTAACGTGATTGACGACGTGCTCTGCGAGGCGCCGGTCGACGAGGATGCCCTGCGGGAAAAACTGGAGAGCCTGTTGGTGGTTTACCAGCAGTTGCTTGAGGTGACGACCGGGGAGCGCCAGGCGATTTTCGAAGAGATGTCGCAGATCAATCGAGCGAAGAGTGCGTCAAAGGTTTACCATCTGTTCGGCTGATCTGGCTCAGTTAATCCGAACGGGCGCGTCATAAATTTGACTGTGCACATTTTTTTGACTTAACTAGTGCTATTTCAGACGTCAGGTGGCCGTAGCGCAGAAAATGCCTACAGCTATCTAGATTGCCCCGAATCGAGGGCATTAGAGTTTTACTAGGGAAGTTGTTATTGCATGTGGCGTGAAACCAAAATTCTGCTGATCGATGACGATAGCGTTCGCCGCCGCGACCTGGCGGTGATCTTGAATTTTCTTGGCGAAGAAAATCTGCCCTGCGGCAGCCACGATTGGCAGCAGGCGGTCAGCTCTTTGTCGTCGAGCCGTGAAGTCATCTGTGTGCTGATCGGGACGGTAAACGCTCCTGGCGCAGTTCTGGGCCTGTTAAAGACACTCTCAACCTGGGATGAGTTCCTTCCAGTGTTGCTAATGGGCGATATTTCTTCTGTCGAGCTTCCGGAAGACCAGCGCCGCCGCGTCCTTTCCACCCTGGAAATGCCCCCCAGCTACAGCAAATTGCTCGACTCCCTGCACCGTGCCCAGGTCTATCGCGAGATGTACGACCAGGCCCGCGAGCGCGGACGTCACCGCGAACCCAACCTGTTCCGCAGCCTCGTCGGCACCAGCCGCGCCATCCAGCACGTGCGCCAGATGATGCAGCAAGTGGCTGATACCGATGCCAGCGTACTGATCCTCGGCGAGTCGGGCACTGGCAAGGAAGTGGTCGCGCGAAACCTGCATTACCATTCCAAGCGCCGCGACGGGCCTTTTGTGCCGGTCAACTGTGGGGCGATTCCTGCAGAGCTGCTGGAAAGCGAACTGTTCGGCCACGAAAAGGGCGCCTTTACCGGGGCGATCACCAGCCGTGCCGGGCGTTTTGAACTGGCCAATGGTGGCACCCTGTTTCTCGACGAAATCGGCGACATGCCGTTGCCGATGCAGGTCAAGCTGTTGCGAGTCCTGCAAGAGCGCACCTTCGAGCGCGTGGGCAGCAACAAGACCCAGAGTGCCGACGTGCGCATCATCGCCGCGACCCACAAGAACCTCGAAAGCATGATCGAGGTCGGCAGCTTCCGCGAAGACCTGTACTACCGCCTCAACGTATTCCCCATCGAGATGGCACCCCTGCGTGAGCGCGTGGAAGACATCCCGTTGTTGATGAACGAGCTGATCTCGCGCATGGAGCACGAAAAACGCGGTTCAATCCGTTTCAACTCGGCGGCGATCATGTCCCTGTGCCGTCACGGCTGGCCGGGCAACGTCCGCGAGTTGGCCAACCTGGTGGAGCGCATGGCGATCATGCACCCGTACGGGGTCATTGGCGTGGTCGAGTTGCCGAAGAAATTTCGCTACGTCGACGACGAAGACGAGCAACTGGTGGACAGCCTGCGCAGTGACCTGGAAGAACGGGTGGCCATCAACGGCCACACCCCGGACTTCGGCGCCACTGCCATGCTGCCGCCCGAAGGCCTGGACTTGAAGGACTACCTCGGCAGCCTGGAACAAGGGCTGATCCAGCAGGCCCTGGACGACGCCAATGGCATCGTTGCCCGTGCCGCCGAGCGCCTGCGCATCCGTCGTACCACCCTGGTGGAGAAGATGCGCAAGTACGGCATGAGCCGTCGTGAAGGTGATGAACAGGCGGATGATTGACGCCTGTTTTTCAACTCACTGATATATAGGTGGTTTTTTTTAGGCACGGGTATTGCTACAGCTCTCGCAACGTTCCGTTTAACTGACGGTCAGCCAAGCGAGAGAGCACGATGCCCCACGTCGCCCAACTATCTTCAGTCCCTGACACTCAGGGGCCTTCCGTAGAGCAGATCAGCCGGCTTGGGCTTGAGCAGGCGTTCTCGCTGTCCAGTCAGTTGACCGATTCCTACATCCTGCTGGAGGCCCGGGTTTCTGAGCTCAAAGGCGAGTTGGCGGTGGTCAGTGCCCAGCGCATGGCAGAGCTGGCCGAGAAAGAACGCTTGGCCAACCGCCTGCAAAACCTCCTCGACCTGTTGCCCGGTGGCGTTATCGTCATCGACGATCAGGGCCGCGTGCGCGAAGCCAACCCGGCGGCCTGCGACTTGCTGGGTTTGCCACTGGAAGGCGAGCTGTGGCGCCATGTCATTGCCCGCTGCTTTGCGCCACGCGAAGACGACGGTCACGAAATCTCCCTCAAGGACGGTCGTCGGCTGTCCATCGCCACCCGTTCCCTGGACGCCGAGCCCGGCCAATTGGTCTTGCTCAACGACCTGACTGAAACCCGTCACCTGCAGGATCAACTGGCGCGCCATGAGCGCCTGTCGTCCCTGGGGCGCATGGTCGCTTCTCTGGCGCATCAGATTCGTACCCCGCTGTCGGCCGCGCTGATCTACGCCAGTCATTTGACTGACGAGCAATTGCCGGCGGCCACTCATCAGCGTTTTGCCGGTCGGCTCAAGGAGCGTCTGCACGAGCTTGAGCACCAGGTGCGCGACATGCTGGTGTTTGCCCGCGGCGAGTTGCCGCTGACCGACCGTGTCACGCCGTCGGCGCTGATGCAGTCCCTGCAAGCCGCTGCGGCCACCCATATTCAAGACGTGTCGGTACGTTGGCAGTGCGACAGCCATCTGGGGGAGTTGCTGTGCAATCGCGACACGCTGGTGGGTGCGCTGCTCAACTTGATTGAAAACGCGACCCAGGCCAGCGGCCCCGGTGCGCAGCTCAAGGTGCACCTGTACACCCGCGCCGATACCCTGCGGCTGTGCATCAGCGACAGCGGCAGCGGGATCGATCCGCTGGTGTTGCAGCGCCTGGGTGAACCCTTTTTTACCACTAAGACCAACGGAACCGGGCTGGGCCTGACCGTGGTCAAGGCAGTGGCGCGGGCACATCAGGGAGAATTGCAGCTGCGTTCCCGGTTGGGTCGCGGCACCTGTGCGCTGATGACGCTGCCGCTGTTTTCAAGCGCGCCAAGCGCGGAGTAAAGGTAATGGCTATCAAGGTTTTATTGGTTGAAGACGATCGCGCCTTGCGTGAAGCATTGGCTGACACGCTGCTGTTGGCGGGCCATGACTACCGGGCGGTCGGTTCTGCCGAGGAGGCCTTGGAGGCTGTAGAGCACGAATCCTTTAGCCTGGTGGTTAGTGACGTCAACATGCCGGGCATGGACGGCCACCAGCTGCTCGGCCTGTTGCGCGCCCGCCAGCCGCAATTGCCGGTGCTGCTGATGACCGCCCATGGCGCCGTCGAGCGCGCTGTGGAGGCCATGCGTCAGGGCGCGGCGGACTACCTGGTAAAACCCTTCGAGCCCAAGGCCTTGATCGAACTGGTCGCCCGTCACGCCCTTGGCACTCTCGGTGCCGCCGATGGCGAAGGCCCGATTGCCTTTGAACCGGCCAGTGCTCAATTGCTGGAGCTGGCGGCCCGTGTGGCACGCAGTGATTCCACGGTGCTGATCTCTGGCGAGTCCGGCACTGGCAAAGAAGTGCTGGCGCGTTATATCCACCAGCAATCCCACCGCGCCAGCCAGCCGTTTATCGCGATCAACTGTGCGGCGATCCCCGACAACATGCTCGAAGCCACCTTGTTCGGCCATGAAAAAGGCTCCTTCACGGGTGCTATCGCTTCGCAAGCCGGCAAGTTTGAACAGGCCGACGGCGGCACCATCCTGCTCGATGAAATTTCGGAAATGCCCCTGGGCCTGCAAGCCAAGTTGCTGCGGGTGCTGCAGGAACGCGAAGTGGAGCGGGTCGGCGCACGCAAGCCGATTCAGCTGGATATCCGCGTGGTCGCCACCACCAACCGTGACCTGGCGGGTGAAGTGGCGGCGGGGCGCTTCCGTGAAGACTTGTTCTACCGGCTCTCGGTGTTCCCTCTGGCCTGGCGCCCTTTGCGTGAGCGCCCGGCGGATATCATCCCGCTGGCCGAGCGCCTGCTGAGCAAGTACGTCAATAAAATGAAGCATGCCCAGGCGCGGTTATCAGCTGACGCCCAGGCGTGCCTGATCAGCTATCCGTGGCCAGGCAATGTGCGCGAGCTGGACAATGCGATCCAGCGTGCGTTGATTTTGCAGCAGGGCGGCTTGATCCAGCCTCAGGACTTTTGCCTGGTGTTGGGTAACAGCAGCAGTGGCGCTGCGCCGCTACCCAGCCTGGCTGCCCCGCAGGTTGAAGCCGCTCCCGCCGAATCGGCTGGCGCATTGGGCGACGACCTGCGCCGCCGCGAATTCCAGATGATCATCGACACCCTGCGCTCCGAGCGCGGCCGTCGCAAAGAGGCTGCCGAGCGGCTGGGCATCAGCCCGCGGACCTTGCGCTACAAGCTGGCGCAAATGCGCGATGCCGGGATGGACGTGGAAGCCTACCTTTTCGCCACCTGAAAATTTCCCACGTGAAAACCTTAGGGGCGACAGGATCAGTCGCCTTTTCTTACAAGCAGCCACGGAGCTGGCACCCTTGTTGCTACCACCCTATTAACCGCAGACGTAGTGTCAAAAAATTGCGGGTCGTCGGAGAGAGAAGTTCATGAGCCAAGGTGTTGAGTTCAATCGGTTGATGTTGGATATGCGCTCCATGCAAATGGATGCCATGGCTAGCTCGAAATCCGTCACGCAAGTGCCGGAATTGGGCAAGAGCAACTTTGCCGACATGCTTGGTCAAGCCATCAACAAGGTCAGCGATACCCAGCAGGCTTCCAGCCAATTGGCGACTGCCTTCGAGATCGGCAAGAGCGGCGTGGACCTGACCGACGTGATGATCGCCTCGCAAAAGGCCAGCGTTTCCTTCCAGGCCTTGACCCAGGTGCGCAACAAGCTGGTTCAGGCCTATCAAGACATCATGCAGATGCCGGTTTAAGGACGATTTGAGTCATGGCAGAAGCAGTCGTGGATAACGCACCCGCTAAGACAGACGGCAAACCGCCGCTGTTTGGCCTGTCGTTCCTGGAAAACCTTTCCGAGATGACCATGTTGCGTCAGGTAGGCCTGATGGTCGGCCTGGCTGCCAGCGTGGCGATTGGTTTTGCCGTGGTGCTGTGGTCCCAGCAACCCGATTACCGGCCGCTCTACGGCAGCCTGGCGGGTATGGACGCCAAGCAGATCATGGAAACCCTGGCCACCGCCGACATCGCCTACACCGTTGAGCCCAATTCCGGCGCGTTGCTGGTAAAAGCCGATGACGTATCCCGTGCGCGGATGAAACTGGCGGCAGCCGGCGTCACCCCCACCGACGGCAATATCGGTTTTGAAATCCTCGACAAGGACCAGGGCCTGGGTACCAGCCAGTTTATGGAAGCCACCCGCTACCGTCGTGGCCTGGAAGGCGAACTGGCACGCACTATCTCCAGCCTGAATAACGTCAAGGGTGCCCGCGTGCACCTGGCGATTCCGAAAAGCTCGGTGTTTGTGCGCGATGAACGCAAACCCAGCGCCTCGGTCTTGGTTGAGCTGTTTTCCGGCCGCTCCCTTGAGCCTGGCCAGGTCCTGGCGATCATCAACCTGGTGGCCACCAGCGTTCCCGAGTTGAGCAAGTCGCAAATCACCGTGGTCGACCAGAAGGGCAACCTGCTCTCCGACCAGGCGGAAAACTCCGCACTGACCATGGCCGGCAAGCAGTTCGACTACAGCCGTCGTATGGAAAGCATGCTGACCCAGCGGGTGCATAACATCCTGCAACCGGTGTTGGGCAATGATCGCTACAAGGCTGAAGTGTCTGCCGACGTGGACTTCAGCGCGATCGAGTCGACGTCCGAGCAGTTCAATCCGGATCAACCGGCGCTGCGCAGTGAGCAGTCGACCAGCGAACAACGCACCGCCAGCAGTGGCCCGCAAGGCGTGCCCGGCGCCCTGAGCAATCAGCCGCCAGCCCCGGCTTCGGCCCCGCAAACCACCGGTGGCGCTGCGGCTACCGCTGCCGCGATCCAGCCCGGCCAGCCGCTGCTCGACGCCAACGGTCAGCAAATCATGGACCCGGCCACCGGCCAGCCGATGCTTGCGCCGTACCCTGCGGACAAACGTCAACAGTCCACCAAGAACTTCGAGCTGGACCGTTCCATCAGCCACACCAAGCAGCAACAAGGCCGCTTGAATCGCCTGTCGGTGTCGGTGGTGGTGGATGATCAGGTCAAGATCAACGCCGCCAACGGCGAAACCAGCCGCGCACCGTGGAGCGCCGACGAATTGGCGCGCTTCACCCGCCTGGTGCAGGACGCCGTGGGCTTTGATGCCAGCCGTGGCGACAGCGTCAGCGTGATCAACATGCCGTTCTCCCTGGAGCGCGGTGAGGTGATCGCCGAGACCCCGTTCTACTCGATGCCATGGTTCTGGGATATCGTCAAACAAGTGCTGGGTGTGCTGTTCATCCTGGTGCTGGTGTTCGGCGTGCTGCGCCCGGTGCTTAACAACATCACCGGCCACGGCAAGAAGCAACTGGCACCCTTTGGCGGCAGCGATGTCGAGTTGGGTGGCATGGGCGGCCTGGATGGCGAACTGGCCAACGACCGTGTCAGCCTCGGCGGCCCACAAAGCATCTTGCTGCCTAGCCCGAGCGAAGGCTATGACGCACAGTTGAACGCAATCAAGAGTTTGGTGGCAGAAGATCCGGGTCGTGTGGCCCAGGTCGTGAAAGAGTGGATCAACGCAGATGAGTGATAGTCGAGCTGCTGTAGCCAAACTCTCCAGGGTCGACAAAGCCGCCGTGCTGCTGCTGTCCCTGGGGGAAACCGACGCCGCCCAAGTGCTGCGCCACATGGGCCCCAAAGAGGTTCAGCGTGTTGGTGTGGCCATGGCGCAAATGCGCAATGTGCACCGCGAGCAGGTCGAACAGGTGATGAGCGAGTTCGTCGAGATCGTCGGCGACCAGACCAGCCTGGGCGTCGGTTCCGACAGCTACATTCGCAAGATGCTCACCTCCGCCCTCGGCGAGGACAAGGCCAACGGCCTGATCGACCGCATCCTGCTGGGCGGCAACACCAGCGGCCTCGACAGCCTGAAGTGGATGGAACCCCGTGCCGTGGCGGACGTGATCCGCTACGAACACCCGCAGATCCAGGCCATTGTCGTGGCGTATCTGGACCCGGACCAGGCTGGCGAAGTGCTTGGTCATTTCGACCACAAGGTGCGCCTGGACATCATCCTGCGGGTCTCGTCGTTGAACACTGTGCAACCGGCGGCCTTGAAAGAACTGAACACCATTCTTGAGAAGCAATTCTCGGGCAACTCCAACGCCTCGCGCACCACCCTGGGTGGCATCAAGCGTGCGGCGGACATCATGAACTTCCTCGACAGCTCCATCGAGGGCCAGTTGATGGACTCGATCCGTGAGATCGACGACACCCTGTCCGTGCAGATCGAAGACCTTATGTTTGTCTTCAACAACCTGTCGGATGTCGACGACCGTGGCATCCAGGCGCTGCTGCGCGAAGTCTCCTCCGATGTGCTGGTACTTGCCCTTAAAGGCTCGGATGAGGGCGTCAAGGAAAAGATCTTCAAGAACATGTCCAAGCGGGCATCCGAACTGTTGCGCGACGACCTGGAGGCCAAGGGCCCGGTACGCGTCAGCGATGTGGAAACCGCGCAGAAGGAAATCCTCACCATTGCCCGCCGTATGGCCGAAGCCGGAGAAATCGTTCTCGGCGGGAAGGGCGGCGAAGAAATGATTTAAGGCGCCGCACATGTCGAACAAAGATGAGACGCCCAGCGATTTGATTCGCGCCCGTGACGTCGGCGGGTTCGACGTCTGGTCGCTGCCCAGCTTCGACCCGCACCGGCCCGAGCCCGAGCCGGAACCTGTTGAAGAAACCCCGGTGGAAATGGAAGAAGTGCCCCTGGACGAAGTCCAGCCACTGACCCTGGAAGAGCTGGAAAGCATCCGTCAGGAGGCTTACAACGAAGGCTTTGCCACCGGCGAGAAAGAAGGCTTCCATAGCGCCACTCTCAAGGTCCGCCAGGAAGCTGACGCCGCCCTGAGCGCCAAGCTGGCCAGTCTGGAGCGGTTGATGGGCAACTTGTTTGCACCCATCGCCGACCAGGATTCGCAGATCGAAAAGACCATGGTCGGCCTGGTGGAACACATCACTCGCCAGGTGATCCAGCGCGAGCTGAAGATGGACTCGACCCAGATCGAAAGCGTCATGCGCGAAGCCCTCAAGTTGCTGCCGTTGGGCGTGGGCAATGTGCGCCTGTACATCAATCCCCAGGATTTCGAGCAGGTCAAAGGCCTGCGTGAACGCCATGAGGAAACCTGGCGCATCGTTGAAGATGCCGCGCTGCAGCCGGGCGGTTGCCGGGTCGAGACCGAACACAGCCGTATCGATGCCAGCGTCGAGACGCGTATCAGCCAGATCATGGCCAAACTTTTTGACCAGTTGCACGAGCAGGCACTGCACCCGGCGGCAGCTGATCTGCATCTTGAATTAAGCGACGACCTGGACGCTCCTGATGCGCCTTGATCGCACCAGCTTCGCCAAGCGCCTGGGCGGCTATGCCGAAGTCGCCGAATTGCCGGGCCAGCCAATCCTCGAAGGTCGGCTGCTGCGCATGGTCGGCCTGACCCTGGAAGCCGAAGGTCTGCGCGCTGCCATGGGCAGCCGCTGCATGGTGATCAACGACGACAGCTATCACCCGGTGCAGGTCGAAGCGGAAGTGATGGGCTTCTCCGGCAACAAGATTTTCCTGATGCCCGTTGGTAGTCTCGCCGGTATCGCTCCCGGTGCGCGGGTCGTGCCATTGGCCGACACCGGCCGCTTGCCCATGGGCATGAGCATGCTTGGCCGGGTACTCGACGGCGCCGGTCGCGCCCTAGACGGCAAGGGCGGGATGAAAGCCGAAGACTGGGTGCCGATGGACGGCCCCACCATCAACCCCCTCAAGCGCAACCCCATCAGCCAGCCGCTGGACGTGGGCATTCGCTGCATCAACGGTTTATTGACGGTGGGCCGCGGCCAGCGCCTGGGCCTGTTCGCCGGTACCGGCGTGGGCAAGAGTGTGCTGCTGGGCATGATGACCCGCTTTACCGAGGCGGACATTATCGTGGTCGGGCTGATCGGCGAGCGGGGCCGCGAGGTCAAGGAATTCATCGAACACATTCTCGGCGAGGAAGGCCTCAAGCGCTCCGTGGTGGTTGCTTCGCCGGCGGATGATGCGCCGCTGATGCGCTTGCGCGCAGCGATGTACTGCACGCGTATTGCCGAATATTTTCGCGACAAGGGCAAGAATGTCCTGTTACTGATGGACTCCCTCACGCGGTTCGCCCAGGCCCAGCGGGAAATCGCCCTGGCCATCGGCGAACCGCCGGCCACCAAGGGTTATCCGCCGTCGGTGTTCGCCAAGCTGCCCAAGCTGGTGGAACGGGCCGGTAATGCCGAGGCCGGTGGCGGCTCGATCACGGCGTTCTACACGGTGCTGTCCGAAGGCGATGACCAGCAGGACCCAATAGCCGACTCGGCCCGGGGCGTGCTCGACGGCCACATCGTGTTGTCCCGGCGCTTGGCCGAGGAAGGACACTACCCGGCTATCGACATCGAAGCGTCCATCAGTCGGGTGATGCCGTCGGTGGTCAGCCCTGAACACATGGCCCGCGCCCAGCAGTTCAAGCAATTGTGGTCACGCTATCAGCAGAGTCGCGACCTGATCAGCGTTGGCGCCTACGTGCCCGGCGGTGATCGTGAGACTGACCTGGCGATTGCCCTGCAACCGCAGTTGGTCACCTACCTGCGCCAGGGCCTCAACGACAACATCAGCATGGCCGAGAGCGAAGGGCACCTGGCGTCGGTGTTCGCACCTGCGCCCGGCGGTTAAGCCGTGGCCACAAGTCGCGCATCCCGCCTGGCGCCAGTGGTGGAGATGGCCGAAAGCGCCGAACGCACCGCCGTCCAACGGTTGGGGCATTTCCAGGGCCAGGTGCGCCTGGCGGAAAGCAAGCTGGGCGACCTGGAGCGCTTTCGCGGCGAATACCAGCAGCAATGGATCGACCGCGGCAGCCACGGCGTTTCCGGGCAGTGGCTGATGAATTACCAGCACTTCCTCAACCAGCTGGAAACGGCTGTCGGCCAGCAGCGCCAAAGCCTGGCCTGGCACCAGAACAACCTCGACAAGGCCCGCGAAGGCTGGCAACAGGCCTATGCCCGGGTCGAAGGCCTGCGCAAGCTGGTGCGGCGCTACATCGAAGAAGCCCGCACCCTGGAAGACAAGCGCGAGCAGAAGTTGCTGGATGAATTGTCCCAGCGCTTGCCGCGCCAAGACCAATACTGATAGCAGCTGTTCCTGCATCTTTTTCAGTGTGTTGCCATAGGCGCAGTTGCCCACCCCCTCTTCACCTGCTAAACCTTGTTGCACATTGCCAATGACAAGGAAGCAGTTGTATGTCAGTTGCTACAGAAGTATCCGCAGACGGGCAAAAGGTGACGATTTCGATCAAGGGGCGATTCGATTTCGGCAAACATCAAGAGTTTCGCGATTCCTACGAACGCCTCGTCAAGAAGCCCGAGACTTACGTCGTGGACTTGAAGGAAGCCACCTACCTCGACAGCTCTGCGCTGGGCATGCTTCTGCTGCTGCGCGACTACGCCGATGGCCAGGGCCGGGAGCCTGACGTGCGTGTAATCAATAGCAGCTCCGACGTACGTAAAATCCTCGCCATCTCCAACTTCGACAAACTGTTCGACATCAGTTGAGCACCTTGGCCCCGGTGCTCGAAGCCCTGACCGTCCTGATCGCCGAAGACAGCGCCGCCGATCTTCTGTTGCTGTCGACCATCGTCCGCCGCCAGGGCCATTTGGTGCTGACTGCCAGCAATGGTCAGGAAGCCGTGGAGGTGTTCGCTCGCGAGCGCCCGCAATTGGTATTGATGGACGCGCTGATGCCGGTGATGGACGGCTTTGAGGCTGCCCGGCAGATCAAGCACCTGGCGGGGGAGGCGCTGGTGCCGATTATCTTCCTCACCTCCCTGCGCGAGAACGAAGCCCTGGCCCGGTGCCTGGACGCCGGTGGTGACGACTTCCTGGCCAAGCCTTACAGCCAAGTGATCCTGGCGGCGAAGATCAACGCCATGGATCGTCTGCGCCGCTTGCAGGCCACGGTGTTGCAGCAGCGCGACCTGATCGCCCGGCACAACGACTACCTGCTCCATGAGCAGCGGGCGGCCAAGGCGGTGTTCGACAAGGTTGCCCATTCCGGCTGCCTCAATGCAGCGTCGAATATTCGTTATCTGCAATCACCCTATGCCTTGTTCAACGGTGACCTGTTGCTGGCGGCCTATACGCCCTCTGGCGATATGCACGTTTTGCTGGGCGACTTTACCGGCCATGGCCTTCCGGCAGCTATCGGCGCGATGCCGCTCGCCGAAGTGTTCTACGGCATGACCGCCAAGGGCTACGGCCTGGCGCAAACCCTGCGGGAAATGAACGCCAAGCTCAAACGTATCCTGCCGGTGGATATGTTCTGCTGCGCGACGTTGTTGTGCCTGAGCGCCCAGCGCCGGATGGTGGAAGTATGGAACGGCGGCATGCCCGACGGCTATGTGCATGAGGTCGCCAGCGGCCGGCGCACGCCGCTGGTGTCGCGGCATTTACCCTTGGGGGTGTTGGCGGCCGAGTCCTTTAGTGATCGCACCGAGGTCTGGCCGATGGCGTTGGGCGACCGGGTCTTCTTGTTGTCCGATGGTGTGCTCGATACCGCGGACGCCAATGAACAGTTGTTTGGTGCCGAGCGGTTACTGCAGGTGTTTGCTGCCAATCGCCAGCCTGAACAGCTGTTCGAAGAAATCGAACGGGCGCTCGCCGGCTTTCGCGGCCAGGTGCGGGACGACATCAGCATGGTGGAAGTCAGCCTGCTGCCCGACCAGCCTCTGCGGTCGCCGGCCATGGTCTACTCCGACAGCGGCCAGTCGTGCCCGCTGGACTGGTCGGTGAGCTTCGAGTTTCGCGCCGAGACCCTCAAGCGTTACAACCCGTTGCCTTACTTACTGCAGTTGTTGCTGGAAATCCACGGCTTGCGGGGGCAGAGCGGGGCGCTGTACAGCGTAATGGCCGAGCTGTATTCCAACGCTCTGGAGCACGGCGTGCTGGGCCTGGACTCGCGCCTCAAGCGTGACGCCCAGGGTTTCGCCAACTATTACCGCCAGCGCAATGAGCGCTTGGGGCAGTTGGACAGCGGCTTTGTGCGAGTGCATGTCAACGTGGTGCCGACGCCGGTGGGTGGTTGCCTGACCCTGCGTATCGAAGACAGTGGGCCAGGCTTTGACGTGGAGCAGGTGCTGGCGCGGCCGCTGGACGTCGACCGTCTGTCCGGACGCGGCCTGAGCCTGGTCCGCCAGCTCAGTAGCGATGTACGCTGGTCGGACGGTGGGCGCAGTGTCTGCGTAGAGTTTTCCTGGGAGGCTCTGGCATAATCGCGCCGATTCTTGATCAAGGAGCGAACAAGTGGCAGAGATTCATTTGGACCCTGATGTGTTGATGGGTTTGCAGGACGTAATGGAAGGCGAGTATCCGAAGCTGCTGGATACGTTTCTGGATGACTCGCAAAAACGCGTGCAAGCGCTGCGTGATGCTCGCAATGATGCCAACACCTTGGGCAAGATTGCCCATAGTTTCAAGGGCAGCAGTGGCAACCTCGGGGCTTTGCGCCTGGCGGAACTGTGTCGGCGATTGGAAGACGAATCGGCGAAGCAGGCGCAGGTTGGCCTGGGGGCGCTGGTGGACGAGATTGATCATGAGTTTGCCTTTATACGGCCGTTGTATGAGCACGAGCGCCAGCGCTTCCAGCTTTGATCCCCGCGAGAGTCGAAGCCTTCCATAAACCTGGCCCGACTCTTGCTCTACCTCTTCTTACTGCGCCCTCGACCCTGTGCAGTGGAGACTCACTTATGCCTCTCGCCCCGAACTCGCTCCTTCAGGCTGCCCCTGCGGTCAAGCCTAAAGCTTCCTCCGCCAATGCTCCGGCAGTGGTCGCGGACCCGCGTGCCAAGGGGCCGGGCTTCGCTCAGGTGTACGCCAAGGAGTCGCAGGTAACGCCGACCAAGTCCACGGACATGGCGCCCAAACCAAGCCGCGACAAGCCTGCCGACACCAGCGCCAAGAAAGATTTCAGTAATGACAAGCCTGCCGCTGGCACTCCAGCGGTTGCCGATAGCGGCAAGAACTTGCCTGGCTCGCCGAGCAAGACCGACGCAGCGGCCAGCACCGATGACGATACGACCAAGGACCCTGCGCTGGTTCAGCAGCCACCGGTCGACCCGGTTGTTGACCCGGCGCTGACGGCCGCAGTCACGCCAGTGCCGCTTCCCGCTCCAGTACCTGTGGACGACGCTGCCACGCCGGTTGCCGTTGTTGCGCTGCCGGTTGCCACTGAAGAGGTCAAGTCGGCCTTCGATCCAGAAGCGGATCCACTGGATGCATTGCCGGCCGTACGCCTGGCGATGGAGCAGGGTGGGCACGTCTCGGCCAGCAGCCAGGCCTCACAAAAAACCGCTCCAACCCAGGCTGAGCCCACCGCCGCACAAAGTTTCGCCAACGGCCTGGCGGCCATGGTGGATCAACAGGCGGCCAAGGACAGCACTGACCAGGGCGGTGACAAGGCTTTCAGTGGCTTGATCGAAGACGGCCTCAAAGACCTTAAGAACGCCAGCAGTGACACCCGTGTCGACGACTTCGCCAATCGCCTGGCGGCATTGACCCAGGCAGCGACGCCGAAAACCGCCAATGCCTTGCCCCTCAACAATCAGCCGTTGGCTATGCACCAGGGCGGCTGGACCGAGGAAGTGGTGAACCGGGTCATGTACCTGTCCAGCGCCAACCTCAAGTCGGCAGAAATTCAGCTGCAACCAGCGGAACTGGGTCGCCTGGATATTCGCGTGAACATCACGGCGGACCAGCAGGCCCAGGTCAACTTCATGAGCAGTCATGCGGTGGTGCGTGAAGCCCTGGAAAGCCAGTCGGGGCGGCTGCGGGAAATGTTCGCCCAGCAGGGCATGGGCCAAGTGGACGTCAATGTTTCCGACCAGTCTCGCGGTTGGCAGGGACAGGGTCAGGAGCAACAGCAGAATCAGAGCCGTGGCGTCAGTGGCAGCGGCGAGCGCGGTGATGGGCGTGAGGGGGGCGGGTCTGGTGACCTGGCCGAAGTCGCCGCGCCGGCTGTCCGTACAGTGATCGGCTCCAGTGCCGTGGATTACTACGCCTGATCTGGCTGGGAAAGCTTCCTCTGTGGCGAGCCCGCTCGCCACAATAAGCCTGTACCCACACTCTTCAGTTTGATCAGACAACTCTGGCATAACACTTGCTCTTGCCTTGCCGTAGATCTGTGAAAACCCGAATAGTGACGGATTATTGGCATGGCGAAGACTGACGACGCAGCAACAGCAGCACCCGCACCGGCAGGCAAGGGCAAGCTCAAGCTTATCCTGCTGATTGTCCTGGCCTTGTTCCTGGCGATCGGCTTGTCGGTGGGCGCGACCTGGTACTTCATGCACAGCGCCCAGAGCAAACCGGCGCCTGTCGTAGAGGCCAACAGCAACGTCAAGCAACCGGCAATCTTCGAGCAGATGCTCCCGGCCTTTGTCGCCAACTTCAACCAGAACGGCCGTCAACGCTACTTGCAGGTGAGCATTACCCTGCTGGCGCGTAACCAGGCGGACCTGGATGCCCTCAAAGTGCACATGCCGGTTATCCGTAATAACCTGGTGATGCTGTTCTCCGCACAGAGCTTCGACAGCCTCACCACTCCGGTGGGCCAGGAGATGTTGCGCCAGAAAGCGACTGCCAGCGTGCAGGAAGTGGCTCAGAAGGAAATCGGCAAAGTCGTGGTCGAACAGTTGCTCTTCACTAATTTCGTATTGCAGTAGGATCACGACATGGCCGTGCAGGACCTGCTGTCCCAGGATGAAATCGATGCGTTGCTCCACGGCGTCGACGACGGTCTGGTACAGACCGAAATGGCTGCCGAACCCGGCAGCGTCAAAAGCTACGACCTGACCAGCCAGGATCGCATCGTCCGTGGACGCATGCCGACCCTGGAAATGATCAACGAACGTTTCGCCCGTTACACTCGTATCAGCATGTTCAACATGTTGCGCCGCTCGGCGGACGTGGCGGTGGGCGGCGTGCAGGTGATGAAGTTCGGCGAATACGTGCACTCGCTGTACGTGCCCACCAGCCTCAACCTGGTGAAGATCAAGCCGTTGCGCGGTACTGCGCTGTTTATCCTCGACGCCAAGCTGGTATTCAAGCTGGTGGATAACTTCTTCGGTGGCGACGGCCGTCACGCCAAGATCGAAGGCCGCGAATTCACCCCCACCGAATTGCGGGTGGTGCGCATGGTGCTGGAGCAGGCTTTCATCGATTTGAAAGAAGCCTGGCAGGCGATCATGGAAGTCAATTTCGAGTACATCAACTCGGAAGTGAACCCGGCCATGGCCAACATCGTTGGCCCCAGCGAAGCCATTGTGGTTTCCACCTTCCACATCGAACTCGATGGCGGTGGCGGCGATCTGCACGTGACCATGCCGTACTCGATGATCGAGCCGGTACGGGAAATGCTCGACGCCGGTTTCCAGTCCGACCTGGACGACCAGGACGAACGCTGGGTCAAGGCCCTGCGCGAAGACCTGCTGGACGTCGACGTACCCCTGAGCGCCACCGTGGCCCGTCGCCAGCTGCGTTTGCGCGATATTTTGCATATGCAGCCGGGGGACATTATTCCCGTCGAGTTGCCGGAAGAACTGATCATGCGTGCCAGCGGCGTGCCGTCGTTCAAGGTCAAGCTGGGTTCCCACAAAGGCAACCTGGCGTTGCAAGTGATCGAACCGATCAACCGTCGCTGATCAACAATTATTTTTGCTTCGCCGAGGACATGTAATGGCTACCGAACACGAGAACACTTCCGCCGAAGACCAGGCCCTGGCTGACGAATGGGCAGCGGCCCTGGAAGAAACCGGTGATGTCGGCCAGGACGATATCGACGCGCTGCTGGCCGCCGATGCCGCCACCGCACCGGCGGGCAATCGCCTGCCCCTGGAAGAGTTCGGCAGCGTGCCGAAGAACCACGAGCCGGTGACCCTGGACGGTCCGAACCTGGACGTGATCCTCGATATCCCGGTGTCGATTTCCATGGAAGTGGGCAGCACCGAAATCAACATCCGCAACCTGCTGCAACTCAACCAGGGTTCGGTGATCGAACTCGACCGCCTGGCCGGCGAGCCGCTGGATGTGCTGGTCAACGGCACGCTGATCGCCCATGGCGAAGTGGTGGTGGTTAACGAAAAGTTCGGCATCCGCCTGACGGACGTGATCAGCCCAAGCGAACGCATCAAGAAGTTGCGCTGACATGAAGCGCTTGGTGGTGGGACTGTTGTGGGCGCTGCCATTAAGCGCCTTGGCGGCTGAACCGGTGGTTCAAGCGGCAGCGCCTGCTGTCAGCAGCGGCATGGCCGGGCAACTGACCCAGCTGGTACTGGGCTTGTTGCTGGTGGTCGGGCTGATTTTCGTCCTGGCTTGGCTATTGCGCCGGGTGCAGCGCATTGGTCCGGGTAATGCCCAGGTCATCGAAGTGGTGGGTTCGCGAGCCCTTGGCCCGCGTGACCGGCTGGTGCTGGTGCAAGTGGGTGAAGAACAGGTTCTGCTGGGCATCACTCCCGGGCGCATCTCCCCGCTGCATGTACTCAAGCAGCCGGTGCACGTGGCCCAGACCCAAACGGCTACGCCGGAGTTCGCCCAGCGCCTGATGGAGTTGTTGGGCAAGGACCAGAAGGATAAGAAGTGATGCGCGTTTTATTGACGCTCATGCTGTTGCTGGCTGCGCCTCTGGCACTGGGGGCCGACCCGTTGTCGATCCCGGCGATCACCCTGGGCACCAACGCGGCCGGGGCGCAGGAGTATTCGGTCAGCCTGCAGATCTTGTTGATCATGACTGCGCTGAGCTTTATCCCAGCGTTCGTCATGCTGATGACCAGCTTCACCCGCATCATCATCGTCTTCTCGATCCTGCGTCAGGCCCTGGGCCTGCAGCAGACGCCGTCGAACCAGATCCTCACCGGCATGGCGTTGTTTTTGACGCTGTTCATCATGGCCCCGGTGTTTGACAAGGTGAACCAGCAAGCCCTGCAACCGTATCTGGCCGAGAAAATGACGGCCCAGGACGCGATCGACAAGGCCCAGGGCCCGATCAAGGATTTCATGCTGTCCCAGACCCGCTCCAGCGACCTTGAGCTGTTCGTGCGCCTGTCCAAGCGCACCGACATTGCCAGCCCTGACCAGGCGCCGCTGACCATCCTGGTGCCGGCGTTCGTCACCTCGGAACTGAAGACTGCATTCCAGATAGGCTTCATGATTTTCATCCCGTTCCTGATCATCGACCTGGTGGTGGCCAGTGTGCTCATGGCGATGGGTATGATGATGCTGTCGCCGCTGATCATTTCTTTGCCGTTCAAGATCATGCTGTTTGTGCTGGTGGATGGTTGGGCGCTGATTATCGGCACCCTGGCTGGCAGTTTTGGTGGTGTTTAGTTCGATAGGTAACGCCTCATGACCCCAGAAGTCGCAGTCGACCTGTTTCGCGAAGCGTTATGGCTGACCACCATGATGGTGGCTGTGCTGGTGGTGCCCAGCCTATTGGTGGGCCTGGTGGTGGCGATGTTCCAGGCCGCGACCCAGATCAACGAACAAACCTTGAGCTTCCTCCCGCGTCTGCTGGTGATGCTGGTCACCCTGATCGTCGCAGGTCCCTGGCTGGTGCAAACCTTCATGGAATACATCCTGCAGCTGTATGGCAGTATTCCGCAGCTGATCGGCTGATGAGCCCGCTACTGGAGTTGACCAACGCGCAGATCGGCACCTGGGTGGCCTCATTCATGCTGCCGCTGTTTCGCATCGCCGCAGTGCTGATGACCATGCCGGTGTTCGGTACTACCCTGGTTCCAACGCGAGTGCGCCTGTTTTTTGCGGTAGCGATCGCAGTGGTGCTTGTCCCTGGCTTGCCGCCGATGCCCACCGTCAATGCCCTAGACCTGAGTGCGTTGCTGCTGATTGCCGAGCAGATCCTGATCGGCGCGCTGCTGGGTTTTTCCCTGCAACTGTTTTTCCAGGCCTTTGTGATCGCCGGGCAAGTGATCTCGATCCAGATGGGCATGGGCTTCGCTTCCATGGTCGACCCCACCAACGGTGTGTCGGTGGCGGTAATCGGGCAATTTCTGACCATGCTGGTGACCTTGCTGTTTTTGGCCATGAACGGCCACCTGGTGGTATTCGAAGTGCTCACCGAAAGTTTCACCACCTTGCCGGTGGGTGAGGGGCTGGTGGTCAGTCATTTCTGGGAGCTGGTGGGTCGCCTCAGTTGGGTGCTGGGCGCCGCCTTGCTGTTGGTGCTGCCGGCGATCACCGCGCTGCTGGTGGTCAACATCGCCTTTGGCGTGATGACCCGGGCGGCGCCGCAGTTGAACATCTTCTCCATCGGTTTCCCCCTGACCCTGGTGCTGGGCATGGGGATTTTCTGGGTCGGCATGGCCGACATTCTCAATCAGTATCAACCGCTGGCCAGTGACGCCTTGCAGTTTTTACGTGATCTGGCACGGGCGCGCTGAGCCATGGCCGAGAGCGAGAGTGGTCAGGACAAGACAGAAGACCCCACGGACAAACGAAAAAAGGACTCCAGGGAAAAGGGCGAGATTGCCCGCTCCAAAGAGCTCAATACCCTCGCGGTGATGCTTGCCGGTGCCGGTGGCCTGCTGATCTACGGTGGCGGCCTGGCGATTGACCTGATGGAGTTGATGCGCCTGAACTTCTCCTTGCCTCGCGAGGTGCTGCTGGATCAGCGCTCCATGGGTATCTACCTGCTGCACTCGGGGAAAATTGCCATCCTGGCGATGCAGCCGGTGCTGGTCACGTTGCTGCTGGCAGCAATCATTGGGCCGATCTCCCTCGGTGGTTGGCTGTTTGCCGCCGGCAGCCTGGCGCCCAAATTCAGCCGGATGAACCCCGGTGCCGGGATCAAGCGGATGTTTTCGGCCAAGGCGCTGATTGAGTTGCTCAAGGCCCTGGCCAAGTTCTTCATTATTTTGTTTGTGGCTCTGGCGGTGTTGTCAGCGGATATCGACGATCTGCAGCGCATCGCCCATGAACCGCTGGAGTTGGCAATCATCCACAGCGTCCAGGTGGTGGGCTGGAGTTCACTGTGGATGGCCCTCGGCCTGTTGTTGATCGCCGCCGTCGACGTCCCGGTACAGTTGTGGGAAAGCCACAAGAAACTGCTGATGACCAAGCAGGAGGTGCGCGACGAGCACAAGGACCAGGAAGGCCGGCCGGAAGTGAAACAGCGCATTCGCCAACTGCAGCGCGAGATGTCCCAGCGCAAGATGATGTCGTCGGTTCCCGATGCTGATGTGGTCATCACCAACCCGACTCACTACGCCGTGGCCCTCAAGTACGACCCGGAGAAGGGCGGCGCACCGATGCTGCTGGCCAAGGGCAGCGACTTTACCGCCCTGAAAATCCGCGAAATCGCCGTGGCCAACGACATCCTGCTGCTGGAATCGCCGGAACTTGCCCGGTCGATTTTCTACTCCACCGACCTGGACCACGAAATTCCTGCCGGTCTTTATCTGGCCGTGGCCCAAGTATTGGCTTACGTCTATCAGATCCGCCAATACCGCGCGGGCAAGGGCAAGCGCCCAGACCCCCTCAAGGATCTGCCGATCCCACCGGATTTGCGCCGCGATTCTTGAGGCTTCTGTTGCCTGCAATGACCCTTTCTAAGTCAGGCCCCCCGTCGTAGATACCGTCTTGAACCTCATCGGGCGAGAGAACGATCTGCTCCTTCAAGCAAAAGTTGGAAGGCTTCTTGCAATGACGCCTTCACGTCGCCTTCTGGCGTCAAAAGTTTGCTTCAAGGAAACGAGGAATGCCGGTGGATCGTTCTCAAATGCTCAACAATGCCCGAGGCACGCTGACAGACCTTTCACGAGGCAATCTGGGCGTACCGTTGTTGCTGTTGGTCATGCTGGCAATGATGATGTTGCCAATGCCGCCGTTCCTGCTCGACGTGTTCTTTACCTTCAACATTGCCCTGTCCATCGTCGTGCTGCTGGTTTGCGTCTACGCCCTGCGGCCCTTGGATTTCGCGGTTTTCCCCACTATTTTGCTGGTCGCCACCTTGCTGAGGCTGGCGCTCAACGTGGCCTCCACGCGGGTGGTCATGCTTCACGGTCAGGACGGCCACGCCGCTGCGGGCAAGGTGATCCAGGCCTTCGGCGAGGTAGTGATCGGCGGTAACTACGTGGTCGGTATCGTGGTGTTCTCGATCCTGATGATCATCAACTTCGTGGTAGTGACCAAGGGCGCCGGGCGGATTTCCGAGGTGAGCGCGCGCTTCACCCTCGACGCCATGCCCGGCAAGCAAATGGCTATCGACGCCGACCTCAACGCCGGCCTGATCGACCAGAACCAGGCCAAGAACCGCCGCCTTGAAGTGGCCCAGGAAGCCGAGTTCTACGGCTCCATGGACGGCGCCAGCAAGTTCGTGCGCGGTGACGCCATCGCCGGCCTGCTGATTCTGTTTATCAACCTGATCGGCGGTATGGCGGTTGGTATCTTCCAGCATGGCATGACCTTCGGCGACGCCGGCAGGGTCTACGCCTTGCTGACCATCGGTGACGGTTTGGTGGCGCAATTGCCATCACTGCTGTTATCCACCGCTGCCGCGATCATGGTGACCCGTGCTTCGGGCTCCGAAGACATGGGCAAGCAGATCAATCGGCAGATGTTCTCCTCGCCCAAGGCTCTGGCGGTGGCGGCCGGCATCATGGCGGTGATGGGTATTGTGCCTGGCATGCCCCATGTGTCCTTTCTTTCCATGGCAGCCCTCGCGGGGGGCGCGGCCTACCTGTTCTGGAAAAAGCAGAGCGGGGTCAAGGTCCAGGCGCTGCAAGAAGTTGCACGTCAGCAGGAATTGCTGCCATCGCCGTCCCGTGCCCAGGAAACCAAGGAGCTGGGTTGGGACGACGTGACGCCTATCGACATGATTGGCCTGGAAGTGGGCTACCGCCTGATTCCCCTGGTGGACCGTAACCAGGGCGGGCAATTGCTGGCGCGGATCAAGGGCGTGCGCAAGAAGCTGTCCCAGGACCTGGGCTTTCTGATGCCCACGGTGCACATTCGTGACAACCTCGACCTGGCCCCCAGCGCCTACCGCCTGACCTTGATGGGCGTGACCCTGGCAGAAGCCGAAATCTACCCGGACCGGGAGTTGGCGATCAACCCCGGCCAGGTCTTCGGTACCCTCAGCGGCATAACCGCCAAAGATCCGGCTTTTGGCCTGGAGGCCGTGTGGATCGAAGCCAGTCAGCGCAACCAGGCGCAGTCCCTGGGCTACACCGTGGTGGATGCCAGCACGGTGGTCGCCACCCACCTTAACCAGATTCTCTACAAGCACTCCCACGAGCTGATTGGCCACGAAGAAGTCCAGCAACTCATGCAGTTACTGGCCAAAGCCTCGCCGAAACTGGCTGAAGAGCTGGTGCCGGGAATACTGTCGCTGTCGCAACTGCTCAAGGTGCTGCAAGCGCTGTTGGCCGAACAGGTGCCCGTTCGGGACATTCGCAGCATTGCCGAAGCCGTCGCCAACAATGCCGCCAAGAGTCAAGATACTGCCGCACTGGTTGCCGCGGTGCGCGTCGGATTGTCCCGCGCCATCGTCCAAAGCATTGTAGGGCTTGACTCCGAGCTACCTGTGATCACCTTGGAACCAAGGTTGGAACAAATATTGCTCAATAGTATTCAGAAGGCAGGGCAAGGCCAGGAAGAGGGCGTTCTGCTGGAGCCAAGCATGGCTGAAAAGCTGCAGCGTTCGTTGATCGACGCCGCACAGCGCCAGGAAATGCAGGGCCAGCCGGTGATTCTGCTGGTGGCAGGCCCCGTTCGGGCGATGTTGTCGCGGTTTGGACGCCTGGCAGTACCGAATTTGCACGTTTTGGCTTATCAGGAAATTCCTGACAATAAGCAAGTGACTATCGTCGCGACAGTAGGCCCCAACGGCTGAGGTAGTGGGTTATGCAAGTGAAGCGTTTTTTCGCCGCCGATATGCGTCAGGCCATGAAACTGGTTCGTGATGAGCTGGGCGCCGACGCCGCGATTATCGGTAACCGTCGCATTGCCGGCGGTGTCGAGCTGACGGCTGCCCTGGATTACCAACCCTCGGCGCTGGCGCCGCGCGTACCGAACATGGAACTGGAAGACGAGCTGCGCAAGACTGCCTCGCGCATTGTCTCGGCCCAGGCCGAATTGAGCATGCGCGGCGACAGCGACGCCACCACCAATCGCCAGTTGTTCGCCGGCCTGCCGCTGACTGCCTCCGAGCCGCTGGTGGAGCCGACCTTTGTCGAGCCACCACGTCCTGCGGCGCCCGCACAGGCCGCCCCGGTCGATCAGCGTGTGTTCGACTCGATGCGTTTTGAACTCAACGGCCTGCGTGAGCTGCTGGAAGTGCAGCTTGGCTCGTTGGCGTGGAACCAATTGCAGGGCAGCAAACCGCAACAGGCCAACCTCTGGCGCCGCCTGCAACGCATCGGCCTGTCCGGCCCGTTGTCCCGCGATCTGTTGGCGCTGACCACCGAAATTGAAGAGCCTCGCCAGGCTTGGCGCATGTTGCTGGCCCATCTGGCGCGGATGATTGCTACCCCGGAAATCGAACCCCTGGAAGAGGGTGGCGTGATTGCCATGGTCGGCCCTGCCGGCATGGGCAAGACCACCACCCTGGCCAAGCTGGCAGCCCGATACGTGCTCAAGTACGGCGCGCAGAACATCGCGCTGGTGAGCATGGACAGCTACCGCATTGGCGCCCAGGAACAGCTCAAGACCCTGGGCCGCATCCTCAACGTGCCGGTGACCCATGTCGATCCAGGCCAGTCGCTGGCCAACGCCCTCGATCCGCTGCTGCGCAAACGTGTGGTGTTGATCGACACCGCTGGCCTGCAAGCCAGCGATCCGGCCCTGCGCATGCAGCTGGAAAGCCTGGCTGGGCGCGGGATCAAGTCAAAAAATTATCTGGTGCTTGCAACAACCAGCCAAAAACAGGTTCTCACCGCTGCGTATCACAGTTACAAGCGTTGTGGGCTGGCGGGCTGCATCCTGACTAAACTCGACGAAACGGCGAGTCTGGGCGAGGTGCTGAGTTTGGCAATTAGTCATGAATTACCGGTCGCCTACCTGACCGACGGGCCGCGGATTCCGGATGATTTACATCTGCCGCGCCGTCATCAGTTGGTCAGCCGTGCTGTCAGCGTGCAAATGCAGGAAGAACCCAGTGAGGAAGCGATGGCTGACATGTTCGCGGATCTCTACCACAGTCCGGCCAAACGGGTCGGCTGAGGGCAACATGGCCTTCAATTTTAAAACGACAGTGCAAAAAAGTACCTACATCGATGGTCTGCCAGTAGTTCGCGCGACCACCTCATGTAGCCTGCGTCTAAGCAAGACAAGGTAAAGAAATAAAATGGGCAGCATGCATCCCGTACAGGTGATCGCGGTGACCGGCGGCAAAGGTGGCGTCGGGAAAACTAACGTGTCAGTGAATTTGTCCCTGGCCCTGGCAGAGCTTGGCCGCCGCGTCATGCTGCTGGATGCCGACCTGGGACTGGCGAACGTTGACGTTCTGCTGGGACTGACGCCCAAACATACATTGGCCGATGTCATCGAAGGCCGCTGTGAGCTGCGCGACGTGCTGTTGCAGGGCCCCGGCGGGGTTCGCATCGTGCCGGCTGCCTCTGGCACCCAGAGTATGGTGCATCTGAGCCCGGCGCAGCATGCGGGCCTGATTCAGGCCTTCAGCGATATTGGCGACAACCTCGACGTGCTGGTGATCGACACCGCCGCCGGGATTGGTGAGTCCGTGGTCAGCTTTGTGCGCGCAGCGCAAGAAGTGTTGCTGGTGGTCTGCGACGAGCCCACCTCGATCACCGACGCCTACGCCCTGATCAAACTGCTTAACCGCGACTACGGCATGAACCGCTTTCGCGTGCTGGCCAATATGGCCCAAAGCCCGCAGGAAGGACGCAACCTGTTCGCCAAGTTGACCAAGGTCACGGATCGCTTCCTCGATGTCGCCTTACAATATGTTGGCGCAGTTCCCTATGACGAGTGTGTGCGCAAGGCTGTGCAAAAGCAGCGTGCAGTCTATGAAGCATTCCCTCGTTCGAAGTGCGCACTGGCGTTCAAGGCTATTGCTCAGAAGGTCGATACTTGGCCGTTGCCCGCCAATCCCCGGGGGCATCTGGAGTTTTTCGTCGAGCGATTGGTGCATCAGACGAGCGCAGGACCGGTGTTATGACAGCCAGCGGCTATAACCTTTACAAAAGTTCGGCTCGTGATAGCCAAGGCGAATTGATTGAGCGCTATGCGCCCTTGGTCAAGCGCATTGCCTACCACTTGCTGGCACGCTTGCCCGCCAGCGTCCAGGTCGAAGACCTGATCCAGGCAGGCATGATCGGCTTGCTCGAAGTGTCGACCAAATATGACGCGAGCAAGGGTGCGAGTTTCGAGACGTATGCGGGTATCCGTATCCGTGGCGCGATGCTCGACGAAGTGCGTAAAGGTGATTGGGCGCCGCGTTCGGTCCACCGCAATACCCGCATGGTAAGTGACGCAATTCGCTCAATTGAAGCAAAAACCGGTCGTGACGCTAAAGATCACGAAGTTGCGGCCGAACTCCAATTGAGTCTCGACGATTACTACGGGATTTTGAACGATACCTTGGGCAGTCGCTTGTTCAGTTTCGACGACCTGTTGCAGGACGGCGAACATGAAGGGCTGCATGAGGACGGCGCGAGTGCTCATCTTGAACCGTCGCGCGATCTGGAAGATGAACGCTTCCAGGGCGCACTGGCGGACGCGATTGCCAATTTGCCGGAGCGTGAGCGACTAGTGTTGGCGCTGTACTACGACGAAGAGCTGAACCTCAAGGAAATCGGTGAGGTCCTGGGGGTCAGCGAATCGCGGGTCAGCCAGTTACACAGCCAGTGCGCGGCCCGCTTGCGGGGGCGTTTGGGAGAGTGGCGAGCGCGCTGACAGGCAGTGTGGGGACACTGCGAACGACACCGTCCATGCTCTTGGTGTGGGCGGGTTAGCCCATGGTGTACCCCAGCAGTCCTTTTTGTGTAACGCCTGTTGATTGAAATGGCGCGCCAGGTGCTGGACGCGTTTAAGACTGCTTGGAGGTCGAATTGGACAAGAACATGAAAATCCTCATCGTTGATGACTTCTCAACGATGCGGCGGATCATAAAAAACCTGTTGCGTGACCTTGGGTTCACTAACACGGTCGAGGCGGATGACGGCATTACAGCGATTCCGATCCTCAACAGCGGGAGCATCGACTTTCTGGTAACCGACTGGAACATGCCGGGCATGACCGGTATCGATTTGCTGCGTCATGTGCGCGCTGATGAAAAACTGCGCAGCCTTCCCGTGCTGATGGTGACCGCCGAAGCCAAGCGTGAACAGATCATCGAAGCCGCCCAGGCCGGGGTCAACGGCTACGTGGTCAAGCCATTCACCGCATTGGCCTTGAAAGAGAAGATCGAAAAAATCTTCGAACGCATCAACCATTGATGTCGCCACGGGGGAGCTATGGAGCATAACGAATCATCGCAGGCCGATTTCGAATCGACCCTGAAAAAACATGCTCACCAGTTGGTCGAAAGCCTTGAAAAAGGCCGGTTCGGCGATGCGGTGCAGTTGATCCATGAGCTTAACCAGACCCGTGATCGCGGCCTGTATCAGGAAGTGGGCAAACTCACCCGTGAGTTGCACAGTGCAATCGTCAATTTTCAGATTGACCCGCACATGCCCCAGGCCGAAGAAATCTCGCAAATCACCGATGCCACCGAACGCCTGTCCTATGTGGTCAGGCTGACTGAGGCGGCGGCGAACCGCACCATGGATCTGGTGGAAAACGCCACGCCTCTGGTCAACGGCATGTCCAATGAAGCCAAGGCGCTGGGCACCGACTGGGGCCGTTTCATGCGCCGGGAAGTGGGCGCCGAAGAATTTCGTGAGCTGGCGCGTCGGGTCGAAGGGTTTCTGTCGCGCAGTGAGCAGGAAAACCGCACGGTTTCCAGCAACCTCAACGACATTCTGCTGGCCCAGGATTACCAGGACCTCACCGGCCAGGTGATCAAACGAGTGACCCAACTGGTCACTGAAGTGGAAAGCAATTTGCTCAAACTGGTGCTTATGGCCGGGCAGGTGGATCGTTTTGCCGGTATTGAACATGACCGCGAAGCGATCCTCTCGGAAAAAGATCCACAAAAACACCTCGCCAAGGGTGAAGGTCCGCAGATTCATGCCGATAAACGTGAAGACGTTATGTCAGGGCAAGATGACGTAGACGATTTGCTGTCCAGTCTTGGATTTTAGGAGCACACGTACATGAGCTTCGGCGCCGATGAAGAAATCCTTCAGGATTTTCTTGTAGAGGCCGGCGAAATTTTGGAGCAACTGTCCGAGCAACTGGTTGAGCTGGAAAGCCGACCGGATGATGCGAACCTGCTCAATGCAATTTTTCGCGGTTTTCACACTGTAAAAGGGGGCGCCGGCTTCCTCCAGCTCCATGAGCTGGTGGAGTGCTGTCACATCGCCGAGAACGTGTTCGACATCCTGCGCAAGGGTGAGCGGCACGTCGACTCGGAATTGATGGACGTGATTCTGGAAGCATTGGACGCGGTCAACGGCATGTTCAGTGAAGTGCGCGAACGTGCACCGATCACTGCCGCCACCCCGCAACTGCTGGCCGCTCTGGCGCGCCTGGCAGAACCGGCTGCCAATGCACCTGCACCTGCACCGGTGGCTGAACCTGTGGCCGAGCCTGAGGGTGATGTCACTGACAGCGAATTTGAACAACTGCTGGACTCGCTCAATGCCGTCAAGGCCCAGGCTGAGGCTCCGGTAGCCGCGACACCAACAATGGTGCCGACTACCGAAGACATTACCGACGACGAGTTCGAGTCGTTGCTCGACCAGTTGCATGGCAAGGGCCAGTTTGCCCCCGACGCCGTGGCGGCGACGCCCGCTCCAGTGAAAGCGGCTGCACCTGCCAGCAATGAAATCACCGACGACGAATTCGAAGCATTGCTGGATCAGTTGCATGGCAAGGGCTCGTTTGCCGCTGAAGCGCTGCCGGCAGTCGCTGCGGCTGCTGCGCCAGCCGCACCCGCTGCCGATGGCCTGATCTCTGATCACGAGTTCGAATCCCTGCTCGATGACCTGCATGGCAAGGGCAAGTTCTCCGACGTCGCACCTGCCGCTGCTGCCACGGCCACGGCCGCTGTTGCCACACCGGCTCCGGTTGCCGCCAAGGCCGCTGCGCCAGTGGCTGCGAAACCTGTGCCTGCCCCGGCCCCAGCGCGAGCACCTGCTGCCCCCACCCCGGACAAGCAACCCGTCAGTGAAGCCGAAACCACCGTACGGGTTGATACCGCACGGCTGGACGACATCATGAACATGGTCGGCGAGCTGGTGCTGGTGCGTAACCGTCTGGTGCGCCTGGGGCTTAACAGCGGCGATGAAGCCATGCAAAAGGCTGTATCGAACCTCGACGTGGTCACCGCTGACCTGCAAACCGCCGTCATGAAGACCCGGATGCAGCCGATCAAGAAAGTCTTCGGCCGCTTCCCGCGCCTGGTTCGCGACTTGGCTCGGCAGTTGAAGAAAGAGATCAACCTGGAACTGGTGGGCGAAGAAACCGACCTCGACAAAAACCTTGTCGAGGCCCTGGCCGACCCGCTGGTCCACTTGGTGCGCAACGCAGTTGACCACGGCATCGAAACCCCGGAAGAACGTGAAGCAACGGGCAAGACCCGTGGCGGCAAGGTGATTCTGGCGGCGGAACAGGAAGGCGACCATATCCTGCTGTCCATCTCTGATGACGGCAAAGGCATGGACCCGAACATTCTGCGGGGCATCGCGGTCAAGCGCGGCGTGATGGACAAGGACGCCGCCGACCGCCTGACGGACACCGAGTGCTACAACCTGATTTTCGCACCGGGTTTCTCGACCAAGACCGAGATTTCCGACGTGTCCGGCCGTGGCGTGGGCATGGACGTGGTGAAAACCAAGATCAGCCAGCTCAATGGCTCGATCAATATCTACTCGACCAAGGGCCAGGGCTCGAAGATCGTCATCAAGGTGCCGTTGACCCTGGCGATCATGCCTACCCTGATGGTGATGCTGGGCAACCAGGCCTTCGCTTTCCCGCTGGTCAACGTCAACGAAATCTTCCACCTCGACCTGTCGCGCACCAACGTGGTGGACGGCCAGGAAGTGGTGATCGTGCGCGACAAGGCGTTGCCACTGTTCTACCTCAAGCGCTGGCTGGTGGCCTCGGCCAAACATGAAGAGCAGCGCGAAGGCCATGTGGTGATTCTCTCCGTGGGCACCCAGCGTATCGGCTTTGTCGTCGATCAACTGGTAGGCCAGGAAGAAGTGGTCATCAAGCCTTTGGGCAAAATGCTGCAGGGAACCCCGGGCATGTCGGGTGCGACCATTACCGGTGACGGTCGGATCGCACTGATTCTCGATGTTCCGAGCATGCTCAAGCGTTACGCCGCACGGCGTATTTGATTCTGGCTGGGCGGGGCGGTTGTCCCTCGCCCCGCCTAACGGAGTGGTTATGGTAGTCAAGGTTCTGGTGGTGGATGATTCGGGTTTCTTCCGCCGCCGCGTCTCGGAAATTCTTTCAGCGGATTCCAATATCCAGGTGGTCGGAACGGCCACCAACGGCAAAGAGGCGATCGATCAGGCTCTGGCGTTGAAGCCGGACGTGATCACCATGGACTACGAGATGCCGATGATGGATGGCATCACCGCTGTGCGGCACATCATGCAGCGCTGCCCGACCCCGGTGTTGATGTTCTCCTCGCTGACCCACGAAGGCGCGCGAGTGACCCTCGATGCGCTGGACGCTGGCGCCGTGGACTTCCTGCCGAAGAATTTCGAAGACATCTCGCGTAACCCCGAGAAGGTCAAGCAGATGCTCTGCGAGAAGGTGCACAGCATCTCGCGCAGTAATCGCAGCAGTTTCAGGGCTGCGGCGCCTGCCCCGGTGGCAGCACCTCCCGTGGCGCCGAGCACGTTCGGTCGCGCGGCACCTGCACCGGTTGCGCGCGCTGCTGTGGCGCCGGCTCGTGCAGCGGCACCCAGCCCCCATTCGCCGGCCCCCAAGCGCAAGGCTTATAAGTTGGTTGCCATCGGTACGTCCACCGGCGGTCCGGTAGCCCTGCAACGGGTGTTGACTCAACTGCCGGCGAACTTCCCGGCACCTATCGTGCTGATCCAGCACATGCCTGCCGCGTTCACCAAGGCTTTCGCTGAGCGTCTGGACAAGCTGTGCCGCATCAGCGTCAAGGAAGCCGAGGATGGCGACATCCTGCGCCCTGGCCTGGCCCTGCTGGCCCCAGGCGGCAAGCAAATGATGATCGACGGCCGTGGCGCGATCAAAATCCTGCCCGGTGACGAGCGCCTGAACTACAAGCCCTGCGTGGATATTACCTTCGGTTCCGCCGCCAAGTCCTACGGCGACAAAGTTCTGGCGGTGGTGCTCACCGGCATGGGCGCCGACGGTCGCGAAGGTGCGCGCCTGCTCAAACAGGGCGGCAGTGCGATCTGGGCCCAGGATGAAGCCAGCTGCGTGATCTATGGCATGCCCATGGCCATCGTCAAGGCTGACCTGGCAGACGCCGTCTACAGCCTGGACGACATCGGCAAGCACCTGGTGGAGGCCTGTCTCTGATGGATGTGTTGAGCCTGTTGGGCATCATCCTCGCATTTGTCGCCATCATCGGCGGCAACTACCTGGAAGGCGGCCATCTCGGCGCCCTGGCCAACGGCCCGGCGGCGTTGATCGTGATAGGCGGTACCGTGGGGGCGGCGTTGTTGCAGTCGCCCCTGAGTTCGTTCAAGCGCGCCATGCAGATCCTGATATGGATTATTTTTCCGCCGCGTGTGGATTTGCCAGGCGGCATCGACCGGGTGGTCAACTGGAGCCTCACGGCGCGCAAGGAAGGCCTGCTGGGCCTTGAGGGCGTGGCAGATGCCGAGCCCGACAACTACGCGCGCAAAGGCCTGCAATTGCTGGTGGATGGCGCCGAGCCGGAAGCCATTCGCAGCATCCTGGAAGTGGACTTCTGCACCCAGGAAAGCCGCGACATCAATGCTGCCAAAGTCTTTGAAAGTATGGGCGGCTACGCGCCGACCATTGGCATCATCGGTGCGGTCATGGGCCTGATCCATGTGATGGGCAACCTGGGCGACCCTTCGCAACTGGGCAGCGGTATCGCCGTGGCGTTTGTCGCCACCATCTATGGCGTGGCCAGTGCCAACCTGCTGCTGTTGCCGGTGGCCAGCAAGCTCAAGTCTATCGCCATGCGCCAGTCCCGTTATCGCGAGATGCTGCTCGAAGGCATCCTGTCGATTGCCGAGGGCGAGAACCCGCGCTCCATCGAATTGAAGCTCCAGGGCTTCATGGATTGATGGGAGGTATGTGTTGTGAGTCGTCGTCGCCGCGAGCCTGAAGAACACGTCAACCATGAACGCTGGCTGGTGTCCTACGCCGACTTCATCACCTTGCTGTTCGCTTTTTTCGTGGTGATGTACTCCATCTCGTCGATCAACGAAGGCAAGTACAAAGTTATCTCCGAAGCGCTGGTGGGCGTGTTCAACGACTCGGACCGCGCCCTCAAGCCCATCCCCATTGGTGACGAACGCCCGAAGACCGTGACCCCGGCCAAGCCCCTGGTCAAGGATAGCGATGAAACCGACGCCGGCGTCAGTGGCGGCAGCGATCCGCTCAAAAGCATCGCCGATGACATCAGCGCCGCCTTTGGCGACCTGATCAGCTCCAACCAGATGACTATTCGCGGCAACGAGTTGTGGGTCGAAATCGAGCTCAACTCCAGCCTGCTGTTCGCCAGCGCCGACGCCATGCCCAGCGATATGGCCTTCACCATTATCGACAAGGTGGCGACGATTTTGAAACCTTTCGACAACCCGATCCACGTCGAAGGTTTTACCGATAACCTGCCCATCAGCACGGCGCAGTACCCGACCAACTGGGAACTGTCCTCGGCCCGCTCGGCGAGCATTGTGCGCATGATGGCGATGCAGGGTGTGAACCCAGGGCGCCTGGCGTCTGTGGGTTATGGCGAGTTCCAGCCAGTGGCCAATAACGCCACTGCCGAAGGCCGCGCGCGCAACCGCCGGGTGGTGTTGGTGGTGTCACGCAACCTGGATGTGCGCCGCAGCTTGACCGGCACCGGCACCGCCAATGCGCGACCGGATGCCGCATTGAAGCGGGCTGGCACACAAACTGCACCGACGCCTGTAAAGCCGCCGGGTCGAGAGAGTGCCGTCAATTCTCCGTCACCGGTTCTATAACCCCATGCTATTTCTCGGTCGAGCCTGTGCCTGCCGGGAGGAACAATCCGAATGAGAGTCTGGGCAGTTGCCAATCAAAAGGGTGGAGTCGGCAAGACCACCACCTCCATCGCCTTAGCCGGCTTGCTGGCCGAGGCGGGCAAGCGTGTGGTCGTGATCGACCTGGACCCCCATGGCTCGATGACCAGCTATTTCGGCTACGATCCCGACGCTCTGGAGCACAGCTGCTACGACCTGTTCCTGCACAAGGGCAGCGTACCCACCGGCTTGCCGGGGCAACTGCTACTGCCCACCAGTCATGACAAGGTTTCCCTGTTGCCGTCCAGCACCGCCCTGGCCACCCTTGAGCGCCAGTCGCCGGGGCAGAGCGGCTTGGGCCTGGTCATCGCCAAGACCCTGGCGCAACTGTGGCAAGACTTCGACTACGCCATTATCGACAGCCCGCCGTTGCTCGGCGTGCTGATGGTCAACGCCCTGGCGGCGAGCCAGCAACTGGTGATTCCGGTACAGACCGAGCACCTGGCAGTCAAAGGCCTGGAGCGGATGGTCAGCACCCTGGCGATGATCAACCGTTCGCGCAAACAGGCGCTGCCCTACAGCATTGTCCCGACGTTGTTTGACCGTCGCACCCAGGCGTCCCTCGGCACCTTGCGCGTTTTACGCGATGCCTATCCAGAGACCATCTGGCAAGGCTATATCCCGGTGGACACCCGGTTGCGCGATGCCAGCCGTGCCGGGCTTGTACCTTCGCAGTTCGACGGTAAAAGCCGTGGCGTGCTGGCGTATCGGGCATTGCTCAAGCACTTGCTGTCGCAGCAGCTTGTTGCGCAGGTGGCGTGAGATGACCGTGAATTCAAGTCTGCGGGCCATTGTGCCGATAACCTTTGAATACAGGGTTAACGGGGCTTGCGCGTGGGCATACAGATGAATCGTCCTGTCGACCTCAAGACCCGGCCGCAGCTGGCTTTGCAGTCCTATCTGGACGCGTTGTTGCAGGATGCGACCGAGGATGAATTGCCTGAGCCGATCCTGGTGCTGGACGAAGTCGTCGAGCTGCCAAGCGTCGAGCCGGAAACCGTCCTGGATGAGTTTCAACTGGCCGTATTGGAAGAGCAGGCCCGTGATGCCCTGGTTGTTCCGGTTCAGGCTCCAGTGACGAAACCTGCCAAGGAGGCGCCTGCGCCTTTGGCACTGGTGCCGTCTGTTGTGGTGACACCGGTGGCTGATGTTCACCTGCCGCCGAGCATCACCCCGCCGCCAGTAGAGGGCGATGGCCGGCCAGTCTGGGCCGCCGAGCCGTTCGAGTGCCTGCTGTTCGACGTGGCTGGTTTGACCCTGGCGGTGCCGTTAGTGTGCCTGGGTTCGATTTACTCGCTGGAAGGCCAGGAGCTGACACCGCTGTTCGGTCAGCCAGAATGGTTCCTCGGCATTTTGCCGAGCCAGGCAGGCAACCTGAAGGTGCTGGACACCGCGCGCTGGGTCATGCCTGACCGGTATCGCGATGATTTTCGCCAGGGCCTGCAATACGTGATCTCGGTCCAGGGCTACGAGTGGGGGCTGGCGGTGCATCAAGTCAGCCGCTCGCTGCGCCTGGACCCCAACGAAATCAAATGGCGCAGCCACCGTGGCCAGCGGCCATGGCTGGCGGGCACCGTGATCGAACATATGTGCGCGTTGCTGGACGTCGCCGAACTGGCGGAGCTGATTGCCAGCGGCGCGGTTAAAGCTATGCCGGGTAACAAACGTACTTGAATAAAAAAGCGCAGCACCGTTGTGCTGCCTACGAACACACACCGTTATCAACGGTTCTTGAAGGGGTCAGGGTATGAACAAGTCAGCGTCCGCACAGGGTTTGGATGATCCGATCCTGCAATGGGTTACCTTCAAACTGGACAACGAGTCCTACGGCATCAACGTGATGCGCGTGCAGGAAGTGCTGCGCTACACTGAAATCGCCCCGGTGCCGGGCGCGCCAAGCTACGTGCTGGGTATCATCAACCTGCGCGGCAACGTGGTGACGGTCATCGACACCCGCCAGCGCTTCGGCTTGATCCCGACCGAAGTCAACGACAACACCCGTATCGTTATCATCGAAGCCGACAAGCAAGTGGTCGGGATCATGGTCGACAGCGTCGCTGAGGTGGTTTACCTGCGTCAATCGGAAGTGGAAACTGCGCCGAACGTCGGTAACGAAGAATCTGCCAAGTTCATCCAGGGCGTGTGCAACAAGAACGGCGAACTGCTGATTCTGGTTGAGCTGGACAAGATGATGAGCGAAGAAGAATGGTCGGATCTGGAGAACATCTGATTGATCCTTGAGGTAGCGGTGATCGTCCTGGCCCTGCTGTGGGTCGGGACACTGGTTATTTTGCTGCGCTACATGCGCCAGCAACGCGAATTGACCCTGCAACAGGCCGAGCGCGATGCTGTGCGCGACCAGCGCATGCGTGAACTGGCCAAGCGAGTCGACAACTACCAGCAAAGCGCTGTGCGCGTCGGGGAGGACGTGCACGAGTTGCGTTCAGTGCTGGCGCCATTGCCGGACAAACTGGCTGCGCTTGAACAGCGCGATCCGTCGAACCTGTCTTTTGCCCAAGCGGCGAAGTTGGTGGGCATGGGCGCTACGGTCGATGAGCTGACCCAGTCCTGCGGCTTGACCCAGGCTGAGGCACAGTTGATGAGTAAGTTGCACAAGAGCTGACATGGATTTTTGGTTGTAACGATCAAATTGTCGACAAAAAAACCGCTGACCAGACTGGCTCAGCGGTTTTTTATTGTTGATCATTCAATCTGGGCAAATCGCTCTATTTTTGGTTGCTCCCGATGCTCCGCCTGCCACAGGTCGTAACCACTTTGCATCGACAGCCACAATCGCGCGGTGCTGATGCCTGCTCGTTCCAGCCTTACCGCAAGGTCAGGGCTGACTGGGGCATGACCATGCAGGATTCTTGAGAAAGTTTCTCTGGCGAAGCCGAGGCGACGAGCCACTTCCGTGATGGTCATTCCCAATCCGGGGATCACGTCCTCAAGAAGAATTTCTCCTGGGTGAGGAGGGTTGTGCATACCCATATAGGTACCTCTACTCAGTGGTAATCAAGATAATCAACGAGTTCGACCTGGTCATCGAGCATGCGAAAAATGATGCGCCAGTTGCCACTGATGCTCACAGACCAGTAGTCGACAAGGTCGCCTTTCAGCCGGTGAAAGCGCCAGCCTGGTAATGCCAAGTCACTCCAGTGGCCGGCGCTGTTCAGAATCAGCAAGGCGCGACGCAAGCGATTTGCATGGTTCGCGTTGATTCCTTTAGTTGAGCCAGTCTCATAAAACGCCCTGAGGCCTTTATGCTTTCAGCTGACGATCATGGTGCGATTGTGATGTGATGCATCACGCTGCGCAATGACCGCGTATCTGATTGGGTGGACAGGTTCATAACGCCCCGCTGCTGATGTGATTCAAACTACTGAGGCTAGAGGGGCGGGTTCTGAGCGACAACCCTATATGCCTGTCGGAAGACTCCGGGTTGGCCGTCAGCGAGCGCACTCTGAGTCTTCCCGGAGTTATTACCATTGCGCTGGACCTGCTGGTTTTAGGCTTTCTTACCCGTCAGTAAGTTATGTCCTACATGCAGTACAGGGCTCCCCCATTATGTTTCCATCTTGATCAATCAAGGTGCTCCATATGCCTACTAATAGTCTTGGGAATATACCGGTCGCACATCCTGCTGCTTGGGTGCCTGACAGTATCGATAGCAAACAACGCAGTGACGATCTGAGGCTTAAGAGCAACACCGCAAATGGCCATTTGGGCTGTGGCCTCCATGACGCAGGATTGGCTTACATCAACCAAGACAACTCCCGGTCAGTGTTGAGCAATCTGCTAAAGCTTGCGCGCGGCGAAAATACCTATAACGCCCGCCTGGCTTGCCTGAAAGCAGATCCCAGCATCGAGTCATGGCAGGCACTTACCCGCGATCCCGAGGCGCTGAAGGCTCTGCAAAAAAGCGACTGGGGTGGCTTTACAGCGCGCTTGATGGCCCCCGGCGTCTGGCTGCCGGAAGTCGATAGCCTCAATGCCAATATTCTGAAAAACCTCACCACCACATTGAGCAGCCAATACGCGGCAACCTTCCAGTCATTGCTGCTCGGCCCGGACCCCATCGAGAAAAAAGACATTGCGATTGTTCGGGGTGCGCCTTCGGCGGGTAAAACGTCGTTCCTGAAGGGCCGATTTGCCTTGGGCGCCGACGATGTCAAAAACATGATCCAAAATCGTCTGCCAGGCCTGACGATGCCCCAGGTTCACACCCAGGGGGCCGCTCTTTTGCAAAGTTTTCTGGGTTCAATGGAGCGCAAGTTTGATCAGGCGCTGACCCGCGATGCGCTTTATCTGTGGCCCAAAGACTTTGATGGCAAGCTGGGCGTAGCGGTATCCAGAGGCGAGCAAAAAGTGGCGGTGCACGATATTCAGGTGGACTTGGCTACCTTGTGTTGTCGCATCCTCAAGCGCTCCACGGATGAGGCGTTGATGAACTTCGATACCTTGAGCATTTTTTTCAAGGCCTCCCTGGAAAACAGGCAAGGGACTATAGAGTCGGTGGAGAACAACCGCGATGTCGTCAGCGAGTACTCGTTAACCGCCTGGGATGGCACCAAGCCGGTAACGGTCGCCGAACGTGTTCCTGGCTCAAACACCATTGAAGTCAAGGATGCAGCGTTATTTGCCGAGCATGTTGCCCGTGATCCAGCCGCGATATCGGCAGAAATACAACGGGTGCGCGATACCGTGATCGCCCCAGGGTTTATCAACCTGTTTGTTCGCGATCTGGATCCGGCAACGGCGAAGGTATTCACTCAGGCGCTGAGCCGCTATGAAGGCAAGACGTTGAGCCAGGCGCTGGAGTTGCACGCCAACAAGGCACATGTGCCGACTTCGATTGCGGCAAGGGTACTGGAGCAAGTGCTACCGAGTGGATTGCGCTGCGGGAGGGCTCAATAATCGTCCCCACGCTCCGTCACATCCCGCTCCACCGGCCTCGCATCCGGGTCGTACCCCACCGGGAACTTGCCCTTCAACGTCCAGGCAAACGCAATGATCTCAGCGATGGTGCGGTACAACTCCTCGGGGATGCTGTCGCCCAATTCCATCCGCGCCAGCAATTTGACCAGTTCGGCATTTTCATAAATTGGTACTTCATTTTCTCGCGCCAACCTGAGGATGGCTTCGGCGAGGGCGTCGTCGCCCTTGGCGGTCAGGGTTGGCGCGGCTTTGCCGTCGTATTTGAGGGCGATGGCCTGGCGCGGCGGGGTGGGGTTTTTCATGCGGTTTCATCCACCCAGCGTTGCTCAAGCCCGGTTTTCGGGCCACGGGGCGGGGTGCCGAGGTGGCAATCGAGGTCGCCGACGTTGAGCCCAGACGACACCAGGCGCTCGCGCAGGTTACCCAGGTGGCTTTCGATCAGGCTGGCGGTGTAGGGGCGGGTGGCCCAGAGCTGGCTGGAGAGTTTGCCTTGGGTCAGTTGCGCCTGGACCTGCAATGGGCCTAAGGGCTCCATGTCGAAGGCCAGTTCCACGCGCCAGAGCATCTTTTTCGCGTCCCGTTCGATCTTGCGTTCGGGCTGTTCCTTGTCTGGCGCCGGTTCTTCACGCTGGAACTTGACCTGCAAGGGCACGATGTCTTGCAAGGTGCGCATGGGGATTTCCAGTTGCCAGGTGGTTTGCAGCCGCCCATCGGCGGTGGTGCCGGTTTGTTCCAGGCTCGACAGTTGATGGCTCTGCAAGCGGGAGATGGCGCCGGCGGCCAGGCGCAGCAGGTTTTCCAGGCTGCCTTCGCCTTCCAGGCGTTGCATCAACCGTTCAGGCAAGGGAAAGCCGCCGGGGGAGGGCTTCGCACCAACCTGGCCGAGGGTGCCTAACGGGCTGCGTACGAAGCTGGGCAGCATTTGGGCAAGAGTGTTGGCCGCCAGGATCGCATTGAGGTTGGTGCTGGCGGGCAGGGCTGGCATCAACTCTGCCACCAGCCGCAGCAGGCTGCCTTTCATGTCGAGGGGCGGCACCTGTGGATTCTGTCCCGCCAGTAATTTTGCTTCGAGAAACACACCGCTGTTCTGTAGCAACTGAGCCAAGGCCTTGGGATTGCTGACTTGCGCCAAGTCCGGCAATCCGGCCAGTAAACGCTCCACGGCAGCGCGCAGTTCCACCGGCGTGTCGTCGCTGCGGGGCAGGTTTTGCAGGGCCTTGAGCACGCCCTCCAGGGAGCCCTGGCGGCTCTGCTGGGTGGCGAGTTGTTGGCTGACGGCCAGTTGATCCCGGCGATTGCTCAGGGGCACGAAACTCAAGGTCTGCGCATCCTGGATCACGGCGCTGAGCAGACTGCCAACCCGTAGCGGCTGTGGGCTTTCGAGGGTCAGGGTCGCGCCGCTCAGGGCATTGTTGAGCACCGAGATCAGCGAACGAAAGAGCGCAGGCTGCCCGGCACCCTGGGGCAAGGCCTGGCTGGTCAGCACTTTGGCTTGCAGCAATGTGCCTACTGGCAATTGGTTGGTGTCGATGCGGGTGAGAGCGGCTACGTTGGCGCTGAGGGCCTGTTGCAGGCTGATGGCCAGGTCGCCCGATGAGGTCTGGCTCACTGCCACATTGCTGCCCAACGGCAGCGGTTGGGTGCTGTTGGCCTGCACCAGGGTTTGTCGGCCGCCCTCCAGGGTCAGCTTGAGCAACAACTGAAAGGCTTCGCCACCTTGCTTGAGGGCCAGGACCTCGGCGTTCACAGTTTTTCCGGCATCGATCAGCCCGGTCTGGGGCTCCAGCAGTTTCAGCAATTCACCGACCGCCGGGGCAGGGCGAGGCCCGGCCGGGGCCGCTGGAGGAAGCGTTGGAAGGTTGATGTCACCGGTCATCGCACGCGCCGTCTCAAGGAAATTGCCCTCTTTAGAGTAGGGCATCGCATGTATAATGCCGCCCGTCTTCAAAGAGAGTGTCAAAAACATCACAACTGATTGATCCAACTCTCTAAAACAGGCGGCCAATGCATTTACTTTGCATCTCTATAACGGCCGATCCATTGCCGACTTGAACCGTAAAGGCCCGCGATCTCTTGACCAGCCCTCTTCTAGAAGCCGTAGCGCTCGCTTGTGAGCGCGACCTGCGGATGCTCTTCGAACACCTCGAACTGCGTCTGGCGGCCGGCGACATGGTGCAGATCAGCGGACCCAACGGCAGCGGCAAGACCAGCCTGTTGCGCCTGTTGGCCGGGTTGATGGCGCCAACGGCGGGCGAAGTGCGGCTCAACGGCAAACCCTTGGCCGAACAACGCACAGAGCTGGCCCGCAATCTGTTGTGGATTGGCCATGCGGCGGGGATCAAGGACGTGCTGACGCCCGAGGAAAACCTCAGTTGGCTCAGCGCCCTGCATCACCCGGCAACCCGCGAGTCGATCTGGCAGGCCCTGGCCGCTGTTGGCCTGAAGGGCTTTGAAGATGTTCCCTGTCATACCCTGTCCGCCGGCCAGCAGCGCCGCGTGGCCCTGGCCCGCCTGTATCTGGACGGCCCGCTGCTGTGGATTCTCGACGAACCCTTCACGGCCCTCGATAAACAGGGCGTGGCTCAGTTGGAAGAACACCTGGCCAACCACTGCGAATTGGGCGGCATGGTGATCCTGACCACCCACCATACGCTGACGCGGATGCCGTCCGGTTACCGTGACCTGGACCTGGGACGGTGGTCGGTATGAGTGTCTTCGCCCTGTTGGTCGCCCGTGAAGCGCGGCTGTTGTGTCGCCGTCCGGCAGAACTGGCCAACCCGCTGGTGTTTTTCGCGATTGTCATTGCCTTGTTCCCGTTGGCGGTCGGACCCGAGACTAAACTGTTGCAAACCTTGTCTCCGGGACTGGTCTGGGTAGCAGCCCTTTTGTCCGTCCTGCTCTCGCTGGACGGGCTGTTTCGCAGTGATTTCGAGGATGGTTCCCTGGAGCAGTGGGTCCTTTCGTCGCACCCCCTGCCTCTTCTGGTTCTGGCCAAGGTACTGGCACACTGGGCGTTTTCCGGCCTGGCGTTGGTTTTGCTCGCGCCACTGCTGGCGATGATGCTGGGATTGCCCGCCGAGTGCCTGCCGGTGTTGCTCATGTCATTGTTGCTTGGCACGCCGGTATTGAGTCTTTTGGGAGCCGTCGGTGCGGCACTGACCGTCGGCCTGAAACGGGGAGGCCTGCTGCTGGCCCTGCTGATTTTACCTTTGTATATCCCGGTGTTGATCCTGGGCAGCGGTGCTTTGCAAGCTGCGCTCATGGGCATGCCGGCAACCGGTTACCTCTTGTGGCTTGGTAGCCTGACCGCCCTGGCGGTAACCCTGACACCTTTTGCTATAGCCGCCGGCCTGAAAATAAGCGTCGGCGAATAATGAGGTCTGGCTAATATTTAGCCAGTAAAGACCCTTGGCTTCTTGCACTGCCTTGAAGCAACCGTGATGGACACAGCAATGAACTGGATCTGGTTTCACAAGCTCGGCTCGCCCAAGTGGTTCTATGGCATCAGTGGCAAAATACTGCCATGGCTCAGCGTCGCCGCCGTTTTGCTCATTGGCACCGGCCTGGTCTGGGGCCTGGCCTTCGCGCCGCCGGACTACCAGCAAGGCAACAGCTTTCGCATCATCTACATTCATGTTCCTGCCGCGATGTTGGCCCAGTCCTGCTATGTGATGCTAGCGGTGTGCGGTATCGTCGGCCTGGTGTGGAAGATGAAACTGGCCGACGTCGCCCTGCAATGCGCTGCGCCCATCGGCGCCTGGATGACTGCCGTGGCGCTAGTCACCGGAGCGATCTGGGGCAAACCGACCTGGGGCTCGTGGTGGGTGTGGGATGCTCGACTAACGTCCATGCTGATCCTGCTGTTTCTGTACTTCGGTCTTATTGCGCTGGGCAACGCCATCAGCAATCGTGACAGCGCCGCCAAGGCCTGCGCGGTGTTGGCGATTGTTGGCGTGATCAATATCCCGATCATCAAGTACTCGGTGGAGTGGTGGAACACCCTGCACCAGGGCGCCACCTTCACCCTTACCGAAAAGCCGGCGATGCCCGTGGAAATGTGGGCGCCTTTGCTGCTGATGCTGCTGGGTTTCTACTGCTTCTTCGGCGCCGTGCTGCTGATGCGCATGCGCCTGGAAGTGCTCAAGCGTGAACCCCGCGCCAGTTGGGTCAAGGCCCAAGTACAAAATAGCCTGGGAGCCCGTGGATGAGTTTCGCCTCTTTCAGTGAATTTCTCGCCATGGGCCATCACGGCCTGTATGTCTGGACGGCCTATGGCATCTGCCTGGCGGTGCTGGCCCTCAACGTCGTCGCGCCGATCCTGGCCCGCAAGCGTTACCTGCAACAAGAGGCGCGTCGTCTGCGCCGGGAGACCGATAAGTGAAACCGCTGCGTAGAAAGCGTCTGTTGATCATCCTTGCCATCCTGATAGGCGTCGGCGCTGCCGTCGGCCTGGCCCTGAGTGCCTTGCAGCAGAATATCAATCTGTTCTACACCCCGACCCAGATTGCCAACGGCGAAGCGCCGCAGGGCACGCGCATCCGCGCTGGCGGCATGGTCGAAGCCGGCTCCCTGAAACGTACCGGTGACTCCCTGGACGTCCAGTTCGTGGTCACCGACTTCAATAAGTCCGTAACCATCACCTACCGCGGCATCCTCCCGGACCTGTTCCGCGAAGGCCAGGGCATCGTTGCCCTGGGCAAGATCAACGCCGACGGCGTGGTGGTGGCCGATGAAGTGCTGGCCAAGCACGATGAAAAGTACATGCCGCCGGAAGTGACCAAAGCGTTGAAAGACAGCGGTCAATCGGCCCCAACCCCTGCCAAGGAGGGCTAAGCGATGACGTCAGCACTTTATATTCCAGAGCTGGGCCAACTGGCGATGATCCTCGCCCTGTGCTTCGCCGTGGTCCAGGCTATCGTCCCGTTGCTGGGCGCCTGGCGCGGTGATCGCCTGTGGATGAGCCTGGCCCAGCCAGCCGCCTGGGGCCAGTTCGCCTTTCTCGCCTTTGCCTTTGGCTGCCTGACCTACGCGTTCATGACTGACGACTTTTCTGTCGCCTACGTCGCCAGTAACTCCAACACCGCCTTGCCCTGGTACTACAAGTTCAGCGCTGTGTGGGGTGCCCACGAAGGCTCTCTGCTGCTGTGGGCACTGATCCTCGGCGGCTGGACCTTTGCCGTGTCGATATTCTCCCGGCAGTTGCCCCAAGTGATGCTGGCCCGGGTGCTGGCGGTGATGGGCATGATCAGCATCGGCTTCCTGCTGTTTTTGATCATGACCTCCAACCCGTTCACGCGGCTTCTGCCGCAAATTCCGACGAACGGGAACGACCTCAACCCGCTGTTGCAAGACATCGGCCTGATCGTCCACCCGCCGATGCTCTACATGGGTTATGTCGGTTTCTCCGTGGCCTTCGCCTTCGCCATTGCCGCACTCTTGGGCGGGCGTCTCGATGCAGCCTGGGCGCGCTGGTCGCGGCCATGGACCATCGTCGCCTGGGCCTTCCTCGGCATCGGCATTACGTTGGGCTCCTGGTGGGCCTACTACGAACTCGGCTGGGGCGGCTGGTGGTTCTGGGACCCGGTGGAAAACGCGTCTTTCATGCCCTGGCTGGTGGGCACGGCGCTGATTCACTCGTTGGCCGTCACTGAAAAACGTGGCGTATTCAAGAGCTGGACCGTGTTGCTGGCCATCGCCGCGTTCTCCCTGAGCTTGCTGGGGACTTTCCTGGTGCGTTCCGGTGTGCTGACCTCCGTCCACGCTTTCGCATCCGACCCCGAGCGCGGCGTGTTCATCCTGATCTTCCTGCTGTTCGTGGTCGGCGGCTCATTGACCCTGTTTGCCTTGCGCGCGCCGGTGGTCAAGAGCCACGTCGGCTTCAACCTCTGGTCGCGGGAAACCCTATTGCTAGGCAACAACCTGGTGCTGGTGGTAGCAGCATCGATGATCCTGCTGGGCACCCTGTACCCGCTGGTGCTCGATGCCCTGACCGGCGCCAAGCTGTCCGTCGGCCCGCCGTACTTCAACGCGTTGTTCATCCCATTGATGGGCCTGCTGATGGTGGTGATGGCGGTCGGCATGCTGGTGCGCTGGAAAGACACCCCAGTGAAATGGCTGGTGGGCATGTTGACCCCGGTGCTGCTGGGCAGCGCCGCGCTGGCAGTGGTGGCCGGGATTGCCTACGGCGACTTCAACTGGGCGGTACTGGCGACCTTCATGCTCGCCGCCTGGGTATTGCTGGCCGGCGTACGCGACATTTTCGACAAGACCCGCCACAAAGGCCTGATCAAAGGCTTGCCAAGCTTGACCCGCAGCTACTGGGGCATGCAGGTCGCACACATCGGCATCGCCGTTTGCGCCCTGGGCGTGGTGTTGTCCAGCCAGAACAGTGCCGAGCGCGACCTGCGCCTGGCGCCGGGCGAATCCATGGACCTGGGTGGTTACCAGTTTGTCTTCGAGGGTGCCAAGCACTTCGAAGGGCCAAACTTCACCTCCGACAAGGGCACCGTGCGCGTAATTCGCAACGGCAAGGAAATTTCGGTACTGCACCCGGAAAAACGTTTGTACACCGTGCAAAATTCGGTGATGACCGAGGCAGGGATCGACGCCGGATTCACCCGTGACCTCTACGTCGCCCTGGGCGAGCCGTTGGGCGATGGCGCCTGGGCCGTGCGGGTCCACGTCAAACCGTTCGTGCGCTGGATCTGGTTCGGCGCCCTGCTCACCGGGTTCGGTGGCTTGCTGGCAGCGATGGACCGGCGTTACCGAGTCAAGGTCAAGAGCCAGGTGCGTGAAGCTCTTGGTATGCAGGGAGCAGCAGTATGAAGCGTTGGTTGATGGTGTTGCCGCTGGCGGTGTTCCTGCTGGTGGCGGTGTTCCTGTATCGCGGGCTGTATCTGGACCCGACCGAGTTGCCTTCGGCGATGATCGGCAAGCCGTTCCCGGCGTTCTCGTTGCCTACGGTGCAGGGTGACAAAACCCTGACCCAGGCCGACCTGGTCGGCAAGCCTGCGCTGGTCAATGTCTGGGCCACCTGGTGCATTTCCTGTCGTGTCGAGCACCCGGTGCTGAACAAACTGGCCGAGCAGGGCGTGGTGATCTACGGCGTCAACTACAAGGATGACAACGCGGCGGCCTTGAAGTGGTTGGCAGAGTTCCACAATCCGTACCAGATGGATATACGCGACGAAGATGGCAATCTCGGCTTGAACCTCGGCGTCTACGGTGCCCCGGAAACCTTCTTCATCGACGCCAAGGGTGTGATCCGCGACAAGTTCGTCGGCGTGATCGACGAAGTGGTCTGGCGCGAACAACTGGCCGCCAAATACCAGGCGCTGGTGGATGAGGCCAAGCCATGAAGCGTTGGTTAGCCGCTGCTGTATTGGGCTTGAGCATGGCCGGCGTGGCCCACGCCGCCATCGATACCTACGAATTTGCCAAGGACGGCGACCGCGAGCGCTTTCGCGAACTGACCAAGGAACTGCGCTGCCCCAAGTGCCAGAACCAGGACATCGCCGACTCCAACGCGCCAATCGCTGCCGACCTGCGCAAAGAGATCTTCCGCATGCTCGGCGAGGGCAAGGACAATCAGCAGATCATCGACTTCATGGTCGACCGCTACGGTGAGTTCGTGCGCTACAGACCGGCCCTCACCGGCAAGACCGCGCTGCTCTGGTTCGGCCCTGCCGGGCTGTTGCTGGGCGGGCTGGTGATCATTGTCGTGATCATCCGCCGCCGTCGCGCCGCCCCGGCCGAAGGGTCGGACACGCTTTCCGTCGATGAGCGTCAACGCCTCGACCAACTGCTGGACAAAAAAACTGATGATTGATTTCTGGCTCGCAGCAGGTCTGTTGCTTTTGGTTGCCTTGAGTTTCCTGTTGATCCCGGTTTTGCGCGGCCGCCGTGCCCAGCGTGAAGAGGACCGCACTGCGCTGAACGTGGCGCTCTACCAGGAACGCGTGGCGGAACTGCAAACCCAGCAGGACGAAGGTGTGCTCAATGCGGCGCAACTGGATACCGGTCGCGCTGAAGCTGCCCGTGAGTTGCTGGCGGATACCGAGGGCGTTGAAAAGCCTCGGGAATCGCGTCTGGGCAAGCCGTTGCCGTTGTTGGCCGCTTTTCTCGTGCCGGTGTTGGGCGTTGCCCTGTACTTGCATTACGGCGCCAGCGACAAGGTCGAACTGACCCGCGAATTTTCCCAGCCACCGGTGTCCATGGAAGACATGATCCAGCGCCTGGAGCGGGCTGCCGAAGCGCAGCCGGATTCGCCGGAAGGCTTGTACTTCCTCGGCCGCGCCTACATGGCCCAGGACCGTTCGGCAGATGCCGCAAAAGTCTTCGAACGTACCGTCGCATTGGCGGGCCGTCAGCCGGAACTGCTGGGGCAATGGGCTCAGGCGCAGTACTTTGCCGACAACAAACAATGGTCGCCCAAGATTCAGGCCTTGACCGATGAAGCGTTGAAGCTGGATCCGAAGGAAGTCACCAGCCTCGGCCTGCTCGGTATTGCCGCCTTTGAAGGCCAGCGTTATCAGGAGGCGATTGATTACTGGAACCGCCTGCTGGCCCTACTGCCACCGCAAGACAACTCCCGTGCGGCGCTGCAAGGTGGGATTGATCGCGCGGCAGAGAAGTTGAAAGAGGGCGGCGGGGCCGTGGCACCGGTCAAGGTTGGCGCGGTGCTCAAGGTTCGCGTCGATCTATCTGCTGATGTGAAGGCCAAGGCCTTGCCGGGCGACAGCGTGTTCATCTTCGCCCGCGCCGTTAAAGGTCCGCCTGCGCCATTGGCGGCCAAGCGTGTCACCGTGGCCGATCTGCCGATCACCGTCGAACTGGGCGACGCCGACGCGATGATGCCGCAGTTGAAACTGTCCAACTTTCCCGAAGTCCAACTGGTTGCGCGCATCTCCCGGGCCGGTCAACCGACTGCCGGCGAATGGATCGGCCGCAGCCAACCCTTGGCCAGCAGCACCACGGCGACGCAGCAGTTGACCATCGACAGTCCGGATAAGTAATTTCGAGGAAACGCCCATGACCGCCATCGCTCGTATCACCCTGCTCAGCCTGGTTCTGGGGTTGAGCGCTTGCGCGGTTCATCGGCCTCCCGCGCCCACCGGCCCGACCATCCCGCCGTCGGGGCCGTCGACCCAGCCGGGCACCAAACCTGGTACCAAACCTTCCGGGCCAGTAATTGCACCGCCCAAGGCGCCGCCGAGCAAGTCGGCCACCTTCGCCCCGCCGCCTGGGGCTGCGAGCCATTGGGACGGGAAGATGCAGGTGTATGTGCTGGAAGAGCAGTCAGATACGTTCTACCGCCAGCGCACCTACTACCGCTGGAGCAACGGCTGGAGCCGCTCTATCAGCCCGAACGGGCCTTGGGAAGAGACCGATATCCACGGCGTACCGCCGGGGTTGAGCAAGCAATACGCACAATGAAAAAAGGCGACCTTCGGGTCGCCTTTTTCATTACTGGCTGGAGTGCAACCTGATGATGGGCGAATCCCCTGTGGTGAGGGGGCAAGCCCCCTCGCCACAGTTGCTGGCCCCCCATCCCAACCTTTCATCAAACCTTCATCAAATGGTTTTTCTCCGGTCATGTGCAAGTCATAGGCCTGACACACCCCGCGCTTACTGTCGTTTGAACTCAAATACAGCCACGGACGGCTGTTCAACCAGACAGAGAAGCCCATGACTACAGCTATCCATGTCGATCATCTGAACAAGACCTTTGCGAAGAAGTCCGCATTGGTCGACCTCGAACTCACCATCGCATCCGGTGAGATGGTCGCGCTGATTGGCGCTTCCGGTTCCGGCAAGTCCACGTTGCTGCGCCACCTCGCGGGCCTGGCCTGTTGCGACAAGAGCAACGGCGGCAGCGTCAAGGTACTGGGCCGGGAAGTGCAGGCCAGCGGGCGGTTGAATGGCAAGGTGCGGCGGTTGCGGGCTGATATCGGCTATATCTTCCAGCAGTTCAACTTGGTCAACCGCTTGAGCGTGCTGGACAACGTGCTGCTCGGTTGCCTGGGCCGCATGCCGCGCTGGCGAGGCAACCTCGGCTTGTTCAATACCGAGGAAAAACAGTTCGCGATGGAATCCCTGGCTCGCGTCGGCCTTGCTGATCTGGCCGCTCAGCGCGCCTCCACCCTGTCCGGCGGTCAGCAGCAGCGTGTGGCGATTGCCCGTGCATTGACCCAGCGTGCCGAAGTGATCCTCGCCGACGAACCCATCGCCTCTCTCGACCCGGAGTCAGCGCGCAAGGTTATGGAGATTCTCGCTGATATCAACCGCCGCGACGGCAAGACTGTGGTGGTGACCCTGCATCAAGTCGATTACGCCATGCGTTACTGCCCGCGAGCCGTGGCGCTCAAGGGCGGGCGGATTCATTTCGATGGCCAAGCCTCGCAGATGAGCAGCCAGTTCCTCAATGATTTGTACGGTGCCGACGTCGACACCAGCCTGATGTTTTCCGACCAGTCCCGCCGCACCGAGATCACCCCTCGGCTGGCGCTGGCGCGTGCTTGAAACCCCATCCACGACCCACAGGAATCCCTTCCATGTTGAACCGCATCGGCCACGTGTTTCTGTCCGCCGTCTTGTTGGCAAGTGTCGCGATGGGCAATGCCCAGGCGGCCGACAAAGCCATCAACTTCGGCATCATGTCCACTGAGTCTTCGCAAAACCTCAAGAGCATCTGGCAGCCGTTTCTGGATGACATGCACAAGAAGACCGGCCTGACCATCAACGCCACATTCGCCTCCGACTACGCCGGACTGATCCAGGGCATGCGCTTCAACAAGGTCGACGTCGCCTGGCTGGGCAACAAGGCCGCCATGGAAGCGGTGGACCGCTCCAACGGCGAGATCTTCGCCCAGACCGCCGCTGCCGATGGTGCCGCCGGTTACTGGAGTGTGCTGATCGTGCGCAAGGACAGCCCGATCAACTCTGTGGAAGACATGCTCAAGAATGCGAAGAACCTGACCTTCGGCAACGGTGATCCGAACTCCACCTCGGGCTATCTGGTGCCGGGCTACTACGTGTTCGCCAAGAACCACGTCGACGCCGCTACTGCCTTCAAACGCACCCTCAACTCCAGCCATGAGGTCAACGCCTTGAGCGTTGCCAAGGGGCAGTTGGACGTTGCCACCTTCAACACCGAGAGCTGGGGCCGCCTGGAAGCAACCCAGCCGGACAAGGCCGCGCTGCTCAAGGTGATCTGGAAGTCGCCGCTGATCCCTGCCGACCCGCTGGTGTGGAGCAAGGCGTTGACCGACAGCGAGAAAACCAAGATCCGCGACTTCATCTTCAACTACGGCGACACCGATGAAGAGAAGGTCGTGCTGAAGAACATGCAACTGGGCAAGTTCCTTGCTTCCAGCGATGACCAACTGTTGCCGATCCGCCAGCTGGAACTGTTCAAACAGCGCACGACCATCACCGCCGATGCCAAGCTGGATGCCGCCGACAAGGCCAAGAAACTCGCCGATATCGACGCCGACCTCGCCAAGTTGCAGCAGCGCATTACCGAGTTGGACAAGAAGACCGCAGCCAACGGCTGATCCCCTGGCGCGGCGCAAAAAAAAGCACCGCGCCGCCTTCTGAGAGAGACCCATGACCACTCTGCACGCTGAAGCTGTCGGCAAGCGCACCTGGCCCCAGTACCTCGGTTGGGGCTTGTTCCTGATCGTGCTGGCCTGGGCCTGGAACGGCGCCGAAATGAACCCGCTGGCGCTGTACCGCGATTCCGGAAACATGGCGACCTTCGCCGCCGACTTCTTCCCGCCGGACTTCCATGAATGGCGCTCCTACCTCAAGGAGATGATCGTCACCGTGCAAATTGCCCTCTGGGGCACGGTGCTGGCGATAGTCTGCTCGGTGCCGCTGGGCATTCTCTGCGCCGACAACATTACGCCATGGTGGATTCACCAACCGCTACGCCGGGTGATGGACGCCTTCCGCTCGATCAATGAAATGGTCTTCGCCATGTTGTTCGTGGTTGCGGTCGGCCTCGGTCCTTTTGCCGGTGTTCTGGCCTTGTGGATCAGCACCACTGGCGTCCTCGCCAAGCTGTTTGCCGAAGCCGTCGAAGCCATCGACCCAGGCCCGGTGGAAGGGGTTCGGGCTACCGGTGCCAGTGCCTTGCAAGAGGTGATCTACGGCGTGATCCCGCAAGTGATGCCGCTGTGGGTGTCCTACGCGCTCTACCGCTTTGAAGCCAACGTGCGCTCGGCGACGGTGGTGGGGATGGTTGGTGCTGGTGGGATCGGCGTGATCCTCTGGGAGAATATCCGCGCCTTCCAGTTCGTGCAGACCTGCGCAGTGCTGCTGGTGATCATCGTGGTGGTGAGCATGATCGATGTTCTTTCCCAGCGCCTGCGCAAGCGGTTCATCTGACTCTGGAGGGGTGCCCTTGGGCGCTTTTTTTTAATCATGCAGTTGTCTAGACAAGATGAGCCGGTGTACCGCGAACTCGCAGACATCCTGCGCCGCGAGCTGAGTGACTACCTGGCCGGCGACTTCCTGCCCGCCGAGGTGCAGTTGGCCGAACGCTTCGGCGTCAACCGTCACACCCTGCGCCGGGCCATTGATGAACTGGTGTTCGAAGGCAGCCTGTTGCGCCGCCAAGGCAAAGGCACCCAGGTGCTGGAGCGGCCGCTGATTTACCCGATGGGCGCCGACACCGCTTACAGCCAGTCACTGTCGGCCCAAGGCTTGGGCGTGGAAGCGGTGCTGCTCAAGCGTCGCTATTGCTTCGCCAGTCGCGAAGAAGCCGAGCATCTGGGCATCGCCGAGATGGCGCCGATGATCGAGTTGCAAACCCTGCGCAAGCTTGATCACCAGCCCGTCAGCCTGATCCGCCATCGCTACTGCGCCAGCCGCGCACCGCTGCTGGCGGACTACGTCGGAGGCTCCCTGCGCCATTACTTGCGTGAACGCGACCTGCCGCTGACCCGCACCCTGAGTCTGATCGGTGCCCGTTTGCCCAGCCGCGACGAAGCCGCGCTGCTGATGATGCCTCGGCATTTACCCGCGCTGAGTGTGTTCACCCTTTCCCGCGATCGCGACGGCCACCCGGTGGAGCTTGCGCAGTCCACCAGCCGTTCGGATCGCTTCCAGTACCAGGTAGTGACCTGATGGAGACCCAGATGAACCCGTCCAAGCGACAATACTGGATCGGCGTGCTCGCCCGCGCGCGCCTCTGTGAACTGCAACCTCACGAAGACGCCTTGCGTGATGTGGACTACCAACTGATCCGCGCTCCCGAAGTCGGCATGACCCTGGTGCGTGGCCGCATGGGTGGCAATGGCGCGCCGTTCAACGTCGGCGAAATGAGCGTGACCCGCTGCGTGGTGCGCCTGGCCGATGGCCGTACCGGCTACAGCTATCTGGCGGGGCGCGACAAGGTCCACGCCGAGTTGGCGGCCCTGGCCGACGCGCATTTGCAGGGTGCGCAGCCGAGCCTTTGGCTCAGTGAATTGATCACTTCTTTAGCCAATGTCCAGGCCACACGTCGGGCGCAGAAAGAGGCAGAAACCGCTGCCACCAAGGTGGAGTTCTTCACCCTGGTCCGAGGAGAAAACTGATGAATGCCCAACTGTTGCAACCGGCGTTTGTTGATCCTGTGTTGGATGCCCAGCGGGGTTTTCGTGGGGCGCTCAAGGCCTTGGCCGAACCGGGCACGATCCAGGCCTTATCCACCGCACCGAGCCTCGACGGCCTGGCGCCCGCTACTTACGCCTTGTGCCTGGCTTTATTGGATGTGGACACGCCGCTGTGGCTGGCGCCGTCCTTCGACACGCCGCTGATTCGCGCCAACCTGGCGTTCCATTGCGGTTGCCCGCTGACTGCGCGCCGGGAAGAAGCAACGTTTGCCTTGCTCGATGCCCAGGACCTGCTGGACCTGAGCGGTTTCGATCACGGTAATGATCGCTACCCCGATCAGTCCTGCACGCTGCTGGTCCAGTTGCCCGAACTGGAGGCCGGTCGCCCGCTGAATTGGCGCGGTCCGGGGATCAAGAGCCAGCGCCGGGTCAGCCTGCCGCTGCCCCACGGCTTCTGGCTGGAACGCCAGCGTCGCGAGGCCTTCCCCCGTGGCCTGGACGTGCTGTTCGCCGCCGGTCACCACCTGATCGGCCTGCCCCGCAGCACCCGAATCTCAGAGGAGCTTGCCTGATGTACGTAGCCGTCAAAGGTGGCGAACAGGCCATCGACAATGCCCACCGCCTGCTGGCGAAAAAACGCCGGGGCGATACCACTATTACCGAACTTGGCGTCGAGCAGATCCGCCAGCAACTGCCCCTGGCCGTGGCTCGGGTGATGAGCGAAGGCTCACTGTACGACGAAGAACTGGCCGCGCTGGCGATCAAGCAAGCGGCGGGGGATCTGGTGGAAGCGATCTTCCTGCTGCGGGCCTACCGCACCACGTTGCCACGCTTCAGCCCGAGCCTGGCGATTGATACCTCGGCGATGCAACTCAGTCGGCGCTTGTCGGCGACGTTCAAGGATGTGCCCGGCGGCCAATTATTGGGTCCCACGTTTGACTACACCCATCGTCTGCTGGACTTCGCATTGCTGGCGGAAGGTGAGTATCCGGGGCCGCAGACCACTCCCGGCGCGAGCCTGGAACCTTGCCCGCGAGTGCTGGGATTGTTGGCGAAAGAAGGCCTGATCAAAAACGAGTCCGACAACGAAGGCACCGTCGCCGACATCACCCGCGACCCACTGGAATACCCGGCCAATCGCGCCCAACGCCTGCAGGCCCTGGCCCGTGGCGACGAAGGTTTTCTGCTGGCCCTGGGTTACTCGACCCAACGCGGTTACGGCCGTAATCACCCATTTGCCGGGGAAATTCGCATCGGCGACGTCGAGGTGTGGATCGAGCCCGAAGAGCTGGGTTTCGCCATCTGCCTGGGCAGCATCGAAGTGACCGAGTGCGAGATGGTCAACCAGTTCGTTGGCTCGGCCACGGAGCTGGCGCAGTTCACCCGCGGCTACGGTTTGGCTTTCGGTCACGCCGAGCGCAAGGCCATGGGCATGGCGCTGGTGGACCGCTCGTTGCGGGCCGAGGAGTTCAACGAAGAAATCGTCTCACCGGCGCAGCGCGAAGAGTTTGTCCTGGCCCACTGCGACAACGTCGAGGCCGCAGGTTTTGTCTCGCACCTCAAATTGCCTCACTACGTGGACTTCCAGTCCGAGCTGGAGCTGATCCGCAAACTGCGCCAACCGGCCGAGGGCACCCGCCATGAATGACCTGACCCAGACGCCCGCGCGTGACCCGGCGTACAACTTCGCCTACCTCGACGAACAGACCAAACGCATGATCCGCCGCGCCTTGCTCAAGGCCGTGGCGATCCCCGGTTACCAGGTGCCATTCGGCGGGCGCGAGATGCCGTTGCCTTATGGCTGGGGCACCGGCGGCATGCAATTGACCGCCGCAATTTTGGGTGCTGACGACGTGCTTAAGGTCATCGACCAAGGCGCCGATGACACCACCAACGCGGTCTCCATTCGCCGCTTCTTCGCCCGCACCGCTGGCGTCGCCACCACCGAAAGCACGCCGGACGCGACGGTGATCCAGACCCGCCACCGCATCCCGGAAACCCCGTTGCAGGCCGACCAGATCATGGTTTATCAGGTGCCGATTCCGGAGCCGCTGCGCTTTATCGAACCCTCGGAAACCGAGACCCGCACCATGCACGCCCTCAACGATTACGGAGTGATGCACGTAAAACTCTACGAGGACATCGCCACCTTTGGCCATATCGCCACCAGCTACGCCTACCCGGTGATGGTCGACGAACGCTACGTGATGGACCCCTCGCCGATCCCCAAATTCGACAACCCGAAACTCGACATGAGCCCGGCGCTAATGCTGTTTGGTGCAGGCCGGGAAAAGCGTTTGTACGCGGTGCCGCCGTACACCCAAGTCACCAGCCTCGACTTTGAGGATCACCCGTTCGAAGTACAGAAGTGGGAGCAGTGCTGCGCCATTTGCGGCAGCCGCGATTCCTTCCTCGACGAGCTGATTCTTGACGACGCCGGTACCCAGAGCTTTGTCTGTTCCGACACCTGGTACTGCGCCCAACGGGTCAAGGAGAGCAACCAATGAATCAGCCCATGATGAAACCACAACCTGTCGAACCACTGTTGCAAGTGCGCGATTTGTCGCTGCTGTATGGCCCGGAAAAGGGCTGCCAGGGTGTGAGCTTCGACCTGTACCCCGGCGAAGTGCTGGGGATTGTCGGCGAGTCCGGCTCGGGCAAATCCACCTTGCTCTCGCTGCTCAGCGGGCGCTTGCCGCCGCAGGCCGGGAGCATTGCCTATCGCTTAAAAGAGAGCCGCGGCAAGGGCGGCGAATGGCTCGACTTGTACAGCGCCAGTGAAGCCGAGCGGCGTACTTTGCTGCGTACCGAATGGGGCTTCGTCGAACAAAATCCACGGGACGGCCTGCGCATGGGCGTCTCGGCTGGCGCCAACATCGGCGAGCGTCTGATGGCCCAAGGTGTGCGCAATTACCAGCAACTGCGGGGCGCCGGGCTCGATTGGCTAAGCCAGGTTGAAATCGACCCGCTGCGCATCGACGATTTGCCCCGGACATTCTCCGGCGGTATGCAACAACGCCTGCAAATCGCCCGCAACCTCGTTTCGAGCCCGCGCCTGGTGTTTATGGACGAACCCACCGGCGGCCTCGACGTTTCTGTACAGGCGCGCTTGCTCGACCTGTTGCGTGGCCTGGTACGCGAGCTGGACCTGGCGGTGGTGATTGTCACCCACGACCTGGCGGTGGCGCGCCTGCTGGCTGACCGCTTGATGGTGATGCGCCGCTCACGGGTGGTGGAAACCGGGCTGACGGACCAGATCCTTGATGATCCGCAGCACCCTTACTCTCAACTGCTGGTGTCTTCGGTACTGCAGCCATGATGAACGCCTTGATCGAGGTCCGTGACCTCTCGAAAACCTTCACTTTGCACCAGCAAAATGGCGTGGTCCTCAACGTGCTGCGCGGGGTGAATTTCAGCGTAAAGGGCGGCGAATGCCTGGTGCTGCACGGCCAGTCCGGAGCCGGTAAAAGCACCTTGCTGCGCACCTTGTACGGCAACTACCTGCCGGCTGGCGGCAGCATCCGTGTGCAGCATGCCGGTGCATGGCTGGAGCTGGTGGGCGCCGCACCTCGGGACATTCTCCAGGTGCGCCAGCAGACCCTCGGCTACGTCAGCCAGTTCTTGCGGGTGATCCCTCGGGTGGCGTGCCTGGATGTGGTGATGGAGCCAGCCCTGGCCCGTGGCTGGTCCAAGTCTTTGGCGCGCTCGCGTGCCGAGTTGTTGCTCACTCGCCTGAACATCCCCGAGCGCCTGTGGCAACTGGCACCGGGCACCTTCTCCGGTGGCGAGCAGCAGCGGGTCAACATCGCTCGCGGCTTCATGGTGGAGTGGCCAGTGATGCTGCTGGACGAACCCACCGCGTCCCTGGACGACAGCAATCGCCAGGTGGTGCTGGAACTGATGAACGAAGCCAAGGCTGGCGGCGCTGCGCTGATCGGCATCTTTCATGACCGCGCCGCCCGTGAAGCAGTGGCCGACCGTCATTTCGACATGACCCCCACCGCCGTCGCTGAAGAGGAATACGCCCATGCTCGCTGAACAGATCCTCAGCAATGCCCGCTTGGTCAGCGCTGACAGGGTGTTCCTCGGCTCCCTGGTGCTGCGTGACGGGGTGATCGTCGACATCGCTGAAGGCCGCAGCCAGTTGCCTCAGGCCCAGGATTTGAATGGCGATTTCCTGCTGCCGGGGCTGGTGGAGTTGCACACCGATAACCTGGAAAAACACATGACCCCGCGCCCCGGCGTGGATTGGCCATCCACCTCGGCGGTGCTTAGCCACGACGCGCAGATCATCGCCGCCGGCATCACCACGGTGTTCGACGCGGTGTCCATCGGCGACGTCAATCCCAAGGGCAACCGCATGCAGAAACTGCCGGCGATGCTCGATGCCATTGCCTCGGCTGAAAGCGCTGGCCTGACCCGCGCCGAACACCGACTGCACCTGCGCTGCGAGCTGTGCCATCCCGATACGTTGAGTGTGTTCCGCGACCTGGTGGAAAACCCGCTGGTGCAACTAGTGTCGGTGATGGACCACTCGCCGGGCCAGCGCCAGTTCGTGCTGCAATCCAAGTACCGTGAGTACTACATGGGCAAGTACCATTTGAACGACGAGACGATGGACGCCTTCATCATCCTGCAAATGGCCAACTCACGGGAGTACAGCGACCGCTACCGCGCCGCCATCGTCGAGCATTGCCTGGCTCGCGGCCTGTCGGTGGCCAGCCATGACGACGCCACGCTGGCCCATGTCGAGGAATCGGCACGCTACGGCATGACCATCGCTGAATTCCCCACCACCCTGGAAGCGGCTCGTGGCTGCCAGCAAGTGGGCATGAAGGTGCTGATGGGCGCACCGAACATCGTGCGCGGCGGTTCCCACTCGGGTAATGTGGCCGCCGCTGGCCTGGCCGCCGAGGGATTGCTGGATATACTTTCCAGTGACTACTACCCGGCCAGTCTGCTGCAAGCGGCCTTTGCACTGGCCGCGCTGGACAACGACTGCGATCTGCCCCAGGCGGTCAAGATGATCAGCCTGGCGCCTGCACGAGCAGCGGGCTTGAGCGATCGCGGCGAAATTGCCATTGGCCTGCGGGCAGACCTGGTGCAAGCCAGGACGCAAGACGGGCTGCCAGTGGTCCAACAAGTCTGGCGACAAGCGAAGAGGGTGTTTTGATGGCGGGCAGGTTGATCTATCTCATCGGACCATCGGGTTCGGGCAAGGACAGCCTGCTGGATGCCGCGCGAACGCGGTTGGCCGAACGCGGCTGCCGTATCGTGCGCCGCGTCATCACCCGCTCGGCAGAAGCCGTGGGTGAAGCCGCCCAAGGCGTCAGCCCTGAACAGTTCACTGCCCTTGAAGCCGAGGGCGCGTTTGCCCTCAGTTGGCACGCCAACGGATTGTCTTACGGCATCCCACGGGAGATCGACGATTGGCTGACGGCGGGGGAGGACGTGCTGGTCAACGGCTCTCGTGCTCATCTGGCGCAAACCCGGCGACGTTATCCGACGCTGCTGGTGGTGTTGCTGACGGTTGATCAAGCGGTGTTGCGCCAGCGTTTGCTGGCGCGGGCGCGCGAATCCCTGGCCGACATTGACGATCGACTGGCGCGCAATGACCGATTCAGTGAGGGCTTGATTGCCGCACCGGGAGTGTTCCTGCTCGACAACTCCGGCCAGTTGGATCACACGGTAGAGCGCCTGCTGGGCTGCCTCGACGGACAGCCCACATGCGCCTGACCCTGCTGGGCACTGGCGACGCCCGCCAAGTCCCGGTCTATGGCTGTGAATGCGCCGCCTGCGGTCTTGCCCGCAGCGATGAAAACCTGCGTCGCCGGCCGTGCAGCGCGCTGATCGAATGCGGTGACCAGCGTTGGCTGATCGACAGCGGTTTGCCCGACCTCACCGAACGCTTCCCGCCACGCAGCTTCAACGGGATTTTCCAGACGCATTACCATGCCGATCACGCCCAAGGCCTGCTGCATCTGCGCTGGGGCCAGGGGCTGGTGATTCCGGTGCATGGGCCGATGGATTCGCAAGGCCTGTCCGATCTCTACAAACACCCCGGCATCCTCGATTTCAGCCAGCCGTTTGCCGAATTCGAAACCCGCCAGTTTGGTGAGCTGACCGTCACCGCGTTGCCGCTACAACACTCCAAACCGACCCTTGGTTATCTGCTTGAAGGGGAAGGCCGCCGCATCGCTTATCTGACCGACACTGTTGGCTTGCCACCCGCCACTAGCGCCTGGCTACAGCGTGCGCCCCTGGATGTGCTGGTGCTCGACTGCTCCATGCCGCCGCAACCCCTGGCGCCGCGTAATCACAATGATCTGACGCTGGCGTTGCAGTGCATTGATGAAGTGGGCGCGCAACTGGGGGTATTGACCCATGTGGGGCATACCCTGGATGCCTGGTTGTTGCAGCATCGAAGTGAGTTGCCGCGCCACGTGACGGTCGGATGGGATGGACGGGTGGTTTAGCCGCACGCCTCAATTCAAAACCTGCCGGCCAACTCCAGTTTTAAATAAATCGTCCCTCCTTTATCAGCACCATTTTAACAATCAGTAAAACAGCCGCCAGTCGGTCTGATGATTTCTGCGCTTGAGTAAAGATAACTCTAGGGTTGTTTTTATTCGGCCGGAAGCAAGGAGGCTGTGGTGCAAAGCAGGCTAGTGATAAAGGAGTTGCAAGAGGCAGGCAGGGTGCTGGATCGGGTCACGGGCAGTCATCATGTTTTCACCCACCGCTATAGCCCGTACACGATACCGGTGCGCCATCCCAAGAAGGATCTTCCCTTGGGTACCGTCAGGAGTATCAGGAAGCGTGCCGGGCTGTTTTCGTTTTAGGTCGGTTTTTCAGGAGGTTTTTCATGCAATACCCAATCTGTATCGAATGGGGCGACGATCATATCGCTACCGGTATTCAGATCCCCGATATCCCAGGTGCGGTAACGGCCGGGGACAGTTTTGAAGAGGCTTACAACGCCGCCATTGAAGTGGCGCACATCATGCTGCAAGAGATCGCCGCAGAAGGCCGGGCCATTCCCATGCCGACGTCGGTTGCCGCGCACCACAGCAATGAGGAATACGCTGGGATGGGCTGGGGGATGCTGGAGTTGGATATCACGCCTTATCTGGGCAAGACCGAAAAGGTCAACGTGACCTTGCCCGGTTATGTCATTCAGCGCATTGACCGGTATGTGCGTGAGCATAAGGTCAAAAGCCGCTCGTCATTTCTGGCGGATGCGGCGTTGGAGAAGTTGGTTCGGTTGTAAGGGCTTACGCCGCCGCTACAACCCCTTGCCTGGAGGCACTCAAAAACCGCAACAGTGCCACTAGTGGGAACGCGCTGCCCAGCAGCACCACCCCCAGCCAGCCGCCCTGTTCATACACGCTGCTGGCTATTGCCGAGCCGAAGGCGCCGCCGATGAAGATGCTGGTCATGTACAGCGCGTTCAGGCGGCTGCGGCTGTTGGCGTCGAGGGCGTAGATGGCGCGTTGGCCGAGGACCATGTTCATCTGCACGCAGAAGTCCAGGACCACACCTGTCACCGCCAAGCCAATCACGCTGTAGATCGGATGTACGAAGGCTGGCAGGAAGCTCAACGCGGCAAACACCATCGCCAGCAGCGAGGCGCGATGGGTGTGGCCGGCATCCGCCAGGCGTCCGCTGATGGGGGCGGCGATGGCGCCCAGGGCACCGACCAGGGCGAACAGGGCGATCTGGCTTTGGGTCAGGCCGTGGTTGCGTGAGAGCTCCAGGGGTACTGCGGTCCAGAACAGGCTGAACGTGGCAAACATGCATCCCTGATAGAACGCCCGCTGACGTAGCAGCGGTTGATGGCGCAGCAAGGTGCCCAGGGAGCGCAGCAACTGGCCATAGCTGGCAGAGTGATCCGGTTGGCGCTTGGGCACGGTCAACAGCAGCACGACGCTGATGGCGGCCATCAGTGCGGCGGCCACCATGAACATCGCTCGCCAGCCGAAGTGATCGGCCACCACGCTGGACACCGGCCGTGCCAGCAAAATGCCCAACAGCAAGCCGCCCATGATGCTACCGACTACCCGTCCACGGGACTCGGCCGGCGCCAGGTGCGCGGCCAATGGAATCAGGATTTGCACCGATACCGAGCTGAAGCCGATCAGCAGCGACACCAGCAGGAACAGGTTCGGCTGTTCGGTGAACGCCGCGCCCAGCAGGCTGGCGATGGCCACCACGGTGGTGATGATCATCAGCCGGCGGTTTTCCAGCAGGTCGCCCAGGGGAACCAGAAAGAACAGGCCCAAGGCGTAACCGACCTGAGTCAGGGACACGATCAGGCTGGCCATGGCCGGCGTCAGGCCGATGTCCGGGGCGATCAGCTCGATGATCGGTTGCGCGTAGTAGATGTTGGCGACGATGGCGCCGCAACAGAACGCAAACAGCATCACCATGCCTCGGGTCATGGTGTTTGTACTTTGCGGAGTAGCGTTCATGGCGTTCTCATAAAAGCGAAGGAAAGTGGCGTGCGAGAATAAAGACAAGGCCCAGGCGGGAGTAGGCCGTTTACGGTGATAACACTCATGCCGGGTATTAATGACTGAAACGTTAACTTTCGGGCCGAATGTCAATGATATATTTAGTCGCAACTGCAAAAGCAGGAAGTCGACTGCCATGAAGGCCGGACGTTGACCGTCAAATACAAGGGCGGTGAGCAGAAGATCGTCGGGCCGGATGATGTGCCGATCGTCAACCTGGAACCGGGTGATCGGAGTTTGTTGGAGGCGGGGGTCAAGGTGGTGTTGTTTGCGTCACAGGGTGCAGACGGAACCATTACCGCGCAGTCTGTTTCGGCAGGCAAGGATGGCGTGACGCCGCCGATGTAATTGCTACGCCAAGTCTTGCGATAGCGATGCAGGCAAGTGCAACACTTGCCTGCATTTCGTCAGTTAGAGCGGATTACTGCCCGGTGTAGATCTGATCAAACACCCCACCATCATTGAAGTGGGTTTTCTGCACATCGCGCCAGTTGCCGAAGGTCTTCTCAACCGACAAAAAGTCGACTTTCGGGAAGCGGTCGGTGTACTTGGCCAGCACTGCCGGGTCACGTGGACGCAGGTAGTTGTTGGCGGCGATTTCCTGGCCTTCTGGCGACCACAGGTACTTCAGGTATTCCTCGGCAGCGGCGCGAGTGCCTTTCTTGTCGACGACTTTGTCGACGACTTTGTCGACCACCGACACTGGCGGCTCGGCTTCGGCGGAGACGCTTGGGTAGATCACTTCGAACTGATCACGGCCGAATTCACGGGCGATCATTTCCGCTTCGTTTTCAAAGGTCACCAGCACGTCGCCGATCTGGTTGGTCATGAAGGTGGTGGTGGCTGCACGGCCGCCGGTATCGAGCACCGGCGCTTGTTTGAACAGCTTGCCGACAAAGGCCTTGGCCTTGTTCTCGTCGCCGCCGTTCTTCAGTACGTAACCCCAGGCCGACAGGTAGGTGTAGCGGCCGTTGCCGGAGGTTTTCGGGTTGGGCACGATCACTTGCACGCCATCCTTGAGCAGGTCCGGCCAGTCTTTCAGGGCCTTGGGGTTGCCCTTGCGCACGATAAACACGGTGGCGGAGGTGAACGGCGCGCTGTTGTTCGGCAGGCGGGTGACCCAGTTGTCCGGCACCAGTTTGCCGTGGTCTGCGAGGGCGTTGATGTCGGTGGCCATATTCATGGTGATGACGTCAGCCGGCAGGCCGTCGATCACTGAGCGCGCCTGTTTGCTGGAGCCGCCGAAGGACATCTGCAGGGTGATCTTTTCCTTGTGCTCGGCTTCCCAATGTTTCTGGAAGGCGGCGTTGTAGTCCTTGTAGAAATCGCGCATCACGTCGTAGGAGACGTTGAGCAGGGTGGTCGGTGCAGCCTGGACGACGCCAGCCAGTACGAGGCCGGCGGCCAGAAGAGAGGCGCTAACGAGTTTTTTCACTGCTCATTCCTTGTTGTAGGGTGAAGTCGACTTGTTAAGTAAGGGCAATATGCCAGCGACTATAGCTGGGGCGGCATAGACGCTTAAAGATTAAAAAGAACTTTGCTTATTCCATTTTTTTGAAAAGGCTATTACCGCATCGTGAGCAAAACGCCGCGTTGGGTTCATGACTGTTTTTCTTGCACACCGGGCAGTCCTTTTGCAGCTGTTCGCCGCGCATGGCGTTGGCAAGTTCCGCGGTGAAAATCCCGGTGGGCACGGCGATGATCGAATAACCGGTGATCATTACCAGCGACGAAATCACCTGGCCCAACGGTGTCTTGGGCACGATGTCGCCAAAGCCCACGGTGGTCAGGGTGACGATCGCCCAATAGATGCCCTTGGGGATGCTGGTGAAACCATGTTCCGGGCCTTCGATCACGTACATCAAGGTGCCGAATACCGTCACCAATGTGCAGACGCTGAGCAGAAACACCACGATTTTCTGCTTGCTGCCGCGCAGCGCCGACATCAGGTAATTGGCTTGCATGAGGTAGGGGCTGAGCTTGAGCACCCGGAAGATCCGCAGCATGCGGATGATGCGGATAATCAGCAGGAACTGGGCGTCGCTGTAATACAGGGCGAGGATGCCGGGGACGATGGCCAGCAAGTCCACCAGCCCGTAGAAACTGAAGGCATAGCGCAACGGCTTGGGCGAGCAATACAGCCGCAACACATACTCGATGGCGAAGATGATGGTGAAGCCCCATTCGATGTAGGCCAGCACGCTCGCGTAGTGCTGGTGCACCTCGTCGATGCTGTCGAGGATTATGACCACCAGGCTTGCCAGGATGATCAGCAGCAGGATGCTGTCGAAACGGCGCCCGGCTGCGGTGTCGCTTTGGAAAACCATGACGTAGAGCCGCTGACGCCAATTGTTGTTGCTGTCCATGGAGGTCGCCTGAATCAATATTCAGCGAAGCCTAGGGGGATTCGAACGGGCTGTCCACGCTGGCCCTTTGTATAACCCTGCGACTGGCGTGCACCAGCCAGCAGGCGAGGATAAATGGCGCGGTCAGAGGGGGCAGGTTCAGGGCCGCAAAGCCAGGGGTGAGGACGATTGCCAGGAGGATGCCCATCAGTGGCAGCCAGGGTTGGCGACGCTGCTGGCTCAATGCTAAAGCCGCTAGCGCCGGGTTATAGCTGTGCAGGCCAAGCAGGGCGCTGGCGGATTCGTCCAGCAACAGGGCGAGTACTACGCCAGCGCTGGCGCCGATCAATGCCCACAGCGCGACGCGACGATTGGCGAGCAATAGACCGAGCAGGATTAACAGACCAGCCAGGGGTTGATCCAGCAGGATAATTTGCGCAAGTCCTGTAAACGGTGCACTGAGCAATGCCCAAGTGCCGGGTTCACTCCATGCAACAGTCGTTGGCGCAGTAGTGCCTAGCAACAGCCAGCCCAGTCCAACAAAGGGCGCGGTGTAGGCCAGCAGGTCATCGGGGTTCGCCGCGCGCTTGAGCCATTGCCGGGTGAGGATCGCGCTGAGGCCGCCACAGGCCAGAATCAACGGCGGCAACAGGGCCGACCAGACGAAATGCTGGCTGATCAGTAAGCCCAGCAGCACGCCGTTATAGCTGTAGAGTCCGGCTTGGCGTTCGGCCTTGGGATAGCCCCGGCGCTGGGCCGTCAGCAGACCCGCGACACCGCCCAGCAATGCGCCGCCGAGTAGCGCCGGCGCGCACGACAGAATCGCCAGCAGGCACAGCAAGCCACATAGCGGATAGCGCTGGAGGAAGATCTGGCTGAAGCCGTTGAGCAGGGCTTCGGCCCAGTCGGGGCATTGGGTAATGTTCTGCATGATGTTTGCCATGTCGTAGCAGCGGTCGAGTGAAACGAGGCCGCGTCCGGCTGCGAAGCAGCCGTAAACCAGGCGCCCCGGTGTTTCAGCCAAACTGCGAGCACAGGTTTTACGAGGACTGTGTCCTCGGAGGCAGCCTCGTTTCACTCGACAGCTGCTACGCAAGGGGTGGTTGAAAAAGTGGGTTAGATCAACGTCTCGATACGCAGCGAGTTGGTCGACCCCGGCAGCCCAAACGGCACCCCCGCGGTAATCACCAAGGTATCCCCACGCTTCGCCATCCCTTGTGCCTGGGCAATCTCCAGTGCTGTAGAACACACCTCATCCACCTGCCGCAGCCGATCGTTGACCACCGAATGCACGCCCCAGGCCAGGCTCAAGCGCCGCGCCGTTGACAGGTTTGGTGTCAGGTTGAGGATGGGTACCGATGGCCGCTCCCGAGCCGCCCGCAGGCTGGAGGTGCCGGACTCGCTGTAGTTCACCAGTACCGCCACCGGCAGGATGCTGCTGATACGGCGGATCGCACAGCTGATGGCGTCCGATACCGTGGCGTCGGCCTTGGGCCGGCTGACGTCCAGTTGCGTCTGGTAATCCGGGCCGTTTTCCACCTGGCGGATGATCTTGCTCATCATCTGCACCGCTTCCAGCGGGTATTCCCCGGAGGCGGTTTCTGCCGACAACATTACTGCATCAGCGCCCTCAGCCACGGCGTTGGCCACGTCGGTGACTTCGGCGCGGGTCGGCGCCGGTGAGAAACGCATGGATTCGAGCATCTGCGTGGCCACCACCACCGGCTTACCCAGTTGGCGGCAGGTGGTGATGATGTCTTTCTGGATCTGCGGCACGCTCTCAGCCGGCACCTCCACCCCCAGATCCCCTCTGGCGACCATGATCGCGTCGCTCAGTTCGGCGATTTCCTGCAAGCGCTGCACTGCCGAGGGCTTCTCGATCTTGGCCATCAGGAAGGCCTTGTCGCCGATCAGTTCACGGGCTTCGCGGATATCTTCCGGACGTTGCACAAAGGACAGCGCCACCCAGTCCACCCCCAACTCCAGGCCGAAGCTCAAGTCGCGGCGGTCCTTGGCGGTCAGCGGGCTCAGTTCCAGCAAGGCTTGTGGCACGTTCACGCCTTTGCGGTCCGACAGTTCGCCACCGTTGAGCACGGTGGTGTCGATGGCATCGGCGTACTTGGTGATCACCCGTAAACGCAGCTTGCCGTCGTCCAGCAACAGGTCCATGCCGGGCTCCAGGGCCGCGATGATTTCCGGGTGGGGCAGGTTGACCCGACGTTGATCGCCGGGAGTACTGTCCAGATCAAGGCGCAGGGCCTGGCCACGAATCAACTGCACCTTGCCCTCGGCAAAACGCCCGACTCGCAGCTTCGGCCCTTGCAGGTCCATGAGGATGCCGAGGGGATAGTTGAGTTGTTTCTCCACCTCGCGAATCCACTGGTAGCGCAGGGCATGATCGGCGTGATCGCCGTGGCTGAAGTTCAGGCGAAAGATGTTGACCCCAGCTTTCACCAACTCGCGGATGTCATCGATGCCGTGGGTAGCCGGTCCCAGGGTGGCGAGGATTTTGACCTTCTTGTCAGGCGTCATGGTCAGGAGACTCTCTGTCAGGGCTTTCAAGGATCACAATGGCGCGAAAATCATTGACGTTGGTGCGGGTCGGCTCAGTGATGATCAGCCCGTCGAGCGCGGCGAAGTAACCGTAGCCATTGTTGTTGTCCAACTCATCGCTGGCGCTCAGGCCCAGGGCTTCGGCACGGGCGTAGCTGCAGGGGGTCATGATCGCCCCGGCATTGTCTTCGGAGCCGTCGATGCCATCGGTGTCACCGGCCAGGGCGTAGACACCGGGTAGGCCCTTGAGGCTGTCGGTCAGGCTCAGGAGGAATTCGGCGTTGCGCCCGCCACGGCCATTGCCGCGTACGGTGACGGTGGTTTCGCCGCCGGAGAGAATCACGCACGGCGCCGCCAGCGGCTGGCCGTGCTGGACGATTTGCCGGGCGATACCGGCGTGGACTTTGGCCACGTCCCGCGCTTCGCCTTCCAGGTCGCCGAGGATCAGCGGGCTGAACCCGGCTTGGCGTACTTTTACCGCCACCGCCTCCAGGGATTGTTGCGGGCGGGCGATCAGTTGGAAATGGCTGCGGGCCAGACACGGATCGCCGGGTTTGACGGTTTCCGACTCGGGGTTTTGCAGCCAACTGCGCACCGAGGCGGGGACTTCAATCTGGTAGCGCTTGAGAATCGCCAGTGCCTGTTGCGAGGTGCTTGGGTCGCCGACGGTGGGGCCGGAAGCAATGACCGTGGCCTGGTCGCCCGGCACATCGGAAATCGCGTAGGTGTAGATCGTCGCCGGCCAGCATGCCTTGGCCAGGCGCCCGCCCTTGATCGCCGAGAGGTGCTTGCGCACGCAATTCATCTCACCGATGGTGGCGCCGGATTTGAGCAGGGCCTTGTTGATCGATTGCTTGTCGGCCAGGGTGATGCCGGCGGCGGGCAGGGCCAGCAAAGCAGAGCCTCCGCCGGACAACAGAAAGATGACGCGGTCGTCTTCCTCCAGGTTGCTGATCAGTTCCAGTACGCGCTTGGCGACGGCTTGGCCAGCGGCGTCCGGCACCGGGTGGGCGGCTTCGACTACTTCGATTTTTTTGCAGGGTGCGCCGTGGCCGTAGCGGGTGACCACCAGGCCTGAGACTTCACCTTGCCAGCAATTTTCGACAACCTGGGCCATGGCGGCGGCCGCCTTGCCCGCGCCGATGACAATGATGCGGCCGGTGCGGTCGGCGGGCAGATGAGGTTCGAGGACTTGCTGGGGGTGGGCAGCGTCGATGGCTGTGGCAAACAGCTCGCGAAGCAGGTGTTGCGGATCGACCGACATAAGCGGGCTCCCGGGATTTTTGTTATTAGGGATGCACAAACTTCAGGCGCAAACACGGCTACCTGTAGGCGCGAGGGGGACGCCTAGTTCTTGCTCGCGAAAAACCTGAGGACGCCGGGTTTATTCAGGCACCCAGCGTCATCGTTGACGGCCATCGCGAGCAAGCTAGCTCTTACTCACGAATCGAAAAATTCGCCATATGCTCCAGCCCCTTGATCAGCGCCGAATGGTCCCAGTTGCTGCCGCCAATGGCCGCGCAGGTGCTGAACACTTGCTGGGTGCCGGCGGTGTTGGGCAGGTTGATCCCCAACTCTTTCGCACCGGCCAGGGCCAGGTTCAGATCCTTCTGGTGCAGGCTGATGCGAAAGCCCGGATCAAAGGTGCCCTTGATCATCCGCTCGCCATGCACTTCCAGGATCTTCGAGGAGGCAAACCCGCCCATCAGCGCTTCACGCACCTTGGCCGGGTCGGCGCCGTTTTTCGAGGCGAACAACAACGCTTCGGCCACCGCCTGGATGTTCAGGGCAACGATGATCTGGTTGGCCACCTTGGCGGTCTGGCCGTCGCCATTGCTGCCTACCAAGGTGATGTTCTTGCCCATGCTCTGGAACAGCGGCAAGGCCCGTTCAAAGGTTTGTGGCTCGCCACCGACCATGATGCTCAAGGTGCCGGCCTTGGCACCAACTTCACCACCGGACACTGGGGCGTCGAGGTATTGCGCGCCGGTCTCGTTGATTTTTGCGGCGAAGGCCTTGGTGGCCGTTGGCGAAATCGAGCTCATGTCGATGACGACTTTGTTCGGCCCCAAACCTGCGGCAACCCCATCGGCGCGGAATAACACGTCGTCGACCTGCGGGGTGTCGGGCACCATGATGATGATGAATTCAGCTTCCTGGGCCACTTGCTGCGGGTTGGCCAGGGCCACGGCACCCGCGGCGATCAGTTCTTCTGGCGCTTTGCCGAAGTGCTCGGAAAGGAACAGTTGATGACCTGCCTTTTGCAGGTTTGCCGCCATGGGCTGGCCCATGATGCCGGTGCCGATAAATCCGATTTTAGCCATGAAGAAATCCTCTTTTTATTCGATGTTGATTGTTCCCATGGGGAGGGCGGGAACGATCAGTCAGATGGCATTGTGGCTTTTCAGCCAACCCAAACCCGCTTCGGTAGTGGTCAACGGCTTGTACTCACAGCCCACCCACCCCTGATAACCAATGCGATCCAAATGTTCGAACAGGAACCGGTAGTTGATCTCACCGGTGCCCGGTTCATTGCGCCCAGGGTTGTCTGCCAGCTGGATATGGTTGATTTCGCCCAGGTGCGCGGCCATGGTCCGGGCCAGGTCGCCTTCCATGATTTGCATGTGATAGATGTCGTATTGCAGGAACAGGTTGGCGCTGCCTACCTGCTCGCGAATCGACAAGGCTTGCGCTGTGTTGTTGAGGTAGAAGCCGGGAATATCGCGAGTATTGATGGCTTCCATCACCAGTTTGATACCCACCGCTTGCAGCTTGTCGGCGGCGTATTTGAGGTTGGCGACGAAGGTCTTTTCCAGCGTGGCCTCATCGACACCTTGTGGACGAATCCCTGCCAGGCAGTTGATCTGGGTGTTGCCCAGCACTTGGGCGTAGGCGATGGCCAGCTTCACACCGGCGCGGAATTCCTCGACCCGACCCGGATCGCAGGCAATGCCCCGATCGCCCTTGGCCCAGTCACCGGCCGGCAGGTTGAACAGCACTTGGGTCAGGCCATTGGCATCCAGTTGCGCCTTGATTTCGGCAGAGCTGAATTCGTAGGGGAACAGGTATTCCACGCCACTGAAGCCGGCGTCGGCAGCCGCTTTGAAGCGGGCAAGAAAGTCCTGTTCAGTAAACAGCATGGACAGGTTGGCAGCAAAACGCGGCATGGCGGTTTCCTCAAAAGCGTCATCGTTCCCGCGGATTACGCGGGAACGAACAATCATTAATCGAGCAGCGAAATCGCGGTGGGTGCGTCATTGCCCACCAGCGCCAGGTCTTCGAATTCGTTGACGGCGTTGATCTCGGTGCCCATGGAAATATTGGTCACCCGCTCCAGAATAATCTCAACGATCACCGGCACCTTGAATTCTTCGAGCATTTCCTGGGCGCGGCGCAAGGCCGGCTGGATCTGATCTGGCTCGAATACCCGCAGGGCCTTGCAACCCAGACCTTCGGCGACAGCCACGTGGTCGACGCCATAACCGTTGAGTTCCGGTGCGTTGAGGTTGTCGAAGGACAGCTGCACGCAGTAGTCCATTTCGAAACCGCGCTGGGCCTGGCGAATCAGCCCCAGGTAGGAGTTGTTCACGACTACGTGGATGTACGGCAGCTTGAACTGCGCGCCCACCGCCAGCTCCTCGATCATGAACTGGAAATCATAGTCGCCGGACAGTGCCACGACCTTGCGGGTCGGGTCAGCCTTGACCACGCCGAGCGCCGCCGGAATGGTCCAGCCCAACGGGCCTGCCTGGCCACAGTTGATCCAGTGCCGAGGCTTGTAGACATGCAGGAACTGCGCGCCGGCAATCTGCGACAGGCCGATGGTGCTGACGTAGCAAGTGTCTTTGCCGAACACCTGGTTCATCTCTTCGTACACCCGTTGCGGCTTGACCGGTACGTTGTCGAAGTGGGTCTTGCGGTGCAGGGTGGCTTTGCGCTGCTGGCAATCGTGGAGCCAGGCGCTGCGGTCCTTGAGCTTGCCGGCGGCTTTCCACTCGCGGGCTACTTCAATAAACAGGGTCAGGGCGCAGCCGGCGTCGGAAACGATGCCCAGGTCCGGGGTGAATACACGGCCGATTTGCATGGGCTCGATATCGACGTGAATGAATTTGCGGCCCTCGGTGTACACCTCCACCGAACCGGTGTGGCGGTTGGCCCAGCGGTTGCCGATGCCCAGCACCACGTCCGATTTCAACATCGTTGCGTTGCCGTAGCGGTGGGAAGTTTGCAGCCCGACCATGCCGACCATCTGCGGGTGATCGTCGGGGATGGTGCCCCAGCCCATCAGGGTTGGGATCACCGGGATGCCGGTCAATTCGGCGAACTCCACCAGCAGGTCGCTGGCGTCGGCGTTGATCACGCCGCCACCGCTGACCAGCAATGGGCGCTCAGCCTGATCCAGCAGGGCCAGGGCTTTTTCCACCTGGATGCGGGTCGCCAATGGCTTGGTCAGGGGCAGCGGTTGATAGGCGTCGATGTCGAATTCGATCTCGGCCATCTGCACGTCGAACGGCAAGTCGATCAACACCGGGCCGGGGCGGCCGGAGCGCATTTCATGGAAAGCTTTCTGGAAGGCATAGGGCACCTGGCCAGGTTCCAGGACAGTGGTCGCCCATTTGGTCACCGGCTTGACGATGCTGGTGATGTCCACGGCCTGGAAGTCTTCCTTGTGCATTCGCGCCCGTGGTGCCTGCCCGGTAATGCACAGGATCGGGATCGAATCGGCTGAGGCGCTGTACAACCCAGTGACCATATCAGTACCGGCTGGCCCCGAAGTGCCGATGCACACACCGATGTTGCCCGCCTTGGTGCGGGTGTAACCCTCGGCCATGTGCGAGGCGCCTTCAACGTGGCGAGCAAGGACGTGATCGATGCCGCCGAGCTTCTGCAAGGCCGAATACAGCGGGTTGATCGCGGCGCCCGGGATGCCAAAGGCCGTGTCGACCCCTTCGCGACGCATCACCAGAACGGCGGCTTCGATTGCTCTCATTTTGCTCATTGTTTTGGTGCCTCTTGCGTTTTGTAATTGTATACAAGTGGTGTTTCGTCAAAGTGTATTCACGGCGAGCGGCGCAGGTCAATCCATTTTATTCGTTGGCCTTTACGTTCGTCGGAAGCCTTTTAGACGGGATTATTTCGACGTGTGGTGCGCATATTTTGAAATATTGTATACAAAAAATTAATCTATTGTGTTCTATTTGTTTGTCCGGCTTCTGATCATTCAGAGCCCCACGGCTTTCCCAATAACAAGATAAGGACGGCACCCATGAGCGCTTTAACCTTGAAAGTCGCAGTCAACCTGGCCAGCCAGGCCATCGCCGCAGGCCGCACTATTGCCGCTGCACCATTGACCATCGCGGTGCTCGACAGCGGCGGGCACTTGATCACCCTGCAGCGCGAAGACGGTGCGAGCTTGCTGCGCCCACAGATCGCCATCGGCAAGGCCTGGGGGGCGATTGCCCTGGGCAAGGGCTCGCGGTTGTTGGCGTTGGATGCGCAGCAGCGGCCGGCGTTTATTGCGGCGTTGAACAGCCTGGGGCAGGGCAGCGTGGTGCCGGCGCCGGGAGGGGTGTTGATCAAGGATCAGGATGGGGTGGTGCTGGGGGCGATTGGGATCAGCGGGGATACTTCGGACATTGATGAGCAGTGTGCGATCAGTGCGATCGAGGGGGTGGGGTTGCTGGCGGATGCGGGTGTGTCAGCCTGACTTGAGGTGACTGGAAGGGCCCCATCGCGACTGGCGCAGGCGCTGCGGTCCATCAGTCGGGCTCACAGCCCTTGAGCACCAACCGAATAATCGTCTGCGCTGCCGCTTCATAGTCGGCCTCGTCCAGCTTTTCTTTTCCGGTCACCACCGAGATTTGCCAGTCGAAGTCGGCATACGTCTGCGTTGCGGCCCAGATGCTGAACATCAGGTGGTTGGGGTCGATGGCGGCGATCTGTCCGCGATCTACCCAGGTCTGGATGCACGCGATGTTGTGTTTGGCCTGGGCGTTGAGTTGTTCCACCAGGTCGGGGCTCAGGTGTGGCGCGCCGTGCATGATTTCGCTGGCAAAGACCTTGGAGGCGAAGGGCAGGTCGCGCGAGATACAGATTTTCGAGCGGATGTACGCCGTCAACACTTCCCTAGGATCGCAGTCGGAATTGAATGGCGTGGAGGCGGCCAGGATCGGCTCGATAATGCTTTCGAGCACCTCGCGGTAGAGGTTGTCCTTGGACTTGAAGTAGTAATAGACGTTGGGTTTGGGCAGCCCGGCCTTGGCGGCGATGTCACTGGTTTTGGTTGCGGCGAACCCCTTGTCGGCAAACTCCTCGCTGGCAGCCCGCAGGATCAGTTCTTTGTTGCGCTCGCGAATGGTGCTCATAGACCAGGAGTTTCCTTGCCAAGACAGGCGGTTGCGCATGGTAGCACCGGCTATCCGCGAGCCTCAAGAATGTGCCCGCAATGCCTTGCGCCGCGCTATGCTCGCCACTATCCCACATTAAGGACGCCTGATTCATGGCAGGAAGCAGCTTACTGGTACTGATCGACGACATCGCCGCCGTTCTCGACGACGTCGCGCTGATGACAAAAATGGCCGCCAAGAAAACCGCTGGCGTGTTGGGCGATGACTTGGCCCTTAACGCCCAGCAAGTTTCCGGTGTGCGCGCCGAGCGCGAAATTCCGGTGGTATGGGCGGTAGCCAAGGGCTCGTTTGTCAACAAACTGATCCTGGTACCCACCGCATTGCTCATCAGCGCCTTCGTACCCTGGGCTGTCACGCCGCTATTGATGCTCGGTGGCGCTTACCTGTGTTTCGAAGGCTTTGAGAAACTGGCCCACAAGTTCCTCCATAGCAAGGCCGAAGACCAGGCCGAACATGCGCAACTGGTGCAGGCAGTGGCCGATCCGGCCACTGATCTGGTGGCCTTCGAGAAGGACAAGATCAAGGGCGCGATCCGCACCGACTTTATCCTCTCGGCAGAAATCATTGCCATCACCCTGGGCACCGTGGCCGATGCGCCGCTGATGCAGCAAGTCATCGTCTTGTCGGGCATTGCCCTCGTCATGACTGTCGGCGTGTATGGGCTGGTAGCTGGCATCGTCAAGCTCGACGACCTGGGCCTGTGGCTCACCCAAAAGCCCGGCCAGGTGGCCCGCAGTATTGGCGGGGCAATTTTGCGCGCCGCGCCCTACATGATGAAAAGCCTGTCGGTGATCGGCACGGCTGCAATGTTCATGGTCGGTGGCGGCATCCTCACCCATGGCGTGCCGGTGGCGCATCACTGGATTGAAACCGTCAGCCAGAGCACCGGAGGTTTGGCCTGGTTGATGCCGACCTTGCTCAATGCGGTGGCGGGGATTATTGCCGGGGCGCTGGTGTTGGGTGTTGTCAGCGTTGTCGGCAAGACCTGGAAAGCAGTGAAAGCCTAGGACCTCGCCGCCATAAAAAAGGCCATTCAATCGAATGGCCTTTTTTGTGCGCGCTTGCCGTTACTCGGCAATCTGCAACTTGCGTGACTCGGTGTACACGTAGCGCACTTTCTCATACTCAAACGGCGAGTTCATCTGACCGTAGCGGAAGCTGGTCTGGTAGCGCTTGTCGACGGCGCGCAGGGCCCAGATTTCCGGGTGGTTTTCGCTGACCTTGGACACATTGAGGAAGTTGATCTGGGATTCGGCGCTGTAGTCCACCAGCAGGCCGCCGGTGTCTCGCAGGTTCGACGGGCCGAAGATCGGCAGCATCAGGTAGGCGCCGCCCGGCACACCGTAGAAACCCAGGGTCTGGCCAAAGTCTTCGCTCTGGCGCGGCAGGCCCATGGCGGTGGCCGGGTCCCACAGGCCGGCGATGCCGAGGGTGGTGTTGAGCAGCAGGCGCCCGGTGGTCTCCAGGGAGCGATGGCCCTTGAGCTGCAGCAGGCTGTTCATCAGGTTGGGCACGTCACCCAGGTTGTTGAAAAAATTGCTGACGCCGGTGCGCAGGAAACTCGGGGTGACATAGCGGTAACCGTCGACCACCGGCAGGAACACCCATTGGTCGAAGCGGTAGTTGAAGTGGTACACCCGACGGTTCCACGACTCCAGCGGGTCGTAGACGTTGAGAGCGTTCAGCGTCGAGCGTTCGAATTCGCGCTGGTCCAGGCCTGGGTTGAACTTGAGCCTGCTCAGCGGTTCCTTGAAGCCGTCTTCATCGACCACGGTGGGTGTGTGGGCCTTGCTGTTGTCGGCATTGGCGACGCCTGTGCAGAGTAACGCAGCAATAAGCAGGAGATATTTAGCCACGGAAGAACTCCAGCATGGCGTCGGCGTTGACGCGGTAATTGAGGTTGCCGCAGTGGCCGCCCAGTGGATAGACGGTCAAGCGATCGCCGAAGGTTTTACGCAGGAAGCCGAGGTCGCCAGGGCCGAGGATTACATCATCGGCGTTGTGCATGACCGCAATTTTCGGGCTGTCGCGCAGGTAATCCTTGAGGGCGTAGAGGCTGACCTGGTCGATCAACTGCAACAGGCTGCCGCCATCGGAACGGGCGCGCCACATCGGGATCACTTGTTCGGTCAGGTAGCAGTCGAAGTCGCATTGCAGCGCACGCTTGAGGAACGGTGTAAGGCTGGTGCCTTCGGTGATCGGGTATTTCGGTGGAATGATCAGGCCGCGGCGGTTGATCAGGTCCGAGGTAAAGGCAATATCGGCCGCCGAAAAGCGGAACGTGGTGCCGATCAGCATCGCCATTTGTTCGTTGGTCAGGTGCTGTTTGGAGTTCTGGAAGTCGTAGAGCAGGGCGTCGTTGAGATCAATGTAGCCCTTTTGCTGGAAGTAGCGGGTCAGCTTGTTCAGCACCAGTTCATAGAACGTGGTGCTGTTGTTGATGCCCTTGACCTCGGTTTGTACCAGCTTGTCGAGGTTGGTGACCGAGGTGTAGAGGTTGACCGGAGGGTTGAGCAGCAGCACTTTCTTGAAGTTGAAGCTGCGCCGGGTCTCGTCCAGCTTGCTGACGAATGCTGCGTCCAGGGCCCCCAGGCTGTAGCCGGTGAGGTAGTACTCGGTGACCGGCAGGCGCGGGTGTTGCGCGCGCACGGCTTGCATTACCCGGTACATGTCCTCGGCGTCTTCACTGGTGATGCCCGGTGTGGCGAAGCGCGACGCAGCACTGATGAAGTCGAAGCTGGTGGGCGACGACAACTGGACCACATGGTAGCCGGCCTTGTAATAGAGCTTTTTCAGGTATTCGTTGATGGTGCTGTCGTAGCGCGCACCAGTACCGGAGATCAGGAAAATCAGCGGCGCGGCATGGTCTTGCTTGGCCATGCGGTAGGTGAGTTTCTTTACCGCCCAGAAGTTGTCGGGCAGGCTGAATTGACGTTCTGGACGCATCGTCAGGCTGTAGTCGGACTGATCGATCTCGTCATCGGTCGGCAGTTCAGGCCGAAGATGAGGGGGCGTGGTGGCGATGGTCGCTTCGAACGGGTTGGTCAAAGGGTAGCCATAGCTGGCGGGGTCGACATCGACCGCCAGTGCTGACGCACTCAAAAAAAGGCCGCCCAACAGGGCCGCACAGCGTAAGGAACGGAGCATGACTTAATCCCTAAGAGGAAAGGTGCTGAATGAAGTTCGCAGGCTATGACCACGGCGCTGCCACCGAAGTGCCAGCCGTCGGCACAAAAAGTCGGTAAAAACAGCGAGAGTCGGAATAATAGTAGCTAGACGATACACTTTGGCACGCTTTGTTGAACACTTATCTGCGTACAAGCCTTGCCAACCGCTACCGGGCGATTAAGCTGGGCGCCGTTTTCGCCTATCGGAGTGCCCCATGTCCCGCCGCTTGCCGCTGATTCTGCTGCTTATTGCCCTACCGTTATGGCTGGCCGCCAGTTATGGGGCGCGTTACGGTTTTATGGAGGACGGGCAGTGGGTCGGCATTTGCGCTGATGAGGCTAGCCGCTGGGAATGCCAGGTGCGCTCGAACCTGGGCCTGATGATTCACTTCAAAGTGATGGGCTGGGCGGCGCTGGTGACGTCGGTGCTGGCGTTTTTTGTGCCGGGGCGTGCCGGGTGGGGCTTGGCGGTGCTGGGATTGGTGTTCGGGTTTTCGGCGTTGGCGTTGTACAACACCACGTTTGCAGTGTTCGCCGTAGTTATTGCCGGATTACGCTTGGTCAGGGCACCGCGGACCGCCGAGTAACCTGTGGCGAGGGGGCAAGCCCCCTCGCCCAGAAGCCTTATTTGCGAACCCGCAAGCAACGCCACAACGCCGCGACCATCAATACACTCACCAACGCCCAACCCAGGGCCTGCTGGTTCATCAACCCTTCGCGATACAACTGCGGTGCAATGCCGGCACCGATGATGAACGCGAGCAAGGCAATCTCCCGACGCGGCCCCGTGACCGGACGCACCAGATACACCAGTGCCGGTAGCAGCAATGCCGCGCTCGGGAAGCTGCGATAGCGCGGGTCAAACACCAGCGCCAGCATCATCACCGCACCGGTAAAGCCAGCCAGCGCCACCAGCCAGCCGGCGCGCTGTTCCAGCCAGTTGAAACTGCGCGCGCGCCAACCTTCACGGGTGCTCAGGGCCAGGGCTGCATGGGCCAGCACCAGCAGGTTCAAGGCCACCAGCAACGCAGCCCAGATCCATTCATCAGTAAAGCGCGCGGTGACACGGGTCAACTCGCTCCAGCTACCAATCGAGCAAGCCGCCACCGCGCCCAGCAACGGCAACAGCAGGGCGGCGCGTGTGCTGCGAACGCGCCCACCCAACACCAGCGTGCCCAACAGGATTATCCCGCCAACGCCCAGCCACATCGGCCAGTACGGCACATTGGTGACCGGCCCGGCCAGCACGCCCTTGTCCTGGCGATCGGCATCAAACAAGCCCCAGTAACCGCCCACCGCACCTTCGCTGGCGCGCTTCCATGGCTGGTCAAAGGCTTCGATCAGGTTGTAGTGCCAGCCATTCGATTCGGCCATGGCGACAAAACCGCGGATAAACTTGGCTTCGTTGACTCGGCTAGGCACGGCGGTTTCGCGCTGGCGGCCTTCGCTCGGCCAACCGGTCTCGCCGATCATCACGTCCTTAGGGGCGAAGCGGTTGCCGAAGGTCTGGCGGATATCGCCGACATGCCGGAGTGCCTGGTCGATCCCCGCCGGGTCATCTTCCCAGTACGGCAGCAAGTGAATGGTCAGGAAATCCACCGCTGGAGCGATTTGCGGGTGTTGTAGCCAGAATTCCCACACATCGGCGTAGGTGACGGGCTGCTTGATCTGGCTCTTGACCCGCTGGATCAGCTTCACCAGCTGGGTGGCGGTGATTTCCTTGCGCAGCAGGGTTTCGTTACCGACGATCACTGACGTGACCACGTCGGCGTTGGCATTGGCGGAGGCAATCAGCAGGTCGACTTCCTTGGCGGTATCCACCGGGTTGCTGTTGACCCAGGCGCCGATCATCAGCTTCAAGCCGTGCTTGCGCGCTAGATCCGGCAGGGCTTCAAGGCCGCTCATCGAGTAGGTGCGAATGCATTCAAAGCGGGTGGACAGCAGCGCGAGGTCGGCATCCATGCGCTCAGGGCGCAGTTTGAACGGCTGGTCGAAAGGCGATTGGTCTTTGTCGAACGGTGTGTAGGACGCACATTGCAACTTGTGACTGGCGCTGGCGACATCCGGCAGCAGCACCGGTTGGCCGAGGCCGTACCAATAGCCACCTAGGGCAAAGAGGCCCAGCAGCAAGGCGAATAAATAGGGCAGGGCAGGGAAGCGGGCGGTCGCGGGCATGGTCTGGCCGTCTGGGGGCAAAGCCGCGCATCTTACCCGTATTTGGTCGGCGCCAGTGGGGCTGCATAACTTTGACATGCAAAGTTCGGGCGGGATTGTTACCTAGTGTCCTATAACTCGACCTGCTGGCGATGTGATGTCGTTTCCTGCTTACCTGAGGTCGCAGTCAGAGCAGGTCGCTCGTGGCAGCAGGTTGATGATCGAAGTGTCAGTACTCCACTGATGTCGCGACAGCATGATCGATGCGCGTGAAGGGGGCGCGGTGCACCACATAACAACAGGTTGACGTCGCTCGGCATCCGTCGGGCGCAGCACTTTCGGGGAAGTAACGATGAAGATGCGACGACTCTTGGGCGCAGGTGCCGCACTGGTGCTTGCGATGAGCTCCACACTGGCCAGCGCCGACAGCAAAACCCTGAGCATCGGCTATGTGGATGGCTGGTCGGACAGTGTCGCTACCACCCACGTGGCGGCAGAAGTGATCAAGCAGAAGCTCGGTTATGACGTGAAACTGCAAGCGGTCGCCACCGGGATCATGTGGCAAGGAGTGGCCACCGGCAAACTCGACGCTATGCTCTCGGCCTGGCTGCCGGTGACCCACGGTGAATACTGGGCCAAAAACAAGGACAAGGTGGTCGACTACGGCCCCAACTTCAAGGACGCCAAGATTGGCTTGATCGTACCGGAGTACGTCAAGGCCAAGTCCATTGCCGACCTCAAGGATGACACCAGCTTCAAGAACAAGATCGTCGGCATCGATGCCGGTTCAGGTGTGATGCTCAAGACCGACGAAGCCATCAAGGCCTATGGCCTGGACTACAAGCTGCAAGCCAGCTCCGGCGCCGCGATGATCGCCGAACTGACCCGTGCCGAAGACAAGCAGGAATCCATTGCGGTCACCGGCTGGGTGCCACACTGGATGTTCGCCAAGTGGAAACTGCGCTTCCTTGACGATCCAAAAGGGATTTATGGTGCTGCCGAAACTGTGAACAGCATCGGCAGCAAGGGCCTGGAGAAGAAAGCGCCTGAAGTCGTGGCCTTCCTGAAAAAATTCCAGTGGGCCTCCAAGGATGAAATCGGCGAAGTGATGCTGGCCATCCAAGAGGGCGCCAAGCCTGATGCAGCGGCCAAGGATTGGGTCGCCAAGCACCCTGAGCGTGTCGCTGAGTGGACCGCTCCGTAATACCTGAAACATGTAGGAGCGAGCTTGCTCGCGATGGACTTCAACGATGACGCGTGGTGCCTGAATGGACGCGTTGTCCTGGTGTTTTTCGCGAGCAAGCGCGCTCCTACAATTGTTTCTGCGCCCTGACAACTCCTCGCTACACGCCTTCTAATACTAAGGTCGTCTGGAACCTGTCCCGCAGCTGCATAAAGTGGATACGTTCCAACAATAATCTGTGCTGCGAGGATAAAAACAATGAACGACAGCATTTACCTCTCGATTCAAAACAGCCCGCGCTTCAAGGAGCTGGTTAGTAAAAGGGAAAAGTTCGCCTGGATTCTCTCGGCGATCATGCTTGGGCTGTACTCCGGATTCATCCTGTTGATTGCCTATGGGCCACAAATACTGGGGGCCAAGATCAGCCCCGGTTCGTCCATTACCTGGGGAATCCCGATCGGGGTCGGGCTGATTGTTTCAGCCTTCGTCCTCACCGCTATCTATGTACGACGCGCCAACGGCGAATTCGACGAGCTGAACAATGCGATTCTCAAGGAGGCTGCGCAATGATCCGTCGTCTATTGGCTGTATTCGGCGCTTCGGTCTTCGCTCCTGCTGTTTGGGCGGCGGAAGCGTTGACCGGTGAAGTGCATAAACAACCGCTGAACGTTGCAGCGATCCTGATGTTCGTAGCCTTTGTTGGTGCGACGTTGTGCATTACTTACTGGGCGTCCAAACGTAACAAGTCGGCGGCTGACTACTATGCGGCTGGCGGTAAAATCACTGGGTTCCAGAACGGTTTGGCGATTGCCGGCGACTACATGTCGGCGGCGTCTTTCCTGGGGATTTCCGCGCTGGTGTTCACCTCCGGCTACGACGGCCTGATCTACTCGATCGGCTTCCTGGTGGGCTGGCCGATCATTCTGTTCCTGATCGCCGAGCGCCTGCGTAACCTGGGTAAGTACACCTTTGCCGACGTGGCGTCCTATCGCCTCGGGCAAACCCAGATCCGCAGCCTGTCGGCTTGCGGTTCCCTGGTAGTGGTGGCGTTCTACCTGATCGCGCAGATGGTTGGCGCCGGCAAGCTGATTCAACTGCTGTTCGGCCTTGATTACCATGTGGCGGTGATCCTGGTGGGTATCCTGATGTGCATGTACGTGCTGTTCGGCGGTATGCTGGCGACCACGTGGGTGCAGATCATCAAGGCGGTGTTGCTGCTGTCCGGTGCCTCGTTCATGGCGCTGATGGTGATGAAACACGTCAACTTCGACTTCAACATGCTGTTTACCGAGGCGATCAAGGTTCACCCTAAAGGTGAAGCGATCATGAGCCCGGGCGGCCTGGTGAAAGATCCGATTTCGGCATTCTCCCTCGGTCTGGCACTGATGTTCGGTACCGCTGGCCTGCCTCACATTCTGATGCGCTTCTTCACCGTGAGCGATGCCAAGGAAGCTCGCAAGAGCGTGCTGTATGCCACTGGCTTTATCGGCTACTTCTACATCCTGACCTTTATCATCGGCTTCGGCGCGATTCTGCTGGTCAGCACCAACCCGGCCTTCAAGGATGCGGCAGGTGCCTTGTTGGGCGGCAACAACATGGCGGCGGTGCATCTGGCCAACGCGGTGGGTGGCAGCATCTTCCTGGGCTTTATCTCAGCCGTGGCCTTCGCCACCATTCTCGCGGTGGTTGCCGGTTTGACCCTGGCGGGTGCTTCGGCGGTGTCCCATGACCTGTATGCCAGCGTGATCAAGAAAGGCAAGGCCAACGAGAAGGATGAGATTCGCGTCTCGAAGATCACCACCATCGCCCTGGCGGTGCTGGCTATCGGCCTGGGCATCCTGTTTGAAAGCCAGAACATCGCGTTCATGGTTGGTCTGGCGTTCTCCATTGCCGCCAGCTGTAACTTCCCGGTGTTGCTGCTTTCCATGTACTGGAAAAATCTCACCACTCGCGGTGCGATGATTGGTGGCTGGTTGGGTCTGATCAGTGCCGTTGGCCTGATGGTCCTTGGTCCAACCATCTGGGTCTCGATCCTGCACAATGAAAAAGCCATCTTCCCTTACGAGTATCCAGCACTGTTCTCTATGATCATTGCGTTCGTCGGGATCTGGTTCTTCTCCATCACCGACAAGTCGACGGCGGCGGAAAAAGAGCGGGCGCTGTTCTACCCGCAGTTCGTGCGTTCGCAGACCGGTCTGGGGGCGAGTGGGGCGGTTTCTCACTAAGGGTTGTCGAAAGACAGCTGCATAAGCTGCACCCATAAAAATGCCCCGGTCGAGAGATCGGGGCATTTTTTATGGGTGGTTAATTTGTGGTTGACGGGCTTTTGTGGCAAAGGGGGCAAGTGTCCCCCCAACACAAATCCTGCACAAACAAATACGGCCTCCCAGAGGAGGCCGTATTCGGTGCAGCTAAGCGGTTATCGCAAGACACTGCTTATTTGCGGTCTTCCAGCTTGGAGATATCACGCTGCTCGTAGCCGGTGTACAGCTGGCGCGGGCGGCCAATCTTGTACGGGCTGGAGAGCATTTCTTTCCAGTGGGAGATCCAGCCCACGGTCCGCGCCAAGGCGAAGATCACGGTGAACATGCTGGTTGGAATGCCGATAGCCTTGAGGATGATCCCGGAGTAGAAATCGACGTTCGGGTACAGCGAGCGTTCGATGAAGTACGGGTCGGTCAGGGCGATCTCTTCCAGGCGCATGGCCAGTTGGAGTTGCGGATCGTTGTTGATCCCCAGTTCCTTCAGTACTTCGTCGCAGGTCTTCTTCATCACGGTGGCGCGCGGGTCGCGGTTCTTGTAGACCCGGTGACCGAAGCCCATCAACTTGAACGGATCGTTCTTGTCCTTGGCCTTGGCGATGAACTTGTCGATGTTCGACACATCGCCGATTTCATCGAGCATGCTTAATACGGCTTCGTTCGCACCGCCGTGGGCAGGGCCCCACAGTGCGGCGATACCGGCGGCGATACAGGCAAACGGGTTGGCACCCGAAGAGCCCGCCAGGCGTACGGTAGAAGTCGAGGCGTTCTGTTCGTGGTCGGCGTGGAGGATAAAGATCCGGTCCATTGCCTTGGCCAGCACCGGGCTGATCGGTTTGATCTCGCACGGGGTATTGAACATCATGTGCAGGAAGTTTTCCGCGTACGTCAGGTCGTTGCGCGGGTACATCATGGGTTGGCCCATGGAGTACTTGTAAACCATCGCTGCCAGGGTCGGCATCTTGGCAACCAGGCGGATCGCGGAAATTTCGCGATGCTGCGGGTTATTGATGTCCAGGGAGTCGTGGTAGAAGGCCGACAGGGCGCCAACCACGCCACACATGACAGCCATCGGGTGGGCGTCGCGGCGGAAGCCGTTGAAGAATGTCTTCAGCTGCTCATGCACCATGGTGTGATTCTTCACGGTGCTGACGAACTGGGCTTTCTGCTCGGCTGTTGGCAATTCGCCATTTAGCAGCAGGTAGCAGGTTTCCAGGTAGTCCGACTTCTCGGCCAACTGTTCGATCGGGTAGCCCCGATGTAGCAGGATGCCATTATCACCATCAATATAGGTGATCTTCGACTCGCAAGAGGCGGTCGACATGAAGCCTGGGTCGAATGTAAAACGGCCCGTGGCCGTCAGGCCCCGTACGTCGATAACATCAGGACCAACGGTGCCGGTTAAAATGGGCAGCTCGACGGGGGCTGCGCCCTCGATGATCAACTGCGCTTTTTTGTCAGCCATGTGGCCTCCTATTTATGCTTCAAATCATCAGACAGACCCCCCACGCAGGGCCCGCACCACTATAGTGAGATAAATTCGAATGTCAATTTGCCTAAAGTCTTGCTCCAGAAGGCTTTAACCGTACTTTTTCCTCGAAATTACCTGCCGTTTACGCCTTTTATCCCAACAGCGCAATCAGCTATTAGGGTGAGGTGCGCGCGTTGTCATTAGTTGCCTAACTGTCTATACTCGGCCACCGACCGCCAAGGGCTTTTGGGCTTGTTTTCATTGGGGGTCGCACTCCCTGGGTGGTGCTTACCTGACCAGTGCACCCCCCAACAACTTTGCCCTGATTGTTAGGGGCTCTTCAGTGTGAAAAAAAGCCGTGAATAGCCAACGACCTGTAAACCTAGACCTAAGGACCATCAAACTCCCCATCACCGGCGTGACGTCATTCCTGCACCGTGTTTCCGGCATCATCCTGTTTCTCGGCCTGGGCATCATGCTTTATGCATTGAGCAAATCCCTGGGTTCGGAAGAGGGGTACGCTGAGGTGAAGGCATGCATGACCAGTCCGCTGGCCAAGTTCGTGGCGTGGGGCCTCCTGTCCGCTCTGCTGTATCACCTGGTGGCCGGTGTTCGCCACTTGATCATGGACATGGGTATCGGTGAGACGCTGGAAGGCGGCAAGCTGGGCTCGAAAATCGTTATCGCCATTTCCCTGGTGATGATCGTTCTGGCGGGAGTTTGGATATGGTAACCAGCGTTACGAACCTGTCGCGTTCGGGCCTCTATGACTGGATGGCGCAGCGTGTGTCTGCGGTCGTTCTCGCGGCTTATTTCATCTTCCTGATCGGATACCTCGTTGCCAATCCGGGTATCGACTATGCCCAATGGCACGGCCTGTTCTCCCACAACGGGATGCGTATCTTCAGTCTGCTGGCCCTTGTGGCCCTGGGCGCTCACGCCTGGGTCGGCATGTGGACTATCGCGACTGACTACCTGACGCCGATGGCGCTGGGCAAGTCCGCGACTGCAGTACGTTTCCTCTTCCAGGCAGTATGCGGCGTCGCGATGTTCGCTTACTTCGTCTGGGGTGTGCAGATTCTTTGGGGTATCTGATTCATGGCTAACACAGTTAATACACTTTCATTCGACGCCATCATCATTGGCGGCGGCGGTGCCGGCATGCGTGCTGCGCTGCAACTGGCCCAGGGCGGTCACAAGACTGCCGTGATCACCAAGGTGTTCCCGACCCGTTCCCACACCGTTTCGGCCCAGGGTGGCATCACCTGCGCCATCGCCTCCGCCGATCCAAACGATGACTGGCGCTGGCACATGTACGATACCGTCAAGGGTTCCGATTATATCGGTGACCAGGACGCTATCGAATACATGTGTTCCGTAGGCCCGGAAGCAGTCTTCGAACTGGAACACATGGGTCTGCCGTTCTCCCGTACCGAACAGGGCCGCATCTACCAGCGTCCGTTCGGCGGTCAGTCGAAAGATTTCGGTAAGGGTGGCCAGGCCGCCCGTACCTGCGCTGCAGCCGACCGTACCGGTCACGCGCTGTTGCACACCCTGTATCAAGCCAACCTGAAGGCTGGCACCGTATTCCTCAACGAATACTACGGTGTCGACCTGGTGAAGAACGAAGATGGTGCCTTTGTCGGCATGATCGTTATCTGCATCGAAACCGGCGAAACCTCCTATGTACGCGCCAACGCCACCGTATTGGCGACCGGCGGTGCAGGTCGGATCTACTCGTCCACCACCAACGCCCTGATCAACACCGGTGACGGTATCGGCATGGCCCTGCGTGCAGGTGTTCCGGTACAAGACATCGAAATGTGGCAGTTCCACCCGACTGGCATCGCCGGCGCCGGTGTACTGGTGACCGAAGGTTGCCGTGGTGAAGGTGGTTACCTGATCAACAAGAACGGCGAGCGCTTCATGGAGCGTTATGCTCCGAACGCCAAAGACCTTGCCGGTCGTGACGTTGTAGCCCGTTCCATGGTTAAAGAGATCATCGCCGGCAACGGCTGTGGTCCCGATGGCGATCACGTGATGCTGAAACTCGATCACCTCGGTGAAGAAGTACTGCACAGCCGTCTGCCGGGCATCATGGAGTTGTCCAAGACCTTCGCCCACGTCGATCCGGCTGTTGCGCCGATCCCGGTTGTTCCAACCTGCCACTATATGATGGGCGGCGTTGCCACCAACATTCACGGCCAGGCGATCACCCAGGACGCCGATGGCGTTGATCAGATCATTCCTGGTCTGTTCGCCGTAGGTGAAGTGGCGTGCGTATCGGTTCACGGTGCCAACCGTCTGGGTGGCAACTCGCTGCTCGACCTGGTGGTGTTCGGTCGTGCTGCTGGCCTGTTCCTGGAGCAGACTCTCAAGGAAGGCGTCGATTACACACGTGCTCGCCAGTCCGACATCGACGCTGCCCTGGCACGTCTCGATGGCCTGAACTCGCGCACTGACGGTGAAGACGTTGCTACCCTGCGTAAAGAGCTGCAAAGCTGCATGCAGAACTACTTCGGTGTGTTCCGTACCGGCGAATACATGCAGAAGGGTATCGCCCAGCTCGCTGATCTGCGTGTCCGTATCGCCAACGTCAAGATCAACGACAAGAGTCAGGCGTTCAACACCGCTCGTATCGAAGCCCTTGAATTGCAAAACCTGCTGGAAGTGGCTGAAGCAACTGCCATCGCCGCAGAAGTTCGCAAAGAGTCCCGCGGCGCTCACGCCCGTGAAGACTTCGAAGAGCGCGACGACGTTAACTGGTTGTGCCACACCCTGTACTTCCCGGGTGACAAGCGCGTAACCAAGCGTGCCGTGAACTTCTCGCCAAAAACAGTCCCTACGTTTGAACCAATGATTCGGACTTATTAAGGGTGGCCGCCATGTTGAAAGTCAGTGTTTATCGCTACAACCCTGATCAGGACGCTGCGCCGTTCATGCAGGAATTCCAGGTCGATACCGGTGGTAAAGACCTGATGGTGCTGGACGTGCTGGCGCTGGTCAAAGAGCAGGACGAAGGTTTCTCCTATCGTCGCTCTTGCCGTGAAGGTGTCTGCGGTTCCGACGGCATGAACATCAACGGCAAAAACGGCCTGGCGTGCATCACGCCGCTGTCCGCTGTCGTCAAAGGCAACAAGCTGATCGTTCGTCCACTGCCAGGTTTGCCGGTAATCCGTGACCTGGTCGTCGATATGAGCATCTTCTACAAGCAATACGAGAAGGTTAAGCCATTCCTGCAGAACGACACGCCGGCTCCGGCCATCGAACGTCTGCAGACCCCGCAAGAGCGCGAGAAGCTGGACGGTCTGTACGAGTGCATCCTGTGCGCTTGCTGCTCGACTTCCTGCCCGTCCTTCTGGTGGAACCCGGACAAGTTCCTGGGCCCGGCTGCACTGCTGCAAGCGTATCGCTTCCTGGCAGATAGCCGTGACACCCAAACGTCCGAGCGTCTGGCTTCACTGGATGACCCGTTCAGCGTATTCCGCTGCCGTGGGATCATGAACTGCGTCAACGTATGTCCTAAAGGCCTGAACCCGACTAAGGCCATTGGTCACGTACGTAGCATGTTGCTGCAAAGCGGCGTGTAACTGACGTTGTAGTAAAAGCAGGACCGTTGTGCCCGTAGATGCTGCGGCGCAGGCTTCAACCGGCGCCGTAGTCTTAACCTGAGCAGCGACTTACAAAGCGCGGCTCTTATTTTGAAGAAATGAGACAAGCAGGGGCATCCGGGTTGGTACCCGGACTATCAGCGTGATCCTAAGTGGCTTGTTTTGGTCGCTGCACTCGGACTTTGCAAGCAGACTCGGTGTCTTCGCCGGTGGTGTCCCCTAACCGAGGGTGACCAAGCATGCAAGAAAGCGTGATGCAGCGCATGTGGAACAGCGGCTATCTTTCAGGTGGTAACGCTGCCTATGTGGAAGAGCTTTATGAGCTCTACCTGCACGACCCTAACGCTGTGCCAGAAGAATGGCGCACCAAATTTCAGACGTTGCCCGCTGACGGCAACGCTGCCACCGATGTATCGCACTCGACGATTCGCGATCATTTCGTGCTGCTGGCAAAGAACCAGCGCCGCGCCCAGCCGGTTTCCGCCGCAAGCGTGAGCAGTGAGCATGAGAAGAAGCAAGTTGAAGTATTGCGACTGATCCAGGCCTACCGTATGCGTGGCCACCAAGCAGCCCAGCTTGACCCGCTGGGGCTGTGGCAGCGTCCTGCACCTGCAGACCTGTCGATCAATCATTACGGCTTGACCAATGCCGATCTTGATACGACCTTCCGTGCCGGCGATCTGTTTCTCGGCAAGGAGGAGGCGAGCCTACGCGAAATTCACGAAGCGTTGCAGCAGACATATTGCCGCACCATTGGTGCTGAGTTTACGCATATCGTCGATACCGAGCAGCGCCACTGGTTCCAGCAGCGTCTGGAAAGCGTGCGCAGCCGTCCGGTGATCTCCGCCGACCTCAAGAGCCACCTGCTTGAGCGCGTCACTGCAGCTGAAGGCCTGGAAAAATACCTGGGTACCAAATACCCGGGTACCAAGCGTTTCGGTTTGGAAGGCGGCGAGAGCCTGATTCCGATGCTCGACGAGTTGATCCAGCGTTCCGGTTCCTACGGCACCAAGGAAATCGTCATCGGCATGGCCCACCGTGGTCGTCTGAACGTGTTGGTTAACACTTTCGGCAAGAATCCGCGCGATCTGTTCGATGAGTTCGAAGGCAAGAAGAAGGTCGAGCTGGGTTCCGGTGACGTTAAATACCACCAGGGCTTCTCGTCCAACGTGATGACCACAGGCGGCGAAGTCCACCTGGCCATGGCATTCAACCCCTCCCACCTGGAAATTGTTTCGCCAGTGGTCGAGGGTTCGGTGCGTGCCCGTCAGGATCGTCGTAACGATCCGACCGGTGAAAAGGTCCTGCCTATTTCCATCCACGGTGATGCGGCATTCGCCGGTCAAGGCGTGGTCATGGAAACCTTCCAGATGTCGCAGACCCGCGGCTTCAAGACTGGCGGTACCGTTCACATCGTCATCAACAACCAGGTTGGCTTCACCATCAGCAACCCGGAAGACTCGCGTTCCACCGAGTACGCTACTGACGTTGCGAAAATGATCCAGGCGCCGATCCTCCATGTAAATGGTGATGATCCGGAAGCCGTATTGTTTGTGACCCAGTTGGCCATCGACTACCGCATGCAGTTCAAGCGTGACGTGGTAATCGACCTGGTTTGCTACCGCCGCCGCGGTCACAACGAAGCGGATGAGCCGAGCGGCACCCAGCCGTTGATGTACCAGCAAATCGCCAAGCAGCGCACCACCCGTGAGCTGTACGCCGAGCGCCTGACCCTGGCCGGTGTGGTAGATGATGCGCGTGTTCAAGGCAAGATCGACGAGTACCGCAACGCGTTGGACAACGGTCTGCATGTTGTAAAAAGCCTGGTCAAGGAACCGAACAAAGAACTGTTCGTTGACTGGCGTCCGTACCTGGGTCACGCCTGGACTGCGCGTCACGACACCACTTTTGATCTGAAGACCTTGCAGGAATTGTCCGCCAAGCTGCTGGAAATCCCGGATGGCTTTGTAGTTCAGCGTCAAGTATCGAAGATCTACGAAGACCGTCAGAAAATGCAAGCCGGCGGCCTGCCGATCAACTGGGGTTATGCCGAAACCATGGCATACGCGACCCTGGCGTTTGAAGGCCACCCGATTCGCATGACCGGCCAGGACATCGGCCGTGGTACGTTCTCGCACCGTCACGCTGTGTTGCACAACCAGAAAGACGCGGGTACCTACATCCCGCTGCAAAACCTGTACAAGGGCCAGCCACGTTTCGACCTGTACGATTCGTTCCTGTCCGAAGAAGCAGTACTGGCCTTCGAATACGGTTACTCGACCACCACGCCTGAGGCGCTGGTGATCTGGGAAGCCCAGTTCGGCGATTTCGCCAACGGTGCCCAGGTGGTTATCGACCAGTTCATCACCAGCGGCGAGCACAAATGGGGCCGTCTCTGCGGTCTGACCATGCTGCTGCCGCACGGTTATGAAGGTCAGGGTCCGGAGCACTCTTCGGCTCGCCTGGAGCGTTACCTGCAGATGTGCGCCGAGCACAACATTCAGGTGTGCGTACCCACTACGCCGGCTCAGATCTACCACTTGCTGCGACGCCAGGTGATTCGTCCCCTGCGTAAACCACTGGTAGTCCTGACTCCAAAGTCGCTGTTGCGTCATAAATTGGCCATCTCGACCCTGGAAGATCTGGCCGAAGGTTCGTTCCAGACCGTTATTCCGGAAATCGATGCCCATGACCCGAAAAAGGTCACGCGTATCGTACTGGCGAGCGGCAAGGTCTACTACGACCTGCTGGAAAAACGCCGTGCCGAAGGTCGTGACGACATCGCCATCGTGCGTCTTGAGCAGCTGTACCCATTCCCTGAGGACGACTTGATTGAAGTCCTGGCTCGTTACTCCAACCTCAAACATATCGTTTGGTGTCAGGAAGAGCCGATGAACCAGGGTGCCTGGTACTGCAGCCAGCATCACATGCGCCGCATCATTGGCGGTCACGACAAGTCGCTCGTACTTGAGTACGCGGGCCGTGACGCTTCTGCTGCACCTGCTTGTGGTTATGCATCGATGCACGCCGAGCAGCAGGCAAAACTGCTGCAAGATGCTTTCACTGTTTAACGCCTTCGCGCTGACTGAAACCGAATTTTAAGGACCCACAGATAATGGCTATCGAAATCAAAGCCCCGTCATTCCCGGAATCGGTTGCCGATGGCACCGTTGCCACCTGGCACAAGAAACCAGGTGACGCTGTCAAGCGTGACGACTTGATCGTTGACATCGAAACCGACAAGGTTGTGCTGGAAGTGTTGGCCGAAGCCGACGGCGTCCTGGGCGCCATCGTTGCCAATGAAGGCGACACCGTTCTGTCCAACCAGGTACTGGGCTCGATCGAAGAGGGTAGCGCTGCTGCCGCTCCAGCCGCTGCTGCTCCGGCTGCCGCACAAGCTGCTGCTCCAGCCGACGCTGGCGAAGACGATCCTGTTGCTGCACCGGCTGCTCGCAAGCTGGCTGAAGAAAACGGCATCAACATCGCTTCCGTTGCCGGTACTGGCAAAGGCGGTCGTGTGACCAAGGAAGACGTAGTCGCTGCTGTTGCTACCAAGAAAGCCGCTCCGGCTGCCGCGCCTGCCAAGGCTGCTGCACCTGCTGCTGCCGCTCCTGTGTTCGCGGCAGGCGATCGCACCGAGAAACGCGTGCCGATGACCCGCGTACGTGCCACCGTGGCCAAGCGTCTGGTTGAAGCCCAGTCGAACATGGCGATGCTGACTACCTTCAACGAAGTCGACATGACCGAAGTCATGGCATTGCGTTCGAAGTACAAGGATCTCTTTGAGAAGAGCCATAACGGTGTGCGCCTGGGCTTCATGTCGTTCTTCGTAAAAGCGGCTACCGAAGCGCTGAAACGCTTCCCGGCAGTCAACGCTTCCATCGACGGCGCCGACATCGTTTACCACGGCTACGCTGACGTCGGTGTTGCTGTCTCCAGCGAGCGTGGGCTGGTGGTGCCGGTTCTGCGTAACGCCGAACTGATGAGCCTGGCTGAAATCGAAGGCGGCATCGCCACCTTCGGCAAGAAGGCTCGTGACGGCAAGCTGACCATCGATGAGATGACCGGTGGTACCTTCACCATCACCAACGGTGGTACTTTCGGCTCGATGATGTCGACCCCGATCGTCAACCCACCACAAGCTGCGATCCTGGGCATGCACAACATTCTGCAGCGTCCTATGGCGATCAACGGTCAAGTGGTCATCCGTCCGATGATGTACTTGGCGCTGTCCTACGATCACCGCCTGATCGATGGTAAAGAAGCCGTGACTTTCCTGGTGACCATCAAGAACCTGCTGGAAGACCCGGCTCGTCTGCTCCTGGATATCTGATAGAAGCAGCGTCAAGTTGCGAGCTGCAAGCTGCAAGTAAAAGCAGCTTGGCTTACAGCTTGACGCTTGAAGCTTGTCGCTAAATAGAGGATCTATTTTCATGTCTCAGAAATTTGACGTTGTAGTGATTGGTGCAGGCCCTGGCGGCTATGTTGCCGCCATCAAGGCCGCGCAACTGGGCCTCTCGACTGCTTGCATCGAAAAATACACCGACAAGGAAGGCAAACTGGCCCTGGGCGGTACTTGCCTGAACGTCGGTTGCATTCCCTCCAAGGCGCTGCTGGACAGCTCCTGGAAATTCCACGAAGCCCAAGTTGGTTTTGCCATCCACGGCATCAACCACGCTGGCGTGACCATGGACGTACCAGCAATGGTCGGCCGCAAGGCCAACATTGTTAAAGGCCTGACTTCCGGCGTTGCAACCCTGTTCAAGGCCAATGGCGTCACTTCCCTGCAAGGTCATGGCAAACTGCTGGCCGGCAAGAAAGTTGAAATCACCAAGCCTGACGGTTCGGTCGAAATCATCGAAGCCGAGAACGTGATCCTGGCTCCAGGTTCGCGTCCAATCGACATTCCACCTGCTCCAGTTGACCAGAACGTGATCGTTGATTCGACCGGCGCCCTGGAGTTCCAATCAGTTCCAAAACGTCTGGGCGTGATCGGCGCTGGCGTGATCGGTCTGGAACTGGGTTCGGTCTGGTCGCGTCTGGGTTCGCAAGTGACCGTCCTGGAAGCCCTGGACACGTTCCTGCTGGCTGCCGACAGCGCTGTGTCCAAAGAAGCCTTGAAGACCCTGACCAAACAAGGTCTGGACATCAAGCTGGGCGCTCGTGTGACCGGTTCCAAGGTCAACGGCGAAGAAGTCGTTGTGACCTACACCGACAAGAATGGCGAACAGACCATCACTTTCGACAAGCTGATCGTAGCCGTTGGTCGCCGTCCGGTGACCACTGATCTGCTGGCTGCCGACAGCGGTGTGAACCTCGACGAGCGCGGTTTTGTGCACGTTGACGATCACTGCGCCACCACCGTACCGGGCGTTTTCGCCATTGGCGACGTGGTTCGCGGCATGATGCTGGCGCACAAGGCTTCCGAAGAGGGCATCATGGTTGTCGAGCGCATCAAGGGTCACAAGACTCAGATGAACTACGACCTGATCCCGTCGGTTATCTACACCCATCCAGAGATTGCATGGGTCGGCAAGAACGAACAGCAGTTGAAAGCTGAAGGCGTTGAAGTTAACGTCGGCACTTTCCCGTTTGCCGCTTCTGGCCGTGCCATGGCAGCCAACGACACCGGTGGTTTCGTCAAAGTCATCGCTGATGCCAAGACTGACCGCGTATTGGGCGTCCACGTGATTGGCCCAGGCGCAGCAGAACTGGTTCAGCAGGGCGCAATCGGTATGGAATTCGGCACCAGCGCCGAGGATATCGGTATGATGGTCTTCTCCCATCCGACCCTGTCCGAAGCGCTGCACGAAGCTGCGTTGGCAGTGAATGGCCATGCCATCCACATCGCCAACAAGAAGAAGCGCTAAGCAAGATAATAAGAAACCACGGCGGTTGCCCGTCGTGAGCCTTGTGCGCAAGACTCACCGCGGAATATCCGCTGGACGCAGTCTTGCGCAGCTTTGCAAGCCTAAGGGCTGCGAAGCTGGGCAAGCAGCAGTCACAGGTGGTGCGGCACTAACACTAGTGCAGCACCGAATGCGCAGTACCTAACGAAGACGGTAATAAGCATGAATCTTCATGAGTATCAGGGTAAGCAGCTGTTCGCTGAGTACGGCCTGCCAGTATCCAAGGGTTACGCAGTAGACACCCCGGAAGCAGCAGCAGAAGCTTGCGACAAAATCGGCGGCACCGAGTGGGTTGTCAAAGCCCAGGTCCACGCTGGTGGTCGCGGTAAAGCGGGCGGCGTGAAGCTGGTTCGCAGCAAAGAAGACGCCAAGGCCTTCGCTCAACAGTGGTTGGGCAAGCGTCTGGTGACTTACCAGACTGATGCCAATGGCCAGCCAGTCACCAAGATCCTGGTTGAATCGTGCACTGATATCGCTAAAGAGCTGTACCTGGGCGCTGTCGTTGACCGTTCGAGCCGTCGCATCGTGTTCATGGCTTCCACCGAAGGTGGTGTGGACATCGAGAAGATCGCTCACGAAACCCCAGAAAAAATTCTGAAGGCCACTATCGATCCACTGGTTGGCGCTCAGCCATTCCAGGGTCGCGAGCTGGCATTCCAGTTGGGTCTGGAAGGTAAGCAAGTTGCTCAGTTCGCCAAGATCTTCGTAGGTCTGGCCAAGCTGTTCAAGGATCACGACCTGGCCCTGCTGGAAGTGAACCCGCTGGTGATTAAGGCTGACGGCGATCTGCATTGCCTCGATGCCAAGATCAACATCGACGCCAACGCCATGTACCGTCAGCCTAAGCTGAAGACTTTCCACGATCCGTCGCAAGACGATCCGCGTGAAGCGCACGCTGCCAAGTTCGAACTGAACTACGTAGCCCTGGAAGGTAACATCGGTTGCATGGTCAACGGTGCTGGCCTGGCCATGGGTACCATGGACATCGTCAATCTGCATGGCGGCAAACCAGCCAACTTCCTCGACGTGGGCGGCGGTGCTACCAAGGAACGCGTTACCGAAGCGTTCAAGATCATCCTGTCCGACTCCAACGTCGCTGCAGTATTGGTCAACATCTTCGGCGGCATCGTTCGTTGCGACATGATTGCCGAAGGCATCATTGGTGCAGTGAAAGAAGTCGGCGTTAAAATCCCGGTTGTTGTTCGCCTTGAAGGCAACAACGCGGAACTGGGCGCTAAAGTACTGGCAGAAAGCGGTTTGAACATCATCGCTGCTACCAGCCTGACCGACGCTGCTCAACAAGTTGTCAAAGCTGCGGAGGGCAAATAATGAGCGTCCTGATCAATAAAGACACCAAAGTTATCTGCCAGGGTATTACCGGTTCGCAAGGTAGTTTCCACACCCAGCAAGCCATCGAGTACGGCACCAAGATGGTTGGCGGCGTAACTCCAGGCAAAGGCGGCACCACTCACCTGGACCTGCCTGTTTTCAACACTGTGAAAGAAGCCGTAGAAGTCACTGGCGCCACCGCTAGCGTCATCTACGTTCCAGCTCCTTTCTGCAAGGATTCCATCCTTGAAGCAGCGTTCGGCGGCATCAAGCTGATCGTTTGCATCACTGAAGGCATTCCTACCCTGGACATGCTCGACGCTAAAGTTAAGTGCGACGAACTGGGTGTGGTCCTGATTGGCCCTAACTGCCCAGGCGTGATCACTCCAGGCGAATGCAAGATCGGCATCATGCCCGGTCACATTCACTTGCCAGGCAAAGTCGGTATCGTTTCCCGTTCCGGCACCCTGACCTACGAAGCTGTTAAGCAGACCACTGACGCCGGTTTCGGTCAGTCGACTTGCGTCGGCATCGGCGGTGACCCGATCCCGGGTTCCAACTTCATCGACATCCTGAAGTTGTTCCAGGAAGACCCGAAGACCGAAGCGATCGTCATGATCGGTGAGATCGGCGGTTCGGCTGAAGAAGAAGCGGCTGCCTACATCAAGGCACACGTGACCAAGCCGGTTGTTTCCTACATCGCTGGTGTGACTGCCCCTGCAGGCAAGCGCATGGGCCATGCTGGCGCAATCATCTCTGGCGGCAAGGGCACAGCAGACGAGAAGTTTGCGGCCCTGGAAGACGCAGGCGTGAAAACCGTGCGTTCGCTGGCAGACATCGGCAAGGCTTTGTCCGAGCTGACCGGTTGGGCTGTCAAGTAAGCCTCGCGCTTAACTGACGCTTCACCACGCAAAGGCCACCTTCGGGTGGCCTTTGTGCATTCTGGAGGTTGGTGAAGATCAAAAATGTGGGAGAAAGCCCGCTCCTACACTTGATTGCATTTCAATATTTAGATATACGGATGCGACATATAAATGTCGCTTATCGGACAGTTCGCCCTGCAATAGTGCGTTTGTCAGACAAATTCGTTAGGCTAGCTGCCTCTTTATGCGTCCGCTCCCCACAAGGAAGTTCCGCGCTAGACCGGTCGGTCCCCATCCGGGCTGATAGCATTTCCCTCATCCATAGGGAAGCCCCTCTCTAAATTCCGATTCAGTAGTGTGGTATTTCCTCAAATGAAAGTGTTGAAAAGCCAGGATATCCTGGCGTTGGGCTTTATGACTTTTGCCCTGTTCGTGGGCGCCGGTAACATCATATTTCCGCCTATTGTTGGTTTGCAGTCCGGGCCTCATGTCTGGATGGCGGCGCTGGGCTTCCTGATTACCGCAGTAGGACTGCCAGTGGTCACCGTCATCGCCCTGGCCAAGGTCGGTGGTGCTATGGACGCGTTGAGCAGCCCCATCGGCAAGGTCGCCGGTGGCATCCTGGCCGCGGCGTGCTACCTGGCAGTGGGTCCTTTGTTCGCCACGCCACGTACCGCGACGGTGTCCTTCGAAGTCGGCCTGGCGCCACTGACCGGTGAAAGCCCGCTGGCGTTGTTCCTCTATAGCTCGGTGTATTTCCTGCTGGTGTTCTTCATCTCCCTGTATCCAGGGCGTCTGCTGGACACCGTTGGCCGTTTCCTCGCGCCGCTGAAGATCATCGCCCTCGCGGCACTGGGCATCGCCGCCTTTGCCTTGCCCGCCGGAGATGTCGGTGTCGCCACGCCTGAGTACGCCGCCGCGCCGTTCTCCCAGGGCTTTATCAATGGTTACCTGACCATGGATACCCTGGGCGCCCTGGTATTTGGCATCGTTATCGTCAACGCCATTCGTTCCCGTGGCGTCGAGTCGCCACAGTTGATTACCCGTTACGCGATCATTGCCGGGCTGATTGCCGGCGTGGGCCTGGCGTTGGTGTACATCAGCCTGTTCCGCCTCGGTTCGGGCAGCCATGAAGTGGCTGCTGGTGCCGCCAACGGTGCCGCGGTGTTGCACGCCTACGTTCAACATACCTTCGGTTCCCTGGGCAGCGGCTTCCTTGCGGTGCTGATTTCCCTGGCGTGCCTGGTGACCGCAGTAGGCCTGACCTGTGCCTGCGCGGAGTATTTCAGCCGAGTACTGCCGCTGTCCTACAAAACCCTGGTGGTCATCCTTGCCGCGTTTTCGCTGCTGGTGTCGAACCTGGGCCTGACCAATCTGATTGCCTTCTCGATTCCGGTACTGACCGCGATCTACCCGCCGTGCATCGTCTTGGTCGCGCTGAGCTTCTGCAAGGGCTTCTGGCAGGAACAGGGCCGGATCGTCGGCCCAGTGATGCTGGTGTCGTTCATCTTCGGCACTATCGACGCTTTGAAAGGTGCGGGGCTGGCGGACTGGCTGCCGTCGCAACTTGCCAATCTGCCGCTGAGCGAGCAGGGCCTGGCGTGGCTGGTGCCGTCGGTGATGACCCTGGTGGTCGCGGTGGTGATTGACCGTCTGCTGGGCAAGCGCAGCGAAGCCATCGCCTAAAACGCTTTGTTACACGCTGAAATCGAAATGCCCCGTATCAAACGATCCGGGGCATTTTTTATGGGCGTCAGGCAGTGTCTTTTTCCGTGAGCTAACGTCGAACAGGCACAAAGCACTTTTCGCCAATGTCTTACAAGGACCCGCATGTCGTTCGTCGAAGCCAACTTGATCCATCTGCTTGCCGCGCTCTGGTTTGCCATTTGCTGGGGTGGTTATACTCGTTACGCCAGTTGGAAAGGCCGTGATACGGCCTGTCTGGCCAGTGTCCTGCACCTGTATCGCGAAGACTGGATGCGCCGCATGCTGTTGCGGGACAATCGTATCGCTGACGCCAGCGTGATCGGCAACCTTGAGCGCAACGCCTCGTTTTTTGCTTCCAGCACCCTGATTATCCTCGCCGGTATTCTGACTGTGCTTGGCGCATCGGAGCGGGCGGTCTCGTTGCTGGCGGATATTCCCATGATCCAGCAAGCGTCCCAGGGCATGTCGGAGATCAAACTGTTGTGCCTGGCCCTGGCGTTTGTCTACGCCTTCTTCACCTTTAGTTGGTGCATGCGCCAGTACAACTTTGCGGCGATCCTGATCGGTTCGGCCCCCATGGTCGGCGAGCGGTATGTCTCCGAGCAGGAGCGCAAGGCGTTTGCCTTGAGGGCAGCTCGGGTGATTTCGATGGCGGCCAACCAGTTCAACTTGGGCCTGCGCTCCTACTACTTCGGCATGACCATGCTGGCGTGGTTCGTCAGTCCGTGGCTGTTCATGCTGATGAGCACTGGAGTGGTGTTGGTGCTGTACCGCCGGGAATTTCATTCCGACGTATTGGAAGTCATGGTCTATACCCCTACAGAGGCACCTTTGCCTGAATCCTCCAAGGAGGCGACGTTGTGAACATTCCGTTCTGGTGTGTGTTTATCAGCGCGCTGCTGATCTTCGTGGCGCGCATGCCCGTGGCCAGGGCCATGAAAGAGCAGGGCGGTTACGACAATCGCGAACCGCGTCGTCAGCAGGCGCAATTGACCGGGTTTGGTGCGCGGGCAGTGGCCGCTCATCAAAACAGCTTTGAAGCGTTCATGTTGTTTGCGGTGGGGGTGTTGATGGCCCATACCACTCAGACCCAGGGCTACCTGATTGACTGGCTGGCGATCATCTTTGTGGTCGCGCGAGTGGTTTATTTACTGTGCTATTGGGCTGATCTGGCGTGGCAGCGCAGCCTGGTCTGGTTCGTCGGTTTACTCTGTTCGCTATTACTGATGCTTAGTCCGACCTTTCGTACTTTTCTCCTCTGAGAAAAAAGCACCAGGCAAAGTAAAGCCCGCTCTAAGGCGGGCTTTACTTTGCAACATGGCTTTTCAAACCACGGTATTCAAGTCGTCAGACTCAAGAACCGGTTGCAGGCGTAGCAGGAGCACTTTCTTTGACCGCTGCTGCGTCAGATTCAGCTTTGGCTTTGGCAGCTTCAGCGTTTTCTTTTGCAGCGTCGTTCACTTTATTCTGAGCTTCGCTCATTTTTTCTTGAGCTTGTTCAGCATGTTGGTTGGCATCCTGAGCTTTGTCCTCGGATTTTTTATCGCAGGCAGCGAGGCCAAGGGCAGCGGCCAACATCAAGGAAACAGCTAAAGTCTTGCGCATGGGTGTTTCTCCTTAGTGAAGATATCTACTGGCCTTTCGAGCCTAAGGTGCGCGTATTAGTTCCTTTAATCCCACAGATATATAAGCCGCGTCGCAAAGGAACTTTCTTCGGGGGGACAAACTCCGCCGGATCAACACTAATAAGAGTCTCTATCGAATGACCGACAACCCTATTTTAGAGCGTGCGGTACGCTTTGTTTCAGCCTTGCGCCATTGTCAGGTGCTGGGTATCGAGGTTCATGACGCCAGCGCGGACGGCATGACCCTGCTTCTGCCGTACAGCGCGCATATCGTCGGGGACCCACAAACCGGGGTGATCCATGGTGGTGCCCTCACATCCTTGATGGACACGGCCTGTGGCATGGCCACTTTGTGCGTTCTTGCGGAGTTCGAGGTGTGTCCGACCCTGGACTTGCGCATCGACTACATGCACCCGGCTGAGCCCCACCAACCGGTTTTCGGCTTTGCCCAATGTTACCGGGTGACCACCGACGTGATCTTCACCCGTGGTTTTGCCTACCAGGATGACCCGCAGCAACCGATTGCCCATGTGGTGGGCACCTTCATGCGCATGGGCAAGCGACTCAAAGGCACGCAAGGTCTCGGTAGCACCATCAAGGGAGAACAGGCATGACCCACCGATTCAGGACCCGGATGGAACAGGCCCACAATCGCGGCGACTACGAGGCGTTACTCAACCTGATTCCCTACGCCAAGCTGATCGGCATTGAATGCACCCGCTTGGGGGACGAGTTGCTGTTCCGCATGCCCGCCAACAAGGACAACATTGGTAACCCGATATTGCCAGCGATCCATGGCGGCGTAATCGCAGGCTTTATGGAGCTGTCGGCGGCGCTGCATTTGCTGGTATTTACCGGTGCGCCCGGGCTTGAAAAAAGCATGCCGAAAATCATCGACTTTTCCCTCGATTACCTGCGTGCCGGGCAGTTTCGCGACACCTACGCCAAATGCCAGGTGTGGCGTCAGGGCCGACGGGTGGCCAATGTGGCGATTACCGCTTGGCAAAGCACCCAGGCAGAACCTATCGCCACCGCTCGGGCCCATTTCAAGATCCAGGAGCATGATAGCCCTTGAAATCCTGCTCTTAGCCCCCAACTTTGATGACAACCCGCCGCCAACCCTCAAGGGCGCGGCCACTGCCATCCAAGTTGGAGTTTGATGACCATGAGTGTGGAAACTCAAAAGGAAACCCTGGGCTTCCAGACCGAGGTGAAGCAACTGCTGCACCTCATGATCCATTCGCTGTATTCCAACAAGGAAATCTTCCTTCGCGAATTGATCTCGAACGCCTCTGACGCTGTCGACAAATTACGTTTCGAAGCCCTGTCCAAGCCAGAATTGCTGGAAGGCGGCGCGGAACTGAAAATCCGTGTGAGCTACGACAAAGACGCGAAAACCGTCACCCTCGAAGACAACGGTATCGGCATGAGCCGCGACGATGTGATCACCCACTTGGGGACCATCGCCAAATCCGGCACCGCTGACTTCATGAAGAACCTGTCGGGCGACCAGAAGAAAGATTCGCACCTGATCGGCCAATTCGGCGTGGGCTTCTACTCGGCCTTCATCGTTGCTGACGAGGTTGAAGTGTTCAGCCGCCGTGCCGGGCTCGCTGCCAGCGAAGGCGTGCACTGGTCTTCCAAGGGCGAGGGCGAGTTTGAAGTCGCCACCGTCGAAAAGGCTGACCGTGGGACTCGCATTGTCCTGCACCTGAAATCCGGTGAAGACGAATTCGCCGATGGCTGGCGTCTGCGCAACATCATCAAGAAGTACTCCGACCACATCGCCCTGCCGATTGAGTTGCCGAAAGAACAAGCGGCGGCCGAAGGTGAAGAGGCTCCTGCCCAGGAATGGGAAGTCGTCAACCGCGCCAGTGCCCTGTGGACCCGTCCTCGTACCGAAGTCAAAGACGAGGAATACCAGGAGTTCTACAAGCACATCGCTCATGACTACGAGAACCCGCTGAGCTGGAGCCACAACAAGGTCGAAGGCAAGCTGGAATACAGCTCGCTGCTCTACGTACCGGCCCGTGCTCCGTTTGACCTGTACCAACGCGAAGCGCCGAAAGGCCTGAAGCTGTACGTACAGCGCGTGTTTGTCATGGATCAGGCGGAATCCTTCCTGCCGCTGTACCTGCGCTTTATCAAAGGCGTGGTTGATTCCAACGACCTGTCGCTGAACGTGTCGCGTGAGATTTTGCAGAAAGACCCGATCATCGACTCCATGAAGTCGGCGCTGACCAAGCGCGTGCTCGACATGCTGGAAAAACTGGCGAAGAACGAGCCTGAGCAATACCAGGGCTTCTGGAAAAACTTCGGCCAGGTCATGAAAGAAGGCCCAGCAGAGGATTTCGCCAACAAGGAAAAAATCGCCGGTCTGCTGCGTTTTGCCTCCACCCAGGGCGACGACGGCGAGCAGAACGTTTCCTTGGCCGAGTACTTGGCACGCGCCAAGGAAGGCCAGGACAAGATTTACTACCTGAGCGGCGAAACCTATGCCCAGGTCAAGAACAGCCCGCACCTGGAAGTCTTCCGCAAGAAAGGCATCGAAGTGCTGCTGCTCACTGACCGTATCGACGAGTGGCTGATGAGCTACCTCAGCGATTTCGACGGCAAGAGTTTTGTCGACGTGGCCCGTGGCGACCTGGACTTGGGTAACCTGGATTCGGAAGAAGACAAGAAGGCCGCCGAGGAAGTCGCCAAGACCAAAGAAGGTCTGGTTGAACGAATCAAGGCCGCCCTGGGCGATGCCGTCAGCGAAGTGCGGGTTTCCCATCGTCTGACCGATTCTCCGGCGATCCTGGCCATTGGCGAGCAGGACCTGGGCATGCAGATGCGTCAGATCCTGGAAGCCAGCGGTCAGAAGGTTCCGGATTCCAAGCCGATCTTCGAATTCAACCCGGCGCACCCGCTGATCGAGAAGCTCGATGCCGAGCAGAGCGAAGAGCGTTTTGGCGACCTGTCGCACATCCTCTTCGACCAGGCAGCCCTGGCTGCGGGGGACAGCTTGAAAGACCCGGCCGCCTATGTGCGCCGACTGAACAAGTTGTTGGTTGAACTGTCGGTTTAACACCGCTGTTAGAAAACCCCGCTTCGGCGGGGTTTTTCGTTCTAGTGATCTCAACTGGAGTAAATGATGAGCCAAGTCACCGTGCGTTCCGTGGTCTATCAGATTGATGGCCAGTCTTATGAAAGCCGTCTGGCCTTTGATGCCAGCCACAAGGGGCCGCTACCGGGCCTGTTGATGGCACCGAACTGGATGGGCGTCAGTGCGGGTGCCGAGGATATCGCCAAGACCGTGGCCGGCAAGGGCTACGTGGTGCTGATCGCAGATCTGTACGGGCAAAGCGTTCGCCCTTCAAGCGGCGATGAAGCGGGTGCCGCGATGATGCCGTTGAAAAATGACCGGGCATTGCTGAACAAACGTATGCAGGCGGCCCTTGAGCAGTTGCAAGGGCAGACGGAAGCGGCGGTCGATACCTCAAGGCTGGCGACGTTTGGCTTCTGCTTTGGTGGGTGCTGCTCCCTGGAGCTGGCCCGTACCGGCGCGTCGTTGAAGGCTGCCGTTTCGTTCCACGGCACCCTCGACACGCCGAATCCAGCCGATGCGAAGAACATCAAGGGCTCGGTGCTGGTACTGCATGGTGCATCCGATCCTTTGGTGCCCAAAGAGCAACTGCCGGCGTTTGAAGATGAAATGAACGCTGCGGGTGTGGATTGGCAACTGCTGAGCTACGGTGGGGCGGTGCATTCCTTTACCGATCCCGATGCGAATGTGCCGGGCAAGATGATGTATGACGCCAAGACGGCTGGCCGCGCGTTTTTGTCGATGCATAACTTGCTGGATGAAGTGTTCAAGGGCTGATCGCTTGGGGGGCGGTTTTAGAGGCGCGATTGAGTACATATCCGCTTCTGCGGTAACGGCGGATTAGAGTTACGCCCTGACCGAAATAACGGATATGTACCCAGCCCATCAGCAGCCCACAAATTTTTCAAGCCTTGTTCCCAGGCAACTCAATCCGCTCACTTTCCCCCGGCACCGTCGGCCAATCCCCGGCCGCCCAACGCTGCCGAGCCTGTTCGATCAGCGCCGGATCACTGGCGACAAAATTCCAATTGATTCGCCTCGGCCCATCCAGCGGCGCGCCACCGAATACCACGAGATGGCAATCAGTTTCGGCAAACAGCGCCATTGTTTCGCCTGCCGGTAAAACCACCAGGCTATGGACCTCCAAGGCCTCGTCATCAAGCTGCGCCTCACCCTCCAGCACATACACCGCCCGCTCCTCATGCTCATGGGGGATCAGCAAGGTCGTGGCCGTCTGCATCTGCACCTCGGCGTACAGGGTTGGCGACAACACCGGCACCGGCGACTCCAGGCAGAAGCCGCTGCCGGCAATCAGGCGGATTTTTACCCCAAGGTTGTCACTCATGGGCAGGCTGGCGGCCGAGTGATGGCTGTAATGCCCCGGCCCTTGTTCGTGTTCCTTGGGAGAGGCCAGCCACACCTGTAACCCATGCAGGCTGAAACCTCTGGCCTTGAGGGCTTCAGGCGTTCGCTCAACGTGGGCAATGGCGCTGCCGGCAGTCATCCAGCTGACATCTCCGGCCTTGACCACTTGATCGGAACCCAGGCTGTCCTTGTGCAGGAGTTCGCCTTCAAACAGGTAGGTGAGGGTGGAGAGACCAATATGGGGATGCTGCCGAATATTCATGCCGCTGCCCGGTGCGTAGCGGGTTTCCAGCATATGGTCAAAGAACACGAAAGGTCCGACGCTGCGGCATTGCCTTGAAGGCAACGGGCGCAGGATCGGTTGGCCCTCGACATCCTCGGCGCGAGGGCGAATCACAGTCACAGTGGTCATGGTACGTCCCAATCTGAGCGGGGTTGATGAGGCTGAGCATAACCCGCTCGATGGGATGTTGGTGCTATTGGCTGAAGGCGCCTTCCGAGAGCTTGGTCTCGATGATGACTTCGGTAGTGGTCATCAGCTTGTGTACCGGGCAGCGATCGGCCACGCGATGCAGTTCGTCACGTTGGTCGTCGGTCAGCACGCCCTTGAGGGTCAGCTTGACGTTGAGTTTGTATTTGCCCTTTTGCTCTTCGCTGCTGTCGTGGGTGACTTCGACGGTGACTCCGGTCAGCGGGATGTCCTTTTTTTGCGCATAGAGCTTGAGGGTCAAGGCCTTGCAGGCGCCGAGGGCCGCGTCGAAGTAGTCATGAGGGGAGGGCGCGGAGTCTTCGCCGCCCAGGCTCTTGGGCAGGTCGGTAAACAGCTCATGCTTTTCATTGCCATCAGCAATCTCGATGCTGTGGCGAAAGCCTTTGTCGGATTCGGTATTCACGGTAACAGGCATGGCGAACCTCATTAGGTGGCAGGATGAAGGTCATGCAGTTATAGAGCATGCTGGCACCTGGGTGTTCCCTGCTTTTTTGTCGCTGAACCCGGATGGGCGGCCAGGGGTCTACCTGTATTCGTCCTTATCGAGGTTTCCCCGTGCCTTGGACCCGCTTGAGTATTACCCTGTTGCTGGTCACCATCAGCGTTGCCACCCAAGCGCGCGACTACAGCTACAGCGACGCGCACCTGCATTACGTCGATTTCTTCCAGGAGACGGCAGGCATGGACAAGTTGCTCAAGGCCATGGCTGAGAATCGCATTGAGCATGTGATGCTTTCCGGCGTCCCAGTGGCAAAGAAATGGCACGAAGACGAGCCCAAACGTCCGCGCTACTACGCTGGTGACGACGCCGATGCCTACTGGTACAGCGCCACGGATGTAATCGTCGCGGCGGCAGTGAATAAACTGACACTCGAACAACGCCAGCATTTCCACCCGTTCCTTACAGGTTTCAACCCCAACGACAAGAATTCCGCCTCCCATATCCAGCGCATGCTCGACCTCAATCCCGGCCTGTGGCAGGGCATTGGGGAAGTCTTCACTCGCCACGATGACCTGACCGCCCTGACATCGGGCGATACCCCACGGGCCAACAACGAAGCCATGACTCGGATTTATCATTTGGCCGCCGAAAATGATCTGCCAGTGATGCTGCATTCCAATATCACTTCCAAGCGTGAGCGCAATCCGCTGTACCTGGCGGAAATGGAAGAACCGCTGCGCAATCACCCCCATACACGGTTTATCTGGGCCCACGCTGGCACCAGCATGGAGATCCATCGCCACCAGACGCAGTTGGAGTTCCTCCTGCCGACCCTGACGCGGATGCTGGAGGCGTATCCCAACCTGTACATTGACCTGTCCTGGAGCGTGCTCACGCCTTACTTGCTGGATGGCGCGGGAAAGCCTCGTCCCGAGTGGGTAAAGCTGGTGGAGCGCTTCCCTGAGCGCTTTATGCTGGGTTCCGACGTGGTAGGGCGTTTCAGCAAACTGGGTAAGAAGATGCGCAGCTTTGATCCGTTTCTTGATGCATTGCCTGAAGACGTTGCGAGAAAAGTCGCCCGAGATAACTTTCTGGCGATTTTGCCCAATGTGGGAGCTGTCGAGCCTTAGCGAGGCTGACAGCTCCTGCGGTCATCTTCCCGTCACACCCGTGTCATAAGCTCCCGCCATCTTAATTAAGGAGCGCACCATGCATTTCACCCGTACAAGCGCCCTGGCGGCGCTGATGATGATTAGCAGCCTGGCCAGTGCCGAAGTCCGTATCGAAGGCCCGGTGGAATATGGCGTGTTTGACGGCCCAAAAGCCGCACTGCAATCGGGGGAGCGCGTGTTGCGCCGCAGCAACGAACAGATCCAATCCACCGAAGTGGTCCCCGCCAAGCTGGGCACCAAGTTCGGCCTGCGCTATCAGTTGGTCGGCAAAGTGGCTGAAGACACGCCGCTGACCCTGCTCTACTTTACCCCCGGCATCCGTACGCCCGACGGTGTTCGCCATGACAAGTTTGAAATCACGCAGAAGCTGGTGCCCGGCGCGCCTCAGGATGTGATGGCCTACGAGTTCACCGAGAGCCACGAAGTGGTGCCGGGAGAATGGCGTTTCATGGTGTTCCAGGGTGATCGCCTGCTGACGCAAAAGAGCTTTACCGTCCGCTGAATCGCTACAGCTTTGGCCGCAAGCGGCTAAGGCGTTTTGATATCGCGTTTTCGTCTTACGCAAAGTTCACAAGGCGCCGATACCTTTCAAGAGCAACCCGCAGCAGGTGGCTGCAGCGCTTTTGGAAGGAACCAAAACATGAGTGTCAGAAGTCTGAATATCGCCCCCCGTGCAGGACTGGGGTTTGGTTTGCTGGCGTTAATGGTATTTGCCCTGGGCGGATTCGCCTTGCAGCAGATGGCCAATATGCGTGAACAGTCGGATCAGGTGGAAACCAACTGGCTGCCCAGTGTGATGGCGGTCGGGGAAATGAGTCAGGACCTGCTGCGGGTGCGGGCCTTGACCTTGCGCTTGCTGGTCAATCGAGACCCCCTGGCGCTGGCGCAAAATGAACAAAAACTCATCGACATTAAAAACGGCCTGCACACTGCTCAGTCGCTGTATCAAGGGTTGATTGTTCTGCCCGAAGAGACGGTGCTGTTCGACCGCTTTAAAGCCGAGCAGCAGCAATACCTGCAACGCCAGGAGCAAGTCATGGCGCTTTCCCGGCAAAACCAGCTGGAAGACGCGATCAAGGTCGCCAATGGTGATATGAATCACGTGGCCGACGAAATGGCCGGCACCCTGCGCGAGCTGGTCAATCTCAACAAGGTAAGTGCCAATCAGGCGGCGACTCTGGCCCAGCGCGTGTTCAGCCAATCCCGAGGCTGGGTGATTGGCATGATTGCCGTGACGGCCCTGATCACGATTGGCCTGGCGTTGTTGTTGACTCGCAGTATCGTGCTGCCACTCTCCCAGTCGTTGAAAGTCGCCCAGGGCGTAGCTAGTGGCGATCTCACAGCAGAGATCGCCGTCAGCGGCAAGGACGAGCCTGCGCGCTTGCAGCAGGCGCTCAAGAGCATGCAGGAGAACCTGCGGGAAACCATTCGGCGCATCTTGGACTCATCCAATCAGTTGGCGTCCGCCTCCGAAGAGCTCAGTTGTGTCACTGAAGACGCAACCCGTGGCCTGCATCAGCAAAGCCAGGAAATCGAACAGGCGGCCACTGCGGTCAACCAGATGACGGCGGCGGTGGAGGAGGTAGCGAGCAATGCGGTGGCGACGTCCCAAGCGTCCCGCGAGTCTGATCGCATTGCCCAGCAGGGGCGCGAACAGGTTCATCAGACCGTGCTGTCCATTGAGTCCCTGGCTGATGACGTGGCCGCCAACGCCACGCAGGTCGAGGATCTGGCGCAAAAGGTCTATGGCATCAGCAAGGTGTTGGACGTGATCCGTTCGATCGCCGAACAGACCAACCTGCTGGCGCTCAACGCCGCCATCGAAGCGGCGCGGGCCGGGGATGCCGGGCGCGGGTTTGCCGTGGTGGCCGATGAAGTGCGGGCGCTGGCCCATCGCACCCAGCAGTCGACCCAGGAAATCGAGGAGATGATCAGTGGGATTCAAAAGGGCACTGATCAGGCCGTCAGCTCCATGCAGCAGAGCAACAACCGGGCACGTTCAACCCTGGATATTGCCAAGTCGGCGGGGATGGCACTGGAGGAGATTGCCTCGGCGTTTACCCTGATCAACGAGCGCAACCTGGTAATCGCCAGTGCCTCGGAGCAGCAGGCGGCGGTGGCGCGGGAGGTGGATCGCAATTTGATGAACATCCGCGACTTGGCGCAGCAGACGTCGGCGGGGGCCAATCAGACCAGTGAGGCGAGTCAGGAGTTGTCGAGGTTGGCGGTGGATCTTAATACGATGGTGGCGCGGTTTTCGGTGTGATTCATTTGCCACAATAAAAAACGCCCCGAACCAGTCGGGGCGTTTTCATGTGATCAAGCTGCGGGGCTTACTTGCCCTGCCAGCGTTTCAGCACCAGTGTGGCGTTGGTGCCACCGAAGCCGAAGCTGTTGCTCATCACGGTGTTGATGGTTGCATTTTCACGGGTCTTGGTCAGGATCGGCATGTCAGCCATTTCCGGGTCCAGTTCCTCGATGTTGGCAGAACCTGCCATGAAGTTGCCTTCCATCATCAGCAGGCAGTAGATCGCTTCGTGAACGCCGGCGGCGCCCAGGGAGTGACCCGACAGGCTCTTGGTAGAGCTGATTGCGGGAGCCTTGTCGCCGAACACTGCACGTACGCCTTCCATTTCCTTGGCGTCGCCGACCGGAGTCGAGGTGCCGTGGGTGTTCAGGTAGTCGATCGGGCCGTCAACGGTAGCCATGGCCATCTGCATGCAGCGGATGGCGCCTTCGCCGCTTGGCGCAACCATGTCGTAGCCATCGGAAGTAGCACCGTAACCGACGATTTCCGCGTAGATCTTCGCGCCACGGGCCAGAGCGTGTTCCAGCTCCTCGACCACCACCATGCCGCCGCCGCCGGCGATGACGAAACCGTCACGCTTGGCGTCATAGGCACGGGAGGCCTTTTGCGGGGTATCGTTGTACTGGGTGGACAGGGCGCCCATGGCGTCGAACAGGAACGACTGGCTCCAATGTTCTTCTTCACCGCCGCCGGCGAACACGATGTCCTGCTTGCCCAACTGGATCTGCTCGACCGCAGTACCGATGCAGTGAGCACTGGTGGCGCAAGCGGAGGAGATCGAGTAGTTCACGCCCTTGATCTTGAACGGCGTGGCCAGGCAGGCGGAAACGGTGCTGCCCATGGTCCGCGTGACGCGGTACGGGCCGACGCGCTTGACGCCTTTCTCGCGCAGGATGTCCAGCGCTTCCATCTGGTTCAAGGTCGATGCGCCGCCGGAACCTGCGATCAGGCCGGTGCGCGGGTTGGAAACCTGCTCGTCGGTCAGACCGGAGTCGGTGATCGCATCCCTCATGGCCAGATAGGCATAGGCGGCGGCGTGGCCGACGAAGCGATAGATCTTGCGATCGATCAGCTCTTCGAGGGGCAGGTCGATGGAGCCGGAAACCTGGCTACGCAGACCCATTTCGGCATATTCCGGATTGAAACGGATGCCAGGGCGACTTGCACGCAGGTTAGCGGAGACGGTCTCTTTGTCATTGCCCAGGCACGAAACAATGCCCAGACCAGTGATAACGACGCGGCGCATGCGGATAACCCTTAAAAGTTGTCAGTGGAAGTAAATACGCCGACCCGAAGGCCTTCGGCAGTATAAATCTCGCGACCGTCGACAGTCACCGAACCATCGGCAATAGCCAGGTTCAGCTTGCCCTTGAGGACGCGCTTGATGTGAATGTTGTACGTGACCTTCTTGGCGGTCGGCAAGACCTGACCAAAGAACTTCACTTCGCCCGAACCCAAGGCGCGACCACGGCCCGGCAGACCTTGCCAGCCGAGGTAAAACCCGACCAACTGCCACATGGCGTCGAGGCCCAGGCAACCTGGCATGACCGGATCGCCTTCGAAATGGCAGGCGAAAAACCACAGGTCAGGGGTGATATCCAGCTCGGCGACCAATTCACCTTTGCCGTACTTGCCACCTTCTTCGCTGATATGGGTGATGCGATCCACCATCAACATGTTCGGGGCGGGCAGTTGCGCGTTACCTGGGCCGAATAGCTCACCGCGACCGCAGCGCAGCAGGTCTTCCCGAGTAAAGGCGTTTTGTTTGGTCATGCGAGCTCCTCAATAGTCCCATGCGGCAGGGTAGGGCAAATCTTCCCGACCGACTGAAGCGTTCATGCCTCACATCGGTAGCCTACACATAGACTATTGCGTTGTAGTGAAAGTCACAGCGTCAAGGTCATGAATGTACACTTGTGCACTGAAAATTTAAACCGGGCCGGTTTACGGGCCCGTTCGGGTGTCTAAGACTGCCGCACTTTCGCCTTTCACGCCAGTCGCAGTTGGCTGACGATGCCGATCTAATGAACCCACCGTTGTAAGATCTGCTGTAAATCCGTGCGTTTGAACGGCTTGGCCAGGTAATCGTTCATTCCTGCGGCCAAACAGGCTTCCCGATCACCCTGCAAGGCGTTGGCGGTCAGGGCGATGATGGGCAGGTCGGCGCATCCGGGCAATTGGCGAATCTGCCGGGTGGCCTCGTAACCGTCGATCACCGGCAGTCGGCAGTCCATCAGGATCGCGGTAAAAATCAGGCTCTCGGCACTGCGAATCGCCTCGGCGCCATCAGTGGCGATACTGACCTCAAACCCCAGGCTGCGCAGCATGGCTTCGACCACCGTGCGGTTGACGGGGTTATCTTCCACCAGCAGGACGTTACGCCCGTCGCCCGCACTGGCTTTGCCTTCGGCATCCGGCGCGATGGCCGGCAGGCTCTGTTGGTAGATCGCCAAGGGGATTTCAAGGGTGAACACCGAACCTTGGCCTTCTTCGCTTTTGGCCCGCAAGGTGCCGCCCATCCGTTCGGCGAGCGTGCGGGCAATAGGCAGACCCAGGCCGGTACCGCCGTAACGTCTTGAAATGGAACTGTCCGCCTGCTGAAAGGCGTCGAACATCAGTTCCAGGCGCTCCGCCGAGATGCCAATCCCGCTGTCGCGCACGGTGCAGGTGAACCACAGCAGTTCATGGTCCAGGTTTTGCCAGTGGGGCTCGACGGTGACGGTGCCGTGCTCGGTGAACTTCAGCGCATTACCGATCAGGTTCACCAGAATCTGCCGGATACGCGTAGGGTCGCCCTGCACGCGCAATGCGTCCATGCCAGGCGCAATCAGTAACTCCAGCAACAGGCCACGCTGCACGGCGTTGTGCTGGAAGGCCTGGGTGCAACTGTTGATCAACTCCACCAGATTGAACGGAATGTGCTCCAGTTCCAAGGCTGCGCGCTCGATGCGCGAGAAGTCGAGGATGTCATTGATGACTTTAAGCAGGTGCTCGGTGGACTCGCAAGCCAGGGCGGCGTACTCAGTCTGCTCTTCGGTCATGGTGGTGGTTTCGAGCAGTTGCAGCATGCCCAGCACACCGTTCATCGGCGTGCGCAGTTCGTGGCTCATCATTGCCAGGAAGTCTGACTTGGCATTGTTGGCCCGCTCGGCCTCTTCGCGCGTCTGGATCATCTGGGCCATGGCCTGCTGCTGTTCACGGCTGGCCTGGTGCAGGCCTTCGGCGAGGTTGTTGATGTGGCGCGACAGGTCGCCCAGCTCGGAGTCATCGACAATAGGTAGCGGGGTTTTGTAGTCACCTTGCTGGATGGCCTTGACCGCGTTGCCCATGGCGCTGATCGGTTGCGACAGGCTGGCAGCCAGGCGCCGCGCCAGCAGGAAGGTGAACAGCAAAGCGAACAACGCAAGAATCCCGGCCTTGAAGAGGATTTCCTGTTGACGCTGGCTGAAGGCGTCGTTGGACATGCCGACGATCACGCGGCCCAGATAGTCCGCTCGTGGCGCCTTGGGCTGCGCGGTGCTGTCCTGGAAAAAATCATTGCCCAGTTGGATATGTTGCAATCGTATTGGCGCCTGGAACACTTTCACCGTCAGTGAACGGTCGTGTTTTTCCGAGGGTTGTTCGACGTAGACCAGGATGTTTTCTGCGCTGTCCTGGATTTCCAGGAAGCGCACGTGAGGTGTGGCCAGGGTCGCCCGCAACAGGCTTTCCAGCACGTCGTTGTTGCCGGAGATCACCCCGTATTCGGTGGCCGGAGCCAGTTGGTTGGCGATTAGTTGGCCGGTGTGATCCAGTTCCTGGCGCAGGTCCTGAATCCGCACGAAGGTGAAGAAGCTGATCAACAGCAACGTCAGCAACAGGGCCGGGCCCAGGGTGATGAGCTGGGTGCGGGTGTTGATGTCCCAACGTCGACGCAAGGTCATGGGCGTTTTTCTCCTTCGGCCAATCGGGTCGCAACGTTGGTTTCGTTCACCTGTTCGATCCCCAGCGAGCGCGCCACCTGCGCGTTGCCCACGACTTTGAAGTGTTCCGGGTACAGCGAGCGCGGCCAACTGGACGGTGCATGGTCCAGCAAGCGGTCGAGGACGTTTAGCCAGTCGTTCTGGTCGCTGTAGGTACTGGCCAGGCTGCCGGCCCTAACGAAGCCAGCGTTGGGCCCGATCAGCGGCAACTGCCTGGCGTAGCTGCTCAAGAGCAGGTTTTTCACGGTTTTTGGGTTGTACAGCTGCGGATCGTCCAGCCCCAGCAACACATCGCTATTTTTGAACAAGGCTTGCAGCGGCCGACTGTCGTTAATGTCGTCCCAGTGCTGGGGGACGATTTCCAGGCCCAGGGGGCTGGCGTACTGGCGCAGTTCACGCAGCAGGAACTCGCTGTCGTTGCCATACAGCACACCAATGCGCCGGGCCTGGGGCAGGATGCTGGCGATCAAGTGCAATTGCCGGTCCAGCGGTGGATCGCTCCACAGCAGGCTGATCTTGTTCGGCAGGGCATTGCCCAGGCGTTGTCGGGCTTGCAGGCGGCTGATGCGCAGCACCAGAGTCGGCGGTCCCTGGGCCTCCTGCAAGCGCCAGTCCAGGCTTTGCAGGTCCAGCAGGATAAGGCGGGTGCTGGCGGGCAACTGGCCGGGAGCTGGCAGGTCTTTCAGCGGCTTGAAGTCGACCTTGTCCTCGGGACGCTGCTGGCTGAGTGCCTGAGCGAATGCCTGCACGCCGGGCCCATCTTCGGCGGCGATCAGCAGGATCTCGGCGGTCCAGGCGGGGGCAGCAAACATCAGGCTGACAAGCAGCAGGCAACGTCTCCAGAACCTTGAGGAAAAGGGGGCGGTCATCCGTGACTGAGCATGGTTCATGCTAGAACTCTAACTCCGCACTGAAGTAGAGCACGTGGCGCTGGTCGTAGTTATTGTCGGGCCAGGTAGTGGGCTGGTTATCGAGCCGTTGTTGCAACATGCCGGCCAGCTCCAGGTTGGCTTTGCCCAGGGCAATGCGTTTGGCCACCCGCATGTCGACCCGTTGGAAGCGGTATTGGTTGAGTGCATCGTCGCCATAATAGAACAACGCACTGGACCAGCCGGCGCCCCACTCATGCATCCAGCCGGCCGAGCCGCTGTTGCGGGCTGTTTGTTGCTGGTCGAGCGGGTTGCTGGCGCTGGCGTCGACGTAAGCATAGGTCAGCCGCAGGCGGTCGGCAGTGCTTACGTGCCAGTCGAGCTGAGTTTCAGTACCGATAAAGCGCGAGCTGTTGGTGTTGCTGGCAATGTACTGATTGTTGCGCAACGGTTCGCTGATCATGCCGGTGATTTCGTCATAGAACAGCTTCACGTCGAGGTTCAGCCCGATGTCGGCGAAAAAGCCGTTGTAGCCCAGCTCCCGGGAGCGCATCAACTCCTTGTCGAGATTGCCCGGGCCGCGTGTCTTGACGAAGTACTGGCCAGAGGTCTGCCCATAGGTAGGGGAGCTGAGGTTGGTGACTCGGTAGCTCCAGTTGACGTTGTTCTCGAACATGTCCGGCGAGCGGATGGCTTCGGAGTAAACGGCGCGCAAGCCGTGGCGCGGGTTGATCAGGTAGTTGACCGCGACCCTTGGCGTCAGTGAGTTACCGCTCAGGTGGGTGTTTTCGTACATCGCGCCGCCCTGTAGCAACCAGTGCTCGCTGGCGCGCCACTCCAGGTGGCCGAACAGGCGCCAGGTGGTGTCGTCGAGGGTGCCGTTAAAGTAGGTGTCGGAGTCGGCGCGGTCATAGCGGTAATTCAGGCCACTGACCAGGCGCAGGCTGTCGGACAGGCTCAGGGTGTCTTGCAGTTCCAGGTCGTAGCGGCTTTCCTTGGTGCTTTGGTCGATGTTGCCGCAGACGCTGTCTTGGCCGCCGTTTTTCCATTGGCCCAGGACTTGGTTGCCTAGGGCCTGTTCGGCCGCACTGCCCGGTGGCGCGCCATTCTGGCTGAATGCTTTCATATTCCGCGCCAACTTCTCGGCATAGTTGGGATTGAGCTGCCACAGTTGCGTCAGTTCGGGGCTGAACGAGACTTTGGCATCGCAGGCTTTCCAGATTTGCCGGCGATCCCATTGCTGGGCCGAGCCCTGGATATACAGGCTGTGGTCGGGATTGAAATCGAAATTCCAGCGCAACGAGCCGGCATAGTCCTTGGCGGTGACGTCGGAATTGGTGCCGTTTTCGGTAATCTTGCCAAACACGGGTGTGTAGGCGTAGGGGCGCTGGTTGGTCCCTTCCTTGGCGCTCAATTGCCAATCGATGCTTTGTTGCTGGTTCAAGGTCTGGCTGACAGCCAGGCTGAAGCGACTCAGGCGCCTGCTGTCGCGGCGGTCGGCACCGACACGGTCGCTGTCAAAACCATCGTCCTGTTGCCCGGACAGTGAAAGTCGCAGGTCGCCGGTTTCCCAGCCCATGCCTTGGCTGGCGTACCAGTCGTTGATCCCGCGCTCGCCCCGGATGACTTTCATCCGCGTGCCCTGGCTGTTGGCCGGTGAGCGGGTGAGGATGTTGACCACTGCCATCAGCGCGTTGGCGCCATAGCTGACTGTGTTGGGCCCACGGAACACTTCGATGCGTTCGATATCCTCCATGGCTACTGGGATGTCGCTCCAGTCCACGGTGGCCAGGCCTGCGCGGTACACCGAGCGGCCGTCGATGAGCACCTGCATGCGCCGCGCTTCACTGGCATTGGTGCCGTGATAGTTGACGGCGGCCTGGTTGCCTGTGGTGTAGCCGACCATCATCCCCGGCACCAGCCGCAGCAGCTCGGCGATGTCCCGTGCGCCGCTGGCCTTGATCAGTTCGCTGTCGAGCACCGTCATGCTGCCAGGTACGGCAGCAGCCGACTGCTTGAGCCGGGTGGCGGTCAGGACTTGCGGCAGCGGTTGGCTGTCGAGGAAAAGATCGTCGGCGAGCAGCGGGGCACTGAACAACAGCGCCAGAAAGAAGGATGAGCGAGGAGGATGGCCCAAATACACGGCACGGCCTTGATAATTACTGATAGCCGCCCATGTTAACCGAGGCGGGGGCTTTTGCCAGTCGCTGCCATCGCAATTACTGTGCTTCACTCGGTCTTTTTCCGACAAGCGCGGGAAATCAAACGGGGGCTGGCCGCCAGCAGGTCGGCCCGTATAATGCCGTCATCGCCACTGGTATGGATTAACGAATTGCATATGACTGAACAGCGCCCTATTGCGGTCCTGGGAGGCGGAAGTTTTGGTACCGCCGTGGCTAATCTGCTGGCTGAAAACGGTCATCAGGTACGTCAGTGGATGCGCGATCCCGAGCAGGCCGAGGCCATTCGAGTTAACCGGGAAAACCCTCGTTACCTCAAAGGCATCAAGATTCATCCCGCTGTCACGCCGGTCACCGACCTGCTGGCGACTCTGGACGCGTGCGACTTATGCTTCATCGCCCTGCCGTCCAGCGCCTTGCGTTCGGTGCTGGCGCCCCACGCCGAGCGCCTGGCCGGCAAGCTGCTGGTCAGCCTGACCAAAGGCATCGAGGCCCACACCTTCAAGCTGATGAGCGAAATCCTCGAAGAGATCGCCCCTCAAGCGCGTATCGGTGTGTTGTCCGGGCCGAATCTGGCGCGGGAAGTAGCCGAGCACGCGCTGACCGCAACGGTGGTCGCCAGCGAGGACGAGGAACTGTGTGAGCGGGTCCAGAAAGTACTGCATGGCCGCACCTTTCGCGTCTACGCCAGTGCCGATCGTTTTGGCGTGGAGTTGGGCGGGGCGCTGAAAAACGTCTACGCGATCATTGCCGGTATGGCCGTGGCGCTGGGCATGGGGGAAAACACCAAGAGCATGCTGATTACTCGTGCGCTGGCGGAAATGACCCGTTTTGCGGTCAATCAGGGGGCCAACCCGATGACGTTCCTGGGGTTGGCCGGCGTGGGTGACCTGATCGTCACCTGCTCGTCGCCGAAAAGCCGCAACTATCAGGTCGGCTTCGCCCTGGGCCAGGGTTTGAGCCTGGAGGACGCGGTAACGCGCCTGGGTGAAGTGGCCGAAGGGGTCAACACCCTGAAAGTGCTGAAGGCCAAGGCCCAGGAAGTCGGTGTCTATATGCCGTTGGTCGCCGGTTTGCATGCGATTCTGTTCGAAGGGCGCACCTTGAACCAGGTAATCGAGCTGCTGATGCGCGCCGAGCCGAAAACCGATGTCGATTTTATTTCCACCAGTGGTTTCAACTGAGGAACGCGCGATGAACGATCCGAAAACGCCACCCAAATATGAATCCATTGCCCTGCGCATCCTGTGGATGCTGGTGTTTGCCCTGGTATGGCAAGTAGCGCAGTTCCTCCTGGGCGCGCTGGTGGTGGTGCAACTGATCTACCGCCTGGTCTATGGCTCACCGAACCTGAGCCTGATGAACGTTGGCGACAGCCTCAGCCAGTTTCTGGCGCAGATCGGCCGTTTCGGCAGCTTCCACAGCGAGCAGAAGCCTTGGCCGTTCGCCGATTGGCCAACCCCCCGTGCTCCGGAAGGCGAAGCTGCCCACAGCGTGCCGCCGGCACCGCATCCAGTGCGTGATGAGGAGCCGAAGCTATGAAAGTGTGGGTATTGCGTCACGGTGAAGCCGAGAGTCATGCCCGCAGTGATGCCGAGCGCAACCTGACTGACCATGGCCGCGAAGAAGTATTGCGCAGTGCGGCCCATCTGATCGGCCAACCGATCAAAGCCATCATCGCCAGCCCTTATGTACGGGCGCAGCAGACGGCGCAATTGGTGCGTGAGGCGTTGGGATTTGAGCCGGGAGTACGCACGGAGCCCTGGTTGACTCCCGATTGCAGTCCACTTCAGGTGCTGGATAAGCTCGACACCGATGACAATGTGCTGTTGGTCAGTCACCAGCCGTTGGTGGGAAGTTTGATCAGCTTCTTGCAGCATGGGCACCTGCGCCAGCCGCATCCCATGAGCACCGCGAGCCTGGCGGAGCTGGAAGGGGATTTCCCGTTGGCGGGGTTGATGAGCCTCAATAGCGTCAAGAATCCCTGACCCATCGCGCTCCATTTTTGTGTGCTATATAGTCAACCAAGCAAGTGCTTGGTTGGCTATCGTCGGAACACACAGGAGCGCGTCCCATGTCTGTCGCTTTTCGTTTGCCGTTGCAGGTCTTCTTCGAACGTGAAGCGCGCCATCCGCGCCAACGGTTTCTGGTCCAGCCCATCGGCGGCGGTCAAGTGCAGACCCTCACCTGGGGCGAGGTCGGCCATCAGGCCCGCTGCGCCGCGCACTGGTTGCGCTCGCGTGAACTGCCCCAGGGTTCGCACATTGCCCTGATCTCAAAAAACTGCGCCCACTGGATCATCGCCGACCTGGCGATCTGGATGGCCGGGCATGTTTCTGTGCCGCTGTATCCCAACCTCACTGCTGATTCCGTCGCCCATGTCCTGGAGCATTCCGAGGCGGCCCTGGCGTTTATCGGCAAGCTGGACGACTGGCCTGCCATGGCCCGCGGGTTCAAGGCTGGCTTGCCCACCATCAGTCTGCCGCTGTGCCCCGAGGGTGACTTCGATTACACCTGGGCCGACCTGCAGGGCTGTTCACCGATCCAGGACGACCCGGCGCCTGCGGCGTCTGATTTGGCCACCATTATTTACACCTCCGGCACCACTGGGCTGCCCAAGGGCGTGATGCACAGTTTTGCCGCACTGGGCTTTGCCGCCGTGCGTGGTACCCAATTGTTCAGCCTGGGGGAGGGCGATCGCCTGTTGTCCTACTTGCCGCTGTGTCATGTGGCAGAGCGGATGTTTGTCGAGATGGCCTCGATCTACACCGGGCAGACGGTGTTTTTCGCCGAAAGCCTCGACACTTTTCTGGTGGATCTGCAGCGGGCCCGGCCAACGGCTTTGTTCGGTGTGCCCCGGATCTGGACCAAGTTCCAGATGGGCGTCTACAGCAAAATCCCGGAAAAGCGCCTGGAGCGGTTGTTGAGCCTACCGTTTATCGGCAAGCGCGTGGGCCACAAGGTGCTCGTCGGGCTGGGGCTGGACGCGGTGCGTGTCGCGCTTTGCGGGGCAGCACCAGTGCCCGAGGCGTTGCTGCGCTGGTATCGGCGCCTGGGCCTGGATGTGCTGGAGGTCTACGGCATGACCGAAAGCTGCGGCTACTCCCATATCTGTCGCCCCGGCCAACAGAAAATCGGCTGGATTGGCCTGCCGTGCCCGGAGGTTGAGGTGCGCATTGATCCTGCCGGGGAAGTCCAGGTGCGCAGCGGTGCAACCATGCTCGGTTACTTCAAGGACCCGGTCAAAACAGCCGAGACGATTACCGAGGACGGTTTCCTGCGCACTGGCGACAAGGGCGAGCAGGATGCCGAAGGCCGTTTGCGGCTTACCGGGCGCCTCAAGGATATATTCAAGACCAGCAAGGGCAAATACGTGGCGCCAGCGCCCATTGAAAACCGCCTGGCGGAGCATGGGCGGATCGAGCAGGTGTGCGTCGTGGGTGATGGCATGGCTGCGCCGATGGGTCTGTGTGTGTTATCGGCGGTGGGCGTGCAAGAGGCGGCCGGTGCTGCGCGTCATGCCTTGCAAAGCAGCCTGGAGCGCCTGCTGGAGGAGGTCAACCAAGCCCTGGATAAACATGAGCGCTTGCATCGACTGGTGGTGGTGAAAGACAGTTGGGCAGTGGAAAACGGTTTTCTGACCCCCACCCTGAAGATCAAGCGCAATGTTATCGAGTCAAAGTACGGGGCACAGTTCCAGGCCTGGAGCGAGCGTTCCGAGCTGGTGCTGTGGCAGGATTGAGCACTCATAAAATCAATAAGGACACGTAAATGAGCCTGTGGCGCACCCTTCCCAATATCGAGCAATTGAATGGCATCCAGAAAAACACCATCGGTGAAGTGCTGGATATTCGCTTCGAAGCGTTTGACGATCAATCCCTGACCGCCAGCATGGTGATCGATCACCGCACCCATCAACCCTATGGCTTGCTGCACGGGGGGGCCTCGGTGGTGCTGGCGGAAACCGTGGGCTCCATGGCCAGCTACCTGTGCATCGACGCCAGCAAGTTCTATTGCGTGGGCCTGGAAATCAACGCAAATCACCTGCGGGGCCTGCGCTCCGGGCGTGTCACGGCGGTGGCCAAGGCTATCCATATCGGTCGCACTACCCATGTCTGGGACATTCGCCTGACCAGCGATGAAGGCAAGGCCAGTTGTGTATCGCGCCTGACAATGGCGGTGGTGCCTTTGGGCGAGAGTCCGCCGGCACGATAGGCGTAGCGTGAGTGTCATCATTCCTGGCAGTTACAGTCATTGCTGTTGGTGCCGCACATGGTGACAATCAACCTCTGTTTTTAGTGATGGAACCGGTATGTCGCAGCACGTGTTTTTCGCTCACGCCAATGGCTTTCCTTCGGCGACCTACGGCAAGTTGTTTGCTGCCCTGGCCCCGGAGTACGTCGTCGCACATTTACCGCAGCACGGTCATGACCCCAGGTTTCCGGTGGACGACAACTGGCAGAACCTGGTGGACGAGTTGATCCACCACCTCGAACAGCAACCGGAGCCAGTGTGGGGCGTGGGCCATTCCCTGGGTGGCGTGCTGCACCTGCACGCCGCCATGCGCTGCCCGCATCTGTATCGCGGGGTGGTGATGCTGGACTCGCCGGTATTGACCTTGGCCGACCGCTGGGTGATTCGTGCGGCCAAGCGTTTTGGTTTTATCGACCGCCTGACTCCGGCCGGTCGTACCCTGGGTCGGCGCGAAGAGTTCGCCGACCTCGACACCGCCCGCAGTTACTTTTCCGGCAAGACCCTCTTTCGCGGCTTTGACCCTGAATGCCTGGAAGCCTATTTGCAACATGGTTTGCACCAGGTGGGCGACCGCCTGCGCCTGTGTTTTGACCCAGCTACCGAGATCAGCATCTACCGCGGGGTGCCCCACACCAGTCCCGGGCAGACCCGGCAATTGAAAGTGCCGCTGGCGGTGGTGCGCGGTCGGCAGAGCCGGGTAGTCATGCGCCACCATGCCAGTGGTGTGGCACGTCTGCCCATGGGCGAGATGCTGAGCATGCCCGGCGGCCACATGTTTCCCCTTGAGCGCCCCCAGGACACCGCGACCTTGATCAAGAACCTGTTTGCCCGCTGGGAAACCCGCCAACGCGAGCGCAGTTGCGCATGACCACACCCGTCGAAGAGGTTCGCCTCAGCCTGCCGCATATTGAGCTGGCCGCGCATTTGTTCGGGCCTGAAGACGGTCTGCCGGTTATCGCCCTGCATGGCTGGCTGGACAACGCCAACAGCTTCGCCCGCCTGGCCCCCCAACTCAGTGGCTTGCGCATCATTGCCCTGGACATGGCCGGCCACGGTCACTCGGCCCACCGGCCGGCGGGGGCCGGTTATGCCTTGTGGGACTACGTCCACGATGTGCTGCAAGTGGCCGAACAACTGGGCTGGAAACGTTTTGCATTACTTGGTCACTCCCTTGGTGCCATCGTTTCCCTGGTGTTGGCCGGCGCCTTGCCCGAGCGTGTGACGCACCTGGGGTTGATCGACGGCGTGATCCCGCCGACCGCCACCGGCGAGAATGCCGCCGAGCGCCTGGGAATGGCGTTGCAGGCGCAGTTGAACCTGCAAGACAAGCGCAAGCCGGTGTACAGCACCCTTGATCGTGCCATCGAAGCGCGGATGAAAGGCGTGGTGGCGGTCAGCCGTGAAGCCGCCGAACTCCTGGCCCAGCGGGGGCTGATGCCGGTGCCGGGTGGTTATACCTGGCGCAGCGACAGCCGCTTGACCCTGGCTTCGCCGATGCGCCTGACGGAAGAACAGGCCATGGCGTTCGTGCGCAGAGTTGCCTGTCCGACACAGTTGGTGGTCGCCGAAGACGGCATGCTGGCGAAACATCCCGAACTGTTTTCCCAGCTTCCGTTCAATGTGGCGCGGTTGCCCGGAGGCCATCATTTGCACTTGAACGACGCATCCGGTGCTGCCCTTGTTGCAGACTGTTTCAATCGGTTCTTCACCATGCCTTGACTTGGCGGGGGCAACTGCCGAGGCTGGGCGGATTGAAAGGGAGTCAACCATGAACGATTTCAACACCGCAGCGACCCCGAATGGCCAGGGCTTGCTGAGCCGATGAGTATGCCGAAAGGATTTATCCGTATTTTGGGTCTGTGCTGTTTCAGCCCGCTGGTGTTCGCTGCCGACTTGCCAGGAAGCCAGGATTTGCCAGCCGTGGCTCGTCAGGCCGATGCACAGATCGTCGATTACCGCCCGGCGCAAGAGAAGGAACGCATCTACCCGATGGGTTCGATCCGCAAGATCAGCGGCCAGTTGCGCTACGAAGGCCAGGCCACTGCTCGCGGCCAGGCCACGGCCATCACCTATGAGTTGCCCGCCGAACACACCTCCAGTGCCGCCTTCACCGCGACGCGCGAAGCGTTGCAGGAGCAGGGTGCGCAGTTGCTGTTTTGGTGCCAGGCGCGTGATTGCGGGGAAAGCAGCCTGTGGGCCAATGAGGTCTTCGGCAATGCGAAGCTGGTAGGTGCCGACGGCCAGCAGGAATATCTGCTGCTACGCCTGGCGGCCCCCCAGGACAACTCCCTGGTGGCGCTGTATGGCATCACCCGTGGCAATCGTCGGGCCTATCTGCATGTCGAGCAACTCGACGCCAGTGCGCCATTGGGGGATTTGCTGCCGACCTCGGCAACCCTGTTGCGCGAGCTTAAAAGTACGGGCGAGCTGGACTTTCCCACTCTGGGGGCCGATCTTGACGCCACGTGGCTGACCTTGATTTCCCGTGGATTGAACCTGGACGCCACCTTGCGGGTCAGTCTGACAGGCCCCAATGCCGAAGCCTGGCGTCAGGGCTTGATCGACAAGGGCGTGCGTGCCGCGCGGATGGAAACCGGGACCGCCGAGGCCAAGGGCCTGCACCTGCAATTGCTGCGCTGACCGTTTCAGGGCGAACGGACCCGCGCCGTTCGCCTAAGCTCTCCTCTTACAGACTTCTTTTCGAGAAACCACATGCTCAACAACGATCGCCTGCTGGTGCAGATCCTGCTCCTGGTGCTATTTGGTGCCAGCTTCTGGGTGATGGCGCCGTTCTGGTCGGCGCTGTTCTGGGGCGCGGTGCTGGCCTTTGCCAGTTGGCCGTTGATGCGCCTGCTGACCCGCTGGCTGAAGGGCCGAGAATCCCTGGCTGCCGGGGTCCTGACGCTGGGCTGGATGCTGCTGGTCGCTGTGCCTCTGGTTTGGCTGGGATTCAACCTGGCCGACCATGTGCGTGATGCCGTGGTGCTTATCAAGGACATCCAGGTCGACGGCTTGCCCGAAGCGCCAAGCTGGCTGGGCTCACTTCCCTTTGTCGGCGAGCGGCTGGTGGGCCTGTGGGACAGCATCGACCAGCAGGGCGCTGCCTTGATGGTGACCCTCAAGCCGTACCTGGGGCAGGTCGGCAACTGGCTGCTGGGCCGCAGTGCGCAGATTGGCGGCGGGATACTGGAGCTGACCCTGAGCCTGGTGTTCGTGTTCTTTTTCTACCGCGATGGGCCACGGCTGGCGATGTTCATCCATCGCTTGCTGGAGCGCCTGATTGGCGACCGCGCCGGTTACTACATCGAATTGGTGGCGGGTACGGTGCAGCGGGTGGTCAACGGTGTGATCGGCACCGCTGCGGCTCAGGCGGTGCTGGCACTGATCGGCTTCATGATCGCAGGTGTGCCTGGGGCGTTGGTGCTGGGGGTCGTCACCTTCCTGCTCAGCCTGATCCCCATGGGCCCGCCGCTGGTGTGGATTCCGGCCACGGCCTGGTTGGCCTGGAAGGGCGATTACACCTACGCGGTATTCCTCGGTGTTTGGGGCACTTTTATCATCAGCGGCGTCGACAATGTGCTCAAGCCGTACTTGATCAGCCGCGGCGGCAACCTGCCATTGGTGATCGTGCTGCTGGGGGTGTTCGGCGGGTTGATTGCGTTCGGCTTTATCGGTTTGTTTATCGGGCCGACCTTGTTGGCGGTGGCTTATAGCCTGTTGACCGATTGGAGTACGACGCAGGCTCAGGCGCGGCGAGAAGACAAGCCTGGTCAGCCTGAATGATCAGGCGCGGGGCAACCACATCACCGCCGTCAGCCCACCGCCTGGCGTCTCTTCCAGGCCCAGCTTTCCACCGAGCCGCTCCACCGCCTCCTTGGCGATGGTCATCCCCAGCCCTACGCCGCCGGAGTTGCGGTTGCGCGAGCCTTCCAGGCGATAAAACGGTTCAAACACCGCTTCGCGCTTGTCGGCGACAATTCCCGGCCCATGGTCGATCACTCTGATCACCAGCGCCTGGGGACTGTCCGCCAACTCGATGTGGGCAGTGCCGGCATAGCGCAGCGCGTTATCCAGCAGATTATTCAGGCATGAGCGCAGGGCCATCGGCTGCACCTGCAACGGCACGGATTCACCGCTGCATTGAACGTCCGAGCCCTGGTCCTGGGCGTTTTCGCTGAGCGACTGCACCAGCGCCTGGACGTCCAGCCACTGTCGGCTTTCGCCGGTGCGTTGTTCGTGCAGGTAGCTGAGGGTGGCATCGAGCATGCCGATCATGTCGTTCAGGTCCTGGCGCATCTGGCCCTGCAACTTTGTGTCCTCGACCTGTTCAAGGCGTAGCTTGAGCCGTGACAGCGGGGTGCGCAGATCGTGGGAGACGGCGCCAAGCATGCGTGCCCGTTGGCTGACCTGCTCGCGGATACGTTTTTGCATCATGTTAAACGTCGACGCCGCTTGTCGGGCTTCCCGAGGGCCGGATTCGCTCAGTGGCGGGCTGTCCAGATCAAGGCTCAAGCGCTCGGCCGCCGCGCTCAAGCGCTGGATCGGCCGGCTGAGCAGCTTGGCGCCGTACCAGGCCGCGATGATTAGCGAGATAAACTGAAAGGTCAGTGGCACCAGCGGGCCGCCAAACCAGGGGCGCGTAGGGTGCTTGCGCAGCAGGGTTGGCGTCGTGCTGTCTGCTTGTTCCAGCGTCGCCTCGGCTGACTCTGGGGGCGGAGGAGGAGGGTCATAGTGGTGAAACCAGAAGATGGCGAGCACATGGGCCAGTACGATGGCCACCAGCAACACACCGAACAACCGGCCGAACAGGGTGTTGAAGGCGTTGCGCATCAGCCGATATCCCGGGCGTCGAACAGGTAGCCTTCGCCGCGCACGGTCTTGATCAATTGCGGGGCTTTGGGGTCATCGCCCAGTTTTTGCCGCAAGCGCGAGACCAGCAGGTCGATGCTGCGATCAAAGGCTTCGATGGAGCGACCACGGGCCGCATCCAGCAGTTGTTCGCGGCTCAATACCCGGCGCGGGCGTTCGATGAATACCAACAGCAAGCGAAACTCGGCGTTGGACAGCGGCACTACCAGGCCGTCATCGGCCACCAGTTGGCGCAGCACGCTGTTGAGTCGCCAGTTGTCGAAACGGATATTGGCCCGCTGTTCAGTGCGGTCATCGCGTACCCGGCGCAGGATGGTCTGGATGCGCGCCACCAGTTCTCGGGGTTCGAAGGGCTTGGACATGTAATCGTCGGCCCCCAGTTCCAGGCCAATGATGCGGTCGGTGGGTTCACAGCGGGCGGTGAGCATCAGGATCGGGATGTCCGACTCGGCCCGCAACCAGCGGCACAGCGACAAGCCGTCTTCGCCGGGCAGCATCAGGTCGAGTACCACCACGTCGAAGGTTTCGGCTTGCATGGCCTGGCGCATGGCGGTGCCGTCGGTCACGCCGCTGGCGAGAATATTGAAGCGCGCCAGGTAATCGATCAGCAGTTCGCGGATCGGCACATCGTCGTCGACGATCAGCGCGCGGGTGCTCCAGCGTTTTTCATCAGCGGGAATCGCGCCTTTTTGCTCGTTATTCAGCAGAACGGAAGGGGTATGCATGGTGCGATCATCTGCCTGGTTGGCCGCCACGCCCAGAGACGGCGGCTAGGTTGTTGCGTTCAGCATAGGCGCCCAGCCCGATGGCTGGAAGTGCTGGACTTTCGGGTCTTGCGAGGGAGGCTAAGCTGCGGGGGTATTGCAGGCATGTCATGAATGTATCGGCTTTGAAATATATTCCCGGCGACCGATAATATTGGCCATCAATGCGCGGAACCTGAGGATTTACCGATCATCGGACCCCGCAAAGGCGCTGCTTGCGCTACAATCCGCGCCGATTTCGACTTGCCTGAGAGCCCATTCCAATGTCCGTCTGCCAGACTCCTATCATCGTCGCCCTGGATTACCCCGCCCGTGACGCCGCACTGAAGCTGGCTGACCAGTTGGACCCCAAGCTTTGCCGGGTCAAAGTCGGCAAGGAACTGTTCACCAGTTGCGCCGCGGAAATCGTCGGTACTCTGCGTGACAAAGGTTTTGAGGTGTTCCTGGACCTTAAATTCCACGACATCCCCAACACCACCGCCATGGCGGTCAAGGCCGCCGCCGAAATGGGCGTGTGGATGGTCAATGTGCACTGCTCCGGCGGCCTGCGCATGATGGCCGCCTGCCGTGAAGTGCTGGATCAGCGCAGCGGTCCCAAGCCGCTGTTGATTGGCGTGACCGTGCTGACCAGCATGGAGCGTGAAGACCTGGCCGGGATCGGCCTGGATATCGAGCCACAGGAGCAAGTGCTGCGCCTGGCTGCATTGGCGCAGAAAGCGGGTCTGGACGGTCTGGTTTGCTCGGCACTGGAAGCCCAGGCGTTGAAAGCCGCCCACCCATCGCTGCAATTGGTCACTCCAGGGATTCGCCCGGCGGGCAGCGCCCAGGACGACCAGCGCCGTATCCTGACCCCACGCCAGGCGCTGGATGCCGGCTCCGATTACCTGGTGATCGGTCGCCCGATCAGCCAGGCGGCCGACCCGGCCAAGGCCCTGGCGGCGGTGGTGGCCGAGATCGCCTGACTCACTCGATCTCAAGGAAGGCTTGGTCAATGGGGGAACCGGGCTTGCCTGCGATGCAGGCGACCCGGTCTTTCAGTAACACCGAGGCGCTGCTATCGCCGCGATGCGGCGATCCGACCAGCCAGCCAGCTCCCACACTGACCATGCCCACTGGGTTGGGGCGGTGTATCAGTTGACCTTCAACACCAACTTCCCAAAGTTCTCCCCGTTGAACAATTTCATCAACGTTTCAGGGAACGTCTCCAGCCCTTCGACGATATCTTCCTTGCTCTTGAGCTTGCCCTGCGCCATCCAGCCGGCCATCTCCTGCCCGGCGGCGGCAAAGTTCGCCGCATGATCCATCACCACAAAACCTTCCATGCGCGCCCGATTGACCAGCAATGACAGGTAGTTGGCCGGCCCTTTCACGGCCTCTTTATTGTTGTACTGGCTGATGGCGCCACAGATCACTACCCGTGCTTTCAGCGCCAGGCGGCTCAGTACTGCGTCGAGAATGTCGCCGCCGACGTTGTCGAAGTACACGTCCACACCTTTCGGGCATTCGCGTTTGAGTCCGGCGTGGACGTCTTCGTTTTTGTAGTCGATGGCGGCGTCGAAGCCCAGTTCATCCACCAGGAATTTGCACTTGTCTGCACCGCCGGCAATCCCCACCACGCGGCAACCTTTGATCTTGGCGATTTGCCCGGCAATGCTGCCGACCGCACCGGCCGCACCGGAAATGACCACGGTCTCCCCGGCCTTTGGGGCACCGGTGTCGAGCAGGGCGAAGTAGGCGGTCATGCCGGTCATGCCCAACGCTGACAGATAACGTGGCAGTGGTGCCAGTTTTGGGTCGACCTTGTAGAAACCGCGGGGCTCTCCCAGGAAGTAATCCTGTACACCCAAGGCGCCGTTGACGTAGTCCCCGACGGCGAATTTCGGATTGTTCGAGGCGATGACCTTGCCGACGCCCAGTGCCCGCATTACTTCGCCGATGCCTACCGGTGGAATGTAGGATTTACCTTCGTTCATCCAGCCGCGCATGGCTGGGTCAAGGGACAGGTATTCATTGCGCACCAGAACCTGGCCGTCCACAGGAGTACCCACCGGCACTTCCTGGTAAGTAAAGGTTTCCCGGGTGGCCGCGCCGACCGGACGATTGGCGAGCAGAAATTGGCGGTTGGTCTGGGCAGTCATGGCAGGGACTCTCAATAAATGAACCTTGATTGATAGACCCTCTCGGCCCGAGGGGCAAGCGGTGCCGAGGGTGCGAATGGCCGTCGATACACTGCGCTGATAGTGATCCATGCTGGTTCATCACTACCACTCATGAGTACACAACCGGCCTTCTGATAGTGCTGACGCGCGGTTGCTGCCACTGGCTAGACTGGGCCAACAGGTATTCATCTAAGGACATAACCATGAGCATGATATTTTCCGGCCAGGTCGCCCTGGTGACCGGTGCGGCTGCGGGTATAGGCCGCGCTACGGCCCTGGCTTTCGCCGCAGAAGGCTTGAAAGTGGTGGTCGCCGATCTGGACGCGGCGGGCGGCGAGGGCACGGTCGCGCTGATCCACCAGGCCGGAGGCGAAGCGGTCTTCGTGCGTTGCAACGTCACCCTGGAAGCTGACGTGCAGCAGCTTATGCAGCAGGCTGTGGCTACCTATGGTCGGTTGGATTACGCCTTCAATAACGCCGGTATCGAGATTGAAAAAGGCAAGCTGGCCGACGGCAGCCTGGACGAGTTCGATGCCATCATGAGCGTCAACGTCAAGGGCGTGTGGTTGTGCATGAAATACCAGTTGCCTCTGCTCTTGGCCCAGGGCGGTGGGGCGATCGTCAACACGGCCTCGGTTGCCGGGTTGGGTGCGGCGCCGAAGATGAGTATCTATGCAGCTTCCAAGCACGCGGTGATTGGGCTGACCAAATCGGCGGCGATTGAGTATGCGAAGAAGAAAATTCGCGTCAATGCCGTGTGCCCGGCAGTGATCGATACCGACATGTTTCGCCGCGCCTATGAAGCCGACCCGAGAAAAGCCGAGTTTGCGGCGGCCATGCATCCGGTCGGGCGTATCGGTACGGTCGAGGAAATCGCCAGTGCGGTCCTCTATTTGTGCAGCGACGGTGCTGCGTTCACCACGGGTCAGGCGCTCGCCGTCGACGGTGGTGCGACTGCCATTTAGGGATCGATCGACAAGCCCTTGTACCGGTAGTGCAGCAAATCGTCAGCGCGGCGATCATTGTTCAACTGCTCAAGGTCAAAACCCTGACCGGCATCGGCACCTCGCGGTTCTCCGAGGCGGTAGTGGCCAGCCTTCTGGCCAATGGTACCTACCGCAAGTGGCTACAGCGCCTGCGTCGACGATTGAGCACGGAAATGGCGATGACCTTGCAGGTGCTGGAGGACGAGGAGTGGGAGGTCTTTGCCGTGCCGGCGGGTGGGATGTTCCTCAGGGCCAGGCCGGGCACAGGCGACAGGTCCATGCTGGAGGCGCGGGCCCGCAAATTAAGGGTGTTGCTTTCACCAGGGCCGTTGTTCAGCCCAACGGCAGAAAACAGCGACTGGTTGCGCATCAATGTGGCCTATGCTTCTGATCAACGTGCCCTGGCGCTGTTCAAGGCTATGGGCCCTGCAGGATCGACCTCCACCATTCTGAAAGCGACGGGCGTGTAGCTTTTTGCCATTATTCCGGCGCCAACGTCTTGTGCATCAGGGCCTCTCGTTGCGAATCTCGCTGTATGGACAGTGGGCTTGATGGCATTCGCCACTCCAAGAGGATTCAGTGCAATGATTTCGTCCGTGCAACGACGTTTTGCCAACCTCGGTATGGCAAGGAAACTGGGCCTGGGGTTTGCCTTGGTGCTGCTGCTGACGGCCTTGGTGGCTGCCATTGGCGTGTGGTCCCTGCAAACCATCGGGCAGCGGTTCGAAGGCCTCAAGGCCATGTCCTCGCTCAACAGTGGCCTGTTGAAGGTGCGCTTGATCGAGCAGGACTACGCACTGCACGCCGACCCCAAGTCCGTTGACGCCTTGCATGAAAGCGTCGATGCGTTGTTGGCCCAGGCGCAGATTCTCAAGGCGCAGTCTGCCGCCAACGTGCCGGTAATGACTGACGTGGAGCAGGCTCTGGGCGCCTATCGCAAGGCGTTTGACGAGTTTGTCGAACTGACCCAGGCCAAGGACCTGGCGCTGGAAATGGCCAGTTGGTCCGTCTCCAGCGTCTCCAATAACCTCGATGTGCTGCAGGCCGGGCTGGCCGATGATGGCGCTTATGGCCTAAAGGAAAGCCAGGGCAAGGAGGGCGCCGATTTTATCGAGCAGGCGGGTCAAGTCGGCCAGGTCTCGCGCTTGATGTTGCAAGCCATGAACGAAGCGCATGTGCGCCTGGATCAAAGCCGCAAGGGCGATGAGGAGAATGCCGGGCAAGGTAAGATCGAGCAGGCCGAGCAGGCCTTGGCCCAGGCCGAGCAACTGAAAACCACGGTCAAGGACCCCGGTTATCAAACGGTGCTCAATGAAGTGGCTGGGCATATCGCCGCCTTCAGCGAAAAACTCGGGGAATACACCGGCCTGCTGACCCAGGAAAAAGTGGTGTACCAGCAACTGCATGAGCGCGCCGACCAGGTCGTGTCACGCGTCAATCAGGCCTACGACGCCGAAGACCAATCGATGCAGGGGCAATTAAAGAAAAGCGCGTTGCTGATCATCGGTTCTTCGGCCCTGGCCTTGCTGGTGGGGCTGATTGCCGCGTGGGTGATCACCCGCTTGATTGTCGCGCCGTTGCGCAGCGTGATCGCCGTCGCCCAGCAAATTGCCGCAGGGGATCTCAGCGGTCGCATGGAAGTGAGCCGCCGCGATGAGATCGGCCAGCTCATGCTGGCGATGCAGCAGATGGGCAACGGTTTGAGCAGCATGGTCAGCGGCTTGCAGGCCGGTATCGAGCAATTGGCCAGTTCTGCCCATTCGTTGTCCAGCGTGACCGAGCAGACCAATATCGAAGTCAGCAGCCAGAAAGAAGAAACCGAACAAGTCGCCACGGCGATGAACCAGATGACTGCCACGGTGCACGACGTTGCGCGCAACGCCGAGGAGGCGGCCCAGGCGGCGCAGACAGCCGACGATAAGGTTGACAGTGGTCAGCGAGTGGTACGCCAGAGTTTGCAGCGCATCGAGCTGCTGGCCAGTTCTGCGACGTCCGCCAGTACCAGCATCGAGAGTTTGAGCGCAGAAATCCAGAACATCGGCACTGTGCTGGGTGTGATCAAAAGCGTGGCCGAACAGACTAATTTACTGGCGCTCAATGCGGCCATCGAAGCTGCACGGGCAGGCGAGCAAGGGCGCGGATTTGCAGTAGTGGCCGATGAGGTTCGGGCGTTGGCCAAGCGGACCCAGCAATCGACCGAAGAAATTGAGCGGCTGGTAAGTACATTACGCGGCGCGGCGCAGTCTTCGGTGCAGCAAATCAAGCAGAGCGGTGAGCTGGTCAAGCTGGCCGTGAGCGACGCCCTCGAAACGGAAAGTGCCCTGGGCAGTATTGCAGCAGCGGTGTCGTTGATTCAGCAGATGAACCAACAGATCGCGGCGGCGGCTGAGGAGCAAAGCTCGGTGGCCGAAGAGATCAATCGCAGCGTCACCAGCATTCGTGCCAGTGCCGATCAATCGGCATTGAGCATGCAGGGCAATGCCGCGTCGAGCATTGAGCTGGCGCACTTGGGGGCAGAACTCAAAGGGATGGTCGGGCACTTCCGCCTTTGATCGCTGCGCGGGCGCAGCGATCACATATGGCGGTCCCATAGGTAGCTCTGGCCGAGCAGGGCGACCGGGCCTCTTTCGTTAACGCAATGAAGCGCGCTTTTTTACCCTGGTCGCGAGTGTGGGGATAGGTGCAAGGTGATGGCATGTGGCAAGCCCCTTGCCACAAAATACCCCCTGGTCACAGGGGAGGGGGTGTCAGTCGTAAATCGCCTTCTTCTTCCAGTCCGCATCCGCATCCACGACTTTCAAGCCTTCGGTCAACTCATTGACCTCATCTTCGGCGGGCTGGGTGTTGGTCAGCACCGTAGAGTTGGCGCGGGCCAGTTGCTTTTCCAGGGACTGCAGTTGTTGGCGGTAGAGGGCAGGCTCAGGCTGCTTGCGCAGATACTGGACTCCGCGCTCAAACGCCAAACGCGCCTGACCCGGTTGGGCCTGTTGCAAGGCATGCTGGCCGAGGTTGTTGAAGAACTCAATGTGCAGCAGCACCAGGATGTGGCGAATTTCCTTGATCCAGTGCTTGGCCTCATTGGTCGGCAAAAAGCCGTCCTGGGCTGCGCGCGTGACTTGGCCGTGCAGAGCTTCCAGCAGGAAGCGCACGTCCTTGGCCTTGGCCTCGGTCTGAATCGGCCCTGGTGGGTTATTAACCGGAATCGATTCGCCCTGAGCCACCAGCGCGTTCAGTTCCGCAATGCGTGCCTTGAGGGCGGCGCTGGATTTACTCAGGTGCAGCAGGCGTTGATTGGCGTTCAGTTCCAGGCGGGTCAGCAACAGCTTGAGCGCCGGGGTCATCAATTGGCCAGGGAAGGTCTCGGTGATTTCGCCACAGCGCCGCAGACGGTCATTGAGCTCGATCTGGGTCCGGGCCTTTTCCAGTTTGTTGTTTTCCACCACGTGGTTCATGTAGCCAATGGCGATCAGTATTACGATCCCGGCTATTACCAGCAGGGTGATCATGAGTGGTGTCACCGGTGTGACCTCTTTATTGGATGTGTGTTGAAGTGTAGTGATTGGTGCGTGTGGCGGATAGGACTGATCGACGAGCTGAGTCAGTCCTTCCTCTATATAAGTAAGTGGTGCCTGTATGAATGCACATTGCCATCATTTGCTGGTGCGAACTATAACGTCTTGTAGGGCGCCAGAATATAGGCGCCAAACCTTGGGCGGCGAAAATGCCCGAGAGGGCCGGTAAAGAGCCGCGAAGTCATTGATTTAAATAAATATATCCTTGGGGGTTGACGACACCCCAGTCCATCCATACAATGCGCGCCACTTACAGCGTAAAGCACACAGCAAAGCGCAGTTGAGTAGTGAATGTTGTACGCGTGTCCCCTTCGTCTAGTGGCCTAGGACACCGCCCTTTCACGGCGGTAACAGGGGTTCGAGTCCCCTAGGGGACGCCATTGCGGGAATAGCTCAGTTGGTAGAGCACGACCTTGCCAAGGTCGGGGTCGCGAGTTCGAGTCTCGTTTCCCGCTCCATATTTAACAAAAACGCCGCTCAGCAATGAGCGGCGTTTTTGTTTGTGCGCGAAAAGCTCCAACTAAGTTTGAGTTACTCGCGCTCCGTTGCTTAGCGGTTTACAACAGCCTGTTCGCCAAGCAGGGCTGGAGGATGTCATGGATTTTTAATGTGAGCCCTGCACTGAGATTCACAACGGTGCCGCTAGCTCATTTTTCAGTGCGCGCAGTGGTTATTGCAGGTGTTTTGCTCCAGTTGCGAACGGCTTCGCAGTCTCAGACGAAAAACCATCGATTGTTCCTTGGCGCTTAAAGACATCGGCCTGGCAGGCGACACACTTCTTAAGTCCTAAGGAGTGTTTGCTATGAACGGTAAGTGTCTATCGATCGGTATCACCTTGCTGTTTGGATTGAGTGGTGCTTGCCTTGCGGCAGCGCCATCGAGCCACGGCGTTATCCAATTCACCGGGAGTATCGTCGAGTTGGGCTGTACGCATGGTATAGGGGCTAATTCGGTCCTGGAATTCAACGGCTGTCCGAGGTCGAGCCGAGGCAGGGCCATCAGCGCGGTTCGCGTTGCGCAGGTCGCCGAGGTCGAGGCATTGGATCACTCTGTCGTGGGTGTAAAACTGGTTTCCGACAGCGGTTCGACAGGGCGCTATTACGATCAACAGTACGCATTGATCGATGCTGCAGGAAAACCCGTACGCTCGGGCGCCTATCTGATTACCCTGACCTTTCCTTGATAAATATTGGCGAGCTCAGTCCAGGCTATAACGCACCGACAATGTCCCCTTCTTCTGCGAAAGGGCCGGAGTTGTTACCTGGCCCAGCTCCCCCAATGTCTGGACATGGGTTCCACGGCAGGCAAGCCTCGGGAAACCTACTTCACGTATTTCCCTTCCTTTCCAGCTTGTCTGGGGAGGTCCTGCGTAGCAGGCCGAGAGGTGGGGGAGGATGTCAACTGGTGGAGTGCATGGCGAGGGAGCCGACGTTGCGTTAATTGTGGAGCGAGGGTGCTCGCTCCTACAGTTGATCGCTAATCAGTGCTTGGGCTGGTCATTGGACATGGCCAACAACTGCTTTTCCTGGTTCCAGTCAAACGGTTCGTCATTCTGCTCGGCTTCGAAGCGACGCTCTTCCAGGGCCTGATACAGGTCCAGTTCGTCGTCCGGCATGAAGTGCAGGCAATCACCGCCGAAGAACCACAGCAGGTCGCGCGGTACCAGATGGGCAATTTGCGGGTAGCGCAGGATGACCTGGCTCATCATGTCCTGGCCCAGGTACTGGCTTTCGATTGGGTCGATGGGCAGCAGGGCGCGCAGTTCGTCGAAACGCTCCAGGAACAGCGCGTGGCTTTCCTCGGGAACCTGTTCGGCTTCACCGACGGCAACCAGGATGCTGCGCAGGTGGTCGAGCAAGGCAAGATGATCGGCAACGACGTTGGACACGAGATAAGTCCTCAAGAGCAAAACGGGCGCGAGAGTATATAGCTCTCGCGCCCGCTTTTATATGACCGTTGGACTCAGCGGACTTTTCCTTCCGTTTGGGCCAGCTCTTCCTTGCTGAAGTCATCCACGTCGATCACCTTGCGTCGTGCCGCTTCGGCGTCACGCAGGTTTTGCGCTTCTGCCGGTTGCAGCACACCAGCTTGCAGCGCGGCGTCGATGGCATTTTCCCCTGCTGCCGGCTTGAGCTGGCCGCTCTTGAGGGCTGAGTGGAGTTTTTTCTGTAATGGATGGCTGGCGGCCAGCAGGTCGTAGGCATGTTGCAGTGCGCCCACCGGGTCCTCGGCCGATTGCGGGCGATAGCAGCCAGCCAGCAATTCTTCCAGGGTTGGATCGCCCTTGGCACGGCCAATCACAGCGGCAACTTCGGCATCCAGAGCGTCGGACGGGCCCTTGTGGCGACGACCGAACGGGAACACGATCACCCGCAGCAGGCAACCCAGCACCTTGTTCGGGAAGTTGCTCAGCAGTTCATCCAGTGCCCGCTCCGAATGGCCGAGGCTTTCTTCCATGGCCCAGGCGAACAACGGACGCAGATGATCGGGTGAGTCGAGGTCGTGGTAACGCTTGAGCGCCGCCGATGCCAGGTACATATGACTGAGCACATCCCCCAGGCGCGCCGACAGGCGTTCGCGGCGTTTAAGTTCGCCGCCCAGCAGCATCATGCTCAGGTCTGCCAGCAGGGCAAACGCCGCTGCCTGACGATTGAGGGCGCGGAAATAGCCTTGGCTCAAACGGTTGCCAGGCGCTTTTTCGAAATGCCCGAAGCCCAGGTTCAGCACCAGGGTACTGGCGGCGTTACTCACGGCAAAACCGATGTGTTGCAGCAGCAGCCCATCAAACTCTTTCAGCGCCTGGTCATGGTCTTCTCGACCGGCCAGGGCCATCTCCTTGAGCACGAACGGATGGCAACGAATGGCCCCCTGGCCGAAGATCATCAGGTTGCGTGACAGAATATTTGCGCCTTCCACGGTGATGAAGATCGGCGCGCCTTGCCAGCTACGGCCCAGGTAGTTGTTGGGGCCCATGATGATGCCCTTGCCACCGTGTACGTCCATGGCGTGGCTGATGCACTCGCGACCGCGTTCGGTCAGGTGGTATTTGAGGATTGCCGACAGCACCGAGGGTTTTTCGCCCAGGTCTACCGCGTTGGCGGTGAGCATGCGCGCACTGTCCATCAGCCAGGCGTTGCCGCCGATACGGGCCAGGGCTTCCTGGATACCTTCAAAGGCCGACAGTGGTACGTTGAATTGTTCCCGCACCTGGGCGTATTGGCCAGTCACCAGGCTGGTGAACTTGGCTGCGCCAGTGCCGACAGCCGGCAGGGAAATCGAACGGCCCACCGACAGGCAATTCATCAGCATCATCCAGCCCTTGCCGAGCATTTCCTGGCCGCCGATAAGAAATTCCAGCGGGATGAATACATCCTTGCCGGAGTTAGGGCCGTTCATAAATGCCGCACCCAGCGGCAGATGACGGCGGCCAATCTCTACGCCGGGAGTTTCGGTGGGGATCAGCGCGAGGCTGATGCCCAGGTCTTCTTCATCGCCCAGCAGGTGATCCGGGTCGTAGGCCTTGAAGGCCAGGCCCAGCAAAGTGGCGACCGGGCCGAGGGTAATGTAGCGCTTTTCCCAATTCAGGCGCAGGCCCAGTGTTTCCTGGCCTTCCCATTCACCTTTGCAGATGACGCCGGTGTCGGGCATGGCACCGGCATCGGAGCCGGCCAGCGGGCCGGTAAGGGCGAAGCACGGAATATCATCACCACGGGCCAGGCGCGGCAGGTAGTGGTTGCGTTGTTCATCGGTGCCGTAATGCAGCAGCAGTTCAGCCGGGCCCAGTGAGTTGGGGACCATTACGGTGGAGGCGAGGTCGCCGCTGCGGGTCGCCAGCTTCATGGCGACCTGGGAGTGGGCGTAGGCCGAGAAACCCTTGCCGCCAAATTCCTTGGGGATGATCAGGGCAAAGAAGCCGTGCTGCTTGATGTGCTCCCAGGCGGCGGGCGGCAAGTCCATGGCCTGGCCGATTTCCCAGTCGCTGACCATGGCGCAAAGTTCTTCGGTAGGTCCGTCGATAAAAGCCTGCTCTTCTTCGGTCAACTGCACCTTGGGGTAGGCCAGCAGTTTGTCCCAGTCGGGGCGACCGCTGAACAGTTCGCCATCCCACCACACAGTGCCAGCGTCGATGGCGTCGCGTTCGGTCTCGGACATTGGCGGCAGAACTTTCTGAAACCAGTTGAACAGCGGCGCGGTGAAGTACTTGCGGCGCAGGTCCGGCAGTAGCAAGGGAGCGGCCACGACGGCGATCAGCACCCAGAAGACCAGCAGCAACCCGCCCGGCGCATGGCTGAAGGCGCCCATGGCCAGCAGGTAGACGGCGACCACACCCAGGGCGGGCAGGGGCGCGATGCGGCGGTGTGCCAGGTAGGCAATGCCGACCACCAGAACCAGTATCCACAACAACAGCATATTCAATCCTCCGTGAAACCAGGGGCGAAATCACCTCAGAGCTTAGTCGGCATCCGAACAAATGGGTGATCAGGGTGTTACGTGGTGTGCCGGGCAATGTTGTTAAGGTATGGGTGTCAGGCGCCGACATTTGGCCGAATCGTCGTTATCCCAGGGCCGGACCTGTGGTTAGACTCCAGGCTTGCCTCGGAGATTAACCCCATGAATGCGTACTTGAGTCCCAGCCGCTTCATCGATAGTGACCACCCAACGGTGGTGGAGTTCGCCGAAAAACACCGCGGTTCGAGTGCTGATCCCTGTGACCAGGCAGTCAGCCTTTATTACGCCGTCCGCGAGGCGGTGCGCTATAACCCTTACACCTTCAGCCGCGATCCGCAAACCCTGAGTGGCAGTTACGCCTTGGCTGCCGGCCAAAGCTATTGCGTGCCCAAGGCCACCCTGCTTGCTGCCTGCGCCAGGCATTGCGGCATACCGTCGCGCATCGGCCTGGCCGACGTGCGCAATCACCTGTCGACGCCGCGTTTGATCGAATTGCTCAGAAGTGACGTGTTCGCCATGCACGGCTACACCGAGTTGTATTTGCAGGGGCGCTGGGTCAAGGCCACGCCGGCGTTCAACCAGCAACTGTGTGAACTGTTCGACGTGCCGCCGCTGGATTTCGACGGTATCAACGACAGTGTTTTCCACCCGTTCAACCGTAAGGGCCAACGCTCCATGGAGTACGTGGTGGACCACGGGCAATTTGCCGATGTGCCCGAGGAATTCTTCTTCGCTCATCTGGAGAAATGTTACCCGCACCTGTTTGGCGAGCAGATGCCGATCCTGCTGGGGGACATGCAGAGCGATTTGAGCAAGGCGTGAACCGGCGTATGCTGCCTCGGCATTCATCCACCATGTTCATCAAGTCAGGGGCGGTCATGCTGAAAATCTGGGGTCGTAAAAATTCGTCAAATGTCAGGAAGGCACTGTGGTGCGCCGAGGAACTCGGCCTGGACTATGAGGCAATTGATGCGGGCGGGGCTTTTGGTGTGGTCGATACGCCGCAATACCGGGCGTTGAACCCGAATGGCCGGGTGCCGCTGATCGAAGATGGCGATTTTGTGTTGTGGGAATCCAACACCATCGTGCGTTATCTGGCCGCGCGCCATGCTGCGGATTCGAACTGGTACCCCGGCGATCTGCAAGCGCGAGCCAACGCTGAAAAATGGATGGACTGGACCACGTCCACCTTCGCTGAGCCGTTCAAGATCGTATTCTGGGGCGTGTTGCGTACCCCTGCTGAAAAGCAAAACTGGGACAACATCCACGCCGGGCGCCAAGCCTGCATCGACGTGTTGCAGACGGTGGACCAGGCCCTGGCCACGCAGCCCTACCTGTCGGGTGCCGAGATCGGCATGGGCGATATCCCCTTGGGCAGCTTCATTTACGCCTGGTTCGAGATGCCTATCGAACGGCCTGCGATGCCCAACCTAGAGGCCTGGTACCAGCGTCTTTGCCAGCGTCCGGCCTATCAAAAAGCGGTTATGACCGCGTTGACTTAATACTGACTATTAATACAGGTGACTGTACTTGTACGGCGCGGGCACGCACCATGGCTGTCATGCGCCGGCGTTGTATTGTCGGCCGCCTGCCCTTATTTAATAAGTAACTTCCTTCTTCTTGGTGCGTAATCCGATATGAGTTCCGCTCTGTCCATCCGGCAGCTAACCAAAACCTACGGCAACGGTTTCCAGGCCCTGAGTGGTATCGATCTGGATGTTGCCGAAGGTGATTTCTTCGCCTTGCTCGGCCCCAACGGCGCCGGCAAATCTACCACCATCGGCATTCTCTCGACACTGGTGAACAAGACCAGCGGCACGGTGAATATCTTTGGCCACGACCTGGATAAATCCCCGGCCGCGCTCAAGCGCTGCATTGGCGTGGTGCCCCAGGAGTTCAACTTCAACCAGTTTGAAAAGACCTTCGATATCGTCGTGACCCAGGCTGGCTACTACGGCATCCCTCCGAAAATTGCCAAGGAGCGCGCCGAGCAGTACCTGACGCAACTGGGCTTGTGGGACAAGCGCGACGTACCTTCACGTTCTCTGTCCGGCGGCATGAAGCGCCGCCTGATGATCGCCCGCGCCCTGGTTCACGAACCGCGCCTGCTGATCCTTGACGAACCGACGGCGGGGGTAGACATCGAGCTGCGTCGCTCGATGTGGACCTTCCTCACCGAGCTGAACGAGAAAGGCATCACCATCATCCTCACCACCCATTACCTGGAAGAGGCTGAGCAGTTGTGCCGCAACATCGGCATCATCGACCACGGCACCATTGTCGAAAACACGAGCATGCGTCAGTTGCTCGGCCAGCTGCATGTCGAGACTTTTCTGCTGGACCTGAAATACGACATGACGGTGCCACCGCAGTTGATCGGCTACCCGAATCGTCTGGTGGACAGCCACACCCTGGAAGTCCAGGTGGATAAAGCCGTGGGCATCACCGCGTTGTTCGGCCAATTGGCTACCCAGAACATCGAAGTGCTGAGCCTGCGCAATAAAACCAATCGCCTTGAGGAGTTGTTCGTGTCCCTGGTGGAGAAAAATCTGGCGAAGGTGGCGGTATGAGTTCCGAACTGCAACCCAACCTCGTTGCCCTCAATACTATCGTCTACCGCGAAGTGAAGCGCTTTACCCGGATCTGGCCGCAAACCCTGCTGCCGCCAGCGATCACCATGGTTTTGTACTTCGTGATTTTCGGTAACCTGATCGGCCGGCAGATCGGTGACATGGGTGGTTTCACCTACATGGAATACATCGTGCCGGGGCTGATCATGATGTCGGTGATCACCAACTCCTACGGCAACGTGGTCTCCAGTTTCTTCGGCAGCAAGTTCCAGCGCTCCATTGAGGAATTGATGGTCTCGCCTGTCTCGCCCCATACCATTCTGATTGGCTACACCGTGGGCGGCGTGCTCCGCGGTTTGATGGTCGGGGTGATCGTGACCCTGCTGTCGCTGTTCTTTACTGATCTGCAGGTGCATCACCTGGGCGTCACCATTTTGGTGGTGGTACTGACGGCGACTATCTTCTCGCTGCTGGGCTTCATCAATGCGGTATTTGCGCGCAACTTTGATGACATCTCCATTATCCCGACCTTTGTGCTAACGCCACTGACTTACCTGGGTGGGGTGTTTTACTCGATTACCCTACTGCCGCCGTTCTGGCAGACGGTGTCGTTGGCCAACCCGGTGTTGCATATGGTCAACGCGTTTCGCTACGGGATTCTTGGGGTTTCGGATATCAAGATCGGTGTGGCAATCACCTTCATGCTCGTAGCGACCGTGGTGCTGTATCTGGGCTGTGCGCGGTTGCTGGTGAGTGGGCGTGGGATGCGCACGTGACGGTGATGTGAGATAGCAAAACGGCCTCTAGATGAGGCCGTTTTTTATGGGGTTACCCTCGCAACGCGATCTCGATCAGCTCGTGCAACTCCTCAAGCTGCAACGGCACGGAGGAGAACAAAATCCGAAACACCGTCGGTGCTGCCAGCAGGTTGATCAGCCGGTCCACGCTGGGCAATACGTCACGGCTGTCCTGATAACGATCAAGGATGGCCTGCAACTGCCCACCCAGAATGCTCACGCAATACCCCGGCGTCTGGCTGCACTGCACATCACGCATCATGTTGCGCCCCGGCTGCGAATTCATCTCGTCCAGGTATTGCTCGGCCCACGCTCGTAAATCGCCACGCAGGCTGCCGGTATTGGCAGGTGTGCTGTCTGGGCGCATGCGGGCCAGGGCGACGTCGGCGAGGAGGGCGGGCAGGTCGCCCCAGCGTCGGTAAATCGTCGACGGCGTCACTCCCGCACGAGTAGCGATTTGCGGTACGGTCACGCTGGCGCGGTCCTGCTCTTGCAGCAATTGACGCACCGCCGAATGAACCGACTCTTGTACCCGGGCACTGCGGCCCCCCGGGCGGAGGCCTTCTTTTATCGCCATGTTTAAAACCTTAACACAAAGAATTTGCTTTAAGGGCGGTGGAGTAGCACACTCCGCAAAAGCAAAATATTAGCTTTAGCGGAGTGTGCTCATGCCCATTGTCACTTCTCATCGTTGCAGCCTGGTGTTCCTGGCGATCACCTTGCTGACATTTCTCGCCGCCTCCAGCGCGCCGACGCCGTTGTATCACCTCTACCAGGAAGACCTGCATTTTTCCGCTGGTGTGCTCACCCTGATCTTCGGCGTGTATGCCCTGAGCTTGCTGGCGGCTCTGTTGACCGTCGGTTCGCTGTCGGATCACCTGGGGCGCAAGCCGGTGATCTTTGTCGCGCTGGTCCTGGATATGCTGGCGATGCTGCTGTTTATCAATGCCGACAGTGTTGCCTGGCTGATTGCCGCCCGCACGCTGCAAGGTTTCGCCACCGGCATGGCCACGGCGGTGTTGGGTGCGGCGTTGCTCGACACTGACCGTCAGCGGGGCCCGCTGGTCAACAGCGTTGCGCCGCTATTGGGCATGGCGTGTGGCGCCATGGGCAGCAGTTTGTTGGTGGAGTTCGCGCCGCTGCCCACGCAGTTGATCTATTGGACGCTGTTCGCCCTGTTGGCGTTGCAGTGCCTGTATGTCTGGCGCTTGCCGGAAACAGTGAGTCGCATACCCGGTGCGCTGGCATCCCTGTGGCCGACCTTGCATGTACCGCCTCAGGCGCGACGAGCCTTGTGGCTGTCGCTGCCGGTGGATATCGCGGTGTGGGCAATGGGTGGCTTTTATCTGTCCCTGGCACCTTCGCTGGTGCGGGCGGCGACTGGTTCGACCTCCAATCTGATCGGCGGCGGCCTGGTGGCAGTGTTGACGTTGAGCGGCGCGGTGATGATTTTCAGCTTGCGCAATCGCCCGGCGGACAAAGTCCTGCGGCTGGGAGCGAGCTTGCTCGCCGTGGGCGTGGCGCTGATTCTCGCGGCGGTCCACAGCGCCAGCCTGTCACTGTTTTTCTTTGCCACTCTGGTCGCCGGCAGCGGGTTTGGTGCGGGCTTCCTCGGCGCATTGCGCAGCGTCGTGCCGTTGGCATTGCCTCACGAGCGGGCCGGCTTGATATCGGCGTTCTACGTGCTGAGCTACCTGGCGTTCTGCTTGCCGTCGCTGTTGGCGGGCCACCTCACTCGCACCTTTGGCCTGATCGCCACCACTGATGGTTATGGGCTCGTGCTGATCGTGTTGGCGCTTAGTGCCTTGGTCGGTTTGATGATGCAGGACTCTGCCAAGACCAGGGCGACGTCGGGCGGTTGATCGGTAATAATCCGCGCTCCGTGCAACCCAGAATCGAGATTCAAGCATGAAGATCATCCGCAGCAAGGACTTCACCGGTAGCCGCGCCTGGGAGGCACTGGACATCGCCAGGATGAACGGCATCACCACCCGCTTGCACTGGACCGATCAGCCTTACCGCTGGCACATCAACGATGGCGAGGAGGTGTTTGTGGTGCTGGATGGTCAGGTGCAGATGCACTATCGCGAAAACGGTAAAGAAAAAAGGGTGTTACTTGAAGTCGGCGACATCTTCTACGCCAGTATCGGCACCGAGCATGTGGCCCATCCGCAGGGCGCGGCGCGAATTCTGGTGATCGAATCCGAGGGCAGCGAATAGCCTTATATTGGTAAAACAGATAACAGTTAGAGATATTACCCGTTTTATAGATATTCGATCAGCTTCTACCATGGCCTCAACCTCATACGAGGAAGAGGATTACCCATGACCTGCCCCAACAGCATCACCACCGGTTACAAACCATTCAGCCACCTGGCCCGTCCCCGGGAAGTCATTCGCCAGTTCACCCCCAACTGGTTTGCCGCCACCATGGGCACCGGGGTGTTGGCGCTGGCCTTGGCGCAAGTGCCGGTCAACCTGCCTGGGTTGCATGCCATCGCCGAGGCGCTGTGGCTGCTCACGATCGTTCTGTTTGTTTTGTTCAGTGGCCTGTACGCCGCACGCTGGGTGATGTTTTTCCATGAGGCGCGGCGGATTTTCGGCCATTCCACGGTCTCGATGTTCTTCGGCACCATTCCCATGGGCCTGGCGACCATCATCAACGGTTTTCTGCTGTTTGGCCTGCCACGCTGGGGCGAGGGCGTGGTGCAATTGGCCGAAGTGCTGTGGTGGCTGGACGTGGCAATGTCCCTGGCGTGCGGGGTGCTGATTCCCTACATGATGTTCACTCGCCAGGAACACAGCATCGACCAGATGACTGCGGTCTGGCTGTTGCCGGTGGTCGCCGCCGAAGTTGCCGCCGCCAGCGGTGGCCTGCTGGCACCGCACTTGGTCGACGCCCACTCGCAACTGGTTATGCTGGTGACCAGCTACGTGCTGTGGGCGTTTTCCCTGCCAGTGGCGTTCAGCATTCTGACCATCCTGATGTTGCGCATGGCCTTGCATAAACTGCCTCACGCCAACATGGCCGCGTCGAGTTGGCTGGCCCTCGGTCCCATCGGCACCGGTGCCCTTGGCATGTTGCTGCTGGGCAACGACGCCCCGGCAATCTTTGCCGCCAACGGCTTCCCAGGCATCGGCGAGATTGCTGAAGGCCTGGGCCTGATCGCTGGCATTACTCTGTGGGGGCTGGGGTTGTGGTGGATGCTGATCGCGGTGCTGATCACCTTGCGCTACCTGCGGGCCGGTATCCCGTTCAACCTGGGCTGGTGGGGGTTCACTTTTCCGCTGGGGGTCTATGCCCTGACCACCTTGAAGCTGGCAGGCACCTTGCACCTGGTTTTTTTCAGCGTCTTCGGTTGTGTGTTGGTGGCGGCCCTGGCCCTGATGTGGCTGATCGTCGCCAAGCGCACGGTGCAGGGGGCCTGGAAAGGTGAGCTTTTTGTTTCACCGTGCATTGCGGGACTAGGGAATAAGTAATCAGGATTAGGTAAAGTCGTGGCCTGGCTCTCAAGTGCAAAGTCCCAATTGCCAGATCAATAACAGCCTTCAGGCCACGCAGGAACATGGACGATGAGTCACCCCTCGCAATTCACCTTGCTGCGCAAACGGCGTTTTCTGCCGTTTTTTATTACCCAGTCCCTGGGTGCATTCAACGACAACATCTTCAAGCAGTCGCTGATCCTGGCGATTCTCTACAAGCTGACCATCGAGGGCGACCGCTCGATCTGGGTCAACCTCTGCGCCTTGCTGTTTATCCTGCCGTTCTTCCTGTTCTCGGCCCTGGCCGGGCAATTTGGCGAGAAGTTCAACAAGGACGCGCTGATCCGCATGATCAAGCTTGGCGAGATCGTGATCATGGCCGTGGGCGCCGTCGGCTTTATGTTCAACCACCTTGAACTGATGCTGTTGGCGCTGTTTGCCATGGGCACTCATTCGGCGCTGTTCGGTCCGGTGAAGTACTCGATCATGCCCCAGGCGTTGCATGAAGATGAGTTGGTGGGTGGCAATGGCCTGGTGGAGATGGGCACATTCCTGGCGATTCTGGCGGGGACCATCGGTGCCGGGATCATGATGTCCTCCAGCTATTACGCGCCGGTAGTGTCTATCGCCATCGTCGGCGTTGCGGTGTTGGGATACCTGGCCAGCCGCAGCATTCCTCGCGCCGCCGCCGCCAGCCCTGAGATGTGCCTGAACTGGAATATCTTCAGCCAATCCTGGGCCACCTTGCGCCTGGGCCTGGGGCAAACGCCGGCTGTGTCCCGTTCGATTGTTGGCAATTCGTGGTTCTGGTTTGTCGGTGCGATCTACCTGACGCAGATCCCGGCCTATGCCAAGGAGTGGCTGTACGGCGATGAGACTGTGGTCACGCTGATCCTGACCGTATTCTCGGTAGGTATCGCGCTAGGTTCGATGCTCTGCGAGAAGCTCTCCGGGCGTAAAGTGGAAATTGGCCTGGTGCCCTTTGGCTCCTTTGGTCTTACGGTGTTTGGCCTGCTGCTGTGGTGGCATTCCGGCGGTTTCCCGCAGAACGTCCAGGCCAACGACTGGATCGCCGTGCTCAGCTACGGTCAAGCCTGGTGGGTGTTGATCGATATCCTCGGCCTTGGCGTGTTTGGTGGGTTCTACATCGTGCCGTTGTATGCGTTGATCCAGTCGCGCACCGCCGAAAAAGAGCGGGCGCGGGTCATTGCGGCCAACAACATTCTCAATGCGCTGTTCATGGTGGTCTCGGCAATTGTCTCGATCCTGCTGCTGAGCGTGGCCAAGCTGTCGATTCCCGAGTTGTTCCTGGTGGTGTCGCTGCTCAATATCGCGGTCAATACTTACATCTTCAAGATCGTTCCCGAGTTCTCCATGCGTTTCATGATCTGGCTGCTCAGCCATTCCATGTACCGCGTTGAACATCGCAACCTGGAGCTGATTCCCGACGAAGGTGCGGCGCTACTGGTGTGCAACCATGTGTCGTTTGTCGATGCATTGTTGATTGGCGGCGCGGTGCGTCGGCCGATTCGTTTTGTCACGTACTACAAGATCTACCGTTTGCCGGTGCTGAACTTTATCTTCCGCACTGCCGGGGCGATTCCGATTGCCGCGCGGCATGAGGATATCCAGATCTACGACAAGGCGTTCCAGCGGATTGCCCAGTACCTTAAGGATGGCGAGTTGGTGTGCATCTTCCCCGAAGGCAAGTTGACAGGTGATGGCCAGATCAATGAGTTCAAGGGCGGGTTGACGCGGATTCTTGAGGAGACCCCGGTGCCGGTGATTCCGTTGGCCTTGCGGGGGTTGTGGGGAAGTTTCTTCAGTCGTGACCCGGCCAAGGGGATGTTCCGTCGGTTGTGGTCGCGGGTGACGCTGGTGGCAGGGCCGCCAGTGACGCTGGAGACGGCGACGCCGCAAGCATTGCAGGAAGTGGTGGGGCAGTTGCGGGGGAGTGTCAGGTAGGTTGATCGTTCCCACTTTTGCGGGAACGATCCGGGGTTCAAGCGCTGATCTTGAGCCCCACCAGCCCGGCAATAATCAATGCCACACTGGCCAGCCTGAACAGCGCCATGGATTCCCCAAACAGGATAATCCCGGCAATCACCGTGCCCACTGCACCGACTCCGGTCCAGATGGCATAGGCGGTGCCCAGTGGCAGTTCTTTCATGGCCAATCCCAACAAGCCCAGGCTGACAGCCATGGCGGCAATCGTCAGGGCTGTTGGCATGGGTTTGCTGAAGCCGTCGGTGTATTTCAGGCCAACGGCCCAGCCGACTTCAAAGAGACCTGCAAAAAACAGAATGATCCAGGACATGAAAACCTCCATCGATAGAAGGGGTCGTCCCCAGTGAATACCTTGTTCGAGCCGCGAGGTCGTCCCCGCGAAGCTCGGTAGAGTGCCGAAAATTGATCGTGTGATCAAGTTTCAACCGTCAGTCGGTCTGCTGTTGCGCCAACAGTTCGCGATCTTCCTTCTCGCTCATCCGGCGGAAATACGTCGACAGCAACGCCCCGGAAATGTTGTGCCAGACGCTGAACAGCGCGCTCGGCACCGCCGCCAACGGCGAAAAGTGCGCGCTCGCCAAGGCGGCGCCCAGCCCTGAATTCTGCATGCCCACTTCCAGCGCCAACGACTTGCGTTGTGCCAGCGGTAGCTTGAACACGAGGCCGGTGAAATAACCCAGCAGGTAGCCAAAGCTGTTGTGCAACATCACCACGGCCATGATCAGCAGGCCCGACTCGGCAATCTTCGCCTGGCTTGCGGCCACCACGGCGGCGACGATGATCACGATGCTGACTACCGACACCAGCGGCAATACGTCCACGGCATGGCGCACCCTATCACCCAGCAACCGTTGCGCCAGCACACCGAGCACGATGGGCAGCAACACCACCTGCAGGATAGACCAGAACAACTCCATGAACGACACCGGCAGCCAGGCCGAGGCGAGCAGCCAGATCAGCGCCGGGGTGAGCAGCGGGGCGAGGAGGGTGGTGACGGCGGCAATGGCCACTGACAGCGCCAGGTCGCCACGGGCCAGCCAGGTCATGACATTGGACGAGGTACCGCTGGGGCAGCAACCCACCAGGATCACGCCGACGGCAATTTCCGGCGGCAGCTGGAAGGCCTGGCACAGCAACCACGCCATGCCGGGCATGATCACAAAATGCGCGACCACGCCAAGCGCTACACGCCATGGGTGACGGGCGACCTCGGCGAAGTCTTCAAGTTTGAGGGTCAGCCCCATGCCGAACATCACCAGCCCCAGCAGTGGGACGATGGCGCTCTTCAGGCCGATAAACCAGCTTGGTTGCAGGAACGCGACCACGGCAAAAATCAGCACCCAGTAGGCGAAGGTGTTGCCGACGAAGCGGCTTAAAGCGGCGAGTGCGCGCATGGGGTGGTCCTTGTTATTGGAGAGCAGTTTGTCGAGTGACAGAAAATCCGAGGCGGTAATCTGATCGAATGTGTGTGGCTTGCTTGCGATAGCTATAGGTATCTATATGTTTTGGGGTTGGGCTGGGTTGGGATGGGTACATATCCGTTATTTTGGTTGGGGCGGATTAGGGTTACGCCCTTACGGCGTGTCACTTTTGGAAAAGAGCCCCAAAAGTAACCAAAAGGGCTCTTGCCCCACCACTTGGTGCCTCGCCTAGGCTCGGCATGCCTTCACTCCGGCATTGCTCCGTGGGCCGCCGCGATGGGCCATCCTTGGCCCAGCGCGGCTAAACCGGCGTCCTGCCGGTTTACCCACGGATCAATACCTGCGTTCAGCCATCGTGGTTTAACGGGGCGCCTTAGATCAAGATCAAGATCAAAAGCACGGCGGCCTGGTAGCCGACCTGAGTGGTGAAAATGTAGGAGCGAGCTTGCTCCGGGCGGCGTTCCGACGATGGTCGTTAACGATGACGCTGGCATCCTGAATCACCGCGGCGCCCTCAGGTTCTTCGCGAGCAAGCTCGCTCCTACAGAAAAGCGGATGGCGCTGGCTTTGCTCTGCTTTTGATCTGGCTCTTGATCTGCCTGCCCATAAAACCAGAGGCCGAACGCAGGTGTTGAGCAGTGGGTAAACCGGCAGGACGCCGGTTTAGCCGCGCTGGGCCAGGGATGGCCCATCGCGGCGACCCACGGAGCAATGCCGGAGTGAGGGCACGCCGAGCCTAAGCGAGGCGCCGATAGGTAGGGCAGGAGCGCTTTGGTTACTTTCGCGCTTTTCGAAAGTGACACGCCGTAAGGGCGTAACCCTAAGCCGCCGTTACCGCAGCAACGGATATGTACTCAAACCTGCCCTAAAATATCAGCAACGGCAACCTCAAGAGATGTGTAGATACCTATGGCCATCGCAGGCAAGCCCACACTGACCATGCCCGCATGGAACCGGCGATATTTTTAGATCCCCTGCGGGGTCTCTTCGCCGCCCAAAGCCTCAACCAACGCCGGCAGGAAGTCGCCAAACGTCATCATCATCAAGGCAAAGCTGGCGTCCTGCTGGCCCAGGGCTTCGTCGCCGCCGTCCTGTTCTGCCTGGTCTTGCAGCAGGTCTTCGAACTTCAGGCGCTTGACCACCATCTTATCGTCCAGCATGAAGGACAGCTTGTCCTGCCAGGCCAGGGACAGTTGCGTCACCACCTTGCCGGTGCTCAGGTGCAGTTGGATTTCTTCGCCGGTCAGGTCCTGGCGCTTGCAGCGCACGATGCCGCCGTCTTCGTGGGTGTCGCGCAACTCGCATTCGTCGAGGACGAAGAAGTCATCGGCCGGCTTTTGCGTGGTGACCCAGTCGGTCATGGTGGCGGTTGGGGCCATTTTCACGGTCAGCGGACGTACCGGCAGGGTGCCGATCACTTCACGCAGGGTGGACAGCAGGTCTTCGGCACGCTTTGGGCTGGCCGAGTTGACCAGGATCAGGCCCTGTTTCGGCGCGATGGCGGCGAAGGTCGACGAACGACGGATAAAGGCGCGGGGCAGGAAGGCCTGGATGATTTCATCCTTGATCTGGTCGCGTTCTTTTTTATAGACCTTGCGCATTTGCTCGGCTTCGATCTCTTCGACCTTTTCCTTCACCGCATCACGCACCACGCTACCCGGCAGGATACGTTCTTCCTTGCGCGCAGCAATCAGCAGGAAGTCACCGCTGACGTGTACCAATGGCGCATCTTCGCCTTTGCCGAACGGGGCGACGAAGCCGTAAGTGGTCAACTCCTGGCTTGCACAGGAGCGCGCCAGTTTGGTGGCCAGTGCAGTTTCCAACGCCTCGGCATCAACAGGCAGATCTTGGGTCAGGCGATAGATAAGCAGGTTTTTGAACCACATGGGGTGAGTCTCTCCTTTATACAAAGGTGGGCATTATTCCCCTCGTAGCGCCGTAGGCCAACCCCGCCTAAGCCATTGGAAGGCCTGAAAAAAATATTTAAGAAAGTGCTTGCCAGAGTTTGGGTCGCTCCGTAGAATGCGCGCCACACCGAAAGTGAAGGGTGATTAGCTCAGCTGGGAGAGCATCTGCCTTACAAGCAGAGGGTCGGCGGTTCGATCCCGTCATCACCCACCATTCGCTTACAGTGTTACGCGCAGCGGTAGTTCAGTCGGTTAGAATACCGGCCTGTCACGCCGGGGGTCGCGGGTTCGAGTCCCGTCCGCTGCGCCATATTAAGGTTTCCTGGACCGCTGAACGCCAGGTCACCGCGAGAAGCCCGCTCAAGTAGCGGGCTTTTTGTTGTCTGCGATTTCACAAAAATGAAATCTTTTAAATAAATTGCATTTAAATCAACACATTAGAATTTTTTGTGAGAGAATGCGCCCCGCAACGAAGGTGAAGGGTGATTAGCTCAGCTGGGAGAGCATCTGCCTTACAAGCAGAGGGTCGGCGGTTCGATCCCGTCATCACCCACCATTACTTTCAACGCTACGCGCAGCGGTAGTTCAGTCGGTTAGAATACCGGCCTGTCACGCCGGGGGTCGCGGGTTCGAGTCCCGTCCGCTGCGCCATATTAAGGTTTCCTGGACCGCTGAACGCCAGGTCACCACGAAAAGCCCGCTTATAAAGCGGGCTTTTTTTTGCCTGGAATTTAGAGCCCTACCAGTCGATACCCCACCTGCAACTCGGTAATGAAATACTGCGGTTGTGCGGGGTTCGCCTCCAGCTTCTGGCGCAGATGGGCCATATGTACGCGTAGATAATGGGCGCGTTCCACGTAATCCAGGCCCCAGACTTCCAGCAATAACTGCCTGTGGGTCAGCACTCGGCTCTGCCCGCGAATCATCGCGCACAACAGGCGGTACTCGATGGGCGTCAGGTGCACCGGCTGGCCCTGGCGCCATACCTCATGGGTGGCCAGGTCGACTTCAACCTCGCCAAACGCCACTTTGCTGGTGGCTGCCACGGTGCCGGTTTTCCCATGTCGACGCAGTTGTGCGCGGATACGTGCCAGCAGTTCGGGCACGCCGAAGGGTTTGGTCAGGTAGTCATCGGCGCCAGCGTCCAGGGCGGCGACTTTTTCCTCTTCGCGATCCCGCGCCGACAGCACCAGGATCGGCACCGCCAGCCAGCCCCGCAATTCGCTGATCAACTGTTTGCCGTCACCATCCGGCAAGCCGAGATCGACGATCACCAGGTCTGGCTGGCGGCTGGCGGCATGGATCAAGGCGCGCTTGACGCTGTCGGCCTCGAAGACCTGGAAGCCTTCATCTTGCAAGGCGATACCGACAAAACGGCGGATATTGGCCTCGTCTTCAACAATCAGAATGCGCGCAGTGCTCATAGGGTTTCCATGGATGGCGGGGTGCCCGCCGGTAAAGTGATGACGAAATGCATGCCGCACTCGGTGCCGGGGTTGGCCTCAATGCGCCCGCCATGGGCTTCGATGATGCGCTTGACCAGTGCCAGCCCCAGGCCGATGCCCGCGACGGCGGACTCCTGCTGGCCGCGAGTGAAGGGTTTGAACAGGTTGTGAGCAGCACAGCCCGGCCCGGTGTCGTTGACCTCCAGCAGGATCTTGTCCCCAGCCTGGCGGGCGCCAACAGTAATGCAGGTGCCGTCGGGGGTGTACTTGGCGGCGTTGTCCAGCAGGTTGACCAGCACCCGTTCGATCAATAGTCCATCGACCTCAACCAGTGGCAACTGCGCGTCAATGGCGGTGTGTACGACGTGCCGGGCCAGCGGTTCGCGCAACTGGCGCAGGGAGCTGCCGACGATTTCTTCCAGGGAGTGCCATTGCCGATTGAGCCGCACTCCGTGTTCTTGCATGCGGGCCATGTCCAGCAGGTTTTCAATCAGCCGTTGCATGGAAGTGGCTTGTTCGTGGATGTCGTGCAGCAAGTCAGTCAGGGGCCCGGGAGGGGCGTGGGGCAGTGCGGTGTCGGCGGCGCCGATTAGTGTGGTCAAGGGCGTGCGCAAGTCGTGGGAAATGGCGGCGAGCAGGGTGTTACGCATTTTCTCGCCTTCCATCTGCACCAGTGTGCTTTGCGCCACTTCGACGAAATGCACTCGCTCCAGGGCGATCGCCAGCTGGCTCATGCAGGCTTCCAGCAACCGGCGCTCTTGCGGTTCGCTCAGGCGTTCGCGCTGGGCCAGTTCCAGCACCAGCACACCGCGTACGCGCATCGGTGCCTTCAATGGCAGGTAGCAACCTTTGGCGGCCGCCAGGGTGTCGGTGCCCTGGCCCGCCGGGCGGCCATGGTCGTAGCTCCATTGGGCGATGCCTTCATCGATGGGCAGCACGCCCGCGCCAACGCTATGGAGACGGTCTTGCGCATCTGGCAACGCCAGGCCCACCCGCGCCTCGAACACGCCGCTGAAGGTGCGCAGTGCCACTTCGCTGATCTGCTCAACGGTCAACGCCGCCGACAGGTCGCGGGCCAGTCGCGCCAACGACGTTGCACGCCGCTCCCGGGCCGCGGCGGTGCGTGCTTCATGGCGTAGACGGGCGGTGAGTTGCCCGGTGATCAAGGCGATGCCGAGCATCAAGGCAAAGGTGAAGAAATACTGGGTGTCATTGACGGTGAAGGAATAGCGCGGCTGCACGAAAAAGAAGTCAAAACACAGCACCGCGAGCATCGCCGCCCAGACGCCGGGACCGCGCCCATAGCGCAGGGCCACCAGCACCACGGTGAGCAAAAACACCATGACCACGTTGGCCAGGTCGAACACCTGAAGCAGCAGCGCGGCGATGGCGCTGGCGGTGAAGCAGGCCAGGCTGGCCCAGATATAGGCCAAGGTGCGACCCGGCGCAGGTGCTGGCTTTTCAAGATTTTTGACGGGGGCGCTGGCGGGTAATACACCGTGGGCAATGACGATCTGATCAATCTGCGGATGGTGGCGGCTGATTCGATCACTGACCGACTGGTGCCAGAACCGCCAGGCCTGGCGGGGATGATGGCCAAGCACCAGACGGTTGGCGTTGTGCTCACGGGCACAGGCTGCCAGCGCCTCGGCGACGTCCATGCCTGGCAGTGTTGCGGTATCGGCACCAAACTCGGTGGCCAGGGCCAGGGTTTTCATGGCCGTCAGATAGCGCTTGGCCCCGCGACCTTGGGCCGAAGCCACATGCACGACGATCCAGTCTGCCTCAAGCTTTTGCGCCAGCCGCGCCGCTTCACGCACCAGGCGTTCATCACCGGCGTCGCCCGCCACGCCGACCAGCAGCCGCTCGCGGGCTGGCCACAAGGCTTTGATTGAGCGTTCGCGGCGATACACCCGCATCTGCGTGTCGACCCGGTCGGCCGTGCGGCGCAGTGCCAGCTCGCGCAGGGCCAGCAGGTTGCCCTTGCGGAAAAAATGCCGTGACGCACGCTCGGCCTGAGGCCCCAGGTAGACCTTGCCGTCCTTCAAGCGCTGCAACAGGTCATCGGGCGGCAGGTCGACCACCACCACTTCGTGGGCATTGTCGAACACGTGGTCGGGTACGGTTTCCCGCACGCGGATACCAATGATCCCACTGACAAGATCGTTAAGGCTTTCCAGGTGCTGGACGTTGAGGGTGGTCCACACGTCGATGCCGGCGCTGAGCAGTTCTTCCACATCTTGCCAGCGTTTGGGGTGGCGCGAGCCAGGGGCGTTGTTGTGGGCCAGTTCGTCGACCAGCAGCACCGACGGATGCCTGAGCAGGGCGGCGTCGAGGTCGAATTCAGTAAGGGCGACTTCGCGGTGTAACAGGGCGGTGCGGGGCAGTTGTTCCAGGCCATGGAGCAGGTCGGTGGTTTCCTGGCGACCGTGGGTTTCCACGACGCCCGCGAGCAGGTCGCGGCCCAGGGCGACTTCTCGCTGCGCTGCCGCGAGCATGGCGCAGGTCTTGCCCACGCCGGCGTTGGAGCCGAAGTAGATACGCAATTTGCCGCGCAAGGCGGCTTGTTCTTCCTGCTGGAGTCGGGCCAGCAAGGCGTCGGGGTCGGGGCGATCTTCGTTTAATGCGGGCATGTCATTCCTCAAGAGAGTCTGTAGGAGCGAGGAGGACGCCTAGTTCTTGCTCCTACAGGGGAGTTGGTCCGTTACACCAGACCTAGTCCAGTCAACACCATGTCAATTACCTTGATCCCGGCAAACGGCACCAGCACCCCACCCACGCCATAGATCAGCAGGTTGCGGTTAAGCAACGCCGCCGCACCAATGGCCCGATAGGTCACGCCGCGCAGCGCCAGTGGAATCAACGCGACAATGATCAGCGCGTTGAAAATCACCGCACTGAGAATCGCCGAGTTGGGACTGGTCAGGTGCATGACGTTCAAGGCACCGAGCTGCGGATAGGTCGCCACGAATGCCGCCGGGATGATCGCGAAATACTTCGCCACGTCGTTGGCGACGCTGAAGGTGGTCAGGGCGCCACGGGTCATCAGCATCTGTTTGCCGACCTCGACCACTTCGATCAGCTTGGTCGGGTTGCTGTCCAGGTCGACCATGTTGCCGGCCTCTTTCGCTGCCTGGGTGCCGCTGTTCATTGCTACCGCCACGTCGGCCTGGGCCAGTGCCGGAGCGTCGTTGGTGCCGTCGCCGGTCATGGCGACGAGCTTGCCCTGGGCCTGGTAGTCGCGGATCAGTTGCAGCTTGTCCTCTGGGCGAGCCTCGGCGAGGAAGTCGTCGACACCAGCCTCCACGGCAATCGCTGCAGCGGTCAAGCGGTTGTCGCCAGTGATCATTACCGTCTTGATGCCCATACGCCGCAGTTCGGCGAAGCGCTCCTTGATGCCGCCCTTGACCACGTCCTTGAGCTCTACCACGCCCAATGCCGTGGAACCGTCGGACACCACCAGCGGGGTGCTGCCGCGCCGTGAGACTTCATCGACCTTGGCCTGCAACGCCGCCGGAAAGCTCCCACCCAGGGCTTCGATATGACTGCGAATAGCATCCGCCGCACCCTTGCGAATGGTCCGGCCCTCGGGCAGGTCGACGCCGCTCATGCGGGTTTGTGCGGTGAAGTGGACAAAGCTGGCGCCCAGGGCGTTGATGTCTCGCGCCCGCAGGTCGAACTTCTGTTTGGCCAGCACCACGATGCTGCGACCTTCAGGGGTTTCATCGGCCAGGGACGCCAGTTGCGCGGCGTCCGCCAACTCGGCTTCCTTGATACCCGGTGCAGGAAGGAAACTGCTGGCCTGGCGATTACCCAGGGTGATGGTGCCGGTCTTGTCCAGCAACAACACGTCGACATCGCCAGCCGCCTCGACGGCCCGGCCTGAAGTGGCGATTACATTGGCCGACATCATCCGGCTCATCCCCGCCACGCCAATGGCCGAGAGCAGGCCGCCGATGGTGGTGGGGATCAGGCACACCAGCAACGCCACCAGCACCGTGGCACTGATCACGCTGCCGGTGCCGCTCATGGCTACGGCGAAAATCGAGTAGGGGCTCAGGGTGGCGATCACCAGCAGAAACAATAGGGTCAGCCCCACCAGCAAAATATTCAGGGCTACCTCATTGGGCGTCTTCTGGCGCTTGGCGGACTCGACCATGGAGATCATGCGGTCGAGAAACGACTCTCCGGGGTTGACGCTGATGCGCACCACCAGCCAGTCCGACAGTACCCGCGTGCCGCCGGTGACCGAGGAAAAGTCGCCACCCGCTTCGCGAATCACCGGAGCCGATTCGCCGGTGATCGCGCTTTCATCCACCGAGGCCACGCCTTCGATCACCACACCGTCCAGGGGCACCAGGTCGCCGGCTTCGATCAGCACCACGCTGTCCTTGCGCAACAGACTGGCTTCAGTGGGCAACCAGGCCGCACCGTGCCGGGGTTGTTGCAGCAATTTGGCCAGGGTCTGGCGCTTCATGCTGCGCAGGCTTGCTGCCTGGGCGCGGCTGCGTCCCTCGGCCAGGGCCTCGGCGAAGTTGGCGAACAGTACGGTGAACCACAGCCACAGGGTGATGCTTAAAATAAAGCCGCTGGGGGCTTCACCCGCTCCGCCCAGGGACTGGAACCACAGCAGCGTGGTGAGAATGCTGCCCAGGTACACCACGAACATCACCGGGTTTTTCCACTGGGCCTGGGGTAGCAGTTTCTTAAAGGCATCGACGCAGGCGGTGAGCACAATGCGCCGATCAAATAGAGGTAAACGAGCATTCTTGATCATGAGGGGAATCTCTTACTCACTGGCCGCAATAGGGGGCTGACGCAGGGGCAGACGAGCGTCCAGCGCGAGGTTGATTTGCAGCACATTGACCCGTGGCTCGCCGAGCAGGGCGAGGGTGCGGGCAGCGGTGTGGTCGTTCACCAGTTGCAGCAGTTCGGCTTCGGGCATCTGCCGCAGAAGGGCCACCCGTGCCAGTTGGATCCGTGCGTTGGCCACTGATATATGTGGGTCCAGACCGGAGGCAGAGGCGGTGACGGCATCCACAGGCACTTGCGCATCGGCGGCGAGGGCGTTCTCCTGGCGATACGCCAAAACCCGCGCACTGACCTGGTCGATCAGTTTCTGGTTGGTCGGCCCCAGGTTGCTGGCGCCGCTGGAACCGGCGTTGTAGGGCTGCGACACGCTTTTGCTCGGGTCTTGCGGGTCGGCGCCGAGGGTCATGCTTGGGCGGCCGTGGAAATACTCCGGGCGGGTGAAGTGCTGGCCGATCAGGGCCGAGCCGATCACCAGGCCGTCGCGCTCGATCAGCGAACCCTGGGCCTGGAATGGGAACAACAGTTGTGCGGCAAAGGTGGTGAATATCGGGTATGCCAGGCCCGTAAGGGCCATGAAAAACACCGCCGAGACCAGCACCGGGCGCAACAGCCCTTTGAATATCGATTGAGTCGTCATCAACGTGTCCTTATTTGTACGTCTGGCCGGACAGCAACTGCAGTTGCTCCACCAGCGGGCCAAGCGCGAGCGCCGGCAGGAAGGTCAGGCCGCCGACCACCAGCACCACGAACACCACCAGCAACATGAACAGCGGGGTGGCGGTGGGGATGGTGCCAGCACCGGCAGGTACGGTTTTCTTCATCGCCAGGGAACCGGCCACTGCCAGCATGGGCAGCATGGTGAAGAAGCGTCCGATCAGCATCGCCAGGCCAATGGTGGTGTTGAAAAACGGTGTGTTGGCGTTTAAGCCAGCAAAGGCCGAACCGTTGTTGGCGGTGCCCGAGGTGTAGGCGTACAGCACCTCGCTGAAACCGTGGGGGCCGAGGTTATTGAGGCTGGCCATGGTGTCGGGCCACACGGAGGCGAGGGCGGTGAAACCAAGGATGCTGATGGGGTGCGCCAGTACCGAGAGCATCACCAGTTTCATCTCCCGGGCCTCGATCTTCTTGCCGAGGAATTCCGGGCTGCGGCCGATCATCATGCCCACCAGGAACACTGTCAGCAGTGCGTACTGGATCAGGTTGATAAAGCCCACGCCGTCGCCGCCAAACACGCAGTTGAGCATCATCTGCGCCAGTGGCACGAAGCCGCCCATGGGCGTCAGCGAGTCGTGCATGGTGTTGACGGAACCGGTGGTTGCCGCCGTGGTAGTCGCAATGAACAAGCTGCTGTCGGCGATGCCGAAGCGCAGTTCCTTGCCTTCCATATTGCCGCCGCTCTGCTCTATCGACAGCGTCTGATTAGCGCCGGCCTGGGTCAGCAACGGGTTGCCGTTCTGCTCCGAACCGTAGACCAGGGCCAAAAAGCCGATGAACATCACCAGGAACGTGCCGAAAAACACCCAGCCCTGACGGCGACGCACCAGCATGCTGCCGAAGGTGTAGGTCAGTGCCGATGGGATCAGCAACATGCTGAGGATGTGCAGGATGTTGGTCAGCGGCGTCGGGTTTTCGAACGGGTGCGCGGCGTTCATGCTGAAAAAGCCACCGCCATTGGTGCCGATGTGCTTGATCGACTCAAAGCTTGCCACTGCACCGACGATCAACTGTTGTTGCGCGCCTTCCAGCGTCGTTGCCAGGGCTTGGGACGCGAAGGTCTGCGGCATGCCTTGCCAGACATACACCAGCGCCATGCCCACGCACAGCGGCAGCATCACCCGGTAGAGGGTGCGGGTGAAGTCGACCCAGAAGTTGCCGATGTCCGCCGAATTGGCGCGGCTCAATCCGCGAATAAAAGCGGCCGCAGCGACCACGCCGGAGGTGGCTCCGACAAACATCAGAAAGGTAATGACCGCCATCTGGCTGAAGTTTGACAGGCTGGTTTCGCCCGAGTACGCCTGCCAGTTGGTGTTGGTAATAAAGGACACGGCGGTGTTGAACGCCAGGTCCGGCGCCTGCGCTGCCAACCCCAGGGGGTTGATCGGCATGACTGCTTGCAGGCGCAGGATGAAATAACCCAGCAGCATCATCGCCGCGTTCGACAACACCAGCGCCGAGCCATAACGGGCCCAGCCCATGGTCTCCAGGGGATCAATGCCCAGCAGGCGAAACGTCGCGCGTTCCGGCAGGGCGTGGCGGGTCCCGGTAAATACCCGGGCTAGCCACTTGCCCATCAGCACGGCGAGCCCGGTCATCAACCCCAGGACCAGCGCAAATTCCAGCAAAGTGCTTAACATATTGAGGCTCCGTTCAAATCTTGCCCATGGCAACAATGGCCATGGCAGTCGCAGCAAAAAACACCAGGGAGATGCCTACAAAGATCAAGTCGTACATGGCGAACTCCCTAGAACTTTTCGGCGCGAATAAGGGCATAACCCAGATAAGCGAACAGGCCCGCGGCACATAAGCCGCTGGCGATATAAATGAACGTGAGTGTCAACACGGTAAAGCTCCCCTTATTAATAAGCCGCAATAGCGGACGCGGGGAGGTTAAGGGACGGGGTATCAAGCTCAGGCACTGATTGCGGGTGCGGGTATTAAGACGGCGTATAGATGAGTGTGCAGAAAGTCACGGTAGTGGGGTTGTTGGCGGTGGTTCAATAGAGGTGACGTAATCGTTATGGCCAATAGCCTTTTTATACGTGTTCTTTACGCGGTATTTCGAGCCCCAGTCATGACCTGAGGGAATGCCCCCATACCCATTGGTCGATTGCGCCCGGTTGTGCATAAACGGTTATCTATACCCACGCGAAGACTTCAAGGCGAACCACCCGACGCAGGATGCGCGGCGTTCACCCTCTAAAAATGGCCTGTAAAGGCAATAAAAATAGTCTGTCTGGGGAATCGCATAACATGAAATACCCATTGCGCCCGTTGGTCTTCTGGCCAACCTTTCTGATTTTACTGGCGGCGGTAATTGCCAGTTATGTCGACCTGAATGCGTTCCTTGCGGTCAGCAAACAGCTCAACACGATGATTCTCGAAAACTTCTCCTGGCTGTTCAGCGCTGGCTCGTTTGCCATGGTGGTGCTGACAGGCATCGTCTACCTGTCGCCGCTGGGCAAGGTGCGCATCGGCGGTGAAAACGCCAAGCCTCTGCTGAGTAAATGGCGCTGGTTCATGGTCGCGCTGTGTACCACGTTGGCAGTGGGGGTGTTGTTCTGGACCACGGCCGAGCCGCTCTATCACCTGTATTCGCCCCCTACCAGCCTGCCGATCGAGGCCGGTAGCGCGGCGGCCAAGAGCTTTGCGATGTCGACGATGTTCCTGCACTGGACCATCACCCCCTATGCGATTTACCTGGTGCCGTCCCTGGTGTTTGCGTTGGTGTTCTACAACCTGCGCAGCAATTTTTCCATTGGCGCCATGTTGCAACCATTGCTCGGCGAGCAGCGGGTCAAACGCTACGCGGGGCTGATCGATACCTTGGCGATGTTTGCCCTGGTGGCCGGCATGGCCTCGTCCCTGGGCACCGGCGCACTGACGTTGTCCGGCGGCCTGAGCCAGTACATCGGCGGCGAAACCACGCCCTTGCGCCTGGGGCTGATCATCGCCGTGATCGTCATCACCTTCGTCGCCTCGGCCGCCAGTGGTTTGCAACGCGGTATCGTCATGCTGTCCTCGTTCAATACCTGGATCATGCTGGCCCTGGGGCTGTTCGTGCTGCTTTGTGGACCGACCCTGTACATAGTCAGCCTCGGCGTCGAATCCCTCGGTGTTTACCTCGATACCTTCTTCAGCCGCAGCCTGTTTACCGGTGCCGCCAGTGGCGACACCTGGCCGCAAAGCTGGACGGTGTTCTACTGGTCGGTGTGGTTCGCCTGGGCGCCGGTGAGCGCGCTGTTCCTCGGCAAGATCGGCCGGGGCTACACGGTGCGCGAATTTATCCATATCAACATGCTGTACCCGGCGTTGTTCACCGCAGCGTGGATCTGCATCTTCTCCGGGAGCAGTCTGTATTTCGATGCGCTGGGTGATGGCAGCTTGAACCGCGTGCTCAATGAGCAGGGCATCGAGCATGTGCTGTACCAGATGTTCCAGCAGTTGCCGGCCAGTGGCTTGATGATCGCGTTCCTATTGTTCGTCGCCTTTATCTCGTTCGTCACCGCCGCCGACTCCAGCACTGATGTCATTGCCAACCTGTGCAGCAAGGGCGTCACCGCCGACTCTGACCTGGACGGCAACCCGGCGCTCAAGATCGTCTGGGGCGTAATCATCGGCACCGTGTCGTGGGTGATGGTGGCCTTTGTCGGCATCGACGGGGTGAAAATGCTCTCCAACCTCGGCGGCTTGCCGGGGATGATCCTGGTACTGCTGGCCAGCACCTCGTTGATCTACTGGCTGAAAAATCCGGCGTTGCTGGAGGTGAAAAACCTTGCGGTGACGACGCCGGAGCCTGGCCTGCGTGGCGCCAGCCCGTTACCGGATTTTGCCCGCTGACCGACTGATCCTGCGTGTCTTCTCGCGTGCTGCAACCTGAGCGCGTGGGAGTCGTTTGCTTGCAATAACGTCTACCCGCTTCTGGAGTTACCGATGGAAATCGTTACCGAGTTTGCCCACAAGGTCCGTGAAATCGAGCATTGCCTGATCCCGCTGAGCGATGGCACACAACTGGCCGCCCGCATCTGGCTGCCGGAAACGGCAGGCGATCAAGCCTTCCCGGCGATCCTCGAATACCTGCCGTACCGCAAGCGCGACGGTACCGCCGTGCGCGATGCGCTGACCCATCCGTGGATGGCCGGGCAGGGCTATGTCTGTGTGCGGGTGGACATGCGCGGCAACGGTGAATCCCAAGGCCTGATGGCCGATGAATACCTGCTGCAGGAACAGGATGACGCCCTCGAAGTGATCGACTGGCTATGCCAGCAACCCTGGTGCGACGGCAACGTGGGGATGATGGGCATCTCCTGGGGCGGCTTCAACGGCCTGCAAGTGGCGGCGCGCCAGCCCGAGGCATTGAAGGCGATCATCACCCTGTGCTCCACCGATGACCGCTTTGCCGATGACATCCATTACAAGGGCGGCAACCTGCTGATGGAGAATTTCGGCTGGGCCGCCACCATGCTCAACTTCAGCGCTGCGGTGCCCGATCCCTTGCTGGTGGGCGAAGACTGGAAAGCCATGTGGCAAGAGCGCCTGGACGCCATGCCGCTGCTGGCCGAGACCTGGCTGCAACACCAGACCCGCGATGATTACTGGCGCCATGGTTCGGTGTGCGAGGACTACTCGGCGATCAAGGCGGCGGTGTATGCCGTCGGTGGCTGGGGCGATGCCTACAAGAATGCCGTGCCACGGCTGATGGAAAACCTGCCGGGTCCGAAGAAAGCGATGATCGGCCCGTGGATTCACAAGTACCCGCATTTCGCTGTGCCCAAACCGGCTATCGGCTTTTTGCAGGAGGCCAAGCGTTGGTGGGATCACTGGCTCAAGGGCATCGACAACGGGATGATGGATGATGCCGCCTGCACTTTTTACCTACAGGACGTTCTGCCACCCAAGGGCAGTTACGCCGAGCGGCCGGGTGTGTGGGTGCAGACATCGGGTTGGCCTGATCCTCAGGTTCAATGGACCGATTACAGCCTCGACGACGCGGGTCTTGCGCCGGGCCGCCAGCCATTGGCGACGGCACGCAGTGTCTGTTCACCACTGACCACTGGCCTGCATCAAGGTGAATATTGCGCCATCTGGTTCGGTCCCGACGGCCCGACAGATCAGCGCCGCGACGACGCTCACTCCCTGTGCTTCGACTCCCTGCCGCTGACCGAGCCGCTGGCGCTGCTGGGCGACGTGCGTTTGAACCTGCGAGTGGCCAGCGATACCACCTGCGGGCAACTGGTGGCCCGACTTAATGCCGTGGCCCCCGATGGTCAGGTCACGCAGATCACTTATGGCGTGCTTAATCTCACCCTTCGCGAAGATGTTTCCCGGGTGACACCGCCGGTGCCGGGCGAACCGATGGACGTGCAATTGAGCCTGGATCACGTCGGCATGCGCCTTCCGGCGGGCTACCGTTTGCGCCTGGCCCTCAGCACCGCCAGTTTCCCGCTGCTGTGGCCCAGTCGCGAATTGACCACCCTGACCTTGCTGCCCGAACTGCAAAACGTGCAGTTGCCCGTTTTTACCGGCGAGGCTATAGAGTGCCCGTTCGAAGCCCCGCAATCAGCCCCGCCAGCGGCCCTGGAAGTCCTGCGCGCTGCCGCGCCGAAACGCACGCTGATGGAAGATGTCGGCAGCGGTGAAGTCTGCGTGAAGATCGAGGATGACCTGGGCGCGGTACGTTTTACCGATCATGGGTTGTCGGTGGACCAGCGCTGCACCGAGCAGTACCGCACCTTGGCGTGGGACCCGTTGTCGACCCGTGCCGATATCCAGTGGCACTACCGTGTCAGTCGTGATCAATGGTCGGTGGAAGTGGACAGCAGCCTGCATGTGCACGCCGATGCTCAGTGGTTCTACATCGAGGCCGAGCAAGTGGCATGGGAAAGTGGCCAGTGGGTGCATCGTCGCCAATGGAGCAAACGTGTAGCCCGGGTCGCGCTGTGAATGATCAAGTGGCAGGATGCCCATAAACCTGATCACCCGCTGGCGCCAGTTCATCGGCGCCAGCGCTTGCCATTGGAAACCCTCATGTCGCGCCGAAACGTCGATCTTCCACCGCTCAACTGCTTGCAGACATTCGAGGCAGCAGCTCGCCATCTGAGCTTTACCCAGGCCGCCCATGAACTGAACCTGACCCAAAGCGCGGTGAGCCGGCAGATCAAGCGCCTGGAAGAAGACCTGGCGCGCCCGCTGTTCCATCGACTGGCACTGGGCATCAGCCTGACGCCTGCAGGTGAGCGCTACTTCCGCACTATCCAGCGTTTGTTGCGCGAGCTGGATCGCGAGTCGGCCGAGTTGCGCCGCCGGGGGGCGGATCGCCAACTCACGCTGGCCAGCACGCCGACCATCAGTTCAATCTGGCTCGCCGCGCTGTTGCCCGCTTTCCAGAGTCAGCACCCGGACCTGGATATCCGCATCCTGTGCAGCGAGAGTCCGAGCCATCTGGACGTCAGCGAGTATGACCTGGGCTTGTTTTATCACCTGGATGAGCTGCCTGCGCCTCACGGCCTGGAGTTGACGCCGGTGTTCGACAGCGAGCAGGTCATCACTGTTTGCAGCCCCAGCTATGTGGAGCGTCACGGGCCGATCCGTGACCCGCAGCACCTGCTGCATGCCCACACCTTGCTGATCGTCGAGGATCACTATCACGACTGGCTGACCTGGACCGACTGGTTCGTCGATGCCGGCGCCCATTACCACGCCCCGCGCCATGCCTTGCGCACCAATAGCTACCAGTTACTCATGCAATCGGCGGTGATGGGCCATGGCGTAGCCCTGGGCTGGAAAAGCCTGCTGGAGGGTGAGTTGGCGGCAGGGCGCCTGCAAATGGCCTTGCCCCACAGCATGCTCAGCCGCGGGCGCCTGCAACTGATGCAACCGCACCATCGCAACCCGCCATCGGCTGCCCGCAGTTTTCGCCAGTGGTTGCTGGCACATGCCGACACCTTGAAAACCACCTCCTGACCTGACCTTTATGAACTTGACCCTGCTGACCTTTCCCGCGCTCTACAGCGCCACCATCCTGATGCTGGCTGGCAACGGGTTGTTTTTCAGTTTTATCGGCCTGCGCCTGAGCAGCGAGGGCGTCAATGAACTGTGGATTGGCGCACTGACAGCCGCCTATTACGGCGGCATGGTCTGCGGCGCCAAGTTTGGCCACCGGATGATCGCAGGCGTCGGTCATGTGCGTTCCTACGTCGCCTGCGCCGGGGTCGCCACTATCATCGTGCTGTTGCACGTGTTGTTCGAGCAGTTGGAGTTCTGGCTGGCGCTACGGTTTGTCATGGGGCTGGTGATGATGAACCAGTACATGGTGATCGAGAGCTGGCTCAACGAGCAGGCCGAAAACAACCAGCGCGGCGCGGTGTTCGCCGGCTATATGGTCGCCGTCTCCCTGGGCTTGATGCTCGGCCAGGGCGTGTTGATCTGGCGCCCGGAGCTGGACTTCAAGCCGCTGCTGATCGTCGCCATCTGCTTTGCCGCCTGCCTGCTGCCGGTGACCATGACCAAGCGCCTGCACCCGGCCAAGTTGGTGGCCGCGCCGTTGGAAGTCGGCTTCTTCTGGAAACGCGTGCCTCAGGCATTGACCACGGTGTTCATCACCGGCCTGATGATCGGCGCTTTCTACGCCCTGGCGCCGGTGTTCGCCACCCGCAACGGCCTGAGTACCGCTGAGGCCGGCACCTTTGTCGCGGTGTCGATCTTTGCCGGCCTGTGCGGGCAATGGCCGATTGGCTGGCTGTCTGACCGGATTGATCGTTCCCGGCTGATCCGTTGCTGCGCCCTGGCCCTGGGCGTGTTGGTGATCCCGTTATGGGGAATGGTCCAACTGAGCTATCCGCTGTTACTGGTGTTCGGTTTTCTCAGCGGCTTGCTGTTGTTCACCCTGTACCCGTTGGCGGTTGCACTGGCCAATGACAACGTTGAACAACCGCGCCGGGTGCCCTTGAGCGCCATGATGCTCGCCACCCACGGTATCGGCGCTTGCCTGGGGCCAATGGTCAGCGGGGCGCTGATGAACAGCTATGGCCATGGCGCCTTCTACATGCTGTTTTCCGCTTGCGCCTTGCTGCTGATCTGGCGAGTGCAGCCCAAGCAGGTCACTGGCGAATACCTGGTGGACGGCGCACCGCTGCATCACGTCGCAATGCCGGAGCACCCAATGGGCGCCATGGCCGCCATGCTCGATCCGCGCGTGGACGAAATTCCCCAGGAACTGGTGATCGACGAGCCAGCGTCTGCTAGTGATCCAGGCGTGAAGACCTGATCGGATTACTTGGCTTTTTTCTTTTTCGGTTGGCGCGTGGACAGATGGTCAAAGCAAAAGGACGCGGCGCCGAACAGCGCAATCATTGAAAGTACGATCATGCCGAGTGTTGAGCTTTCCACGGTGACTTCCTACGAGTGTGAGGGGTAGGAAGCCACGGTAGTGGCGGGGCGCCAGTGTCTCAATAGACTCGACGCAATCGTTATGATCGCCCTCGAATCTATATGAAACCTTTACAGGTTACGGCTGTGACGGTAGTCGCTGACCGCTTCGTACACCGCTTTGCGCAGTCGGTTGATCCCGCCAATCGGCCGGTGCTCTTCCAGGCCGAACCAGGGGTTGAACGATTGGTTATCGCAGGCCAGGTTCAGCGCCGGCGTATCGAAATCCTGGGCCGGGATCTTGATGTTGGCGACAGTTTCATAAGGTGCATCGCTTTGCTTCCACTCGATGCTGGTGTCTTCGATCGGCATGTATTTCTGTGGATTCTGCCGCTGGATTTGCAGGGCAAAACACGCCGCCACACGGTCGGTGGACAACTGCTGGTTCAAGGCACTGCGCAGGAAGTTCGGCAGGTCCTGATTCTGTTTGGGCAGGGAGTACTCCGGGCAGCTTTGCGGGTCGGGTGCGACGCGAAACTTGGCGTTGGCCGTGCCGAACTTGTAGGGCGATACGGAAAAGTAGGTGGTCTGGGTCGCACTGGCCGGCGCTGGTGCCAGGGTCGCCAGGGCGATAAACAGGTGGCGCACCTGCCAACTGCGCGGGTCGAGGCTTGGGAAGAAGGCCATGACTTTTTTGCCATCGGCCTGGGCGCCTACGTTCTGCGCGTACTCAGCAACGTCGCTGACAAAGAAGTTCGGATGACTGAACATAACGAAATCCTGTTCGCTGCGCGCCTGCTGATCAGCCAGCAGTTGCTTGCCCGGTACATCGAGCAACTTGATCGCCATGCCCCGGGCATCGCGGATGCTGTCGAACTGCGGGTAGGCGTTGCCGTTGGACAGGCGCAGGGTCGCCTGCCAGGTTTTGCCCGGCTCGGCAAAAACGCCCTGGCGCAGTGCCGGGTCGAGGTCCGCCAGCACGCTGACCTCGGCCTTCACGCAGCCGTGAGCCTTGGCATGGGCGTCGCGTAAATAACGTGTGCCCTCGCGGTGCTGATCGACGATGCGCACCGCCGTCTGAATGATGCCTTGGGTCATGGCGGCTTCCCCTGACGGGATTTGTTCATCCGGCGATACCGGACCGCTGTGTTGCCAGGCGAACCAGATGGTGGACAGCAACCAGCCGAGCAAGCCCAGGCCCACCAGCCACAACAGGGTCTTGCCGAGAAACGCGCCGAGGTGCAGCCAAAGTCGAGCGAGCATTGAAAAATCCTTTTTGACGAAGACGGTTGATCAGGGCAGTTGCTGTTCCAGCGGGCCGCCCAGTACTTTCAAATATTCCAGCAGCGCCCAGCGTTCCTCGGGCAGCAAGCCACGCCCGATCACGCCGTTGCCCCGCTTGCCGGCACGGAACTCGTGACCGCTGTTGTGGTTGCCGGTGATCTGCGTATCGAACAGGAAGGCGTTTTTAAAGGCCGAGGTTTGATAGCCCAGGTGACGCGGGTCGTAGTCGAAGGTGCCTTTATAGAAGGTACGGCTGCGCTCGTCCTGGGGAGAGAGCAACTGGTAGATCGTCGGTACCGAGCCGTTGTGCAGGAACGGCGGCGTGGCCCACACGCCGGCCAGCGGGCGTGCCTTGTAGGCGCGTAACTCGCGTACGCCAATCGGCAAGCCGTAGCCGTCCAGGCGCGGGCGTTCGGCCGGGGTGACACCGGCAGCGCGATAAGCATGCTCTTCGACGAAGGCGGTGACGTAGGCCAGCCCCTTGGCCACCGACATTTTTCGCAGGTCCAGAGGCTCGGTTGGCGTCGGGTGTAGTTCGACGTTCAACTGCGCCAATTCTGCCGGGTCCCATTGCAGGGCGCTGAGGTCGTAACGCTGGTCGGCGATGTTGCTGGCGGTACCAGGGTCGGTGCCGATCACCTCGATGGGGAGCATTTTCAGTTGCTGCATCGGGCGACCATTAACTTGGGTAACGGTTGGCACGTGGCAGCCGGCGCAGTTTTTGCTGAATAGGGCGCGGCCTTGGGCAGCCAGTGGCTTGTCGACGGCGCCGAACAGCTCTTCAGGCCAGGTGGGAGGCTTGAGCCGTTGCAGGGTTTCCTCAATCAGGTTCAAGTCGCGAACTCGCACGCTGGACGGGTAGCGCGCATCGCCCTTGAGAGGCTGGCCGGCGCTGTCGAAGAAATCCAGGGTTGCGCCCACGCCCAGGGCTTCACCGATATTGCGCGCCATGGGTTGCTGGGCCGAGCCGTTCCATTGCACCCAGTCGAAGTTCCACATGTCCCACAGTTGCGGGTAATCCACCGGGGCGTTGGCGATGCGGTAGTTGTCTGGGGAAATGGCATCGCCGAAGCTGGCATTGGCGATGCGGCCGAAAGCGTCGGTGCGGCCGGGGCCTTCTTCGGTGGGGTAGAGGCCGCGATGGGTGTCGTTCCAGGCGACCTTAAGGAAGTTGTCCAGTGACTTTTTGAAGTCCTGGCGCAGTTGGCTATGTCGGGAGTCGTATTCGTCCCCCAGCACCGTGCGGGCGAAGCGCTCGAACTTCCACGGGTTGTAATAGGTGGACGCGAGGCTGGCTACCAACGCCTGGCCGAAACTGCCACCGCGCAGGGTAGGAACGCTGGAGGGCAATACGTGCTGGGCTGAACCGCCGTCGATGCGCAAGGCCTGGCCTTTGAAGTGCAGCTCACCGGTGTGGCAGGCGGCGCAAGTGATGTCTAGAAACTCGTCGTTGCTGCCGGCGTTCTTGTGTCGGGCGAAGCCGACAGGCAGGTTGCCGGGGTTTTGGGCTGTGACCTGTTGTCGCGGGTCTACCAGGAAGCCGAAGCGCGCCAGGTACTCGGGCGCGGCAAAACGTTGCTGGGAAAATGGCAGTTCCAGCGCGGCGAACCAGTCATAGCGCAGGCCCTTGACCTGGGTGCCCTGGGGCGTGAAGTAATACGTCTGGCGGTCGGCCGCACTCCATTGATTCTGGTAGTGGACCTGCTCCACCGGCACGTACTCCGGCAGTTTCGGGTTGGCGACGTAATAGAGCAGCACGGCAAGACCGACGCTCAGTAATACGAGGGTTAAGAGTAAAAATCGGGAAAAAATGCGCAAAATAACTATCCTTGTCGAGTGGTAGCGCTGTTATGCCATCACCCAATGGGTGCGGCAAGTAACCATGAGCCCAGCTCATGGACGGTTTCTGGCGGTCCCAGCATCCGTTGCAGGGCGTTGGTACGGATGAAAATGCGTTTAAACACGTGAACTTATCAGAAGTTTCCTGCTCACATGCCGGTAGCCATTGGTCGTGGCCGCCTGATAAGCTCGCGACTTTACTCGAATGCCCTTTTGGCGCATGAACAAGGAAATAGCATGAAACAGCATCGGTTGGCGGCGGCGGTGGCCCTGGTTAGCCTGGTACTTGCGGGTTGTGATTCGCAAACCAGCGTAGAGCTGAAAACCCCGGCGCAGAAAGCTTCCTACGGTATCGGCCTGAACATGGGCAAAAGCCTGGCTCAGGAAGGCATGGATGACCTGGACTCCAAAGCGGTCGCCCAGGGCATTGAAGATGCCGTCGGCAAGAAAGAGCAGAAGCTGAAAGATGACGAACTGGTCGAAGCCTTCGCCGCACTGCAAAAACGTGCTGAAGAGCGTATGACCAAGATGAGTGAAGAGTCGGCAACCGCTGGCAAGAAATTCCTCGAAGAAAACGCCAAGAAAGACGGCGTTGTCACTACCGCTTCCGGTCTGCAATACAAGATCGTGAAGAAAGCTGACGGTGCTGAGCCCAAGCCTACCGACGTAGTGACTGTTCACTACACCGGCAAGCTCACCAACGGCACCACCTTTGACAGCTCCGTGGATCGCGGTAGCCCGATTGACCTGCCGGTCAGCGGCGTGATTCCAGGTTGGGTCGAAGGCCTGCAACTGATGCACGTGGGCGAGAAGGTTGAGTTGTACATCCCGTCCGACCTGGCCTACGGCGCCCAGAGCCCGAGCCCGGCGATTCCAGCCAACTCCGTGCTGGTATTCGACCTGGAACTGCTGGCGATCAAGGACCCGGCCAAGGCTGAAGCACCAGCTGCCAAGTAACACGCAGTTGAACACCCAACGCCCCGTCTCGACGGGGCGTTGTTGTTTCTGGGGCAATCGTACCTCTCAATCCCCGCAGCCCTTGTAAGACCGCCGCGATGCCATCGCAGCCTCGCTAAAGCTCGACAGCTCCTACAGTGCTTTGAATCCAGTGCAAATCCAACCGAACGTGTGCGACTGAGGGCAGTCTGATAAAAGACCTGAGTGTGGGTATCCGCAGATGCCCCCCAAGTCAATGAATTCTTGGGTTTTTTTTATATGCGCAAAAAACGCCCGATCTGACCGTGGGCCTTGTAATCCGGGCCTTGCAGCCGCGAAAATGCGCTCTGTTCACAAGGTTATCCACAACTTGTGTGGATAACCTTTTCTGTCGCCTGGAACTGGAGTGACGATGAAAGCACCCTGGAATTTCACCCGTTTCCTGCCTTTGGCCGCGCGCCTTCTTGGTCGCGGTCGCTTGCCGACCCTGTTGTTCGCGGTGGCTGCCAAAGGCTCCAGCCAGGGTAACCGGCTGGGAAAGCTCAAGGACGACCTCAAGTTGCTGCAGGCGCTGTGCCTGGCTTATTGGCGCGGCGAGTACCGGGCGATCAGCCCCAAGGCCCTGGTGTCGGTGGTGGCGGGCTTGATGTACTTCCTCAGCCCTATCGATGCGATCCCGGACTTTATCCCCATGTTCGGCATGCTCGACGACATTGCCGTGCTGGCATGGGTCATGAAGACCCTGGACGGCGAACTGAGCGCTTTTCGCGCCTGGCGTGAACGCCAGCGCCCCGAAAAGCTTGCGGTGGTTGAGCGCCTGCCTGACACGCCGCAGCTTCTGGAGCAGGAAAACCCGAAAAAAAACTGAACGCGTGGATTATCCCCCTGCGCTCTTTGTGGCTGTTAGGATTACACTCCTAAGGAAAGTACTTACTCAGTAAGTGTTGTGATCCTACGGGGCAGTCATGGATATACAAATAATTTCACGGGATGGTGAACCCGAGTACGCGGTTCTGCCATGGGCTCAGTACCAGGCATTGTTAAAAACCGCCGGTCTGCAGCAGCCTGCGACGCCCTCATCGAATATCCCCCAGGCCGCTGTCGATCAGGATTTGCGGCCATTGGCGCACCTGTCCAGCTTGCGCGAGGCAAAGGGCCTGGCCATCGAGACTCTGGCCCGCACCGTGGGTATCAGCCCGTCGTACCTGGGCTTGATCGAAAGCGGCGAACGCCAGCCGGATGCCGCCATCCGCCGCAGCTTGGCCTGGGAACTGGGTATCGCCGGTTGGAGGGATGAAGTGTGAGCGTGCGCATCAGCCGTCAACACTGGGAGGGGTTGCTCAACGAACTCGACCAGGCTCGCCGCCAGCGACACCTCTTGACCTATCGCGCCCTGTTGGAGCGCCTGCAATTTCCTGCCCCGGCCATGCAAACCCTGACAGCCGCCCTGGAGCATTTGGCGGCCTTGGATGCCAAGGCCGATCAGCCGTTGCGCAGTTCTCTGGTGATCAGCCAGGGCGCTAGCCGCCTGCCACGTACCGGCTTTTTTGAGTGCGTCGAGCGCCTTGGTCGCTTTTGCGGGCCGTCCGATGGCGTCGCAGCCGCGTCATGGCACGCATCGGAAGTGGTTCGAGTGTTTGAGTACGATTATCCTGAATCGGTGGAGGCCTGAGTGCTCTGGAAACTCAAGGCGTATGTCAGCTATTGGCTAGCGCGCAAACTGTTTCATTGGTCCTGGTTCATGCAGCAGCCCCGTGGCTGGCACTGGCTGGAAGGTCAGTTCGCGCGCATGGCCAATCTGGGGAATGTAGAGGCGCAAAGTTTCTACGGGCATATCCTGACCTTTCGCGGCCAAGGCCTTGGCGCCCGTGAAGAGGGGGTGCGCTTGCTGCGCCTGGCCGCCCAGGCCGGTGATGGCAAGGCGGCCTATCAGGTGGGTGTGTTAAGCCTGGCGGGAAGCCTGGGCAAGGCGCCGGACCCTGTGGAAGCGGCCCGTTGGTGGAAAGTTGCCGCCAAGGCCGGGCATCCATTGGCGGCCATTCGGCTGGAACAGCTGGGCTGAATCCCCTACAGGGATTCTGGCTCCTCCAGTTCCAGCCGCAAGCTATCAATCACATGAATGCTATACCCCGCCACATTCTTGGCGTGGTGTTTGGCCTGCGATGCCAGTTCGGCCAGTTGGCTGGCATCGAGATGGCCACAGCTCTGTGGATGCAAATGCACCACGCCGATGGACAGTGACAACAACGCAAACTCCTGGCGCACCCCTTGCCGATTCAGCGCGATAAAACAGCCAGCTTCCAGGTGTTCGCTGCGGTAAAAACGTCGGCACTGAGTCTGGAAGTCATCCACCAGTTGATTCAGCCGCTTGCGCCAATCCTGGGCACCCAACACCAGCAAAAAATCATCGCCGCCTATGTGCCCGACAAAGTCGCGGCTCGGGTCTACCCGATCGTTCAGGCATTGCGCCAGGCACAGCAGCACTTCATCGCCGCGCCCATAGCCATAGATGTCGTTAAACGGCTTGAAGCTGTCGATATCCACATAACAGATCACCGATTCGCGCTGCTGCTGCAAGAGCCGCGTCAGGCACTGCTGGATTGGCACGTTGCCGGGCAGCAGGGTCAGCGGGTTGGCGTAGCGGGCCTGCTGGATTTTCAGTTCGGTAATCAATTTGAGCACATCAATCACCCGGCCCAGTCCCAGGTAGTTACCGTTGAGGGTGATGATGAAATCTTCTTCAATCCGCTGCCGCGCACGGCTAGTGAGCAGGCGGCTGACCTGTTGCAAGGACTGGCTCAACTCCACGGCGAGAAAGTCGTCACTCATCAAGCGGCTGATGGGCTTGCGGGCAAACAGGTCGGTGGCAAAGGGCTTGAGCAGCGCGTCCGAGAGAGAATGTCGATGCACGATGCCAATGGGCTGGCCACGTTCATCCAGCACCGCCAGTGAGTTGAGGTTGGCCTGGCGGCGAAAGGCCTCCAGCACTTGGGCGGTGGCTGTGTCTTGGCCCACCGCCGGCTGCTCGTTGAGCAGGGCGCTGAGGTCGCTGGTCTCATCGTTGAGGGGCACGATGGCGTTGTCCGGCTTGGGTAACATTAACCGTGCTTCCTGGGGCGGATGTTCCTGAGGGCGGCAGAGCAGATAACCCTGGATCAGGTCGACGCCCATCTCCGTCAGCACGGCCAGTTCTTCTGATAGCTCGATACCTTCGGCGATCACCTGCGCACGGGACGCCCTGGCGATTTTCAGGATCGAGCCGACGAACTCGCGCTTGAGTGCGTCCTGGTGGATGCCATCGATAAAGTGCCGGTCGATCTTCACATAGTCCGGACGCAACTCGGACCACAAGCGCAGGCTGGAATAGCCGGCGCCCAGATCGTCCAGGGCAATCGAAAATCCCATGGCGCGATAGTGATGCAATGCGGTTTGCAGCAGTTGAAAGTCGTCGGTCGGGGTTTGTTCGGTGAGTTCGATCACTACCTGGCTGGGAGGAATGCCGAAGTCACGCAGCAGTTGCAGGGTGCGTCCCGGTTGGTGCGCGGTTTCCAGCAGGGATTCCGGCGAGACGTTGAGAAACAGCTTGCCCGGCAGTTTCTGTTCGCTGAACCGCCTGCAGGCGCTTTGCCGGCAGGCCATTTCCAGTTCACTGAGACGCCCAGCGTAGCGGGCCACGGAGAACAGTGCGATAGGGGAGTGCAAAGGGCTGTTGGACGGGCCGCGGCTCAAGGCTTCGTAACCGAGGATGCGCCGTTCGGAGAGGGAAATGATCGGTTGGAACAGACTGTGCAAACTGCCTTGAGCCAGGATGGAGCCCAGGGCATTCAGCTGTTCGGTCATGGTCATGGTGTTCTCTATCGAAAAAAAGGACCGGATACGTTACGTATCCGGTCCTTCATTTCACGACAGAATGATGTCTATATGATGACACTCCGGGGAGCGGTCATATTAAATTGCCATCATTTACTGCTTGGCCACTGTCTTGCTGATTTTCAAGTAGTCCAGCAGAATCCGCCCGGTCTCGCTCAGGTAGGCATCATCTTCCGGCTTGGTTTTTTCAGGCTCGGTCGGCAGCGCATCTTCATCTTCTTTCTTCAGTTCCTTGAGTGGATCTTCACCCTTGGCCTTGCGGCGGGTGTTCTCCAGTACAAGTTGCTGATTCTCGATGTCGCTGTGCTGCGCGCGGCGATCCACTTCATTGAGGCTGACGGTTTTCTCGGCCATCAGCTTCTTGGCCAGGGCCAGCTTGTCGCGGATAAACACGAACTCGGCATCCTTGGCGGAGCGGGCGTCATGTTCGTTCTTGAGTTGGGTCAGGAAGGGCTTGAACGGGTCCGATGCAGGCTTGATCGCAGGACGGATGGTGTCCCATGGCATGGCCTCGGGCAGGGCGCTCTCGCCGATTTCCTTGGTGTCGATGATCGACGGGAAATCGATATCCGGCAGTACGCCCTGATGCTGGGTGCTCTGCCCGGAAACCCGGTAGAACTTGGCCAGGGTCAGTTTCAGTTCGCCATGGTTCAGCGGCTGAATGGTCTGCACGGTGCCTTTGCCGAAGGTCTGGCCGCCGATGATCAACGCGCGGTGGTAGTCCTGCATCGCGCCGGCGAAAATCTCCGAAGCCGACGCCGAGAGGCGGTTGACCAGCAACGCCATCGGCCCTTTGTAGAAGGCACCCGGGTTCTCGTCTTCGAGCACGTCGACACGGCCGTCAGCATTGCGGACCAACACGGTCGGACCCTTGTCGATAAACAGGCTGGTCAGCTCGGTGGCTTCCTGCAAGGAGCCGCCGCCGTTGTTGCGCAGGTCGATGACCACGCCGTCGACTTTCTCTTTCTGCAGTTCGGTCAGCAGCTTCTTGACGTCGCGAGTGGTGCTCTTGTAGTCAGGATCACCGGCGCGGAACGCCTTGAAGTCCAGGTAGAAGGCCGGGATTTCAATTACACCGAGTTTGTAGTCCTTGCCATCCTGCTTGAGGTTGAGCACCGATTTTTTCACGGCCTGGTCTTCAAGCTTCACCGCTTCACGGGTAATCGAGACGATTTTGCTGGTCTGGTCGTTTGGCGCGTTGCTGTGAGGAATCACTTCCAGACGCACCACGGTGCCTTTTGGCCCACGGATCAGCTTGACCACTTCGTCCAGCCGCCAGCCGACCACGTCGACCATCTCTTTGTCGGCCTGGGCCACACCGATGATCTTGTCAGCCGGAGCGACCTGCTTGGTCTTGTCCGCCGGACCTGCCGGCACCAGGCGCACGATCTTGACCTGATCGTTGTCGCTCTGCAGGACGGCACCGATGCCTTCCAGGGACAGACTCATATTGATATCGAAATTTTCCGCGCTATCTGGTGACAGATAATTGGTGTGCGGGTCGTAGGACATCGCAAAGGTGTTGATGTAGGCCTGGAAGATATCTTCGGCACGGGTCTGATCCAGACGCGCCAACTGATTCTTGTAGCGCTTGGTCAACAGCTCTTGAATCGCTTTAGGTTCTTTACCGGCGATCCTCAAGCGCAGGACTTCATCCTTGACGCGCTTGCGCCACAGGTCATCCAGGGCGGCGGTGCTGGTCAGCCAAGGGGCGTCCTTGCGATCCACCAGCAAGGTTTCCTTCTGGGTGAAGTCGAGCTTGTCGACGCCTTTGTTCAGCTCACCCAGGGCGAAGTCCAGACGCGCTTTGACGCGGTCCAGGTAACGCTTGTAGATGGTGAAACCGGGCTGCAAATCGCCGCTTTTGAGGAAGTCGTCAAACTGCGTCTTCCACTTGTCGAACTCGGCAATATCGCTGGCCAGGAAGTAGCTGCGCGAGGGGTCCAACAGCTTTAGGTAGCTGTCATAGATGATCACCGAGCGCGCATCGTCCAGCGGCGGTTTGCTGTAGTGGTGACGCTTGAGCAACTCGACGACGTTAAGGCTGGCAATCACCTCGTCGCGATCAGGCTGAAGTTTGTCCCAGCTGTTGGCTGCGAACGTATTGGTCGACAGTGGCAACAGGCCGAGGCCAATGAAAAGAGCGAGGGCGGTGCTGGGGAACAAATGCTTCATGCTGATTCGACGCGGGGGCAATTGATAACGCATATTAGGCCGTCTTTGAAGTCGCCGGTTCCATATGGGCCGGTCGCATAATGCAAAAAGCCCGACGCTACAGCAACGGGCTCAGTCCAGACTCACTATGGAGGCACTGTGAAAGCATTGCAAGGCGTTGACGGTCATGTGGAGTGGCTTGAAGAACCAAGTCCTACGTGCGATGTAGGGCAAGTGCGCATTCGCGTGGCGGCTGCTGGATTAAATCGGGCCGATTTATTACAACGATCGGGGCTTTATCCGCCACCGCCCGGCGCGAGCCAAGTGCTGGGCCTGGAGTGTTCCGGAGTAATCAGTGAAGTCGGTGCCGGCTCGTCCTGGCAGATCGGTGAGCGGGTTTGCGCACTGTTGGCCGGTGGCGGGATGGCCGAGGAAGTGGTGGTCGACGCGCGGCATGTGCTGCCTGTGCCGGAAGGTTTGTCGTTGATCGAAGCGGCGGCGTTGCCGGAGGTGTACAGCACCGCCTGGCTCAATCTGTTCCAACTGGCGGCTCTCAAGCCTGGTGAAAAGGTACTGTTGCATGCTGGCGCCAGTGGCGTGGGCTCGGCGGCGATCCAGCTGTGCAAGGCTTTTGGCAGCCCGTGCTGGGTCAGCGTCGGCTCGGCAGAGCGTCTGGCGTATTGTGAGGGCCTGGGCGCCCAGGGCGGTGTGGTACGTACTGATGGTATCGAGAGCCTCAATGACTTCGGCCCGTTCGACGTCATCCTCGATCCGGTGGGCGGTAACTACGCTGCGCTGAACCTCAAGCTATTGGCCCGCGACGGTCGTTGGGTGCTGATTGGCCTGATGGGCGGTCGCGAGGCCCAACTGGACCTGGCCCAAGTGCTGGCCAAGCGTGTGCAAGTGCTGGGGTCGACCTTGCGCAGTCGTGATGATCAGTTCAAGGCCGATTTGTTCAGCGATTTGAGCCAGCATGTCTGGCCGCTGTTTGCCGAGGGGCGCTTGAGCCCGCAACTGGCCAAGACATTCCCGATCAAGGATGCCGAAGGGGCGTTTGCCGAATTGGCGACCAACCAGATTTCCGGGAAATTGGTGTTGGTGATCGACGAAACCTTGAAGTGACCCACTAATCGAGAACCGAAATTATTGTGGCGAGGGGGCAAGCTCCCTCGCCACAGGGGTTTTCAGATCCAGTGATGAATCGGCCAGCCCGCCTTTTCAGCCTGCTCACGCAACACCGGGTCCGGGTTCACCACCTGCGGATGATCCACCTTGAGCAACAACGGCAAATCATTACGCGAGTCGGAATAGAAGTACGCGCCTTCCAGGCTCTCGCCTTCTTTCTCCAGCCACTCCAGCAAGCGGGTGATCTTGCCTTCGCGGTAGGTCAGTACACCCACCGTATTACCGCTGTACACGCCATGTTTGACTTCCAGCTCAATTCCCAGCACTTCATCAATGCCGATGCGCGCCGCAATCGGCGTGACCAGATGGGTACCCGAGGCTGAAATCACCAGGATACGGTCGCCGTTCTTGCGGTGTTGGGCGATGGTCTTGGTGGCATCGCTGTAGATCAGCGGCTCGATGATGTCTTCCACCCACGGCTCAACCAAGTGCTCGATTTCTTCCGGGGTGCGGCCAATCATCGGCTCCAGGCTGAAGTCCATGAAGACCTCCATGGCCAACTCGCCCTTGCTGTAGGCGTACATCAGTTCGTTGTTCTTGCGCATGAACGATTCCGGGTCGACCCAGCCCAGCCGGCCCATCTGCTCGCTCCAAAGGCTCGCGCAGTCGCCGTGGATCAGGGTGTCGTCCAGATCAAAAATTACCAAAGCCATCAGTCTTTCTTCCTCAAATCGTCTGAATCCTCAATCCCTCAGGCTACCTCACATAGAGCGCTGGGATCGATGGAGAGTGCCAAGCGTACTCCGTCAGGGTGCAAGTCGTCTGCCGAACGGTTGAGCACGTCCACCACCAGTTCCACTCCTCGGGCTTCGACGCGATAGCGGATCACGTTACCCAACAGGCTATGGCTGCGCACTAGAGCGTCGAGTTTACCACTGCGACTTAGCTCAATGGATTCCGGGCGAATGGCTATGCGCCCAGTGATGGGCCGCTGCAAGAGCTTGCTGGCCTTGTCGGCGTCCAGCAGGTTGTAGTTGCCGATAAAGCCGGCGGCGAACACGTCAACCGGCGCGGTGTAGAGGGTTTCGGCATCGCCGCTCTGGACGATCTTGCCCTGGTTCATCAGGAAGATGCGGTCGGACATGACCAAGGCTTCTTCCTGATCATGGGTGACGAAAATCGTCGTCAGTCCCAGTTCGCGCTGGATCTGGCGGATCTGCTCGCGCAAATGCTTGCGAATCCGTGCATCGAGGGCCGACAGCGGTTCATCCAGCAACAGCAGGCGCGGGCGAGTGACCAGCGAACGGGCCAGGGCTACGCGCTGGCACTGGCCGCCGGACATCTGGTGCGGATAGCGGCCGGCGAGGTCTTTCAGTTCCACCAATTGCAGCACTTCCTGCACGCGCTTGTGGCTGTCGTCGGCGTTGACCTTTTGCATGCGAAGGCCGAAGGCGACGTTTTGTTCCACTGTCATATTGGGGAACAGCGCGTAGCTCTGGAACACCATGCCGATATGACGCTTTTGCGGGCTCAACGGGACGATGTCCTGGCCGTCCAGGAGAATTTGCCCACTGTCTACCGACGTCAGGCCGGCGATGCAACGCAGCAGCGTGGACTTGCCGCAACCTGAGGGACCGAGCAGCGTGACGAACTCGCCCTTGGCGATTTCGCAATTGATGTCGCTGAATACTGGGGTCCCGGAATAGCCTTTTTGCAGATGCTGGACGCTGACGAAGCTCATTGGCTTTTGTCCTTGTTCAAGATGTTGGCGGCCCAGGTCAGCAGCAGCACGAAGAAGAAATAGGAGATCACCAGAGCGCTGGTGAAATGGCCGCTGCCGTTACGCATGTTGTTGAGGTACACCTGCAGGGTTTCGTAGCGGGTACCCACCAGGATGTTGGCGAAGACGAATTCGCCGAACAGGAACGAGAACGACAGCAGCAGCGCGACCATCAAGCCCTTGCGCAGGTTCGGCAGCACCACCAGGAACGCCGCCTGCCAGGTACTGGCGCCGAGCAGTTGCGCGGCATCCATCAAGTCTCGAAGGTTGATGGCCTGCAGGTTATTGGTGATCGCCCGGTACATGAATGGCAACGCCACGGTGAAGTAGCAGCCGATCAGAATCCACGGCGTGCCGACCATGGCAAACGGCCCCGAGCCATACAGCTGCAACAGCCCCACCGACGACACCACCGGCGGCACCGCGAAGGGCAGCAGGATCAGGATGTTCATCAGCGCGTCGAGCCGGGGAAAGTGGTAATGCACCACGAACAGCAACGGCAGGATCAGCACCACCGACAGGATCAGCGCGCCGACACAGACCAGCAGCGATTGGCCAAAGGCATTGAGAAAGCGCGGGTCGCTCCACAGCTGCAAATACCATTTGAAGGTAAAGCCTGAGGGCAGGATGGTCGCCGACCAACTGCTGGAGATGGAATACACCAGGGTGCCGAGCAGCGGCAGTACCAGGATCGCAAACAGTAGATAGACCACTACCCGATGGTAGAGGGCGGCCGACCCGGCTTCAGCGCGAGACATGGTAGCTCCTCTTGAGCAGCAGTTGGTGCACCACGGTGATCACGGTCATCAGTGCCACCAGCACTACAGCCAGTGCGCTGGCCATGTTCGGGTCTAGGGAGATATCGCCGGAAACCATCGCCGCGATACGGATCGGCAGCACGTTGAAGTTGCCGGTGGTCAGTGCATACACCGTGGCGTAGGCGCCCAGGGCGTTGGCCAGCAGGATCACGAAGGTGCCCAGCAGCGCCGGCGCCAGCACCGGCAAGCCGATATGCCGCCAGAACTGCCAGCCGTTGGCCCCCAGCAACGCGGCAGACTCGCGCCAGTCTTCGCGCAGGGCGTCGAAGGCGGGGTAAAGCAGCAATACGCCGAGGGGAATCTGGAAGTAGGTGTAGAGAATGATCAGCCCGGTCTTGGAGTACAGGTTGAAGTCCTGAATGATCCCGGCCTGCTTGAGCATGATGGTGATGCTGCCGTTGAACCCCAGCAGGATGATGAAGGCAAAGGCCAGGGGCACGCCGGCGAAGTTGCTGGTCATATTGGCGAAGGCGGTGACGAAGTTGCGCAGCGGCCCATCCACCCGCCGCAACGAGTAACTGCCCAGTACGGCGATGATGATGCCGAATACGCTGGAGTAGAAACTGATCTCCAGGCTGTACTGGATTGCCTGCAGGTAGAACTTCGAACTGAAGATCTTGGTGAAGTTGGCCAGACCCCAGCCGAACTCTTCCGATTGCAAGCTGTTGACCAGCACCCAGAACAGCGGCGCGATCTGGAACACGATAAAGACGATGGCAAAGGGCACCAGACACAAGGCAGCCAGCCACTTGCCACGGATCACTGAATTCACGTCAACAGCTCCCGGCACACAGGTTTGTCATGGGCAACGCCGAGCAGGGCGCAGACGGTGCCGCACAGTTCGGTTTGTTTGGGGCGGGCCAGGGGATCGAGACTGAACGCATCGCCCAGGACAAACAGCGGTACTTCGCGCTCTTCGGGTAACAGGCCGTTGTGGGAGCGGTCGTTGTTCATGCCGTGGTCGGCGGTCACCAGCACCTGGTAACCGGCATCGAGCCAGCCTTGCAGGTAGTCGGCGAGGATGATGTCGGCCGAGCGCGCACTGTTGCGATATTGCGGGGTGTCGAGGCCGTGCTTGTGGCCGGCATCGTCGATGTTCATCGGGTGCACCACCAGGAAGTTCGGTGCGTGTTTGAGACGCAGGTGCTCAGCGTCGGCAAACAGGTGGGAATCCGGGTAGTGGTCATTCCAGTAGAAGTGCCCGTGCTGGATCGCCAGTGACTTGTCGTCGGTATGACGATCCCGTGCGGCGTTGAACGGCGAGCGGTTATACAGCTCGCTGACCCAGTGGTAAGCCGCCGCCGCTGTGGTCAGGCCCGCGTCGGTGGCGTAATGAAAGATGCTGCGCTGGTTGGACAGGCGCGAGACGTTGTTGTGGACGATGCCGCTTTCAATCGGTGGCACACCGGTGAGGATGCATTCGTACAGCGGCCGCGACAGGGCCGGCAGTTCACATTCCAGTTTGTAGAGTGCTGCGCGTCCTGCGCCGATATAAGCCTGAAGATGCCCCATGGCATGCCGGGCAACCTCGTAGTTCAGGCCGTCGAGCACGACAAGGATGACGTTGTGCTTCATAGGGGTTGGGACTCCGCGACAAATGGACTTGATTCGGTTTGGCTGCAGGAACCGGATCAAAGATGTGGGAGCAGGCAAACCTGCTCCCACACTGACCGCGCTCCTCTTTTAGGTTTCAGTGGGCCTGAAGCCTTATTGCATATTGATGATGACTTCTTCCTGCCATTTCTGTGGCAGTGCCTTGGAGGTTTTCTCCCAAGCGTCGGCATCCTTGATCGGTTGTGGATTGGCGGCGGTGTATTGCTCGGAAGGGATCAGGTTCTTGGCAATGTCGGCAGGCAGTTTCAGGTCCGTTTCAGCACGAATCGGGCGGGCGTTACCGCGCGCCAGATTGAGTTGGCCGGCATCGCTGAAAATGTATTCGCGGGTCAGCTTGGCGGCGTTCGGGTGTTTGGCGTATTTGTTGATGATGGTGGTGTAGCCCGATTTCACCGAACCATCGGAAGGGATCAGCACCACGTAGTCATCCGGGTTGGCCATCTTGGCCTTGTAGCTCAGGCCGTTGAAGTCCCAGACCACGCCCACTTCCACTTCACCTTTTTCCATGGTGGCGATGGTCGGGTTGGCCAGCGACAGGCGACCTTGCTTGGCGATATCGGCAAACATCAGCAGAGCCGGCTGGATGTTCTTTTCGTCGCCTTTGAGGGCGATGGCTGCTGCCAGTACGCCGTTGGCAGCCTGGGCCGCAGTGCTCACATCACCGATGGAGACCTTGTATTTGCCGGTCTTCAGGTCGGCCCAGCGTGTGGGTACGTCGGAGCCGTGCAGCAGTTTTTTATTAACAATGAAAGCGATGGTGCCGGTGTAGGCCAGAGCCCAGTTGCCGTCCTTGTCTTTCGCCCAATCCGGAACCTTGTCCCAGGTGCTCGGCTTGTACGGTTGGGTGACGCCTTGTTTCACCGCAATCGGACCGAAGGCCGCACCGACGTCGCCGATGTCGGCGCTGGCGTTGTCTTTTTCCGCAGCAAATTTGGCAACTTCCTGGGCCGAACTCATGTCGGTGTCGATGTGCTTGAGGCCGTAGGTCTTGGCCAGGTCTTCCCAGGTGCCCTTCCAGTTGGCCCAGTCATCGGGCATGCCGACGCTGTTGATTGCACCTTCCGCTCTCGCGGCGGCTTCAAGGGTTTTCAAATCGGTATCAGCAGCCATGGCGGCGGTGCACATGGCAATGGTCGAGCCTAACAGTGATGCCAGGAAAAGCTGTTTCATCCGAAGCTCCTTTGGGCGTTTTCAACGCTGCGTTTTTATCGACGTTTGCGGTTGTGTTGGTCTAGGTCAGCAATACCTGAGCCAATTTAGGCCCGATGGATGACAGTTTCATGTCGGTGTCGTTTTTTGCTGCCCTGTACAGGCGGTTTCCGGGTAAGCGTAGACCATGCCCAAGTGCCCGTAAGCCTTGGACTTGGCCGATGTCTTGCAGGTCTTGTGGAAGAGCGTCGCAAGGCGCTGTCATCTGTCGGTCATGTGCAATGCCTAGGCTTGCTCGCAGTGAAAGTGACGAATTTCAGGGATGTTTTTTGCACCCAGACAGTGCTGGTCTAGTCCAGATAGGTAACGTTGATGCGTGATGAGGCAACCAAAGCGGTGACGACCATTGGCCTGGCGCTGCAAGAGCAGATCGACCACGGCCTGCTACCGCCCGCCAGCAAACTGCCCGCCGAGCGCAAACTCAGCGAGTTGTTTGGTACCACCCGGATTACCGTGCGGGAAGCCTTGTTACAACTTGAGGCCCAGGGGCAGATTTATCGCGAGGAGCGCCGGGGCTGGTTCGTCTCGCCGCCCAGGCTTGCGTACAACCTGATGCAGCGTAGTCACTTTCACGCCATGGTCAGCGCCCAGGGCCGGGTGCCTTCCACTGAAGTGATTTCGGCGCGCCTGCAACCGGCTTCGGCGGCGGTGTGTGCGTGGTTGCAGCTGCCGGCGTTGTCCAGCGTGATTCAGATTTGCCGGGGGCGCAGGATTGATGGGCGGTTGGTCTTGTATGTCGAGCACTACCTTAATCCGCAATATTTTCCGGGGATTCTGGAGTGTGATTTGAATGAGTCGATGACTGAGTTGTATGCGCGCGATTATGACTTGCACTACGGGCGGGTGCGGTTTGAGATTGTTCCCACGTCTTTGCAGGTTGAAGCTGCGGCGGCTTTACGGGTGTCTGTTGGGAGTCCGGGATTGCGGATTGCTCGGGTCAATTACGATCAGCATGAGCGGTTGATCGACTGTGACCTTGAATTTTGGCGCCATGATGCGATTCATGTTGGGGTAGATGTGGTCTGAGCGCTGGCCTGGAGTTTGCGGTCTTCCGGGGGGGATACATATCCGTTGCTGCGGTAACGGCCACCTAGGGTTACGGCCTTACGGCGTGTCACTTTCGAAAAACCGGAGTGCCGGCCCTGACGAAAGTAGCCAAAGCGCTGCTACCCTACCTATCGGTGCCTCGCCTAGGCTCGGCGTGCCCTCACTCCGGTTTTATGGGTAGGCAGATTAAGAGCCAGCGCCATCTGCTTTTCTGTAGGAGCGAGGGACGCCTAGTTCTTGCTCGCGAAGAACCTGAGGGCGCCGCGGTGATTCAGGAAACCAGCGTCATCGTTAACGACCATCGTCGGAACGCCGCCCGGAGCAAGCTCGCTCCTACAGTGGGCAGTGGGCATGGGATCTGCTCTTGCTTCTCACCACTCAGGTCGGCTACCAGGCCGCCGTGCTTTTGCTTTTGATCTTAGGCGCCCCGTTAACCACGATGGCTGAACGCAGGTATTGAGCCGTGGGTAAACCGGCAGGACGCCGGTTTAGCCGCGCTGGGCCAAGGATGGCCCATCGCGGCGGCCCACGGAGCAATGCCGGAGTGAAGGCATGCCGAGCCTAAGCGAGGCACCAAGTGGTGGGGCAAGAGCGCTTTGGTTACTTTGCCGCTTTTGCAAAGTGACACGCCGTAAGGGCGTAACCCTAAGCCGCCGTTACCGCAGCAACGGATATGTCCCCGCAAAATCCCCCACCCCTCAAGGCCGCGCATTCTCATACAAATAATCCGTAGCCAACGAAGCCAGCGTCCTCACCCCCACCACCAGCGCCGACTCATCCACAAAGAACCCCGGATTATGATTTGGCGCCGCCTTGCTCATATCCTGATCCCGCGGTGTCACCCCGAGGAACACAAACAACCCCGGCGCCTCCTTGGCATAAAAGGAAAAGTCCTCGGCCCCGCCTACCAGCGGCCCCTGGACCACATCACCGTTGGCCGCCCAACGCAGGCTCGGCAGCATCTTCTCCGTCAGTGCCGGGTTGTTGATGGTCGGATCGTACTTCTCAATGATCGTCACCTCAGCCTTGGCGCCGCCACTTTCAGCAATCTTCTCCACGGTCTGGCGCACATCCGCATGCAGTTTCTGGCGGATGCCATAGTCGTAGGAACGAATGGTGCCGCTCATCTCCACGGACTCGGGGATGATGTTATAGCGGGTGCCGCCATTGATCGTGCCGATGCTCACCACCGACGGAAACGAAGAAATATCGGTACGCCGGCTGACCACCGTTTGCAGGCCGACAATGGTTTGCGCGCCCACGGTGATCGGGTCGATACCGTCCCATGGTCGTCCGGCGTGGGTCTGTTTGCCGAGGATCTTGATGCGCAGGTCGTCAGAGCTGGCCAGGGTCGGGCCCGGGCGATAGGCGATGCGACCGGCGGGAACGCCTGCCCACACATGCAGGCCGAACACCGCGTCTGGCTTGGGTGATTTCATCACGCCTTCTTGCACCATCATCTTCGCGCCCCAGGTGTTTTTGCCGTCGGGGATGAAGTCGCTCGGACCTTCTTCAGCAGGCTGGAAGTAGAACACCACGGTGCCGGGCAGGCGGTCGCGCATGCCAGTGAGAATTTTCGCCGTGCTCAGCAAGATCGCGGTGTGGGCGTCGTGGCCACAGGCGTGCATTACGTCGACCTCCTTGTCCAGGTACACGCCTTTGGCTTTCGAGGCGAAGGGCAGGTCGGAGACTTCCTTGACTGGCAGCGCGTCCATGTCGGCGCGCAGGGCGACGGTCGGGCCGGGCAGGGCGCCTTTGAGGATGGCGACCACGCCGGTGCGGGCGACGCCGGTTTTTGCTTCCAACCCCATCTCCCGCAGTTGCTTGGCCACAAGCTCGGCGGTGCGTTTTTCGGTGTTGCCCAGTTCGGGATGGGCGTGGATGTCGCGCCGGGTTTCCAGCAGGGCCGGCTCGAGAATTTTCGCCTGGGCGGCGATTTCTTCCCGGGCGCTGTCCTGGTCGCTGCTGGCGGCAATCACCGCACTGCTGGCGACGCCACAGAGCAGGCCTAATACCCATTGATGTCTAAAACCGGTTAATCGCATAGGGACTTCTCCATGATTATTGTTGTGGGTCCGCGGCCGTCTGGTAGCGCTTACTCTTTCTCCTGGGCACCACCCGCCGCCGTCACCACCTGCACACTCAAGCGCGGTGTCGCCAGGTCCAGCCCGGCTTCGTCCAGGTGCCGCTTGAGGGACAGGTTGAATGCCCGCGACACTTCCCACTGCTTGATGGGCGCGGTCTTGAAGCGTGCGCGAAGAATCGCGCTGCCGGACTCGAAACTTTCCACCCCCTGGATCTCCAGTGGCGACCAGATGTTGCGGCGCTGCAGCGGATCGTTGCGCATTTTCTGGCCAACATCGCGCATCAGCTTGATGGCGTCGTCGATTTCCATGTTGTAGGGAATGGCCACCCGGAAGATCGCGTAGCCGAACTCACGGGAGTAGTTCTTGATGCTTTTGATTTCACTGAACGGGATGGTGTGGACAATGCCGTCGATATCCCGCAGGCGCACGGTGCGGATAGTCAGGCCTTCGACGGTGCCGAGGTGGCCGCCGACGTCGACGTAGTCATCAATGGCCAGGGAGTCTTCGATGATGATGAACAGGCCGGTGATCAAGTCCGCCACCAGGGACTGCGCGCCGAAACCGATGGCCAGGCCGATCACGCCGGCACCGGCGAGCAGCGGCGTGACGTTCATGCCCATGTTCGCCAATGCGACGATGGCAGCAATGATAAAGATCGTCACGAACAGCACGTTACGAATCAACGGCATCATGGTTTGCGCACGGGCGTTGGCCAGGCCTTTGCGCGAATGGGTCAGGGCGTGGTGGATCGCGGTGTCGCTGAGGATCCAGATCAGCCAGGCGAACAGCAGCGTGCCGGCGAGACCGAACAGCTTGACGCTGACTTCATGGCCATCGCCTTCGGTAAAGCGAATCAGCGACAACCCCCAGACCCGCAGGCCCAGTTCGATAAACACCAGCCACACCAGCAGATGGACGAGGGTGTAGACGAAGCTTTTCAGGCGCTCGGAATACAGCGCGTGGCGTTTGTGCCCGCGCTGCGGCTTGAGAGAATGACGGCGCACCAAGCCGTTGATCACCATGCACAGCACCAGCAACACCGTGCAGAGCAAGGATTGGCGCAGAGCGGTACTGGTGTCGCCCGCGGAGACGAAGGTGGCAAACAGCGAGATGCCTACCAGTAGCAGCGCGGGCAGGTACCAGAAGGTGCCGATGATTGAGAGGGTGTCGCTCAGGGCGCGGCGGGTCAGGCGCCGGGACAGTGGCTGGTTGCGGATCAGGTGGGCGATGGGGCGGCGAAAGCGCAGGATGAACACGCCGGTGGACAGCGCGGCCATTACATTGGCGATGGTCGCAGCGGTGTGGGCCAGGTGCGCACCCAGGCTGTCGGTCAGGCGCGGGTCGCTAAGGGCTTCGCCGAAGGCAGCAAAGCTGCCGATCAGCCACAGCGGGCGAAAGGCCTGGTGGCGCAGGATGTACAGTGCCCGACGGCGGTGTGGGCCATCCAGTACGGAAAACGCTACTACGCAGATCGCCGAGAAACAGGTGCCCACCACCAGGGCGTAGGCCAGCACCATCGCCAGGGATTTGCCCAGGGACGACGGCAGCGCGTAGCTCAGGTAAACGGTGATCACCAAGGCGATCAGCCACGGACCTAGTTTGCGCAGGGCAAAGCGCAGTATGTCCCAGGTTTTGGGGTGTTGCGGCAGTTCTTCGGTAAGGCCGAAGCGCATCCGCACCCGAGAGCTGAGCCAGATCAGCGCGGCTGCCAGCAGGCTCCAGAGCATCAGAATCATGGCAAAGCCAAAGATAATCGGCAGCCACTCACTGGTCGGCAGCATCAGCGCGGCCAGTTCATCCTTGGCCTGGTCAACCTCGCTGGACCAGCGGCTCAGCGGGCTGTTGGCACCGGAGAACTGTTGCTCAAGGCTCGCCAGGGTACCGCCAATAAGGCCGAGCACGCCTTGCTCGACGGCGGGTTGAGCTTTTTTTGTGGTCTCGCGCAGCTTCTTCAGATCGCTCAGCAGCTTGGTGCGCTGCTGGTCGTTTTCCAGGGTCTTGATGACTTCGTCCAGGGACTGCCCCAGCGGCACATCGGCCTGCGGCTGGGTTTTAGTGGTGCTGCCCAGAATGCCCGGTAAACCGACGGCCTGGGCTGGGGCCATGGGCAACAGGGTCAGCAGGCAAAGAAGCAGGCAGTACGGCAGGGTAAACAGACGGGCAAGCACGAGGCGGTCAACCTTGAAAACGACAGATTGACCGAGTGTACGAGGCGGCTATGCCCAATGCGAGTGCATTTGTTTATTCGGCGAGTTTGGCGAGGATCTTGTAAACCACGGTGCCGAGGATCAGCAGCATGCCGACCCACATGCCAAACACACCGACATTCTTGTCGCGGAAGTTGAAGCCGACGGCTAGCAGGATCATGCCCGTGAGGATAGGGATAAGCATGGCGTGGAAGGCTTGCATAGTGATCATCGGGCGACGGCCTTGTCGAAGAGGGATGCAGATAAGTCTAGGCGGGTTTGTGGGAAGTGGGGTTGATGTGAGTCAGAAAGGAGGGAGCAAGCTCCCTCATCATCCGATCACGGCAAATCGCGACTCGCGTAAAACGCGCTCAACACTTTCACCAGGTGCGCCAAATCATGGCTGCCGCACAACTCACGAATCGAGTGCATGGCAAAGGTTGGCAGGCCGATGTCCACGGTGCGCACGCCCAGGTGACTGGCAGTGATCGGGCCGATGGTTGAGCCGCAGCCCATATCGCTGCGCACCACAAAGCTTTGCACCGGTACTTCTTCGGCCATGCACAAGTGGCGGAAGAACCCGGCGGTCTCGCTGTTGGTGGCGTAGCGCTGGTTGCTGTTGACCTTGATTACCGGGCCAGCGTTGAGTTTTGGGCCATGGTTGGCGTCGTGCTTGTCGGCGTAGTTGGGGTGTACGCCGTGGGCGTTGTCGACGGAAACCAGCAGCGACTTCTGGATGGTGCGTACGAATTCATCACCTTCGGGCAGCAGGCGACGCAGGGTCTGTTCCAGCATCGGGCCGTCGGCACCGCAGGCGGAGCAAGAGCCAACTTCTTCGTGGTCGTTGCACACCAATACGCAGGTTTCTTCGGTTTCGGCAGTCAACAAGGCTTGCAGGCCGGCGTAGCACGACAGCAGGTTGTCCAGCCGCGCGCCGGCAATAAAGTCGCCGTGCAGGCCGATCACAGCCGCGCTTTGGGTGTCGTAGAAACTCAGCTCATAGTCGAGGACCACGTCGGCGTTCAGGCCATGCTCGCGGGCCAGTTGGTCGGTGAGCACGGCGCGAAAGTCCACGCGCTCGTCACCGGCAAACTGCGCGAGGATTGGCGGCAACTCGGTCTGGGCATTGATCGCCCAGCCCTGGTTGGCTTCACGGTTCAGGTGAATGGCCAGGTTGGGGATGATGGCGATAGGCAGCTTGAAGTCGATCAGTTGGCTTTCGACCTTGCCGTCCCGGCGGAAGGTGACGCGGCCGGCCAGGGACAGGTCGCGGTCGAACCACGGAGCCAGCAGCGCGCCGCCGTAGACTTCCACGCCCAACTGCCAGAAGCCCTGGCGTTGCAACTCCGGTTGTGGCTTGACTCGCAGGCACGGGCTGTCGGTGTGGGCGCCAACCAGGCGGATGCCGTCTTGCAGGGGTGAATGGCGGCCAAGCTTGAAGGCGATGATTGAGGAGTCGTTGCGGGTCACGTAGTAGCGACCATTGGCCTCGGTGGTCCAGGTTTCGCGCTCATCAAGACGCTGGAAACCAGCTGCTTCCAGGCGCTGGGCGAGGGCGGCAGTGGCATGAAAGGGGGTAGGGGAGGCCTTGAGGAAGTCGATCAGGCCTTGGTTCAACGCTTCGCGCATAAGTAGCTCCAGACAGCAATGGCGCGAGTTTACCGTATTGGCCCAGCCGATTCATTGTAGGAGCGAGCTTGCTCGCGAAAATCACCAACGATAACGCGGGTATTCTGGATTTGCGCGAGCAAGAACTAGGCGTCCCCCTCGCTCAGGTAACCGTATTTACCCTTTAGAACGGTGCAGGGCACTCAAAGCGCAAGCGCTCGCCGCTTTGCGGATGGGTAAAACTCAACATGCTTGCATGCAGGCACAGGCGCGGCCACGCAGCCAGCGCCTGCTCATGGGCGTACAAGCCATCGCCGAGCAATGGATGCCCGATGGACAGCATGTGCACCCGCAATTGATGCGAGCGCCCGGTAATCGGCGTCAGTTCAACCCGGCACCAGTCCCCGCAACGCTCCAGGACTTTCCAGAAGGTCAGGGCGTTCTTGCCGAACTCGTGGTCCACCACATGCCGGGGCTTGGTCGGCGGGTCGTAGCGCAGCGGCAGGTCGATGCTGCCGCTGTCCAGTTCCGGCTGGCCCCAGCACAGCGCGGTGTAGGCCTTTTCAGTTTCGCGGTCGTGGAACTGGCGAGACAGTTCACGGTGGGTGTCGGCATCCCGCGCCAGGAGGATGATTCCCGAGGTTTCCCAGTCCAGGCGATGGACGATGCGGGCTTCGGGGTAGCCGTTTTCCTGCAGGCGGGTGATCAGGCAGTCCTTGTTATCGTCGGCCCGGCCGGGCACGGACAGCAACAGGGTAGGCTTGTTCACTACCAGGACAGCGGCGTCCTGGTGAAGGATATGGATATTGGACAACGGCATTAAAACAGCCTCGTAACAAACGCCAACGGCGGCTCGGCCACCTCGACCCCGCATGGGGTAAAAGTGCCCGAGCCGCCGTGGCGACCGCCTTTTCGATCAACGATCAGGCAGGGTGATATTGAGTTCCAGAATCGAGCAGCTGCCGTCGTTTTCCAGAGCGACATGCACATCATCGTTGCCGATATTGACGTACTTGCGAATCACCTCTACCAGTTCCTTCTGCAAGGCTGGCAGGTAATCCGGCGTGCTGCGTTGGCCGCGTTCGTGCGCCACGATGATCTGTAGACGCTCTTTCGCTACCGACGCGGTGCTTGGCTTTTTATTGGCACGAAAGAAGTCAAGAAATTTCATTGTTTAGTTGCCTCCAAAAATACGCTCGAAGAATCCCTTCTTCTGTACATCGAGGAAGCGATGTTCCACGGTCTTGCCCAGCAAACGATCGACGGCATCGCTGTACGCCTGGCCGGCGTCGCTCTGGTCATCGAGAATCACCGGGACGCCCTGGTTGGAGGCCTTGAGCACTGCCTGGGATTCTGGAATGACGCCCAGCAGGGTCACTGCCAGGATGTCCTTGACGTCTTCAACGCCAAGCATTTCGCCTTTGCTCACACGCTCCGGGTTGTAGCGGGTCAGCAGCAAGTGTTCCTTGATTGGCTCTTCGCCTTTCTCGGCACGGCGGGATTTGCTGGCCAACAGGCCCAGCATGCGGTCCGAGTCACGTACCGAAGACACTTCCGGGTTGGTCACGACGATGGCTTCATCGGCGAAGTACATCGCCAGGTGAGCACCGGTCTCGATGCCGGCCGGGGAGTCGCAGACCACGTACTCAAAGGTTTCCTTGAGATCCATCAGGACTTTTTCCACGCCTTCCTTGGTCAGCGCTTCCTTGTCCCGGGTCTGGCTGGCGGCCAGTACATACAGGTTCTCAAGGCGCTTGTCCTTGATCAGGGCCTGGCTCAGGGTCGCTTCGCCGTTGACGACATTGACGAAGTCGTACACCACACGGCGTTCGCAGCCCATGATCAGGTCGAGGTTACGCAAGCCGACGTCGAAGTCGACGATGACTGTCTTGTGGCCGCGCAGAGCGAGGCCGGTACCGATAGCGGCGCTGGTGGTGGTCTTACCCACACCACCCTTGCCGGATGTAACCACGAGAATCTTGGCCAAGGTGTTTCACCCCTAAGGAAAAAGGACTTTCTAGCCCCTGAAAAACATCTCTTGAAACCCGCTGCAGGCGGACAGCCTGTGTAGGAATAAGCTGAAAAAGGTGCGGTTTACCGGAAGGAAACGCCACCTGCTGATTATTCCTACTCAAGTTTTGCCGTTTTCGCTGTGCTATCAGAGTTTAGAGATGCTTGGAAAATGCGGCAGTATCCGTTAAAGACGAATGATGTTCAACACATCACCCGACAGGCTGATTTGTACCCCGGCCCCCCACAGCGGATCACGGCGCAAATCTTCTGAAACCTTGTACTGGCCTGCGATGGACACTAGCTCAGCGGTCAATTGCTGGCAAAAAATACGGGCCTTGGTGTCACCCTTGATGCCGGCCAGTGCGCGACCGCGCATGGGGCCGTATACATGGATGTTGCCATCGGCGAGAAGTTCCGCCCCGGGACTGACCGGGGCGATCACCACCAGGTCGCCGCCCTGGGCGTAAATTTGCTGCCCGCCGCGTACGGGGGAGGTGATGATTTTTGTAGGCTTGATCATCGGCTCCGGTGGCTTTTCCGGTTTTTTCTTCACATCGCCTTCCCGCGGGTCGATCGGGCGCTCGCGGGCACCGGACGGTGGCAGTACTGGCAGTTCAATGGCGATGGCCGCTGCAATATCTTCAATACGGTTGGCACGAATGGCCAGGGTGCGCAGGCCATGTTGGCGGCACACACGCATCAATCCAGGCAGGTCAACCGCACCCTGGCCGGCTGGCAGTTTGTCCAGGGCCAGCACCAGTGGGGCGTTGTTGAAGAAGTTCGGCGCCAGGGCGACCTTGGCAGCGAGCTGGCGGTCCAGGGCGTCAAGGTCATTACGGGCCAGTTCCAGCACGGTAATGGCGAGCATGCTGCCTTTGAGCTGGAACACGGGATCTTGGTCTAGCGGGTCGGTTTGGCTCATGGTCGGCATTAAAGCGGCTTGTCACGAAAAGTGTCGAGACTTATAACGAGAACATCCGCAAGCCGCAAGCCGGGTCGAACCGTTGTAGAATGCGCGGCCCTTGTCTTTACCGGAATCTGTAATGGATCGCCCGCGTTTTCGAGCTGTATTTTTTCACCCGCGTTTTTGGCTGTTATGGCTGGGACTCGGTCTGCTGTGGCTGATCGTGCAGTTGCCGTATCGGGTTTTATTGGGGATTGGCCGCGTCCTGGGTGCGGGGATGTACCGGGTGGCCGGTGAGCGTCGGCGTATTGCCGCGCGAAACCTGGAGCTGTGTTTCCCGGAAAAGTCCGCCAAAGAGCGTAAACATTTGCTCAAGGAAAACTTTGCTTCCACCGGCATCGCCTTCTTCGAGATGGCCATGAGCTGGTGGTGGCCCAAGCCGCGCCTGGCGCGCCTGGCCCATGTCGAAGGCCTGGAACACCTCAAGCAGGCCCAGCTTGAAGGCAAGGGCGTTATTCTGATGGCCCTGCATTTCACTACCCTGGAAATCGGCGCCGCCTTGCTGGGGCAGAAGCACACCATTGATGGCATGTACCGCGAACACGGCAACCCGTTGTTCGACTTCGTCCAGCGCCGTGGCCGCGAGCGGCATAACCTCGATTCCCTGGCCGTGGAGCGTGAAGACGTGCGCGGCATGCTCAAGCTGCTGCGGGCCGGCCGAGCGATCTGGTATGCACCGGACCAGGACTATGGCGCCAAGCAAAGCATCTTTGTGCCGTTGTTCGGCGTTCAGGCGGCGACGGTCACTGCCACCAGCAAGTTCGCCCGTCTGGGCAAGGCCTTGGTGGTGCCCTTTACCCAGGAACGCCTGGCTGATGGCAGCGGTTACCGACTGGTGATCCATCCACCGTTGACCGACTTCCCTGGTGAAACCGACGAAATCGACTGCCTGCGCATCAATCAGTGGGTTGAAGCCTCCGTGCGCGAATGCCCCGAGCAATACCTGTGGACCCACCGCCGCTTCAAGAGCCGGCCACCGGGCGAACCGAAACTGTACGAAAAACGCCGCCGTTGATTCGTAGCCCTTAAGCACCATGGAGTGATGCAATGCGTTCAGCGGAACCGGTCACAGGCTTGATTCTTTCCGGCGGCGGAGCGCGAGCGGCCTATCAAGTAGGGGTGCTGGCGGCGATTGCCGAACTGCTGCCGCCGGGTGCAGCCAATCCATTTCCGGTGATTGTTGGCACGTCGGCGGGGGCGATCAATGCGGTCAGCCTGGCCAGCGGTGCCATGGACTTCACCGCCGCCGTCGAGCGGTTGACCGCGTTCTGGCAGGGCTTTCGCAGCCATCAGGTACTGCGCAGCGACTGGCCTGGGGTGATCCGCCAGGCGAGCCGATTCGTCACGCACAGCCTGTTGGGCCTGGGGGCGCAGGTGCCGGTGGCGCTGCTCGACAGCTCCCCGCTGCGGGATCTGCTGCTCAACAAGCTGCAACTGGAAGGCATCGACCACGCCATCCGTCACAAGCAACTGCACGCTGTTGCGGTGACCGCCTTCGGTTACGAATCGGGGCAGGCCGTGACTTTCTATCAGAGCGGCGGCGCCATCGATGCCTGGCTGCGTCATCGACGCATCGGCCTGCCCACCCAATTGACCGTTGAACACCTGTTGGCCAGTTCGGCCATCCCGTTGCTGTTTGCGCCGGTCAAGCTCGATCAGGAATATTTCGGTGATGGCGCGGTGCGCCAGTCGGCGCCGATCAGCCCGGCGCTGCACCTGGGGGCGACTCGGGTGCTGGTCGTGGGCGTCAGCGGCAACCCGCGTAGCCCTGACCCGCAAAATCCCTTGCAGCGCAGTTACACCGGTCAGGAACCGACCCTGGCGCAGATCGGCGGGCACATGCTCAACAGCACGTTCATCGACAGCCTGGAAAGCGATATTGAATTACTGGAACGCTTGAACCATTTCAGCCATCTGCAACCCGCTGACAGCGCCATCCACGGTCTGTCGCCGGTGGAAGTGCTGGTGATCGCGCCGAGCCAGCCCATCGATGAAATCGCCGCCCGTCATCGCCAGGAATTGCCGGCAGCGTTGCGCCTGTTTTTGCGTGGGCCGGGGGCAACCAAGACCAGCGGGGCGGGGGTGCTCAGTTACTTGCTGTTCGAGGCGGGGTATTGCAGCGAGTTGATTGAGTTGGGAAGGCGGGATGCGTTGGCCAAACGCGAGGAGTTGCAGCGGTTTCTGGGCCTGTCCTGACCTTCTGTAGGAGCGAGCAAGCTCGCTCCTACAGTGGGGTAAAGCGGGATTATGTTTAGAAGTGATACTTGACCAACAGACTCGCCGTGTCCTGATTGGTCTCGAACGCGCCTGAATCCTGGATTCCGTACTTGTTCTTCCAGTAGTCGTATTCAACACCGACATACAGCTGCTTTTCGCCCCAGCTCATCGCCTTGCCCAGGTCATATTTGATCTGCGGGTTGATGTGCAGGTTGGCGTGGTAAGTTCCGCGGGCGTTCTTGTCGTTGTCCACGACCCAGTCGATAAAGCCATCGATCAGCACGTTGGAATTGCCCACCGGGATGGTGTAGGCCCATGCCGGGGTGATCTGCCAGATGCCGTCACCCGGGCGATTGCCTTCGGTCTGGCGCTGGTAGAAGTTCAACTGGAAGTAGTCGAAACCAGGGATCGCCAGGTCGAAACCCGGGCCCAGCAAGTAGGACTCGTTGTCGCCTTCGCCGAACTCGTAAGTAAACGCCAACAGCACATCCTTGATCGGCCCGAATGACAGGTCGGTGTCGAAAATCTTGCCAAACGACAGGCGTGGGCTGAACTCGCCGTAGTAAGTGCTGGGGCCGACGTTGCCGTCTTCCTTGCCGTTATAAAAAATACGGTCGAGGAAGAAGAAGTTGTCACCGTACTTCCAGGCATCGGCATGCTCGAAAGTGACGGTTTGCTGGATCTGCGGGTTAACGGTGAAGTTTTTGCCCCACAGATAGGTCAGGCTGTTGTTCTGCCACTGCAGCAGATCGCCAGCAAGTGCCTGGCCCCCGGCCAGCAGGGACCCTGCCAGCATCAGGCTATTGACGGTGCGTTTCATTCGGTTGCTCCCGAGTTAAAGTTTTGTGTTTTTTTTCTAGGCAAAACGCTCTGGTTTGGCGTTTTTTTGGGTGCTGCAAAAATCGTCTGTTCGGTCAGCTTTAATGCTTTTAGCAAGAGCTGCGCCAAGGTGTTTAAAAAGCCAATAAAACCCCGTCGGCTGCGATAAACGCAGTCGAATTCAGAGGTTTTTTGCACGCTTTGGCTGCGGACATGGGGCCGGGATAAGTTGGCCTTGTAGTCAGCTTTTACATTCGCTGTTTTTTTTTGAGTTGACTTGAGCAGGCGCGGAGAATACTGGCTACCGTGCCTTGGCTCAAGTGCGCCGTTACAGAGCGCGTGGGGCGAGAATAGGGCACGGCGTGAGGCCGGCCCTGGGTGAATGGCGTGCATGGTCTTGCTCCCTGATCGTTCTTATTGTTGTTGTGACGCCGGGTGAGCTGTTTTCTAAATCAATGCTGGTGGACATGTTCAGAGGCCGCAGCCCGTTCGGCTCCGCCCAGGATGTTGAACAACAGGTTCAGCGACAACGCACTGATGGTGGCCATGGCGATGCCACTGTGGGTAATCGGGCTCATCCACAGCGGCAATTGCGCGAAGAACTCCGCACGCACCACCGGAATCAAGCCCATGCCGATGCTCACGGCTACCAGCAACTGGTTGCGCCGGTCGGCGATGTCGGCTTCCTGGAGAATTTTGATCCCGGTGGCCGCCACCATGCCGAACATGGCGATGGATGCACCACCGAGTACGGCAGGTGGAATCGATGCCACCAGGTACGCCGCCTTTGGCAACAGACTGAGGACGATCAAAAAGCCCCCGGCGACGATCGTCACCGAACGGCAGCGCACACCGGTCATCTGCACCAGGCCGATGTTTTGCGCGAAAGAGGAGTGGGTAAAGGTGTTGAAGAACCCGGCAAAAAACGATGCGCCGGCATCACACAGCAGTCCGCGCCGCAGCATCTTTGGCGTGACTTCCTGGTCGGTGATCTTGCCCAGGGCGAGGAACATCCCGGTGGACTCAACGAAGATAATCACCACCACCAGGCACATTGACAGGATTGGTGCCAACTCGAATTTCGGCATGCCGAAATGCAGCGGCGTCACCACTTGCAGCCACGGCGCCTGGGCCATGCCGCTGAGGTCGACCATGCCAATCATCCCGCACAGCCCGTAACCCACGGCCATGCCGATCAGCACCGAGATATTGACCCAAAACCCGTGCATGAAACGGTTGATCAGCAGGATGGTAACCAGCACCAACGCGGCAATCGCCAGGTAAATCGGCGAGCCGAATTGCACCGCAGCAGCACCGCCACCGGCCCAGTTCACAGCGACCGGAAACAGGGATAAGCCGATGGCTGTGATGACTGTGCCCGTCACCAGAGGAGGGAAGAAACGCACCACCTTGGACATGAACGGCGCAATCACCATGCCGAAGAACCCGGCGGCGATCGTCGCGCCGAAGATCCCTTGCAGGCCGATGCCGGGCATGCCGGCCATGGCCACCATGCTGCCGACGGCGGCGAAACTGGCGCCCATCATCACGGGCATGCGGATGCCCACCGGGCCGATGCCGAACGACTGGACCATGGTGGCGATGCCTGCCACCAGCAGGTCGGCGTTGATCAGAAAAGCGATTTCTTCACGACTCAAGCCCGCGGCTTGTCCGATGATCAAGGGCACTGCCACCGCGCCGCCGTACATCAGAAGGACGTGTTGCAGGCCTACCAGGATCAGTTGCAACAGGGGGAGCCGCACCATGGCGGGTGCGGCAGGAATCTGCGGTTCGGCTAACTCGGACATGCAACACCTCGGATCTTTTTTATTTTTGTGTTGTTCGGTATTCAATTGCCATTGGAGCTGTTCGCGACCTCTGTAGGAGCGAGCTTGCTCGCGAAAAACTCAAGGGCACCGCGTTCATTCAGGATGGGCGCGTTATCGTTGACGATCTTCGCGAGCAAGCTCGCTCCTACAGTGGATGGTGCACATAGCTAGTTAGCGTGGGCTCCTTGATTGATCCAGGTGCCAATCAAATCCCGTTCCTGCTGGGTCATCTGGGTAATGTTGCCCAGCGGCATGATCTGGCTCGCCACCGCCTGTGCCTGAATCCGTGCCGCTTGTTGCTGGATCTGCTGCGGCGTATCAAACATCACCCCGCCTGGTGCAGCGCTGAACAGCGGGCTGGTGGGCTTGGCTGAATGGCACACGGCGCAACGTTCTTGAATCACGCTGTGCACCTTGCCGAAGTCCGTCGAAGCCTGGGCCGGTGCTGGATCAGCAGCGGGTGCAGGTGCTGCGGGTGCTGCGGGTTTGGCGCCGCCGCCCACTGCGGTTTCCGGCAATGGTTGGTATTGGATGGTGGTCGCAGCCTTGGCCACGTCCGGAGCAGTCGCCACCGGCTTGGGGCCGGTGACATAGGCCAGGCAAATCATCGCCAGGGCGCCGACCGGCAGGGTCCAGGCGTATTTCTGGCTGTTATGGCGGGTGTTGAAGTAGTGGCGCACCAATACCGCCGCCACCGCGATCCCGGCCAGGATCAGCCAGTTGTATTGGCTGCCATAGGTGCTCGGGAAGTGGTTGCTGATCATGATGAACAGCACCGGCAAGGTGAAGTAGTTGTTGTGCCGTGAACGCAGCAAACCCTTGGCTGGCAGCGACGGATCAGGGGTGCGGTTTTCCGCGATCGCCGCCACCAGCGCCCGTTGGGCCGGCATGATGATGCGGAACACGTTGCCGACCATGATGGTGCCAATGATGGCGCCGACATGCAGGTACGCACCGCGACCGCTGAACACTTTGCTGAAGCCGTAGGCCGCGCCGATCAATAGCACGAACAGGATGAAACCGAGCAGGGCAGGGCGCTTGCCCAGGGCCGAGTCGCAAAGAAAGGAGTAGATGAACCAGCCCGCGAACAGTGAGCCAATGCCCAGCAATACGCCTTCGCTACCGCTGAGACTGCTGCCGGGGGCAAGCAGGTACAGCGTCGGGTTGAGGTAGAACACCACGCACAGCAAGGCTACGCCTGACATCCAGGTGAAGTAGGCCTCCCATTTGAACCAGTGCAGGTTGTCCGGCATGGTCGGCGGGGCCAGTTTGTATTTTTCCAGGTGATAGATGCCACCACCATGGATCGCCCACAAGTCGCCGGACAGGCCGTCCTTGGGGTTGACGCGGTTCAGGTTGTTTTCCAGCCAGACGAAGTAGAACGAAGCGCCGATCCAGGCGACGCCAGTGATCATGTGAACCCAGCGCACGCTAAGGTTCAGCCATTCCATCAAATGTGCTTCCACAGTCTTTACCTCTCGCTTGTCACCCTTGTTGTCAGGTGATCAGGCCTTCTCTTATTGGTGGGGGGCAAGGATCAACTGCTCATCCTCTTTGAAAAAATGCTCATCGCAGTTATTGCCTGTGCCACTGCGATCAACCACCAGGAAGTCATCCCGCTTTTCGATCGTCAGCACCGGGTGGTGCCAGACGCCGCGATGGTAATTAATGCCCTGCCTGCCGTTGGTGACGAAGGCGCGGACCAAGCCTGATACAGGTTCATCGCCAAGTGGCGCGACCACGATCAGAAAGGGATTGCCGAGCAGCGGTATGAAAGCCTGGCTGCCCAGCGGATGTCGCTCCAGCATGCACACGGTCAGCGGCATGTCCTGCGCATCGGCGCGGAAGATGCTGATGATCGCCTTGTCCTCAGGCGTGGCCGTTTCTACGTCGGCCAGCCGGTGGAAACGCATGGTCGAACCGTTGTTGATCATGAAGTGATCGCTGCCGTCGGTTTCGATGACGTCTCCGAAAGGGGCGAAGGCTTCTTTGGTCAGGGGTTCGATCATCAGTGTGCGCATGGCTGTCTCTTAATCTGTTTGGTTGTTGATGGATCTTTGTAGGAGCAAGAACTAGGCGTCCCCCTCGCTCCTACAGACTCAGCATTACTTCGCGACCTTGCCAAGAACCCGCAAGCGGCTCACGCCACCATCCGGGAACACATTCAGACGAATGTGAGTGATTGGGCCCAGTGCCTTGATCTGCTCGGCGAAGCTGTGTTCGGCATGCATTTCCAGTTTCTGCGCCGGCAGCAGTTCGCGCCAGAACAGCGATTGGGTTTCGATCTGGCTGTCGGTGCCGCCCTTGACGAACGCGCCCTGGATCGAGCAAGTGTCCGGGTAGTTGCCTTTGAAGTGCAGGGTGTCGACGACGATTTTTTCGATCTCGCCCGGATGGCCCAACGCGACGATCACCCAGTCATTGCCAGGTGTGCGACGACGAGCGGTTTCCCAGCCGTCGCCCATGTTGATGCCACGGCCTGGGTTGAGGATGTTGCTCATGCGGCCGAAGTGTTCATCGGAGCATGCCAGGGCGCGACCGCCATTAAGTGCGGCAGCCAGGTCAACCTGTTCGTTGTCGCCCACAGCGGACCAGTCGCGAAACGGAATACCGTACACACGCAGACGTGCCACGCCGCCATCCGGGTAGATATTGAAGCGCAGGTGGCTGAACGCCTGGTCGTTGCTGATCTCGTGGAAGTGATGGCTGTTGCCCTGCAACTCAACAGCCGACAGCACTTCAACCCACTGGGTGTTTGCATCCGGCTCGCCGCAGGCCAGGAAGCACGCTTCCAGCGAGGCCGACGGCGGGTAGTTGCCGGTGAAGAATGAAGTGTCGATGTCCACGCCTTTGATCGAACCCGGCACGCCCAGGCGGATCACCGCGCTGTCGTAGCCTTCGAAGCGCTTGCGGCGTGACTCCCAGCCGTCCATCCACTTGCCGTTGTCATCGAAAACGCCCTCCTTCCACACGGCCGGGGTCGGCTGGAACAGACGGTTGGCGTCAGCGAACCAGTCATCGGTCACCGAGATGATCTTGGTGCCCAAACGGGCGTCGGCCAGGTTGACGAACTTCTCGAAAGGTACGGCGTAAGATTTCATTCTTCTTGTCTGCCTTAAATTAAGTGGCTTGGGATGCTCGCCAGGCCCTGGGCGCTGATCGCTCGGGCCAGGTCTGCTAAAGGGTCAGTAATCGGAACAACGCGATCTTGTTGATCTCGGCCAGCGCGCACTTGAACTCGGTGTCTGTTGAGTTGTGGATGCGGGTTTCGAATGCCGCGAGGATCTGATGCCGGTTGCTGCCTTTTACCGCCATGATGAAGGGAAACTTGAACTTGGCCTTGTAGGCGTCGTTCAGCTCGGTGAAGCGAGAAAACTCGTTGCTCGAGCATTGGTGAATACCCGCGCCTGCCTGTTCTCCAGTGCTGGCCGCGGTAAGCTGGCCCTGGACGGCAGCTTTGCCGGCCAGGTCCGGGTGAGCGTTGATCAGGGCCAGTTGGCTTTCGTGATCAGCGCTCAACAGGATGTCGCTCATGCGCTGGTGCAGGGTTTCGATCTCATCGATCGATGCGTCCTGGCCCAGGTCGAAGGCCTTTTCGGCCACCCATGGCGAATGTTCGTAGATGTCGGCGAAGGCGGCGACAAACTCATCGCGGCTCAGGGTCGAGGGTTTCAAGGTCTGGAAGGTGCTCATTTGGCCGCTCCCTGAAAAGGATGGGCTTGGTGCCAGTGGCGGGCAATGTCCACACGGCGGGTGAACCACACCTGCTCATGGCCTTTGGCGTATTCGATAAAACGCTTGAGGGCGGCCAGGCGTGCCGGGCGGCCGATCAGGCGGCAATGTAGGCCGATGGAGAGCATTTTCGGTGCTTCGCTACCTTCGGCGTACAGCACATCGAAGGCATCCTTGAGGTATTCGAAAAAGTCATCGCCCTTGTTGAAACCCTGGACCTGGGTGAAGCGCATGTCATTGGTGTCCAGGGTGTAGGGGATCACCAGGTGCGGCTTGCCGGTCGGGTTGTTGGGTTCCCAGTAGGGCAGGTCGTCGTCATAGGTGTCGCAATCGTAGAGGAAACCGCCTTCCTCCATCACCAGCCGCCGGGTGTTGGCGCCGGTGCGCCCGGTGTACCAGCCCAGTGGGCGCTCGCCGGTCAGTTCGGTGAGGATGCGGATAGCTTCGAGCATGTGCTCGCGCTCCTGGGCCTCGTCCATGTGCTGGTAGTCGATCCAGCGATAGCCGTGGCTGCAGATCTCGTGGCCTGCGGCGACCATGGCGCGGATCACATCCGGATGGCGTTGGGCGGCCATGGCCACGGCGAAGATGGTCAGCGGGATATCGAATTCTTTAAAGAGTTTGAGGATGCGCCACACGCCGGCCCGGCTGCCGTATTCGTAGAGCGACTCCATGCTCATGTTGCGCTCGCCTTGCAGCGGTTGCGCCGAGACCATTTCCGAGAGGAAAGCTTCCGACTCTTTGTCGCCATGCAAGATATTGCGCTCGCCGCCTTCTTCGTAGTTGAGTACGAACGACAGGGCGATACGGGCCTTGCCCGGCCAGTGAGGGTGAGGAGGGTTACTGCCGTAACCGATCAGGTCGCGTGGATAGTCAGCGCTCACTGCAGTCTTCCTTCTTGTTCGTGGTAGCAATGGTGTGGCGGCCGGGCAGCGAAAAGACTGAGTGGCGTCACAGCGATGAGTGATTGTATACAACTTATCGCCAACTTTGTAAGCCTGAATTTCTGCATTTTTTCCGAACGGCCTACCTTGTACGGTATTGCAATAAACCTGCCTGACTGGACAGCTAAATCAAAATAAACACTCGTCCACTGTAGGAGCGAGCTTGCTCGCGAAAAACCTGAGAGCACCACGGTAAACCGAATGTGCTGCGTCATCGTTGACGATTTTCGCGAGCAAGAACTAGGCGTCCCCCTCGCTCCTACAGAAACGATGTCCACGCCATAAAACTGGCCTGTTGAATTTATTGTGTACAATTTTTTTAGAAAGTGTCTTAATTAGGCATCGCCGGCTTATTTCATGCCCTGAAAAGGTGCGGCTTTTTTCTCACCAACTTCGGAAGGCTCGCGACCCATGGGACGACTGACCACACACGTTTTGGACGCCGCACATGGCTGCCCCGGCAGCGCCATCAAGGTTGAACTGTACCGCGTCGAAGGCACGCAACTGGAGTTGGTGGCCAGCACGCTGACCAACAACGACGGCCGTTGCGACGCACCGCTGCTGCAAGGTGACGACTACCGCAGTGGCGTCTATCAGTTGCAGTTCAGCGCCGGTGATTACTACCGCGCCCGTGGTGTGCACTTACCTGAACCGGCCTTTCTTGACGTGGTGGTACTACGTTTCGGTGTCAGCGCCGAACAGGACCATTACCACGTGCCCTTGCTGATCTCGCCTTACAGCTATTCGACCTATCGCGGTAGCTGAGTCGTCACCTCGCTTCATACCCCACGCTCTTCGTTGGTTTCGCCCGCTCACACTGCGGGCTTTTTTTTGGCTAGCGGCTCAATAATGAGGCCGCCCCTGCGCCACTGAATAACCCCGCGCTGATCCGGTTGAACCAGCTCTGGCCCTTGCCACTGCGCAAATACCGCGCCGCGCCATGGGCACCCAGGCCGTAGGCCAATTTGCACAGCAGATCCAGAACAGTCCAGGTGGCAATCATGATCAGCAACTGCGGTAGAAACGGTTGCTGGCTACTGAGGAACTGCGGCAAAAAGGCGGCAAAAAACAAGATGTCCTTGGGGTTGCTCGCACCTAGCACAAAGGCTCGGCTGAACAGGGCGCGAAAGCGTGGAGTCGGCGCGGTTTCAGGCACTTCGGCGCCATGGGCCGGTTGGCGTGATTGCTGCCAGCTCTGCCAGGCGAGGTAGAACAGGTACAGCGCGCCGACAATTTTCAGGGCGCTGAACAGTTGCTCCGAGGCCAGCAACAAGGCGCCCAGGCCCAGGGCCGAAGCGCTCAGCAGGCAGATCGAGGCAAACACCCCGCCGAGAAACGCTGGGTACGAACGGCGCAGGCCGTAGTTCAAGCTGTTGCTGATCATCAACAACGACAGTGGGCCTGGGATTAGAATCACCACCAGCGCAGCGCCGCTGAACAGCAGCCAGGTTTCCAGACTCATTGCATTCCTCCATTCGTACAAAAGCCCCACCCGACGGGGTGAGGCGGGATCACGCGTGCAGGCCTACAGGAACGCAAATTTGGCGATGAAAATCGCGCAAAGAACCCACAGGCTGACGGAAATTTCCTTGTGTTTACCGGTACCGGCCTTAAGCACCACGTAGGTGATAAAGCCCAGGGCGATGCCGTCGGCAACGGAAAAGGTCAGGGGCATCATGATCGCCGTGACAATTGCCGGAATGCTGTCAGTAGCGTCGTCCCAGTTGATGTGAGCCATGCCGCTCATCATCAGCATCGCCACATAGATCAAGGCACCGGCGGTGGCGTAAGCGGGAATCATGCCAGCCAACGGAGCAAAAAACATCGCCGCGATAAACAGCACGCCCACGGTCACCGCCGTCAGCCCGGTGCGCCCACCGGCTGCCACGCCCGCCGCGCTTTCCACGTAGCTGGTCACCGGCGGTACGCCGACCATGGCGCCGAACACGCTGGAGGCACTGTCGGCTTTCAGGGCGCGTGATAGGTTTTCGATCTTGCCGTGCGCATTCACCAGGCCTGCCCGCTGTGCGACGCCCATCAGCGTACCGGCGGTGTCGAACATGTGTACAAACAGAAAGGCGAATACCACGCTGATCATGCTGACATTGAAGACACCCATCACATCCATCGCCATCCAGGTCGGCGCCAGGCTCGGTGGGGCGGCGACAATACCTTTATATTGCACCAGGTCCAGGCCCCAGCCGGCGAGCGTCACGGCGATGATGCTGATCAGGATCGCGCCGAACACACGGTGATAGCTGAGCACCGCGATCAACAGAAAGCAGATGGCCGCCAGCAGTGGGGCAGGTTCATGCAGGGAGCCAAGCTTGATCAGGGTGGCCGGGCTCTCGACGATGATGCCAGCGGTTTTCAGGCCGATGACGCCGAGAAACAGGCCCACCCCTGCGCCCATGGCGTGACGCAGGCTCACCGGGATGCTGTTGAGCAGCCATTCACGGATGCGCGACAGGGTCAGGATCATGAACAACACGCCGGAGATGAACACTGCTCCCAGCGCGGTTTCCCAGGTGTAGCCCATGGTGCCGACCACGGTGTAGGTGAAAAATGCATTCAGGCCCATGCCTGGCGCCAGGCCCACCGGCCAGTTGGCGTATAGGCCCATCAACAGGCAACCCAGGGCAGCGGCGATACAGGTGGCGACGAACGCCGCACCGTGATCGATGCCTGCGTCGGCCATAATGTTGGGGTTGACGAAAATGATGTAGGCCATGGTGATGAAGGTCGTGAGGCCGGCGATCAGCTCGGTCTTCACTGTGGTGCCATGCAAGCTGAGTTTGAACAGGCGTTCCAGCCAGCCGTGCTTCGTGGAAGAGAGGTGCGGCGAGGCGAGGTTCAGCGGGGCTTCGGATTTGCGGCTTTCCACAGCGAGTACTCCTCAAGAGTTTTATTGTTATTTCCAGCGCCGGACACATGAGTGGGCAGCGGCGCTTTGAGGTACGTCAGGCTTGCGGGTTTTGTTGACCATTAGGTCAGGAACTCGCACGAAGCGAATTATGCTTTTGTATACAAATAAAGCAAATAATGTTTTATATTTTTTGTGCGAAAGAGATGAAAGGCAATTCAGGATTGGCCGCCCAGCGCCTTGTTCACCGCCAACCAGCCATTCACCGCCGTCTCCCCGGCGTCGGCAAACGCCCGCTGTAACAGCTTCACCTGTTCGCGGCGCAAGGATTGTTCGAAACGCAATCCTTCCTCGGTCAATTCCAATAGGCGCTTACGCTTGTCGGTCTCGCAGGCGACGCTGTTCACCAGGTGCATTTCCTGCAATTGGCGTAGCGGTATGTTTAACGCTTGCTTGCTCACGCCGAGCAATTGCAGCAGTTCTTTCACGCTCAAGGCTGGGTAGCGGGCGATAAAAAACACCACGCGCTGGTGCACGCGGCTCAAGCCCCGGCGTTCGAGCATTTCATCGGCCTTGGCGGTAAAGGCCTGGTAGCCGAAGAAAAATGCCTCCATGGCCGCTTGCTGGGTGGTCTGGTTTTTAAGGTCAAGCATATTGACGTATCTACCCGAGTCATCGTAATTTCGGTCAACCAGTTTGACGTATTCTTCCCTGGCTTTGCTACCGGTGACCTCTATGGCTTTCTCCGAACGTGTCTCGCGCCTTAAAAGTTCCTTGATCCGTGAAATCCTCGCGGCGGCCCAGCGGCCGGAGGTGATGTCCTTTGCTGGTGGCCTGCCGGCCGAAGCTATGCTGCCCAAGCTTGATTGGGAAGACATGCCGCTGAGTATCGGCCAGTACGGCATGAGTGAAGGCGAGCCGCAGTTGCGTGAACTGCTGGCTGCCGAGGCGCGGGCATTGGGTGTGCAGTGCGAAGACAGCCAGGTGTTGGTGGTCAGTGGCTCCCAGCAAACCCTGGACCTGGCGGCCAAGCTGTATATCGACCGAGGCACGAAAGTCCTCCTGGAAGGGCCGACCTATCTGGCGGCGTTGCAGATTTTTCAACTGTTCGGCGCCGATTGTCTGACGGTGCAGCTTGAGGCCGATGGCCCTGATCTGGCGGCCCTGCGCAACAGTCTTGAACTGCACCGCCCTGCATTCATCTACCTGATCCCGACCTTCCAGAATCCGTCGGCGGTGCGCTACAGCGAAGCCAAGCGCGACGCGGTGGCGGCGTTGCTCGATGAATTCGGCGTGACACTGATCGAAGACGAACCCTATCGTGAACTGACCTTCGACGGCGGCAGCGCCCGGCCGATTGTCAGCCGTTTGAAGAAAGCCAGTTGGGTCTACACCGGGACCGTGTCCAAGACCTTGCTGCCAGGTCTGCGCGTCGGTTACCTGATCGCCAGCCCCGACCTTTTCCCCCATCTGCTCAAGCTCAAGCAGTCGGCGGACCTGCACACCAATCGTGTCGGCCAATGGCAGGCGATGCAGTGGATTGGCACTGAAAAGTACCGGCAACATCTGGTTGAGCTGCGCAGTTTCTATCGGGTTCGCCGCGACGCATTCCAGGTGGCGCTGGAGCGGCATTTCGCTGAATTGGCCGACTGGCAGGTGCCCCAAGGCGGATTATTCTTCTGGCTGACCTTGAAACAGCCGCTCGACACCCGCACTTTATTGGATCAAGCGCTCGATCAGGACGTCGCGTTCATGCCCGGTGAACCGTTCTTTTCAGAGCCGGACCAGCATCACGGTCATTTGCGGCTCAATTTCAGCCACATTGACCCGCAGCGCCTGGACGAAGGTATCAAGCGTCTCGCTGCGGTGGTCCGCCAAGCACAGCTCGCGCAAGCGGCATAAGGGGAGCCCCATGTACAAGGTTTATGGCGATTACCGTTCGGGCAACTGCTACAAGGTCAAATTGATGCTCAACCTGCTGGGTATCCCGTACCAGTGGGTGGACGTGGATATCTTGAAAGGCGACACCCAGACGGCCGAATTCCTGGCAAAGAACCCCAACGGCAAGATCCCGGTGCTGGAACTGGAAGACGGCACTTGCCTGTGGGAATCCAACGCGATCCTCAACTTCCTGGCCGACGGCAGCGAATTCCTGCCAACCGAACCGCGCTTGCGTACGCAAGTGCTGCAGTGGCAGTTTTTCGAGCAGTACAGTCATGAACCGTACATTGCAGTAGCGCGGTTTATCCAGTCTTACCTGGGGCTGCCGGAAGATCGCCTGGAGGAATACAAGACCACCCATAAAGGCGGCTACAAGGCCTTGAAGGTCATGGAAAGGCAGCTGCAAGCCACGCCGTACCTGGTGGGCGATCAGTATTCCATTGCCGATATTGCCCTGTATGCCTACACCCATGTCGCTCATGAAGGTGGTTTTGACTTGAGCCCTTATCCGAGCGTGCAGGCCTGGCTGAAACGAGTGGCCAGCCATCCGAAACATGTGGCGATGCTGGACTGATCGCGAGCCAATGTAGGAACAGCAGGGTTTCAGGCCGCCGTAAACCGCTTGTCCAGGTAATCGATGATCACCTTGGAGTCATACATCCAGGTGGTCTGGCCGTTCTCTTCAATGCGCAGGCACGGCACTTTGATCTTGCCACCCTGTTCCAGCAGCGTCTGGCGATCCTGTTCATTGTTCTTCGCGTCTTTCAATGCTACTGGCACGTTCAGGCGGTGCAAGGTACGGCGGGTCTTCACGCAGAACGGGCAGGCGTGGAACTGATACAGGGTCAGGGCCTTGGCCGACTGGTCGACCACCGCCTGGGCATTGGCCGGGCGCTGTTGTTTGCGCGGGCGGGTGATGAAGTCGACAAAGATGATGACTTGGCCGAGGCCTATTCGAAGCGCTTTGACTAACACGGTTAAAACCTCTTGCCCATGAACGAAGGGGCGGCAGCTTACCTGATTTTCGATAGGCGAAAAAAAACCGGCGATGAATGCCGGTTTTCTTTTGTGCAGCCTGTTATTTGATCAGGCTGAGAAACTCGCTACGGGTCGCCGCGTTTTCGCGGAACTCACCCAGCATCACCGACGTGATCATCGATGAATTCTGTTTCTCCACACCGCGCATCATCATGCACATGTGCTTGGCCTCGATCACCACGGCCACGCCCAGGGCACCGGTCACCTGCTGAACGGCATCGGCGATCTGGCGGCTGAGGTTTTCCTGGATCTGCAGGCGGCGGGCGTACATGTCGACGATACGCGCGACCTTCGACAGCCCCAGTACTTTGCCGCTGGGGATATAGGCGACGTGGGCCTTGCCGATGAACGGCAGCAAGTGGTGTTCGCACAACGAGTACAACTCGATGTCCTTGACCAGCACCATTTCACTGTTGTCGGAGCTGAACAAGGCACCGTTGGTGACTTCTTCCAGAGTCTGTTCATAACCGCGGCAAAGGTACTGCATCGCCTTGGCGGCACGTTTTGGCGTGTCGAGCAGGCCCTCGCGGGAGACGTCCTCGCCGAGTTGGCCGAGGATCGCGGTGTAATTCTGTTCCAGGGACATGAAACTACCTGTGGGATTTTCGCAAAGTGCAAGGGTACGGTGGCCGACACATCGCTGCAAGCCTGACGATGGTACTTGTTACTCGTCGCGCCCTTCCATCATCGTGCGCTTGAGCATCACATACACCGCGCCAGCACCGCCGTGGCGCGGTTGGCAGGAGGTAAAGCCGAGCACCTGGGAATGCTGGCGCAACCAGGTATTGACGTGGCTCTTGATCATCGGGCGCTTCCCATCCAGGCGCACAGCCTTGCCGTGGGTGACGCGCACGCAGCGGATTTCGAATTTAGTGGCTTCGGCAAGGAAGGCCCAGAGGGTTTCACGCGCCTTTTCCACGGTCATGCCGTGCAGGTCGAGGCTACCCTCGAACGGAATCTGGCCAACCTTGAGCTTGCGCATCTGGCTTTCCTGGACGCCGTCGCGGACCCACATCAGCTCATCTTCGGGGCCGACGTCGATGACGAACTGATCAGACAGGCCGTCCACCGTGGTGGCGTCAGTACGCACCGTGGCCGCTTGGCGCAGCTTGGCGATCTGCGCACGGTCGGCCTTGGGTTTGCCGGTTTCAGCGCGCTCGTGCTTGATGGGCTTGATGCCTTGAGTCGCGCTTTTGAACAGGGAAAAATCGTCGTCTTGCATGTCAGCCTCCGCGAAGGGCGGGCAGTTTACCCAAATCGAGGTGCCAGAGGCGGGACAAAACGCTATCAGTGTTTTTTTAGTCGTGTTTTTTCATCAAGTGCGAGGCGATGCTCAGCTCTAGCGGCTGACGCATGCGCCGCCGGCAACGGCGCCACAACCACACGCCAAACCACAGGATCAACAGGCCAATCACCAGCACTACGGCAGAACCGCCCGGGCTGGCATTCAGCTCGCCAAGAGCCGGTGAGTGTCCCAACAGACTTGCGGCCCCGGCCATCGCCAGCAACACGCCCAACATCGCCAAAAGCGCGGCAAAGCCAGCGCCCAGACGCAGACGCCAGTTGCTCGGGCCCTTGGGGCGCAAGCGACGAGCATCAAAACCATCGGATATCTTCATTCCGACCTTTCCTCAAGGGTATCGGCCCTTCGACCGGAAGATGGACAGGTTGTTCCGGGTACAGAGGCAATTGCAGAAAATGAGAGGTTTTTTGCGGATGAGCGGGGCCGCAATGGCTGCACCGCTCATCGATAGGTCGATCAGATCAGATCTTTGGTCAAGGCGAGTGTGGCGAAGTTGTCGGCCATGATGGCCATCTCGGTTTGCTGCACATGCTCGGCGCTGAGGATGCCGCCCTTGTAAGGCAGGTCGCGGGTGGCGCAGGCATCTTCCACCAAGGTGCAGCGAAAGCCCAGGTTCTTCGCTGCGCGCACGGTGGTGCTGACACTGGAGTGGCTCATGAAGCCGCAGACGATCAGGTCCAGGGAGCCGAGGTCCTGCAGGCGCTTTTCCAGGGCTGTGCCATGGAAGGCGCTGGGTAGCAGCTTGCCGATGATGGTTTCTTCACCTTCAGGCTCAAGCCCCGGGATGAATTCACCGCGTTCGCCCTGTGGGTCGAACAGACCGCCCACAGTGCCCAAGTGGCGCACATGGACAATCGGACGCCCGGCGTTGCGTGCCGCAGCCGTCAGTTGTTTGATGTTTTCGACAGCTGCCTCCATGCCCGACAGGGCAAGGGGGCCGCTCAAATATTCTTTCTGGGCATCGATGATCACAAGGGTCGCGTGGCTCAAGTTGGCCGGTGCGTAACCACGACCGCTGAGTTGAAACATCGTCTTTGGAACGGACATTCTGGGGCTCCTGTGAGTGGGGCTTTTGCGACATTGTCCTCTGGCTGAGCGCTTCTGTGAATCGCTACCATCGTAAGGTACGCCGTTGTTGGCCTACAGCCATGTCAAGAGGGGGCGTTGTGTCACAGAAAAAAGCACAAGCGGATGAAATCCGACGTGCGGTGAAGTTTTTTCGTACATCGTCCGTACAGCTTAAGACTGTTAGAATCGCCAGTCGTTTTTTCCAGGAGCCTGCCCCCGTGATCACTTCTCGCCTGCGCACTTTGCGCGACCACATCCGTTGGGCTGTCAGCCGTTTCCATGGGGAAGACCTGTTTTTTGGCCATGGCACCGACAATGCCTGGGACGAAGCCCGGCAACTGGTGCTCGGCGCCTTGCACCTGCCGTGGGAAATTGCTGACAGTTATCTGGACTGCAACCTGGAAGAGGATGAACTGGTCAATCTGCAGCGCTTGCTCAATCGCCGGATTGAAGAGCGCATTCCCACCGCCTACCTGTTGGGGGAAGCGTGGTTTTGCAGCATGTCGTTTATCGTTGATGAGCGAGTGCTGATCCCGCGTTCGCCGATTGGCGAGCTGATCGAAAACCGCTTCGAACCTTGGTTCGCCGTACCGCCGGCGCGCATCCTCGACCTGTGCACCGGTTCTGGCTGCATCGGCATTGCCTGTGCCTACGAGTTCCAGGACGCCGAAGTGGTACTGGCGGACTTGTCGTTCGAAGCGCTGGAAGTGGCCAACCAAAACATCGAGCGTCATGGCGTCGATGAACGGGTCTACACCGTTCAGGGCGACGGCTTCGACGGCCTGCCGGGCCAGCGTTTTGACCTGATCGTTTCCAACCCACCGTATGTCGATGCCGAAGACTTCGCCGACATGCCCGACGAATACCAGCACGAACCCGAACTGGGCCTGGCCTGTGGTGAAGATGGCTTGAACCTGGTACGGCGCATGCTGGCCGAGGCGGCGGATCATTTGACCGAGAAAGGCTTGTTGATCGTCGAGGTGGGCAACAGCCAGGTTCATGTCGAGGCGCTATACCCCGAGGTAGATTTTGCCTGGCTGGACTTCAAGCGAGGCGGGCATGGGGTGTTTATGCTCACCGCCGAACAGTGCCGGCAGCATCAGGCGGTGTTTGCCTCAAGGGTTTAACCTTGCTCACTGTAGGAATCGGGACACAAAATGTGTGGCTTGCCTGCGATAGCGATGGGGCAGTCAATGGTGAGGCAGGATCTGGCAATTGAGTACATATCCGTTATTTTGGTCAGGGCGTAACCCCAAGCCGCCCTGACCAAAATAACGGATATGTACCCAGCCCAGCCTCTGCCCGCAGCCCCATATTCAACTCAATTTCTTCAGTGCGAATCAGTTGTCAGCGATGCGTCGCAATCCAGATCAACAACCCCGCCTGAAACACCGTAAACGCCACCAGGCAAGTAATGGTGAAGCGCAAGCCGCTGTCTTCTCGCTTGAACTTGATGACCTTTTCCTCTTCCTTGCGCAGCCTCACTTCCTGCTCCGCCAGGTTCTGCTCGGCTTGCTGCAGCATCTGCGCCGCTTCGAGGATTTCCACGAACTGCAGCTTTTCGGTGCTCCAGCTGTCCAGCAGGTCGCTGACCTTGCCCGGTTGCACGTTGCCCTTCAAATGCTGGACATCGGCGTAGGCCACATCAAAGCCCTGGATGCGCAGGAAGTGATCACGCCGCAGGCGCGTGGCTTCGTTCAGCGCATCCTTGTTCGCCAGGTCGACACCGTCGACGCGATAGTGTGACCACTTCTTTTTTGCCCAGGCGACACCCTGTGCCACCAGGAAGCGACCGATGCCACGGTTGGCCGGTTCGATCTCCAGGCTGTTGCCGGGGCCGAAATGCACCCGCTGGGTGGCGTGTTCAACCCAGATATCCAGGTGGTTCTGTTCGCGCCGCACTCGCTGCCCAGGCAGTTGGATGACCATGCGTAGCAGGCTCTGGTCCTTGTTATTGCGTTCGGCGTAGCCAAATTGAACAAAGCGCAACGGCCGCACGCCGGTGGCGCGATCGGTTGCCAAGGGCGCCAGGCGCAGCATCTTGAAGTGTTCGGCCTGAACCTCCGCCCACGGCAGCGCAGCCGCTGCGGCGGCTTCGGTTTCAGCGGGGGTTTCGGCGGGAGATTCCGGTATTGCGTCGGTGTTCGTCATTCGGTGCGATCCTGTCCAAGCCCCTGCGAGTCGACAGTCTTTTTGCTGTTGACCCTGTGCTTATCGGCCGCTTTATTCAGGACTGGAGGGCAAATGCTCGCTTAACTGGGGCGAAGTCCGTCGATAAAGCGAATCAGGCGGGTACCCAGCTCAGCAGCGAGAGGCAATTGCGGGTTGTTGTAGGAGGCCAATTGCTGTTTCACATCGTTGGGGACGATACGCATCACATGGTTCATGCCTTCGATCACTGTCAGCTCGGCATCCGGTTTGGACGCCTTGAGCTTCTGCGCGTCAGCCACGCCCACTTGCAGGTCGTTGGTGCCCTGGATGATCAGGGCCGGCATCGTCAGCTTGGCAAACGCGGCCGAAGGATCGGCGCGGAACAGGCTGATCAGATAAGGCTGCACGCTGGGACGGAAAATGCCCTCAAGCGGGCCGGGTACATCGGCGTCCACCTGGCCGGACTTGAGGTGGTCGAGAATCTGGTTGCTGCGCAGCAACAGGGCCGGGGGCAGATGGTCAGCCAGTTGCTGGCGGATCACCTGGTCCACCGGGCGGGCGCTGCCGGACAGGGAAATCACCCCGGCGGGATTCAGTTGCGGGGCGGCGAGGGCGGCCACCAATGCGCCTTCGCTGTGGCCCAGTACAATCAGCGGCCCCAGGCGCGGGTCGGTTTTCAGCAGTTTGCCCCAGGCGACGGCGTCGGCCACGTAGGCGTCCAAGGTCAGGTTGCGCTCATCGGGTGTTGCCGCGAGGCTGGCGGCCACACCGCGCTTGTCATAGCGCACGCTGGCGATGTTGTGTTTGGCCAGCACCCACGCCAGGCGTTTGAGGCTGTCGTTACGTGCGCCATCGGCGCTGTTGCCGTTGCGGTCGGTGGGCCCTGAGCCGGCAATGATCAGTACCACGGGCACCGGGCTGTCGGATTTGGGCAGCAACAGCGAGCCGAACAGCTCGCCGCTGCCGGTGTCCAGGCTGATGGGCCGTTGCAGCACGACAGGGGAGGCGGCGAAGCCAAGGCTGGAAAACAGGGTGAGGGTCAAGAGCAAGACTCGAAGCATCATCGCGCCATCATGAGGAAGGTGCCGGTTGGACCAACGTCTACCGGTAAGGTTTCGAGGATGAACTACTGAGAGAGCCTGCGTATACTGGCGCGCTTAGTTATCACGGTTGAGTTATTTCAGCTGATTTCACGGAGCGCCCTGCATGTCCGGCAATACCTACGGCAAGCTGTTCACTGTCACCACCGCTGGCGAAAGCCATGGCCCGGCGTTGGTCGCCATTGTCGACGGCTGCCCGCCGGGTCTTGAGCTGTCCCTGGAAGACCTGCAGCGCGATCTGGATCGCCGCAAGCCCGGCACCAGCCGCCACACTACCCAGCGCCAGGAGCCCGACGAAGTCGAAATCCTCTCCGGTGTGTTCGAGGGCCGCACCACCGGTTGTGCCATCGGCCTGTTGATCCGCAACACCGACCAGAAGTCCAAGGACTACTCGGCTATCAAGGACCTGTTCCGCCCGTCCCATGCCGACTACACCTACCATCACAAATACGGTGAGCGCGATTACCGTGGTGGCGGTCGCAGTTCGGCGCGGGAAACCGCCATGCGCGTCGCAGCCGGCGCCATTGCCAAGAAATACCTGGCCACCCAGGGCATCGTCATTCGCGGCTACATGAGCCAGCTCGGCCCGATCGAAATCCCGTTCAAGACTTGGGACAGCGTTGAAGAAAACGCCTTCTTCAGCCCCGACCCAGACAAAGTGCCGGAGCTGGAAGCCTACATGGACCAATTGCGCCGGGATCAGGATTCCGTCGGCGCCAAGATCACCGTAGTCGCCGAAGGCGTGATGCCGGGCCTGGGCGAGCCGATCTTCGACCGCCTGGACGCCGAACTGGCCCATGCGCTGATGAGCATCAACGCGGTCAAGGGCGTGGAAATCGGCGCCGGTTTCGCCAGTGTTGCCCAGCGTGGCACCGAGCACCGCGACGAACTGACGCCTGAAGGGTTTGTCAGCAACAACGCTGGCGGTATTCTCGGCGGCATTTCCTCCGGCCAGCCCATCGTTGCGCACCTGGCACTCAAGCCAACGTCGAGCATCACCACGCCGGGGCGTTCCATTGATGTTCACGGCAACCCGGTGGACGTGATCACCAAGGGTCGCCATGACCCATGTGTCGGCATCCGTGCCACGCCGATTGCCGAAGCAATGATGGCTATCGTGCTGATGGATCATCTGCTGCGCCATCGCGGGCAAAATGCCGATGTGCGTGTGAGCACCCCGGTGTTGGGTCAGTTGTGACGGTCTGACGGCCGTGGCAGCGCTTGCGTACTGGCGGCTCTCCAGCTTTTACCTGTTCTATTTCGCCCTGCTCGGATCGACAGCGCCATTCCTGGCGCTGTATTTCGATCACCTCGGGTTTTCCAGCGCGCGCATCGGCGAGTTGGTAGCTATCCCCATGCTGATGCGCTGCGTGGCGCCCAATATCTGGGGCTGGCTGGGGGACTACACGGGCCGGCGCCTGGCCATCGTGCGGTTTGGCGCAGTCTGCACCCTGTTGAGCTTTTCGCTGATCTTCATCAGCAAGTCTTACGCCTGGCTGGCGCTGGTCATGGCCTTGCACGCTTTCTTCTGGCATGCGGTGCTGCCGCAGTTTGAAGTGATTACCCTGGCGCATTTGCAAGGCCAGACCTCGCGCTACAGCCAGATCCGCCTGTGGGGCTCCATCGGTTTTATCCTGGCCGTGGTGGCCCTGGGTCGCCTATTCGAGGCCTTGAGCCTGGACATTTACCCGGTGGCGATCGCGGTGATCATGGCGGGCATCATCGGTGCCAGCCTATGGGTGCCCAATGCCCAACCGTCGACCCAGGGCAATCGCCTGGCCGCCGATGGCTTCTTGCGCCAACTAAGCAGCCCCGGCGTAATGGCGTTTTATGCCTGCGTCGCGCTAATGCAAATGAGCCACGGCCCGTATTACACCTTCCTGACCCTGCACCTTGAACATCTTGGCTACAGCCGTGGCGTGATCGGCCTGCTCTGGGCCCTGGGGGTGGTGGCGGAAGTGTTGATGTTCATGGCCATGAGCCGGATTCTGACGCGCTTCTCGGTGCGCCGGGTGCTGATCGCCAGTTTTTTGCTGGCGGCGATGCGCTGGCTGTTGCTGGGTTCGTTTGCCGAGTTTTTCTGGGTGCTGCTGTTTGCCCAGGTCTTGCACGCCGCTACTTTCGGCAGTTTTCATGCTGCTGCCATTCAGTTCGTCCAGCGTAGCTTCGGCGCTCGCCAGCAAGGCCAGGGACAGGCGCTGTATGCCGCTCTTGCCGGCACCGGAGGCGCGGTGGGCGCCTTGTATTCGGGGTATAGCTGGAACCTGCTGGGGCCGACCCTGACTTTCAGTATTGCCAGCCTCGCGGCCCTCGCGGCCGCTGTGATCATGGCTGTTCGATTGCCAGAGGAGCAGTCATGAGCCGTGGTGATCAAGAAGCAGCCTTGCGCCTAATGATTTATACCGCCCGACCGGACCTTGAAATGCCGAACGGTGGTGCCGACCGAGGAACCCTTTCATGAGCAGTCTTTTCGTTTACCACATCAGTACCCCGGATACGCCGAACAAGGTGCTGACCCATTTCGACGATATCGCATCCACGCTGGCCGAGCAGGGCGTGGGTTTTGAGCGTTGGCAAGCCGCTACCAGGATCGAGGCGGGCGCCAGCGAGGTCGACGTGATTTCGGCGTACAAGGCACAGATCGACACGCTGATGACCAAGGGCGGCTACACCTCGGTGGGTGTGCTCAGCGTCAACAGCGATGATCCGCAAAAAGCCGAAATTCGCGCGCGGTTCCTCGACGAACACCGCCATGGTGTCGACGAAGTCCGTCTTTTCGCTGCGGGCCGTGGGCTGTTCAGTTTGCACATCGGTGACTACGTCTATGCCGTGCTGTGTGAGAAAAACGACCTGATTTGTGTACCCGCCGGGACGGCTTGCTGGTTCGATATGGGCGAGGAACCGCGATTCGTGGCGATCCGCCTGTTCAGGGGCGCCGAAGGTGGGGGTGAGCTCTTGACTGGCGACGATATCGCCAATGGTTTCCCGCGTCTGGACGACTGACGCTTCTGACCACTGCCTCACCGGCAACGGTCAAGTTTCATCTGCGAAACATCTATTGCAAATAATGCGGTAAAAAAAACGGGCCGTGATGCACGGCGGCATCACGACCCGATAAATGAAACGTGCGCTTATGCCGAGTGGTAGGTCGGCAGGGCAAAGCGGTGCTGGCTTTGCAACATCGAAATCTGCGGCAGTTCGCTGGCTTGTTCGGCCAGGTCACGACGGATGGCGCTGATGACCCACGTCAGTTGATCGGCCGTGTGCAACTGCTGATAAGAAATCGAGCGCTTGATTTGCTTGCCTTCGCTGTTGCGCAGGGTCAGCAGGATGCCACCGTCAGGACGGGCCTGGGTGGTGACGTCGAAATTGGAGAACACAGAAGAAAACTTATCTTGGATCAGGCTCATGTCTATCAGCTCCGTTAGCTCATGATTGGCAAGCGTGGAGTGATAGGTGCAGTGATTGTGCCAGTATTCTGTTTTTCTAAAAGTCGTTATAAATCAACGTGTTGTAAGTTTTCCCTATTTTTGGATTCGTGCAATCTGCATGAATGGCCATCGTGCATCCTGCATTTTGCTTTGTCCAGGCGGGGATTTTGCCGTTGCCGGACAAGGCAGGACATCCATACCGACCACTCAATGGCTGTATAAATTCCCTTTATCGTCTCCCGCTGATCCGGGATACAAAACTTTTCAAATCCTGCGTGTACAGCCAAAGAATGGTTGGCGTATTTTCCTGCAAGCCATTCATCGTTAGTCCTACAGGGGATGGATGGCCAAGGATCATACGAATAATAAGAAAAAGGACGTTCCCGCTCATGAGCCATCAGCAAAGTGACATGATTACCTGGGGCATGATGTTGCGTAAGGTGCCCACTATCGTCCGGGCCTTGCCAAGGCTGGTACGCGGCATCCGCGTCGCCAACATCACCGACCCCAACCAGCCTTGCGGGCTGGGCTTCACCTTCGAACAGGCCACCCTGCGCAACCCCAATGGCGCCGCGTTGCTGTATGGCGACCGGGTGCTCAGCTACACCGAGGCCAACCAGCAAGCCAACCGCATTGCCCATTATCTGCTGGAACAGGGCATCGGCAAGGGCGACGTGGTGGCGCTGTTTATTGAAAACCGTCCGGAACTGTTGTTGACCGTGCTGGCCGTGGCCAAGGTCGGCGGCATTTGCGCCATGCTCAACACCGCACAAACCCACGCGGTGCTGGTACACAGCCTGAACCTGGTCAAACCGGTGGCCATTGTCGTGGGGGCGGAACTGGTCGCGGCCTACACGGCCGTGCGCGATCAGGTGGCGATTGATCCGGCGCGAACCTGGTTTGTCGCCGAGCAGTTCCAGGCCCCTGCGCCGGATGGCTACGTCGACTTGATGGCGGCCAGCGCTGGAGCCTCGGTGGGCAATCCGGCCAGCAGCCAGCAGATCTACTTCAACGACCCTTGCTTCTACATCTACACCTCCGGCACCACGGGGCTGCCCAAGGCCGGCATCTTCAAGCATGGACGCTGGATGAAATCCTCAGCCAGCTTCGGCACCATCGCCCTGGACATGGGGCCCGATGACGTCATGTATTGCACCTTGCCGCTGTATCACGCCACGGGCTTGTGCGTGTGCTGGGGTTCGGCGATAGCCGGGGCGTCGGGATTTGCCATCCGCCGCAAGTTCAGCGCCAGCCAGTTCTGGGACGATGTACGTAAATTCAACGCCACGACCCTGGGATATGTCGGTGAACTGTGCCGTTACCTGATCGACCAACCGCCCAGCGTGCACGACCGGGACAACCGCGTGGTGAAAATGATCGGCAACGGCCTGCGCCCTGGGGTCTGGGCACAATTCAAGGAGCGTTTCGGTGTCGATCACATCTGCGAACTGTATGCCGCCAGCGACGGCAATATCGGCTTCACCAATGTGTTGAATTTCGATAACACCATCGGTTTTTCCCTGATGCACTGGGCGCTCGTGGACTACGCCCATGACACCGGTGAGCCAATTCGCGGCAGCAACGGCTTCATGCGCGAAGTGCAGAAGGGCGGCCAGGGCCTGCTGCTGGCCAGGATCGACGACAAGGCACCCTTCGATGGCTACACCGACCCCGAGAAGAACCGCAAGGTGGTGCTCAGCGATGTGTTTGAAAAGGGCGATTGCTATTTCAACACCGGTGATCTGTTGCGCAGCATCGGTTTCGGCCATGCGCAATTTGTCGACCGCCTCGGGGACACCTACCGCTGGAAAGGCGAAAACGTCTCCACCACCGAAGTGGAAAATATCTTCATGCAACACCCGCAGATCGCCGAAGCGGTCGCTTATGGCGTCGAGATCCACAACACCAACGGCCGGGCCGGGATGGCGGCGATTACCCCGTCTGAATCCCTGGCGGCTCTGGACATGCGGGCGTTATTGCAGTTTGCCCATGGCCAACTGCCGTCCTATGCCGTGCCGTTGTTCCTACGGATCAAGGTGACAATGGAAACCACCGGCACCTTTAAATACCAGAAGGTGCGGCTCAAGGAAGAAGCGTTCGACCCGGCCAAGGTCGGTGACGATCCGCTGTACGCCTGGCTGCCGGGCTCCGATACCTATGTGCCCGTGACTGGCGACATGCTTGTGGATATCCAGGCAGGCAAGTTTCGCTATTGATTGTGCCTATGGTCGCGGTGAGGAAAAAAGGGGTGACAGGTTTGGCGGCGCTCGGGAAACTGAGCGCCTTACGAAATGCCGAACAAGGAGCCACAGATGACAGACCAAGCCAAACAAATGACCGAAGAAGAAGCTGCCGAGTTTGCCGAGCAGGTCTTCGACGTGGCGCGCAAGGGCGATGCAGCCTTGCTCGCGGCACTGCTGGCCAAGGGCTTGCCGGCCAATCTGCGTAACCACAATGGCGACACCTTGTTGATGCTGTCCGCCTACCACGGCCACGCCGATGCGGTGAAAGTGCTGCTGGAATTCAAGGCCGATCCGCAGATTGCCAACGACAAGAACCAGTTGCCGATTGCTGGTGCGGCGTTCAAGGGCAACCTGGACGTGGTCAAGGCGCTGATCGAAGGCGGTGCCCAGGTTGAAGGCGCATCCGTCGATGGTCGTACTGCGTTGATGATGGCAGCGATGTTCAATCGCACCGAGATGGTGGATTACTTGATCTCCAAGGGCGCCAACCCCAAGGTAACGGACGCCCAGGGCGTTACCGCGCTGGCCGCGGCCCAGACCATGGGCGCAGTGGATACGGCGGCGCAGTTGCAAAAACTGGTGTAGGCGCGGCGGGACGTAATGTCTTGCACGGTCAACATGTGGGTAGGTTGGGTTGGGTTGGGTTGGGTACATATCCGTTATTTTGGTCAGGGCGGCTTAGGGTTACGCCCTTACGGCGTGTCACTTTGCAAAAGCGGCAAAGTAACCAAAGCGCTCTTGCCCCACCACTTGGTGCCTCGCTAGGGCTCGGCATGCCCTCTCTCCGGCATTGCTCCGTGGGCCGCCGCGATGGGCCATCCCTGGCCCAGCGCGGCTAAACCGGCGTCCTGCCGGTTTACCCACAGATCAATGCCTGCGTTCAGCCATCGTGGTTAACGGGGCGCCTTAGATCAAGATCAAAAGCACGGCGGCCTGGTAGCCGACCTGAGTGGTGGAAAGCAAGAGCGGATCGACTGCCACTGTAGGAGCGAGCTTGCTCGCGATGGTCGTTAACGATGACGCGGGCTTTCTGAGTGAGCGCGGTGCCTGTAAGTCCATTGCCGGCAAGCCCCTGCCATCGGCAACCTCAACAGATGAGTAGATACCGGCCAAAACTGGAATTGTTGCCCTCCATAGACCAGTGTTATCTTCGCGCCCTCAAAACCAGCCTCAGCCACAGGATTCGCCCCATGAAAACCGCACTCGTCGAACTCATCAACAAAATCAGCTCCGGCTGCATGAGCGAAACCGAGGTCGTAAAAGTGGCCGACGAAGCGGCCCAGGCGTTTGCTGATCCTGAGGCGTTTCTGGCGGCCAACCCGGACATCAACTACGACGACACTTTTCCGATTCCCTTGGGTGAATGGATTGTCGTCGGCAGCCTGCCGGACACCGTGCTGTTCCAGGCCGACACCTATCAGGACCTGTTCGCCCAGATCGTCGCCTCCTTTGGCCCCGGCGTGGCGTTCAACCTCAAACCCAAGCAGCTTGCTAAAACTGAGGCGCTCACCGCGCTGAACCGCATCCAGATCCAGATGAGCGCCCTGAACCCGGAAAACGGCGGCTATGTGCTGATGAATTTCAGCCAGTTGCTCGATGACGAGATTCAGATGGTGCTGGTCTATGGCAACGATGTGCCACGGGTGCTGGAATTGTGTGCCCAGGTTGGCATCAAGGGCGAGCCGTCCCTGGAAGCCCTGCGGGTTGCGGTCCACGTCTGAAATAATACGGAACCCTAGTCACGGCGAACTATCCTAAAGAGGCAAGCCCTCACTATAGGAGCGACACCATGGGTTCCACTTTTAATAGTCTGATCGGGTTGATCATCCTGGCGCTGGATATCTGGGCGATTATCAACGTGTTCAAAAGCGGCGCCGGTACCGGGGCAAAAGTGCTGTGGATCCTGTTGATCCTGCTGCTGCCAGTGTTGGGCTTGATCATCTGGGCGATTGCCGGGCCACGGGGCAATGTGCGGATCTGACTGATCACCCTGCAATACCCCCCGTAGCAACTGTCGAGTGAAACGAGGCTGCGTTTGCGGTGTGTCAGACAGGCCGCCGGACGCAGCCTCGTTTCACTCGACAGCTGCTACGGGGAATATCTACACAAAATCACCGTAGCAGTTGTCGAGCCCCAGCGAGGCTACGTCAGCCACACCGCTGCCATCAGATCAGCCCCCAGCACCAGTCGCCCCCCCACCAGTCTCGCTAAAGCTTGACCGTGAACGGAGTATCTACGGTCGCGTCATGGCAATGGCTTTGATACGGTTGAGTTGTTCAAATTAACCAACTGCCTTCCAGCTCCAGCAGTTTCAACTTGTTTTCAATCCCGCCACCGTACCCCACCAGCGTTCCATCACTGCCCACCACCCTGTGGCAGGGAATGATGATGGAAATCGGATTGGCGCCATTGGCAGTGCCTACGGCGCGAATGGCCTTGGGATTGTCCAGGTGCCGGGCCTGCTCGCCATAAGTCCAGGTACGCCCGTAAGGAATCAGCAACAGTGTTTGCCAGACCTGCTGCTGGAACGGCGTGCCCACTGGCGCCAGGGGTAGCTCAAAGACTTCCCTTTTTCGGGCGAAATACTCATCAAGCTGGCGGCACACCTCGTCCAGCTCATTCGTTGCCGGGGACCATTGCGCCTGGACATGCTCCTGGTGGATGTCCATGTACAACACGCGCAGCCCCTGTTCGTCCGCCGCCAGAAGCAGCGGGCCGAGAGGGCTTGGGTGATAGCGATAAAACATGCGGGTCAATCCACAGAGGCAGGTCGGACTCAACGATAAAGCCTGAGCAGTTTTTTGTGTATCGAGATATTCGCTGTACAAAATTTTCACATTCTATCCAAGACAATTCGCCGGCTTTATTTCCTCTGCCAAGGCTCTAAGTTGGCATCTGCAACGGTGGAAAAGTAGAACGCGGTCAGTAATCAATGGCGTAGACGCTGTTGATCGGGCACCATTTGCCCCCCCGCGTCAGTGCTCAACCTCGATTGGTATGGGCGAGGGCTGTACGCCGCTGCATTTTTTCGCAACTTAAACTTCCAATGGGTCCTGAAACGACATGGCAAACCCGGACGCCCTGAGTCAGCAGCGAGCTTCTAATCGCTTGCTGCAACCGACCGTCAAATCCCATCTGGCTTACACGCTGCTTTGCGCTCTGGTCATGATGGTGATGTTCTCCCTGCTGCGCCTGGCGCTGCTGGTGTACAACCGCGAGATGATCCTCGACACGCCAGCCTCGACCTTCCTCGAAGCATTCGCCAACGGCCTGCGCCTGGACCTGCGCCTGGTGGTATACCTGAGTATCCCGCTGATTCTGGCGCTGTTCAGTGTGCGGGCCATGGCCGCTCGCGGCTTCTTCCGGTTCTGGCTGACCGTCGCTTCCAGCATCGCCCTGTTCCTGGGCCTGATGGAGATGGACTTCTACCGCGAGTTTCACCAGCGCCTCAACGGCCTGGTGTTCCAGTACGTGAAAGAAGACCCGAAAACCGTGATGAGCATGCTCTGGTACGGTTTCCCAGTGGTGCGTTACCTGCTGGCCTTGGCCTTGGGTACGCTGATCCTGAACATCGCCTTCAAGGGCGCCGATCGCGCCACCCGGCCTCGTGGCCCGTTCAGCGGTGGCACGGTCGGCACCCGCCAAGTGGCGCCGTGGTACACCCGCATTGGCGTGTTCGTGGTCTGCCTGCTGATTGCCGTGGTTGCCGCCCGTGGCACGCTGCGCCAGGGCCCGCCGCTACGTTGGGGTGATGTCTACACCACCGATTCGAACTTCGCCAACCAGTTGGGCCTCAACGGCACCTTGTCGCTGATTGCCGCGGCCAAGGCGCGATTCTCCGAGCATCGCACCAACGTTTGGAAGGCCACTCTGGAACAACCCCTGGCCACGCAGACTGTGCGGGACATGCTGGTGATGCCAGACGAGAAACTGGTAGACGCCGACACCGCCGCAGTGCGCCGTGATTTCACGCCACCGGCCGAGAAAACCCTGCCAATCAAGAACGTCGTTGTGATCCTGATGGAAAGCTTCGCCGGTCACTCGGTGGGCGCCCTCGGTCGTCAGGGCAATGTCACGCCGTACTTCGACAAGCTGTCCAAGGAAGGCCTGCTGTTCGACCGCTTCTTCTCCAACGGCACCCATACCCACCAGGGCATGTTCGCCACTATGGCCTGCTTCCCGAACCTGCCAGGCTTTGAATACCTGATGCAGACTCCGGAAGGCAGCCATAAGCTGTCCGGCCTGCCGCAATTGCTCAGCGTCCGCGATTTCGAAGACGTGTATGTCTACAACGGCGACTTCGCCTGGGACAACCAGTCGGGCTTCTTCAGCAACCAGGGCATGACCAACTTTATCGGCCGCAATGACTATGTCGATCCGGTATTTTCCGATCCGACCTGGGGCGTGTCTGACCAGGACATGTTCAACCGTGGACTGGAAGAGTTGAAGGCCCGCGAAGGCGGCAAGCCGTTCTATGCGTTGCTGCAAACGCTGTCCAACCACACGCCGTACGCCTTGCCGACGCCATTGCCGGTCGACAAGGTCACCGACCGTGGCAGCCTCAACGACCATTTGACGGCCATGCGCTACTCCGACTGGGCCCTGGGCCAGTTCTTTGAAAAGGCCCGCAAGGAGCCTTACTTCAAGGAAACCTTGTTCGTCATCGTCGGCGACCATGGCTTCGGCAACGAGCAGCAGATCACCGAAATGGACTTGGGTCGCTTCAACGTGCCGATGCTGATGATCGCGCCGGGCATGCAGGAAAAGTTCGGCGAGCTTGACCACACCGTGGGTACGCAGATCGACATCGTGCCAACTATCATGGGCCGCCTGGGCGGTGAAACCCGTCACCAGTGCTGGGGCCGTGACTTGCTCAACTTGCCGGAAGGCGACAAGGGCTTTGGCGTGATCAAGCCTTCGGGCAGCGACCAGACCGTGGCCTTGCTCACCGCTGACCGAGTACTGGTCCTGCCCAAGGAAATGCCGCCCAAACTGTGGCAGTACGAACTGGGCGCCAACCCCACCGGCAAAGTGATTCCTGAGTCGCCTGATGAGGCACAGCTCAAGCAGAAACTTGAAGCGTTCCTGCAGACCGCTACCAAGAGCCTGCTGGATAACACTGCAGGTGTAGTAGACGGTATGCCGGACTAAATAACGGCGAATAAAAAAGAGGCCTTCTTCAAGGCCTCTTTTTTTACATATTTTTCAGTGTGTAGCCGCTTTATATCTTGCCGAGCAACAACAGAATCAGCAGCACTACCAATACGGTACCGAGAATACCCGATGGCCCATAACCCCAGTTGCGGGAGTGAGGGAACACTGGCAGACCGCCGACCAGCAGGAGGATCAGAATAATGATAAGAATGAGGCTCATATTTTGTTTTCCTTATTAGTCTTCTGAAAAGACCTGGTTGTTAAGTCATAAGCCCGACACTTTAATTCGGACGCCTTAATAACTCCGACTGTCGCGCTCAGCAGAAAATTCCCTTTTTTTTTAAAGCTTTTTGGTGGGTGGCTTATTTCTTTTAACGTTGTAGTAGTGGCGTTTGCCACGTTTAAAAAGATTGAACTTCCATCATTTCCAGGCCAGCGACCCGCCCCGCGGTTTGCCCGTGGCATTCAGCACTCTGATGGTGCGTGGGTGCACTAAAGACCTTCGCTACACTGCGGCTCACTTCTTCTGTGAACCACAAGGCTATTTCCTATGCAAAATCGCATGATGATCACTGGCGCCGGGTCTGGCCTGGGACGCGAAATCGCGCTGCGTTGGGCCCGCGAGGGTTGGCAGTTGGCCTTGTCGGATGTCAGCGAGCCGGGCCTGCAAGAAACCCTGAAGCGGGTACGTGAGGTCGGTGGTGATGGTTTTATCCAGCGCTGCGATGTGCGCGACTACAGCCAACTGACGGCTTTCGCACAGGCTTGTGAAGAGAAGCTGGGCGGTATCGATGTGATCGTCAATAACGCCGGTGTGGCCTCTGGCGGTTTCTTCAGCGAACTGTCCCTGGAAGACTGGGACTGGCAGATCGCAATCAACCTGATGGGCGTGGTCAAGGGCTGCAAGGCGTTCCTGCCGCTGCTGGAAAAGAGCAAGGGCCGCATCATCAACATCGCTTCCATGGCAGCGCTGATGCAAGGCCCAGCCATGAGCAACTACAACGTGGCCAAGGCCGGTGTGGTGGCGTTGTCGGAGAGCCTGCTGGTGGAACTCAAGCAACAGGAAGTTGGCGTACACGTGGTATGCCCGTCGTTCTTCCAGACCAACCTGCTGGACTCCTTCCGTGGGCCGACCCCGGCGATGAAAGCCCAGGTGGGCAAACTGCTGGAAAGCTCGCCTATCAGCGCCGCCGAGATTGCCGACTACATCTATCAGCAGGTGGCCGAGGGTGAATTCATGATCCTGCCTCATGAGCAGGGCCGGATGGCCTGGGCGTTGAAGCAGAAGAACCCGCAGTTGCTCTATAACGAGATGACGGTGATGGCGGACAAGATGCGAGCGAAGGCCCAGTCGGCGAAGGGATGATAGTGCAGGTCAAGCCATTACCCTGTGGCGAGCGGGCAAGCCCGCTCGCCACAAAAGCTCGCTCGTGTGCGATGTCAAAAAAATCGTCATTTGTCTGTTACCGGAGTCCAATCCCTAGTCAAACAAATGCTTGGGCACATCGTGCTTGAGCATCAACTGGCATTGCTCACTCTCGGGGTCGAAGATGATCAGTGCCTGGCCTTTGGTCAGCGCTTGGCGCACCCGCAATACACGGGTTTCCAGGGGCGTGTCATCGCCATTGTCGGTGCCGTCGCGGGTGACGAAGTCTTCGATGAGGCGTGTCAGGGTGTCGACTTCAAGTTGGTCGTAGGGGATCAGCATACAAGCCTCGGTTCAGGAATCCCGGCGATGCTACTGCGCCGGGATCATTGTTGCCAGTATCAGGACTTTTGACCGACCAAACTATCCACCGACGGCACTCTGGTGTCGCTCTCCATCTGTGTCTCGTGTTCCAGTTGATGGCTGAAGCGGTCCAGGGACCCTTGGGCCGGTTGCGCGTCGCTGGCAAATACCGGCGGGCTGAGGATGTAGGCGCCCAGCAGGCGACTCAACGCCGCCAGGCTGTCGATATGGGTGCGCTCATAACCATGAGTGGCGTCGCAGCCGAATGCCAACAGGGCGGTGCGGATATCGTGGCCGGCAGTCACCGCCGAATGGGCATCGCTGAAGTAGTAGCGGAACAGGTCGCGACGCACCGGCAGTTCGTTGTCCGACGCCAGGCGCAGCAAATGCCGGGACAGGTGATAGTCATACGGCCCGCCGGAATCCTGCATGGCCACGCTCACCGCATGTTCGCTGGAGTGTTGCCCTGGCGCGACCGGGGCGATGTCGATACCGACGAATTCGCTGACATCCCAAGGTAATGCCGCCGCCGCACCACTGCCGGTTTCTTCGGTGATGGTGAACAATGGATGGCAGTCGATCAGCAACGGTTCGCCGCTGTCGACGATGGCCTTGAGGGCGGCCAGCAGTGCTGCGACACCGGCCTTGTCGTCCAGGTGGCGGGCGCTGATGTGACCGCTCTCGGTAAATTCCGGCAATGGATCGAAGGCGACGAAATCGCCGATGCTGACCCCCAGCGAATCGCAATCGGCCCGGGTGGCGCAGTAGGCGTCCAGGCGCAATTCGATGTGGTCCCAACTGATGGGCATTTCATCCACGGCGGTGTTGAACGCATGCCCGGAAGCCATCAGCGGTAACACGCTGCCGCGTATCACACCGTTGTCGGTAAACAGGCTGACGCGGCTGCCTTCGGCAAAGCGGCTGGACCAGCAGCCTACTGGTGCCAGCGTCAGGCGGCCATTGTCCTTGATCGCCCGCACGGCGGCGCCGATGGTGTCCAGGTGCGCGGACACGGCGCGGTCGGGGCTGTTTTTCTGGCCCTTGAGGGTGGCGCGAATGGTCCCGCGGCGGGTCATTTCAAAGGGAATGCCCAGCTCCTCAAGACGCTCGGCGACGTAGCGCACGATGGTGTCGGTAAATCCGGTAGGGCTGGGAATGGCGAGCATTTCCAACAGCACTTTTTGCAGGTAGTTGAGATCCGGTTCGGGGATGGTTCGGGTCATAAAGACTCCTTGGGTTCGGATCAGCTCAGCTTGAAGGCTGACTATGGGGGAACAACAAATCCACAAACTTCTCAGCCGTCGGCTGCGGTTCATGATTTGCCAGGCCCGCGCGTTCGTTAGCTTCGATAAATACGTATTCCGGCTGGTCAGCCGCCAGCACCATCAGATCGAGCCCGACCACGGGAATGTCCAGGGCTCGTGCAGCGCGCACGGCGGCATCCACCAGGGTAGGGTGCAAAATGGCGGTCACATCTTCCAGGCAACCGCCGGTGTGCAGGTTGGCGGTACGGCGCACCGCCAGGTGTTGGCCGGGCGGCAGGATGCTGCTGTAGTCGTAGCCTGCGGCATCAAGGGTGCGTTGGGTTTCGTCATCCACCGGGATTTTGCTTTCGCCGTCGGTGGCGGCCTGGCGTCGCCGGCTCTGGGCTTCGATCAAGGCGCCGATGGTATGTTGGCCGTCGCCGATCACTTCTGCCGGGCGGCGAATCGCGGCAGCCACCACGTCAAAACCGATCACTACAATGCGCAGGTCCAGGCCTTCGTGGAAGCTTTCCAGCAACACCCGACCATCGAACTGGCGCGCCGCTTCAATGGCTTTCTGCACCTCTTCGATAGTCTGCAAGTCCACCGCCACGCCTTGGCCCTGTTCGCCATCCAGCGGCTTGACCACGATGCGCCGGTGTTCGTCGAGAAACTCCAGATTCTCGTCGACACTCCCCGCCAACTGTTGCGCCGGCAGGTTAAGCCCCGCGGCCTTGAGCACCTTATGGGTCAGGCTCTTGTCCTGGCACAAGGTCATGCTGACGGCGCTGGTCAGGTCGCTCAAAGACTCCCGGCAGCGTACCCGGCGCCCGCCATGGCTCAGGGTGAACAGGCCCGCATCGGCATCGTCTACTTGCACATCAATTCCGCGCCGATGGGCCTCCTCGACGATGATCCGCGCATAGGGATTGAACCCCGCTTGTGGCCCCGGCCCGAGGAACAGCGGCTGATTGATGCCGTTTTTGCGTTTGATGGCGAAGGTGGTCAGCACCCGAAAGCCGAGCTTGGCGTAGAGGCTTTTCGCTTGACGGTTATCGTGCAATACCGACAGGTCAAGGTAACTCAGCCCACGGCTCATAAAGTGTTCGATGAGATGGCGCACCAGCACTTCGCCGACCCCGGGCCGGGTACATTGCGGGTCCACTGCCAGGCACCAGAGGCTGCAGCCGTTTTCCGGATCGTGAAAGGCTTTCTGGTGATTGAGGCCCATGACGCTGCCGATCACTGCGCCGCTGTCCTCATCCTCTGCCAGCCAGTACACCGGCCCGCCTTGATGACGTGGGGTCAGCAACGCCGGGGCCACCGGCAACATGCCGCGGCCCTGGTACAGCTGATTGACTGCCTGCCAATCCGTCTCGCTCTGCACGCGGCGAATGCGAAAACCGCGAAATACCCTGGTCGCCGGGCGGTAGTCGCTAAACCACAGGCGCAGGGTGTCGGAGGGATCAAGAAACAACTGCTGGGGATCAATCCCCAGAATTTGCTGGGGCGCCGCCACATACAGGGCGATATCCCGTTCCCCAGGCTGCTCGTTGAGCAACTCCAGGGCCAGGCTCGCCGGGTCGGGAAAAGTGTGGCCGATCAACAGCCGGCCCCAGCCGCAGTGCACGGCGACAGGCTCGGGGCCCAGTTCGCTGCCATCTTCGGCGAAGCGGGCTTGCAGGCGCTCATAGGAGGGCGCCTGGCCCCGCAGCAAGCGTTGGCTGTAAGCCGTGGCATGAGGTTTCATGAATCAGATTCCTTGTTCGCTGAGCCACAAGTTCAGCGCCGCCAGTTGCCACAGCTTGGAGCCGCGCAACGGGGTCAATTGGCCTTGGGGGTCGGTGAGCAAGCGGTCAAGCATTGCGGGGTTGAACAGGCCGCGATCCTGGCTTGGGTCCAGCAGCAGATCGCGCACCCAGTTCAAGGTATCGCCCTGCAAGTGCTTGAGGCCGGGCACCGGAAAGTAGCCTTTCTTGCGGTCGATGACTTCGCTGGGAATCACCCGTCGCGCGGCTTCCTTGAGCACTTGCTTGCCGCCGTCCGGCAGTTTGAATTTACCCGGCACACGGGCCGACAACTCCACCAGGCGATAGTCGAGAAACGGCGTGCGCGCCTCCAGACCCCAGGCCATGGTCATGTTGTCTACGCGCTTGACCGGGTCATCCACCAGCATCACCGTGCTGTCCAGGCGTAGGGCTTTATCCACAGCCGCGTCGGCGCCGGGCTGGGCGAAATGTTCGCGCACGAAGTCGCCAGCGGCGTCATTGGCCGTCAGCCATTTCGGCGTGACGGTGGCAGCGTAGTCATCGTAGCTACGGTCGAAAAACGCATCGCGATAGGCGCCATACGGGTCGCTGGCGCCATCCACCTGCGGGTACCAGTGGTAACCGGCGAACAGTTCATCGGCGCCTTGGCCGCTCTGTACCACCTTGCAATGCTTGGCCACTTCCCGAGACAGGAGGTAGAAGGCGATGCAGTCATGGCTGACCATCGGCTCGCTCATGGCGCGGAAGGCAGCCGGCAATTGCTCGATGATCTCGCTTTCGGCGATGCGCAATTGGTGGTGACGGGTGCCGTAATGCTTGGCGATCAAGTCCGAATACTGGAACTCGTCGCCACGCTCGCCACCGGCGTCTTCGAAGCCGATGGAGAAGGTCGACAAGTCCTGCACACCGACTTCTCGCAACAGGCCTACCAGCATGCTGGAATCGACACCGCCCGAGAGCAGCACACCGACATCCACTGCCGCCCGTTGACGAATGGCCACGGCTTCGCGGGTGCTGTCGAGGACACGGTCTGTCCAGTCTTCCAGAGTGAGGTTGGCTTCGTCGGCGTGGGGGCCGTAGGGCAGGGTCCACCAGGTTTTCTGTTCGGTCTTGCCATCTGCGTCGATGCGCATCCAACTGGCCGGCGGCAACTTTTCAATGCCCGCCAACAGGGTGCGCGGTGCAGGCACCACGGCATGGAAGTTCAGGTAGTGGTTGAGCGCAACCGGATCAAGGATCGGGTTGATATCGCCACCCTTGAGCAACGCGGGCAAGGCCGAGGCGAAACGCAGGCGCTGGCCGGTGCGCGACAGGTACAGCGGCTTCACCCCGAGGCGATCGCGGGCGATGAACAGGCGCTGGGCATCACGTTCCCAGATGGCGAAGGCGAACATGCCATTGAGCTTGGGCAGCAGCGCTTCACCCCAGGCGTGATAGCCCTTGAGCAACACTTCTGTGTCGCCCGCGGAATAGAACGCATAGCCCAGTGCTTCGAGTTCGGCGCGCAGCTCCGGGAAGTTATAGATTGCACCGTTGAACGCCAGGGACAGGCCCAATTGGGCGTCGACCATCGGTTGGGCGGAGCCGTCCGACAGGTCCATGATTTTCAGGCGTCTATGGCCCAGGGCAATGGGCCCTTGGGCATGGAAGCCCCACGCGTCAGGTCCGCGAGGGGCCAAGTGATGGGTGATCCGTTCCACCGCTGCCAGGTCGGCAGGTTGGTGATCGAAACGTAATTCTCCAGCTAATCCGCACATAAATTCCTTACCGGTTTTTCCGTTGGGGAGGGATAAAAGTGCATCACGACAAAATGGCGGGCACCCAGAGACTGACCCGAGTGCATTCAGGGAGTTTTAGAACAATCCGTTATAAGGCAAATGGCCGCAGCCTCGCGGAGCTTGCTCGGCGGGCTGTGGCGCTTGTGCTTGGGGGGCGGTACGCGACAGATTACTTTTGCGCTTTTGCGACATTGCTGCGAATCAGCGCCCGTATGGCGAATCGATTCGGATGACAGGCCTCGGCCACGTTTCTGGGCAAGGGCAGCGGTTCATTGTCCAGCCACGCCGCCAGCAGTTCGCCGGACAACGGCGCGGTGATCAGGCCCCGTGAGCCATGGCCGCTGTTGACGTACAGGCCGTCCAGCCATGGGCAGGCAACGTCTGGTGTGTGGCGGGCATCCTTGCGCAGGGCGTCATAGGCCTGGGCAAACGCCGGCTGGTCGGCCAGTGGCCCGACGATGGGCAAATAGTCCGGGCTGGTGCAGCGAAAGGCGGCGCGCCCTTCGAGGGTTTCGGGGGCGAGGGTGTCGGCCTGCAGGCGCTGCGCCAGATCCGGGGAAATCTCCCGCAGCAGCGCCAGGTTGCCGGCGTGCTCGGCGGCGCTGGGCGTCAGGTCATCGCTCTTGAAGTCGAAACTGGCCCCCAGGGTGTGCTCACCCAGGCGCGGCGGTGCGACATAACCTTCGGCACACACCACGGTCGCCAGTTGTTGACTCGCTACCGTCTGTGGCAGCCGGGTGATCTGCCCGCGAATGCGCTTGAGGGGCAGCTCGGCGCTGGCGGCAAAGCGCTTGACCTCGGCGGCACCCGCTAACACCACCACCGGCGCGCTGACCAGTAACTGCTCACCGTCCCAGGCCTGCCACTGGTCGTCGACCTTGCGTAGCTCAAGCACCTCGTGATGGACCAGTACATCGATGCCCTGTTGCCCTGCCTGCCATTGGCAGAGCGCTGGAGGGTGAACCCAACCGCCTTCGGGGAAAAACATCCCGCCGTGTTCCAGGGCAATACCGGCACGAGCCTGGGCCTGGTTTCTGTCCAGCAGATGCAGCAAGTCGGCTGTAAAGGCCTCGGCCAGTTGCGCCTGACGCTCGGCCTCCTTGGCATTGAAGGCCAGTTGCAGCACGCCACAGCCGTCCCAGTCCACGCCGCGTTGCAGGTGTTCCAGCAGGCGCCGGGTATGACCGAATCCGCTGACAATCATTTGCGACAGCGCTGTGCCATGGGCGGACAGTTTGAGATAGAGCACCCCTTGCGGGTTGCCTGAGGCTTCCTGGGCCAGGCCGTCATGGCGCTCCAGCAGACTGACCTGCCAACCCCGTGCCGCGAGACTGGCAGCACTGGCGCAACCGGCCATGCCGCCGCCGATCACCAGGGCGCGTCGCTCGCCGTTGATCGCTGGCGGGCGGGCGAACCAGGGCTTGATCGCGGCAGGCGCAGGCGTCTCGACTGGCCAGCCGAGAAATTCACCCCGCAGGATTTCCCACTTATGGCCGATGCCCGGTGTGCGCTTCATCTTGAACCCGGCACCATTGAGCAGGCGCCGCACCCATCCGGTACTGGTGAAGGTGCTGATGGTCGAGCCCGGCGCCGCCAGCCGCGCCAGTTCGGCAAACAGCTCGGCGGTCCACATGTCCGGGTTTTTTGCCGGGGCAAAGCCGTCGAGAAACCAAGCGTCGACCTGTGCGTCCAGTTGCGGCAATTGCTCCAGGGCATCGCCGATCAGCAACGTCAGGGTCACGCGACCGTTATCCAGCACCAGGCGCTGGAAACCTGGGTGAATGGCGATGTACTGCGCCAGCAACTGGTCGGCAAAAGGCTTGAGCTGCGGCCAAAGGGCCAGGGCACGCTGCAGGTCGGCGTGGCTGAGCGGGTACTTTTCCACGCTGACAAAATGCAGGCGGGCGCCTTGCACCGCGTGTTGTTCAAACAGCTGCCAGGCGCAGAGAAAGTTCAGCCCGGTGCCGAAACCGGTTTCGCCAATCACCAGCCTGCCGCTTACGGGCAAGGCGGCGAAGCGCTCTTGCAGGCGGTTCTGCTCGATGAATACATAGCGCGTTTCTTCCAGGCCCGATTGGTCGGAAAAGTACACATCATCGAAAACCCGCGAGCGCGGGCGTCCCTGGTCATCCCAGTCGAGCTGGGCATTGGGCAGTACTGGGTTCATGGGCAACTCGGCAAAGGCAAGGCGGCCATTCTAGCCGATCCCACGCCAGGCAATTGATCCACGGCAAGTGCCATGGAATTGCCCACCCGCCGTGGTGCCCAATCCGCTAGTCTTGACCCATCTTGGAAGGGAGTCGCCCATGTTTGAATCTGCCGAAATTGGTCACGCCATCGACAAAGAGGCTTACGACGCCGAAGTGCCGGCCCTGCGCGAAGCCTTGCTGGAAGCTCAGTACGAACTGCAACAGCAAGGTCGGTTCCCGGTGATCGTGCTGATCAACGGCATTGAAGGCGCTGGCAAGGGCGAAACGGTCAAGCTGCTCAATGAGTGGATGGACCCGCGACTGATTGAAGTGCGCACCTTCGACCAGCAGACCGACGAAGAGCTGGCCCGCCCACCGGCCTGGCGCTACTGGCGACAGTTGCCGGCCAAGGGGCGTATGGGGATTTTTTTCGGCAACTGGTACAGCCAGATGCTCCAGGGCCGGGTTCATGGGCAGATCAAGGACGCGCGGCTGGACCAGGCCATTGCCGGCGCCGAGCGCCTGGAGCAAATGCTCTGTGATGAAGGCGCACTGATCTTCAAGTTCTGGTTTCACCTGTCCAAGAAGCAAATGAAGGCCAGGCTCAAGGCCCTGCAGGATGACCCGTTGCACAGTTGGCGCATCAGCCCGCTGGACTGGCAGCAGTCCGAGACCTACGGCAAATTCGTGCATTTCGGTGAGCGGGTATTGCGTCGCACCAGCCGCGACTACGCGCCTTGGCATGTGATCGAAGGTGTCGATGCGCATTATCGGGGGCTGACTGTCGGCAAGATTCTGCTGGAAGGTTTGCAAAACGCCCTGAAGGCACGCAAGACCAAGGCCAGCGGCATTCATCCTGCGCCGCTGCCGTCCTCTGTCGACCAGTTGAGCCTGGTCGGCAGCCTGGACATGACCCTGAGCCTGGAAAAGGACGACTACGAAGAGCAACTGATCACCGAGCAGGCGCGGCTTTCCGGATTGATGCGCGACAAACGCATGCGCAAGCACGCGTTGGTGACAGTGTTCGAGGGCAACGATGCGGCGGGCAAGGGCGGGGCGATTCGTCGTGTCGCCGCCGCCCTTGATCCACGCCAGTACCACATCGTGCCGATTGCCGCGCCCACCGAGGACGAGCGCGCACAGCCTTACCTTTGGCGCTTCTGGCGGCAAATTCCGGCGCGGGGCATGTTCACCGTGTTCGACCGCTCCTGGTATGGCCGAGTGCTGGTGGAGCGGATCGAAGGGTTCTGCACACCGGCTGACTGGATGCGCGCCTATGCCGAGATCAACGACTTTGAAGAACAGTTGAGCGACGCGGGCGTCATCGTCGTCAAGTTCTGGCTGGCCATCGACAAACAGACCCAGCTGGAACGCTTTCAAGCTCGGGAAGAAATTCCCTTCAAACGCTTCAAAATTACTGAAGACGACTGGCGCAACCGCGACAAATGGGATGACTACCGGGCGGCGGTGGGCGATATGGTTGATCGCACCAGCACCGAGATTTCACCCTGGACGCTGGTGGAGGCCAATGACAAACGCTGGGCGCGGGTCAAGGTGCTGCGCACCATCAACCTGGCGCTGGAGGCGGCGTTCGAGCGGTCTGACAAGCACGACAAGAGGGCGAAGAAGGACAAGAAGAAGTAGTCCATGCTTTTGCATACGCGGGGTGAATGATTGTCGCGGTTCGTGAGGGCTGGATCTATGCTCGGTCCATCTCTCAATAACCACAATAATGAGGTAGCCCATGCGTGAAGTAGTGATCGTCGACAGCGTGCGAACCGGCCTGGCCAAGTCCTTTCGCGGCAAGTTCAACCAGACTCGCCCCGATGACATGGCCGCCCATTGCGTCAATGCCCTGCTGACTCGCAACGGTATTGACCCGGCCAGCGTCGAGGATTGCATCGTCGGCGCCGGCTCCAACGAAGGTGCCCAGGGCTACAACATTGGCCGCAATGTGGCGGTGTTGTCTCGTCTGGGCACTGGCACCGCTGGCATGACCCTCAACCGTTTCTGTTCGTCGGGCTTGCAGGCCATTGCCATCGCCGCCAACCAGATTGCTTCTGGCTGCAGTGAGATCATCGTCGCCGGCGGTGTCGAGTCCATCAGCCTGACCATGAAAAGCGTGAACACCGACAACCTGATCAACCCGTTGCTCAAGGAACAGGTACCGGGCATCTACTTCCCCATGGGCCAGACCGCCGAGATCGTCGCCCGTCGCTATAACGTCAGCCGCGAAGAGCAGGACCTGTACGCCCTGCAAAGCCAACAGCGTACGGCGCAGGCCCAGGCCGATGGTTTGTTCGACGATGAAATCGTGCCGATGACGGTCAAGTACAAGGTGGAAGACAAGAATACCGGTGAGGTGCAAATCCTTGATGGCGTGGTAGACCGCGACGACTGCAATCGCCCGGATACCACCCTGGCCAGCCTGACTGGTTTGAAGCCAGTATTTGCCGAAGATGGATCGGTGACGGCGGGCAACTCGTCGCAGCTGTCTGACGGGGCTTCGATGACGTTGGTGATGAGCCTGGAAAAGGCACTGGAGCTGGGGCTTAAGCCGAGGGCGTTTTTCCGTGGTTTTACCGTCGCCGGTTGCGAGCCGGATGAGATGGGCATTGGTCCGGTGTTCTCGGTGCCCAAGTTGCTCAAGGCGCGGGGCCTTTCGGTGGCGGATATCGACCTGTGGGAACTCAACGAGGCCTTTGCTTCGCAGTGCCTGTATGCGCGCAACCGGCTGGAGATTGATAACGCCAGGTACAACGTCAATGGCGGCTCGATTTCGATTGGTCACCCTTTTGGCATGACCGGGTCGCGGCAGGTCGGGCACTTGGTGCGTGAGTTGCAACGGCGCAATCTTCGGTATGGGATCGTCACCATGTGCGTGGGCGGCGGGATGGGTGCGACGGGGTTGTTCGAAGCGGTGCGTTAATCGAACTTGAGGGCTGCGTAGCAGCGGTCGAGTAGAACGAGGCCGCGTTCGGCTGCGCAGCAGTCGTAAAAGCTGATGTCGCGGTGTGTCATAAATACCTAGCCCCGATCCGCACATCCCCTAGAATGCAGCCTTTATTTCTCTGGCATCCGGGGCACTCATGCACATCTCTTCCGGCCGCTGGGTCTACGGTTTATCCCTGGCCCTGTTGACCGCGCTGCTCTGGGGCATTCTGCCGATCAAGCTCAAACAAGTGTTGCAGGTGATGGACCCGATCACCGTGACCTGGTTTCGTCTGACGGTTTCCGGTGTTTGCCTGTTCGTTTATCTCGCCGCTGTTCGGCGTCTGCCCAGTTGGCGGTCCCTCGGCCCGCGCGGTGGCTGGCTGGTGGCAATGGCTGTGTGCGGGCTGGTCGGCAACTACGTGCTGTATCTGGTAGGGCTAAAAATGCTGAGCCCCGGCACCGCACAACTGGTGGTGCAGGTGGGGCCGATTTTTCTGATGATCGCCAGTGTCTTTATCTTCAAGGAGCGCTTTAGCCTGGGGCAGGGCATGGGCCTGCTGGTGCTGATCATCGGTTTTGCGTTGTTCTTCAATCAACGCCTGACGGAGCTGTTGACGTCCCTGGGAACCTACACCGCCGGGGTACTGACGATTCTCCTGGCAACCACGATCTGGACCTTCTATGCCTTGGGCCAGAAGCAATTGCTGACGGTATGGAATTCATTGCAGGTGATGATGGTGATCTACCTGTGTTGCGCCTTGCTAATCACACCGTGGGCGCAGCCCATGCAAGCGCTGCAACTGAGCCCGTTGCAAGGCTGGCTGCTGCTCGCGTGCTGTTTCAATACGCTGATTGCCTACGGTGCATTTGCCGAGGCCTTGGCCCATTGGGAAGCATCACGGGTCAGCGCGACCCTGGCGATGACGCCTTTGGTGACCTTTGTCGCGGTGGCTTTGGCGGCGTGGCTATGGCCTGACTATGTGCATGCCGAGCAGATCAACGCCTTGGGTTATGGCGGAGCGTTGCTGGTGGTGCTGGGGTCGGCGACGGTAGCGTTGGCGCCTTCGTTGTTCGCCGGGCTCAAGGCCCGGCGAGCACGCTTGATGTAGGAGCGAGCTTGCTCGCGATGGTCGTTAACGATTACGCGGGAAACCTGACACCCAACAGCGCTCTCAGGCTTTCGCGAGCAAGAACTAGGTGTCCCCCTCTCTACAACATGTTTTCCGGGCGTACCCACCGATCAAACTCTTCATCGGTGAGATACCCCAGCGCCAGCGCCGCTTCGCGCAGCGTCAAGCCTTCGGTATAGGCCTTCTTGGCAATCTGTGCTGATTTGTCGTAGCCGATATGTGGGTTCAGCGCGGTGACCAGCATCAAGCCCCGTTCCAGGTGTTCGGCCATTTGCTCGGCATCGGGCTCAAGACCGGCGATGCAATGCTCCTGGAAGTTGCTGCAACCGTCGGCCAGCAAGCGGATCGACTCCAGCAGGTTGTGGATGATCACCGGTTTGTACACGTTCAACTGCAAATGACCTTGGCTTGCGGCAAAACCGATGGTCACGTCATTGCCCATCACCTGGCAGGCCAGCATCGACAAGGCTTCACACTGAGTCGGGTTGACCTTGCCGGGCATGATCGAACTGCCCGGCTCATTGGCCGGTAACTTGACTTCCGCCAACCCCGCACGTGGGCCGGAACCCAACAGACGCAGGTCGTTGGCGATTTTCATCAGCGCCACCGCCAGGGTTTTCAGGGCGCCAGACAAGGTGGTCAGCGGCTCATGACCTGCCAGCGCGGCGAACTTGTTCGGCGCAGTGACAAACGGCAGGCCCGACAGCGCCGCCAACTCAGAGGCAATCGCTTCACCAAAACCGTGGGGCGAATTGAGCCCGGTGCCGACGGCCGTACCGCCCTGGGCCAGTTCGCAGACAGCAGGCAGGGCGCTGCGAATGGCCCGTTCGGCGTAATCGAGTTGCGCGACGAAGGCCGAGACTTCCTGGCCAAAAGTAATCGGTGTTGCGTCCATCATGTGGGTGCGACCGGTCTTCACCAGCTTCATATGGCGCTCCGACAATTCGGCCAACCCGCCGGACAACTCGCGGATCGCCGGCAACAGCCGCTGATGCACCGCCTGCACCGTGGCAATGCTCATGGCGGTGGGGAAGCAGTCGTTGGAACTCTGGGAACGGTTGACGTGATCGTTGGGGTGCACCGGGCTCTTGCCGCCACGGGGCTTGCCCGACAGCTCGTTGGCGCGTCCGGCGATCACCTCGTTGGCGTTCATGTTGCTCTGGGTGCCGCTGCCGGTCTGCCAGACCACTAGGGGGAACTGGTCGTCATGCTGGCCGTCGAGCACTTCGTCGGCGGCTTGTTCGATCAGCCGGGCGATGTCGGCGGGCAGGTCGCCATTGCGGTCGTTGACCCGTGCCGCGGCTTTCTTGATCAGGGCCAGGGCGTGCAATACGGCCAGTGGCATGCGCTGCTCACCAATGGCGAAATTGACCAGCGAGCGTTGGGTCTGCGCGCCCCAGTAAGCGTCATCCGGGACTTGCACTTCTCCCAGGCTGTCGGTTTCGATACGGCTCATCGGGCACACTCCTTCGGGTCGGTTTGCGCAGTTTAGGCCGTGATGGGGCTGAGGGGTTCCCTAAAAGACTTTTCATCGGATTCAAGCCCGCAAAACCAGGCCCTGTAAGGCGTGGGGTTGAGCCGCGGCGTTTTTTAGGTGCAGAATGGTCGCCCCTGGGGTCTTACCTCGCCTGCTAGAAAAGGAAACTCGATGACTCGTCTTCGTGCCATCTGTACCGCGGTTGCCCTGGTATGTGCCAGCGGCCAGGTTTTTGCCGATACCGCCAGCCACAACGCCAGTGCCGAAGCTTTCCTTACTCTGGCCCATGCCGACAAGCTGGGTACCCCGGTGTACATGCAAGTGCAGCAAATGTTCGCCCAGCGTTTCGAACAGACCAAGGCTCCGGCCGCCAAGCAAACCGTCCTGGACACCTACCAGGCCAAGGCCAACACCGCCCTGGACCAGGCCATCGGCTGGAACAAGCTCAAGCCGGACATGATCAAGCTCTACACCAGCAACTTCAGCGAATCCGAACTCAAGGACCTGGTCGCCTTCTACAAGTCGCCACTGGGCAAGAAAGTCCTGGAAAAAATGCCACAGCTGACCCAGCAATCGGCCCAGTTGACCCAGGCCAAACTGGAAAGCGCGGTACCGGTGGTGAACAAGTTGTTGGAAGACATGACCAACGAACTGACGCCAAAAGCAGCAGCACCAGCCAAGAAGAAGTAAGCGGAGCCAGGAATGACCATGCAACAGCGTATCGAATCGGCACTCGTCGCCCTGAGCCCGCAACACCTGAGCGTGCTGGATGAAAGCCACATGCACAGCCGTGGGTTGCAGACTCACTTCAAGGCTGTGCTGGTCAGCCAGCAGTTCGACGGGCTCAACCGCGTCAAGCGCCACCAGAAGGTCTACGCCACCCTGGGAGACCTGATGAGCGAGTTTCATGCGTTGGCGCTGCATACCTATACGCCTGAAGAGTGGGCGAAAATCGACGTAGCCCCGGCCTCGCCGACCTGCGCCGGCGGGCACTAACCGATGAGCCGGTGTTTCTGACACCGGGCATTTGCTAGAATCCGCAACGCGCCGCTTAGACGGCGCGTTTTTTTTGCATCCGGTTCACCCTTTACGAGGGTAGCCACCTGGAGAGAACACCCATGACTCACCCAATCGTCGTGGCGGCACTGTATAAGTTCGTCACCCTCGAAGATTATGTCGCCCTGCGCGAGCCGCTGTTGCAGGCGATGGTCGACAACGGCGTCAAAGGCACTTTGCTGATCGCCGAAGAAGGCATCAACGGCACTGTTTCCGGTAGCCGCGAAGGCATCGACGGGCTGATGGCCTGGCTCAAGAACGACCCACGCATGGACGACATCGACCACAAAGAGTCGTACTGCGACGATCAGCCGTTCTACCGCACCAAGGTCAAGCTCAAGAAAGAGATCGTGACCCTGGGCGTCGAAGGCGTCGACCCCAACAAAAAAGTCGGCACCTACGTTAACCCGCAAGACTGGAATGCCTTGATCAGCGACCCAGAAGTGTTGCTGATCGACACCCGTAACGACTACGAAGTGTCCATCGGCACCTTTGAAGGTGCGATCGACCCGAAGACCACCAGTTTTCGCGAGTTTCCCGACTACATCAAAGCCAACTTCGACCCGGCCAAACACAAGAAAGTCGCCATGTTCTGCACCGGCGGCATTCGTTGTGAAAAGGCGTCGAGCTATATGCTCAGCGAGGGCTTTGACGAGGTCTATCATCTCAAGGGCGGCATCCTCAAATACCTCGAGGAGGTGCCTCAGGAAGAAACCAAATGGCAGGGTGACTGCTTTGTTTTCGATAATCGGGTGACCGTGCGCCATGATTTGAGCGAAGGTGATTACGATCAATGTCACGCCTGCCGCACACCGGTTAGTGTAGCGGATCGCCTATCCGAGCATTACGTGGCCGGCATCAGTTGCCCCCATTGCTGGGATAAGCTCTCCGAGAAGACCCGTCGCAGTGCTATCGACCGACAAAAGCAGATTGAACTGGCCAAGGCCCGCAATATGCCGCACCCGATTGGCTACAACTACAAGCAATCATCCACCGAGACTTAAGTCATGTCCACGCGCCTGCTCTATGTAATGGATCCGATGTGCTCCTGGTGCTGGGGCTTTGCCCCGGTGGCCAAGGCGCTGGTTGAGCAGGCCCACGCCGCCGGCGTGGAGTTGCACCTGGTGGTGGGCGGTTTGCGCACCGGCAGTGGCGCGTCGCTGGAGCCAACCACTCGGCGCTACATCCTGGAGCATTGGCAGGCAGTAGCTGAAGCCACCGGCCAGCCGTTCATGCTGGACGGCGCCTTGCCCGATGGATTTGTCTACGATACCGAGCCGGCCTGTCGCGCCGTGGTCACGGCCCGCAGCCTGGCGCCGGATTGCGCCTGGACCTTGCTCGGGCTGATCCAGCAGGCATTTTATGTCGAAGGCCGCGACGTCACCCGCGCCAAGGTGCTGGTGGAGCTGGCCGAGACCGCTGGTGTGCCGCGGATCGAATTTGCCGAAGCCTTTGATCGTGCCGAACAGCATGCTGCCACGGCTGCCGATTTTACCTGGGTCCTGGACCTGGGCATCTCCGGTTTTCCCACCTTGCTGGCCGAACGAAACGGCCAGTTGGCCTTGCTCACCAATGGCTACCAGCCGCTGTCCGATCTGTCGCCATTGCTCGGTCGCTGGCTGGAGCGCGCCGCCTGTGCATGATCAGCCCGACGGCACTGAGCAATCCAAACGAGTGGATCGGCTGACCTGGGCGCAAGTCCGTCGCTTGGCCCTGCATCACAAGAAATCCTTGTGGACCGCCAACGGCGTTGCCGTCTTGGCAACCCTGTGCAGCGTGCCGATTCCCTTGTTGTTGCCGCTGTTGGTGGACGAAGTCTTGCTGGGCCATGGCGACGCAGCGTTGAAGGTGATGAACCACGCGCTGCCATCGGGCTGGCAGCAAGCCGCCGGTTATATCGGCCTGATGCTGCTGGTGACACTGTTGCTGCGCTGCGGCGCCCTGGTGTTCAACGTAGTGCAGGCGCGTTTGTTTGCGCGGTTGGCCAAGGACATCGTTTATCGAATTCGCGTACGGCTGATCGAACGGCTCAAGCGCATTTCCCTCAGCGAGTACGAAAGCCTGGGCAGCGGCACCGTCACTACCCACCTGGTCACCGACCTTGATACGCTGGACAAGTTTGTCGGCGAGACCCTGAGCCGGTTCCTGGTAGCCATGCTGACCCTGGTGGGCACTTCCGGGATACTGATGTGGATGCATTGGAAGCTGGCGTTGTTGATCCTGTTGTTCAACCCGTTGGTGATCTACGCCACGGTGCAGTTGGGCAAGCGAGTCAAGTACCTGAAAAAGCTGGAAAACGACAGCACCTCGCGGTTTACCCAGGCCCTTACCGAAACCCTCGATGCCATTCAGGAAGTGCGCGCCGGTAACCGCCAGGGGTTTTTCCTCGGGCGCCTGGGCCAGCGTGCCCAGGAAGTGCGGGATTTTGCGGTCAACTCCCAGTGGAAAAGCGATGCGTCCAGCCGCGCCAGTGGGTTGCTGTTTCAGTTCGGTATCGACATCTTCCGTGCGGCAGCGATGCTCACCGTGCTGTTTTCCGACCTGTCCATCGGCCAGATGCTCGCGGTGTTCAGCTATCTGTGGTTCATGATTGGCCCGGTGGAACAACTGCTGAACCTGCAATACGCCTACTACGCGGCGGGCGGGGCGCTGACGCGCATCAACGAACTGCTGGCCCGCGCCGACGAGCCGCAATATACCGGCGGCGATGACCCGTTTGTGGGGCGTGAAACCGTGGGCATCGAGGTGCGCGGCCTAAACTTCGGCTATGGCGAGGATTTGGTGCTGGATCAGCTGAATCTGGTGATCGCGCCGGGCGAGAAAGTGGCCATTGTCGGTGCCAGTGGCGGCGGTAAAAGTACCCTGGTGCAACTGTTACTGGGGCTCTATACGCCGCAGTCGGGCAGTATTCGTTTTGGTGGCTCGACCCAGCAGGAGATAGGCCTTGCGACCATTCGGGAGAATGTTGCCGTAGTGCTGCAGCACCCGGCGCTGTTTAATGACACCGTGCGTGCCAACCTGACCATGGGCCGTGAGCGCAGCGATCAAGCGTGCTGGCAGGCCCTTGAAATTGCCCAGTTGGATGCGACGGTCAAGGCATTGCCCCTGGGCCTGGACAGTGTGGTGGGGCGTTCCGGGGTGCGATTCTCTGGTGGCCAGCGTCAGCGGCTGGCCATTGCGCGGATGGTCCTGGCGGAACCGAAAGTGGTGATCCTTGACGAGGCCACGTCTGCCCTGGATGCGGCGACCGAGTACAACCTGCATCAGGCGCTGGCGCGGTTTCTCAGTGGCCGTACTACACTGATCATTGCTCACCGTTTGTCGGCGGTGAAACAGGCTGATAGGGTGCTGGTATTCGACGGCGGGCATATCGCCGAAGACGGCGACCACCAGCAATTGATTGCCGACGGTGGTCTTTACGCCAAACTTTATGGACACTTGCAACAAGTGCGCTAACTAAATCGCTTCAGGGTATTCATTCGAATTCATCGAATTTAGCCTAGGCTGTGCTGTTAGGAGCGGTTTTCACTCGCCTGTGCTAGTGCAAGGGACCTCATGAAGCAAAAGCGGACTCTCGGAGCAACTCTCGGAACGCCACGGTTGCTGGGCATCGTCTGGCCCTTTATCGCGGTTGTGCTGTTCCAGGCATTGTTAGGTTGTGTCAGTCTCTACATGCTTTCGGCAGTGCGGGGCTATGTGGCTGGCGAAAGCCTGTGGTCCAAGGGTCAGAAAGACGCCATCTATTACTTGACCCTGTACGCCGACAACCGCGATCAAGCCACCTTCCTCAAATACCATAACGCCATTGCCGTGCCTCAGGGAGGCCATGAGCTGCGAGTCGCCCTTGACCACTCCAGCCCGGACCTGACCGGGGCGCGCCTGGGCATTCTCAAGGGTGGAAACCATCCCGACGACGTGTCGAGCCTGATTTGGCTGTACCTCAACTTCCGCCATTTCAGTTACCTGGAAAAAGCCATCGAACTGTGGACCATAGGCGATGGTTACCTGGTGCAACTGGATGACCTGGCGCAGGAGATGCACCAGGCAATCATTGCCAATCAGGCGAGCAGTGATGATGTCCGGGGCTGGAAAGAACGCATCATTGCCATCAACGAAGGGGTGACGCCGGCCGCCAAGGCTTTCAGCGATGCCTTGGGTGAAGGCTCGCGGGTAATTCTGCGCTTGCTGTTGATCACCAACCTGGCCACGACATTGGGGCTCATCGCCCTGGCGCTGTTGCGCACCCGTAAGCTGCTGGCCCAGCGCCATGCGTTTGCCGACGCTTTGGAGGTCGAGAAGGAGCGGGCCCAGATCACCCTTGAATCCATCGGTGACGCCGTTATCACCACCGATGTCGACGGTGCCATCGCCTATATGAACCCGGCAGCGGAGTCGCTGACGCACTGGAGGGCGGCCCAGGCTCAGGGTTTGCCCTTGGGGGCGTTGTTCAACCTGCTGGATGAAAATGCCCAGTCTGATGGTTTTACCCTGATCGAACACATTCTTGGTGGCCAACTCAGTGGCAGCAGCGAGCATTCAAAACTGATCCAGCGCCTGGACGGCAGCACGGTTTCCGTGACCCTGGTGGGTGCGCCTATCCGCAGCGCCGGCAAGGTCAGCGGCGCGGTGCTGGTGCTGCACGACATGACTCAGGAGCGCCAATACATTGCCAATCTGTCCTGGCAGGCGACTCATGACGCCTTGACCGGGCTGGCCAACCGCCGTGAGTTTGAATACCGCCTGGAGCAGGTGCTGCACAGTGCGGGACGCCAGCAAACGGGGCGGCATGCCTTGATGTTTCTCGATCTGGATCAGTTCAAGCTGGTCAACGACACCTGTGGTCACGCCGCAGGGGATGAGTTGTTGCGGCATATCTGTGCGTTGTTGCAATCCGACCTGCGCGAGGGCGACACGCTGGCTCGCCTGGGTGGCGATGAGTTTGGCATTTTGCTGGAGAACTGCCCGGCAGCAGTGGCCGAGAAGATCGCCGAAAGCCTGCGCCATACCGTGCAAAACCTGCATTTTGTCTGGAAGGGGCGACCTTTTGTCACCACCGTCAGCATCGGCCTGGTGCACATCTCGCAAACCCCTACCACCCTTGAGACGTCACTGCGGGCTGCGGATATGGCCTGCTACATGGCCAAGGAGAAGGGCCGTAACCGGGTGCAGGTCTATCACGCCGATGACTCGGAGTTGTCCCTGCGTTTTGGCGAGATGGCGTGGGTGCAGCGCTTGCACATGGCGCTTGAGGAAGACCGTTTTTGCCTGTATGCCCAGGAGATCGCGCCGCTCGGTCGTACCGACCCTGGCGATGGCCATATTGAGATCCTGCTGCGCCTGCATGATGAGGCCGGTCGGATCATCTTGCCCGACAGCTTTATTCCTGCCGCCGAACGCTATGGCCTGATGACTTCGCTGGACCGTTGGGTGGTGGAGAATGTGTTCAGGGTCATTGCCAGGTGCATGATCGAGCGTCCAGGCCGGCCCATGGCCATGTGTGCGATCAATCTGTCAGGCATAACCATTGGTGATGAAGACTTTTTGGGCTTTTTACGTGAGAAGTTCAAGGCTTACAGCATTCCCCCAGAAATGATTTGTTTTGAAATTACTGAGACCAGTGCTATTTCAAATCTCGGAAGTGCAATTCGCTTTATTAATGAACTCAAAGAGTTAGGTTGTCACTTTTCCCTGGATGACTTCTGCGCCGGAATGTCCTCATTCGCTTATCTTAAACATTTACCTGTAGACTTCCTGAAGATCGATGGAAGTTTCGTAAAGGATATGCTGGACGACCCGATTAACCGCGCTATGGTCGAAGTGATCAATCACATCGGTCATGTCATGGGTAAACGCACAATTGCCGAATTTGTCGAGACATCGCAAATCGAACAAGCCTTGCTTGAGATTGGTGTGGACTACGCTCAGGGCTACCTGATTGAGCGTCCGCAAGTGTTTACCTTTGACAGTTTGCAGTGTCGACCTGTGCGGCCGCAGCCTCTGTTATTCAAGGCGCCCGGCACGTTCCGCTGAAACATTCGCTGGTCTGTATACATCACACATCAAAAGGAGCCCGACAGTGATCGACACATTCAACAGAACTGGCCCGCTTATGGAAGCCTCAAGTTACCCAGCCTGGGCTCAGCAATTGATCCAGGACTGTAGCGAGAGCAAGCGCCGGGTTGTCGAACACGAACTGTACCAGCGCATGCGCGATAACAAGCTCAGCGCCAAGACCATGCGTCACTACCTGATTGGTGGGTGGCCGGTGGTTGAACAGTTTGCGTTGTACATGGCACAAAACCTCACCAAGACCAAATTTGCCCGTCATCCTGGCGAGGACATGGCGCGACGCTGGCTGATGCGCAATATTCGTGTGGAACTGAATCACGCCGATTATTGGGTACACTGGGCGCGTGCCCATGGTGTTAGCCTGGAAGAGTTGCAAGCGCAGAACGTGCCGCCTGAACTGCACGCACTGAGTCATTGGTGCTGGCACACCAGTTCGGCCGATCCGCTTATTGTTGCCATTGCTGCCACCAACTATGCCATCGAGGGTGCCACTGGGGAGTGGTCTGCGCTGGTGTGCTCGACAGGTGTCTACGCGGCGGCCTTCTCCGAGGAGGATCGTAAGCGTGCAATGAAATGGCTGAAGATGCATGCCCAGTACGATGACGCCCACCCTTGGGAGGCTCTGGAAATCATCTGCACCCTGGCCGGGATGAACCCGAGCAAGGCCTTGCAGGTTGAGTTGCGCCAGGCCGTGTGCAAGAGCTACGACTATATGTACCTGTTCCTGGAGCGTTGCATGCAGCTGGAGAAAGCACCGATTGCCCGCGAGCGTCAGGTGCTGGCCACCAGCGAAGCCTGACACGCAATGGCGGGGTAGCGGTTACCCTGCCATTGCCAGGCGGTTGCGGCCTTCGCGCTTGGCCACATACAAGGCATTGTCCGCCCGGCGCAACAGGCTCTCGGCGGACTCTCCCGCCAACAAGGTTGAGCAACCCAGGCTCACTGTCAATTCGATACGCGTTGTTTGCGCCCAGTAATCCTGGGCCTGCGCCGCCTTGCGCAGTCGCTCGCCGACCAGGGCCGCAGCATCCCGGCCGGTATTGGACAGCAGGATCAGAAACTCTTCCCCGCCAAAACGAAACACCATGTCGACATTGCGCAACTGACTCTTGATCGAGGCCGCAACAGCCTTGAGTACCTTGTCGCCCGCGGCGTGGCCGTGACTGTCATTGATAAGCTTGAAGTGATCGATGTCCAGCATCAGCAATGACAGCGGATGCAAGTGCCTGCGGGCCATATCGATTTCCCGCTGCAGGGTCTGGTCCATGGCGATACGGTTACCGGTTTCGGTCAGCGGATCACGCAGGGCGCTGCGGGTTGCAGTGCGATACAGCAGGGCGTTACGCATGGGGAAGAGCAAGGTTGCCAGCAATGATTCCAGATTGCCCAGCTCCTCTTCCGTGAAGCGCTGGTTGCGTCGAAATACCAGTTCCCCGAGATGCTCGCCCTGATGGCTCAGGGTGTAGCTCACTGAGTGATGGCCGCGCTGGCCGTACTCCAGGCGCAGGTCGCTGGTCTCGTGACGATATTGCAGGGCATCCAGTGGCACCAGCCTCTGAATTTCCCGAAAGAACAGACCAAGAATGCGCTCTGCTTCCAGGCTGGTCTGCAATTGCAGGCTCAGTTGCTGGCGAAGCTGAGCAATGGTGGCGGGGCGTTGGGCTAGGAGGGAAGGCTGACCAAAGCCCAGGCGTTGCAATTTTGCACTGTCGAAGTCAATTGCGTTGGTCTGGGTCGGTGTTTTCATAAGCTGATGGCCTCTAAGCACATAACGCTGTCTTACAGGCTGGATGAGAGCAGTGAGTGCCCAGCGACTTACTGTTCCCTCAGTTGCGTAAAACATGAGTAACAGTCTAGTCCGCTTTGCCGGGGGTTATCACCCCTGCTCCCATGCCGCACATCTTGTCGGCGCATAACCTGTTTGAAACAGATTGGAGCGAAATTCGTGCCATTCCGTTCAGGTTATAAAAAATCGTTTTGATTCAATGGGTTGGTAACAGGAGCAGACAACAAGCAAAAGACGGTTTATTGACGAAAGGGTTGCAGGCGCCAGCGAACCGCCACCTGCACCCGTGGGGATGAGGCTTATTGCGCGTCGAACGCCTGCCCATTGATGCCAGTACTGTCCGGGCCCATCAGGTACAGGTACACCGGCATGATTTCTTCAGGCGTCGGGTTGTTGCTCGGGTTTTCCCCTGGGTAGGCCTGGGCGCGCATGCTGGTGCGAGTGGCGCCGGGGTTGATGCTGTTGGCGCGCACGGGGGTCACAGTGTCGACCTCGTCGGCCAGGGTTTGCATCAGGCCTTCGGTGGCGAATTTCGACACCCCATAAGCACCCCAATAGGCACGACCCTTGCGGCCAACGCTGCTGGAGGTGAACACCACCGACGCGTCCAGGGACAGCTTGAGCAATGGCAGCAGGGTGGCGGTGAGCATGAACATCGCGTTGACGTTGACGTGCATCACTCGCATGAAGTTTTCGCCCGACAGCTGTTCGATTGGCGTGCGCGGGCCGATGATCGAGGCGTTGTGCAGCAGGCCGTCGAGGTGGCCGAATTCGTTTTCGATCATCGCCGCCAACTCATCGTATTGATGGGGCAGGGCGGTTTCCAGGTTGAACGGAATAACCACTGGCTGTGGGTGGCCGGCGGCTTCGATTTCATCGTAGACCTGGGTCAGGTTGGCTTCGGTCTTGCCCAGCAACAGCACGGTAGCGCCGTGGGCAGCGTAGGTTTTCGCCGCCGCCGCGCCAATCCCGCGACCGGCACCGGTTATCAGAATGATGCGGCCTTTGAGCAGTTCTGGGCGTGCGCAGTAATCAAACATAAACAACCTCAACAGAATTCTTGTAGGAGCGTAATCAGCAGCTGCAAAGCGCGTTATCCAGCACCTTGCGCAGCTCCAACGGATGATCCACCACCACATCGGCGCCCCAGTGGCGGGGATTGTCATCGGGATGAATATAGCCGTAGGTCACGGCCGCGGTTCGGGTGCCGGCGTCGCGCCCCGACTCGATATCCCGCAAGTCATCACCGACGAACAACACGCTGGCCGGGTCCAGGTCGAGCATCTTGCAGGCCAGGATCAGCGGCTCAGGGTCCGGTTTACTGTTGGTCACGTGGTCCGGGCAGATCAGTAACGCTGAGCGCTGAGCCAGCCCCAACTGTTCCATGATCGGCTCGGCGAAACGCAGCGGCTTGTTGGTGACCACGCCCCAGATCAGCTTGGATTTTTCAATGTCCGCCAGCAGTTCAGCCATGCCGTCGAACAGTTTGCTGTGGATCGCGCAACCTTTGAGGTAACGCTCCAGGAACTCCAGGCGCAGTTCTTCAAAACCTGGGGATTGCGGGTCCATGGAAAAGGTCACGGCGACCATGGCCCGAGCGCCGCCGGAAATTTCATCACGAATATGCTGGTCGGCAATCGGCGCCAGCCCGCGGTCGGCGCGCATGGCCTGGCAGATGGCGATAAAGTCCGGCGCGGTGTCCAGCAGGGTACCGTCCATGTCGAAAAGAACCGCTCGCAACTTCATTGGCTTATTCCTCTCGCAGGGTCTGGATCATGTAGTTGACGTCAACGTCGCTGGCCAGCTTGTAGTGCTTGGTCAGTGGGTTGTAGGTCAGGCCGATGATGTCCTTGACGGTCAGCCCGGCCTGACGGCTCCAGGCTCCCAGCTCGGAAGGGCGGATGAATTTCTTGAAGTCGTGGGTGCCGCGAGGCAGCAGCTTCATGATGTATTCGGCGCCGATGATCGCGAACAGGTAGGCCTTGGGATTGCGGTTGATGGTGGAGAAAAATACCTGGCCGCCCGGCTTGACCATGCGGAAGCAGGCGCGGATTACCGATGAAGGATCAGGAACATGCTCCAGCATTTCCAGGCAGGTGACCACGTCGAACTGCTCAGGCATTTCCTCGGCCAGGCCTTCGGCGGTGATCTGCCGGTACTCTACGCTGACGCCGGACTCCAGTTGGTGCAGTTGGGCCACGGCCAGCGGTGCTTCGCCCATGTCTATGCCCATTACGGTGGCACCGCGCAGTGCCATGGCTTCGCTGAGAATGCCGCCCCCGCAACCGACATCCAGGATTTTCTTGCCAGCCAGGTTGACGCGTTCGTCGATCCAGTTGACCCGCAGCGGGTTGATATCGTGCAGGGGCTTGAACTCGCTTTCGCGGTCCCACCAGCGATGGGCCAGGGCCTCGAATTTGGCGATTTCAGCGTGGTCGACGTTACTCATGGGGCATCCTCTAAAATCTGACAAAACAGTTGCCGGCCCTGAACAGGCTCAGGGCCGACGTTATTCGGTGTGTCCGCTGATGCGTTGGCCCCAGGCAACGGCTGTGGCGCACAGCTGTTGTTCATCCATGCGGGTCAGTTGCCGGTCGTCTAGCAATTGCTTGCCGGCGACCCAAAGGTGTTTCACGCAATCGCGTCCGGTGGCATATATAAGCTGCGATACGGGGTCGTAGATCGGTTGTTGTGCCAGACCCGAGAGGTCGAACGCCACGATGTCTGCGGCCTTACCGACCTCCAGTGAGCCGACTTCGCTTTCCAGGCCCATCGCCCGGGCGCCGTTGAGAGTAGCCATGCGCAAGGCGCGATGGGCATCCAGGGCGGTGGCCGAGCCGGCAACAGCTTTGGCCAGCAGGGCGGCGGTACGGGTTTCGCCCAGCAGGTCCAGGTCATTGTTGCTGGCGGCGCCGTCGGTGCCGATTGCTACATTGACACCTGCCTGCCACAAACGCTCCACCGGGCAGAAGCCACTGGCCAGTTTCAGGTTCGATTCCGGGCAGTGGATGACGCTGCTGTTACTTTCTACCAGCAAAGCCAGGTCATCATCGCTGATTTGGGTCATGTGAACAGCCTGGAAGCGCGGCCCAAGCAACCCCAGGCGAGCAAGGCGGGCCAGCGGGCGCTCACCGCGGTGCTCCATCGACTGCTGCACTTCGAAGGCGGTTTCATGCACATGCATATGGATTGCGGCGTCCAGCTCCTCGGCGATTATCCGGATTTTTTCCAGGTTTTCATCGCTGACGGTGTACGGCGCATGAGGCCCGAAGGTGATCTTGATCCGCGGGTGATGCTTAAGGTCGCCGAACAGTTCGACAGCCTGGCGAATGGCCTCGTCGGCATCGCTGGCGCCGGGAATCGGGAAGTCGAGGATCGGGACGGCAATCTGCGCGCGGATGCCGCTGTTGTGGACCCGCTCGCTGGCGACTTTCGGGAAAAAGTACATATCCGAGAAGCAACTGATGCCACCCTTGATTTGCTCGGCGATAGCCAGATCGGTGCCGTCACGCACGAAGGCTTCGTCGACCCATTTGGCTTCGGCGGGCCAGATGTGCTTTTCCAGCCAGGTCATCAGCGGCAAGTCGTCTGCCAGGCCGCGAAACAGGGTCATCGCCGCGTGGCCGTGAGCGTTGACCAGGCCTGGACTGAGTAGCACGCCCGGCAGTTCACGGACTTCAGTGGCGGCCAGTTTCAGTGCCATCGACCGTGGGCCGACAAACGCGATACGTCCGTCGCGGATGCCCAGGCCGTGCTCCTTGAGTACTACGCCTGCGGGTTCGACAGGTACCAGCCAGGTTGGCAGTAGCAACAAGTCGAGCGGGGCAGCAGTTGGCGTCATAGATGGCGTCTTCTCGAGTTGTGATAGGCAAGGCTGTTATAAAGAGGGGCGAAGTATACCCGAGCGTCTTGGCTGGCGGATCGCTATAATCGGCGGCTTTTGTTCATGAGTGCGGGGTGAGGGATGCGCGATCGACTGTTGGCTGCGGAGAAGGTGAAGGCCATCGACTGGCGTGATGGCGCACTGTATCTGCTCGATCAACGCATTTTACCGTTCGAGGAAACCTGGATTGCCTATACCAGCGCGGCCGGTGTGGCCGAGGCGATTCGCTCTATGGTGGTGCGTGGCGCGCCGGCCATCGGTATCAGCGCGGCCTATGGCATGGTGCTAGCAGCCCGGGCCCGCATCGCCGAGGGCGGTGACTGGCAGGCCGCGTGGGAAGAGGATTTCGCTCTGCTGGCCGATTCCCGACCCACGGCAGTGAATCTGTTCTGGGCCTTGAGTCGCATGCGCGACCGCCTGGATCGCCTCAAGGAGCATGCCGACCCGCTATTGGCGCTGGAGGCCGAAGCCATCGCCATTCATGAGAGCGATCGCGAAGCCAACCTGACCATGGCGCAATTGGGGGTCGACCTGATCCGCAAGCACCAGGGCAATGCCCAGGCGTTTCTCACTCACTGCAACGCCGGGGCATTGGCGACTGGCGGTTTTGGCACGGCCCTTGGGGTGATTCGTGGGGCATTTCTGGAAGGCATGGTCGAACGGGTCTACGCCGACGAAACCCGGCCATGGCTGCAGGGTTCGCGGCTGACCGCGTGGGAATTGGCCATTGAGGGTATTGCTGTCACGCTGAATGCCGATTCTGCCGCCGCGCACATCCTCAAGACCAAGGGCGTGACCTGGGTGATTGTCGGTGCTGATCGCATTACCGCCAATGGCGATGTGGCGAGCAAGATCGGCACTTATCAGTTGGCCTTGTGTGCCATGCACCATGGTGTGCGTTTTATGGTGGTGGCGCCCAGCTCCACCATTGACATGAGCCTGGCCAGTGGTGAAGACATCCCGATTGAAGAGCGAGATGGCCGTGAATTGCTGGAAGTGGGCGGCCAGCGGCTCGGCGCTGATGTGGATGTATTCAATCCGGTATTTGATGTGACGCCGGCTGACCTGATCGATGTCATCGTCACGGAAAAGGGCATCGTCGAGCGGCCGGATACGGCGAAGATGGCTAAGTTGATGTGTCGCAAGCGGCTGCATTGAGTATATCTGCCTTCGAAAACCGCCTGGATCTACCTCTGAGCCCCTCTCGTCGCCCTCAAGCCTGTCATCCATCAACTTACTATGCTCCATGCGCATCAGGGGGATAGGTGCGTGGCGGCGATTGTGATAACATTCGGCGGTTTCCAGGGTCACCCCGAGGGGTGGTCTTTACTGCGCAGATCCGTGTCATAACTCGTTGATTTGTCGTAAGTCGTTGTCAGGCACCATGCCGGCGGCGGCGAGCTTCGTTCGTCCCATATGGATGTGACGAGGTTTCACCCGAAAAAGGAATCAGGCTTCTCATGGGCGAACTGGCCAAAGAAATCCTCCCGGTCAATATCGAAGACGAGCTGAAACAGTCCTACCTCGACTACGCGATGAGCGTAATTGTCGGTCGGGCACTGCCTGATGCGCGCGATGGCTTGAAGCCCGTGCATCGGCGTGTGCTGTTCGCGATGAGCGAGCTGGGTAACGACTGGAACAAGCCGTACAAGAAATCTGCCCGTGTTGTCGGTGACGTGATCGGTAAGTATCACCCTCACGGCGACACTGCGGTGTACGACACCATCGTTCGTATGGCCCAGCCATTTTCCCTGCGCTACCTGCTGGTAGACGGCCAGGGTAACTTCGGTTCGGTCGACGGCGACAACGCCGCAGCCATGCGATACACCGAAGTGCGCATGACCAAGCTGGCGCACGAGCTGCTGGCTGACCTGCACAAAGAAACCGTGGACTGGGTGCCGAACTACGACGGCACCGAAATGATCCCTGCGGTCATGCCGACCCGTATTCCCAATCTGTTGGTCAACGGCTCCAGCGGTATCGCCGTGGGCATGGCCACCAACATTCCGCCACACAACCTCGGTGAAGTCATCGACGGTTGCCTGGCCCTCATCGACAACCCTGAGTTGACCATCGATGAGTTGATGCAATACATCCCGGGCCCAGACTTCCCGACTGCTGCGATCATCAACGGTCGCGCCGGCATCGTCGAAGCCTACCGCACCGGTCGCGGTCGCATTTACATGCGGGCCCGCTCGATGATCGAAGACATCGACAAGGTCGGTGGCCGTCAGCAGATCGTCATCACCGAACTCCCTTACCAGTTGAACAAGGCGCGTCTGATCGAGAAGATCGCCGAGCTGGTTAAAGAGAAGAAGCTTGAAGGTATCACCGAGCTGCGCGACGAGTCCGACAAGGACGGTATGCGCGTCGTGATCGAGCTGCGTCGTGGCGAAGTGCCAGAGGTGATCCTCAACAACCTCTATGCCCAGACCCAGCTGCAAAGCGTGTTTGGTATCAACGTCGTTGCGCTGATCGATGGCCGCCCACGGATCCTTAATCTCAAGGATCTGCTGGAAGCCTTCGTGCGTCACCGTCGTGAAGTCGTAACCCGTCGTACCGTATTCGAACTGCGCAAGGCCCGTGAACGTGGGCACATCCTTGAAGGCCAGGCGGTTGCCCTGTCGAACATCGATCCGGTCATCGCCCTGATCAAGGCTTCGCCGACCCCGTCGGAAGCCAAGGAAGCGCTGATCAAGATGCCGTGGGAATCCAGCGCCGTTGTGGCGATGGTTGAACGTGCTGGCGCCGACTCCTGCCGTCCGCAGACCCTGGACCCGCAATACGGCCTTCGCGAAGGCAAGTACTACCTGTCCCCGGAACAGGCCCAGGCCATTCTGGAACTGCGCCTGCACCGTCTGACCGGTCTGGAGCACGAAAAGCTGCTGGCCGAGTACCAGGAGATTCTCAACCAGATCGGCGAGCTGATCCGCATCCTCAACAGCGCCGAGCGCCTGATGGAAGTGATCCGCGAAGAGCTGGAAGTGATCCGCGCCGAATACGGCGATGTGCGTCGCACCGAAATCCTCGATGCCCGTCTCGACCTGACCCTGGGTGACATGATCCCGGAAGAAGAGCGCGTCGTGACCATTTCCCACGGTGGCTACGCCAAGACCCAGCCGCTGGCTGCGTACCAGGCCCAGCGTCGTGGTGGTAAAGGCAAATCGGCTACCGGCGTCAAGGATGAGGACTACATCGCTCACCTGCTGGTTGCCAACAGCCACACCACGCTGTTGCTGTTCTCCAGCAAGGGCAAGGTGTACTGGCTGAAAACCTACGAAATCCCGGAAGCGTCCCGCGCTGCCCGTGGACGTCCGCTGGTCAACCTGTTGCCGCTGGGTGACGGTGAATACATCACCACCATGCTGCCGGTCGACGAGTACACCGAAGGTCACTACATCTTCATGGCTACCGCTGGCGGTACCGTGAAGAAGACCCCGCTGGAATCCTTCAGTCGTCAACGCAGCGTGGGTCTGATCGCCCTGGAACTAGACGAAGGCGACGTGCTGATTTCCGCGGCCATCACCGACGGCGAGCGTGAAGTCATGCTGTTCTCCGACGGCGGCAAGGTTACCCGCTTCAAGGAATCCGACGTTCGCGCCATGGGCCGTACGGCCCGCGGTGTGCGTGGCATGCGCCTGCCAGAAGGGCAGAAGCTGATTTCCATGCTGATCCCGGAAGAAGGCAGCCAGATTCTTACCGCGTCGGCCCGTGGTTACGGCAAGCGTACCGCCATCAGCGAGTTCCCTGAGTACAAGCGTGGCGGTCAGGGTGTTATCGCCATGGTCAGCAACGATCGCAACGGCCGTCTGGTCGGTGCAGTCCAGGTGCTCGACGGCGAGGAAATCATGCTGATTTCTGACCAGGGCACCTTGGTGCGTACCCGTGTTGGTGAAGTGTCGAGCCTGGGACGTAACACCCAGGGCGTGACCTTGATCAAGCTGGCCAGCGACGAAACTCTGGTTGGCCTGGAGCGTGTCCAGGAGCCATCTGAAGTTGAAGGCGAAGAGCTGGAAGGCGAGGACGGGGTTGAGTTGCCGGACGAGGTGATCGCAGGCGCTGATGACGGCGTCGACGAGCAACCACTCGACGCTGCCGCAGACGAAGAAGAACCGCAGCAATAAGCGGACAAGCAGGGGGCGGATGAAGATTCGCCCCCTTGTTGTTTGTCCTTTATGAAACAGAACGCCTCCCCCCTGTAGGAGCGAGCTTGCTCGCGAAGATCGTCAACGATAACGCGGGATGCCTGGCGCCCCTTGCGCTCTCGGGTTTTTCGCGAGCAAGCTCGCTCCTACAGTATTTGATTTCAGTCCCACCAGATCAGAGCGAGATTGGATGTGAGCAAGAGAGCCTATAACTTCTGTGCCGGTCCCGCGGCGCTTCCTGAAGCAGTCCTGCAGCGCGCGCAGGGTGAACTCCTCGACTGGCATGGTAAAGGCCTCTCTGTGATGGAAATGAGCCATCGCAGCGATGAGTTCGTGTCCATTGCTACCAAGGCCGAGCAGGATCTGCGCGACCTGCTGGACATCCCTTCAAACTACAAAGTGCTGTTTCTCCAGGGCGGCGCCAGTCAGCAATTTGCCCAATTGCCACTGAACCTGCTGCCGGAAGACGGCACCGCGGACTATATCGACACCGGTATCTGGTCGCAGAAAGCCATTGAAGAAGCGTCGCGCTACGGCAACATCAACGTGGCGGGTACCGCCAAGCCTTACGATTACTTCGCCATTCCTGGTCAGAACGAGTGGAAGCTCACCAAGGACGCGGCCTACGTGCACTACGTGCAGAACGAGACCATTGGCGGCCTGGAATTCGATTGGGTTCCAGAGGTCGGTGATGTTCCGCTGGTGTGCGACATGTCGTCGGACATTCTCTCGCGCCCTATGGATATCTCCCGCTTCGGCATGATCTACGCCGGTGCGCAGAAGAACATCGGCCCGAGCGGTATCCTGGTCAACATCGTCCGTGAAGACCTGCTGGGTCATGCTCGTTCGCTGTGCCCGACCATGCTCAACTACAAGGTCGCGGCCGACAACGGCTCGATGTACAACACTCCGCCGACTCTGGCCTGGTACCTCTCCGGCCTGGTGTTTGAATGGCTGAAAGAGCAGGGCGGTGTCGCCGCCATGGGCAAGCTCAACGAAGAGAAGAAGCGCACGCTGTACGACTTTATTGACGCCAGCGGCCTGTACAGCAACCCGATCAACATCCCAGACCGCTCGTGGATGAACGTGCCGTTCCGCCTGGCTGATGATCGCCTGGACAAGCCGTTCCTGGTCGGTGCCGAGGCGCGTGGCCTGCTGAATCTCAAGGGCCATCGCTCGGTGGGTGGCATGCGCGCCTCCATCTATAACGCTGTCGACATCAACGCCGTCAACGCGCTGGTGGCCTACATGGCAGAGTTCGAAAAGGAACACGGCTAATGTCTGAGCAAGAACTCAAGGCCCTGCGCATACGCATTGACAGCCTGGACGAGAAAGTCCTGGAGCTGATCAGTGAGCGCGCGCGGTGCGCCCAGGAAGTTGCACGGGTGAAAATGGCCTCCCTGGCTGAAGGCGAAGTGCCGGTATTTTACCGTCCTGAGCGTGAGGCCCAGGTGCTCAAGCGCGTGATGGAGCGTAACCAGGGGCCGTTGGGCAACGAAGAGATGGCGCGGCTGTTCCGTGAAATCATGTCCTCGTGCCTGGCCCTTGAGCAGCCGCTGAAGGTGGCTTACCTCGGCCCCGAAGGCACCTTCACCCAGGCAGCAGCCATGAAGCACTTCGGTCACGCAGTGATCAGCAAGCCGATGGCAGCGATCGACGAAGTGTTCCGTGAAGTGGCAGCCGGGGCGGTGAACTTTGGCGTGGTGCCGGTGGAAAACTCCACCGAAGGCGCGGTCAATCACACCCTCGACAGCTTCCTTGAGCACGACATGGTGATCTGCGGCGAAGTCGAGTTGCGCATTCACCATCACCTGCTGGTGGGTGAAAATACCAAGACCGACAGCATCAGTCGCATCTACTCCCACGCCCAGTCCCTGGCCCAGTGCCGCAAGTGGCTGGACGCCCATTACCCGAATGTCGAGCGCGTGGCGGTGTCCAGCAACGCCGAAGCGGCGAAGCGGGTCAAGGGTGAGTGGAATTCGGCGGCGATTGCCGGCGATATGGCGGCTGGCTTATACGGGTTGACGCGCCTGGCCGAGAAAATCGAGGATCGCCCGGATAACTCCACGCGCTTTTTGATGATCGGCAGCCAGGAAGTGCCGCCAACCGGCGATGACAAGACCTCGATCATCGTCTCCATGAGCAACAAGCCCGGCGCGCTCCATGAGCTGCTGGTGCCGTTCCACGACAACGGGATTGACCTGACGCGAATTGAAACTCGTCCTTCGCGCAGCGGTAAATGGACGTATGTGTTCTTTATCGACTTCGTCGGCCATCACCGCGACCCACTGGTCAAGAGTGTGCTGGAGAAAATCAGTCAGGAGGCCGTAGCACTCAAGGTGCTGGGCTCTTACCCGAAAGCGATTTTGTGAGGCTTTAACATGAGTGGCAACTTCCTCGCCCTGGCACAGCCGGGCGTGCAACAACTGTCGCCTTATGTTCCGGGCAAGCCTGTGGACGAGTTGGCGCGTGAGTTGAATCTGGATCCGGCGAACATCGTCAAGCTGGCCAGTAACGAAAACCCGCTGGGCCCAAGTCCCAAGGTATTGGCGGCGATTCGTGAAGAGCTGGCTGAGCTGACCCGTTACCCTGACGGTAATGGTTTTGCCCTCAAGTCCCTGCTGGCTGAAAGCTGCCGGGTGGAGCTCAACCAAGTCACTCTAGGCAATGGTTCCAACGATATTCTGGAGCTGGTAGCGCGCGCCTATCTGGCGCCTGGCTTGAATGCGGTGTTCAGTGAACACGCTTTCGCCGTGTATCCGATCGTTACCCAGGCCGTAGGTGCCGAGGCGCGGGTGATTCCGGCCAAGGACTGGGGGCATGACTTGTCGGCCATGTTGGCGGCTATCGACGGCCAGACCCGCGTGGTGTTTATCGCCAACCCGAATAACCCCACCGGCACCTGGTTCGGCGCCGAGGCGCTGGATGATTTCCTGCAAGACGTACCGGAGAACGTGCTGGTCGTCCTGGACGAAGCCTATATCGAGTACGCCGAAGGCAGTGACCTGCCGGACGGTCTGGACTTCCTCGCGGCTTATCCGAACCTGTTGGTCTCGCGGACCTTCTCCAAGGCTTACGGCCTGGCGTCGTTGCGGGTCGGTTACGGGTTATCCACCGCCGTTGTCGCCGATGTACTGAACCGCGTGCGCCAGCCATTCAACGTCAATAGCCTCGCCTTGGCGGCGGCATGTGCGGCGCTGCAGGACGCTGATTACCTGGCGGAAGGTCGCCTCATCAACGAAAGCGGCATGTGTCAGTTGCAGGAAGGCTTTCGCGAGTTGGGCCTGGGTTGGATTCCTTCCAAGGGCAACTTCATTTGCGTCGATCTCGGCCAAGTGGCTGCGCCGGTGTTCCAGGGCTTGTTGCGCGAGGGCGTGATCGTGCGGCCGGTGGCCAACTACGGCATGCCGAACCACCTGCGCATCACCATTGGTTTGCCGGCTGAAAACAGCCGCTTCCTTGAGGCGCTGGCCAAGGTTCTGGCTCGTGGTTGATGTCACTGCATTGCAACCTGCTGTGCCTATGGTCGGTCGCCTGGTGGTGGTCGGCCTGGGATTGATCGGTGGCTCCTTCGCCAAGGGGCTGCGTGAAAGCGGCCTGTGTGGCGAAGTGGTCGGTGTGGACCTGGACCCGCGATCGCGCAAGTTAGCGGTTGAGTTGGGTGTGGTGGATCGCTGCGAGGAGGATCTGGCGGTGGCCTGTCAGGGCGCTGATGTCATTCAGTTGGCAGTGCCGATCCTGGCCGTGGAGAAGTTGTTGGCGTTGTTGGCTGGCATGGACCTGGGGCAGGCGATTCTGACCGACGTCGGCAGCGCCAAGGGCAATGTGGTGCGTGCGGCGCGGCTGGCCTTTGGTGGCATGCCGGCGCGGTTCGTTCCCGGGCATCCGATTGCCGGCTCCGAGCAGAGCGGGGTAGAGGCGTCCAATGCGCAGCTGTTTCGTCGACATAAAGTGATTCTGACGCCGCTGGATGAAACCGATCCGACGGCATTGGCGGTGGTCGACCGGCTTTGGCGTGAGCTGGGGGCGGATGTCGAGCATATGCAGGTCGAGCGCCACGATGAAGTGTTGGCGGCGACCAGCCATTTACCGCACTTGCTGGCGTTTGGTCTGGTGGATTCGCTGGCCAAACGCAACGAAAACCTTGAGATTTTCCGTTACGCCGCCGGTGGCTTCCGCGACTTTACCCGGATCGCCGGCAGTGACCCGGTGATGTGGCACGACATCTTTCTCGCCAATCGCGATGCAGTTTTACGCACCCTGGATACCTTCCGTAGCGATCTCGATGCCTTGCGCGACGCGGTCGATGCTGGAGATGGGCATCAGTTGTTGGGCGTGTTCACCCGTGCGCGGGTGGCGCGGGAGCATTTCAGCAAGATTCTGGCTCGTCGGGCTTATATGGATGCCGCTGTAAATGCGGATGACATGGTTTTCATCGCCAGCCCTGGTGGTCGGCTGAGCGGGCGGGTCCGTGTGCCGGGTGATAAATCGATCTCCCATCGCTCGATCATCTTGGGCTCGCTGGCTGAGGGTATTACCGAGGTCGAGGGTTTTCTGGAGGGCGAAGATGCCCTGGCGACCTTGCAGGCTTTTCGCGATATGGGGGTAGTGATCGAGGGTCCGCACCACGGGCGCGTGACTATTCATGGTGTTGGTTTGCATGGCCTGAAGCCGGCGCCAGGCCCTATCTATCTGGGTAACTCAGGCACTTCCATGCGCTTGTTGTCCGGTTTGCTGGCGGCGCAGAGTTTTGACAGCGTCTTGACCGGCGATGCGTCGCTGTCCAAGCGGCCGATGAGCCGTGTGGCCAAGCCTTTGCGAGAAATGGGCGCAGTCATCGAGACGTCTGCTGATGGGCGGCCGCCGTTGACCATTCGCGGTGGTCAGGCACTCAAGGGGCTTACCTATACGCTGCCGATGGCCAGTGCCCAGGTTAAATCCTGCCTGTTGCTGGCCGGGTTGTATGCCGAGGGTAAAACTTCGATCACTGAACCTGCTCCGACCCGTGACCATGCCGAGCGGATGTTGCGTGGCTTCGGCTATCCGGTGAGTGTCGAGGGGGCTACGGCTTCGGTTGAATCAGGGCATGTACTGACTGCTGCTCATATCGAAGTGCCGGGCGATATCTCGTCTTCAGCGTTTTTCCTGGTGGCAGCTTCGATTGCGACAGGCTCCGAGTTGGTGCTTGAGCATGTGGGCGTCAATCCGACCCGTACCGGAGTAATCGACATCTTGCGTCTGATGGGCGCCGATATCACCCTGGAAAACCAGCGGGAAGTGGGTGGCGAGCCGGTAGCTGATTTGCATGTTCGAGCGGCTTCGCTGATAGGGATCGAGATTCCCGAGGCGCTGGTTCCGCTGGCTATCGACGAATTCCCTGTGCTGTTTGTTGCCGCTGCGTGTGCCGAAGGTCGAACAGTCCTGCGCGGTGCGGCAGAGTTGCGGGTCAAGGAGTCAGATCGCATTCAGGTCATGGCCGACGGTCTGCTGGCGCTGGGCGTGAAGTGTGAACCGACACCTGATGGGATTATCATTGATGGCGGCCAGATAGGTGGCGGTGAAGTGCACGCTCATGGCGATCATCGGATCGCCATGGCATTCAGCGTGGCCTCCCTTCGCTCGGCGGCGCCGATCCGTATCCATGACTGCGCCAATGTAGCTACATCTTTTCCGAATTTTCTTACACTGTGTGCCCAAGTCGGCATTCGTGTTGCCCAAGAGGCTCAATTGTGAATATCAAAGCACCGGTGATTACCATCGACGGGCCAAGTGGCTCGGGCAAAGGCACTATCTCCGGCATCCTGGCCAAGCGCCTGGGCTGGTGCCTGCTGGATTCCGGGGCGTTGTATCGCCTGCTGGCATTTGCAGCGCGCAACCATGGCGTCGACCTGACCAACGAAGAATCCCTCAAGCTGCTGGCGGCTCACCTCGATGTGCAGTTCCTCGGGGCGACGGAAGGTCATCCGCAACGCATTATCCTGGAAGGGGATGATGTGACCGATGATCTGCGTAACGAACAGGTCGGCGCCTGGGCTTCCCAAGTAGCCGCGTTGCCGGCGGTACGCGACGCGTTGCTGCAGCGCCAGCGGGCATTTCAGGAGCAGCCGGGCCTGGTGGCCGATGGTCGCGACATGGGCACGGTGGTGTTTCCCGAGGCACCGCTGAAGATTTTCCTGACCGCCAGCGCCGAGGAACGAGCTCGTCGTCGTTACTTGCAGTTGAAGGGCAAAGTCGATGGTGTTAGTCTGTCGAGTCTGCTAGATGAGATTCGTGCACGCGATGAGCGTGATACCCAGCGTGCGGTAGCCCCGCTCAAGCCGGCGGCTGACGCCATACAGCTGGATTCCACGGAGTTGTCCATCGAGCAGGTACTGGAACGCATCTTGAGTGAAATCGCTATTCGCGATATCACCGGGTGACTTAGAAGGAGCGCAGGGGACCAGTCTTAGTCCTGCCTTTCTTCTCTTATATGAACGTAACCCACACCGTCTGGGGTGTGGCAGATGGGCGTCTTCTTCGCCCTTATCAACAGGAATTAAAATGAGCGAAAGCTTTGCGGAACTCTTTGAAGAAAGCCTAAAAACCCTGAACCTTCAGGCTGGCTCCATCATCACCGGTGTTATCGTTGATATCGATTACCAAGCTCGCTGGGTAACCGTTCACGCTGGTCTGAAGTCTGAAGCACTCATCCCGCTTGAGCAGTTCTACAACGACGCTGGCGATCTGACTATCAATGTCGGTGACGAAGTTCACGTTGCGCTGGACTCGGTTGAAGACGGCTTCGGTGAAACCAAGCTGTCCCGTGAAAAAGCCAAGCGCGCTGAATGCTGGATTGTTCTGGAAGCAGCCTTCGCAGCTGAAGAAGTGGTCAAGGGCGTTATCAACGGTAAGGTTAAAGGCGGCTTCACTGTCGACGTTAACGGCATCCGTGCGTTCCTGCCAGGTTCTTTGGTTGACGTTCGTCCTGTGCGCGACACCACGCACCTGGAAGGCAAAGAGCTCGAGTTCAAGGTCATCAAGCTCGACCAGAAACGCAACAACGTTGTCGTTTCCCGTCGCAGCGTCCTCGAAGCAGAGAACTCGGCCGAGCGTGAAGCTCTGCTCGAATCCCTGCAGGAAGGCCAGCAAGTCAAAGGTATCGTCAAAAACCTCACCGATTACGGCGCATTCGTCGATCTGGGTGGCGTCGATGGCCTGCTGCACATTACCGACATGGCTTGGAAGCGTATCAAGCATCCTTCCGAAATCGTCAACGTTGGCGACGAGATCGATGTAAAGGTTCTGAAGTACGATCGTGAGCGCAACCGTGTCTCCCTGGGCTTGAAGCAGCTGGGCGAAGATCCATGGGTCGCTATCAAGGCTCGTTACCCAGAAAGCACTCGCGTTACCGCGCGTGTTACCAACCTGACCGACTACGGCTGCTTTGCAGAGCTGGAAGAAGGCGTGGAAGGCCTGGTACACGTTTCCGAAATGGACTGGACCAACAAGAACATCCACCCTTCGAAAGTCGTACAAGTCGGCGACGAAGTGGAAGTTATGGTTCTGGACATCGACGAAGAGCGTCGTCGTATCTCCCTGGGCATCAAACAGTGCAAATCTAACCCATGGGAAGATTTCTCTGGCCAGTTCAACAAGGGCGATAAAATCTCCGGCACCATCAAGTCGATCACCGATTTCGGTATCTTCATTGGTCTGGACGGCGGCATCGACGGCCTGGTTCACCTGTCCGACATCTCCTGGAACGAAGTGGGCGAAGAAGCTGTTCGTCGCTTCAAGAAGGGCGACGAGCTGGACACCGTTATCCTGTCGGTTGACCCAGAGCGCGAGCGCATCTCCCTGGGCATCAAGCAACTGGAAAGCGATCCGTTCTCCGAGTACGTTCAAGAGAACGACAAAGGCGCAATCGTTAAAGGCATCGTGAAAGAAGTTGACGCTAAAGGCGCCATCATCACTCTGGCCGACGATATCGAAGCGACTCTGAAAGCCTCCGAAATCAGCCGTGACCGCATCGAAGATGCACGTAACGTTCTGAAAGTTGGCGAAGAAGTAGAAGCCAAGATCATCAGCGTTGACCGCAAGAGCCGCGTAATCCAGCTCTCCATCAAGTCGAAAGACGATGCTGAAGAGAAAGAAGCAATCCAGAGCCTGCGCGATAAGCCAGCTACCTCTGAGCCTGCTGCTGGTCCTACCACTCTGGGCGACCTGTTGCGTGCACAAATGGAAAAACAGAACTAAGTTCTGTCCGACCATAGAAAAAGGGCGACTTCGGTCGCCCTTTTTTGTGCCTGGGATTTGAGCTGCCTGACTGTCATGCAGCCGTAAGGCATGCTCGGCTCGCTGAGAGTCGCTACAGGCTACGATCCCCTGTTCTGTTGTGGTCTTGGTACAAAAGGCGCCGGCGGCTTTAGGTGATTGCTAAAGCTCGCGGCGTGTCCGTTCCTGGTTCCTGCACTTCCCGACATAGTCTGTGCAAGATAAGTCAAGACGCAGGCTGTTCAAATTCCTCCGGTCATGCTAAAACCTTCGGAGCGCTTTTCCTAGCTGCTTGAAAAAGAAGGGAAAAATATGACGAAGTCGGAGTTGATCGAACGAATTGTCACCCATCAGGGGCTGCTCTCATCCAAGGATGTCGAGCTGGCCATCAAGACCATGCTTGAGCAAATGTCTCAGTGCCTCGCCACTGGCGATCGAATAGAGATCCGCGGCTTTGGCAGCTTCTCGTTGCACTACCGCGCTCCTCGCGTGGGTCGCAACCCAAAAACCGGCCAGTCCGTCAGCCTCGACGGCAAATTCGTGCCCCACTTCAAGCCGGGCAAGGAATTGCGCGATCGAGTGAACGAAGACGAAGAAGACGACGTCTGAGTTTTTTTGGGATAGGAGAAGTTTATGCGCGGTGTTAAGCGCGTTGCCATGGTACTGACTGTCTTGATCATCGCCTTGGTGATCCTGGCGTTTGTACTGGAAAATCAGCAGGCCGTTGCTTTGGCGTTTCTGGGGTGGAGTACGCCGCAGATGCCGGTTTCGGTGTTTGTTACGGTGGCGTTGATCGTTGGGATGCTGATAGGGCCAGTCCTGGGTTTGCTGGTTAAGCCTAGCGGTCGTCGCAAGCAGATAGCGCAGGAGCGTTGATGGTGGTGTCAGTGACGGATTACCGTTTGTCGCCTGGGGAGGGCGTATAACGTGCTCTGATGGCTCTCCCCGAAAATCTGACTGAAGCAGCAAGGGCTACTTCTACTTTACCGGATTATTCTCGAATCCCAGCTTCATCGCACCCTCACTTAGGGATAACTCCTATTTAAATAGGAATTGCCTTGCAGGCCTGTCAAGTCTTGCAATGTGACGGAGAGATGGCAAAATGCATCCTGTTCTCGATAACAGTCATTTTGTGTGCCCAAAGCCCAGCAGCGACGCTTGGTTTTGCTGGCTGATCGTCTAAATACAAGAAACCCACAAAATCGTCTGCATAACGAGCCCGCAGTTTCTCTTTGAAGGCAGGTTTTTGTTGTGAGTAGTAACTTTCGTGCCCCTCCGGTTTTCCAGTCTGACGAAATTGATCTTGTTGCGCTTTTCCAAGCAGTATGGCAGCAGAAAAAGCTGATAATGCTTGCGACAGCCGGAGTCGGGTTAATTTCGGCTGCTTACGCATTTTTAGCCACCCCCGAATACCAAGCTAGCAGTGTGCTGCGCCCAGCTGCAATCAATGAATTGGATGCGTTGAATCGCTCTGATGTTTATCAGCTTCCTCCTTCTGAAGCTCTTATAAAAGTGGGGGCGTCGCTGGAGTCCTATGAAACCCGCCTGGGTTTTTTTCGAGCTAATCAGAAACTTTTCCAAGCTTATGAGCGTCGGGGGCAAACACTTGAACAAGGTTTTGAAGAGTTTAATAGGAACTCCATAAGCTTAGCTCTACCTGATTCGAAGAGCGCGGTAGGGCTAAGTTCTTATATAAAAGTTGAATTGAACTATCCAGAGGGCGTCGATGGTGTCGCTATCGTTAACGGGCTTGTTGATTATGCGATTAACATAGAACGCAAACAGATCGCTGCCGATATGGTCGTAATCGTAAGCAATCGACTGAATGAGTTAGAAGGCAAGTACGACTCGGCGCGTTCAAGCTACGATTCGGAAAAAGAAACTAGGATCGCCAAGTTGCAGGAAGCCGATGTCCTGCGCCATGCACAATTGCTGGATGAGTTGAAAGCTCTGCGAGCTCAACTGAAGTCCCAGCGACTAAATCGGCTTGCGCAGTTGAGTGAAGCCATTGGTATAGCCAAGGCTCTGAATATCAGAAAGCCATCGACTCCGTCATCTTTCTCGGACACAGAGCGCACTACTGCGCCTAGCGTAATGCGGACTGAAGTTAATAATCAACAAATACCTTTATATTTTATGGGGGTTGAGGTACTGGAAGCTGAGCGCGCAGCATTGCAGGCTCGTAAGTCGGATGACTTTACCGAAGGCCGAATTTCGCAGATAGCCAAGGAACTTCAACTGCTCGAAGCGAATCGAGAAATTGAAGTGCTGAACGCTCGCAAGAACGAAGAAGTATTTTTGGGTGGGGTTGAGTCACTGCGAGCTGAAATGGTCAGGCTACGGAACTTGAGCACGAACATGAATTCGCTCAAATTAGCGACCATTGATCAGGAAGCTTCTGAGCCTTTATCTTCAATAAAACCAAAAAGGACGCTATTGATAGTTCTTGGGCTTTTGATAGGTGCTGTATTGGGTCTCGTAATTGCAGCGTTTCGGTATTTTATGAGCCCATCCGGCTCTGCTCTTGGTAGTAATTCTACTCCTCGTGTTCAAGGGCGCGAAACCACTGTGGAGTTGCCAAAAATATAGACACTTTAGACAAGAAGCCTGTCCTTGGATGGGCCTTTTGGTTTTCAGGGACAACGACATTTCACTGACCCCCTCATGCCTGGAACTTCGGCCGTCGTCAGGCTCAGCGGGGGAAGTAGCATCTTCAGTAGTGCGGCTTTACGTTCAAATAATACGGCACGAGCAGTCCCTTTCCGTCCCCGATATGCGTTTTCAGGAAAAATCGGAGAGGTGACAACTATCCTGATGCCGGGGGGCTGCAAGGATAAGCCCACGCCTGTGAGGAAACACTATTTGATGTGGGGTGTGGTTTTCAGGTAAGAGCTTTGAAATTCAAGCGGTGTCCTACGACGTCAGTGATAAGGCTTGCTGCCTGATGAAGCTGAAGGATGAGGTAAATTGCGTCCAAGCCCCTGTTTGTAAGCGGTCCTGTGGGCTTCAAAACAGGACATTGCCGGGTTTTCTAGCCTTGGTTCGTGCGGTGTGCTGGCGCCGTATGGGTGTAGAGCCCTCCGCACACCGACTGACGCAGCCTTGCGTTGGCGTAATGTTGGTGCATAGGGGGCGTAGCAATTGGCTGGCATTGATGGGTTTATAAGGCGGTCGTGTTACTATTTCTAGTCTGCCTGAGTGCAGTGCTTACGAGTCTGCAGCATTGTGTAGTGAATGGATACAAAGCTCACATGCTGCGTTATGGAACTTTTTCTTTTTTGGATTTTTGCCGTTGACTGACGGCTCTATTTTGGTTATAGGGATGCAGGATGAGCGATAAACCTATATATGTTACTCAACCCTTTCTTCCGCCATTGTCAGAGTTTATGCCTTATCTCGAGCAGATTTGGCAAAATAAAATCTTGACGAACGGTGGGGTAATGCATCAGCAGCTAGAACAGGCTCTGTGCGAGTACCTGGGCGTTGAGCATATAGCCTTGTTCAACAACGGCACTATTGCGTTGCTCACTGCACTCCAATCCCTGCGGATTAGCGGCGAGGTCATCACAACTCCCTACTCGTTTGTGGCAACGGCTCATTCGCTGCTGTGGAACGGTATCAAGCCTGTATTCGTAGATATTGATCCAGAAACATTGAATATAGATCCGGTCAAAATCGAAGCGGCAATTACCCCGCACACAACAGCCATCATGCCGGTACACTGTTATGGGAATCCGTGTGATGTGGATGCTATTCAGAAAATCGCTGACAATTATAATATTAAAGTCATCTACGATGCTGCACATGCTTTTGGTGTAAAAGATAACGGCGGTAGCATATTGCGACATGGCGACTTGAGTGTTCTTAGTTTTCATGCTACGAAGGTATTCAACACCTTTGAAGGTGGAGCTATCATTTGTCCAGACGCGAAAACGAAACAACGAATAGACCATCTGAAAAATTTCGGATTCGTTGATGAGCTTACCGTAGTGGCGCCAGGTATTAACGGCAAGATGAGCGAGGTCAATGCAGCGTTTGGGCTGCTGCAGCTCGAATATATAGAATCGATCTTGGCCAGTCGGAAAAATATTGATGAGAAGTATCGTGAAAGGCTGGCGAAGGTTAAAGGAATAAAGTTAGTAGGGCATACCCTCCAAAAAATTGCCAATTATTCATATTTTCCTATCTTGATTGATGCGCAATATCCATTGAGTCGTGATGGCCTGTATGAGAGGCTTAAAGTTAATGGCGTATTTGCCAGGCGTTACTTTTATCCTCTTATTAGCGAGTTTCCTATGTACCGAGGTATGCAATCGGCGCGTCTTGAGAATCTACCTGTGGCGAATCAGATAGCGCTGAAAGTTCTATGTTTGCCCATATATCCTGGTATGAGTGATACGGAGCAGGAAAAAGTGATTACCCTGATAGAAGGTGCTTTTAGTAATTGATTTATGACTATCTAGGGAGCCTCAATGGGTTGGTTTGAAGTGAGCGGAAGCATCGAGGAGCTCTCGAATTGAGTTTGAAAAAAAATATAATTTCAGGATACGTGAGTCAAATATACGTAGCCCTCATAGGTATTTTGATACTGCCTCTATATATCGGGTATATGGGGGCAGAGGCGTATGGGTTGATAGGTTTTTTCACCATGCTCCAGGCATGGTTCAGTCTTTTGGATATGGGGCTGACTCCCACAATTGGCCGAGAGACAGCACGCTATAGGTCTGGAACAACAACTGCGCTTGAGTTTCGCCAACTTTTTAGAATTTTAAGCCTCATATTTTATGCTATAGCCTTGATAGGCGGCGGCGTGCTTTTTGTGCTTTCCGATGAAATAAGCTCTCGTTGGTTGAAACCAGTAGAACTCAGTGTTTCCGACATCCAGACGGCACTCCAAATAATGGCTGTCAGTGTAGCTCTGCGATGGATCGGGGGGCTATATAAAGGAGTAATTTCGGGCTCTGAAAGAATTGTCTGGTTGAGTAGTTTTAACTTCGTTTTGGCTACCTTGCGCTTTGTGGGCGTTTTGCCGGCCATGTGGCTGTATGGAGCAACCCCGTATGTGTTTTTCATGTTTCAACTGCTGGTATCACTGATAGAGGCATTCGGCCTGTTTTGGAAGGCTTGTTGTCTTTTGCCTCAGGTACAATCGGGTGAAAGTTTCGGGTGGTCAATTAAGCCAATAAAACCGGTCTTGAAGTTCGCTCTGGCAATCGCTTTTACTTCTTCGGTGTGGATTCTGGTAACTCAAACTGACAAGTTATTATTATCTAATATATTGTCGCTCTCAGAGTACGGTAATTTTACCTTGGCGGTACTGGTCGCAAGTGCAATTATGGTGATCAGCGGTCCAGTCAGCCTGGCTATAATGCCTCGAATGGCAAAACTGCACATGGAAGGAGCACGTGTCGAACTGGTCAAGGTCTACCGCGATGCCACCCAAGTTGTAAGTGTAATATCAGGCGCTGCTGCAGTTACCATGTTCTTCTGTGCTGAAACACTGGTTTATACCTGGACTGGAGATGCCGTGCTTGCAAAAGATGTGGCACCCATTCTGGAACTTTATGCCTTGGGCAACGGAATTCTCTCCATAGGTGCTTTTCCCTATTATCTTCAATACGCAAAAGGCACTCTAAAGTACCATCTGATCGGTAACGTAGGCCTGCTGGTCTTGCTGATTCCTTGTATCGTCGTGGTGGCCAAAGAATATGGTGCGGTTGGCGCGGGCGTAATATGGGTGGTGATGAACATGATTTATCTGTTCGGCTGGGTAGCATATGTCCATTACAAGCTTGAACCCGGACTGCATATGAAGTGGCTCCTTGGTGACGTGCTTGTCATCGTCGGGCCTGCCATCGTGACTGGTGCTCTCCTGAAATACCTGCCATTAGTCCGTCAAGATGATTCCCACGGCTTGTTGTATTTAATGGTGTTTGGTCTAATTGTGCTTTTTGTTTCGTTACTCGGGTCTTCTTATGGTCGGTCTATATTTTTTAGAAGGTTTAGAAAAGGCATGAGTGAAGTATGAATAATCATGAAGTTGTTGGTTGTAAAGTTTCTGTGTGCGTAGTCTCATATAATCAGGAAAATTACATCAGGGATTGCTTGCAGAGTATTGTCGAGCAGTGCTGTGACTTCGACTTTGAAATTATAGTCGGCGATGATGCTTCAACTGACTCGACTCAGGCAATAATTTCCGAGTTCGTACAGAAGTATCCCGGGCTTGTTATTCCGGTTTTTCATGAGAAAAATGTCGGTTTTACCAAGAATTATGTTTCGGTACATACCCTGGCTAAAGGGCAGTACATCGCCCATATCGATGGCGATGATCTGATGTGCGAGGGGAAGTTGCAGAAGCAGGCCAACTTTCTCGATGAGCATCCAGATTGTAGTCTGGTTTGGCATCAGGCAAGATTTTTCAACGAGACTGGTGATACCTATGTGCGACCTAATGTAGGGTCGTCGATAATTAATAGGCAGTTGACGGTGCGCGACATGCTTTTATATGGATCTGTGGCTGTACACAGTTCTACGATGTACAGGGTGGAGCGTTATTTCTGGGATGACTCATGCAAAATTGATGCCTTCGATTGGTATGTTTCGGTACGCTTGTTGGGGGACGGGTATGCACAAGTGTTGGGGGAGACTCTTGGAATGTATCGATTGCACTCCGCCGGACTCTCCAGTGGAGCGAAACCTACTAACCAGATGAGAGTCTTTTTCAGCAACAGTCAGCTCGAATTTATCGACATGTATCCAGAATACAAGAAAGAAATTGCTGCGCGCGCGTTGATGACTATGGTTTTAGATCTGGTATTTTTAAGAAGAGCTTATAAACACTCATTAAGGGTTTTATTGAAGGCCAAGACTTTGCCGAGAATTACTGACCTAGTTCGACTCTACAGGTTTTATGTCGTTAGTCGGCGCTCAAATATATGACTCGTCAGTAGTTAGAGTGACCAGTGCAAGCGGGCGCTGAGATATAGGGCTAGATGGTAATTAGTGTTTGATGAAGTTATTAATGGGCGGCATCATAATATGAAAAACAATGGAATGTCGATATTAACCGCCAGTTTGGTTTTAATTCTCGTGATAGGGTTTCCAAGGGTTTATGGCACGGAATTACCTATGGCGATATTCCTAATACCATTTTTTGTCATAGGCTTTTTCAGGCTAATGTTTGTCAGGGGCTGGCTTGCAGTAGGATTTTTCGGGCTTTTCACTATCTGGTTGATAGGCGGCATATTCGCTTGCTGGTATGGTGAGGGTTCACTGCAAGATCTGTTTTTTCACTTTGTCATCTCCAGCAAGATGGTTTTGAATTTCTTCTTTGGGTATGTTGTTTACAAAGTAATAAAAGATAAACCCAATGCACTGCTTGTCTGGTTGCTATTTCAGCTAATTATCATCGTTATGTCTGTGATAAGTGTGGGGGTATATACGTTCCTGCTGGGATTCATTTCCCCGAGGTCGGCGGAAATATTTCAGTATGTATTTGGACTGCGGGCTTTGGGTTTTGGCTTGTTTCATGTCGACGGTGCGCTGATTCTTATTGTGGCGGCCTTCTATTACATGCTGATTTCTGGGTCTGGGCTTCTAAAAGGTGTGTTTCTCGTACTCATGCTGCCAATCTCTATGGCGATGGCGCGAAGTGCCCTTGTGGCTTACATGATCTTCGGTGTAGTTCGTCGCGGGTTTGCCTTCAAACTCATACTTGCGCTGTCATTTTTTCTTATGCTGGTCATAGGTTTTTATGTGACTAAGGGGCCATTTTATGAGGCGACTGAAATTTTCAGAAACTATCTTGATCAAGGGAGGCTAAGTAGCCATAGTGTGACTAGTCTGGCTGATATGTATGTTTTCCCGGATACGATTGGTGTTTACTTGGTGGGCGCAGGAAAATATTTTTCGGGAAGTGCAGATGCTCTTGAGTTTTATATGGGAACTGATATTGGTTATCTTAGAGTGTTATATTTTTCCGGGGTTGGGTCACTTTTTGTTTTTGTTATGCTGAATACTTATTGTTTGATTAGCTTGCTTTTCGACGGTTACTACCCCGGTCGAATAGATGTAAAACTGTTTGCAATTGCGTTGATTTTGCTATTTTTGGTAATTACGTTTAAGGGGCTACAGGTGATGCCGCTGTTCTCAATAGTGCTTTACCTATACGCCGTTGATCGAAAGAATTATTTTAGAACTGGAGTATCTGGGAGTTCCATTTCATAGTGTGCGGGGTGAGGTTTGTGGTGTTTAACTTTATTCCAGGTATTTTAGGTGAGGCGTTATGAAAGTCTTATTGTTGGGTGCCAGTGGTTTTGTCGGGGCAAGGCTACTCTCGTCCCTGGTTACACAGGGGCACAATGTTCGCGTTCTGAGTAGAAAGTCTCGCTCACCAGTCGATGGGGTGGAGTTTTTCCAGGGCGACTTGGTCAGCAAGGATTTGGATTTTGATAAATTACTGACTGGGTGTGATGTTGTTTATAACTGTGCAGGTGAAATTCGTAATGAGTCGGCTATGCATGATTTGCATGTGGTGACAATTCAACAAGTTCTTAATGCGATGGCACGCATGGCGATTCAGCATCAGTCGATCTTTCATTTTGTACAACTTAGTAGCGTCGGTGCGTATGGCACATCCAAAGAAAAAAGAATAGTTACCGAGTCGACTCCGCCTAACCCTGAAGGTACCTACGAGATCACGAAGACCGAGGCGGATAAACTGATTATCTCGAATGCGGGAAATGACGGTTTCACATTCAGCATAGTGCGGCCTTCGAACATCTTTGCTTCCGATATGCCCAACGCATCGTTACGTCAACTGGCAAATATGGTGAAGCGTAGGATGTTTTTCTACGTCGGGAGTGCCGGGGCCATATCGACGTATGTGCATGTCGAGGATGTCGTTGATGTATTGATGTTGGTGGGTTTTGACGATAGGGCGAAGGGGCATATTTTCAATGTGTCCAATGATTGCCGGCTGGAAGCCATGATAGAGGGGTTGGCTCTGGCGATGGGCGTGCCGCCTCCTGGGTATAGGGTTCCCGAACTCATGGTGCGGTCTGCGGCGTACTTAACGCCTTTTTTCATGCGTTCCCCGGTAACGCAGGAGCGAATTGATTCTCTTGTCAGCAGGACCACCTACAGCGTGGCAAAGTTGGAGGCGGTACTGGACTTCGTGCCTAAGCGATCGGTGCCTGACTATATCGGTGAGATAATAGCCAAATAATCGCGGCCCTTTGTATTTTACGTCAGGGGTTTTGTTGTTTATGATGCGATTATTGCGTCGAATGCATAGGAAAAATCAGATGGCCATAAAAAACCTAAAAATAGCTCGGGTATCTACGGTACCTATTTTTGTTGTCGCTCATCTGCAAAAACAGATTCAGTACATGAACGATGCAGGTGCGAATGTTTTCGTAGTTACAAGTGATGGCGAGCACGCGGATCGAGTTCGTGCTATCGAAAACGTGACTTATAAAATTGTGAACATTCCTCGAAAAATTGAGCTATTGAATGATTTATCCGCACTGTGGGAGCTTTTTTTCCTCTTCAGGCGCGAAAAGTTCGATATCGTGCATTCGACAACACCTAAAGCAGGTTTGCTGTGTGCGATCGCGGCGAAGTTGGCGGGAGTAAAGATCAGGCTTCATACCTTTACCGGTCAGCCTTGGGCCACAATGGAAGGTTTCAAAAAGAATCTTCTGAAGAGTTGCGACAAGATTATCGGATTTTTGAATACAAGGTGTTATGCCGATAGCCAAAGTCAGTTAGAGTTCTTGGTGGCGTCACATATTGTTGAGGACAGTGATATTGGTGTGTTAGGTAGTGGATCTGTCGCGGGTATTGACCTGAACCGATTCAGAATTGATCGATACAGCGCGGATGAGATCAGTCAGTTCAAGGCTGGCGTGGGCTTGCCTCTGGACTCCAAGGTCATTCTCTTTGTCGGGCGTATAACCGCTGAAAAAGGAGTCAGGGAGTTATTGGGCGCTTTTCAGCTGCTTTGTAAGACGGAAAAAAATACTTATCTAGTGCTTGTAGGCCCTCTCGAAGAAGACGGGACTGCGGTGTTAGCTGAGATAAACTCAGAAGCTTATGAGAAGGTCAAAGCCGTTGGGTTTTCCAGTGAGCCGGAAAAGCACATGAAAATGGCTGATATCCTATGTCTACCCAGTTATCGTGAAGGATTTGGTACGGTGATCATTGAAGCTGCGGCGATGGGGACGCCGACGGTGGGTACGGCGATCTACGGGTTGACCGATGCTATTGAGCACGGCAAGTCTGGTTTGTTGGTTCCTGTTCGCGACGAAATTGCTCTGAGCGAGGCGCTATTGCTGTTGTTGGGTGACGATAATCTTCGTCACGAGATGTCCACATACGCTCAGAAGCGCGCCGTTGAAAAGTTTGATACTAACGTGATCTCACAGTGTCTGATTGACGAGTACGCTGCGTTTAGTGGGAAATGATTTATCTATTGTCGTTTTGAAGGCTGCATGATGAAAAGAATAGTTGATGTGTTCGGATCTTTTTTTATGTTGATAGTCTTATTTCCCGTGCTTCTGGTCGTCGCGTATCTCGTTGGCAAGAAGTTGGGCAGCCCCGTTTTTTTTCGCCAGGTGCGCTCAGGTATTAATGGCTCAAGCTTCGAAATGATCAAATTTCGTACCATGCGGGATGCCAATGATGAAAGCGGAGAGCCGCTGCCTGATGCACAGCGAATGACCAAGTTTGGCAGTTTTTTGAGGTCCAGTAGCCTGGATGAGCTCCCCGAGTTATGGAATGTGTTAAAGGGCGATATGAGCCTGGTCGGGCCGAGACCGTTGTTGCTTGAATACCTTCCTCTTTACAGCAAAGAGGAATTTCGGCGTCATGAAGTCCGTCCGGGCGTTACTGGCTGGGCGCAGATCAATGGACGGAACTCTTTGAGTTGGCAGGAAAAATTCAAGTTGGATGTTTGGTATGTGGACAACCGGACCCTTTGGCTCGACTTCAAGATCCTGCTGCTGACAGTCAAGAAGGTCGTGGTAAGGGATGGGATAGGCGCTGAGGGCGAGGTGACCATGTCTAAGTTTACAGGGAAGAACTGATGAAAAAGCTCGCGATTTTGGGGGCCCGGGGGCATGGGAAAGTCGTTGCCGATGCTGCTGAGTGCAACGGATGGACGGAGATTGACTTTTTTGATAACTGCTGGCCTGAACGTGTCCTGAACGGGGGATGGAAAATCAGCGGGACCACTGCAGATCTAGTCGCGCGAGTGCATGAGTTTGATGGCGTGATCGTCGCGATCGGGCATAACCGTACAAGGGGAGCGAAACTGGAGCTGCTTGAGGCCGCAGGTGCAAGAATTGTGAGTGTGATTCATCCCGCTGCGATAGTCAGCAAGTACGCCGAGGTGGGCAGGGGTTCGGTGGTGTTTGCAGGAGCCTGTGTCAATGCCTATGCGATGATAGGCCCAGGCGCTATCATCAATACTGGATCTAGTGTAGATCATGACTGTGTTCTCGGGGCTAATGTACACATCAGCCCAGGAGCCCGATTGGCCGGAAATGTGACTGTCGGTGATTTTTCCTGGGTAGGTGTCGGCTCATGTGTCACGCAAATGATACGTATAGGTTCAGGAACAACCGTAGGTGCGGGTTCGGCTGTAGTGTCCGATGTTCCCGATGAGGTGGTGGTTGTGGGGATCCCAGCCCGAATTATGAAAACCTCATAATGTTTCGTTGGCTTCTTAACGAATTTAATATTTTGTGAATTGACGGGTTTTCTGTGCTAAATACTCCATTTTCTGTTTGGCCGTCTTTCTCCGAAGAGGAAGCCGATGCGGTAAAAAGCGTAATCATGTCCAATAAGGTCAACTATTGGACCGGACAAGAGGGTCGTGAGTTTGAAAAGGAGTTTGCAGCCTGGGCAGGCTGCAAGTATGCAATCGCCCTTGCCAACGGCACTGTGGCACTTGATTTGGCTTTCAAATCGTTGGGTATAGGGCCGGGAGATGAAGTCGTCGTTACCCCTAGGACATTTCTCGCATCCGTTTCCAGTATCGTAAACGCTGGAGCCATACCTATTTTCGCTGAGGTTGACGAGAACTCTCAAAATATTACGGCGCAGACGGTTCTTAAGGTCCTGACTCCTAAAACCAGAGCAATTCTGTGTGTGCATCTGGCTGGATGGCCGTGCGATATGGATCCGATCATGGAGTTGGCTGAGCGCTATGACCTCAAGGTAATCGAGGATTGCGCCCAAGCCCACGGCACAACTTATAAAGGACGTCCCGTCGGGTCGATCGGCCATATTGGCGCGTGGTCCTTCTGTCAGGACAAGATCATGACGACAGGCGGGGAAGGGGGTATGGTTACCACTAACGATCGAGCGTTATGGTCAACCATGTGGGCCTTCAAGGATCACGGGAAAAGTTGGGAAGCTGTGTATGAGAGACAACACGCCCCGGGTTTTTGCTGGTTACATGAGAGTTTTGGCACCAATTGGCGGATGCTTGAGGTGCAAGCAGTCATAGGCCGGATTCAACTTCGTAGAATGTCGCAGTGGCATTCCAAGCGCCTATCCAATGCCAATCGCATCTGGGACTGCGCAACCGCTCTTCCTGGGCTCAGGGTGCCCGCAATACCTTCGGACATTCAGCACGCTGCCTATAAATGCTACGTGTTCGTTGAAGCAAAAAAACTGAAACCCCAGTGGAACCGGGATCGAATTATCAACGAGATCGTTTCTCGGGGCGTGCCGTGCTATTCCGGCTCTTGCTCGGAAGTTTATCTTGAAAAGGCTTTTGACGGCACAGGCTGGCGGCCAGTGGAGCGTTTGCCCGTTGCCAAGAAACTGGGAGAAAGTAGTTTGATGTTTCTCGTGCATCCAACATTGACTAATGATGAGATTGATAAAACGTGCTCTGTCTTGAAAGAGGTTTTAATGTTAGCCTCTGTGATTGAATAATGAGCATTCAAGTTATATATCCAACATGAGTGATAGTGTAGGGTTGTTATATTCGCTTGTGGGATAGCGGTAGTTTGATTTTTAACTTGCTGGCGCTAGCAAATATTTGTATTTAAAGCACTTCTTGACGCTTGAAGTTCAGAAGCTGTTTGGTTTAAGAGTAGGGAGGGCTTAAACGTGTCGATGGAAAAAATGCGGACGTTCTTACAGGGATTGCCACGTAGGCAAAAACGCTTGATCCAAGTAACTACTGATGTGTTCTTGGTGTGGCTCGCCCTATGGTTGGCGTTCGTAGTTCGGCTGGGTCTTGACGAGATGGTGAACCCGCTGACGGTCCATTTCTGGCTGTTTTTGAGTGCTCCTGTTGTTGCCATCCCTCTGTTTGTCCGCTTTGGGATGTATCGTGCAGTTATGCGCTATTTCGGCAACGACGCCCTTATTGCCATTATCAAGGCCGTCAGCTTGTCATCGCTGATCCTGGGGATTGTGGTCTACTGGTACAGCAACCACCAGAATGTCGTTCCACGCTCCATTATTTTTAACTACTGGTGGCTAAGCCTGATCATGATCGGCGGGCTACGTTTAGCTATGCGTCAATACTTCCTTGGCGACTGGTTTGCGGCTGCCCAGCATGTACCTTTTGCCAATCGCGATGATGGATTGCCCAAAGTTGCAATCTACGGCGCGGGTGCTGCGGGTAACCAACTTGTCGCTGCTCTGCGGATGGGGCGCGTGATGCGTCCTGTAGCATTCATTGATGATGATGGCAGCATTGCAGAGCGCGTCATCGCCGGTCTTCAAGTCTATAAGCCTAAACATATCCAGAGGATGATTGACGTTACGGGCGCACAAGAAATTCTCCTGGCAATCCCTTCATCCAATCGCGGTCGCCGTCGGGAAGTCCTGGGCTTCCTCGAGGGCTTTCCGCTTCACGTACGCAGCGTTCCAGGTTTTATGGACCTGGCTAGCGGCAGGGTCAAGGTCGATGATATTCAGGAAGTTGATATCGCCGACCTATTGGGTCGTGACGCTGTGCCTGCTCAGGGTGAGCTTCTGGAGCACTGCATCAAGGGGCAGAGCGTCTTGGTAACAGGCGCAGGTGGCTCCATCGGCTCTGAACTTTGCCGACAAATACTGTCTTTGCAGCCCAAGACATTGCTGTTGTTTGAACACAGTGAGTTTAATCTCTACAGCATTCTCTCCGAACTTGAGCCGCGCGTCATTCGCGAGGCGCTGCCAGTCAAACTGTTGCCGATCCTGGGTTCCGTACGCAATCAATCGAAGCTCCTGGATGTCATGAATACTTGGCGGGTGGATACTGTCTACCACGCTGCCGCCTATAAACATGTGCCAATGGTGGAACATAACATTGCCGAAGGCGTGCTCAACAATGTAATAGGCACACTGAATACCGCACAAGCCGCCTTGCAGGCCAGGGTTGCCAACTTTGTATTGATTTCCACCGACAAGGCTGTCCGCCCCACCAACGTCATGGGCAGTACCAAGCGCCTGGCCGAGTTGACGCTCCAGGCTCTTAGCCGTGAACTGGCACCGGTATTGTTCGGTGATAGATCCAACGTGTCCCATGTGAATAAAACCCGCTTCACCATGGTCCGTTTCGGCAATGTATTGGGCTCCTCCGGCTCAGTGATTCCACTGTTTCACAAACAGATCAAGTCCGGTGGGCCGCTGACCGTAACCCACCCGAAAATTACTCGCTATTTCATGACCATCCCCGAAGCGGCGCAGCTTGTTATTCAAGCCGGTTCCATGGGACTTGGCGGAGATGTGTTCGTACTGGATATGGGCGAGCCGGTAAAAATTGTCGAACTGGCTGAGAAGATGGTTCATCTGTCAGGCCTGAGTGTTCGTTCCGAAAAGAATCCCCACGGCGATATCTCCATCGAATTCACCGGCCTACGTCCCGGCGAAAAGCTTTATGAGGAGTTGCTGATTGGTGACAACGTGGTGGCGACCCAGCACCCAATGATCATGAGTGCCAACGAAGATCACCTAGACTGGGAAGTACTCAAAGGCAAGCTGACAGAGCTGCTTGCTGCAGTAGATCAGGATGACTACAACCGTGTCCGTCAATTGCTGCGCGACACCGTCAGTGGCTATGCGCCAGATGGCGAAATCGTCGACTGGATCTACCAGCAACGCCGCCTGGAACCCTGAACTCACACCCTGTAATTTACCCATTTTTGACTATCCCCAAACATCACCTAAGTTTGAAAAGCAGCTTCGGAAAAGCTGCTTTTCTCACTGATGTCATGGAGCGTCTCTATATGCGTAAAGCCTGTTTTTCATCTCTGGTTTTTGCTGTCCTCACCAGCATTTCACTGGCTGTCAGCGCAGCCCCGTCAGCCAAACCCGAGACTCTCACCCCCATCGCCTCCCAAATGTCCAAGGCCGAGCAAACCACTGCCAAGGTCAATCTCAACACTGCGGATGCGGAAACTCTGAGGCGTGATCTGTTCGGTATTGGCTCAGCGAAGGCCAAGGCGATTGTCGCCTATCGTGAAGCCAGTGGCCCGTTCACGGTAAGCGCCTCATAAACCCCACATACCAAACGATGGGCTTAATGGTTACCGTGGCATCTCTGGCGAGCAGTTCCACGGCAGCAAGGCTTCGAAGTCTTC
>NZ_JBUZRB010000006.1:0-403273 GCF_055407105.1 Pseudomonas sp. C321 | reverse complement strand
GAAACCTACATAACTCTTTGTTTACCAAGGAGTTTTCCGTTTCGACTGCGCCGGAAGTGGGGCGAATTATAGACTTCCAGAATCTGCCGTCAACCCCTACTTTCACAATTCTGTCATATCAGTCAAAAAAGCCCGAAAACGCGAAGGCCAACCCCTACGGGTCGGCCTTCTGCCTTCTACTTATAAGCTAGGAAAAGCAAACTGCGAGGCTTCATGGCTGGCCCGCTGCGGCCAGCGCTGGGTAATCGCCTTGCGACGGGTATAGAAACGCACCCCGTCCGGCCCATAGGCATGCAGGTCGCCAAACAGCGAACGCTTCCAGCCACCGAAGCTGTGATAAGCCACCGGAACCGGTAGCGGCACGTTGACACCAACCATGCCCACTTCAATCTCGTCACAGAACAGCCGCGCCGCCTCTCCATCGCGGGTGAAGATACAGGTGCCATTGCCATACTCGTGATCATTGATCAGTTGCATCGCCGCTTCCAGGCTGTTCACCCGAACCACACACAGTACCGGCCCAAAGATCTCTTCTTTATAGATGCGCATCTCAGGGGTCACGCGATCAAACAGGCAGCCGCCCAGGAAGAAGCCGTCTTCATGACCGGCAACACTCAAGCCGCGACCATCGACCACCAACTCGGCGCCAGAAGAAACACCGTCTTCTATATAGCCACTGACTTTATCTCGCGCCTGACCAGACACCAGCGGCCCCATGTCCAGGCCGCAAGAGGTACCCGCACCAATCTTCAACGCCTTGATCTGCGGCACCAGCTTGGCGATCAACGCATCAGCCACCTGATCGCCCACGCAGACAGCCACCGAGATTGCCATGCAGCGCTCACCACAGGAACCATAAGCCGCGCCCATCAGAGCACTGACCGCATTGTCCAAGTCCGCATCCGGCATTAGCACTGCATGGTTCTTCGCCCCGCCCAAAGCCTGTACACGCTTGCCGCGCTTGGTGGCTTCGGAATAGATGTACTCGGCAATCGGCGTCGAACCGACAAAACTCAGCGCTTTAACTTCCGGCGCCTCGATCAATGCATCCACCGCGCCCTTGTCACCATGCACCACGCTCATCACGCCTTTAGGCAAGCCGGCTTCCTGCAGCAGTTGAGCAATCAGCAATGTTGAGCTTGGATCACGCTCCGAAGGCTTAAGAATGAAGCAGTTACCGCAAACGATCGCCAATGGATACATCCACAGCGGCACCATCGCCGGGAAGTTGAACGGCGTAATACCGGCGACCACACCCAGCGGCTGGAAATCGGACCACGCATCAATGTTCGGACCAACGTTACGACTGTATTCACCCTTGAGGATTTCCGGCGCCGAGCACGCGTATTCGACGTTCTCGATACCGCGCTTCAACTCACCTGCCGCATCTTCCAGAGTCTTGCCATGCTCTTCGCTGATCAATTGCGAGATACGCGCTTCGTTCTGTTCCAGCAATTGCTTGAAACGAAACATCACCTGGGCACGCTTGGCCGGCGGTGTGTTGCGCCATGCCGGGAATGCCGCCTTTGCCGAGTCGATAGCGCTTTGGATGGTTTCCCGGCTGGCCAGTGGTACTTGATGAATCACTTTGCCGGTGGACGGGTTGTAAACATCAGCACTGCGACCGTTCTCGGTCACCAGTTCGCCGTTGATCAAATGCTGGATAAGGCTCATGCAGGGCTCCTGAAAATTTGTCCACAGGCGCGACTCTCGCCGCACCTGGTAGTTGTTCTATATAGAAGGAGAAATCAGTCGATCTTGTTCAGCACTTCGCCGACCGCATCGAACAAGCGATCCAAGTCCTGCGCCTTGCTGTTGAAGGTTGGCCCGAATTGCAGAGTGTCGCCGCCGAAGCGCACGTAGAAGCCCGCTTTCCACAACGCCATACCTGCTTCGAATGGCCGCACGATGGCATCACCATCACGCGGGGCGATCTGAATCGCACCGGCCAGCCCGTAGTTACGAATGTCGATGACATTCTTGCTGCCCTTCAGACCGTGCAGCGCATTTTCAAAGTGCGGGGCGATTTCGGCCACGCTCTGCACCAGGTTTTCCTTTTGCAGCAGGTCCAGTGCCGCCAGGCCCGCAGCGCAAGCCACCGGGTGCGCCGAGTAGGTGTAACCGTGGGGAAATTCCACCGCGTACTCAGGCGTCGCCTGGTTCATGAAGGTCTGGTAGATCTCCGTGCTGGCAATCACTGCGCCCATCGGGATCGCGCCGTTGGTGACTTGCTTGGCGATGCACATCAGGTCCGGTGTCACGCCAAAGCTGTCGGCGCCGAACATAGAGCCGGTACGGCCGAAGCCAGTGATCACTTCATCGAACACCAACAGAATGTTGTGCTGATCACAGATCTCACGCAGACGCTTGAGGTAACCCTGTGGCGGTACCAACACGCCGGCGGAACCGGCCATCGGTTCAACAAACACGGCAGCGATGTTGGATGCGTCGTGCAACTCGATCAGCTTGAGCAGTTCGTCGGCCAAAGCGATACCACCCAGCTCTGGCATACCACGGGAGAAGGCATTGCTCGCCAGCAATGTGTGAGGCAAGTGATCAACATCCATCATCGCCTGACCAAACATTTTACGGTTGCCGTTAACACCACCCAGGCTGGTACCGGCAATGTTCACACCGTGATAACCACGGGCACGGCCGATCATCTTGGTCTTGGTCGCCTGGCCTTTCAGGCGCCAGTAAGCACGAACCATCTTCACGGCGGTATCGGCACACTCGGAACCGGAGTCGGTGAAGAACACATGGTTCAGGTTGCCCGGTGTCAGATCGGTGATCTTTTCTGCCAACTGAAAAGACAAGGGATGACCGTATTGAAAGCCTGGCGAGTAGTCCAAAGTGCCGAGCTGCTTGGCGACGGCTTCCTGGATTTCCTTGCGGGTATGCCCGGCACCACAGGTCCACAGGCCAGACAACGAGTCATAGACCTTGCGCCCCTTGTCATCGATCAACCAACTGCCTTCGGCAGCCACAATCAGGCGCGGGTCGCGGTGAAAGTTGCGGTTGGCGGTGTACGGCATCCAGTGAGCGTCCAGCTTCAATTGGCTGGCCAGGGACGACGGAGCGTTTTCGGGCATGTTCATCTGCAAAATCCTCGCAAGGCTATAGGCGGCGTAGGGATCGAAAAGCGTAGTTGCACCTAAATTGCCACGGGGATAAAGTCGGTGAAATCCAACTCTTCTAACCTTCAGTCAGGCCTTCACTAAACTATGAGTAGCCGTCGACCCGATCCCCTGGCCCAAGTCAGCGACTTCGATATTCGCTTGCTGCGCATCTTTCGCAGCGTGGTGGAGTGCGGTGGCTTCTCGGCGGCAGAAACCGTGCTGGGGATTGGCCGTTCAGCTATCAGTCAGCAGATGAGTGATCTCGAACAACGCTTGGGCCTGCGTCTGTGTCAGCGTGGTCGCGCCGGATTTTCCCTGACGGAAGAAGGACGCGAGGTTTATCAATCGGCACTGCAACTGCTCAGCGCCCTGGAAAGTTTCCGCACCGAGGTCAACGGCCTGCACCAACACTTGCGCGGCGAACTGACCATCGGCCTGACCGACAACCTGGTCACCCTGCCCCACATGCGTATCACCCACGCCTTGGCGCAATTGAAAGAACGCGGCCCAGACGTACAGATCCAAATCCGTATGATCGCCCCCAACGAAGTGGAGCAAGGGGTGCTCGACGGGCGCTTGCATGTCGGCGTCGTGCCCCAGGCCAGCGCGCTGTCGGGCCTCGAATATCAGCCGCTTTACAGTGAACGCTCGCTGCTCTACTGCGCGGTCGGTCATCCGCTGTTTTATGCAGACGACAAGCAACTCAACGACGAACGCATCAACTCACAGGACGCCATTGCGCCAACCTTCCGCTTGCCCGCCGAAATCCAGGCTCACTATCAAGTCCTCAACTGCACCGCCAGTGCTTCGGACCGTGAAGGCATGGCATTCCTGATCCTCACCGGCCGCTACATCGGCTACCTGCCGGATCACTACGCCAGCCTCTGGGTGCAACAAGGCCGCTTGCGCGCCCTGAAACCCGCCTCACGCTTTTATGATTTGAGCCTCGCTTCGGTCACGCGCAAGGGTCGTCGCCCTCATTTGGTGCTGGAAAGCTTCCTCGAAAGCCTGGCTGCTACCCGCTAACACGGCGCCCACATAAAACCTGAGCAACTGGACAGCTTTTTGCAAGGCATGAGGACCTTGAATCGTCAGCCTTGAGTTCCAACGCCATGCCACCAGAATCTTCCAGCTCCAGCGACCTGATCTACGGCCTCAACGACCGCCCGAAACCATTGCCCGCCTTACTTGCCGCACTGCAACACGTACTCGCCAGCTTCGTCGGTATCATCACCCCGCCGCTGATCATTGGTTCCACCTTGGGCCTGACCGCCCACCTGCCCTACCTGATCAGCATGGCGTTGATGGTCTCGGGTGTCGGTACTTTCATTCAGGCTCGTAGGCCGTTTGGCATTGGCGCCGGGATGATCTGCCTGCAAGGCACCAGCTTCGCCTTTCTCGGCGCGGTGTTATCAGCAGGGTTTCTGGTCAAGCAACGGGGCGGCAGCCCGGAAGACATCCTCGCGATGATTTTCGGGGTGTGTTTTTTCGGCGCGGCGGTGCAAGTAGTGTTGAGCCGTTTTATCGGCCAACTACGGCGGGTAATCACGCCACTGGTGACAGGCATTGTCATCACCTTGATCGGCATCAGCCTGATCAAGGTCGGCATCACTGATCTGGGTGGCGGTTTCAACGCCCCCGATTTCGGCGCACCCACCAACCTGGCGCTAGGCCTGTTCGTGGTGTTGACTATCATCCTGCTCAACCGCTCGAACACGCCGTGGGTGCGCCTCTCGGCCATCATCATCGGCCTGGCCCTGGGCAGTCTCGCCGCCTGGTTCAGTGGCACTCTGGTACCGCACACCTTGCCGAACTTGCCATTGGTAAGCTTGCCGACCCCGTTCCGCTTTGGTTTCAATTTCGACTGGACAGCGTTCATACCCATTGCGCTGATTTATCTGATCAGCACCATCGAAACCGTCGGCGACCTCACCGCCAATTGCATGATTGCCCGCCAACCTATCAGCGGCCCTTCTTATATAAGCAGGCTCAAGGGCGGCGTTCTGGGTGATGGCATCAGCTGCATGATCGCCGCCACCTTCAGTGCTTTCCCCAACACCACCTTCGCCCAGAACAATGGCGTCATCCAGTTGACCGGCGTCGCCAGCCGCTATGTCGGCCTGTACATCGGCGTGGTGCTGTTTTGTCTCGGGCTGTTCCCACTGATTGGCGCCGTGTTGCAGCAGATCCCCAAGCCGGTGCTGGGCGGCGCGACCCTGGTGATGTTCGGCAGTGTGGCCGCCGCCGGCGTGCGCATCCTTGCACAAGCGCCACTGGATCGGCGCAGCATGCTGATCATCGCCACCTCGTTCGGTGTCGGCCTGGGCATCGCAGCCCAACCGAATTTGTTGCATCTGATGCCAACGCTAGTACAAAACCTGTTCGACTCGGCCATCACCAGCGGCGGCCTGACGGCAATTGTATTGTGCCTGCTATTACCGGAAGCCAAGGCAACGACACCTGCCGCAAACCAGGCCCTGGAAAGCGACACCCTGGAACCGCTTTGACGCTTTTATCGTATCGGGACTTGTCTGAGGCTTGAGGGTGGGTTATCTGTGCACACGTCGCATTTATCGATCTGCACGGAAACCTCCATGAGCCTCGAAGTTCCTGCCCACAGCAACCACGCCGGAAAACCTGCAAGCCGCATTCGGCAAAAGAATGAACAAGCAATCATCCAGGCCGCCGAAGACGAGTTCGCTCGCCATGGTTACAAAGGCACCAGCATGAACACCATCGCGTCGAGCGCCGGGCTGCCAAAGGCCAACCTGCATTACTACTTCACCAACAAGCTGGGGCTGTACATCGCCGTGCTCAGCAACATCCTCGAACTGTGGGACAGCACCTTCAATACGCTGACCGCCGAAGATGATCCAGCCGAAGCGCTGACTCGCTATATCCGCACCAAGATGGAGTTTTCCCGCCGCCAGCCCCAAGCCTCGCGGATCTTCGCCATGGAGATCATCAGCGGTGGCGAATGCCTGAGCGAATATTTCGGCCAGGACTACAGAGCCTGGTTCAGCGGCCGCGCGGCGGTGTTCCAGGCCTGGATCGACGCTGGCAAAATGGACCCGGTCGACCCGGTACACCTGATCTTCCTGCTGTGGGGCAGTACCCAGCACTACGCCGACTTCGCCACGCAGATCTGCCGTGTCACCGGTCGCACCAAGCTGACCAAACAAGACATGGAAGACGCTGGCACCAACCTTATCCACATCATTCTCAAAGGCTGCGGCATCAAGCCAGCCCTCTAAACGAAGCGACTCATGCCTTTCACCCTTACTGGCCTTTGCGAATTTCGCGAAGAAATACGCAAAAGCCGCTTCATTACCCTCGCCACCCCTATCGCCAGCCCCCAGGACGCCCAGGCCTTCATCGACCAACACAGCGACCTGAACGCCACGCACAACTGCTGGGCCTGGAAGCTGGGCGATCAATACCGCAGCAACGATGATGGCGAACCCGGCGGTACTGCCGGGCGACCGATCCTGGCAGCGATCGAAGCACAAGACTGCGACCACGTCGTGGTGCTGGTGATCCGCTGGTACGGCGGCATCCAGTTGGGCACTGGCGGTTTGGCCCGCGCCTATGGCGGCGGTGCCAATAAATGCCTGCAAGGCGCCGAGCGCGTTGAACTGATCAAACGCGTGCCACTGAGCTGTGCCTGTGGTTTTGCCGAGCTGACACTGGTGAAACTTCGTGTCGCCGATCTGGGCGGACTGGTGGTGGAGGAAACCTTCACCGCCAATGGCGTCGAACTGCAGCTTATGCTGGAAGAAGCGCACATCGACACGTTACAGAATCAGCTCGCCGACCTGAGTCGTGGGCGCATCCGCCTGCAACGCTGAAATTGCCCACATCTACTGTGCACCTGCCTGTGGATAACCTGAGCACACTCCCCTGTAACCCTTCTGTCACAAGGGTTTGAGGCCGTTGTTCAGTTTTTGCTCAAGCAACCACACTAAACTATTAATCCAGCTAAAAAACAGTCAGTTAGAATGGTTATCGCCTTTAGAACAAAGGGGTGCAGCGCTTATACCCACCGATGACGCTTGCGCACAATTACTGTGGAACAACCTGTGGATAACCCGTGCAAGAGTGTCCGGGCAGCATAGGCAGCAACGCCCCGATGAAATTGAACGTTTTTTGATCAGTCTGCTACCTGGCGCACCGGAATTAACTGCGCCACCAACCAGAGCACTTCAAACACCAGGACGATCAACAACGCCGAACTGGCTCCGTGAACCAGCGCATAAATCTGCCAAGTGGCAAACAGCATCCGGCCCACCGCGTCATAGCGTCCAAAAATCACCTGGGGATCGCGGATCCGCAACACCGCCCACACACAGACAATCGACCCCATCAGGTTGGCCATCAGCACATGAATAGGCGCAAAGGGCGGCAGTTCGCCTGGCAGGTTCAAGGCCAGCAAAGCGTTGTGAAGCAAAAGAAAAGTCCAAGGCGTGACAAACGCAGCGGTGACGATCAGGTCGTACCAGCCGCTGGCACGCACCAGTTGGCGGTATTGGTGTGCAGTCCACATATCAGCAAGCTCCTTCGATTCAAGAAGCAAGCAGGCTAAAGCCTGGAGTATGCTCCAGGGTCAAGCCCTATCGAGCACACCTTATGCGCATCGGCGAATTGGCCCTGGCCAGCAGCGTGAGCCGCGACACCCTGCGTTTCTACGAGCAGCGTGGATTGATTGCCGCCCAACGCAGCGCCAACGGTTACCGCGACTATCCGGCGGAAATGGTGCAACTGGTCCTGTATATCAAGACCGCTCAGCGCCTGGGATTCAGCCTCGGCGAAATCGGCAGTAGCGTCGCGGCGCTATGGAAAGCGGCCGACCCCGACAGCGCCGTGACCCAACTGTTGCAAGACAAGCTCAACCTGATCGAAACCCGCATCGTCGAACTCGGCCACCTGCGCCAGGAGTTGCAGCAAAGACTCGGCCAGCGTTGTCCATTGAACCCATGAACTTGCACCGCAAAGGAAGCTACTCATGTCTACGCCAAAAACCGCACTGATCATCGGCGCCTCCCGAGGCCTGGGCCTTGGCCTGGTCAACCAACTGCTGGCCGACGGCTGGCAAGTCACCGCCACCGTGCGTGACCCGCAAAAGGCCGACGCCCTGAAAGCCCTCGGCCAAGTGCAAATAGAACAGCTGGACATGGACGACCAGTCAGCCATAAACGCCCTGAGCCAACGCCTCAAGGGGAAAACCTTCGACCTGCTGTTCGTCAACGCCGGCATCAAAGGTCCCGTCAATCAGACGCCCGGCCACGCCACCCAGGCCGAAGTGGGCCAGCTGTTTTTCACCAACGCTGTGGCACCGATCAACCTGGCACAACGGTTTGCCGGGCAGATCCGTGCAGACAGCGGGGTGCTGGCCTTCATGAGTTCGGTGCTGGGCAGCGTGACCATCCCCGACGGCGCGGACTTGGCGCTGTACAAAGCAAGCAAGGCCGCGCTCAACTCCATGACCAACAGCTTTGTCACGCAGCTGGGTGATCAGAAACTGACCGTCCTATCGCTCCATCCGGGCTGGGTCAAAACCGCTATGGGCGGAGAAGACGCACAGATTGATGTCCAGACCAGCGTTCGCGGCTTGATCGACCAAGTCAATGCCTACACCGGCAAGGGCGGCCACCACTTTGTAAACTACAAGGGCCAGACCATCCCCTGGTAAACGTCATACAGGTCTATCGCCGATTGCCGGCGATAGACCCGGCTGTGGACTACACGTAAACTGCCCACCTCGCCCTCCCCGGCGACCCTGGATCAGCAGACAGGGCAACACTGAGCTGGCAAACCTGAACCCATCATTCAGAGGAGCCGGCCAATGCCTGCGACCCGTATCTGGTTAAAAAACCCTCTCGCGATCTTCACCGCCAATGCCCTCGACGCCCGTGGCGGCCTGGTGCTGCAAGACGGTGTGATCGTCGAAGTCCTCGGCCTCGGACAACAACCCGCCACAGCCTGTGGACAAGTCTTCGATGCCCGCGAGCATGTGATCCTTCCCGGCCTGATCAACACCCATCATCACTTCTATCAAACCCTGACCCGCGCCTGGGCGCCGGTGGTCAACCAGCCGTTGTTCCCGTGGCTGAAAACCCTGTATCCGGTATGGGCTCGCCTGACCCCGGAGAAACTGGCACTGGCTACCAAAGTGGCCCTCGCTGAACTGTTGCTCTCTGGCTGCACCACGGCGGCGGACCATCACTACCTGTTTCCCGACGGCCTGGAACATGCCATCGACGTGCAAGTCGAGAGCGTGCGTGAACTGGGCATGCGCGCCATGCTGACCCGTGGTTCCATGAGCCTGGGCGAAGCTGATGGCGGCCTGCCACCGCAACAGACCGTACAACAAGGCGAAGTGATCCTCGAAGACAGCCAGCGACTGATCGGCAACTATCACGAGCGTGGCGACGGCGCCCAAATCCAGATCGCCCTCGCGCCCTGCTCACCGTTCTCCGTCACGCCGCAAATCATGTCCGCCAGCGCCGAACTGGCTAACAGCCTTGACGTGCGCCTGCACACCCACCTGGCGGAAACCCTCGACGAAGAAGACTTCTGCCTGCAACGTTTCGGCCTGCGCACCGTGGATTACCTGGACAGCGTCGGCTGGCTCGGCCCACGCACCTGGCTGGCCCACGGCATTCACTTCAACCCCGAGGAAATCGCCCGCCTGGGCGCGGCCGGCACCGGCGTCTGCCATTGCCCAAGTTCCAACATGCGCCTGGCCTCCGGCATCTGCCCCACCCTGGACCTGATTGCCGCTGGCGCGCCGCTGGGCCTGGGCGTGGACGGCTCGGCCTCCAACGACGCCTCGAACATGATCCTCGAAACCCGCCAGGCCCTGTACATCCAGCGCCTACGTTACGGGGCGGAAAAAATCACCCCTGAGTTGGTCCTGGGTTGGGCTACCAAAGGCTCCGCACAATTGCTCGGGCGCAGTGACATCGGTGAGCTGGCAGTGGGCAAGCAAGCTGACCTGGCGCTGTTCAAGCTCGATGAGCTGCGCTTCTCCGGCAGCCATGATCCGATTTCGGCGCTGCTGCTGTGCGGCGCCGACCGGGCGGATCGGGTGATGGTGGGCGGCAAGTGGCGCGTGATCGATGGGCAGGTCGAAGGCCTCGACCTGAAAGGCCTGATTGCCGATCACAGTCAGGCGGCACGGCAGCTGATCAGCGGCTGACGCTACACCCCCAACAACGACAACAGGATAAAGGTCGCAAACAACACAAAATGGGTCATCCCTTCGATGGCGTTGGTTTCGCCATCGTTGAGGTTGATCGCGCTGACAATCAGCGTGATAAAGACCATCACTGTTTGCACCGGGGTCATCGCCATCTGAAACGGCTGGCCGGTGTAAAGCGCCATGGCCTCCATTACCGGCACCGTCAAAATCACCGTCGACAATGACGCACCAAGCGCAATGTTGACCACCGACTGCATGCGATTGGCCAGAGCGGCGCGCAACGCAGTCAAAATTTCCGGCGCGGCGGAAATTGCCGCCACCACGATTGCCGTGATCACAGGCGGAGCACCTGTCCCTTCCAACCCAAGGTCCAATGTCTTGGACATCACCTCGGCCAGCGCGCCAATCACCACCACACCGAACACCAGAGTGCCGATTGAGAACGCCAGATTGATCGACGGCGCCTCATCTTCCGGCTGTTTCTTGCCGCGTTTTTCCGGGTAGCTGTAGCTGAAGAAATAACTGTGGGGCCCGACCTGCATTCGCAGGAACAGGGTGTACAGCACCACCATCGCACCGATGGTGAAGGCCGAGTAAATTTTCCAGTCAGACTCGGGGATAAATTCCGGCACCACCATCGACACGCCCATGGCGGTGAGGATCATCACGCTGTAGGTCCGCGCCGAATCATCGTTGTAGGACTGTTCACCATGCTTGATGCCGCCCATCAGCGCGGCCAGGCCGAGAATGCCGTTGATATCGAGCATCACCGCCGAGTAGATGGTGTCGCGCACCAGGGTTGGCGATGGTTCGTTACTCATCATGATTGCCAGGATCACCACTTCCACCAGCACGGCGGCCAGGGTCAGGATCATCGTGCCGTACGGATCGCCGACCTTTTCCGCCAACTGCTCGGCGTGATGAGCCACGCGCATTGAAGCAATCACGATAAAGCCGATCAACGCCGCACCACCAAGCAGCGCAACCCTCTGCCCGCTGTGCAGCAACCAGTGCTCCAGAGGGTAGGCGGCAATGGCGGCAATCAGCGCCAGCAGCATAAATTTTTCTTGCTTGAGGGATGTGAGCATCACGGGCCTTTCCGAGCAGTAAATCAGTCACTGATGGGGTACAGACTGCGCCACGTCGCTAACGTTTCGTTACACCTTAGTTCACTCACTGCTTGCACGAGGCATAAACCCTGCAAACCGAATACTCATCGTCTGGTCAGGTTTTGCCGATTATTTCGCATTGCACCTGTAGAATGCCGCCATTGCACCTGATGAGATTTTATAAATGTACGATTGGCTCAACGCCCTGCCCAAGGCTGAATTGCACCTGCACCTGGAAGGCTCGCTGGAGCCTGAGCTGCTGTTCGCACTGGCCGAACGCAACAAGATCGCGCTGCCGTGGAACGACGTCGAAACCCTGCGCAAGGCCTACGCCTTCAACAACCTGCAAGAGTTTCTCGACCTTTATTACAAGGGCGCCGATGTGTTGCGCACCTCCCAAGACTTCTACGACCTGACCTGGGCCTACCTGCTGCGCTGCAAGGCGCAGAACGTGATCCACACCGAACCCTTTTTCGACCCTCAGACCCACACCGACCGTGGCGTGCCCTTCGAAGTTGTGCTCAACGGCATTGCCGCAGCACTCAAAGATGGCGAGCAACAGCTGGGCATCACCAGCGGTTTGATCCTCAGCTTCCTGCGCCACCTGAGCGAAGACGAAGCCGAGAAAACCCTCGACCAGGCACTGCCATTCCGTGATGCATTTGTCGCCGTTGGCCTGGACAGTTCGGAAATGGGTCACCCGCCGAGCAAGTTTGTGCGGGTGTTCGATCGCGCCCGCCATGAAGGTTTCCTGACCGTCGCCCATGCTGGCGAAGAAGGTCCGCCGGAATACATCTGGGAAGCCCTCGACCTGTTGAAGATTGAGCGCATCGACCATGGTGTGCGCGCCATCGAAGACGAGCGCTTGATGCAGCGGATCATCGACGAGCAGATCCCACTGACGGTGTGCCCGCTGTCCAACACCAAGCTTCGCGTATTCGACGATATGTCCCAGCACAACATCCTCGACATGCTGGAGCGTGGCGTAAAGGTCACAGTCAACTCGGACGATCCGGCGTACTTCGGCGGTTATGTCACCGAGAACTTCCATGCACTGCACACGTCTCTGGGCATGACCCAGGACCAGGCCAAACGCCTGGCGCAGAACAGCCTGGACGCACGGTTGGTGAAGCCTTAACTCCGAACTGCCGTAGGCGCAAAGCCCGAACCCCGGGCCTGCGCCGACGTCGGATACAGCTCAGGCTGTATAGGTGCAACGCTACATTGCCCCGGCATTCCCGGGGTTATGGTGTAGAGATCAATCGCTCCGGAAACTGCGCGGTCAATTTCGCACAACGGGACACGAGCATTTCACGCAGAAGGTTGATCGGCTTACTCAGCTGCGCGCGATGGGCGCACAGCAGATTGAGCGGAGCGCGTTCACAACGCAGCTCCGGCAGGATCAACCGCAAGCGCCCGGCCAAAACATCAGCGCTGACGTCCAGCCAGGATTTATAGGCAATGCCGACACCGGCCAATGCCCACCGACGAACCACATCGGCGTCGTCACTGAAGCGGTCGCCTGTCACCGTCAGGCTGACCTCACGCTTGCCGTCGTGAAAACTCCAATGGTCATGGACGCGACTGCCAAGCATATAAAGCAGGCAGTTGTGCTGGGCCAACTGCTCCAGATGACGCGGTTCACCATGGCGCACGAGGTAGTCGGGGGCAGCACACAGCACCCGAAAATTCTGCGGCGCGATGGGCAAGGCAATCAGGCTGGAGTCTTCCGGTTCGCCGTAGCGCAAGGCGATGTCCACGGGCTGGCGGAACAGGTCGGCGATCCGGTCGCCCAACAGCAAGCGCACAGTCAGCTTCGGGTGCTCACGCTGGAACTCGTCGAGCCAGGGCAGCAGCAGGTTGCGGCCAAAGTCCGAAGGCGCCGAGAGTTGCAGCACACCGCTAACCTGATCCTGACCGCTGGCCAGCAATCGGCGACCTTCATCCAGATTGCTCAAGGCGGCGCGGGCGTACTCCAGGAACCCCTCGCCCTCGGCGGTCAAGCGCAGGCTACGTGTCGAGCGGGCCAGCAGACGCGCGCCCAGTTGCTGCTCGATGCGCTTGAGCGCGGCACTGGCCACGGCTGCCGACATATCCATCACACGGGCAGCCGCCGAGAGGCTGCCCAAGTCTGCTGCACGGACAAACAACTGCAAGTCATCAAAACGCAGCATGGCGATCGTCCCGGCTGATTATCAATAAAATATTGAAAGAGACTGCTCTTTTAGCGGGTTTTATCTTGCAGAGAAATAGCCAATGATCTGTTCATACCGCTCATCCCCTATCAGGAGTCGAATATGCCCAGCGCGTTTAATGTCATTGCCACGCTGATCGCCAAACCCGGTCAACAAGACACCCTAGAGCAATTGCTGCGCGCACTGCTGGAACCCACCCGCGCCGAAGCAGGCTGCCAGCAGTACGACCTGCACCAGGACCTGCAACACCCCGAGACCTTCTACATGCTCGAACGCTGGAATGACGACGCGGCGCTGGCCGACCACGATCAGAGCGCTCATATCCAGAATTTTCGCGCCAAGGCTGCTGACGTGCTTGAACATTTCGACCTCAAGCGCCTGAAGTTCCTGGCCTGAAGCGTTTCGCTTGAATAGCCCTGACAACCTTTTGGAGTTCTCCATGAAAGCCATCGCTTACTACGCGTCACTGCCCATCAACGATCCAAAATCCCTGCAGGACATCGAGTTGCCCGAACCCGTCGCCGGCCCACGAGACCTGCTGGTGGAAGTCAAAGCCATCTCGGTCAACCCGGTAGACACCAAGGTGCGCCAGAGCGTCGCCCCGGAAAACGGCGCGGCCAAAGTGCTGGGCTGGGATGTGGCCGGCGTGGTCAAAGCGGTGGGCAGTGAAGTGACCCTGTTCAAGGCCGGCGACAAGGTGTTCTACGCCGGTTCCCTGGTGCGCCCCGGCGGCAACAGTGAACTGCACACTGTGGATGAGCGAATTGTCGGCCATATGCCCAAAAGCCTGGGCTTTGCCGAAGCCGCCGCGCTGCCGCTAACCGCCATCACCGCGTGGGAGTTGCTGTTCGAGCGCCTGCAAGTCAGTGAAAGCAAGGTCGATGAAGGCCAGAGCCTACTGATTGTCGGCGCTTCCGGTGGCGTCGGGTCGATCCTCACCCAACTGGCCAGCCAGCTCACTGCACTGAACGTCATCGGCACCGCTTCACGTCCCGAAACCCAAGCCTGGGCCAAGGAGCTGGGCGCCGACCTGGTGATCGACCATAGCCAGCCACTGAGCGAAGAGCTCAAACGCGCAGGCGTACCACAAGTGACCCACGTCGCCAGCCTGACCCAGACCGACCAGCACCTCGATCAACTGGTGGAAGCCCTCGCCCCCCAAGGTAAGCTGGCGCTGATCGACGATCCCAAGGCGCTGGATATCAGCAAGCTCAAGCGCAAGAGCCTGTCACTGCACTGGGAGTTCATGTACACCCGTTCGATGTTCGAGACCGCCGACATGATTGAGCAACACAACTTGCTCAACCGCGTGGCCGAGCTGATCGACGCCGGCACCCTGAAAACCACGTTGGGCGAGCACTTCGGCGTGATCAACGCGGCCAACCTGCGTCGTGCCCACGAACTGCTGGAAAGCGGCAAGGCCAAGGGCAAAATCGTGTTGGAAGGGTTCTAGGTAAAATATCTGTCAGTGTCTTCCGTTATCCATACAGGTAACAGAAGACACCACTAGTCAGAGATTTGATCCTTGTCATATTTGTGAGCGTGTTCGGGTTTATATTGTCCGCCTTTGCCACGCAATCTTTTACGTGAGGAAATCAGCAATGAAGATCCTGATAAACGCGTTAGCAAAATCCCAAGACCACAAATGGCAGGTTCGCTTGGGCCAGAACACCTTCACCTTCCGCAGTGAGGCCGAAGCCCGCGCCTTTGCCAACACCCTACAAAACCGAATTCAGGCCCCGCACCGCTTTCCCGAGCAACAACACCGCTCAGCCGGCTGAACTCCGTAGCAACTGCCGAGGCTGTGTTCGGCTGCACTGCAGCCCTGCGCGGGCTACGCCCTCGATCGCAGCCCCGCAGGCTCAGCAGCGCCTACAAAGCGCCGAGTCGTCATGGCCACGGTCACCGCCAAGACACCGCACACGCTGATGACGATCGCCATCGGCATGGCGCTGCCATCGTGCAGCAACCCCACCAACGACGCCGCACCGGCGGCCACACCGAACTGGATGCAACCGAGCAACGCCGAAGCGCTGCCGGCCCGTGCGCCCTGCCCGTTCATGGCGCAGGCGGAGGTGTTGGGCAGGATGCAGCCCAGGCTGGCAATACAGATAAACAGCGGCACCAATAACGGCCACAAGGCTTCAGTGTGTAAAGCGCTGACCGCCAACAATGCCAGCGCTGCCGCCAGGTAAACCCACACGGCGCGGGTCAACAAAAACGCCGGGCCACGCTTGGACAGCAAGCGCGCATTGACCTGCGCCACCAGGATAAAGCCCGCGGCGTTGGTGCCGAACAGCCAACCGTAATGCTCGGCCGGTACGCCGTAGAGCTTGATAAAGACGAAAGGTGAACCAGCGATGTAGGCAAACATCCCGGCAATCGCAATGCCCCCGGTCAGGGCATAACCGAGGAACACCCGGTCCGCCAGCAAGCGACCGTACTGGTGCAACGCCCCGGACAACGGTTGACGGGGTTGATTGGCCGGCAAGCTTTCCGGCAAGCCGAGCGCCACTGCAATGGCGGCCATGACACTGAACACCGTAAGCGCCAGGAATATCGACTGCCAGCCATACAGACTGACCATCACCCCACCCAACATTGGCGCAAGGATCGGCGCCAAGCCGACCACCAGCATCAGCTGCGAGAAGACCTTGGCCGAGCCCACTGCATCGCATTTGTCACTGACCACCGCGCGGGAAATCACCATCCCCGCACAACCGCCCAGGGCCTGGACGAAGCGCGCACCGATCAACCATTCCAGGGACGGCGCATAGGCACAGGCCAGTGACGCCACGGTAAACAGGCCGACACCGGTCAACAACGGGATCCGCCGGCCGAAACGGTCTGCCACCGGGCCATAGGCAAGTTGACCGATTGCCAGGCCGATGAAGTACACGGCCAACGTCAGCTGGATATGTTTTTCGTCGGTGCCGAACGCTGCGGCCATGGCCGGGAAGCCCGGCAGGTAAAAATCGATCGCCAGCGGCGCAAAGGCGCTCAAAGACGCAAGAATCAGGATTATGCGAAGGTTCATCAGGCACCCAGGTGAGTCGGCAGCTCGACAGTCTAGCCGCGCTTGGGTGCCTTGGGCATTATGTTAGCTCACTAACTATTAAATAATCAGACGAGCTTGGTGCTGTAGCCTTCTTCGCTGATCAGGCTGATGACTTCATCGGCTGTCAGACTACTTTCAACCCCGACCTCCTTGGCTGCCAGATCGACCCGCACGCTGGCCGCCGGGTCCTTTCTCTGTACCGCCTGGGTCACCGCCCGGACGCAATGACCACAGGTCATTCCTTCAACGCTGAATACTTGCATGACATGACTCCTTTAATGAGGATGACGGCAGTTTTGACCTTGCCACGATGGCAAGGTCAAGCGCTGAAAACATCAGCCGGGCTGGTATTCATCGGCGCCCTCGGCCAAGCTGCATCTATTGATGATTTGAAATTCGGAGAATTCGCCATGCGCTTGTCGTTCTTTGGCCTTGTCAGCCTGATGAGCTTGTTCGCCGCTGCGCCAATGGCCAGTGCCGCCGAAGACTATGCCGTGCTGATTATTTCCCGGGAACGCCTGGAAGTGCCGACCAACTGCGAAATTGGCTTGTACATCAATGACCAGTTGGCAGGAAGGCTGTTTCAGGAACAAGCTACCTCGTTCAACTTGCCGGAAGGCAAGGTGTCGCTGCGCCTCAAGTTACTGCCGGGCCAAGCCGCCGGGTGCTTGCCGGGGCTCCTGGCGCCCAAGGCACAGGAGGTCAACTTGAAAGCCGGAGACGTGCGCAAGTGGCGCATTGCTCAAGGCCAGGACGGTATGTACCTCAAGCCGGCGACGCTGGGTTACTGAAACATTGATCTGAAGCCTTGACCTTCCCCTCAGGTCAAGGCTGATCCTGTGGGCAACTTCTCCTGGAGTACTGCCCGTGAACGGATCTACCACCTTCGACCTGGCGACTGCCAGTATGACCGACAGAATCTGTCCTGGCCTCTGTGTATAACCTGATCGGCATTCCCCTTGCAGCGTTCGGCCTGCTCAATCCAGTGCTGGCAGGCGCGGCAATGCCAATGTCCAGTGTGAGTGCGGTGAGTAAAACCCTGCTGTTGAAAACCTGGAAACCCAAGGATCTGGAGGACCATTCATGAATATCGGCCAAGCAGCGCGTCACAGTGGCCTGAGCGCCAAGATGATCCGCTACTACGAGTCCATCAGCCTGCTCAAACCCGCCCAGCGCACCGACAGCGGTTATCGTGTGTATGGCGCCGATGACCTGCACACCCTGGCGTTTATCAAGCGATCGCGTGACCTGGGGTTTTCGTTGGAGGAAGTCGGCAAGTTGCTGACGCTGTGGCAGGACCGCCAGCGTGCCAGTGCGGACGTCAAGGCGCTGGCACGCCAGCATATCGAGGAGCTGAACCAGAAGATTCTTGAATTGGGGCAGTTGCGCGATACGTTGCAGGACTTGGTGGAGCACTGCCAGGGCGATCACCGACCGGACTGTCCGATTCTCAAGGAGTTGGCATCGGGTCGGTGTTGCGAGAAAAAAATCGCCTGACGATCACCAGGTAAAAAAAATCCGGCATGTGCCGGATTTTTTGTCAGGGGTTTATTGCATCCACGGCGGCGGAGGCTCTTCCGCCGTTTTGCCCACAGGTGCGTCGTCTGCCGCACGTATTGCCTGGCGACGCTCGTCATCCAACCGCGCCGCCTCGATCTCACGAATGACACCGCCAACGTCCGCCAACTCTTCCGGCTCATCAAACTCGCCGGTCAAGACGCTGGCCGGGTGCAGGGTGCCGGCTTCGTACAGCGCCCACATTTCCTTGGCGTACTTGGTCGTCTTCAACTCCGGGGCAAAACGCCCGAAGTAAGAGGCCATGTTGCCCACGTCCCGTTCCAGCATGCTGAACGCATGGTTGTTACCCGCCGCATCCACTGCCTGGGGCAAGTCGATGATCACTGGGCCCGTTGGCGTCAGCAGCACGTTGAACTCGGAAAGGTCTCCGTGCACCAGACCGGTACACAACATCAGCACGATCTGGGAAATCAGGAAGGCGTGATATTCACGGGCCTGATCCGGCTCCAGCGTCACGTCGTTAAGTCGTGGCGCCGCGTCGCCGTATTCATCGGCCACCAGTTCCATCAACAGCACGCCTTCAAGGAAGTCGTAGGGTTTGGGAACTCGAACGCCAGCGCCCGCCAGACGAAACAGCGCAGCCACTTCGGCGTTCTGCCAAGCGTCTTCGGTTTCTTTCTTGCCGAACTTGGAGCCCTTGGCCATGGCCCGGGCCTGGCGGCTATTACGGACCTTGCGGCCTTCCTGGTATTCGGCCGCCTGACGAAAACTTCGTTTATTCGCCTCCTTGTAGACCTTGGCGCAACGTAACTCGTTGCCACAGCGCACCACATAAACAGCTGCTTCTTTACCACTCATGAGTGGGCGCAGCACTTCGTCGACCAGACCGTCCTCGATCAGGGGTTCAATGCGTTTAGGAGTCTTCATCAGCTTTTATTGTGGGTCCTTTATTACCAAATACGCGTATGCCACTCGTTATACGGCAATCCTCTCCCTGCGGGGAGAGGATACCGACCTTTGACCACTTAAGAATGCATCCAATATGCCAGATTAATCTGACAAGGCCGACTTTGTCCCCAGGCTTGCGGATGATAGCTGAGATCAGCGTTCAATAATCGCCGTCACACCCTGGCCGCCGGCAGCACAGATCGAGATCAGCCCGCGGCCCCGGCCCGCCGCGTCCAGCAGCTTGGCCAGGTTGGCAACGATGCGCCCGCCGGTGGCGGCAAACGGGTGCCCGGCCGCCAACGAACTGCCCTTGACGTTCAAGCGGCTGCGGTCGATAGAGCCCAGCGGTGCGTCCAGCCCCAGGCGGGTCTTGCAGTAATCCGCATCCTCCCAGGCTTTAAGGGTGCACAACACTTGGGCGGCGAAGGCTTCGTGGATTTCGTAGTAATCGAAGTCCTGCAGCGTCAGACCATTCCTTGCCAGCAAGCGTGGGACGGCATAAGCCGGCGCCATCAACAGCCCTTCGGCCCCGTTGACGAAATCCACCGCCGCCGCTTCGCCATCTCGCAGGTAAGCCAGGATCGGTAAGCCACGTTCCTTGGCCCAGGCTTCGCTGCCCAGCAATACTAGGGAGGCACCATCGGTCAGCGGTGTGGAGTTACCGGCAGTCAGGGTGCCCTTTTCGCTGCGCTCAAAGGCGGGCTTGAGGCTGGCGAGTTTTTCCAGGGTCAGGTCGGGGCGCAGGTTGTTGTCGCGGGTCAGGCCGAGAAACGGCGTGAGCAAATCGTTGTGCCAACCTTCGGCGTAGGACGCAGCCATTTTTTGATGGCTTTCCAGGGCCAGTTGGTCCTGCTCGGCCCGGGGAATGTTCCAGCTCTGCGCCATCAATTCACAGTGCTGCCCCATGGACAAACCGGTACGCGGTTCGCCGTTGCGCGGCAGTTCCGGCTTGAGGTGACGGGGGCGAAGCTGTAACAAGACTTTTAACTTATCGGCCATGCTTTTGCTGCGGTTGGCTTGCAGCAGGATTTTTCTCAACCCTTCATTGACGCCGATGGGTGCGTCGGACGTGGTGTCGACACCACCAGCAATGCCGCATTCGATCTGCCCCAGGGCGATCTTGTTGGCCACCAGCAACGCCGCTTCCAGGCCGGTGCCGCAGGCCTGTTGAATGTCATAGGCGGGTGTTTGCGGCGACAACCGCGAGCCCAGCACGCATTCGCGGGTCAGGTTGAAGTCACGGGAATGCTTGAGCACCGCGCCGGCGGCCACCTCGCCCATGCGCAGGCCGTGCAGGTTGTAGCGTTCAATCAGGCCTTCCAGGGCCGCGGTCAGCATCGCCTGGTTACTCGCCGTGGCATAAGGGCCATTGGAACGGGCGAAGGGAATGCGGTTACCGCCAATGATCGCTACACGGCGCAATTGAGTCATGGAAAGCTCCCTGTTGGTTGTGGGCTCAATCTTTGAGCCTAGCCTAGGCTCAATCGAACGACTGCCCCCCGTGGGCGGTCCACCGTTTGAACCCCAGCAATCGGAGAGCGTTCCATGTCTGATCGTTATATCGACTTCGCCAACTCAAGCCTCGGCCATCGTCTGGTCGCGGCCATTGGCCTGCCGTCGCCGGTACGTCTGGAGCGCTGGCAGGCCGGACGCCTGCGCCCGGTAGACGGCGCCCTGCTGATCGGCGGCGGGCCGCTGGCGGCGAAGGTCTTGGCGTTTGCCAACAAACTCACTGAAGCGATTTTCAGCTACGGCCCCGAACCTTTGGTGGCGCCGGCCTGGATTCCTGGCCATGGCCCCAAGCTCAAGGCGGTGGTGTTCGACGCCAGCGCCTTGGCGCACACTGATCAGTTGAAACAGTTGCGGGAATTTTTCCAGCCGCTGCTGAAAAACCTCGATCACAGCGCGCACCTGGTGATCCTCGGTCGAGCGCCGCAAAGCCTTAGTGATCCTTTCGCCGCCAGTGCCCAGCGCGCCCTTGAAGGCTTCAGTCGGTCACTGGCCAAGGAACTGCGCAACGGCGGCACCCTGCAACTGCTGTATGTGGGTGACGGAGCTGAAGATCAGTTGGAAGGCGCGTTGCGCTTTTTCCTCTCGCCCAAAAGCGCCTACATCTCGGGCCAGGTGATTCGCCTGGAGACCTGCACCACGCAAGTCCAGGACTGGACTCGCCCCCTGGCCGGGCACAAGGCCCTGGTGACCGGCGCCGCGCGCGGTATCGGCGCCTCAATCGCCGAAACCCTGGCCCGTGACGGTGCCGAGGTCATCCTGCTGGACGTGCCACAGGCCAAGGCGGATCTGGATGCTCTCGCCGCACGCCTGGGCGCACGTAGCATCGCCCTGGATATCTGCGCCGAAGACGCCACCACGCAACTGATAGAACAGTTGCCGGACGGCATCGACATCGTCGTCCATAACGCCGGCATCACCCGCGACAAGACCCTGGCCAACATGACCCCGGAATATTGGGACGCGGTGCTGGCGGTCAACCTCAACGCGCCACAAGTGCTGACCAAGGCCCTGCTCGACAGTGGCACCTTGCATGACAACGGCCGCGTCGTGTTGCTGGCGTCCATCAGCGGCATCGCCGGCAATCGCGGGCAGACCAACTATGCCGCGAGCAAGGCCGGGCTGATTGGCCTGGCCCAAGCCTGGGCACCGTTGTTGGGTGAACGTGGGATCAGCATCAACGCCGTGGCCCCTGGTTTTATCGAGACCCAGATGACTGCACATATTCCCTTCGCCCTGCGTGAAGCCGGACGACGCATGAGCTCCCTCGGCCAGGGCGGCATCCCCCAGGATGTCGCCGAAGCCGTGGCGTGGCTCGGCCAGCCGGGTTCGGGGGCGGTCAGCGGTCAGGCGCTGCGGGTCTGTGGGCAAAGTCTCTTGGGAGCATAAGCATGGATTGGCACACGTTGGACAGCACTCCCTCACTGCCGCCGCTGTATTGGCGGGCGGCCCTCAAGCGCAAGATCAGCGGCACGACACTGCCAGAACAGGGGCTGCGCTGCCAGGTGACGGTGAACCCCAGGGAGGTGGCGGCCTATCGCAAGGTCTGCGGGTTTGCCGAAAGCCCGGTGTTGCCGGCCACCTATCCGCACATCCTGGCGTTCGGCCTGCAAATGCAATTGCTGACTGCCAAGGACTTTCCGTTCCCGCTGCTGGGCCTGGTTCATCTACGCAACCGCATCCGTATCCTGCGCCCCCTTGGCGGGGTCAACGATGTGCAGCTCAGCGTCCGCACGCAAAACCTGCAACCTCATGCCAAGGGCGCCACCTTTGACCTGATCACCACCGCCGAAGACTCCCTGGGCTTGTTGTGGGAAGCCGAAAGCCGAATGCTTTGTCGCGCAGTGAAGCTTACCGGCGACGTGACGGATCAATCCATACCGCTACCTTCCAATGTCAGCGAGTTGACCCACTGGAAGGCGCCCGTCGATATCGGCCGCCGTTATGCCAGGGTATCCGGCGATTACAATCCGATTCACTTGAGCGCGTTGACTGCCAAGTTATTCGGCTTCCCTCAGGCCATCGCCCATGGTCTGTGGAACAAGGCCCGTACGCTGGCGGCGCTGAGCGAGCACTTGCCCCCTGCCAATATCGAGATAGACGTTGAGTTCAAGAAGCCCGTCCGGCTGCCCAGTGAGATTGTCTTGTTGGTCAGTGCGGCGGGGCCCAGCGGTGAATTGCAATTGAAGGGCTCGGGGGACATCGAGCACATGATCGGCCAATGGCGACCAATTGCCTGAGGCAACAAACTTTCGCTGATTAATTGTATATATACACCTTAAGTTATAGCAGACTATAGATAGTCTGCTAACTTATTCAAGCCACTGTTTTTAATAGATAAAAATATCCATGCATTATTGACTTACACCCTTGGCATTAGTCGCTAAGTAACAGTCGAGCTCGTGTATATAAATTATTAATACCAAGTTGAGCGTTGCGTGAAAGAGCCTCAGAGTTTGTTATAGCCTTAACGGACGAAAGTATCGCCACCTCTAGAAGTGACGAACTTTCGAAAACAATAAAGGCTGTACCAGGTGCAAGGAACTCAATCATGAAAACTCAAATCGTATTATGGAAAGCAAGTACCGCGCTGGCCCTGATTCTGGCAATGAGCCTCGCAGGCTGCAGCAGCGGTGGTGGCGGTCATAAAAGCAGCGTAGCGGCGTCCTCCCCGGACGCTGGTGCGGGCACTGGCGGTGGCACGGGTGGCGGTACTGGTGGCGGAACCGGCGGTGGCACAGGCGGCGGCACTGGTGGCGGAACCGGCGGTGGCACGGGCGGCGGCACTGGTGGCGGAACCGGCGGTGGCACGGGTGGCGGCACGGGTGGCGGAACCGGCGGTGGCACAGGTGGCGGGACCGGCTCTACCACCAGCCCGCTGACCACCGGTCAGATTGCAGCCAACCTGGGCGACACCCTTAGCGGCGTCGGCACTGCCATCGGCGGCATCGGCACAACCGTTGGTGGCGTACCGGTAGTGGGCGTAACGGCAGGCGGGCTGGTCATTGGCGCTGGCAACGCAGTCACCAGCATCGGCGATGGCGTGAGCGATGGTCTGGGTACCCTAGGCACTAACAGCAACGCCCTCGGCATAACCGTGGCCGGTGTGGCCAACGGCGTCGGCGACCTGGGCACCGGCCTTTCGGCCACCGGCAAATCCCTGACCACCAACACACAATTGGGGCAAATCCCAATCGTCGGCACCGTCGTCGGCGCAGCAGGTAACCTCGTCGATGGCGTCGGCCAGAAAGTCACCATGCTCGGTGACACCTTGAGCACCGCCAGCACCACCGGCCCACTGGGTTCGGTGACCAACACCCTCGGCAGCAAAGTGCTGGTGCCTGTGGTGTCTTTGGTCGAAGGCGTGACTGGCAAAGTCGGCAGCACCACTGGCCTGGGAAGTCCGGTCAATGGCTTGCTGGATAAAGTAGGCTCCACGGTCACTGGCCTGGGCGGCAAAGTCGCCAGCACCGGCGGTACCGGCAACCCTGTGACAGGCGCACTGGGTGGCCTGCTGACGGGTGTCGGAACCGTGGCCAATACCTCGGGCGGTTATGTCGCTCCAGCACCGGGCACCGGTGGTGGCGCAGCAGGATCGGGCCTGCTGGAAACCGTCGGCGGCATCGTAGCCGGTGCCGGCACAGGTCTGAATGCCGGCAATACCAATGGTACGGTCAGCGCAGCCGGTGTAACCGGTGGCGCCTTGGGCAACACCGTCGCCTCCCTCGGCACGCTCACCGGCGGTAATGGTGTCGCCAATACCGCAGCGGGCGCCCCGGTCGCCGCATTGACCGCCAACGTCGGCGCAGCGCTGAACCCTGTGACATCGGGGATCACCAGCCTGACCCAAAACGTCGGCACCGCCACCGGCATCGGCGCACCCGTCAACGGCCTGGTGACACAAGTAGGCGCAGCGGTCGGCGGCCTCGGCGCGAACATCACCGCCGCGAATGCCAACCCCATCACCAATACCCTTGGCCAGACAGTCACCGCAGCAGGAGGTCTCGTGTCCTCGGTCGGCGGTTTGGTTACCGGCGGCACCAGTGGTGGTGGTCTGCTCGGTGGCTTGAATGTGGGCACCAGTACTTCAGGTACAACCAGCGGGAGCGTGGGAGTAGGAGGCCTGCTCAACGGCCTGACCGGCAAATAATAGAATTGCACCTGGCCGAATAGACGGCCTCCCCTCCAGCGCCTACGCTTGGTTGAGACGAGAGATTCAGATGAGTCTCTCGTCTTTTTATATCTAGCCCCCAGCCGCCTTCAAGAGTCCGGCGAAGACAAGCGAAACACCGCTGCAGTTTTGACCACGGAGTGTCCTATGCGCGTTTTGACTCCCCTGCTTTTGCTGTCCATCAGTGTTTGTATCCAGGCCGAAACCCTGCCCAGCTTTCTCAACAGCAACGACACCATCCGCAACCTGCCCGTACCCAACCTGCCTGCTGACGCCTATCGCCCGGTCACGCCACAAACGCAATTGCCCGACACGCCGAGCGCCCAGGCCCAACCGCTGTTGATGGACACCAAAGTCACCATCCGCAAACTGCAAATCGAAGGCGGGACGATCTACCCCCTCGCAGAAGTGGCCAAGGTGTTCGAACCGCTGATTGGCCAGGAAACCAACCTCGCCCAACTGATCGAAGCCACCCGCAGAATCACCCGCCGCTATCAACAGGACGGCTATCTGTTGTCTTACGCCTTCCTGCCCGAACAACGCTTCGACCAGGGTCTGGTACGCGTGGTGTTGGTGGAAGGCTATATCCGCGATTACCAGGTGCAAGGCGATATCGGCGCGGTCTCGGCCTATGTCGATAAACTGGCGGAAAAACTCAAGGCCGAACGCCCGCTCACTCGCAAGACGTTTGAGCGCTACACCACCCTGATGGGCCGCATTCCCGGCGTCACCTTGCAGGCGCAAGTGCCACCACCCGGCACCACAGACGGCGGCGCACACATGCAGATCCAGGCCAGCCGCAAACCCTTCACCAGCAGCATGAGCATGACCGACGACAGCCGTGGTGGCTTGCAGGCCCTGATCGCCGGCACCAGCAACTCCCAGACATCAATGGGCGAGCAACTGAGCCTCAGTGGCCTGTTCCCACCCGGCAACGACAAAGAACATTACTACCGACTGGACTACAGCCAATTCCTCAATGCCGAAGGCACACAACTTAGCCTGTATGGCGCCCACTATCGCAGCGACCCGAGCACCCATATCCAACTGGACGGCGGCCTGGAACTCAAGCCGCATCGGGAAAACGACCGCTTCTCCATTGGGCTGAACCACCCGCTGATCGCCTCTCCTGCCGAGTCCCTGACCGTCGGCTCGCGCTTGTATGGCGTGAACGACAAGACACTCTACCAACTGGTGGGTTTCCCCCAGCGCTTTGACGTGGAAACCGACATGCGTGCCCTGGCCTTCGAAGGTGACTGGAGCAAGGCCGACAACCGCCAACTACGCATCCTCAGCGCCGGGCTCTACCAGGGCATCGACGGCCTGGGCGCCAAGACCCGCAGTGACCTGGGAGGGATAAAAGCCGACCTGGATTTTTTCCGCCTGCGCCTGTCCGGCGTGCAGAGCGACAAGTTCGCAGGCAACTGGCAGGGCGTGCTTTCAGCGGCGCTGTACTGGAGTAACGACACCTTGCCCGACAGCGAACGCGCCGTGTTCGGCGGGCAGAATTTCGGCCGTGGCTACCCCGATGACCAAGGCTCGGGCGACAAGGGTTGGGGCATGGCCTATGAGGTCAACTACAGCTTCAACCGCAGCGGCAACTGGGTAAAAGTCCTGCAGCCTTATGTGGTGCTCGATCGCGCCAAAGCCTGGTTCAACGACCTGCCGGTCAAGGGCAGCGACATGTCATCCGCCGCCATGGGGCTGCGCTTTGGTGATGCCAAGTACTACAACATCGCCCTGGAAGCGGCCAAGCCAATGTCCGACATGGCCCTGGACAGCTTCAATCGGCGGCCGCGGTACACGTTGAGTTTCAGTTATCAGCTGTAAGATCTGGCGACTACCCTGTGGCGAGCGGGCTTGCCCCCTCGCCACGGAAACAGACTCTCTACTACCGAGTATTCCTACTAAGCATGTAGAAGTTTCCAGCCTCAAGGGTTGACCAATTTCACCTTCGGCAACGGGAACAGGTTGTTCAAGGTATCCAGCAAGCGCACCAGGTAGATGGGCTTGCGGAACAGGTCCAGGACCTGCAGGCGCAGCAGGTCGCTGACGTCATCCATATCGGCATGACCGGACATGACAATCACGGGCAGGTGTTGGCGGGCGGTATGTTCGCGCAAGCGCTTGATCAAGGAAATACCACTTTCCTCAGGCATGCGCAGGTCGGTGATGACCAGGGCGATATCGGGGTGCAGGGTCAGCTCTTGTAAGGCGAACGTGACCGTGGTGGCGGTAAAGCAAACAAAACCTTCGTTCTCCAGCGACTCCGCCAGTTCGACAAGAGCGTCCTCTTCGTCATCCACCAGAAGTATTTGTTGGCGTGGGGACGAAGAGGGAGTCATGGGTAATACCTGAAAGTTAATTAATCGCCAAGAGTGATCCGCATTAGCTTGAGCTTGATGGTATCAAGTAGTAATTCCGTTTTGTATTTTCAGGAATATGGCGCTGATTTTATCGCCGATCCCGGTTCCAAACCCAACAATGACCACAGCAACTAGCGAAACAATAATCACGTACTCAATCGCGGACGCCCCGTCCTTGCGCCGAAAAAACAACTGGGTCTGAATATAAACCTTCAACATCAGGTCAAGGAACATATGACTTCTCCTTTTTGCGCGATTCGGCCCGGGTATCGCTGGGCTACGCGATGATTGCTGTATGCCACTAAAGCATTGTCAACAAACCCCTCCCCCACAACTGTAATAACTGATTAATCACAAAGTATTAGTCGTAAGTTTGGCGCCATAAAAACGTGCTTTAACAGCCCACTTACAGCATTTGGATAAATTTTCAGGCGGGTAATGGCATTTTGTCCTAGCTGGGCTACCTTCAAATAGCGAAATAGTTAGATGTTCATAGCTACCTGGTTGCGAAATTAACTCGTTGGGATAGACGAGCACGTAGTGCAACAGGAAAGGGAGAGCCTTCATGAACAGCCGTGTAAGCATGATAGTGGCCGGGTTACTTTTGGTTGGAGCCTTGTTTGCAGGCTATTGGGGATTGGTCCTGAGCCGTGCGCCAGAACCGGTTATCGAGCCAGTTCCCCAATCGGCCACTGTGGAAAAAACCGTAGCCGCCGTCGAAGACCAGACCCGCCAAACGGTGGTCGTCCTGGCCCATGCTGTTCCTCCTTTTGTCACCCTAACGGCCGCTGACCTGACCCTGGAAAAACTGCGCACGGCACCCGCTGGCAGCTTCACCAGCCTTGACCAGGCTATCGGTCGCACCCCATGGCGAGCGCTGCCCGCCGGTACCTGGCTGGACGACACCAGTTTCACGTCCGGCGGCCCGCTGGCGCGGATGATTCGCCCAGACGAACGCGCACTGGCTCTGGCCGTTGACGAGGTTGTCGGCGCCGGTGGCCAACTGAGCCCTGGAGACTATGTCGATGTGCTGCTGTTCCTGCGCCAGGACGCCGGCAATGAGGAACAGTCGGCACAAATCATCATTCCCGCCATGCGCGTGCTCGGCATCGGCGATCAACTAGGCCTGGCCAACGACGGCAAGCCCGCCGTCCCGCCGCCCGCAACCGCCGAAGAAAAAGCCCAGCAGGCACAACGCCGGGCAGCAGCACGCACCGTGATACTGGCTGTACCGGAGCAATTGCTGAGCCGACTGATGCTGGCAACCAGCACCGGCACCTTGCGCCTGGCAGTACGCAGCGCCGACGAACAACTGCTGAGCCAGTACTGGGCCGGTGAAAACGATGCCCAGGCCAAACTGCAAAGCGCCAACCGCGAACTGTACCAATTCACTCAACTGGCCCTGGGGGGTGCTCCGAAAAAGATAAGCCAAGGCGGATACGCAGGTGCGCCTCATCGCTCCGGCATCGAGGTGATACGCGGTAATCAATCGACCCAACAAACCCCCTGATTGAGCAAGGACGTCTTGCATGAGCCATCGCTACGCACCAGTGTTCACTCAAATGGCCTGGGCCCTGATGCTGTCGAGCCTGCCTGTCGGCCTGGCTTTCGCAGCCTCGGACAGCTGCACCAACCTGGGCCAATTGCCTGCTGCCATCTCGGTGGGCGAAGGCTTGCAACAAGAGCTGCAATCCCCGGTGGCCATTACCCGCCTGGCCATTGGCGACCCGAAAGTTGCCGATGTTCACCTCAACGGTAATCGGGGCTTCCTGCTCACGGGCATCACCTCCGGCACCACCAGCCTGATGGTCTGGACCCGCTGCTCCACAGCTCCCAGGCAGAGCATGGTGTTCGTCAAGGGCAAGGCCACTTCAGCGTTGACCAGCCTGGCGCTGTCGCCCTCCGATGACCCCACACTGCCCAGCCAGGTACAGACCGATATCCGCTTTGTCGAGGTCAGCCGTACCAAGCTAAAGGAGGCCAGCACTTCGATCTTTGGCGGCACCCGCAACTTTCTGTTCGGTAGTCCCGGTACCAGCGCGTCTGCATTACTGCCGCTGGACAACGGCAGCTTCAATATCGGCTTTGGCGGTGGGCGGTTTTCGGCGCTGATCAACGCCCTCGAACGCAGCGGATTTGCCTACACCCTGGCCCGTCCCAGCCTGGTGGCCATGAGCGGGCAGAGCGCAACTTTCCTGGCGGGCGGCGAGGTCCCGGTTCCGGTCCCCAGCAGTGGCAGCGACAGCATTTCCATCGAGTACAAGGAGTTCGGGATTCGCCTGACCCTCACTCCGACCGTCATCGACCGCAACCGCATCACCCTCAAGGTGGCGCCGGAAGTCAGCGAGCTGGACTACAGCAATGCCGTGCAGATCGAAGGCATCCAGGTGCCGGCCCTGACCGTGCGCCGTACCGACACCAGCGTGTCACTGGCCGATGGCGAAAGCTTCGTGATCAGCGGCCTGATCAGCACTAACAATCGCTCGACCATCAGCAAGTTTCCAGGCCTTGGGGACATCCCGATCCTCGGCGCGTTTTTCCGCGACTCCAACATCAGCCGCGAGGAAAAAGAGCTGCTGATGATTGTTACCCCGCACCTGGTCCAACCCTTGGCCGCCAACGCGCAATTGCCATCCTTGCCCGGTGAAAAACTGCGCAACTATGACCCGAACTGGTACCGCCTGTACTTCCTGGAAAACGGTAATTTCGACAAGCGCACGGGACTCTCCCAATGAGCGATAGCCTGAGCCAGACCTTCCTGGCAATCACCCGCAACACCACCGACCTGGAATGGCTCCAGGGCGCTCTGGCGCCACTTGGCCAGGTGGTCAGCGCCGGTGGTGGCAGCCTGGACGAATTGCTCGCGCTGGTGGACGTAACCTTCGCCAGCCTGGTGTTCGTGGGCCTGGACCGCGAACACGTAGTGGCCCAAAGCGCGCTGATCGAAAGTGCCCTGGAAGCCAAACCGATGCTGGCCATCGTTGCCCTCGGGGACGGCATGGACAATCAACTGGTGCTGAACGCCATGCGTGCCGGTGCCAGGGATTTTGTCGCCTATGGTTCACGCTCCAGCGAAGTGGCCGGGCTGGTACGGCGCCTGGGCAAGCGCTTGCCGCCGGTGACTCCAAGTGCTCACCTGGGCGGCCTCACGGTGCTGTATGGCACTCAAGGCAACGCCGACGGTGCGCTGCTGGCCAGTCACTTGGCGTTGGTGGTGCAAAAGAGCGGGCAACAAACGCTGCTGCTGGACCTGGGCCTGCCCCGTGGCGACAGCCTGGCGCTGCTGGGGCTGGAAAGTTCGTTCAACTTTGGCGATGCCCTGCGTCACTTGCGGCGCCTGGACACCACACTGATCAATAGTGCGTTCACTTCGGCCGAAGCCGGTTTACGAATCCTCGCCTATGCCGCCAGCGACGAGCCTTTGGAGCTGACCAGCGCCGCCGAGCTGTACATGTTGCTCAGCGCGTTGCGCCAACACTTCCAACACATCGTGGTAAACCTCACCGGGCAACCGGACAGCGAAGCCCTTCGCACCTTTGTCAGCCACTGCGACAAGCTCTTGTGGTGCACCGACCAGAGCGTACTGGACTGCCGTCGCAACCTGGCGGTACTGAACCTGTGGCGGGAAAAAGGCATGAGGCTCGAACACGCACGGCTACTGATCGACCGCTACCTCAAAGGCGCCGCACCGGACGTCGGCGCGCTGGAAAAAAGCTTTGGCCTGGAAGCCATCGCAGTGCTGCCATTGAGTCCCGAAGTACGCCTGAATGCAAAAAACCAGGGCCAAACCCTGTTCACCCTGGCGCCCAGGGAAAGCCTGACCCAAGGCCTGCGGACCCTCGGCGAGCATCTGGCAAAACGTTCCGAGGGCCTGGAAAAACCCTCCACCCGCTGGTTTGAGCGGCTGCGGGGGTCAAACAAATGAGCGGCGAAAAACTCTTCGGCGCCCCCGCCCGTGGTACCGGCGGCAATACTGATCACGACGGCCTGAAACTGGTGCTGCATCGCTACATCATCGATGCCATTGAGGAGACCGGGGGAAACCTGCTGGAAGGCACTCGCCAATCCCTGGCGCAATTTGTCATCGACAAGGTCGCCGAGTACATCACCCGCATGCACCTGGCGATTTCCCGTTATGAAATGGAGCGTCTGGCCGAAGAAATCGTCGACGAGCTGACCGGCTTCGGCCCGCTGGAAGTGCTCCTGCGCGACCCATCGGTCACCGAAATTCTGGTCAACGGCCCGCACAAGGTATTCGTCGAACGGGACGGCCTGCTGCACCAAAGCGACCTGCGTTTTATCGATGCCCACCACGTGGAGCGAGTCATGCAACGCATCCTTGCGCCACTGGGCCGGCGCCTGGACGAATCGTCACCGATGGTCGATGCCCGACTGCCCGATGGCAGCCGGGTCAACGCCATCATTCCACCGATTGCCCTGGATGGCCCGTGCCTGTCGATTCGAAAGTTTCGCAAGGACATGCTCAAGAGCAGCGACCTGGTGGCCATGCAGAGTATCGACCAGGGAGTTTTCGAGTTTTTCCAGGAGGCGGTGGGCAAGCGCTGCAACATACTCATCAGCGGCGGCACCGGCACCGGCAAGACCACGATGCTGAATATTCTCAGCCAACTGATCAACCCTCATGAACGCCTGGTCACCATCGAAGACGTGGCCGAGTTGCAACTGGGCCATCCCCACGTGGTGCGCCTGGAAACCCGCCCACCCAATGCCGAGGGCCATGGTGAGGTCAAGGCCAGCGACCTGATTCGTAACGCCCTGCGGATGCGCCCGGACCGCATCATCCTTGGTGAGATTCGCGGTGTGGAAGTGCTCGACGTGATGACAGCAATGAACACCGGCCACGATGGTTCCATGAGCACCGTGCACGCTAACAATGCCCAGGACGCCCTGCTGCGCCTGGAAACCCTGGTGGGCCTGACCGGGCGGGTGGTGGCTGAAAAAACCCTGCGGCAAATGATCTGCGCCGCGCTGGATGTGGTGATCCAGCTGACCCGCTTGCCCGATGGCCGCCGCTGCGTCAGTGAAGTAGTGGAAATAGTGGGCGTGCGCGACGACGTCTACGTCACCAACACGCTGTTCCGGCTTGACCGGCGTACCGGCTTCGGTTTCCTGCGCGAGGCGGTCAACCCTGCCGGTGACAAACTGCGCCGTGAGTCGGCGCTGCCTTTATAGGAGCGCAATCATGACAGGCCCCATTCTGATGTTCATGTGCGTGATCCTGATCGGCCTGTCGATAGGGCTGTTTCAGAACGGACTGCGTCGTGCAAAAACTGACCGGGTACTGGAGAGACTCGCACAAGGGCAACCGCTGCTGGCAGAAGAACATGGTCATTGGACGGGCCTTGAACGCATGTTCCTGCGCGCAGGCCTGGGCAAACCCACTGACAGCCTGGGGCTGTGGCTGACGTCCTGGGCCCTGGGCATGCTGATAGGTTTTATTGCCGCCAGTTGGCTCGGTTTGCTGGTGATGATTGTCGTACCGCCGCTGTGCCTGCACCTGTACATCGCCTGGCGCTATCAGCGACGCCTGCACCGGATGACCGAGCAACTACCGCAGTTGCTGGACCACACCGTACGCAGCCTAAAATCCGGCCGCACCCTGGCGGACGCCGTGCTGGGCGGTATCGAGGCTGCCGAGGATCCGCTCAAACAAGCCATGAGCCGCATTCAGCGCAATGTGCAAATGGGTGTCAGCCTTCCGGAATCCGCCCATGACTTCGCCGAATTCTATGAACAGGACGAATTCCGTCTGTTCGCCCTCGGCCTGAAGGTCAACCTTCGGTATGGCGGCAACGCCAGTGAGCTGCTGGAAAACCTGATCAAGATGATCCGCGAACGGGAACAGGGTGCCCGCCAACTGAAAGCCATGACCGGTGAAACCCGTATGACGGCCTATGTACTGGCGGGTCTGCCGATTGCCATGGTGGGTTATTTCATGATGGTCAACCCGGGGTATTTGATGACCATGTGGAACGATGGCACGGGGCGCTACCTGCTGTTCATTGCCCTCGCCATGGAGCTGGCGGGCAGCCTGGTCATGTGGCGCATGTTGCGGAGTATTTGAGATGGCCCTACTGATCAGTGCCTTGCTGTTTCTCGCCGCACTTGTGCTGGTCCTCGGCAACCTGATGGAGCAGCGTCGACGCCAGCGCCTGGTTACCCAGCGTCTGCAAGGGCAAATGGCCCGTGAAGACAAGCTCGGCACGTTCATGCGCCAACTGGGTAGCAGCCCGATTGCCCAACGTTCGGTCAGCCTGGACAACGAAACGCAAATACTGCTCAACCGGGTCGGCTGGAGAAAGGCCAGCCAACGCTCAATGTTTGCCGCCTTTCAGATCGGGACGCCCGTGGTACTACTGGGCATTACCGCAATGGGGCAGCAGTTGTTCTTCCGTGAGGTCGAGTTCCCGTGGATCCCGCCCCTGCTGGCCCTGGGGCTAGGCTATCTGTTGCCCAAGCGTATTCTGGCCGCTGCCGCAAAACACCGGCAGCAACGCATCGCCCGCGAAATATCGACGTTCATTCCGCTGCTGCGGATCCTGTTCGAGTCCGGCATGGCGGTGGAGCAATCACTGCGAGTCTTGAGTACTGAAGCGCAACGCTTGCTGCCCGCCCTGACCCATGAACTGCGCCTGGTCCTGTCGCGGGTCGATTCCGGCCTGGAGCTGGGTGAAGAATTGGGCAAGGCCGCCAAGGTGCTGGCAGTGGATGAATTCACTGACACCTGCGTCATCCTTCAGCAATTGATCCAACAGGGCGGCGGCGCGATGAAGTCGTTGCTGGCGCTTAAGCAACTGCTCGATGACCGCCGCCTGACCCGCTTGCAGGAATACATCTCGAAAATGTCGGCCAAGATGTCGGTGGTGATGATGGTCTTCCTGTTTCCTGCCTTGCTGATCGTCCTCGGGGGCCCAGCGTTTATCGCCATCGCCCGAGCCCTGAATAACTTTTGAGGAGCGCTTGATGAAAGCATTGATTGCCGCACTGGGCTTGCTGATGCTCGGTGGTTGCGCCAGCAACGGCCAGGCGCCCTGGGCAGCCCTGATGTCGCCAGGCAGCTGCGCCAAACCCGGCTCCGAACAGGAACTGTCGCTGAACCTGGCCGACGACATGGCCAACGAGGGCAAGCTGCACGCCAGCCTGGCCAACCTGCAAAACTTGCCCGACACCCTGCCCCAGGTACGCCAGCGCAAAGCCAAGGTTTACCGTTTATTGGGCCGCAGTGAAGCCGAACCGTTGTACCGCAGCCTGCTGGGCAGCTGCATGGCCGCCGACGGTGAGCACGGCCTCGGGCAATTAGCCGCGGCCAAGGGAGATAACGGCCAGGCCATGGCCCACATGCAACGTGCGGCGCGATTGGCACCCACCGACGAAAAAATCCGCAATGACCTGGGCGTGGTGTACCTCAACCAACTGCGCATGGAAGACGCCCGCTTCGAATTCCTCACTGCCATGGAGTTAAAGCAGAGTGATCAACTGGCCGCCGTCAATCTGGTGACCTTGCTCATCTACCAGGACAACTGGGGGCAAGCGGCGCAGCTGGTCAGCCAGATGAACCTGAGCCCGGAGCAAGTCACCGAGGCCCAGGCCAGGGCCGAGAGGCTCAAGGGGGCAAGCGTAACAGCGGCCAAGGATCAGGTAGCGGCGGTCAGCGATGCGCCGCCGCCAACAATCAAGTAAGTGGTTCAAGGAGTTGATGATGAAATTCCATTACCTCGCCAGCCTGACACTGCTGGCCCTGCCCTTGTCGGCTCTGGCCATTGAGCCAGGGCCGTCCTCCCCACAGCAGGAAGAAACCGAAAACTGGATGACGTTGCAACGCAGTGGGCAAGTCGCATCATCGGTACCGCAGAAAGCCACCACTGTCGAACGCGAGCAGGCCTTGCAGCGTTGGCTGGACAGTAACAAGCATGCGATACCGGAGTTTTTTGACCAGAAAGCCGGAGGGGATTCGCCTGGAGGTAAGTGAAGAGCGCGACCGGTACAACAATGAGAACCCAATGTGGCTTACCTATGCCCATCGCAGGCAAGCACACACTGGGTCGCGTTTATTACTTCAGTGTGCGGTCACCCGCTGGCGCATCGCCGAGTTGTTGGGCGAGAGCGCCAGGGCCAACTGCGTGCGGTTGTGCATATGGGTCAGGCGCAACACCTGGGATACATAGAGTTTGACCGTGTTTTCTGTGATGCCCAACTCACAGGCGATCTGGTAGTTGGTCTGGCCCTTGCCCACCAGCCGGGCGACATCCAGTTGGCGCGGTGACAACGGGTTGAAGATCGCCGGTATTTCCAACCGTTCGGCATCTTCGGCAGACACTTCGCCCTCGCTCTGCGACGCGGGGCTGCGACGGACCTTGTCCAGGTCCTGGTACAGATCATTAATGGACTCGGAAAGCGTTTGCAGCTTCTGATTCAGATGGCCCAGGTGCACGCTCTTTTGCCGCTCTTGCAGCGCGGCCTCCTGGCGCTGCAGCCCTTCAAGCAGTTCATCAAGGTTGATCGGCTTCTGATAATAATCAGCGATCCCGGCGCGTAGGGCCTTGATCACGTCCTGCTTGTCAGCGCGACCGGTCAACATGATGGCTTCGAATGCCCGCTGCGTGCCGGCCACCCGCTGCAGGGCCTGGACCAGCTCAATGCCATCCATCTCCGGCATATGCAGGTCACACAGCACCAGGCCAATCTCTGCGTCTTCGGTGAAGCGCTGCAACGCCTGCGGGCTAGACAGGCAAGGGACGCAGCGATAACCGCTGCTTTCAAGAAATTCACAAAGCTCTTCCACGATCAGTGGTTGATCGTCGACCACGAGCACTTTTACCGCAGAGGTAAGCTTGTTCACGCGCTACTCCATGCCTGGCAAGCCAAAGATGACCTATCCGTTCCGAGGATCTTTCCTACACACCTACCTCAATAAATCTAGACGTACTTTCCGACTATGTACATAGCGATACCCGGAGGCGATGACTAATGAATACACAACCAGGTGAAGGAAAACCCCACCAGCAGAAATGGCGCAAAAGGCAGTCTTTTTGACGGATCAGGTGCCAGGTATCCAAGTCGCCCTCTAAGCCCTTGACTTATATGTGGCCAGAGCCGGGGCGCAAGTATCAGCCACAGGACATTGGCCACGCCTGCGCCGATCAGCGACCACAGCAAATAGGTCGAATTCGACCCCAGGCCCAGGGCAGCCAGCAACTTCACATCGCCCGCCCCCAGACGCCCCAACGCATAACCCGGTAACGTCAATAAAAGCGCCAGGGCAAATGCCCATAAGCCTTGAGTACCGGACGCACCCAGCCACGTCGTGCCACTCCACAATAAATAGACCAGCGCCAATAGCGCCGCGCCCAGAGTCAGCCAATTGGCGATCTGACGCCGACGAATATCCTGCACCGCACACACCACCAACCAGAAGAACACCACGATGCTTTGGATCACGTAAAAAACATCCCTTTTTGCTGAATGATTCTATGCTGATATCAGGTAGTAGCAGTCAGGGTAGACGCAGTGATGAAAACAGGCCTCCCTAGAAAGCAAAAAGGCGCGGTGGCGATCGAGTTCGCCCTGGTCTTTGTGGTTTTTTTTGCCGTGTTCTACGGAATGATCAGCTACAGCCTGCCGTTGCTGCTGATGCAGTCGTTCAACCAGGCCACGGCTGAGGCGGTCCGGCGCAGTGTGGCGATAGACCCGAACTCACCGGGCTACACCGCAAGCGTCGGGCCGGCAGCAGCAGAGTTCGCGCGCAAGCAGTTGGATTGGATTCCCTCCGCCTTTCAATTTCTGCCCGGACACGTCACCGGGACATTCACCGGTGGCGTGCTCAAGGTCGAGATCAATTACCCCTCGACCAATCTCAAGGGCGTGCTGCCGTTTATCGTCCTGCCGGGTATTGGTGACGTGCCCAAACTGCCCACCATGCTCCATGCCCAATCGAGCCTGCAATTTTGACCTCGGGGGACAAACTCTTCGGGCGCTTGCTCGGCCGCAGCAGCCCCCTGCCCCTCGACACGCCTACTCGCCAGCCCACCACGGGCTTGCAAGTGCAATTGGACCATCAAGGCCACGTGCTGCACATCAACGGCACCTTGCGCCAACAACTTGCCCAACACCTGACGAGCGACCCCCAGCCGCTGTTGCGTGATCTGCTGTGTACCAGCAGCGAACTGAGTGTCGAAGGAACCCCTGCCGACTGGCAGCACCACAGCCTGGACCTGGACTTCCACGGTGCCGCCGGGCAAACCCTGCAGACCAGAGGCTGGATCGAGCCGGACGGCGATGGCTGGATCCTGCGACTGCTGGATATCGGCGACTTGCTGGCCGGGCGGCAGCTGGCGCAACACCGCGAGCAAAACCATCAACTGGCCTGCAAGATGAGCGAGCAATTGCGGGTCTGCAGCCTGGCGCGACTGCCGGAAGTGTTCAACGAACACCTGCGCAGCCTGGCCCAACGCTGGAAAATCCCCTGTGTGGCCCTCGCCTTGCTGGATGAACAGGATCAGGGCTGGCTGGTCTACAGCCAATACGTGGCTCATGACGCCCCGGCGCTATGGCAAACCGGGCAACGCCTGGGCACCAGCCTGGACAGCGTCAACGGTAATACGCCACTGAGCCTCGCGGTCGGCCAGGGCCGCAGTGAACACCCGCGCCTGCACAGTGTGTTTGGCAATGCCGACGGTTTCCTGGTGCCGTACCGCGATGGCCAAGGCGTTGCGGCGTGGTTGTTGTGCGGGTTTTACAGCGGCCAGGCGGATATCGGTGACCGTGACTGGCTGAACCTCACCGCCGCCCTCGCCGCCCCCCTGCTCAGCCGCCTGCGCGAGCAACGTCACCATCAGCAACTGGAGCGCCTGGAAGCCTTGCAAGGCCTGCTCGGTACCGGTTGGTGGGAGCTGCAGCCAGCAAGCCAGGAGATCCAGCTCGCACCACAGCTCATGCGCAGCCTGAGCCTTGAGGACGGCCCCACGCGACTGGACCTGGCCAACTGGCTGGACTTGATCCATCCGGCCGACCGCCAGGAATTGAACAGCCGCCTGCAGGATTTGCAACAGTTGAGCAAACCCTTGTTGACCAGCGTGCGCCTGCACCGTACCGACGCCGAACATAACCCCATCTGGTACCGCGTCCAGGGCCAGGTGCTGGGCGTTGGCGACAACCGGCGCTGGATCGGCTTCATGCTCGACATCAGCGATATCAAGAACCAGCAACTGCAAGCCGCCGCCGCCCACGCCCGCCTGGATAACCTGATCGCCAGTTCACCAGCGGTGATCTACGTCCAGCGCTATGCCAGCGGCGCCTTGCACCCAGCGTTTTTCAGCGACAGCCTGTTGCCGCTTTTGGGCTGGACCCTGGCCGAATGCACCCACGACACGCTGGCTTCGTTAATCCACCCCGAAGACCGCGACCTCTACTTTGAACGCACCCGCCACCTGCTGCGCGAAGGCAACGTGCGCAGCCGCTATCGGGTGCGGGACAAACAAGGTGATTACCACTGGCTGCTGGACGAAGCCAAGCTGCTGCGCGACGACCTCGGCCTGCCAGTGGAGGCCGTCGGCCTGTGGCTGGATATTACCGAGGCGACCCTGGCCGCAGAGCGGGTCAAGCAGAGCGAGGAGCGCTACCGGATTCTGGTGGAGGACTCGCCGGCGATGATCTGCCGCTACCGTCCAGACCTGACCCTGACCTTCGGCAACACGCCGCTGGCCAACTACATGGAGTGTTCGCCGGCACAACTGCCGGGGCTGAATCTGAGCCAGTGGCTATCGGAAGAACAACGCATCGCGTTTATCCAGCGCATCACTCAATTGACCCCGGAGTTTCCCGTCAGCACTGCCGAGATCAGCCTGCAACTGCCCGGACGCGAACATGCCTGGTGGGTCTGGTCCGACCGTGGCGTGTTCGACGAACAGGGCCAGTTGCAAGAAGTCCAGGCCGTCGGACGCGACAACACCGAAGTGCGCCGTTCACAACAACAACTGACCCAAAGCGCAAAAATGGCCACCCTTGGCGAGATGGCCACCGGCCTTGCCCATGAAATCAACCAGCCGCTGAACGTCATGCGCATGGCCATCGTCAACATGCTCAAACGCCTGGGCAACGGCGATGCGCAGATCGATTACCTGACGGAAAAACTCCAGCGCATCGACTCCCAGGTCCAGCGAGCAGCCAGGGTGGTGGACCACATGCGGGTGTTCGGGCGCCGCTCGGAAATTGAGCAGCAACCCTTCGACCCGGCCCAAGCGGTGGACGGCACGCTGTCCCTACTCAGCGAAGGCCTGCGCGGCAAAGGCCTGGACCTGCGTGTCACCCCGGTCGATTTCACGGTGCAGGTCAAAGGCTACGTCGACCAGTTGGAACAGGTGCTGATCAACCTGATGGTCAATGCCCGCGACGCCCTGCTGAGCAAGCACGAGCAGGACCGCGACTTCAAACCCTGGATCTCGTTGCACTGCGAACACGACAGCCGCCATGTGCGGATCTGGGTGGAAGACAACGGCGGCGGGATTGACCCACGGTTGCTCGAGCGGATTTTCGAGCCGTTTTTTACCACCAAGCCGATTGGCGTGGGCACCGGATTGGGATTGTCAGTGAGCTACGGAATTGTAGAAAACATGGGCGGACGGCTGAGCGTTGCCAACAGTGAGAATGGGGCGAGGTTTTGTGTGGAGTTACCGGTGGTGGAGGGTTAGATCACTAGGTAGGCCTGTCCCATATGACAACTTAGGTTGGCGCCAATTTCGGCATTTCCCAGGCTGATACCCAGAGCGCTCAGCAGGGTATTGACGATTGGATCCAGTAGCGGTGCCAGAAGACCCTGAATCGCTCCCACAAGAATATTGGTAATCGTCGTGAGCAACCCCGCGACTGAAGCAAGCGCGCCACTTGATACGGTGCCTGTAGGAGGTGCATAGGTCACTTGAAGGCCACTCAACGTCGCGCCAAGGCTATTGATGATGTTGACGCTGGAAATACTTTTATAGGTCGGTGGCAAGTTCATTTCAGCTACCGGAGAGTAGAACAAGCTTTCAGTTCGCTGCCCCACGGTGGATTGCGATTTCAATAGAAAACCACCACCCACATTTGGTGTGCGTGTAGCACTACACACCACTATCGCCACACAATGCCTCGTACCAATATCGATCAGCCGTATCGGCTGGACGTCTACCGGCACTAACGAGGAGAAAGCTTTAGTAGGATCAATATTACCGATGGCCAGCGTGGCAAGAGAACTGCTGGCTAGGACCGTTAAAGACTTTGTCGCTGGATTCGCACAACTGAAATCAGTGACATGGCTTTCTCCGCTGGCAGCTTCTATGTAGATGTCCAGCTTGGAGGCGATATCGACATCGGTATATTCACAGGAAATCAGACATAGAACAGCATTCAGCACCCCTGCCAGATTCAGGTTCAACAGACTGTTTACCACTCCGGTCACCGGCGTGGTCAAGCCGACAACCGCCGACGCGATCGAAGAAACGCCCTTTAGTACGGGAATTTCGAGAGATATCAAGGTCCTGACTTGTGCAGTACGCACGAAAATCTGATTAGTCCCCGTCAGCAGGCCTGCCTTTGCCAAGGCTGGGTTTCCGATAGCTGCTAGCTGCGGCGGCTCGATGACTTTCGTTGTTATCGAAGCATTGCCCACCAATGGAATATTCAATTGAAACGCAGCACTCACAGCACTCTTGCTACTCGAGAGCTGGGCTACACCCTGGATCAATTCGAACAACTTCACGTTGGTGTTCAGGGCAGTGGCCGGTGTTCCGGTCGCGACCTTCAATAAGTCCCCAACTTTCAACAGTTGTGTATTCGGGGCAATTGCCTCAATCGAAATTGCATTGTTAATGATGGCCGCTGCCACCGTACCGTTTGTTTGCAAGACCTTGACCGCAGCATTGATCAATTGAGTCGGGGATACGGCAGCGTTCAACAACGCCTGATAGTCCCCTGCTGTTACATTTAATTGAATGGCCAACTGATCCAGATAACTGAGCAGATTGACATCAGTATTGGCCAACCCCTCCCAGCCAACAGCCGTGAGAGCAAGGCTACCGCCAAGTAAGCTGCCGAGTGTCTTATTCAAGATTTCTGACTTGGCGGAGTTGATCGTACCCAATGAGCTTCGAATGGTCAGTTGCGCCACTGGTGGCGCCAGTGCCGCCACCGCCGTCGCCGACAACGTCGTAGTGGTTTGAGGCGTGCCGCTGAAGAGGTTCCACACGCCATTGGCGATGCTGTTGGTCACCGTGTACGACGCCACCACACGAATTGCATCGTTTTTACTGGCGTCGGCGTTGAAGACGCGGATATTGCTGGCGTTGGTCACCAAGGTGCCACAGGTCACGGCAAGCCCACGGCTGTTGTCGTTGGCAATTACGGTGAAGCCGTTGCGCGTGGCGTTTTGCTTGGCGTAATCGGTGGCCGTGGTACTGGGCGCGCATTGTCCGCCGCGACCGGCTGCTTCCAGGGCGGCGGTATCGGCAATCGACTGTAACTTGCGCTTTTCCAGGTACAAGCGTCCGCTATCGACCACAAGCAACGTGCACACCAAGGCCAACGCCATTACGCAAACGGCAATCAGGCCAATCGCACCACGTTGCCCGGAATAACCGGCCAGGCGGCCAGAACGAAGTCGGGGAGACATCGAGCACTCCTTTGCCGGCGAACTGCCGAGCGCTTACTCTCCTGTGTTGAACAGCAGTGTAGACAAGGGTTGGGAAGTGCGCTGGCATGTCGCCACTTTTGCCGACTCCTGGAGTGGCGCGAACTAAAATTTGCGTAGGCACTATCGAGCCCCAGCGAGGCTGCGATGGGATCGCTGCGGTGTTTTCAGGACCGCTTCAGGCAATCAGCGCGGTGGATAGTTGGAAAGAACCTTGGCCACCGTCGCCCGAACAGCCGCACTACGGTCCTGTGGGTTAGGCGTGCCGCTCATCATTTGCTCATCGCTGCCGCGCCACACTAGCTTGCCGTCCTTGCCGTCCAGCAGGTCGATCTGGATGGTCGCGACTTTGTAGGTGATGTTGCGGGTTTCGTTGTACATCGGCGCGCCCCAGTATCCGTTCCACGGCCCGCCCCAGGCGCCACCGTAGTTAGTGGTGACTTGTTGCTGGCGATCCTCGACGATCAGGTAAGTCTGCACGTTCAGGTCAGCCTTGGTGCCCGCAGCGGCAGGACGCAAGCCACGCTGTTCCAGTTGCTCGCCTACCGCCTGGCGGATGCGCTGTTCGGTGAGGTCGCTCTTGATCCGCGGATCATCGGGACGGTACTGCAACGCGGGGTCTTTCCAGCTCCAGCTGCGGTAGGCACCAAAATCGCGGCTGGCATCAAAGTCGTGGTTGACCTGACTCGTCTGGCAGCCGCCCAGCAGCACGGCAAAAGCAAGCAAAGCGATACGACGCAACATGATTGTTCTCCAAGAGGCTATTTGAGGCGCTATCTGAGTCTGAGATGAGAATAGTTGTTAACTTGGAGGATACGCCGTCATTGCCTTTTGCACAGCCTGGCGCAAGGCATCACCGCGTTCACTCAGACTTCCCTGGCTGCTGGTTTCAGCGCTGGCGCTCCAGACTGGCTGGCCGCTGCGGGCATCAAACAAATTGACCCGCACCACCACGACCTGCACTTCATAGGTGCGCACCATAGGCACCGAGTTGTACATGCCGTAACCGTTGCCATAGCGGTTGTAGCCGCCGTAGCCATAGTTGTCCTGGACCTGACGCAGGCGTTTTTCCTGGTGCACATCAGCGCTGACCAACAGGTCGGGCGCGCGGTTGTCATGCATCGGGCGCAAGCCGCGTTGATCCAGGGCGCCACTGACCGCTTCGGCAATCTGCGCCGAGTCGGCCCAAGCCGAGCCCGCCGGCAACTGGCCGTTGCGCCAGGCCCAATTGCGGTAGGCGCCATAGTCGCGCACCGGCGCCGGGTAGGCGCTGGCATCAAAGGTATTGGCTGCCTGGGCAGGCGCCGCAGGAATGGGGCTGGAGGCAGCTACATAAGGGTTGTTGCTCTGGCAGGCACCAAGCCCCAGGCAGAGCAGGATAAATCCGACACGGCGCTTCATTTCAACCTCCGCAGACTGGGCCGTTTAAACCGGACGGCAGATCCAGTGCAAATAACGCCCAAGTCCGGCAAAGCTTGGGTGTCGACGGTGAGCGAGCTCCATCTCGACTAAATCCTGCAAATTGACGCGGGCCTGGAACTCCACCGGCATATAGTCGTGGAACACCCGCACGCCACTCTGGCTTTCGACCTGCCACAGGCCATCTAGTTGCGCCGCCAACTCCCGGGGATCAAGGGGTTGCTGCGGCGTCAGGCTCTGCTTTTCGCCGGCCATGTCGTTCTTGCGCATTTTGCGGAAGTGGCCTTTGAGCAGGTTGCGGTAAATCAGCGCATCGCGGTTGTAAAAGGCCAGGGACAACCAGCCACCGGGCGCCGTCAGTTGGTGCAGCACCGGCAGGATCCCATGGGGCTCGGCCAGCCACTCCAGCACGGCGTGGCACAACACCAGGTCGTAAGGTTCGGTGAGTTGGCCCAGCAGGTCCTGCCAGGGCGCCTGGATAAAGGTGGCGCTCTGACCGGCTTCGGCAAAGCGCTGGCGGGCGCCGTCAAGCATCGGCGCGGCGGGCTCGGCCAAAGTCACCTGATGACCGCGCTCGGCCAGCCACAGCGACATATGACCAAGGCCCGCGCCGATATCCAGCACCCGCAGCGGGCGGTCCGGCAGGGTTTCGATCAAGTCGGCCTGCAACACCGCCAGGCGAATGGCACCCTTGGCGCCACCGTAGATTTTTTCGGCAAACCGGGTGGCAAGCTGGTCGAAATGGCGATCACTCATGGGCAAACCGCCGCTCGCTGTCGGCCAGCTTGGCGCGTACCACTTGATCCATGTCCAGCCCCAGCTCACTGCACAGCAGCAGTAGATACAGCACGATGTCACCGACTTCCTGGCCGGCATGGGCGAGTTTGTCTGCGGGTAGCTGGCGCGATTGGTCTTCGCTCAGCCACTGGAAAATCTCCACCAGTTCGGACATTTCCACGCTGGCGGCCATGGCCAGGTTTTTCGGACTGTGGAATGGCTTCCAGTCGTTGTTATCGCGGATGCGATGCAGGCGTTCGGTGAGGTGTTCGAGGTTCATGGGGGGCTCCTGAAGGTGTATAGCTTCGGGCGGATAACCGGCGAAGGCAAGTGAATGGTGGCGGCTCTAATCCACCACGCTGAACTCAACCCTGGCCGTCTGCCCTGCCTCATCGAGCACACTCAATTGATAGCGGCCCAGGCGTTCGAAGCTGGCGTTGATGCTGTCCTGGTTGGCGCTGTCTCCCAGCGGTGCGCCGTTGAGAAACCACCAGCGCCGGCCGCTGCCGCCCAGGGCGGAGATTTTCAGGCTTAGGCGTTGCAGGCTGGCGGACGGAAGACGCAGTTGATCGCCCTCGCGTACACCAACGATGGACAACGGCGACGACGCCGCTAGCGCGGGTGGCGGGCAATCGGGATCAGCTGCGGGAATTCGCGCTTCCCGGCGCTCGACCCTGGGCAGCCACGGCTCCAGCGGTGCCGGCCACAGCGCAACGTCCCGAGATACCGCGCCGGGACAATTAGCGGCTACCCGCAGGCCCTTGGCATTGACCCAGATTGTCTCCATCAACCCGACACCCAACGGCTGATCCAATGCCTGCAAGGTCGGCGGCGTGGTCTTGTCCAGAGTCCAGGCGAAGCGTTGGCGGCGGCAGTTGGGATCGCTACGGCTCATCGGTTGACCCAACGGCCAGCAGATCGCCGCGACGCCGACGTTCATCGGCACCGGTTTAACGGGCGCACTGATACCACGCTGGCTGTCGCGATTGGTCAGCACATCATGCACTTGCAGCATCAAGGGCGCCGCCGAGGCCAGGCCGAACTGGCCCGGCACCGGCGTGCCATCCGGGCGGCCGATCCACACACCGATCAAGTAACGCGGCCCAACGCCAATGGCCCAGGCATCGCGAAAGCCATAACTGGTCCCGGTTTTCCAGGCCAACACCGGCCGCTGCACCAGCTCGGCCCGAGGGTCACGGTCCGGTCGCGCCTGGCCGCTGAGGATGCGCCGCACAATCCAGGCGGACCCTGGCGACAGTAATGGCCGCTCTCTTAGTGCATCGTCCGGCTGCAAACGAATGTTGGCGCTCTTGCCGTCCCGGGCGAAGGCGCTGTAGCCACTGACCAGATCTTCCAGACGGCTGCCGGCGCCGCCAAGGATCAGCGCCAGATTCGGTTCGGCCAGGGCCGGCAGCGCCAGGGGCATGCCGCCGATGCGCATTTGTGCGGCAAAGCGCTTCGGTCCATAGGCTTCCAGCAATTGCACCGCCGGCAGGTTCAAGGAGCTGGACAACGCCGTACTGGCCGGTACCGCACCGCTGAATCCCATGGAAAAGTTGCCCGGCCGGTAATCACCGTAACGCCGTGGCACGTCCTGCAACAAGGACTCGGAATGAATCAACCCGGCGTCCAGCGCCATGCCATAAAGGAAGGGTTTGAGCGTCGACCCCGGCGAGCGCATGGCGCTGATCATGTCGACATGGCCAAAGCGCCGGGTGTCGTTGATGTCCACTGAGCCCAGATAGGCGCGCACCGCCATGGTTTCCTCTTCTACCACCAGAATCGCCGCCGACGTGTGCTCTGGCAGACGCGCACGCCAGCCCAGCAGCAGGTCTTCGAGGCGACGTTGCAGGGTGGCATCCAGGGTGGTGCGAATCAGCGGTGGGCTATCGGGACGGTTTAGCCGGCGGGCCAGCAACGGCGCGAGGCTCGGCTCCAGGCGTGGCGCCAGCAACAACGGTTCTTCAAGAGCTTCGTCGACGGCAGATTGCGGCCACACCTGAAACTCAGCCAGCCGGCGTAACACCTTGTCCCGCGCTTGCTGGGCACGCAACGGATGACGATCCGGGCGTAAACGGCTCGGCGCCTGGGGCAACACCGCGAGCAAGGCGGCTTCGGCGTGGGTCAGTTGCTGTGGCGACTTGCCCAGATAAGCCCAACTGGCAGCAGCCACACCCTGCAAGGTGCCGCCGAAGGGCGCGCGATTGAGGTAGAGGTTGAGGATCTGCTCCTTGGACAGGTGCCATTCCAGCTGGGCCGTGCGCCACAGTTGCCGCAGCTTGCCGTGGAAAGTCCGCGAGTGGGGATCGAGCAAGCGCGCAACTTGCATCGACAAGGTGCTGCCGCCGGACACCACCCGCGCACCGGTGAGGTTCTGCCAGGTGGCGCGTACCAACGCGAGCGGGTTTACGCCAGGATGCTGATAAAACCAGCGGTCTTCGTAGGTCAGCAGGGCGTCAAGGTAGTACGGCGAGACTTCGCTGTTTTCCACCGGGTAGCGCCATACGCCATTGGCGTCGGCAAAGCGCCACAGCGGCGTACCGTCTTCAGCCAGCACCACGCGGGCCAGGTCGTCCTTGGGCAGCGGCAACGGCCAGAGACGGTCGGCGAGCCATAACAAGGCAATCACCAGCACCACACTGCCCAGCGTCCAACGCGCAACTAATCGCAAACTCAAACCTGCAAACCTCTATGCTTCAAGGGAACTAGCCCGTGGGATTAACGACCAAAGGCTCAGGTCCGGCAGATACGCCCACCTTTTTATCAGGACACACACATGCAGGTAGAAAGCTTTTTCGAATGGCTGGGCCAGGCGCTCGGTTCCGTCATCCGGTTTATCGTCGATGGGCTCAGTGGGTTGTTCAACGCGTTGACTCATGCTGGCGGCAACTTTATCGAAGGCCTGTCCCGCACCCTGGGCATGGATACCTCGATCATCAGCATCATCACCCTGATCATCGGCCTGATGCTGTTGTACTCGGCGGTTCGCGCCTTTATGCGGGCCTCGATCATCATGGGCATTATCTGGCTGATGCTCGGGTTGTGGCTGTTGAGTTGGGTGGTTCACTAACGACCCAACCACCTGTAGGAGCGAGCTTGCTCGCGCCTACAGGAGGTGTATATCAGCGCCCCTTGATCACCATGTCCGCCGGGGTTTCCCCCACTGCCTGCCAGTTCGGTCGATACATCGACTCCACTTGCGGCGGCGGCACACGATAGGTGCCGGGCGTCACCGCACGGGCCAGGTACAGCAGGTGTGTGGTGCCGTAGCCGTCCAGATTCAGCGCCGCCACGTAGCGGTCATCGCGGAACTCCTGATGCTTGAGGGACGCGTTCTGCATCGACTCGCGCCATTCCTTGACCTGGCTGCTGGCGTTTTCCAGGCTGGCGGCACTTTGTGCCAGGTTCTGGTTTTCCAGCTCCAGGCCGGCTGGCAACAGGTCCACCACCAGGGCATCCGGCACTCGCTGCTTATTGGCACTGACTGCCAGGTGCACCAGCACCAGATCACCACTGTTGAGATTGCGCAGGTTCAGCGGCTGGCCATTCATCCCCAGGTATTCACGACGAATACTCAGGTTCTCACCACCAGCGGCCGGTGGCTGCAGTGGGTAACCGGAAATGCTCAGTTGCTGGTAGACCGGCTCGCTGCCCTCGTTACGCAAGGTCAGCGGCGAGGTCAGCAACGCGCCTTCCAACTTCAAGCCCGATTGCCCGTTGTTCAGCTCGCGGGTTTCGCCGCCGCTGGTGAACTGGGCGGTCCAGTTGGATTCCGGCTTGCCCAGCAGGCCACGACCAGCGAGGAACAGCGAATTACGCTCCTGGGTCGACAGCCACTGATTGGCGGCCATCTGGTCCGACAGGTCGAACAGCCGCTCCTCGCGCTTGCCCTTGGCCAAGTCGTTCTCTTCCAGCAACGCCAGAATCATCGCCTGGTCCCGCAGCGGGCTGCCGTAGTCGGCCAGCCACTCATTACCTTTACGGGTAGCTGCCAGCCCAGCCACCAAGGCTTGATCGGCACGGGGCTGATCGCCCATTTTTTGCAGGGCGATGGACAGTTGCACCAACGGCAAACCAGAACGGGCATCGGTACGCCGTTCGAACAAGCTGCGCAACGCCCCCAGCGGCGCCTGCTGACTGCGGGACAGGACCATGCCTGCGTAGGCCTGCACGGCAAAGCGGGTGTGGTCGGCGTTGTCGCTGTAGTCGACTTCGATCAGGTTGCGTTCCTGTACATAACGCAGCAGTCGCTCGCTGGCCTTTTTGAGTGCTTCAGGCGGCACGGCAAAACCTTGCTCGCGAGCCCGCAGCAGGAAGTCGGTGACATAAGCCGTCAGCCAGTACTCTTCCTCACCATCGGCGCCCCATAGACCGAAGCTGCCGTTGTAGCGCTGCATGCCCAGCAGGCGCTCGATGCCTATCTCGATCTTGCGCTTGCGCTCGGCATCCGGCTCACCCTTGAGGCCCAGGCGCGTGAGCACCGCCGCATCGGCATACAACGACGGGTACAGGCCGCTGGCAGTTTGCTCCAGGCAACCATAGGGGTAAGCCTTGAGCGCTCGAATCTGTTCACCGAGGTTCAACGGCGGACGGCTCGACAGGCTCAGTAACGCTTCGCGCCCGGCCGGTTCGAACAGCGCCAGTTCGGCGTCTGGCAAGCTCCAGGTTTCATCCTTGAGCACCGCGCGGTATTGCTTGAGCAGCGCCGGATAAGCCGGACGTACGCCCAGGGTCCATTCGCGGGTAAACGGCGGCAGGTTCTCACCCGGCAAGTCGAGGCCATTGACGGTGACCTTGACCTTGCCCTGGCCAAACCCACCCAACGCCCGCACGGGAATCTGCAAGGTGGTGCGCTGGCCTTGAGTCAGTTGCACGCTGTGGGATGGCTCGCCGAGCAGGGTCAACTGCCCTTCGGCAGTCAATTGCACATCCAGCTTCTGCGCCTTGCCCGACAGGTTAGACAAGTCCAGGGCCAGACGTGTCTGGTCACCGCCAGCCAGGAAGCGCGGCGCCGATAGCTCGGCAATCAGTGGCGCGGCAATCACCGTCTTGCCTTCGGCCATACCGTAGCGATCGTCACTCCAGGCTTGGGCCATCAGGCGTAGTTCACCGTTGAAGTCGGGGATATTGACGCTGACTTCGCCCTCGCCTTTCTCGTTCAACGTGACCGGCGCGCTCTGCAGCGCGACGATGGTCACGCTGGTGTCCGGGCGCTTGCCGCCTTTGGCCAGCGCCGCATCGCCACCGAACGCCAGGCTGGCCAGACGGCCCTGCCCGGCTTCGATCAGTTGGCCATAAATGTCGAACTGGTCCACGCCGTAAGCCTTGCGGCCAAACAGGCTGGAGTACGGGTCCGGCGTCGGGTATTCAGTGATATTGAGAATGCCCACGTCCACCGCCGCCAGCAGCACATGGACTTGTTTCGGCACGCTGCCGTCGGCATTTTTTGCCGTAATCTTCACCGTCAGTGGCTGCTTGGGACGCATTTTTTCCGGTGCTGTAAGCGTCAGGCCAAGCTTGCGCTGGGTGCGATCAAGTGGCAGATGGAGCAAGCCCACCGCACGTTTTGGCGTGATATTGGCCTTGCGCTCGCCGGGGCGAATCACCAGGGCGCTGACGTACAGATCATGACGTGACCATTTCGGATCGAGCTTCACCGCAAAGCTTTTGCCTTCGGCCGGCACGTCGATTTCCTGCCACCACAACGGCCCTTCGCTGGATTCCACCAGCAAGTAACCTTTGCCCGCAGCCGGTGGCGTGACCGTAACGTTGGCGGTGTCGCCGTCGCCATAGGCCGGTTTATCCAGCGCCAGCTTGACCTGATCCGGACGCACGGCGCCGCCTTCGGTGTTGTCCTGGGCCTGGTAGCCAGCCCAGAAACGCACGCTGCTGATCAGCCCGGTCTGCGGGTCTTCGACCTCGACACGGTACGGGCCCCATTCCACCTGGAAGCTGACCTTGGCGGTATCGCCGGCCTTGATGTTGACGGTCTGTTCGTCGAGGTTGAGGAATTTCTCGTTGTAGTGATAGCTCCAGCCGTCGTTGTCCGAGTAGTTCCAGTAATAGTCGCGACGCTCGCGCACCAGTCGCACCTTGAGGTTCTCGGCGGCGAGTTTCTGGCCTTCCTGATTGGCCACCAGTACTTCGAATTCCGCCGGGCCATCGCCATTGGTCTCAGTGCCGTCGAACAAGCCGCGCAAGCCCGGCAGTTGCTCGGCTGGCCATATCGGTTGCACCAACCGGCGAGTGATCGGGCGACCGCCTGACTCTTGCAGGCTGGCCTGGACGATTAGTTGCAGCGGCGACTTGGCATCGCTCCATTTGCTTTCCAGGGTCAGCAGCTCTTCGCCCTTGGCGTCGAGTACGCTTTCATCCAGTTCAAAATCCTGGCTCAGTTCTTCTTCGGTCACCGAACCAAACTGATAACCCGGCAGCGACTTGACCGCCTCGCGCAGCGGTCGCACATAGACTTGCCCACTGACCCGATTGCCGGACGCCGGCGCGCCATACAGGTAGCGGCCATTGACGTGAATGGTGGCGTTGTCAGCAGGGCTCAGCGGTGTGTCGCTACCCTTGAGCTCCAGGGCCAGGCGTTCGGGCAGGAAGTCTTCGACGAGGAATTCATAGAGTTGCGGCTTGCCATCACCCAGGTCGAACACCAACTGCCAGCGCCCGGTCGGCGCTTCACCGGCCAGTTGCAGTTGGTATTGATACAGACCGGAAGCGTCAGCGTCCCAGACAAACTTGCGGCTGACCTGCTCATCGGGGCGACGTACTTCCACGCTCACCGGCTGAGGCTTGACGGCCTGACCGTCCTTGTCCCGAAGCAAGGCATTGAGCAGCACGGTTTCGCCGGGGCGATACAGGTCACGGGGGCCAAATACAAAGAATTGCAGCGGGTGTGCCGGCTGGCCGCCGATGTCGAACTCCGCCAGGTCCAGAGCCGCACTGTCCAGACGCAGCAGGCTGGTTTGCTCGCCCTGCTTGGCCAGCAGCACCTGGGCCTTTTTCGGCAACGGCAACTGGGCATGGCCGCCCTTCTCGGTTTTACCCTGGCCGAGCACGCGGCCTTCGGCGTCGAGGATTTCCAGCTCGACACCGTCCAGGGCCTTGCCGCCCTCCAGGGCCTGGGTGAAAACGTCCAGGCGATTCTGGTAGCGGTGCACCGACAGGCCGATGTCACTCAAGGTGAACAGCGTGGCCGGTTGCGAATAGTTGTAGGTGCCCGAGGCGCGCATGACCGCGAGGTAGACGCCGGGCTCTTGCAACTGCTTGAGGCCGGCAATCGGCAGCAACAGGGTTTCACGGGTATTGCGCGCTGGATTGAGGTCAAAGCGGCCGCCATACACCAGGTCGGCCATGGGCAGCAGTTCGCGGGACTCATAGCTTTGCAGGCTGGTGTTGCGGCCCCACTGGGCGAGGAACGCCGGCAGGGACTCGGGCTTGATGCGGAAGAATTCGACGTCGATCTTGTCGACGTTCAGCGCAATCACCGGCAGGCCTTCGGCCAAGCGAGTCGGCAACAAGGTGCCACGACTGGCGAAACCGACGGTGGCTTGCAGGTCACGGGTTTCCAGGCGGCTGACGTACTCGGCGGCGAGCTTGGCGTCGTTGACCCCACGCAGGCCGGCGTCCACGGTCAGCACCAGTTTGCGCTGGGGCTCAAGGTGGCGCAGGCGCAGTTCCATGAGGTTGTCCGACAGCTCCCAGGCCCCATCGACCTTGCCATCCTTGCTGTCCACCAAATGCAGTTTGCCTTCGAACTTCTGCTCGGGGTCCAGCGGGATCGAGAAACTCACCGACAAGGTGCTCGCGCCGTCCAGTTGGACTTCGGACACGTCCACCACACTTAATTCACGACCGGCGTAGCGCTGCTTGAGCGCCGCCACGTCTACCGCTGGCTTGACCTGTTTCGGTGCTGTCGCCGCCGCAGGTACGGGAGGAGCAACCGGTTTATCAGATGAATCGCAGGCGCTCAGCAGGGCCAGCGTGCAAGCCAGGAACAGTCCTTTGTTAAGCATGGGGCACTCGTTGTCAGGGGTGTCTGAGGGGTGAACTATATATCAGTGGCACCGAACCGGCTGTGGCGCTGCTCACATTGACCGACGGAGGGCACTTATCGTTCCCATGCTCCGCGTGGGAATGATCAAGTCGCGTATGCCACAGGCCCAGTTACAATGCCGCTCCCCAAAGGAGCCTGCATGTCCACCCTACTTACCGACTGGCGCCACCGCCCCACCCATCGCCGCGTCTGGGCCCTGGCGGCGCCAATGATTCTGTCGAATATCTCGGTGCCGCTGGTGGCGCTGGTGGACAGCATGGTCATCGGCCATCTACCCCATGCTCATCAACTCGGTGCCGTAGCCGTCGGCGCCAGCCTGTATACCTTCCTGGCCTGGGCCATGGGGTTTCTGCGCATGGGTTCCACCGGGTTTGCCGCCCAGGCTGCCGGGCGCGGGGATGGTGCGGCGTTGCGGCAGATTCTGTTGCAGGGTTTGCTGCTGGCGCTGGGATTGGCGATGGTGCTGGGGACCATTGGGGTTCCACTGAGCGGCCTGGTACTGGACTGGATGCAACCTTCGCCTGAGCTGAGTCAGCTGACCCGCGATTTTTTCCACACCCGCCTGTTCGGCCTGCCTGCCGCCCTGGCCAGTTATGCCTTGGTTGGCTGGTTCCTCGGCACCCAGAACGCCCGCGCACCGCTGGCAATCCTGTTGACCACCAATCTGGTGAACATCGCCCTGAACCTGTGGTTCGTCATGGGCCTGGATTGGGGCGTGGTGGGTTCGGCTCGCGCCTCGGTAATCGCCGAATGGACCGGCGCCCTGCTGGGCCTGGCGCTGACGCAAAAAGCCCTGCGCGCTTACCCCGGCCATATCGCCTGGGCGGCCTTGACGATTTGGGCAAGCTGGCGCCCTTTGCTGGCGGTCAACCGCGACATCTTTATCCGCAGCCTGGCCCTGCAATCGGTGTTTTTCATGATCACCGTGCAAGGTGCTCGTTTGGGCGATGCCACCGTGGCAGCTAATGCGTTACTACTCAACGGCCTGTTGCTCACCGCCCACGCACTGGACGGACTGGCCCACGCCGTCGAAGCGCTGTGCGGCCATGCCATCGGCGCCCACGACCGTCAGGCCTTGCGCCGCACGCTGGTGGTCGCCTGCGGCTGGTCACTGCTGGCCAGCGCCGCCTTCGCCCTGCTCTTCGCCGTTGCCGGCCACTTGTTTATTGCCATGCAGACCGACATTCCCAGCGTGCGCGAAACGGCGTTCATCTACTTACCGTACCTGGCGGTACTGCCGCTGGTTGCGGTGTGGAGTTATCTGCTGGATGGGCTGTTCATCGGTGCCACCCGCGCGCGCGAAATGCGCAACGGCATGCTGCTGAGTGTCGCCCTTTTGCTACCGTTTGCCTGGGCGCTGCAAGGTTTTGGCAATCACGGACTGTGGCTGACCTTCCTGTTGTTCATGGTCCTGCGCAGCGTGATCCTGGCCGCCTTCGCCTGGCACTTGAGCCACCAGGATCGATGGTTCTCCCAAGGTTGAATCCGCCGAGCGAACATAAAAAAACCCACCAGCAACGGTGGGTTTTGTTTAGCCGCTAACGACTCAAGACGACAGGTACGAAGAGCGCGTCAGCCCCAGACGTAATGCATCGAGGAACTGGGTCCGCTCCGCCGCCGTGATCTTGGCGCTGGCGCACTTGTCACGGTAGTGAGTCATCAACTCTTCCGGCGACAAGTGCACATAGCGCAGCATGTCTTCGATGGTGTCGTGGGTTTCGATCCCAGCGCTGTACACCGAACCGTCCTCCTTCTGGTAGAGGTTCACCGAGTCGGTGTCACCGAACAGGTTGTGCATGTCACCGAGAATTTCCTGGTAGGCGCCCACCAGGAAAATCCCCAGCAGGTAATCCTCTCCTTCGTTCAAGGCATGGACCGGCAGGCTGGTTTCAATGCTCTGCTCGTCGACGTATTGCTTGATCTTGCCGTCGGAGTCGCAGGTCAGGTCTTGCAGCACGGCGCGGCGCATCGGCTCTTCGTCGAGACGGTGCAACGGCAGGATCGGCAGCACCTGGCCGATGGCCCAGGTGTCCGGCAGGCTCTGGAACACCGAGAAGTTGCAGATGTACTTGTCGGCGAGCTTGTCGTTGAGTTCGTCCAACACTTGGCGATGGGAGCGCTGACGAGCCTTCAACGAGTTGTGCAGACGGCGGCACACCGCGAAGTAGCACTGCTCGGCCAGGGCTTTTTCTGCCAGGGTCAGTTTGCCGTCGGCGTACTGGGAGGCCACGTCGCTCATGTAGTGGGTGGCGCGCCAGTAGGTTTCGGTGACCATTTCAATGTCGGTCGGACCCAGCAGGTCCACCAGCCATTGCACGGTCTCCGGCAGATTTTCCTTGTTCTCGATCGCCGGCACGTCGTCGTTGTGTTTTTCGACGTCGGTGACTTGCACCACCAGTATGGCGTGGTGGGCGGTCAGGGAACGGCCGCTCTCGGAGAAGATGTTCGGGTGCGGCAGGTTCTGGGCGTCGCAGAATTCCTTGAGCATGCCGACCACGACACCGGCGTAATCGTCCATGTCGTAGTTGATCGAACTGGCGTTGCGCGAATGAGTACCGTCGTAGTCGACACCCAGGCCGCCGCCGACGTCGATGTGGTCCACCGGCAGGCCGAGGTTGCGCAGTTCGCCGTAGTAACGAATGGCTTCCTTGAACCCGTGCTGGTAGTCCGCCAGGTTGGCGATCTGCGAGCCCATATGGAAGTGCAACAGGCGAATGCCCTGGTCCAGGCTGGCGGCGCGGAAACGCTCAACCACCGACAACAACTGCGCGGCCGACAAGCCGAACTTGGATTTCTCGCCACCGGTGTCCGCCCACTTGCTCGACGCCAGCGACGACAGACGCACTCGCAGCCCGATCTGAGGCTTGACCTTGAGGTTGGCGGCTTCTTCGATCACCAGGCTGACTTCGGACTCTTTCTCGATCACGATAAAGACGTTGTGGCCCAGCTTCTGGCCCATCAGCGCCAGGCGGATGAACTCGCGGTCCTTGTAGCCGTTGCAGACGATGGTGCCGCCCTTCGGCGCCAGGGCCAGGACTGCCAGCAGTTCCGGCTTGGAGCCGGCTTCCAGGCCAATGGACACGTCCTGGGTAGCGATGATGTTTTCAATCACCGCTTCCTGCTGGTTGACCTTGATCGGGTACAGCGCGGTGTATTTGCTCTGGTATTCCAGGCGCTCGATATTGGCGTCGAAGGCACCGGTCAACTGACGCACGCGGTCTTGCAGAATGTCCGGAAAGCGCACCAACAGAGGCAAGGACAGGCCGCTTTTGCGCAACTGCTCCACTTGCTCGTACAAATCGATGGGTGAACTGCTGGGGCCGTTCGGACGAACCTCGACGCGACCGGCGTCATTGATCGCGAAATACCCGGCCCCCCAATGGCGAATTCCGTAAACACTACGGCTGTCCGCAACTGTCCATTGGCTACCATCGTCTTTGCGTGTGCGTCGTACGGACATCGAAGTCCCCTATATAAAGTCGAAGAGCGCCACCCAATTCAGAGGCTGGCGCAGTCTAAAGAATGAAAATGACGATTTGCCTGTGAGAGGGGTAGACCCCGCTTACAGGACAGAGTTTAGACACCAGTCAGAAACAGGCTCTGTGAAAACCATGAGAGCGACGGCCTGGCCTTGAACTGCAAGGCATCGGGCTCATCGGGGAGGTGGTTTTCACAGAGGCTGCTAGCCGCCGGACTTCTTCGCCTTGTAACCGAGCTTGATCAGCTCGGCCAACAGCAATTCGACGTGATCGCCCTGGATTTCGATGACCCCGTCTTTCAGGGCGCCACCGGTGCCACAACGCTTCTTCAGCGTGGTGGCCAACTCCTTGAGCGCATCCTCGGCCAACGGTACGCCGGTGATGGTCGTCACCGTCTTGCCGCCGCGGCCCTTGCTCTCGCGACGTACGCGGGCAATGCCATCGCCTTCAGGGATCAGGGTTTGTTTGCAGGTACAGGCGTCCACGGGCTGGCGACAGTCCGGGCAATGTCGACCTGCGTCGGTGGAAAATACCAGGCCACCAAGGGCGGCGAAGGATGCGGCTTTTTTGGCCACCGGCAATCCTCTTGGGAGGACAAAGACTGATCAGCGCCCGCAAAAGGGTCACCGACCGCGAAGCCCCACTCAGGCAGGGGCAGCGCTACTGAACCGCAAACACTTCAAAAACCTGTAGGAGCGAGCTTGCTCGCGAAAAACCTGAGGACGGTGCGTGCTGTCTGGCAGCCCGCGTTATCGTTGACGTCCTTCGCGAGCAAGCTCGCTCCTACATGATGAAGCAAAGGCGGTTCAGCTTGAAAAGTCGCGCAGTGTAACGACAAAAAGCCCACTTGCTAAGAGTCAAATAGCGCAATTTTATGCAACCTTAGCGATGTGAGGCCAGATAACGATGCAGCGCGGCCAGGGAGTCCGGGCAGTAGGGCTTTTCTTCGATATCTTTGAGCACCGCTTCGACAGGCATGAAGCGCGCTTCCAGCACTTCTTCGGGCTGCAGATGCAAAGGCCCATCCCACACCGCCGAGAACGCCGAACACCACAGCCGGTTGCCGGTGTCTTCAAAGAAGAAGTGGTCATGGGCGGTCAGTTCAACACCGCTGACGCCCAACTCCTCTTCCAGCTCACGGGCAGCCGAATCGGCGTAGGTCTCTCCGGCAGCAACCATGCCGCCCGCGGCCACATCCCAGTAACCGGGGTAAATAGCCTTGCTCAGAGTGCGCCGATGCACGCACAGCTCACCGGCAGAATTGAACAGCATGATGTAGGTGCCTCGCCCGATCAGGCCACGCTCGCGTAAATCGGAGCGCACCAGAGCGCCGAGCAGGTTGTCCTGCTCGTCGACCCAGGCAATCTGTTCGGCATCCGAGGCCGCACGGTGGGCGGCCTCTTGGGTACTATCGACCATGACTCAACCCTGGTTAAGCAGTTGACGCAAATCGATCACCGCTGCGTTGGCCCGGGAAATGTAGTTGGCCATCACCAGCGAATGGTTAGCCAACACGCCGAAGCCGCTGCCATTGAGGATCATTGGGCTCCACACCGGCTCTTGCGAGGCTTCCAGTTCACGAATGATCTGACGCACGCTGACCGTGGCGTTCTTCTTGGCCAGTACGTCGGCGAAGTCGACTTCGATGGCACGCAACAAATGAGACAGCGCCCAGGCCTGGCCGCGCGCCTCATAGAACACGTTGTCGATCTGCATCCATGGGGTTTCCACCACTTCTTCATCGACCTGCGGTACTTCACCCGGTGCCAGGGCTTCGGTTTTCAGTGCGGTGTTGAGCTTGACCCGGCCGACGCTGGCCGACAGCCGTTGCGACAACGACCCCAGGCGAGTGGCAACATCGCCGAGCCAGTTATTCAGGTTGTCGGCGCGGGCATAGAACAGCGCGCCTTTCTGATTAGGGTCCGACAACCGTGCTTCATAGCGGCTCAGGGAGTTGATGCCATCCTGGTATTCCGATTCGCTGGACGGCAGCACCCAACTCCTGTTGTCGAAGTTGAAGCGCGGCTCAGCCTTGGCCAAGTCCGCATCTTCCGCCGACTGCGACTGGGACCGGGCGAAGTCCTTGCGCAGGGCGCGGGTCAGGTCACGGACCTGGACCAGCACGCCATATTCCCAACTCGGCGTGTTGTCCATCCACAGGCCCGGCGGGAATCGGTCATTGGAGATATAGCCGCCCGGTTTGTTGAGCAACGTGCCAACGACGGTCTTGAGGGTTTCGACGGTGGTGAAGCCCAACACCATTTGCTTGCCGTCTTTCTCGGCGGCAATCTGGGCGTTCTGCTGGACCGGAAACAAGGCCGGCTCCTGGCTCCAATACCAGCCCAGGCCACCGCTGACCAGCAGGTAAAGGGCCACAAGGGAGAGCAAGGCGCGGCTCATCAGCAGGCCACGCAAATAGCTGCGGGGAGCTGACTTGGGCGCAGGGCTTGGGCCCGGTGCGCTGCCTGCACGGTTTTTCCAGTCCAGCATGGCGATATCCTTTCAATCACTTGAGTTCATGCACTTGAGTCGATGGCGTGCGTTCAATAGCTACGACCACAACCCTACCCCATCGTGCCAGTCTGTGCGGTGCTTTTAAATCAAGGTGGCATTTGGGCGGCGCTCAACTATAAAGGATGGGCGCTTTTGCGCCTATGCGCCTATGCGCCTATCTGTCCCTGCGACCCTGCGGTCAGTAAATGAATAAGCATGACCTTGCAGTTAATTGACGTATGACACTCGTGCGAATGGAAAGAGATGATAGCATGGAGCCATCAGTCGACCTCAGCATGCACCCTTACTAGTAGTCAGGATATGACCGAGCCAGAAGACCCCAGCCGTGAGCGCCTCAAGCACCATTTTGCCCAGCGGGTAATTCATCAGGCGCGTCAAATCCTTGAGATCTGGCAGCGCCTGCAACGCAGCGAATGGTCGAGCGCCGATTTATCCGAACTCAGCGAAGCCAACCTGCGCCTGCTGCGTTTCGCCGAGCGCTTCGAACAGCCGGAACACGGCCAACTGGCGCGGCACATCATCGAATCACTCAAAGCTGTAGACGATAATCGCGGCCGCTTGAGCAGCAACCTGATCACCGAACTCAACCGCTTGATGCAGCGCCTGTCTCGCACCGGCTTGCGCCAGGGCGACCAGTTGGAACAAACCTCGCTGCCCCCGATGCGCAAACCGATCTACGTGATGCTGGCCGATCACGACCGCGCCGAGCGCCTGGCCAAGCAGCTGGAGTTCTTCGGCTTGAGCGCAAAATCCCTGGACAGCGTGGCGGCATTTCGCTCATCCATGGCCGAGCGCTTGCCGGCGGCGATTGTGATCGACGTGGACTTCTGCGGTACAGGCCTGGGCCTGCTATTGGCGGCCGAAGCCCAGGAAGGCCTGGAGCAGAAACTGCCGCTGCTGTTTTTCAGCCTGCACGAAACCGACACCCCGACTCGCCTGGCCGCCGTGCGCGCCGGGGGCCAGGAGTTTCTGACCGGCACGCTGGAAGCATCGAGTCTGCTGGAAAAAATCGAGGTGCTGACCTGCGTCGCCCAGTACGAGCCCTATAAAGTGCTGATCATCGACGACTCCCGCGCCCAGGCCATGCACACCGAGCGCCTGCTCAACAGTGCCGGCATCGTCACCCGCACCCTGATCGAGCCGATCCAGGCCATGGCCGAGCTGGCGGATTTCCAGCCTGACCTGATCATCCTCGACATGTACATGCCCACCTGTACCGGCACCGAACTGGCCAAGGTCATTCGCCACAACGACCGCTATGTCAGCGTGCCGATTATTTACCTGTCGGCCGAAGACGACCTGGACAAGCAACTGGACGCCATGAGTGAAGGCGGCGATGACTTCCTCACCAAACCGATCAAGCCACGGCACCTGATCACCACCGTACGCAACCGCGCAGCAAGGGCCCGGCATCTCAAGGCGCGAATGGTGCGCGACAGCCTGACCGGGCTGTACAACCACACCCATATCCTGCAACTGCTGGAAGACTGCAGCTTCCGCGCCCGTCGCGAGGACAAGCCGTTGAGTTTTGCCATGCTCGACATCGACCACTTCAAGCGGGTCAACGACAGCCACGGCCATCCCATGGGCGACCGCGTGATCAAGAGTCTGGCGCTATTTCTCAAGCAGCGACTGCGCAAGACCGACTTTATCGGCCGCTATGGTGGCGAAGAGTTCGCCATCGTCATGCCCGACACCGACATGGACTCGGCCTGCAAAGTACTCGATGAAATTCGTGGGCGCTTTGCTGAAATCCATTACCCGGCCCAACCCCAGGACCTGTGGTGCACCTTCAGCGCCGGGGTAGTTGAGCTGTGCGATGGCTCCGACAGCCTGATGATGGCCGCCCAGGCCGATGAAGCGCTGTACCGCGCCAAGCATGCCGGGCGCAATCGTGTGCAGGCCGCCGCACCATCACGGCAAAGTGCCACCTTTTCATCGGATTCTACTCAGTCCGTCATAACGCTGTAACGAAAGCGCAATAACTTCAGGCACTTATCCTTCTGCCGTTGGTTGAAACCACGCATGCGCCTGAAGCTGCTGACGAATCTGAACACCCTTTTGCTGGTCGCCGTTTGCCTGGCCCTGGGCGCTACGCTCTGGTGGTCGCAACGGGCGCTGGAGCGCCCTTACCTATTGATGGAACGCTATCTGGGCCTGTCTCAGACCTTCCAGAATCAGGCCGCACGCAATATCGACGACTACCTGGCCAGCGGCGATGCACTGCGCCTGAGCAGCGCCAGCCAGAGCCTGGAAAACCTGCTGCTGCACCTCGACGATTTGCCTCCTGACCTCGCCCACAACCTTCGCCCCAGCCTTGCCGATCTGGATGGTTTCAGCAAGACCGAGCTGCTGGCCGCCGGCAAGCTGGCGGGCGATCCGCAAGCCCTGCTGCTGCAAGCCGAGCGGGAGCTGGGGGCTAACCTGGAGCAACTGAGTCAGTACGCCGCAGGCGTCAATACCCCTGAGGCGGCACGTTATCTACCGCCCTTGCTGGTGGCATCCCAACACTTGACCAAACTGTCCCTGGCCAGAAACAAGCTGGTCAGCAGTGGACGCAGTGAACTGGCGGACGATGTCGAGCGGGAAGTGGCCAGTATCCGCAGCCAGGCTGACGTGCTGGAACAACTGCCATTGCTGGGCGTGACGGGCAACAGCGAGTCCAATAGCGACGACTTCTCGGCGATGATGGGTTTGCAAAGCAGCGAAAAAACCGTGGCCCAGGACACCGGCGTCGACCTCAAGCGCGAGCTCAACAGCCTGCTGACCCGCTATCCGGCAGAGCTGAAACGTACCCGCGAGCAAATCCGCCAACGGGGTGAACTGGCCGCTGCCACTCACCTGAAAATCGACGCAGTGCAACAAGCCATCGCCGCACTGGAGCCCGTGGTGCGGGCCCAGCATGGGCAAATCCAGGGTGAAGTGCGGGTAATACAGGGTGTGATGATTGGCTTGATCCTGTTGATCGCCCTGCTGATCGACACCTTGCAGCGGCGCCTGGCGCGGGTGCTGACCAATCTGGCGCCGGCGTTGTCGAACTGGGCCGAAGGTGATTTCAGCCAGGCGATCGTATTGGGCGCGACCAACCGCGAACTGCACGATATCGAGGCATCTCTCAATCGTTTACGGGTTTATCTGGTGAACCTGGTGGGCACCATTCGCGAAAACGCCGAACAAGTAGCCGGCAGCAGCCGGGCCCTCGCCGAACTGAGCGGTGGCCTGCATGACGGTGCCGAGCGCCAGGCCGGTGATACCGCGCAGATTCGTGATTCCCTTGGGGAGCTGGAAGCCACCATTCAACAAGTGGCAGGCGATGCCAGCCAGGCCGCCGGGGCCAGCCGTAGTGCCGGCCAAGCCGTGGAGCAAGGCCAACGGGTGATTGGCTTGAGCCTGACCGGACTGTACGCGCTGGTCGGGGAGGTCCAGGAGAACGCGCAGATGATCGAAAAGCTGGCCGAAGAATCCGCCACCATTGGCGGTGTATTGACGGTGATCCGCTCGATTGCCGACCAGACCAACCTGCTGGCCCTCAACGCTGCGATCGAAGCGGCCCGTGCCGGTGAGGCCGGTCGCGGGTTTGCCGTGGTCGCTGACGAAGTCCGATCACTGGCCCAGCGCACAGCGGCTGCCACTGCACAAATCCAGACCCTGATTGCCAACTTGCAAACCGCCGCCCGGCAATCGGTGGAAGGCATGCGCGCCCAGGTCGAACACGCCGAAGCCACCGCCCAGCAAGCCCAGGCCGCCGACGGTGCGCTGGATGAAATCGTCGGCGCGATCCAGACCATTTCCGACACTGCTGTACGCATTGCTGATGTCACCGCCCAGCAAAGCGGCGCAGTCAGTGAGATCCGGGATAACAGTGAGCGGATTCATCAGTTAGGTGAGGATAACTTGCTGCGTATTGGCCAGGGTCGCAGCCAGGGCGAGCATTTGCTGGTGCTCGGAGGGCAACTCAATACCGCCGTGCAGGCCTTTCGCGTCTAACTCGATTGCAGGAGCGACCTACTCCCTGCAAATGACCGGATACGACACTCCAGTCACATATTTTGCGTAATCCTCGCTAATCGTGCTGCCTATTGCAGGGAACTGGACAGTCACAAAGGCTTTGCGGCATAGTCGCCGGGTTCTGCCGCACCCACACCAATAACAAGGAACAGCCGATGGCGACCTTACTGGTTCTGCACGGACCCAACCTGAACCTGCTCGGCACCCGTGAACCGGGCGTCTACGGTGCAGTGACCCTCGAACAGATCAACCTCGATCTGGAGCGACGGGCTCGTGATGCCGGCCACCATTTGCTCTACCTGCAAAGCAATGCCGAGTATGAATTGATTGATCGCATTCACGCCGCGCGCAGCGAAGGCGTGGATTTCATCCTGATCAACCCCGCCGCTTTTACGCACACAAGCGTTGCATTACGTGACGCGCTGCTGGCGGTGAGCATCCCATTCATCGAAGTGCATTTATCGAACGTGCACAAACGCGAACCTTTCCGCCATCACTCTTACTTCTCCGACGTTGCGGTAGGAGTGATCTGCGGCCTTGGCGCCAGCGGTTACCGACTGGCCCTGGAGGCCGCCCTGGAACAGCTTGAAGAACAGGCCAAGCGCCCCTGACCGACCCTTGGGAGTTGACGATTCATGGATATCCGTAAAGTTAAGAAACTGATCGAACTGCTGGAAGAATCCGGTATCGACGAGCTGGAAATCAAGGAAGGCGAGGAATCCGTACGGATCAGCCGTCACAGCAAGACCCCGGCCCAACAGTTCTACGCACCACAGATGCAAGCACCGGCACCCGCCCCAGTGGCCGCTACTCCGGTTGCTACTGTCGCTGAAGCCCCAGCAGCACCGAAACTGAACGGTTTCGTGGTCAAGTCGCCAATGGTCGGTACGTTCTACCGCACCCCGGCACCGACCTCGCCAGCCTTTGCTGAAATCGGCCAGACCGTCAAAGTGGGCGACACCATCTGCATCGTTGAAGCGATGAAGATGATGAACCACATCCAGGCTGAAAAAGCCGGTGTGATCGAATCCATCCTGGTAGAAAACGGTCAGCCGGTTGAATTCGACCAACCGCTGTTCACCATCGTTTGAACCGCGGAGAACCAACGATGTTGAAACCTGCGAAGCTGGAAAAAGTCCTGATCGCCAACCGCGGCGAAATCGCCCTGCGAATCTTGCGCGCTTGCAAGGAAATGGGTATCAAGACCGTCGCGGTGTACTCGACTGCCGACAAAGAGCTGATGCACCTGGGCCTGGCGGACGAGACGGTTTGCATAGGCCCTGCGCCTGCCAGCCTGTCTTACCTGCACATCCCGGCGATCATCGCAGCGGCTGAAGTGACCGGCGCTACCGCCATTCACCCAGGCTACGGTTTCCTTGCGGAAAACGCCGATTTCGCCGAACAGGTGGAAAAATCCGGTTTTGCTTTCATCGGCCCGAAAGCTGACACCATTCGCCTGATGGGCGACAAGGTTTCGGCCAAGCACGCCATGATCGCTGCCGGCGTGCCGACCGTTCCAGGCTCTGACGGCCCGTTGCCGGAAGACCCGGAAACTGCCCTGCGCATTGGTCGCGAAGTCGGTTACCCAGTGATCATCAAGGCCGCTGGCGGCGGCGGTGGTCGCGGCATGCGTGTGGTGCATCGCGAGGAAGACCTGATTGAAGCAGCCAAGCAGACCCGCGAAGAAGCAGGCGCCTGGTTCAGCAACCCGATGGTCTACCTCGAAAAATACCTGACCAACCCACGTCACGTGGAAGTTCAGGTGCTTTCCGACGGCCAGGGCCACGCCATTCACCTGGGCGACCGCGATTGCTCGCTGCAGCGCCGTCACCAGAAGGTTCTGGAAGAAGCACCGGCACCAGGCCTGGATGAAACCGCCCGTGCAGAAGTTCTGGCGCGCTGCGTCAAGGCGTGCATCGACATCAACTACCGTGGCGCTGGTACCTTCGAGTTCCTCTACGAGAACGGCAGTTTCTACTTCATCGAGATGAACACTCGCGTGCAGGTAGAGCATCCAGTATCGGAAATGGTCACTGGCATCGACATCGTCAAGGAGATGCTCAGCATCGCCGCTGGTAACGCGCTGTCGTTTACCCAGGATGACGTGAAGATCCACGGCCACTCGCTGGAGTGCCGGATCAACGCCGAAGACCCGAAAACCTTTATGCCGAGCCCTGGCATGGTCAAGCACTTCCATGCACCAGGTGGCAACGGCGTTCGCGTCGATTCGCACCTGTACAGCGGCTACAAGGTCCCGTCGAACTACGACTCCCTGATCGGCAAGCTGATCACCTGGGGCTCGACTCGCGACGAAGCCATGGCACGCATGCGCAATGCCCTGGACGAAATCGTGGTTGACGGCATCAAGACCAACATCCCGTTGCATCGGGATTTGGTTCGCGATGAAGGCTTCTGCGAAGGTGGTGTGAACATTCACTACCTGGAACACAAGCTGGCTAATCAGTAAGCGAAGTGATCCACCCAACAAGGCCGCCTTCGGGCGGCTTTGTTGTCTCTGAGGTATCAGGAACAACGCATGATCAATGTGGGAGCAGGGCTTACCCATCTCACACATTGATCTGCGTGCGTCCAGCGGTGTCGTCTTCTGCCCCCACCTCGCGTAAACTGGCGCGCTTCCCGCAGCCCCACCCCGCTGCACACTCATTTTTTCAAAGGTGCCCGCCATGCCTTGGCTGCAAGTCCGTCTCGCCATCAGCCCAGAACAAGCCGAAACCTACGAAGACGCGTTCCTTGAAGTGGGCGCGGTGTCGGTGACCTTCATGGACGCCGAAGATCAACCCATCTTCGAACCCGAACTGAACACCACCCCGCTATGGTCCCACACCCATCTGTTGGCGCTGTTCGAAGACGGCACCGAGGCCGCCAGCGTGCTGGCCCATATGGCGCTATTGACCGGCAGCCCGCTGCCCGAGCACCACAGCGAAATCATCGAAGACCAGGACTGGGAACGCAGTTGGATGGACAATTTCCATCCCATGCGTTTCGGCCAGCGCCTGTGGATCGTGCCAAGCTGGCACGCCGCCCCCGAGCCTGACGCGGTGAATCTGCTGCTGGACCCTGGCCTGGCATTTGGCACCGGCACCCACCCGACCACCGCCCTGTGCCTGGAATGGCTCGATGGCCAGGATTTGCAGGACTGCAACGTACTGGACTTCGGCTGCGGCTCGGGAATCCTGGCCATCGCTGCCCTGCTGCTGGGCGCGAAGGAAGCGGTCGGTACCGACATCGACGTGCAAGCCCTGGAAGCCTCCCGCGATAACGCCGGGCGTAATAACATCGCCGAAGATAAATTCCCCCTGTACCTGCCGGAGCAACTGCCACAGGTACAGGCCGACGTGCTGGTGGCCAACATTCTGGCCGGCCCACTGGTGTCGCTGGCCCCGCAGCTGTCCAGCCTGGTCAAGCCGGGTGGCCGCCTGGCGCTGTCAGGCATCCTCGCCGAGCAGGGCGAAGACGTCGCCGCCGCTTACGCCCAGAATTTCGAGCTGGACCCGATCGCCAACCGTGACGGCTGGGTACGCATCAGTGGTCGTCGGCGCTAGAATGAGCGCCTGCATGAATCGGATGGCCGCATGACCGACAGTTTCGTCACCCAGTGCCCGCATTGCCACGCCCGCTTTCGCGTAAGCCACGCACAACTGAGCGTGGCCCGTGGTGTGGTTCGTTGTGGCTCTTGCCTGCAAGTGTTCAATGCCGCCCGGCAATTGCTGGAGCAGCGCGCCAGCGCGTCTGAGCCTCAAGCTGCGGCAACGGCAGAAGCAGCACCGCGCGCCGTCAGCCAGAAACAATGGACCGCTGAAGAGCTGGACCTGGACAACCTGGACCTGGACGAAGAACTCGCCAAGCTGGAGCGTCGCGAGATTCAGCACACCCAGCCTCTGGGTGCAGACCGCCGGCAACCAGGCTCCGACCGTCGGCAAAATGAAGAGCCCCTCAGCGCCAGCCGCGATACAGCCAAGACTGAAGAAGAACAATGGGCTGCCAGCCTGTTCAGTGATCCGGCTGATGAGCGGACTCCAGCGCCACAAGCGGCGGACAATGAACCTGAACCGGCAAAGGCTGTAGCAGGAAAACCCAAGCGAACCGAACCCTCGATGTCGTTCGACACCCTGGAGGCAGACGATGAGCCAACGCTGCATACCAGAAAAGCCGATGACGACCTCGACCCGCCCGAGCCACCGGTAACCGACGAGCCTCAAGAACAGCCGCAGTCACGCCGCAAGCGACCCCATCCCGCCACAAGCGCTCACGATGAAATGCTGCAGGAGCTGGAAGACGACCCCCTGCACCTCTACACCCAGAAGCGCCCTTCCGGCTGGGGCCGTCGCCTGCTCTGGATTCTGCTGGTGCTGCTGGCCGCTGCGGCCCTGGCCGGCCAATATATTGCCTACCAGTTCGACGACCTGGCGCGCCAGGATAAATACCGGCCCTGGTTCCAAGAGCTGTGCCCGAAACTGGGCTGCACCGTGCCTTCCAGGGTCGATATCGCCCACATCAAGAGCAGTAACCTGGTGGTACGCAGCCACCCGGAGTTCGCCGGCGCCCTGGTGGTCGACGCAATCATCTATAACCGTGCGACGTTCTCCCAACCATTTCCGCTGCTGGAGCTACGCTTTGCTGACCTTAACGGGCAGATGATCGCCAGCCGACGCTTCAAACCCGCCGAATACCTCAGCGGCGAGCTGGCGGGCGTGACCGAGATGCCATCCCAGACTCCGATTCACATCGCCCTGGACATCCTCGATCCCGGCAACAAGGCCGTGAATTACAGCCTGAGCTTCCACTCTCCCGAATGAATCGGTTCAGGCACCAGGGTTTGACGGCAGATTATTGACTACGCCGTTCGCTGCCAAACCGGCAGCGATAAGAAAATAACTGTTCAGATTTTATCCAATTCAGCCTTTATCCAGTCATCGAGAGCGGGTATCATGCCAACCCTTTTTCGAACTCTAATGATCCGGCCCCACAACAGGGAAGTCCTATGTCGGCGGTACGCATCGGCCCATACACATTGCACAACGGCTTGATTCTCGCCCCTATGGCGGGCGTCACCGACCAGCCCTTTCGTCAGCTGTGCAAACGACTGGGTGCAGGACTTGTAGTCTCGGAAATGGTCACCAGCGACATGAGTTTGTGGAATACCCGCAAGTCGCGGATGCGCATGATCCACGAAGGTGATCCCGAGCCCCGCTCGGTACAGATCGCCGGTGGTGATGCGCAAATGCTGGCAGATGCCGCCCGGGCCAATGTTGAACTGGGGGCGCAGATTATTGATATCAACATGGGCTGCCCGGCAAAAAAAGTCTGCAACAAAGCTGCCGGTTCTGCTTTGCTCAAGGATGAAGCATTGGTGCGCGAGATCCTGCAGGCCGTTGTCGCTGCAGTGGATGTGCCGGTCACCCTGAAGATTCGCACCGGGTGGGACCGGGAGAACAAGAACGGCCTGACGGTGGCGAAGATTGCCGAACAGGCCGGCATTACAGCGCTGGCGGTACATGGCCGCACCCGCGCCGACCTTTATACCGGTGAAGCCGAATACGACACCATTGCCGCGATCAAGCAGGCAGTGTCGATTCCGGTCTTTGCCAACGGCGACATCGACTCGGCCGAGAAAGCCCGGCGCGTGCTGCACGCGACCGGGGCCGACGGTCTGTTGATTGGCCGGGCTGCCCAAGGGCGGCCATGGATTTTTCGTGAAATCGATCATTTTCTGCGTACCGGCGAAATTTTGCCGGCACCGGAGTTGATCGAGGTGGAACGTATTCTGCTAGAGCATCTGGCCGCCCTGCACGCCTTCTACGGAGACGTGATGGGAGTACGCATTGCTCGCAAGCATGTCGGCTGGTATCTCGCAACCTTGCCGGGCGCCAGGGAGTTTCGCGCCCACTTCAATCGTTTGGATGATACGCAAGCACAGGTCGCCAACGTTCGTGAGTTTTTCGCCGAACGTTACAAGAGCCTGGTGACAGGGGACGGAGAAGGGGTGGCCGCATGACGACGATGACCGAGACTTTAGTGAGTGGAACAACACCCGTGAGCGACAACGTCAATTTGAAACAGCACCTCAACACGCCGAGCGAAGAAGGCCAGACCCTTCGCGGGAGTGTCGAGAAGGCGCTGCACAATTATTTCGCCCACCTTGAGGGCGCTGCCGTCACGGACGTGTACAACCTGGTGCTCTCCGAAGTCGAGGCGCCCTTGCTCGAAAGCGTGATGAACTACGTCAAGGGCAACCAGACCAAGGCCAGCGAGCTGCTCGGTCTCAACCGTGGCACGCTGCGCAAGAAGCTCAAGCAGTACGATTTGCTGTAAGCATTCAATCAAACCAGAAAGGCGCCCGCGTAAAAACGGTCGCCTTTTTTGCTGACTCCTTTGCTTTTGATGGAAATTGAAATGACCGACCAGACTACCCGCCTGCCGATCCGCCGTGCCTTGATCAGCGTCTCCGACAAGACCGGCATCCTCGAATTTGCCCGGGGGCTGGAAGCCCTGGGCGTGGAGATTCTCTCCACCGGCGGGACCTTCAAACTGCTGCAGGACAACGGCGTGGCCGCAGTGGAAGTGGCGGACTACACCGGTTTCGCAGAAATGATGGACGGTCGGGTCAAGACCCTGCACCCGAAAATCCACGGCGGTATCCTCGGTCGTCGCGGTATCGACGATGCCATCATGACCGAACACGGCATCAAGCCGATCGACCTGGTGGCCGTTAACCTCTACCCGTTCCAAGCCACCATCAACAAGCCAGGTTGCGACCTGCCGACCGCCATCGAGAACATCGATATCGGCGGCCCGACCATGGTTCGCTCGGCAGCCAAGAATCACAAGGACGTGGCCATCGTGGTCAACGCCAGCGATTACGGCCAAGTCCTGGAAAGCCTCAAGGCCGGCGGCCTGACCTACGCTCAGCGCTTCGACCTGATGCTCAAGGCCTTCGAACACACCGCTGCCTACGACGGCATGATCGCCAACTACATGGGCACCGTGAACCAGGCCGCCGAAACCCTCTCGACCTCCGATCGCAGCCAATTCCCGCGCACTTTCAACAGCCAGTTCATCAAGACCCAGGAAATGCGCTACGGCGAGAACCCGCACCAGAGCGCGGCGTTCTACGTGGAAGCGACGCCTGCCGAAGTCGGCATCGCCACCGCGACCCAACTGCAAGGCAAGGAGCTGTCCTACAACAACGTAGCCGACACCGACGCCGCGCTGGAATGTGTGAAAAGCTTCGTCAAACCAGCCTGCGTGATCGTCAAGCATGCCAACCCGTGCGGCGTGGCCGTGAGCCCGGACGCTGAAGGCGGTATCCGCCAGGCCTATGAATTGGCCTACGCCACCGACACCGAGTCGGCGTTCGGCGGCATCATCGCCTTCAACCGTGAGTTGGATGCCGAAACGGCCAAGGCCATCGTCGAGCGTCAGTTTGTTGAAGTGATCATCGCGCCTTCCGTTAGCGAAGAAGCCCGCGCCATCGTTGCCGCCAAGGCCAACGTGCGCCTGCTGACCTGCGGCGAGTGGTCGACGGACCGTGCCGCTGCCTGGGACTACAAGCGCGTCAACGGCGGCTTGCTGGTACAGAGCCGCGACATCGGCATGATCGGCAGCGAAGACCTCAAGGTAGTGACCAAACGCGCCCCGACCGAGCAGGAAATCAACGACCTGATTTTCGCCTGGAAAGTGGCCAAGTACGTTAAGTCCAACGCCATCGTCTACGCCAAGAACCGCCAGACCATCGGCGTCGGCGCAGGCCAGATGAGCCGCGTGAACTCGGCGCGCATTGCCGCGATCAAGGCTGAACATGCAGGCTTGCAGGTACAGGGTTCGGTCATGGCATCGGATGCGTTCTTCCCGTTCCGTGATGGCCTGGACAATGCCGCCAAAGCGGGCGTCACTGCGGTGATCCAGCCGGGCGGCTCGATGCGTGATAACGAAGTGATTGCTGCCGCTGATGAAGCTGGTATCGCCATGGTCTTCACCGGCATGCGCCACTTCCGTCACTAACAGCACTGCTTTCACCTGTAGGAGCGAGCTTGCTCGCGAAGAACGATAACGCGCCGCGCTGTTTCAGAGACCCCGCGTTATCGTTAGCCACCATCGCGAGCAAGCTCGCGCCTACAGAAAATCACTGTGTTTCCCAGATTTGCGTCATCCGAGGTTTTTGAAATGAATGTTTTGATCATTGGCAGCGGTGGCCGTGAACACGCCCTGGCCTGGAAAGTTGCCCAGGACCCGCGTATCCAGAAAGTTTTCGTCGCGCCCGGCAACGCCGGTACCGCCATTGAAGCCAAGTGCGAAAACGTTGCCATCGACGTATTGGCCATTGAGCAGTTGGCCGATTTCGCCGAGAAAAACGTCTCCCTGACCATCGTCGGTCCGGAAGTCCCCTTGGTAGCCGGCGTCGTGGACCTGTTCCGCGCCCGCGGCCTGGATTGCTTCGGCCCTACCGCCGGCGCCGCCCAGCTGGAAGGTTCGAAAGCCTTCGCCAAGGACTTCCTGGCCCGCCACAAGATCCCGACCGCCGACTACCAGAACTTCACCGAGATCGAGCCAGCCCTGGCTTATCTGCGTGAAAAAGGCGCGCCAATCGTGATCAAGGCCGACGGCCTGGCCGCCGGTAAAGGCGTGATCGTCGCCATGACCCTGACCGAAGCCGAAGACGCTGTGCGCGACATGCTCGCCGGCAACGCCTTTGGTGAGGCCGGTTCGCGTGTGGTGATCGAGGAATTCCTCGACGGCGAAGAAGCCAGCTTTATCGTCATGGTCGACGGCAAGAACGTCCTGCCGATGGCCACCAGCCAAGACCACAAACGCGTCGGCGACGGCGACACTGGCCCGAACACGGGAGGCATGGGCGCATACTCCCCTGCCCCGGTGGTCACCGCCGAGGTTCACAAGCGTGTGATGGACCTGGTGATCTGGCCGACCGTGCGCGGCATGGCTGACGAAGGCAACGTCTACACCGGCTTCCTGTACGCCGGCTTGATGATCGACAAGGCCGGCAACCCGAAGGTTATCGAGTTCAACTGCCGCTTCGGTGATCCGGAAACCCAACCGGTGATGCTGCGCCTGCAATCGAGCCTGGTGCTGCTGGTGGAGGCTGCCCTCGCCCAAGCCCTGGACAAGGTTGAAGCCCAGTGGGACCCACGCCCCAGCGTTGGTATTGTGCTGGCGGCCGGCGGTTATCCTGCCGATTACGCCAAGGGCGATGTGATTCAAGGCCTGGACGCAGCTGCTTCTCTGGAAGGTAAAGTGTTCCACGCCGGCACCGCGCTCAAGGATGGCAACGTGGTGACCGCAGGCGGACGCGTATTGTGCGCCACCGCAATGGGCGCCAGTGTCGATGCTGCCCAGCAGCAGGCTTACAAATTGGCAGCTAAAATCAACTGGCAGGGCTGCTTCTACCGCAAGGACATTGGCTATCGCGCCATTGCCCGTGAGCGTGGCGAAGATCAGTAACCAGCTAGCCGTTCGGTTAGGCAGGGGCCCTTGGCCCTTGCCGTACTATTGCGGCCCCGCGCATAGTTAAACCCGTGTATCAACCTACGAAGGGATTTCGCCGTGCGCTGGCTCAGGATCGCCATAGGTTTCACTGTCAGTCTGCTGACCCTGCTCTGCATGCTCTCGGCCCAGGCCGCCACGCAAGGCAGTGGCTGGGCCGTATTGCTTGATGAACAGGCCGATCTGCAACTGAGCGACATTCGCTCCCCCCGCTACACCAATCAATTCAGCCCCATCGAACTGGGCCTGATCACCGCAGCCGAGCCCAACAGTGCGTTGTGGATACGTTTCAAGCTGCAACCCGGCAAGCACGAGCAAGTGCTGCGGGTCTTCGCGCCGGACCTGGCGCACCTGAACCTGTACGTGCTGGACGGCGATACGCTGGTGGAGCAACTGAACTCCGGCACCCGCCAACCCCAGGCCGAACGCCCGCTACCCAGCAGCGACTTCATGCTGCCCCTGCCGCAAATCCAGAAGCCTCTGGACGTCTACGTGCGCCTGGTCTCGGAACATGAACTGCGCCCTTACATCACCCTGGAACCGGCGGTCATTGCTGCCGCCAACCAGAACCAGACGCTGGTATATGGACTGCTCTTCGGCTGCCTGGTGATGCTGATCCTGCACAACCTGACCCGCTACGCCTACCATCGCTCACGCAGCAGCCTGTGGCTGGCGGCGTGCGAAGGGTTGTTGTTGCTCAGCCTGATGCTGTTGCTCAACCTGCTCGGCCCGTGGCTGCCGAACTGGCACGCGATTCAAACCCCCGGCGCCTACCTGGCCTTGCTGCTGACCGCACCGTGCGGGCTGATGTTCGCCTATCGCTTCTTCGCGCCGCTGGGCCCCCATCCGCTGAACAAGCTGCTGATGGGGGATATCCTGCTGATCATCCTCTGCGGGTTGTTGCTGCTGTTCGTCAACACCCTGCCGCTGAACATCATTACCTACGCGCTGGTGGCGCTGGCCGGCCTGAGCATGTTGTTCGTCTCGGCGTATCACTGGCAGAAAGGCTACCGGCCGGCGCGGCTGTTCATGCTTGCCATGGTGATTTTCAATATCGGCACGCTGATTATCCTGCCAGCATTGCTGGGCCTGACACTGGTGGCGCCGCAAGGGTTGATCGTCACCCTGCTCGGTTTTATCTGTATCAGCGGCCTATTGATGAGCCTGGCCCTGGGCGAGCGCCAACGCAGCATCATCGAAGACCGCTTCAGCCTCAGTCGCGACCTGGCCGCCAGCAACGCGGAAATCGCCGCCAAGGCCGAGTTCCTGGCGAAAATCAGCCACGAAATTCGCACCCCCATGAACGGCGTGCTGGGCATGACCGAGCTGCTGCTGGGCACCCCCTTGTCGGTCAAGCAGCGCGACTATGTGCAGACCATCCACACCGCCGGCAACGAGCTGCTGACCCTGATCAACGAGATTCTCGACATCTCCAAGCTCGAATCCGGGCAAATCGAACTGGATGACGTGCAGTTCGACCTCAACGCGCTGATCGAAGATTGCCTGAGTATCTTCCGCGCCAAGGCCGAACAGCAGAACGTCGAGCTGATCAGTTTTATCCAGCCTCAGGTACCTCGGGTCGTCAGCGGCGATCCGACACGCCTGCGCCAGGCGTTGTTGAGCCTGCTGGAAAACGCCCTGCACAAGACCGATGAAGGTGAAGTACTGATTGTCGTCGCCCTGGATGAGCGCAGCAGCAAACCGCGCCTGCGCATTGCCGTACAGGACAGCGGCCTGCCGATGGAGCCCGCCGAACGCGACGCCCTGCTGCACAGCGAACTGCACAGCAAGAATTTCCTCTCTGCCACGCGCTTGAGCGGCCACCTGGGCCTGGTTATCGCCCGTCAGTTGATCCTGTTGATGCACGGCGAGTTCGGTATCAAGAGTGGCAGCCAACAGGGCAGCACCTTGTGGCTGACCTTGCCGCTGGACCCGGAACGCCTGGAACACCCGACCTCGGACCTCGACGGCCCGCTCCAGGGCGCACGGGTACTGGTGGTAGACGACAACGACACCTGCCGCAAGGTGCTGGTGCAGCAATGCACGGCCTGGGGCCTGAATGTCAGCGCCGTACCGTCGGGCAAGGAAGCCCTGGCCCTGCTGCGCACCAAGGCGCACCTGCGGGACTACTTCGACGTGGTCCTGCTGGACCAGAACATGCCCGGCATGACCGGCATGCAGTTGGCGGCGAAGATCAAGGAAGACCCAAGCCTGAATCACGACATCCTGCTGATCATGCTCACCGGCATCAGCAATGCGCCGAGCAAGATCATCGCGCGCAACTGCGGGATCAAACGCATCCTGGCCAAGCCAGTGGCCGGCTATACCCTCAAGACCACCCTGGCCGACGAACTGACCCAGCGCAGCAAAGGCATCACCCAACCGCGCCAGGCGGCCCCGAGCGCACCGGCAGCGGTGACGGTGCCCAGCGACTTCCGCATCCTGGTGGCCGAAGACAACAGCATCTCCACCAAGGTGATTCGCGGCATGCTCGGCAAGCTCAACCTGCAGCCGGACACGGCCAGCAACGGCGAAGAAGCGTTGCAAGCGATGAAGGCCCAGCGTTATGACCTGGTGCTGATGGACTGTGAGATGCCGATCCTCGACGGTTTCTCCGCCACCCAGCAATTGCGAGTCTGGGAAGTCAGCAACCAGCGCATCCGCACGCCGGTGGTGGCGCTCACGGCGCACATCCTTTCGGAACACAAGGAACGCGCACGCCAGGCCGGGATGGACGGGCACATGGCCAAGCCGGTGGAGCTGTCGCAACTGCGCGAGCTGGTGGAGTACTGGGTGGCACAGCGCGCACAACGGCCTGAGCACGTCCCTACTTCCTGACGCCATTGGCCTGGCGAGTTTGTTTTTGTGGCGAGCGGGCTTGTCAGATCGCCACAGGACAAGCAGCCTTCATCGCGGGTAAACTCACGCTCGCCCTCCTTCGTTGTGAGCTCCCACCATGCTCCACGTGTTGTTCAGTGTTTATTTGAAGATGCTGGTGCTGTACAGCCCCTTCTTCGTACTGTCCTGCTTTATCAGCCTGACCCGTGGTTATTCCAGCAAGGAGCGCCGGCGCCTGGCCTGGAAGGTGGGACTGGCGACCCTGGTGTCGAGTGTCCTGCTCTATCTGTTCGGGCGGGTGATTTTCAGCGTGTTCGGCATCACCGTGGATGCCTTTCGTATCGGCGCCGGCAGCGTGCTGTTCATCTCGGCCCTGGGCATGGCCCAGGGTAAATCAGCAGTGCAGACCGACAACGTGCAGCAGGACGTGACCATCGTCCCGCTGACCATCCCACTGACAGTCGGCCCCGGCACTATCGGTGCGTTGCTGGTGATGGGCGTCAGCCAACCCCATTGGGATGACAAGATCATAGCAATCCTCAGCATTGCCCTGGCCAGCCTCACTGTGGGCGTGGTGCTTTACCTGTCCAACCGTATCGAAAGCATCCTCGGCGATCAGGGCTTGCAGATTGTCAGCCGGCTGATGGGTTTGTTTGTATGCGCGCTGGCGGCGCAGATCATCTTTACCGGCGTGCGCGGTTATCTGGTGCCCTAGGGCACCCCGTCAGATTCTGTATTTGGCGATGGGCATCAGTACTTTGCCTCCCGCACGCTCACGCAGCCGTTTGATCGTGGCTTCGTTGGCCACAGATGTATTCAGCACCAGGCATGCTTGCACTTCAGCGGCCCCATTGCGGGGCCGCCGTTGTTTCAGGAGAGCGGTTTTTCGCCATACCAGCGCGGCGTGTACACCCATTCGCCGCCACCCGCCCGAGGGAACGTGCACGTAGTGGACGAGCCAATCAGCACCATGGTGCGCATGTCCACCTGGTCCGGCGTCAGTTGCCCAAGGGTGGTGGTGCGCAGGGTCTGGCCCGGACGACCAATGTCGCGGCCCAGCACCACAGGCGTCTCGGCCGTACGATGCTGCGCGACGATCTCCAGGGCGCGACCCAACTGCCAAGGCCGGGCACGGGAGATCGGGTTGTAGAACGCCAGGGCCAGGTCGGCCTGGGCTGCCAGGTCCAGGCGTCTCTCGATGATCGACCAAGGCTTGAGGTTGTCCGACAGCGACATCACGCAGAAGTCATGCCCCAGCGGCGCACCCGCCTGAGCGGCCGTGGCCAGCGAGGCCGAAACGCCCGGAAGGATCTCCAGGTCGACACGCTGCCATGCCGGATCGCTGGATTCGTGCAAGGCTTCCAGCACCGCAGCGGCCATGGCAAACACGCCGGGGTCGCCGGACGACACCACCACCACCGAACGCCCCTGGGCCGCCAGTTCAAAGGCATGCCGCGCGCGCTGCATTTCTTCACGGTTGTCGGTGCAGTGCTGGATCTGGTCGGCCCGAAACGGCCCGGCCATGCGCACGTAGGTTTCGTAGCCCAGCACATCGGTGCAGCGGGCCAGCTCGGCCTTGACCGCTGGCACCATCAGCTCGGCAGCGCCGGGGCCCAGGCCGATCACCGCCAGACGGCCACGGGGACGGCCAATGAGCGACAGGTCCAAAGGTTCGTCGGCCACCGTGATGACGATGTCGGCGTTCGTCACCACGTCGGCGAAGCGCAGTGGCACGGCAAGTTCCATCGCCGCTTCATGCAGTTCGGGATTGGCCATGTCGCTGTCACTGGCCAGCAGGCACGCCAGGGAATGCACGGCAATCCTGGCCTCTTGCAAGGCAACACGAATACGCGAAGCCAACCCCGTTCCCGGACGGCACGTTACCCACACACTCTTCGGGTAGATCAGCAGCTCATTGGCCGCCGGCGTGCGCTCGGCACTGCCCACATGAATCGCCAGGCGCGCCTGCTGATCCTGCGCCAGGTTGGCCTGGTCCAGCCAGGGCGCCACGCCTTCGATGCGTACGCTTTCACCGGCCAGCAGATCAGAGACAAAACGCTTGCCCAACTCGAGATCAGCGAGCTGATAGCCGCTGGGCGGATTGAGCAGGCACGTACCAAAACGCAGTTCACCACTGGTAGTGATCGCAGCGGCAACACCCAATGCCGCAGCGATTTCCCGCGCCAGCCCATTCACCCCGCCCAGGCCGCCGAGCAGCGGCACGACGGCGCTGCCATCCTCGGCCACGGCCAGCACCGCCGGTTCCTCGCCTTTTTCCAGCAACAACGGCGCCAGGGTGCGGATGACAATCCCGGCGGCGCACAGGGCGATAATGGGCGTGCCCCGCTGGTAGAGCTGGCGCAGCGTAGCGCCGAATTCGCTGTACAACCGGTCGGCGCCATCAACCCGCTCGGCCAGGCCGTGGATCAACGCGTCGGGGTACAACTTCTGAATGTTGCGAGCAGTGGCGAGGCTGCCATTGCCCAGAATGACAATCGCGGGCGCGGGACGAGTCATCAGCCTTGCCACCTTTCACCGGGAACGATGATCAACGAGAAGTACGGCGAAGACATCGGCTCGACCTGATCCAGGGCGACGATTTTCTGGTTGGCCATGGTTGCACGCTCGACATACAGCGCCCGCCCGGCCAGACCCAACTCTTCCAGCACCTGACGCACCTTGGTGAAGTTGCGCCCCAGCTTCATGATCACCGCCGCATCGGCATCCGCCAGGCGACGCTTGAGTTCGTCATGGGGCAATACGCCAGAGAGCACCGACAGGCTCTGATTGCGATACACCAGCGGTGCGCCGAGCACCGACGCACCACCGAGCATCGAGCACACTCCCGGGACAACCTGGGCGTCGTAGCGCTCGGCAAGGCGGTCGTGCAAATACATGTAGGAGCCGTAGAAGAACGGGTCCCCTTCACAGATCACCGCCACGTCGCGCCCCGCATCCAGATGCGCGGCCACCTTAACGCTGGCGTCGTCATAGAAGTCGCTGATCACTTGCTCGTAGGAAAACGGTGCTGGCAAGGCTTCGGTGGTCACGGGATAAACCAGCGGCATCAGGGTCTGCTCAGACACCAGGTGCTCTTCGATAATGCCGAAGGCGTTGCCCTTTTTGCCCTTGGCGACGAAGTACGCCACCACCGGCGATTCGCGCAACAGGCGCAGGGCCTTGAGGGTAATCAGCTCCGGATCACCGGGGCCAACGCCCAGGCCAATCAAACGTCCGCGTGCCTGCATTATTCGATCTCCGTGGCCAGGGCGTTGACGGCAGCAGCAGCCATGGCGCTGCCGCCCAGACGGCCTTGCATGATCACAAACGGCACGCCACGGCTGTCAGCGGCAAGCATGGCTTTGGACTCGGCGGCGCCGACAAATCCCACCGGAAAACCGAGGATCAGCGCAGGCTTTGGCGCACCCGCGTCGAGCATTTCCAGCAGGTAGAACAAGGCGGTGGGCGCATTGCCAATCACCACCACGCTGCCTTCCAGGTGCGGGCGCCACAGTTCAAGGGCGGCGGCGGAGCGGGTGTTGCCCAGTTCCTGCGCCAGGGCCGGCACGCTGTCATCACGCAGGGTGCAGATCACCTGGTTGTTGGCCGGCAGGCGGGTACGGGTCACGCCTTCGGACACCATCCGCGCATCACACAAGATCGGCGCACCCGCGGCCAGGGCTTCGCGGCCAGCCTTGCCGGCACCTTCGGAGAACTGCAAACCGTCGATGGACTCGACCATGCCGCAGGCATGAATCACCCGCACGGCCAGTTTTTCCAGGTCGGCCGGGATGCGATCCAACTTGGCCTCTGCGCGAATGATCGCAAAGGAGTTGCGATAGATCTCCTGACCGTCGCGGATGTAATCAATCATCGGTGTTGCTCCGTGGGCGGGCGCGCAGCAGGGCGCCCGTCGCTTCAATAGAAAGAGTGCGCGCGTGCAGACGGCCGAAACCCGGCTGGCCTGCTTCGCGAAAATAGAGGTCGTAGTGACCGGGGCTTACCGCCAGCAACGTGACCGGCGCGGTATGGGCAGCAGCGCAGGAGCGTGGGCAGCCTGACAAGTGAACATTCAACGCGTGACCACTGGCTTGCAGCAGCGTCGCCAGGTACAGGGCGTCGGCCTTGGTGTCGGCCAGTCCTTTGCCGCAGCCGCTGGAGCCGGTACAGGCGATCATCCGCGCCAGGGCCTGGTCTGCCGAGCAGAGGAAGCCCAGTTGCGCCAGGCTCTCGCTGACAACATCAGCATCTTGTGCCCGCAGATTGGGCAGCAGCACGCCTTGCCACGGGGTGAGACGCAGGCTGCCATCGCCATAGGCAGCGGCCAGCTGCGCGGCGCCCTGGAGCATATTCGAATCCAGGCGCCCCAAAGGTGCGACGGCGACGACATGGACCCGGTTTTTTTGACGCTGTGGATAAGTTCCCACGTGCAGCGCTGCCTGGCCGAGGCGGCGGGAAAAGCCGTCGACAGCCCGCAAAGGCACACTCAAACGCGCCGCCAGTTGCCCCATGAAGTTATCCACAGGCGTTTCGGCCAGCAGGTGACGCATGCGGATCTGTTCAGGGCGGGCCAGGTCGAGAAATAGCTCCAACACCGCCACCACCAGTGCATGCCCTTGGGCCAGCGGTACGGCGGCCAGTGGCGCATCGTGACCAGGGCAGCCGGCCAGACCGAAGGCCAGCAGCGTCTGACCGTCAACGTCCCAGGCCGACAACCACAGGTCATGGTGGTGTTCGAGCATTGCCAACACTTCGCCGCCATCCAGTTGCACGGCGAACTTGGCCGACAGCTCATGGAAACGCGGGTGGGTTTGCAGGGTAGCGAGTATCTGGTCCGCCAAGGGCCGGGTGTCGAACAGCATGTCCCGGTCGATGCCAGCGCTGGGGCTGAGCATCACGTTGCGCACATCATCACCGGCGGCGGTGGTCGGTCCCAGGCCGACAGCCAGCAGACAGGCGATCAGCGCGTCGTGTTCGGCGCCGATCCCGCGAATCTGCAAGTTGGCGCGGTTGGTTGCCTCGATCACTCCACCGGCATAGGTCCGGGCCGCGTCCGCCACGGCTACCGCCTGTTCGGCGCGAATAGAACCGCCCGCCAACTTGATCCGGCAGATCCCGCCATCCAGTGCCTGGACAATACGCAGCAGCCCCGGACAAGCCGAGGGGCGTAGGGTGCTGGACAGTGGGAATGGCTTCACGGGGCTACTCAACGGGCTACCGGTTCACAGGTAAAGGCGCGGTATTATGCCTGCTTTGTCCGACGGCATGAAAAGCCTGCCCGTCGGATGTCGTTCAAGGAATCAATATGTCGCCCTGGCTGACGGTAGTAGGCATCGGTGAAGACGGTTTCAAAGGCCTGGGCAGGAATGCCCGGCACGCTCTGCTGCACGCCTCCAGGATCATTGGCGGCCAGCGCCAACTGGACTTGTTACCGGTGTGCATTCGCGGTGACCGGGAGCTGTGGCCCAGCCCGTTTTCCCTCGAACCGCTGTTGGCCGGGCGTGGTGAACCGGTGTGTGTGCTGGCCAGCGGTGATCCAATGTTCTACGGCGTCGGCGCCAGTCTGGCACGGCAAGTGGCGGCCAATGAGCTGCTGATCCTGCCGGCGCCCTCCTCTGTTTCGCTGGCGGCGGCGCGCCTGGGTTGGCCATTACAGGATGTGCTGACGTTGTCGGTGGTCGCCCGCCCGTTGGCTACGCTCAATGCCCACCTGTCCAGCGGAGTGCGCGTACTGGTGCTGAGCAACGACGGCCAGAGCCCGGCGGCCATCGCTGCCTTGTTGTGTTCAAGTGGTTTCGGCCCGAGTCGTTTAAGTGTGTTCGAGCACCTGGGTGGCGCGGCTGAACGTCGCATCGACGGCGTTGCCGAGGATTGGCAAGACTCGCCGTTTGCCGCGTTGAACCTGGTAGCCATCGACTGCCTGGCTGCACCGGGTACGGCACGTCTGTCACGGTTGGCTGGGTTGCCAGACGCCGCTTTCAGGCACGACGGCCAACTGACCAAGCGCGACGTGCGCGCCATGACCCTGGCCCGTCTCGCGCCCACTCCCGGCGAACTGTTGTGGGACGTCGGCGCCGGCAGCGGCTCCATCGGCATCGAATGGATGCGCGCGCACCCCAGCTGTCGGGCGCTGGCTATCGAAGCGGACGAAGGCCGTCAGCTTTTGATCGAACATAACCGCGATGCCCTCGGCGTGCCGGGCCTGCAATTGATACGCGGCAGCGCGCCTCAAGCCCTCGATGGCCTTGAAGCTCCCGACGCCATCTTCATCGGCGGCGGCGTGACCCGCGCCGGCGTGCTGGACACCTGCTGGCAACACCTACGCCCCGGTGGCCGGCTTGTCGCCAACGCCGTCACCCTGCAAAGCGAAATGACCCTGATGGCCTGGCGCGAACAACACGGCGGTGAGCTGACCCGCATCCATGTTGCCCAGGCCCAGCCTTTGGGTGACTTCGACACCTGGCGCCAGGCACTGCCGATCACCTTGCTGGAAGTGATCAAACCACAATGAAGCGCATCCTCCTGCTGGGCGGCGTCACTGAAGCCCTGGCCATCGCCCGCACCCTCGGCCCGCAGCATATCTACAGCCTGGCCGGCATCGGCCGGGTGCCCACCGACCTCACCTGCCAGGTTCGCGTCGGCGGCTACGGTGGCACTGAAGGCCTGGCGCAATTTATCCGCGACCAAGGCATCGACCTGCTGCTGGACGCAACCCATCCCTACGCCGCGCAGATCAGCCAGAACGCTGCTCGTGCGGCGCAACTGTGTGCCATTCCCTGCTGGGCCTTGCGCCGCCCGGCGTGGCAGCCGCAGACCGGTGATGACTGGAGGGAAGTCGGCGACTGGGCCGAGCTGATCGTCGCGCTGAAGCCCTTCAAGCGCCCGCTGTTCACCCTGGGCCGCGAACCGCTGCAACACCTCGACGAAATCCCCGCCGAGCAGTTCTGGACCTTGCGGGCGCTGGATAGGTATCCCGGCAACAAACGCTGCGAAGTGATCGGCGCACGGGGGCCGTTTTTGATCGAGGCTGAACGGGCCTTGTTCGAACGCAGGCAGATTGATGTGCTGATCAGCAAGAACAGCGGCAGCAGTGCGACCGAACCGAAGCTGGAAGTGGCGCGCGAGCGTGGGGTGCCGGTGTTGGTGTTGAAGCGGCCAGTGTTGGCGGGGGTGGATCGGGAGTTTTTGTCGCTGGAAGAAACACTCGCTGCGTTGGAAAACTTCGCCCGATAAGTCAGGATCATTCGCTTGCTTGAACAGTAACCTATTTGTTACCTTCAGGGTCGCCAATGATCGAGATCGAAGAATACCAACGTGAAAACCAGATCAGCCCGTTCGGTCAATGGTTCTCTTCCTTGAGTGTGCAGGCGGCACTTAAGGTTTCAAACGCATTGGTTCGGCTTGAAATGGGCAATACCAGCAATATCAAATGGTTCGATGGGCTCGGTGAATACCGCATTAACTGGGGGCCGGGTTACCGGATTTATCTGATACAGGAAGGCCATCGGCTGATCATCCTGTTTGGCGGTGGCGACAAGTCCAGCCAAAAAAGAGATGTCAAAGCAGCAAAGTCGCTGATCAACGAGTATCAGCGTTGCAAAAAATCGGAACACCAGAGGTAGCCGACATGGCGCTCACCCGCAGTTATAAACACACCATTGCCGAACGCGCGCAGCGTGATCCTGAATTTGCCCAAGCTCTTCTGGATGAGGCTGCTACGCTATTTCTCAACGGCGAACCAGAAATCTCGCGCGTGATCCTGCGTGATTTGGTCAATGCCACAGTTGGCTTCGAAGGCTTGGCGAAAGAGACAGCAAAACCCAGTAAAAGCCTTCATCGCATGCTTTCAGCCAAAGGCAATCCAAGCATGGACAATCTGGCTGCGATATTCGCAGTGGTCAGGAAGGCGCTAGGCGTCGATATGCAAGTTCATGGAGTGCCTGCGGCCTAGCCTGATAGCACTGCGACACCAAACCGCACACCCGGTTTTTACTTATCCACCCCGATCAGGCTAAATACCCATCTGATCGTTTAAACCCTACGGATTGTCCGCCATGGCCCGTCAACGCTTTGCATTTGCCTGGATCGCCTGTTTTGCAGTGCTGTTCAATGCGTTTGCCATGCCGATGGCCGGGGCGATGCAGCAGGCCAAGAGCCCTGGCGAACAATTGCTGTGGGGCAGCTTCTGCTCCTCAAGCGGTACCAAGCTGGTGGCGATTTCCCTGGGAACGCTGGAGCAAGAGGAGCCGCAGCAGGACGAGCACTCCACCATGCAGCATTGCTGGTGCTGTTCGGGCTCGGCGCCGTTGGTGGCGCTGCCGGGGCATGTGCCGCAGTTGTATGTCACTCGATTCGACGCCGCGCAGAGCCTGCCGCTGCCGTCACTGCAATCCCCCACGCCGCGCCAGCAATGGCCGAGCCTTAATCCCCGCGCCTCTCCGACGGTCTGATCACTTCGCAATTGACCTGCGTTTTGAACCATTCTGGAGAACTGCCATGCTTAAATCTTCCCTGCTCCTGGCTGCGTTGTTGCTGCCGGTGTGTGCCGCCAATGCCGATGACTACAAGGCCGGCGACCTTCTGGTAAGCGATCCCTGGTCACAGGAACTGCCCCCCAACGCGCCGACCGTCGCGGCGTATTTTGTGATTCATAACCAGGGCGACAAACCTGATCGCCTGCTCAGCGTCGACACGCCAGTGGCGGCCAAGGCCGAACTGCATGAGCATGTGATGCAGGGCGACTTGATGAAGATGCAACTGGTACCCAGCGTCGCCGTTCCGGCTGGCGGGGACCTGAAGTTCGCCCCCATGGCCTACCACGTGATGCTGCTGGGCCTGAAGGACCGCAGTGTCTTGCAAGACGGCAAGCATTTCCCGCTGACCCTGCACTTCGAAAACGCAGGGCCGGTAAACGTACAAGTGTCGGTGCAAAAAGTGCCGCCAATGGTCACCCACGAGCACATGCACGCTCAGTAACCACCCAAGACCGGCCCCATCATGGGCGCTCCGGACAACAGGTTATCCACCAAGCCCGTAAGCCTTGCTCGCGGCAGTTGGATCAGCCTGTTTGCCATGCTGATGATCTTTATCGGACCGCTGATTTCCCAAGCGATGCCGATGGATCATCACGCCGGCATGTCCATGCCGATGAGCATGGACGCCAGTTGCCATGGCGAACGTCAACACCCGCCCGAACACGGCAAGCCTCCCACTGCCGACCCTGTGCTGTGGGAAAAGTGCGGCTATTGCAGCCTGTTGTTCAGTTGCCCGGCGCTGCCTGGCAGCGTGTCGTTCGTCGCCCTCAGCGCCCCGTCACCCGCTAACGCCATCACCCCTTCCCCGCGCCTGGGCCATGCCCGGCAGAGCATTTTCCCCGGCGCCCGCAGCCGAGCACCGCCCATCGCTTCGTAAACACCCACACCCTGAAACCACGCCCGGCCGACTTTAGACAGACAGCCACAGGCTGCTGGCCGTGTTGTTTACGATTGATAGATGGAATTTTTCATGTCCAGGTTTTCTGCTGACACCCGTATGGGATGTACCCCCGTTCTTGCCGTTCTGTGTGGCGCACTACTGGCGCCACAGGCTCACGCCGACGACCACGCCGAGCACAACAATGAGCTGAGCCCTACGGTAATCACCGCCATCGCCCCCAGTTCGCCGCTGACGATCATCACCAACCCCAAGGACCCTCGCCAGCCGGTGCCGGCCAGTGATGGCGGCGATTACCTCAAGACCATCCCCGGCTTCGCCCTGGTGCGCAACGGCGGTACCAACGGCGACCCGGTGCTGCGGGGCATGTTCGGCTCGCGCCTGAACATCCTCACCAACGGCAGCATGATGCTCGGCGCCTGCCCTGGGCGAATGGACGCACCAACCTCCTACATCTCCCCGGAAACCTACGACAAGCTGACGGTGATCAAAGGCCCGCAAACCGTACTCTGGGGCCCTGGCGCCTCGGCGGGCACGGTGCTGTTCGACCGCGAGCCGGAGCAGTTCGGCGAGTTGGGCACGCGGGTCAACGCCAGTGTGCTGGCCGGCTCCAACGGGCGTTTCGATAAAGTCATCGACGCTGCCGCCGGCGGTTCTTTGGGCTATGTCCGGGTGATTGGTAACCAGGCCCACGCCGACGACTACAAGGACGGCAACAACGACACCGTCGCCTCGCGCTACGACAAGTGGAACGGTGACGTCGCCCTCGGCTGGACCCCGGACGCCGACACCCTGCTGGAGTTGACCGCCGGCCGTGGCGATGGCGAGGCTCGCTACGCCGGGCGCGGCATGGACGGCTCGCAATTCCTGCGCGAAAGCCTGGGCCTGCGCTTCGAGAAATCCAACATCGGCGAGGTGTTGGACAAGGTCGAGGCCCAGGTCTACTACAACTACGCCGACCATGTGATGGACAACTACAGCCTGCGCACCCCGTCGGGCACCGGGATGATGGCAGGTCCCATGGCTTCCAACGTCGACCGCCGCACCCTCGGCGCGCGGATCAAAGCCACCTGGCGCTGGGCTGATGTGCAACTGATCAGCGGCATCGACGCGCAGACCAACGAGCATCGCCAGCGCAGCGGCATGGGTATCGATACCTACAAGGACGTGCCGCGCAACAAGGACGCCGACTTCCACAACTACGGCGTGTTCGGCGAGCTGACCTGGTACGCCGCCGACAATGACCGCGTGATCACCGGCGCCCGCCTGGACCGCGCCTCGGCCAAGGATTTTCGCCAGCGCACCGGCTCCGGGATGATGGCTCGGGCCAACCCCACCGCCAACAACACCCGCGCCGACACGCTGCCTTCCGGCTTCGTGCGTTATGAACACGACCTGTCCGACAGCCCCACCACGCTGTACGCAGGCCTCGGCCACGCTGAACGATTCCCCGATTACTGGGAGTTATTTTCCCCAAAATCAGGGCCGTCGGGCTCGGTGAATGCCTTCGACGCGGTCAAACCGGAAAAAACCACCCAGCTGGACTTCGGCCTGCAATACAAAACCGCTGACCTGGAGGCCTGGGCTTCGGGCTACGTCGGCCAGGTGCGCGACTATATTTTGTTCAATTACACCCCAGGGATGATGGGCACGACTTCCCAGGCACAGAACATCGATGCACGAATCATGGGCGGCGAATTGGGCGCGGCGTACAAACTCACCTCCAACTGGAAAGCCGACGCCACTCTCGCCTATGCCTGGGGTAAAAACAGCAGCGACGGCAAGGCCCTGCCGCAAATGCCACCGCTGGATGCTCGCTTCGGCCTGACCTACAGCGAGGACAACTGGAGCGCCGGCGCTCTGTGGCGAGTGGTCGCGGAGCAAAACCGCATCGACCAGAACAAAGGCAACGTGGTTGGCAAAGACTTCGACAAGAGTTCGGGCTTTGGCGTGTTCTCCCTGAACGCGGCGTATCGCATCAATAAAAACTTCAAGGTCAGCACCGGCGTCGACAACCTGTTCGGCAAAGCCTACGCCGAGCACCTGAACCTCGCCGGCAACGCCGGGTTCGGCTACCCAGCCAATGACCCGCAAGCCATCAACGAACCGGGGCGCACGCTCTGGACCAAGGTTGATATGAGTTTCTGACAGCGAACACCATTGTTGTGGCGAGCCTGCTTGCCACAACAAATAATTTGATCGGCCAGATAAATAACAAGCCTTGCGGAGCAACCCCGATGAACCCTCCAAAGATTTCCTTCTACAACCTGGCCTGGCGCTGGCACTTCTACGCCGGGTTGTTTGTCGCCCCCTTCATGGTGCTGCTGGCTGTAACCGGCATCATCTACCTGTTCAAACCCCAGCTCGACCCACTGATGTATGGCGACTTGCTCAAGGTGCAAAGCGCCGAGTATGTACTGAGCGCCGATGAACAACTGCAACGAGCCAAGGCGGCCTATCCCCTGGGCACCATCAGCAAATACCTGCCGCCGGTGGACGCCACCAGCAGCGCGCAATTTGTCGTGCTCAACGAAGGTCACGAGGTGACGGTATTCGTCGACCCTTATCGCGGGACAGTGCTGGGCGAGCAGGACGCGAAAAATAACCTGCAAGCCATCGCCCGCGCGCTTCACGGCGAGCTGATGATCGGCACCGTGGGCGACCGCCTGGTAGAGCTGGCGGCCGGTTGGGGCGTGATGCTGGTGGTCTCTGGCCTGTACCTGTGGTGGCCGCGCGGCAAGTCGCCGGCCGGGATCTTGTGGCCACGTTTGGGCAGTCGCGGACGGCTGTTCTGGCGCGACTTGCATGCAGTCACCGGTTTCTGGGGCGCAGCGTTTTTGCTGGTGATGATCCTTAGCGGCATGACCTGGACTGGCTTCTGGGGCAAGCAATACGCCGACCTGTGGAACCGCTTCCCGGCGGCGATGTGGAACAACGTGCCGCAGTCCGACCAACAAGCGCGCGTCCTCAATACCGCCACACAACAGACCGTGCCCTGGGCCATGGAAAACACGCCGATGCCGATGTCCGGCGATCATGCCGAACACATGAACCACGCTGGCATGAGCACCGGCCCGGCAGCGCCAACCCTGCGCCTGCAACAGCTCGTGGACCTGGCCACCGCCCGCAAGGTTGAACCGGGCTACAGCATCACCTTCCCCACCACCGCCGAGGGCGTATTCACCATCGCGGTGTTCGCCAACGACCCGCGCAACGACGCCACCCTGCATGTCGACCAATACACCGGCAAGGTCCTGGCCGATGTGCGCTGGGAACACTACAACACCGTAGCTCGGGCCACTGAAACCGGAGTGATGCTCCACGAAGGCAAGATGTTCGGCGTGGTCAATCAGATCCTGGTGCTGCTGATCTGCCTGATGATTCTGCTGAGCGCGGTCAGCGGCGTAGTGATCTGGTGGAAGCGCCGGCCACAAGGCGGCCTCGGGGTTCCGCCGTTGCGCCATGACCTGCCGAAGTGGAAAGCCGCCATGGTGATCATGCTGGGCCTGGCGATTGTCTTTCCCCTGGTGGGGGCGTCTCTGATCGTGGTCTGGGTGTTGGATCGCCTGGTGCTGGCGCGTTTTTTTGGCCAGCGTAAATCTGCTTCACCTTCGCTATGAAGCAGTCGAGACGCCCTGCATAGAAGCACTGTGTAGCCTTACGCAGGCTTTCGCCCCCTACGCAACAAGTGTTAACTTGTAACACTTGCTGCGTGATCTCCGCTCGCCAAAAAAATCTGTCTTGAATGTGTACAACCGATAGGAAACCAATGACCTCACTCAACCTCACCCAACTCGCCTGGACCCCATTGGGTCACGGCCACTGTCATCACCAGTTCCAATTGCGTGACGCCAGTTTGCAGGTGGGTGCCGGGGAGTTTGTCGGGTTGATCGGCCCCAATGGCAGCGGCAAGACCAGCTTGTTGCGCTGCGCCTATCGGTTCAGCAAACCAGAAAGCGGCGAGGTACTGCTCGACCACCAGAACGTCTGGAAGCAATCCTCGCGCTGGTGCGCCCAGCGCATCGCCGTGGTGCTTCAGGAGTTTCCCGATGCCTTCGGTTTGCGGGTGGACGAGGTGGTCGCCATGGGCCGCACACCCCATAAGGGATTGTTCGACAGCAACACCATTGAAGACCAAAAACTGATTCAACAGGCCCTCGAATCCGTTGGCCTGCTGGGCTTTGAAGACCATGCCTTTGCCACCCTCTCCGGCGGCGAAAAGCAACGGGTTATTCTCGCCCGGGCCCTGGCCCAACAACCGCAACTGCTGATCCTCGACGAACCGACCAACCACCTCGACCCGCGCTACCAGCTTGAGCTTTTGAAGCTGGTCAAACGCCTGAAGATCGGTACCCTGGCCAGCATTCACGACCTGAACCTGGCCGCCGCGTTTTGTGATCGCCTGTATGTGATCAACCACGGGCGCATCGTCGCCAGCGGCACGCCTCACGAAGTGCTGACCGTCGAACTGTTGCGCGAGGTATTCGGCGTCGAGGCGCTGATCGACACTCATCCCCTGTCCGGCTACCCCCGAATCACCTGGATAACCCAACCATGATCCTGCGCTCCCTGCTGTCCATCGCTTTGTTGTTCAGCGCTTCCCAGACCTTCGCCGAATCGACCCTTTACCCGCTGAAAATCCAGAGTTGCAACCGCGAAGTGACCTTCAAGGAAGCCCCCAAACATGCGGTCAGCCACGACATCAACATGACCCAGATGATGCTCGCCCTGGGCCTCAAGCCACATATGGCCGGCTACAGCGGCGTCACCGGCTGGAAGTCGGTAACCCCACAAATGGCGCAGATCCTCGACGGCCTGCCGGAGCTGGCGAGCAAGTATCCGTCAGTGGAAACCCTGCTCAACGCCAACGTCGATTTCTTCTTCGCTGGCTGGGACTACGGTATGCGCGTGGGCGGTGACCTCACCCCGCAAACCCTGCAACCCTTGGGCATCAACGTCTATGAGCTGACCGAATCCTGCGCATTTGTCATGAAGCGCCCGGCGGCCACTCTTGAAGACACCTACAACGACCTGCGCAACCTGGGCAAGATTTTCGACGTGCAAGACCGCGCCAACACGCTAATCGCACAGATGCAGGAGCAAGTCGCCGAGGTGCAAAAAAGCCTGCCCGCTGACAAACCTCGCGTCTTCCTTTACGACAGCGGCGAAGACCGCGCCATGACCTCCGGGCGCCTGGGCATGCCGCAAGCACTGATCGATGCGGCCGGTGGGCGCAATATCCTCGATGACGTCGAAGCCAGCTGGACCCGCATCAACTGGGAAACCGTGGTGGAGCGCAATCCGCAGGTCATCGTGATCGTCGACTACAGCGAAACCACCGCCGAGCAGAAAGAGCAATTCCTGCTGAACAATCCGGCTCTGCAATCGGTGGACGCCATCAAGAACCAGCGCTTTATCGTCATCCCTTACGTGCAAGCCACGCCAGGAATCGACAACGTGCTGGCGGTTGAAACCCTGGCCAAGGGATTCCACGGCGAATGATCAACCGTCGCTACGCCTTGTTGCTCAGTGCCCTTGGTGCGTTGTTGCTGGTCTCCTGCGTGGTCTCGCTGGGGTTCGGCTCGGCGCGGGTACCGGTGGACGTGGTGTGGCGGATTTTGCTGCACAAGGCCTTCGGTATCGGTGAGATGAACTGGAGCGTCGGCCAGGAACATATCGTCTGGCTGATCCGGGTGCCGCGCATGTTGCTCGGTGCGCTGGTGGGCGCCGGCCTGGCGTTGATCGGCGCGGTGTTGCAGGCGGTAACGCGCAACCCCCTGGCCGACCCGCACCTGCTGGGCGTGACCTCCGGCGCCACCCTCGGCGCGGTGATCGTGGTGCTGCATGTCGGTGAAATTGTCGGCCTGCTGACCCTGCCCATCGCCGCCTTTATCGGCGCGCTGCTAAGCATGATCGTGGTGCTGGCAGTGGCCAGCCGCAACGGTCGCCTGGAAAGCGATCGCCTGCTGCTGTGCGGCGTGGCGGTGTCGTTCGTGATGATGGCGGTGGCCAACCTGCTGCTGTTCATGGGCGATCACCGCGCGGCGTCGGCGGTGATGTTCTGGATGCTCGGCGGCCTGGGGCTGGCGCGCTGGGAGTTGCTGGCGGTTCCCTTCGCCACCGTACTGTTGGGGCTGGTGCTGCTGCTGGGGATGGCTCGCCCGCTGAATGCCCTGATGGCCGGCGAACAGACTGCCGTGACCCTGGGCTTGAACGCACGCAATGTGCGGCTCAAGGTGTTCCTGATCGCCTCGCTGATGACCGGCGTGCTGGTGTCCATCAGCGGTTCCATCGGTTTTGTCGGGCTGATGGTGCCGCACATTGCCCGGCGTCTTGTAGGCGCCGAGCATCGGCGCTTGCTGCCGGTGTGCGTGCTTCTGGGCAGCATCTTCCTGGTGTGGGTCGATGTCGCGGCACGCACAATGATTGCCCCGGAGGACTTGCCCATTGGCGTGGCCACCGCGGCCATCGGCGGGCTGTTTTTCATAGGGTTGATGCGCAAGCGCTGACACCCGGCAGCTACCGCCCCGTTGTAGCGCACGCTTGCGCACCAACACTCCTCCCCTGCCTGCTCATGGTGCGCAGCTGCCGGCCGCCACTGTGCAAAACCGACTATTTCCTGCCTTTTGCCGACTAGGCACACCCCTTGCAACTACCCACTCAATGCCCGTATCTGCCCCCACATAACAACGTTGAGTCATGGAGATTGCACAATGAAGCGTCGCAGCTTGATCAAGGCTTTCACTCTGTCGGCATCCATAGCCGCCATGGGCATGACCTGGACTGTCCAGGCCGCCGAGACCATCAAGATCGGTATCCTGCACTCGCTGTCCGGGACCATGGCCATCTCCGAAACGTCCCTCAAGGACATGGCGTTGATGACCATCGACGAGATCAACGCCAAGGGTGGCGTGAACGGCAAGATGCTGGAAGCGGTGGTGGTGGACCCGGCATCGAACTGGCCGCTGTTCGCCGAGAAAGGCCGGCAGTTGCTGACCCAGGACAAGGTCGCGGTGGTGTTTGGTTGCTGGACTTCGGTGTCGCGCAAATCGGTACTGCCGGTGTTCGAAGAACTCAACGGCCTGCTGTTCTACCCAGTGCAATACGAAGGCGAAGAAATGTCGCCCAACGTGTTCTACACCGGTGCCGCGCCTAACCAGCAGGCGATCCCGGCGGTGGAATACCTGATGAGCGAAGAAGGTGGCAGCGCCAAGCGCTTCTTCCTGCTGGGCACTGACTATGTGTACCCACGCACCACCAATAAAATCCTGCGTTCGTTCCTGCATTCCAAAGGCGTGGCCGACAAGGACATCGAAGAGGTCTACACCCCGTTCGGTCATGCCGATTACCAGACCATCGTCGCCAACATCAAGAAGTTCTCCGCCGGCGGCAAGACTGCGGTGATCTCCACCGTGAATGGCGACTCCAACGTTCCGTTCTATAAAGAACTGGCCAACCAGGGCCTGAAAGCCACCGACGTTCCAGTGGTGGCCTTCTCTGTGGGTGAAGAAGAACTGCGCGGCATCGACACCAAGCCGTTGGTGGGCAACCTCGCGGCGTGGAACTACTTCCAGTCGGTGGAAAACCCGGTGAACAAGAAATTCGTGGCTGACTGGAAAGCCTACGCCAAGGCTCACAACCTGCCGGGCGCGGACAAAGCCGTGACCAACGACCCGATGGAAGCCACCTACGTCGGCATCCATATGTGGGCCCAGGCTGCTGAAAAAGCCAAATCCACCGACGTCGACAAGGTCCGCGAAGCCCTCGCCGGCCAGACCTTCGCCGCACCATCGGGTTTCACTCTGACCATGGACAAGACCAACCACCACCTGCACAAGCCGGTGATGATCGGCGAGATCCAGGCTGACGGTCAGTTCTCTGTGGTGTGGCAGACCAGCGAGCCAGTCCGTGCCCAGCCGTGGAGCCCGTACATTCAGGGCAATGACAAGAAGCCTGACTATGCCGTGAAGAGCAACTGAGCCAAGAAGACTGGCCAATAACCTGTGGCGAGGGCACTTGCTCCCTCGCCACAACAGCCCGGCTCCCACATTGTCCGCGCAAGGCCCACTGATATGCCTACTGCCCTCTACCGCTTCATCCTGGCCGTCCTGCTTGTGCTGCCCGTGGCCGCACACGCAGGCGATGCCGACGATTTCCTGGCCGCCAACCCGACCCAACAAGCCAAGCTGCTGCAAGACTGGGCCGCCCAGCCCGATCTGGCCCGCATCGAGTTGGTCAACGCCCTGCAACAAGGCCAACTCACGGTCAATGGCGAAACCAAAACCGTACGCCTGAACAACCGCCTGCGCGGCCTGATCGACAACGTGCAAGCTAGCCAGCAACTGCTCGCCGCCGATCCCAGGATTCGCCAGGCAGCAGCGCAAACCCTACAAAAAAGCGCCCAACCTGCGCAGCTGAAATTCCTCGACCAGCAACTCGCCGCTGAGACCAACGACGACGTCCACGCCGCCCTGAGCCTGGCCTTGGCCAGCCTGCAACTGGTGGACACCGACCCGGCCGTACGCCTGGCCGCCGTGCGCCTACTCGGCAACACCGGCGACCCGCTGGCCCGCACCCGCCTGGAAAGCCTGCTGGCCCCAGGCGTGGAAACCGACGCTGCCGTGCACACCGCCGCCGAAACCAGCCTGGCCCAGGTCAAGCGCAAACTGCTGGTGGGCGAGATCCTCGGCCAGGCCTTCAGTGGCATGTCCCTGGGTTCGATCCTGCTGCTGGCGGCTCTCGGTTTGGCGATCACCTTCGGCTTGCTCGGGGTGATCAACATGGCCCACGGCGAGATGCTGATGCTCGGCGCTTACTCCACCTATGTGGTGCAGTTGCTGATGCAGCGCTACGCGCCCCAGGCCATCGAGTTCTATCCGCTGATCGCGCTGCCGGTGGCGTTTTTTGTCACCGCCGCCATCGGCATGGTCCTGGAGCGCACAGTGATTCGTCACCTCTACGGCCGGCCCTTGGAAACACTGCTCGCCACCTGGGGCATCAGCCTGATGCTGATCCAACTGGTGCGCCTGGTGTTCGGTGCGCAGAACGTTGAAGTGGCCAACCCGGCCTGGTTGTCGGGCGGGATTCAAGTGCTGCCCAACCTGGTGCTGCCGTACAACCGCATCGTCATCATCGCCTTCGCCCTGTGTGTGGTGGTGCTGACCTGGCTGCTGCTGAACAAAACCCGCCTGGGCCTCAATGTGCGAGCGGTGACCCAGAACCGCAACATGGCCGCCTGCTGCGGCGTGCCCACCGGGCGCGTCGACATGCTCGCCTTTGGCCTCGGTTCCGGCATCGCAGGCTTGGGTGGCGTGGCCTTGAGTCAAATTGGCAACGTCGGCCCGGACCTGGGCCAGAGCTACATCATCGACTCGTTCCTGGTGGTGGTGCTCGGCGGCGTCGGCCAGTTGGCCGGCAGCGTCATGGCCGCTTTCGGTTTGGGCATCGCCAACAAGATTCTTGAGCCGCAGATCGGCGCCGTGCTCGGCAAGATCCTGATCCTCGCGCTGATCATTCTGTTTATCCAGAAACGCCCGCAAGGACTCTTCGCACTGAAAGGACGGGTGATCGACTGATGAACCAGCCATTGATGCTGACTGCCGCGCAAAAGGCCGGGCCCAAGGTGACGATTGCCGTCGGTGTGGTGATCCTGATCCTGCTGCTGGCCTTGCCGCTGTGCTCCCTGCTGTCGCCGGAAAACCCGCTGCACGTCTCGGCTTATACCCTGACGCTGGTGGGCAAGATCCTCTGCTACGCCATCGTCGCGCTGGCCCTGGACCTGGTCTGGGGTTACGCCGGGATGTTGTCCCTGGGCCACGGTTTGTTCTTTGCCCTCGGTGGTTACGCCATGGGCATGTACCTGATGCGTCAGGCCTCTGGTGATGAATTGCCGGCGTTCATGACCTTCCTGTCATGGACTGAGTTGCCGTGGTATTGGGTCGGTACCAATCACTTCCTCTGGGCGATGTGCCTGGTGGTGTTGGCGCCGGGGTTGTTGGCGCTGGTGTTCGGTTTCTTCGCCTTCCGCTCGCGGATCAAGGGCGTATATTTTTCGATCATGACCCAGGCTTTGACCTTCGCCGGAATGCTGCTGTTCTTTCGCAACGAGACCGGATTTGGCGGCAATAACGGCTTTACCAATTTTCGCAGCATCCTTGGCTTTGGCATCACCGAACCGGGAACGCGGGCAGTGCTGTTTTTCGCCACCGTGCTGTTGCTGGTAGCGAGCCTGTACATCGGCTGGCGCCTGGCGCAAAGCAAGTTCGGCCGGGTACTGACGGCACTGCGCGATGCCGAGAACCGCCTGATGTTCTGTGGCTACGACCCGCGCGGATTCAAGTTGTTTGTCTGGGTCTTGAGTGCGGTGCTGTGTGGCCTGGCGGGTGCGTTGTATGTGCCGCAAGTGGGGATCATCAACCCCAGCGAAATGTCACCGACCAACTCCATTGAAGCCGCCGTGTGGGTGGCACTGGGCGGGCGCGGCACGCTGATCGGTCCGCTGCTGGGCGCAGGTGTGGTCAACGGCATGAAGAGCTGGTTTACCGTGGCCTTCCCCGAGTACTGGCTGTTCTTCCTTGGAGCGCTGTTCATCATCGTGACCCTGTACTTGCCCAAGGGTGTAATCGGTCTGCTGAAGAAGAGGGGCGAATCATGAGAGTCACTGCAACGGCTGAATTCATGCTCGAACCGATCCTGGAACCCAACAAGGACCAAGGCACCAGCCGCGACGCCATCGGCCTCGGCCAGGCGGCTGGCAAGGGCCTCAATACCCGCCACGGCACCATCCTGACCCTGGAAGATATCAGCGTCAGCTTCGACGGATTCAAGGCCCTCAACGACCTGAACCTGTACATCGGCGTCGGTGAACTGCGCTGCATTATCGGCCCCAATGGCGCGGGCAAGACCACGCTAATGGACGTGATCACCGGCAAGACCCGACCCAGCCACGGCAAGGCCTGGTTCGGCGAAACCCTGGACCTGACGGCGCTGAGCGAAGTGCAGATCGCCCAGGCCGGGATCGGTCGCAAGTTCCAAAAGCCTACGGTGTTCGAAGCCCTGAGCGTGTTCGAAAACCTGGAGCTGGCGCAGAAGACCGACAAGTCGGTATGGGCCAGCCTGCGGGCGCGCCTGAGTGGTGAACAGAAGGATCGCATCGACGAAGTGCTGGACACCATTCGCCTCACCGCCTCGGTCCATCGCCCGGCCGGCTTGCTGTCCCACGGTCAGAAGCAGTTCCTGGAAATCGGCATGTTGCTGATGCAAGACCCGCAACTGTTGCTGCTGGACGAACCGGTGGCGGGCATGACCGACGCCGAAACCGAATTCACCGCAGAACTGTTCAAGCGCCTGGCGGACAAGCATTCGTTGATGGTGGTGGAACACGACATGGGCTTTGTCGGCTCGATTGCCGACCACGTCACCGTATTGCACCAAGGCAGCGTGTTGGCCGAAGGGTCGCTTGCACAGGTGCAGGAAAATGAGCGGGTGATCGAGGTGTATCTCGGTCGCTGACCGGCGCTGTTTGTGGCGAGCGGGCTTGCCACAATAGGCTCTGGAATTAAGGAGGTTTTGAACATGCTGCAAGTCGACAAGCTGCACCAATACTACGGCGGTAGCCATATCCTACGGGGCCTTTCGTTTGACGTGAACGTCGGCGAAGTCACCTGCCTACTGGGCCGCAACGGCGTGGGCAAGACCACGTTGCTCAAATGCCTGATGGGCCTGCTGCCGGCAAAAGAGGGCGCAGTGAACTGGGAAGGCAAGACCATCACCGGCTTCAAGCCGCACCAGCGGGTGCACGCGGGGATCGCCTACGTACCCCAGGGCCGGGAGATTTTCGGGCGACTGACCGTGGAAGAAAACCTGTTGATGGGCCTGTCCCGCTTCCCTGGCGCCGAAGCCAAGGAAGTCCCGGCTTTTATCTACGAATTGTTCCCGGTGCTGCTGCAAATGAAACAACGCCGGGGCGGCGACTTGTCTGGGGGCCAGCAACAGCAACTGGCGATTGGCCGAGCGCTGGCCAGTCGTCCGCGCCTGTTGATTCTGGATGAGCCCACCGAAGGCATCCAACCGTCGGTGATCAAGGAAATCGGCGTGGTGATCAAAAAGCTCGCCGCCCGTGGCGACATGGCGATCCTGCTGGTGGAGCAGTTCTACGATTTTGCCGCCGAACTGGCTGATCAGTACCTGGTGATGTCACGGGGTGAAATCGTCCAGCAGGGCCGTGGAGAAAATATGGAAGCCGACGGTGTACGCGGCCTGGTTACCATCTAACCTGTAGCGTCCTGACGATAAGCACTGACCATGAACCAGCCTGTCTCCCCCGCCCTGTTCACCCCCAACTGGCATGCCGAGCTTACACTGGCCTACGCGCGCTTTGGCGACACTACGCGCCCGGTCCTGCGCCGCCACAAGGGCCCGCTGCGGGTGCAAAAGCACCTGTACGCCGAAGGCCCCGAGGTGTGCCAGCACATTATCGTCCACCCGCCGGGCGGAATTGCCGGGGGTGACCGGCTGGACATCAGCGTCCATGTCGGCGAAGGCGCCTGGGCGCAACTGACCAGCCCCGGGGCCGCCAAGTGGTACCGCGCTGGCGGCCCGGCCTATCAACAGCTGGAATTGTCGGTCGAAGCCGGCGCTACCCTGGAATGGCTACCCCAGGAAACTATCGTGTTCAGCGCCGCCCAGGCCGAACTCACCACGCGCATTGCCCTGCAAGGCGACGCCCGGCTGTTCTACTGGGACGTGGTGGCGCTGGGACGACCGGCCAGCGGCGAGCGCTTCGACCTTGGGCACTTCCAGTCCCACCTGGATATCCGCCGCGACGGCCAGTTGCTCTGGCACGAACGCCAGCGCATTGTGGGCGGCGACGGTTTGCTCGACTCGCCGATTGGCCTGGATGGGAAATCGGTGTTTGCCACGTTATTGGTGACCGGTGAAATTGACAGTGACTTATTGGAACAGTGTCGCTCGCTGCCCCATGCAGTGCGCGGCGACCTGACGCAATTGCCCGGCTTGCTGGTGGCACGCTGCCTGGCCAGCGAAGCATTGCTGGCGCGGGGCTGGCTGATTGAGTTGTGGCGCTTGCTACGCCCGGCATTGCTTGGGCATGAGGCGTTGGAGCCGAGGATCTGGAACACATGAACAACACGCATCCTTTAAATTGCCCAAAAACGGACTTCGAACGATGGACCTGACCCCTCGGGAAAAAGACAAACTGCTGATCTTCACCGCAGGCCTGGTGGCCGAGCGGCGATTGGCGCGCGGTGTGAAGCTCAACTACCCGGAAGCCATGGCGTATATCTCGGCAGCACTGCTGGAAGGCGCCCGCGATGGCCGGACCGTGGCCGACTTGATGTATTTCGGCACCACCCTGCTCAGCCGTGAGCAAGTGATGGAAGGTATCCCGGAAATGATCCCGGATATCCAGGTAGAAGCCACCTTCCCCGACGGCACCAAACTGGTGACCGTCCACCAGCCCATCGCCTGAGACCCGGCCATGTCTATGCTGATTCGTGATGCAGTACACAGCGACCTCCCGGCAATCCGCGATATCTACAACGATGCAGTGCTCAACACCATGGCGATCTGGAACGAGCAACTGGTGGACCTGAGCAATCGCCAGGCCTGGTTCAGTGCGCGCCAGGCGCAGTTCTACCCGATTCTGGTGGCGGTCGAAGACAATCAGGTGCTCGGCTACGCTTCATTCGGCGATTGGCGGCCCTTCGAGGGATTTCGCCACACCGTCGAGCACTCGGTGTACGTGCGCAACGACCAGCGCGGCAAGGGCCTCGGTCCACGCCTGATGGAAACCCTGATCGAGCGGGCGAAAACCTGCGACAAACACGTAATGGTCGCCGCCATCGAAAGCGGCAACCAGGCGTCGATCCGCCTGCATGAGCGCCAGGGCTTCACCATCACCGGGCAGATGCCGCAAGTGGGCACCAAGTTCGGCCGCTGGCTGGACCTGACCTTTATGCAACTGACGCTTAACCCCGGCGCGGAGCCGCCTGCCGTAAACAAGGAGTAACAACCGATGAACGCCGCCCACCTGCGTCTCGTCAATGCTGAAAGTTTTGCCCATTACCGCCAGGGCTTGATTGAGCTGTTGCTGGACGCCGTGCAGCACGGCGCATCGGTCGGCTTCATGGCCGACCTCGACGAAGCCCAGGCCCGCAGCTATTTCAATAGCGTGCAGGCCGGCATCGAAGACGGCAGCCTGTTGCTGTGGGCGGTGGTTCGCGATGAACAGGTACTGGCCAGCGTGCAACTGGCGCTGTGCCAGAAAGCCAACGGCCTGAACCGCGCCGAGGTGCAAAAGTTGCTGGTACTCAACGAGGCACAACGCCGTGGCCTGGGCCAACAATTGATGAATGCGCTGGAGCGAAGCGCTCGCCAGTACAAGCGCGGCCTGCTGTACCTGGACACCGAAGTCGGCTCACCGGCTGAAGCGTTCTACCAGTCTCAGGCCTACATCAAGATCGGGGAACTGCCCAACTACTGCCAAAGCCCGGACGGACGCTACAGCTCGACCGCCATCTACTTCAAGACCCTGGGAAAACCTGAATGATTCCTGGCGAATACCGAATCCGGCCTGGCGACATTGAACTCAATGTCGGCCGCCGCACCCTCAGCCTGAATGTGGCCAACAGCGGCGACCGGCCGATCCAGGTTGGCTCGCATTACCATTTTTTCGAGACCAACGACGCGCTGACATTTGATCGTGCGGCCAGCCGTGGCATGCGCCTGAACATAGCGGCGGGCACGGCGGTGCGGTTTGAGCCGGGGCAGAGTCGCGAGGTGGAGCTGGTGGACTTGAGTGGCTTGCGCCGGGTGTACGGCTTTGCCGGACGGATCATGGGCGACCTGGATTGAACAGATTTGTTTTGCCTAGCGGGCTTGTGTGGCAAGCCCGTTCGCCACACAAGCCGGTTTGCCAGAATAAATCAGTGTAGAACCTCATCTATGCGCAAGGATTTCCAATGAAAATCTCCCGCCAAGCTTATGCAGACATGTTCGGCCCCACCGTCGGTGACAAGGTCCGCCTGGCCGACACCGAGCTGTGGGTGGAAGTGGAAAAAGACTTCACCACCTACGGCGAGGAAGTGAAATTCGGCGGCGGCAAAGTGATCCGCGATGGCATGGGCCAAAGCCAACTGCTGGCCGCTGAAGTGGTCGACACCCTAATCACCAACGCGCTGATCATCGACCACTGGGGCATCGTCAAGGCCGACGTTGGCCTGAAAAACGGCCGCATCGCCGCCATCGGCAAGGCCGGCAACCCGGATATCCAGCCCGGCGTGACCATCTGCGTCGGCGCCAGCACCGAGGTGATTGCTGGCGAAGGCATGATCCTTACCGCCGGCGGTATCGACACCCACGTGCACTTCATCTGCCCACAGCAAATCGAGGAAGCGCTGACCAGCGGCGTCACCACGATGATCGGCGGCGGCACCGGCCCAGCCACCGGTACCAATGCCACCACCTGCACCTCGGGCCCGTGGCACCTGGCGCGGATGCTCCAGGCATCGGATTCGTTCCCGATGAACATCGGTTTTACCGGCAAGGGCAACGCCAGCCTGCCGCAGCCATTGATCGAACAGGTCAAGGCCGGCGCCATTGGCTTGAAGCTGCACGAAGACTGGGGCACGACGCCGGCGAGTATCGACAACTGCCTGACGGTCGCTGACCAGTACGACGTGCAAGTGGCGATCCACAGCGACACCCTCAACGAATCCGGCTTCGTCGAAACCACCCTCGCCGCCTTCAAGGGCCGCACCATTCACACCTACCACACCGAAGGCGCCGGGGGCGGCCATGCGCCGGACATTATCAAGGCCTGTGGCTTGCCCAACGTGCTGCCCAGCTCTACCAACCCGACTCGGCCGTTCACCCGCAACACCATCGACGAACACCTGGACATGTTGATGGTCTGCCATCACCTGGACCCGAGCATTGCCGAAGACGTGGCCTTCGCCGAAAGCCGCATCCGCCGCGAAACCATCGCCGCCGAAGACATCCTCCACGACCTCGGCGCGTTCTCGATGATCAGCTCCGACAGCCAGGCCATGGGCCGCGTCGGCGAGGTCATCACCCGAACCTGGCAGACCGCCGACAAGATGAAAAAGCAGCGCGGCCCGCTGCCGGGCGACGGTGAGGGCAACGACAACTTCCGCGCCAAGCGCTACATCGCCAAGTACACCATCAACCCGGCGATCACCCACGGTATCAGCCATGAAGTGGGCTCCATCGAAGTGGGCAAGTGGGCCGATCTTGTGCTGTGGCGCCCGGCGTTCTTTGGCGTCAAACCAACCCTGATCCTCAAGGGCGGAGCGATTGCCACAAGCCTCATGGGCGACGCCAACGCCTCGATCCCCACGCCACAACCGGTTCACTACCGGCCGATGTTCGCCAGCTTTGGCAGCTCGCTGCACGCTACCAGCCTGACCTTTATCAGCCAGGCGGCACTGGCGGACGGCTTGCCACAAGCACTGGGATTGAAGAAGCAGATCGCGGTGGTCAAAGGCTGCCGGGACGTGCAGAAAACCGACCTGATCCACAACGACTACCTGCCAGACATCGAAGTCGACCCGCAGACCTATCAGGTCAAGGCCGACGGGGTACTGCTGTGGTGTGAACCGGCGGATGTGTTGCCGATGGCCCAGCGGTATTTTCTGTTCTGACCGGTCATCGGCAGGCGTGAGCCGCGTCAGGGGTTTTGCACCAACCGCCCCAACCGCTGCTTGAGCATCTGGTTCTCGGACCGCAGTTGCTGGACCTCTTCGAGCAGGTCCAGCGCCAGGGCGACGCCTTCCCACTCCAGTTCCAGATCCTTGCGCAACGCCGACGCTCGCTTGGCCACGGCCAACTCGTAATCGGTAAAACGCCAGGACTCGGGACTCGCCCCCTCCGGTTCAAGGATGCCGTGTTCGACGATCTCGATCACGTAGGCCACCGACAAATCGGTGGCCTCACAAAACTCGGTCATGTTCACTTGAACCACGTGGGGACTGCTCATCGTTAGCTACTCCATGATTCTCTCGGATCGAAAGCGGCCTTGTTCGCCAGTTCCTGCCACAACGCCTTGACCTCGTCGTCGGCGCTTTTGGGCATGACCGCCTTGAGTTGCACAAACAGATAACCGCGCTGCCCGGCCTTGTTCAGCAAACCGTGGCCCTTGGCGCGCATGCGCTGGCCGTTCTGGCTGCCGGCCGGCACTTTCAGGTTGATCTTGCCGGTGAGGGTCGGTACCGCGACTTCCGTGCCCAGTGCCAACTCCCACGGAGCCAGCGGCAGGGTGATGATCAGGTTTTCACCTTCCACATCGAATTTCGGATGAGGCGCAAACTTGATGATCAAGTACAGATCGCCATTGGCACCGCCGCCAATGCCCGGCGCGCCCTGGCCCTTGAGGCGGATGCGTTCGCCGTCGGCCACACCGGCCGGGATCTTCACGTTCAGGCTTTTGGTGGTGTTGCTGACGTGCTGGCCCGCCGCGTTGTACTGCGGCACCTGGAAGTTGATCGGCTTGGACTCGTTGGACAGGGTCTCTTCCAGGAAAATCGGCAACTCCATTTCCACATCTTGTCCTCGACGCCCGGCACTATGGCCCTGGGCACCACCAAAACCATTGCCACGCGAGCCAAAGATCGAGCTGAAGAAATCCGAAAAATCGCCGGTGTCTTGACTGCCGCCATAGCCGCCACGGCTCTGCCAGCCTGGCGGGCCCTGGAACGGCTGGCCATGCTGACCGTATTTGCGCAAATCGTCGTATTCGGCGCGCTTGTCGGCGCTTTTCAGCGCTTCATAGGCTTCGGACGCGTCCTTGAACTTGGCTTCGGCATCCTTTTCCTTGCTGACGTCGGGATGATATTTACGTGCCAGCTTGCGATAGGCCGCCTTGATCGCCTTGTCGTCCGCTGTCGGCTCTACGCCGAGAATCTTGTAATAGTCTTTGAAGTCCATCGGGGGCATCACCATCCGTTATCGATATCGCACTGCCAGCGGCACAGCATGCGCCTGTTTGCGGCGTTTGGATTGGCCGATCTCAATCTTGTGACCGAGGGGTGCGTCAGAAGTTTATCGGCGGCGTGACGAGCAATCTTGATAAATGCGTCAGCCACCAACCGTATGGAGGGGATTTGGGGGCAAACGCTGACCTTTCAAGGTAACAAGTCCGTTGTATTTAGCGGATAGTCGGCCTACGCATCTGAACGTGGGTGACATACACTGCGCGGCCGTTTTTCAACCGGAACCCGAAAGACATGAAAAACCTATCCCCAGCCCGTGCCTGTGGCATCGACTTTGGCACGTCCAACTCCACTGTCGGCTGGATCCGCCCCGGCATGGAAACGCTTATCGCGCTGGAGGACGACAAAATCACCCTGCCTTCGGTGGTGTTCTTCAACTTCGAAGAGCGCCGCCCTGTCTACGGCCGCCTTGCGCTGCACGAGTACCTGGAAGGTTACGAAGGCCGCCTGATGCGCTCGCTCAAGAGCCTGCTGGGTTCCAAGCTGATCAAACACGACACCAGCATTTTGGGCACGGCCATGCCGTTCAAGGACCTGTTGGCGCTGTTTATCGGCCAGTTGAAGCAGCGCGCCGAAAGCACCGCCGGGCGTGAGTTCGAAGAAGTGGTGCTGGGCCGCCCGGTGTTTTTTGTTGACGACGACCCGATGGCCGACAAGGAAGCCGAAGACACCTTGGTGGACGTCGCCCGCAAGATCGGCTTCAAGGAAGTCTCCTTCCAGTACGAGCCGATTGCCGCTGCGTTTGACTATGAGTCGACCATCGAAAAAGAAGAGCTTGTCCTGATTGTCGATATCGGCGGCGGTACCTCTGACTTCTCCCTGGTGCGCCTGTCGCCTGAGCGGCGCGACCTGGACAACCGCCACGACGATATTCTCGCCACCGGCGGCGTGCACATCGGCGGTACCGACTTTGACAAGCAACTGAGCCTGCAGGGCATGATGCCGCTGTTCGGCTACGGCAGCCGCATGAAAAGCGGCGCCTACATGCCCACCAGCCATCACATGAACCTGGCGACCTGGCACACCATCAACTCGGTGTACTCGCAAAAGACCCAGTTGGCCCTGGGCAGCATGCGCTACGACATCGAGGACACCGGCGGCATCGACCGCCTGTTCAAGTTGATCGAGCAACGTGCAGGACACTGGCTGGCGATGGAAGTGGAAGAAACCAAGATCCAACTGACCCGCGACGAGAGCCGCCATGTGCTGCTCGACCGGGTCGAGCCGGGCCTGAGCGTTGAATTGAGCCGGGCGTTGTTCGAGTCGGCCATCGATAACCTGCTCGAACGCATCCGCAACAGCGTCACCCAATTGCTGGACGATGCCTCGGTGGATGTGGCCCAAGTGGACACGGTGTTCTTTACCGGCGGTTCCAGCGGCATTCCGGCGCTGCGCCACAGCGTGTCGGCGATGCTGCCGAACGCGCGGCATGTGGAAGGTAATATCTTTGGCAGTATTGGCAGTGGTCTTGCGATTGAGGCGAGCAAGCGCTACGGGTACTGACTAGAAGCAAGCGTCAAGCTGTAGGAGCTAGCTTGCTCGCGAAGGTGGTGAACGCTAACGCGGGCTTGCTGGTTAACCGCGGCGCTCTCGAGTTTTTCGCGAGCAAGCTCGCTCCTACAGCTTGCCGCTGCTCCTAAACCATCCCCCCAAGCTTCAACTCACTCTTCAAGTACGCATAGTAAATCGGCCCCGCCACCACCCCCGGCAGGCCGAAGGCTGCTTCGAACACCAGCATCGCCAACAGCAACTCCCAGGATTTGGCACTGATCTGCCCGCCGACGATGCGTGCGTTGAGAAAGTATTCCACCTTGTGGATCACGATCAGGTAACCCAGCGCCGCCACGGCAACCCAAATCGACAGCGACAGCGCGACGATGGTGATCAGGGTGTTGGACATCAGGTTGCCAATCACTGGCAGCAAGCCCAGCAGGAAGGTCAGCACGATCAAGGTTTTGGTCAGCGGCAGGTGAATCCCGCACAGCGGCAGGACCACGGCCAGGAACACGGCGGTGAATACCGTGTTGAGCGCGGCGATCTTGATCTGGGCGAAGACGATGTTGCGAAAGGCCTGGACCAGCAAATGCAGGCGATCGAACAAGGCCGCCGCCAGGGGTTTGCGCTTGGTCAGATCCGGCACGCGCTGCAAGGCCATGATCGCCCCCAGGACCATGCCGATCAGCAGCGTCACAAACATGTGCGCCGCGTCCTTGCCCACCAGTTGCAAGTCGCTCAGGTGCTTACTGACCCATTCGCCGATGGCGATGCGAAATTCAGCGGCGCTGGCGGGCAGGTAGGCATCGAGGAACGGCGGCAGTTGCCCACGCGCCTGGTCTACCACACCCATGAATTTATCCAGGGACGCCCCGGGATTTTCCGCTTCGTGCAGCAGGAAACTGATGGCGCCGGCAAAAACCAGCGCCAGCACGCTGACGATCAAGGTGCCCAGCAATGCCACCGCCAGCCAGCGCGCGCGCCGACCTTCGATCAACCGCTGCAACTGCGGGGTGAGCATATTGACCAGTTCAAAGACCAACAGGCCGGCCAAGAGGCTGGGCAGCAGCTTCAACGGCAGTACCAGCAATAACCCGCCGAAAATGATGATGTAGCTGGCCAGTAACAACACATGACGCTGAGAAAACGTTGGCATACAGCCTCAAAACGAACGGCATTAAAGGATGCTGTAGGAGCGAGCTTGCTCGCGATGAGCGTTAACGATAACGCGCTCATTCTGAATAAACGCACTGATCTTACGTTCATCGCGAGCAAGCTCGCGCCTACAGAGGGCTGTGTGCGAGTGTCGCAGCCTTCTATGGCACGAGGCTATTATTTCTTCAGGCAGGTGCTCATAAAGGTCTTGCGCGCATCACCTGCCAGGGCTTTGGTCTTGGCGGTGGCATTGCAGTCTTTCATCTTCTGCTGCTGGGGAGTCAATGTCTTGGCATCGTTGGCAGCCGGAGCGGCCTTGAGGCAGGTGCTCATGTAGGCTTTGCGCTCATCACCCTTGAGCGTCTTGGTGGTGGCTTCGGCGTTGCAGGTGGTCATTTTGTTTTGCTGGGCAGTTGCAGCAAAACCCTGGGAACAGATCAGCAAGCCCATCATCAACAACGGAATACGCAACATCTTCATGGAGTTTTCTCCCTGTTACCGTGCCGAGGAGCACGGCCTCCCCTGCAGTGTAGACAAAGCCTGTTACACCTTCACCTGCTACGTATATTCGTCCGTCGATAGTGCTCCGGCGTGCAGCCGGCCTGACGCTGAAACATGGCGATAAAGGCCGACGCGGTGCTGTAGCCCAAGTCAAAAGCCACTTCCTGGACGCTGCGGGTGCTATCCAGTAATTCGATGGCCGCCAGGAAACGCAGGCGCTGGCGCCACTCGCCGAAACTCATGCCCAGTTCGCGAACAAATTGCCGGGCCAGGGTGCGCTCACTGACATGCACCTGGACCGCCCACTGCGCCAACGGCCGGTTGTCGCCAGGCGCAGCCTGCATCCCTTCCAGCACGCTGAGCAGGCCGGGGTTGCTGGCGTAAGGCAGGAAACAATCATGCACCGGCGCCTGCTTGAGTTGGTCCACCAAAACCTGGGCCAGGCGCACGTCGGCATCGTTCTGAGGGATGTTCACGTCGCGCTCGGCGAAATCACTGAGGATCGCCTTGAGGATGTCGCTGATGGTCAGGGTGCACGGCGCTTTGGGCAGTTGTTCGCAGAGTTCCGGCGCGAGATACACCGAGCGGTAGACAATTGCCTGGGCGTTGTAGGAACTATGCTGGGTGTTCGGCGGAATCCACACTGCGTATTGCGGCGGCGACATGAAGCGGCTGCCGGCCACTTCAAAGCGCATCACGCCACGGGCCGAGTAATCCAGGGAGCCCCAGGCGTGCTGGTGGGCACTGGCGTGGGTGTCGGCCTCGAATTCGGAGTAGCGGAAGTACACCGGGGCCGGCAGCGCGGCGAAATCGGGAAGGTTGATGTACTTCTTGCGCATATTGTCTGGATTCAAAGGTCGGATGGCCGTATCGAAGTATAGGCTTCGATCCAGACAAAGGATAATCATCGCTCACTAACGTTTCTGGTTCCTTTCGATGCAATACGCTTATCCGTTACTGGCCATTTTTATCTGGGCTGGCAATACCGTGATCAACAAGCTCGCGGTGGGTTCGATCTTCCCCGCCGAGATCGGCTTTTACCGCTGGCTGCTGGCGGGAATTCTGTTCACCCCATTCATGCTCAAGCCGGTCATTGCCAACTGGCCGTTGATTCGCCCCAACCTCGGCAAGATTTTCATCCTCGGTGTGCTGGGCATGGCGGTGTATCAGAGCCTCGCGTATTACGCCGCAACCCTGACCACGGCCACCAACATGGGCATCATCCTGTCGCTGATGCCGCTGATGACCCTCGCCGCCGCCATCATCAGCCTCGGCCAGCGCCTGACATTGGGTGCATTGACCGGTGCCGTGCTGTCGTTCGCCGGGGTGCTGGTGGTGGTTTCGTCCGGCAGCCTTGGCGCACTACTGCAACACGGGCTGAACCTGGGTGACGGCATGATGCTGGTGGCCACACTGGCCTACGCGATCTACAGCACGCTGCTGAAAAAATGGCAGTTGCGCCTGCCACCGCTGGTGTTGCTGTATTTGCAGGTGCTGGTGGCGGTGGTGGTGCTGTTTCCGCTATTCCTCGTATCCGAAAAAACCGGACTGGGCTGGTCGAATATCCCGCTGGTGCTGTACGCCTGCCTGCTGGCCTCGATGATCGCGCCCTTGGCCTGGATGCATTCGGTCAAGACCCTGGGGCCAAGCCGCACCACATTGTTTTTCAATCTACTGCCATTGATTACCGCGCTGATTGCGGCGGTGGTGCTGAAGGAGCAGTTGGCGCTGTATCACCTGGTGGGCGGAGTGCTGACCTTGGGTGGGGTGATTTTGTCGGAGCGTTGGACCACGCCGATTGGGGGCAAGGTCAGGGTTGCTGGCTAAATCCCGGCAGCCTTCAACCGCTGGGCATGCTCGGTAAACAACCGGATCGGTTCCGCGCCCTTACCCACCAGCCCCAGTGACTGGTTGACGATATCGAAGTGGTCCAGCGGGTAGTTATCGCCGATCACCGTTCCCAGGTGCGAACTGTAGCGCCCGACCATGCCGTCGCACTGGCCTTTCTCCCGGACAAATGTGCGGGCAAACAACCGGCAACTGCGGTTCGTGCCGTCCAGCAGGTTGCGCCCGCGATCGGTCTTGCCCGGCTGCAAGGTGCCGGACCAGGAGTAGTAACGCACCCCGTTGACCTCCCCGGCGCCCTGCCCGCCCCAGGTATCCGGCAGCCCCTGGGGATACTGGCGATTGAACAGGGCCACGCCTTCACTGGTCAGCGACTGATGAGAGGCGTGGATATCCGCCGCAAAACGCGGACCGCGGTAACCGGTTTCCAGCAGGCTCATCACGGCACCGATCAGCCGTAGCACCACACTCATGATTCGGCCCTTGGCGCTGTTGGCCGGGTAATGCCTATGGATGTGATCCGCCAGTTCCGAGCCATGATTGGGGCCGGCCACCGATGTCACCGACGCCACCCACTCCGGACGCTTTGCCGCCGCATAACGCGCCGTCAGCGAGCCCTGGCTATGGCCGATCAAGTTGACCTTATCGGCACCGGTTTCCCGGCGAATCGTCTCGATCTGCGCCAGCAACTGCTCGCCACGCACCTCGCTGGAGTTGAGCGGCGCCACCTGCACCGCAACGACCTGCGCGCCGCCCGCGCGCAACGCCGGGACAATACCGTACCAGTACGGGTACACCACCAGGCGCACAAACCCGAGCATGCCCGGCACCAGCACCAGGGGATAACGTGTTGCCAATGACTGTGGCATGGGGCGAACGTCCTTGAAAGTGAGCCGATGAGCGCCATCCTAGACGAACCGCCGGCAAACCAATATGACGAATTAACGACCAACTCATGACATTACTTGAGCCCCACCACTGCGACGGTGATCAGTAGAAAAGTTCAGGCCTCCTCAGAACGCCCGCGCCAACACGCGCAACTGGCGCTCGGCTTCATCACTGGAGCGGCGGAACGCCTCTGCGACGGACTCTTCACCTTCGGCGGCAATCACAGTGATGTCGTCGATGCCAACAAAGCCCAGGGCTGTGCGCAGGTGTGGATCAGCGTGATTCATCGCTTCGTTCTCGCCCCCCGGACCAAACCCACTGCCGCCGCGACTGGTGATGATCAGCGCCTTCTTGCCCAGCAGCAAACGCTGGTATTGGGCAATGCCCTGGATGTCCTGAGTGACGTTGAAGGTCAGACCCATGCGCACAATGTGGTCGATCCAGGCCTTGAGCCCGCTGGGCAGGCCGAAGTTGTACATCGGTGTGGAAATCACCAACAGGTCGTGACCGATCAACTCGCCCACCAGTTCATCGCTCAATTGCAGGTCTGCCTGCATGGCCAGGGGGCGCGCATGGGGTTCGGGGTAGAAGTTCGCCGCGACGAAAGCTTCGCTGACATGGGGGATAAAGGCCCGACCGACTTCGCGGCGGGTCAGCCGCGCATCAGGGTTGGCGGTTTGCCAGGTGTCGAGAAACACTTCCGCCAGGCGCCGGGAGTGGGAGCGCTCGCCACGGGGGCTGGCATGGATCGCAAGCATTCTATTCATCTGTAAGACCTTCACGGGATAGACTCAGGCGACCTGAATGGTCGACTTTCTTACCAGCAAACTAGTGCTGTCGAGTCCACCCAACAAATGAGCAATAGTTACGCCGGATGAAATAAAATCATCCATGGAGCCCGCCATGTTTGCCTCGCTGCCCCTCACCGCCCTGCGCGCCTTTGAATCCGCATCGCGCCTGCTCAGCTTCAAGGCGGCAGCCCTGGAACTGTCAGTGACGCCGACGGCGGTGTCCCATCAGATCCGCTCCCTGGAAACCTGGCTGGGGGTGGCGCTGTTCGAACGCCTGCCGCGCAAGGTAAGGCTGACCGAATGTGGCGAGCGGTTGTTCCACAGCCTGCACGGCGCGCTGCTGGAGGTAGCGCAAAGCGTCGACACCCTGCGCCCGCAACGCAGCGTCGGCAACCTCACGCTTTCCACGACACCGGCCTTCGCCGCCCTGTGGCTGGTGCCACGGCTGGGGCGTTTTTATGCCGCTCATCCGGGGATCAACCTGCGCCTGGACACCCACTGCGACGTGGTGGATTTGCAACAAGACGCCAGTATCGACCTGGTGATTCGCTACAGTCTCGACAATTACCTCAACCTGTACAGCCTGTGCCTGTTCGATGAGTGTTTCGCGGTCTATGGCTCACCCGAACAAGTGGCATTGGCAAGCACTCAGGCCCCGACGCTGATCAGCGTGCGCTGGCACAACTCCAAGCTCTACGCCTTGGGCTGGCAAGCCTGGTGTGACAAGGCCGGCGAGCATTGGCTGCAGCAAGCCAGGCCGATACGCGAATACGACGAAGAGCACTACGCCCTTCAAGCGGCGATTGCCGGCCAGGGCCTGGTGTTGGCCAGTAACATCCTGGTTTCACAAAGCGTGGCCAGCGGTTTGCTGGTGCCTTATAGGCCCCAGGTCAGCGTCGACGGCGCGGGTTACAGCGCGCTATGCGTACCTGGACGCGAGCGGCACCCACCGGTCAGGGCGTTTTTCCAGTGGTTACAGGAGGAGGCGCGGCTGTCCGGGCACGCGCAGTGACATCCGATAAAACTTTTTGTGTGACGCGGCACTCACAACTTGGAGCGATCACGCCGTCAGAGCGTGGCGCAAACCGGATATCGCCCTGAGGAGAATGAGATGACTGACTCACATTTGTCTGACGTAGCCACATTGCGAGCGCGCGCGCGCAAGAACGTCGAGAACGGCGCCGTAACCGAAGGCTACGACGCCAACCGCCAGGAAATCCTGCGCCTGCTTAACGAGTCGCTGGCCACGGAACTGGTCTGCGTGCTGCGCTACAAGCGTCATTACTTTATGGCCAACGGCATTAAAGCCCATGTCGCCGCCGAGGAGTTCCTGGAGCATGCCAAGCAGGAAGCTGAGCACGCCGACAAGCTGGCTGAGCGCATCGTGCAGTTGGGCGGCGAGCCGGAATTCAACCCGGACCTGCTGTCGAAGAATTCCCACGCGCAATACGTTGCGGGCAATACCTTGAAGGAAATGGTCTACGAAGACCTGGTGGCCGAGCGGATCGCGGTGGACAGCTACCGCGAGATCATCCAGTACATCGGCGATAAAGATCCGACCACCCGGCGGATCTTCGAAGACATCCTGGCCCAGGAAGAAGAACACGCCGATGACATGGCGGATATTCTGCAGGACCTGTAAACCTTTCCCACGATCATTCCCACGCGGAGCGTGGGAGTGATCACCACCGCTTCAGCCTTTCACCGTCTTCGGGGCCTTGCCTTCCTTCATCTGTTGCAGCAACGGTGCACACTGGTTGGGCTCATCGCCACTTGGCGCCACCAGCGCCAGCAAGCCAGCAGCAGGACCTGCGATCACACCCAGCGCGACCATCCCCGCCCCCCGCAACATCAACGGCACCGCTTTCACCCCGGCATTGGGCTTGATAAATGGCCCGTCGACGTACAGCGGTGAACGCAGGGAAAACAGCCGAAAGCCTTTGGACTCGGGTGTAATGGTCAGATCCAGTTGTTCGCTGGCCATATTCGCCGTGCCATCAACGTAGATGATGGCGTTCTCGGTATCGAACACAAACAGCCGAGTGGTGGCCAGGCCGGTCTTGATGCCGAAGTCCGCCGCCGCGCAGTTGATCTTCACTTCCTTGTCGCCAAATAGGCGGCCGACCACGTAGTTACCCACGTTGAGCCCGGCGATTTCCATCAGGCTGCGGCTGATGGCGCCGTCGTTGATCAACATCTTCAGATCGCCATTGGCACTACCCAGCAGCGCCGCCACGGAGTTCCCGCGCCCGGCGATATCGGCATCGCCATTGAGTTCACCGAAGCTGGTTTTCATCGGCTCGAAAGTGGGAAACAGCTGCTTGAGCTTGAAGTTGCGCGCCGTCAGCTTTGCCCGGCCGTCCATAGGCGTGACGCGGCCATTGAGGCGAATCTGCGCGTCGAGCTTGCCTCCGGCCACGCCAAAACGCAGGGGTTCCAGGCTCAATTCGCCATCATTGAGCACCAGGTGCGTGTAGAGATCGGTGAACGGCAAGTCGGCGCTGTGGACGATGCGTTTGCCGGTGAGTTCAACATCGGCGTCCATGTCGCGCCAGCGCTCGGTGCGGAACTCTTCCACCGGCAGCACCTTGGTCGCCGGCTGCTTGCTCATCCCGCCCCGGGCTTTTTGCTTGGCGTTGGAGTCGGCGCCGATCAAGGGCGCAAGGTCAGCCAGCAGCAGTTGATTGGACACCAGCGCACCGCTGAGCTTGGGCCGCGGCTGGCTGGCGACGTACGCCAGGTTGCCGTGGATATCACTGCTGCCGATCTTGCCGTTGAAGTTCTCGTAGCGGAACGACGCACCGCCCGCCTCATGCAGCTTGGCGATCAGGTGGCCGTCGGTGGAATAGGCCGGCGAATCCGGCAGGGTGACGCCCGTCAGCGGGTACAGGTTGCCCAGGCTGCTGCCGGACAGTTTCAGGCGTAGATCCAGGGCGCCGAGGTTCCGCGGGTCGGTCAGGGTGCCGGCCAAGGCAATGCTCGTGTCGGCGATCTTCACCTGGGCTTGCAGCGGGAACGGCTTGGTCGCGTCCTGCAAGGCCAGCAGGCCACCGATCTTGCCAGTGCCGGCTAGTTTCTGACCGTGGTATTGGCCTTTGACCTTGAGGCCGAAGGCGTAATCCTGTGGCACCGAGCCCTTCTCCTGGGCTTTTTTGGTGTCGCTATCACCGACTATTTCACTGAAGGGAATCGGTTTGCCCAGCAGGTCGATCAACACATCGAGCTGGGTCTTGAGGGTTTGGTCGTCGAGGGTGACGTGGCCCTTGTCGAAACCAATGGCGCCGATGTCTACCACCCAGTTGGACGGCTCTGCATTGGGGTCCTTGGGGTCAAACTGGAAGGCCCAGTTGGCACGGCCGTCGGCCAGGCGCTGCAACTCGGCGCTCGGTTCGGTGAGGTCAATACGCGGAATGACCACGCGCTGGGCGAGCAATGGCAACGGCGCGATGCGTAACTCCACACGTTTCAACGTGACCATCTGCGGCTTTTTCGACCACTCGGGGTTGCCCAGGGTCAGGTCCTCGGCCACTACGTGGGGCCAGGGAATCCAGGCGCGCCAGCCACCTTCGTCAGGCTCGCGCTGCCAGACCACGGCCAGGTTGCCATTAATGGCAAAGGGGCGATGCAGCTCTTCGGAGACCTTGGCGTTGAGGGGGGGCTTGATCCGGTTCCAATCGAAGAACACCAGGATCAATACCACGACGGCAATTAACAGAGCGAAGCTGGCGCAGCTCCAGGCGAGAATTTTACGAGTGCGCGTCATTGCACAGGGCTCCTGAATACGGCTGAGCGTGCGCGTTGCGGCGCACCTTAGGACTACAGCTTATATGGCTACGACTGACAAACGGCCTGGGGGTTTAACCCAAGCGCCAATTAAGCTGAAAAAACCGCTTTTCCTGACCAATCGGACGGTCTCAACCATCGACGGCGCACCGTTGTTACCCACGATCGTGTCGAAAATACCCAGCACGGTGCAAAAGCCCGTGCTTGAGAGGCCGGATCTAGAGCCTTTGCCGAGAACAATCAATTCTGTTGATTATTACCATTGTCTTTATGAACTTTTATATCAACTTATCGAGAGTAGCATTAGCCCTGTACCCAATTTATCGCCCTCCCAAGGAGCAACCTCTCATGAAACGCCAACTACTGCTTAGCTTCGCACTGTCCGTCCTGGCTACCAGCGCATTTGCCCTGCCAGCCGCTGAACAGGTCACCCCACAAATCAAGACTGACGCCGCACACATCAGCCAGACCCTGGCCGAAGGTGGTCGTGATCGCCTGGAACAGAAAGGTCTGGTTGAAGGCGGCGCCGAACAAGCCAACAAACGTGCTTACACCGAAGGCGTTGCCGAAGGTGGCCGTGATCGCCTGGAAGAGAAAGGCCTGGTTGAAGGCGGCGCTGATCGCCTGTTGGAACGTAACGCTGTTGCCGAAGGCGGCCGTGATCGCCTGGAACAGAAAGGTCTGGTTGAAGGCGGTGCTGATCGCCTGATGGAACGTAACGCTGTTGCCGAAGGCGGTGCTGACCGTCTGCAAGAACTGCATCAAGCAGCGAGTTAAGCCCGTGCTGGCCCTGGAAAAAAGCCCGATCTCTGGATCGGGCTTTGACTTTGTGTGATCCGCAACACCTTTGCCCCGCCTCAAGTTCGACGCCAGTAAAGTTGTTTTGCTAGAGTGCGACGCTGTCCTTGTCCACAAAGCCTGCCTGCCAATGCTGCCCCGCGCCGAACAGAAGCAACAGACCCGCCTCGCCCTGATGGACGCAGCCCGCCATTTGATGGAGTGTGGCCGTGGGTTCGGCAGCCTGAGCCTGCGAGAAGTGGCCAAGACCGCTGGCATCGTGCCCACCGGTTTCTACCGCCACTTTGCCGATATGGATCAATTGGGCCTGGTATTGGTCAACGAAGTCGGCCAAACCTTTCGCGCAACGATTCGCCTGGTGCGTCATAACGAGTTCGTCATGGGCGGCATCATCGATGCCTCGGTGCGAATTTTTCTCGACGTCGTAGCCGCTAACCGCTCGCAATTCCTGTTCCTGGCCCGAGAACAATACGGTGGCTGCCTGGCAGTACGCCAAGCTATCGGTGCCTTGCGTGAAGACATCACCTCGGACCTTGCGGCCGACCTGACCTTGATGCCCAAGCTGCAACACCTGGATGCCGAGGGTTTGCACGTCATGGCCGACCTGATCGTCAAAAGCGTGTTTGCCACCCTGCCCGACATCATCGACCCGCCCGCCGAAGCCCTGCCGGCGCACCTGACGCCACAGGCCAAAATCACCCAGCAGTTGCGCTTTATCTTTATCGGCCTCAAGCACTGGCAAGGACTGGGCAGCACCGAATAACTCAGCGCACGGCGTAAAAACGCTTGGCCGTGGTGAAGTTCTTCTTCCAATAGCTGTTGGCCAGTGAATCTATCCGAATACTCTTTCCGGTTCGAGGCGAGTGAATGAACTTGCCCTCACCTATATAAAGGCCTACATGGCTGACTTGGCCGCGACCATTACCCCTGAAAAACACCGCATCACCCGGTTGCAGCGAATCGCGCTTGACCGTGGCCGCCGCTGAACGGTGCATCGCCACAGTAGTGCGAGGCAGATGAATATTGGCTTCGGTCTTGAACAAATAGACCAGGAAGCTGCTGCAATCGAAGCCCTGGGACACCGATGCGCCGCCCATTTTATAGGGCGTGCCCAGCAGTTCGTGGGCGCGATCGATCACGTTGTCGATGGAAGGCGACGAACCGAGTGAGGCTGGCCGCTGGAGATTGGCCGAGACCGATGAAATGGCGATCGAGAGGCTGACAATAATCAAACAAAAAAATGATTTGAACATGGTGGAGACCGCTAAGGATTAAATACGGAGCGGAATCCTAATGAAACAGCGCGTAACTCAACGAACACCTAATCCTGCAAGTCCGTGGGATAAATCTGAAACTGCCCACCTTCCCGAAAGATGAAAGAAGTTTCATGCGCAGCGCAGTGTAATTCAACGCCGAACGCTCGAATCCGGTGCTATAAATCCACGCGCGCACCAAAATGAAACATCCTGGAACAGCCCCCTGCTTCATCAGGTGGCACAAGGTGCCTGCCTACAGGGAATTCCCACTCCTGGCGTGATTGGCAAGCCCCTTGCTCTAGCTTGCTTATCGCTCATAGCTGGAAGCTTTCTGATGCTGGTGATCCACCGCCGAATCGCCCCCCAAACCCTCTGGGCCGCCCAACTGCTGCTGAATTTCGAGGCGCGCAGCAAAAGCCGCCTACGCTGTTTCAGTGCCGACGGTGAAGACGTCGGCCTGTTTCTGGAGCGCGGTCAGCCGCCCCTTCACGATGGCGAATGCCTGCAGGCTGAAGACGGACGTGTCGTACGTGTCTGCGCGCGGCCTGAACAACTGCTGCATGTCACCTGCAGCAATGCCTTCGAACTGACGCGCGCTGCCTACCACCTGGGTAACCGCCACGTCGCCCTGCAAGTGGGCGACGGCTGGCTGCGCCTGCTCGATGACTACGTGCTCAAGGCCATGCTCGACCAGCTAGGGGCCACCACTGAAACCATCGAGGCACCGTTTCAACCGGAGCACGGCGCCTATGGCGGCGGCCATCATCATTCGCGCCACGGCGACGAAGACTTCAACTATCCGCCCAAATTGCATCAGTTCGGCGTGCGCCCATGAACCCAGCCTGGGCGCTGCTGCGCCTGGCCAGTCCGCAATTGCCGATTGGCGGCTACAGCTATTCCCAGGGCCTGGAGATGGCCGTGGAGCAAGCCCGCGTGTGCGACCCTGCCAGTGCCCGGCGCTGGATCAGCGACCAATTGCTGCTCAACCTCGCCCGCTTCGAAGCGCCGCTGCTGCTCGCCCATTGCCAAGCCGCCGCCGAGCAGGACTGGCCGCGACTGCTGCAACTGTGTGAAGAACACCGCGCCAGTCGCGAAACCCGCGAGCTGTTTCAGGAGAGCCGGCAGATGGGCTATTCCTTGCAACAGTTGCTTAACGGCTTGCCGGAGCTGGATGACGCGGCCCGCGAGTTTCTCGGCCAACTGGGCGAACCGCACCTGGCCCTGGGTTGGGCCTTGGCCGCACGTGCCTGGGGCATCAACCCGGACGACGCACTCGCGGCCTGGCTATGGAGCTGGCTGGAAAACCAACTGGCCGTGCTGATGAAAACCTTGCCCCTGGGCCAACAAGCCGCCCAGCGCCTGACCAGCGAACTGCTGCCGCTGCTGCAACAAGCCCAGCAACACGCCAGCCAGATCGACCCCCACCATTACGGCAGCGCCGCGTTCGGCCTGTCCCTGGCGTGCATGGCCCATGAGCGCCAGTACAGCCGCCTGTTTCGTTCCTAGGAGAAACACATGAACACACAACCCCTGCGTGTCGGTATCGGCGGCCCGGTCGGCTCCGGCAAGACCGCCCTGACCCTGGCCCTGTGCCTGGCGCTACGTGATCGCTACAACCTGGCGGTGGTCACCAACGATATCTATACCCGCGAAGACGCCGACTTCCTGGTGCGCAATCAAGCCTTGGCCCCCGAGCGAATCATCGGCGTAGAAACCGGCGGCTGCCCGCACACGGCAATTCGCGAAGACGCCTCCATCAACCTGGAAGCGGTGGATCAACTGAACCGGCGTTTTCCCGGCCTGGACCTGATCCTGGTGGAGTCCGGTGGCGACAACCTGTCCGCCACCTTCAGCCCCGAGCTGTCGGACCTGACCATCTACGTGATCGATGTGTCGGCCGGCGACAAGCTGCCGCGCAAGGGGGGCCCGGGGATCTGCAAATCCGATTTGCTGGTGATCAACAAGATCGACCTGGCGCCCCTGGTCGGCGCCTCATTGGAACTGATGGACAGCGATACCAAACGCATGCGCGGCGAAAAACCCTTTGTCTTCAGCAACCAGAAAACCGGCGTTGGCCTGGAAGCAATCGTCGCCTTCATCGAACGCCAGGGCCTGCTGACTGCAGTCTGACCATCCCAACAAGGAACCTGTCCATGAGTCTCAAGAAACTGTTCGGCGCCCTCACCCTGCTACTTGCCCCGGCCCTGGCCTTTGCTCATCCGGGCCATGGCGACAATGGCCTGGTGGCTGGCATCAGCCACCCCCTCGGCGGCATCGACCATCTGCTGGCGATGGTTGCCGTCGGCCTGTGGGCTGCGCAACAAAAAGGCGCCGCCCGCTGGGCACTGCCGTGCACCTTTGTAGGCACCATGCTGATTGGTGGGATGCTGGGTTTTGAAGGCCTGGCGTTACCGGCCCTGGAAAACGGGATTGCCGCTTCGGTGCTGGCGCTGGGTCTTGCCGTGGCGCTGGCGATTCGCCCGCCGATGGTGGTAGCGGTTGCGGCGACGGCTCTGTTTGCGCTGTTCCATGGCGTGGCGCATGGCCTGGAGCTACCTGACATGTCCAGCCCTTGGACGTATGCCGCAGGCTTTGTGGCTGCGACGGCCGCGCTGCATGCGGCCGGTTATGCCGTGGTACGTTTGCTGCCAACAGCAGCGGCGCCACTGGTGCGGGTTGCCGGGGCGGCTTCGGCGGCGACCGGAGTGTGGCTACTCGCTGGCTAAAAATCGCAAGCTTCAAGCTGCAAGTTAAAAGCCGATTGACGCTTTCTTGCCGCTTGAAGCTTGAAGCTTGCAGCTGCCTCTCTGCTACCATGCGCGCAACCGCCCCTGCCGTGACGACGCCAGCCGATGCCCGACGCTCCAAGCTCTGCCCTCAAGCCTCAATTAAACGCCGTGTTCACGCATTTCAACGACCTGATCGTGCCGCTCTGGCTCGGTCCTGGCTGGAATGCTGACCTGGCTGTGCCCTTTGAGGCCCTGGACGCCGACCATCGCCCCTTGCCCCCGCAACGCTACCGCGCCATGGCCTGCGCCCGGCAGCTGTATCTGTTTGCCAGCCTGATCGGCGAACCCGACGCGGCGTTTGCCGAAGAGCGGGCGGCGGCTCTGTTTCGTTCCTTGCAGCGGCACTTCCACGACGCCGAACACGGTGGCTGGATCTACAGCATCGACGCCCATGGCAAGCCGCTGGATCAACGCAAAGACCTCTACACCCACGCCTTCATCATCTTCGCCTGCGCCCATTACTGGGCCAAGGTTCGCGAGCCGTTGGTGGAGTCGGTGCTCAATGCCGCCCTGGAAGTGGTTGCCGAGCGATTCGCCACGAGCGATGGCTTGTATGACGCGGTACTGGAGCGCGACTGGTCATCCCTCAAGTCCGGCCCCCTGCAAAACCCGCTGATGCACTTGGCCGAAGGCTTCCTCGCCACCCTTGCGGTGCGTGAAGATACGCACGTGCAAAGTGCCCTTCTGGCCCTGACGACGGCGATGCAAAAGCACTTCATCGACCGCCAGCATGGCGTGATGCTGGAGAAGCCGTTGGGCGCTGTGGATAACTGGTTTGAGCCTGGGCACCAGTTCGAGTGGTTCTTCTTGTTGGAATCTTCGGACTTGCTGCGCGGAACGCCGTTGCACACGTCACTGACCCGAGCGTTTGCCTATGCCGAGCAAATGGGTGTGGATAAATCGACCGGCGCGGTGACGGGCATGTTGGCCCTGGACGGCACGGTTCGCGATGCCACCCAACGTATCTGGGCCCAGGCCGAATACCTGCGTGCGCTGACCTTGCGGCCCGACAGTGAAGCGTTATTGCTGCGCCAGTTGCAGGCGTTGCAGCAGCGGTTCCTGCATTTGAAGGGCTGGAATGAGTGCCTGGACGCCAAGGGTAAAGTGAGTCGACGGGATATGCCGTCGACTACGCCTTATCATTTAGCGACTTGTTATCGGGGGTTGGTCGAGTATCTCGGCTGATCTTTCGGGCCTCACCTCAGGCTAACGATCAAGCTACCCACTTCCTGTCCCCGGTAAAGCTGATGGTCAGCCAACGCGCGGCATCAGCCTTGCCCAGCTCTGTGGATATCTCTTCACGCAGCCCATCAAGGGTCGCGACATTGGCCACCGGATAATCCGCTGGCAACACCACGTGAATCTCGATAAACCGCGCTCGACCGTGTTTCTGCACGTAGGACACGTAATCCTCGAAACCATGCCGTTCCTTGGCCGCGTCCATCACCTGGCGCACCTTGCCGTCCAGTTGATCCGGCACAATCCCCAGCACATCACGCAAGGCCGGGCGCAGAATCTTGAAGGCCGGTGCCAGCATGCTCAGGGCGAGCAGGATGAGGATCAACGGGTCGACATACACGGCCCACTCGCCATAACCCTGGGACTTGAGCAGCAGCGCAGCAAGAAAGCTCACCAGCAGGCCCACAGACAACATAGCGTCCACCAGCCAACTGATGTTGTCGAACTGGATCAGCGTCGACTTGAGCGTGCGGTTGCGGTAACGCACATAGAAGAAATAGGTGAACTCGACGACGGTAAACACCGCCGCATAAATGATCACCAGACCCAACTCAATCTCACGCCCGCCATTGATAATGCCGAACACACCGTTAAGAAACGCGTAGATGGCGATCAACAGCAGAAAGCTGCCCTCGATCAGCAGCACCATGGGCTCCAGGTGCCAGTAGCCGAACTGGAAGCGGTCGTTGCTTTTCTTGGCGATCAGCTTGGCAGTGATCAGCATCAGCACCTTGATGAAGGTTGCGATCAGCGAGAAAAAGCCATCGAATAAAATGGATTGGGAGCCAGATACAACGCCCGTGACAATACCGCCGATCGCCACGGCGAACATCAGTACAGTCGATTGTTTGAGCAGCGACTGCTCACCTCGGTTACTCACATATCCTCCTGTCAAAACCTTAAAACCGCAGAGCGCGGCGGGGTTTCCAGGATGGGAGTGTACCTTATGTCCTGTTTTGGCCGATTTGCCACATCCTTTCAGGCCAGCGAATACCCTGTGGCGAGAGGGCTTGCCCCCTCGCCACAAACGCCACCTCGGCTACCGTTTTAGCCCTTGGCCCCGCGTTCAATGGAAAACCCGGCCCAGGTCTGGCTCACCGGCATCAGCTCCAGGCGGTTGATGTTGACGTGTGCCGGCGTGTTGAGCACCCAGAAGATCGTGTCGGCGATGTCCTGTGGCTGGATCGGCTCGGCGCCGGCGTAGGTGGCGTCGTAACGCGCCTGGTCACCGGCAAAGCGCACCAGGGAAAACTCGCTTTCACACAGGCCCGGCTCGATGTTGGTCACCCGCACGCCGGTGCCTTGCAGGTCGCAGCGCAGGTTCAGGGAGAACTGTTTGACGAAGGCCTTGGTCGCGCCATACACATGGCTGCCCGGATACGGATAGTTGCCAGCGATGGAGCCCAGGTTGATGATCCCGGCGCCACGGCCATGGGCGATGAGGCGCGGCAGCAACAGGTTGGTGGTGTACAGCAGGCCTTTGACGTTGGTGTCGACCATGGTCTCCCAATCGTCCAGGTTGCACTTGGGCGCAGGGTCCGTGCCCACGGCCAGGCCGGCATTGTTGATCAACCCGCGCAGTTTGCTGAAGGACGGCGGCAGGCTGGCAATCGCCTCTTCCATACCCTTGCGGTCACGCACGTCCACCACCAGGCCATGGACTTCAGTCTGTTGCGAAAGCTCGGTGCACAGGGCATTGAGGCGATCTTCGCGACGACCGGTGAGCACCAACTTCCAGCCATCTTGGGCAAAACGCCGGGCACAGGCTTCACCAAAACCGGAAGTTGCGCCGGTAATAAACAACGTATTGGTCATGGTGTTCTCCTTGCGGGGGGGCTTTGAGCAGCCAGAGGGATAAAAAAACCAGCAAGCAGAATGCCCGCACACCGCCCTGGCGGCAACCAATACGGTGACAAGGCGCCACACAACTGGTCAATTTTCAGCCAGCGCCCTTCAAGCCATATAAACCGTGGCTCTCAGCCATATACGCGCATGTTATCCACAGCCCCGTCCACAGTCTTTGGGGGCAAGTGCAAAACCTGCCAAGCCGCTGTATTCAAGGCTTTCAGAGGGATTCAAAAAGTTTTTTGCTTGACCTTGACCGAGGCGTATGTAGCCCTGTCGCAAAAGCAGGGATGGGGACGATGGCTCCAGGCCAGTCATTCCGGCCTCTACAGACGTCCTTCCAGAGTTTAGTCACAGACTTATCCACAGGCTGAAGCGACATATTTTGGTCATATACCTGTGTCTTTGAACAGGTTGACAAAACCTGTGGAAGGCCACGAAAAAACGCCTGATCAAAAAACAACCATGACGCTGTAAGCCTTGAATTCAAAGGCCTCCAGCCAGCTACTCCCACGTTACCCACAGCCAGTTCCACAGCGAATGGGGACAAGTCAAAACTGTGACAAAACAGGGATTTGCGGCGGCAATATGTCGCGCTTTGGGAGGTGCTCAGATTTGTTTTCCACAATTTGGCGAAGAGCCTGTGGACGCCGCAAAAAACTGTAGGAGCGAGGGGACGCCTAGCTCCTACGGTTAGCGTATGACTTACTGTTAGTGCCCGCCCAGATAGGCGTTACGCACTTCCTCATTGACCAGCAACTCCTTGCCGGTACCGCTGAGGCGGATCTCGCCATTAACCATCACATACGCCCGGTCAGACAGCCGCAACGCATGGTTGGCGTTCTGCTCCACCAGAAAGATGGTCATACCGGTACTCGCCAGCTCCCGCAACGTGGCGAAAATCTGTTTCACCACAATCGGCGCCAACCCCAGGCTCGGCTCATCCAGCAGCAACAGCTTGGGCCGACTCATCAGCGCACGGGCGATGGCGAGCATTTGCTGTTCGCCACCGGACATGGTCATGGCCCGCTGATTGCGCCGCTCCTTGAGCCGTGGAAACAGCTCGAACATGCGCTGCATATCCTCGCTGGCAAACTTGTCGCCAATGGGGATGGTGCCCATCAGCAGGTTTTCCTCGACGGTCATGTCAGGGAACACCCGCCGCCCTTCCGGCGACTGGGCGATGCCATTGGACGCGATGTAGTGAGTAGACTTGTGGGTAATGTCCACGCCGCGATAGAGAATCTGCCCGGACTCGGCCCGTGGCTGGCCGAAGATCGACATCAGCAGCGTGGACTTGCCCGCGCCGTTGGAGCCGATCAGGCTGACGGTTTCCCCTTCGTTGATGTGCAGCGAGACCTTTTTCAGCGCCTGGATCGGCCCGTAGAACACGTCCAGGTCCTTCAGTTCGAGGATTGCTCCACTCATAGCAGCCTCGCTCATACCACTTCCTCTTCATCAGCACCCAGGTAGGCGGCGATCACTTTCGGATCGTTGCGAATCGCCTCAGGGCCGCCTTCGGCGATCACGTTGCCGTGGTCAAGCACCACGATGTGGTCGGAAATACTCATCACCATGCCCATGTCGTGTTCGATCAGCACGACGGTCAGGTCATGCTCGTCCCGCAGCAGCCGGATCATGGCGCTCAGCGCTTCGGTTTCCTGGGGGTTGAGACCCGCGGCCGGTTCATCGAGGCAGATAATCTGTGGCCGGGTGCACATGGCACGGGCGATTTCCAGGCGGCGTTGCTGGCCGTAGGACAGTTCACCAGCCAGACGGTTGGCGCAGTCCACCAGGTCCACCACTTCCAGCCAGTAAAAGGCGTGGTCCAGGGCGTCACTTTCAGCCTTCTGATAACCCTTGGTATTGAGGATGCCCGCCAACATGTTGCGGTTGACCCACATGTGCTGGGCCACCAGCAAGTTTTCCAGCACCGACATTTCCTTGAACAGGCGAATGTTCTGGAAGGTGCGAGCCAGGCCCGCGCGGTTCACCAGGTGAGTACCGCCGAACATCTTGTAGAACACCCGGCTGGCAAAGCTCTTGAGCGAGACAAAGTCGGTGGGTTTGAACGACTCACCGAGCAACTGGATGACGTTGGTCTGCTTGCCCCGCACATTGAGTTCAATCTTGCCCCCGGTGGCCTTGTAGAAACCGGTCAGGCAGTTGAACACCGTGGTCTTGCCGGCACCGTTGGGGCCGATCAGGGCGAAGATCGAGTTGCGCTTGACCTTGAGGCTCACGTCGCTCAAGGCCTTGATGCCACCGAAGTGCATCATCAGATTTTCCACGCAGAGGACGACTTCCTTACTCATGGCGCTACCCCCTTGCGTGGCGTCACACCAGTACGGCTGATCCTGATCAGCCCGCGCGGGCGCCAGATCATCATCACCACCATCAGCACGCCGAACAGCAGCACGCGGTATTCGGAGAAGCTGCGCAGCAGTTCCGGCGCCACCGTCAGCACGAAGGCGGCGATCACTACGCCGACCGTCGACCCCATGCCGCCCAACACCACGATGGCAAGGATCAACGCCGACTCGAAGAAGGTAAACGACGACGGATTGACGAAGCCTTGATAGCTGGCGAAAAACACCCCGGCCAAACCAGCTGTCGAGGCACCAATGGTGAACGCCGAGAGTTTCACCAGTACGTGGTTCAGGCCCATGGAGCGGCAAGCGATTTCATCTTCGCGCAAGGCTTCCCAGGCGCGGCCCACCGGCATGCGGGTCAGGCGGTGCTTGATGTACAGCACCAGCAACACCACGATGAACAGCACGATGTAGATAAACAGAAATTTAACGTTGGGGTTGTAGTCCAGGCCGAAAAACTCATGGAACGGCACCCCTCCGTCCTTGGCCTTGCGCCCGAATTCCAGGCCGAAAAATGTTGGCGATGGCACTGGCATACCGTTCGGCCCACCCGTGAACGACAACCAATTGTTGAGCACCAGACGGATGATTTCACCGAAGCCCAGCGTCACGATGGCCAGGTAATCCCCGTGCATTCGCAACACCGGGAACCCGAGTAAGCATCCGGCCAGCGCAGCCGCAATCGCCGCCAGTGGCAGCACCGTCCAGAAGCCCAGGCCCAGGTATTGATAGCCCAAAGCCAGGCCATAGGCACCGATGGCGTAGAACGCCACGTAACCCAGGTCGAGCAAGCCGGCCAGGCCAACCACAATGTTCAGGCCCAGGCCCAGCAGCACGTAGATCAGCCCGAGGATCACCACTGTCAGCAAGTACTTGTTGGCAAAGAACGGGAACACGATGGCGATCACGATCAGCGCCGGGATGATCCAGCGCAACCGCGACTTGTAGTCCGGCGCCTGTACATGCACGCCGGAACCGGTGCTCTCAAAACCCTGGAGAATCCGTAGCCCCTTGGGGGTTTGCAGGAACAGGCTCATGGCAAAGCGCCCGGCCATCACGATAGCCACCAGAATGCCCACGCGAGCCGGTTGCAGGTTAAAGCTGTAGCCGTCGAGCACCACGCCGACGATCGGACCGAACACGATCAACGAAATCAGCCCGGCGAGGACCGCATCGACCACACTTTTCTTGATATCGATAGATTTGGCAGCAGACATGTTTATACCTTCGCCACGAGAGGGCGACCGAGCAGGCCCTGAGGACGGAAAATCAGAATCACCACCAACAGCGAGAAACTGAACACGTCTTTGTAGTCAGAGTTGATCAACCCTGCGAACAGCGACTCGGAGATGCCGAGGATGATCCCGCCGAGCATGGCCCCAGGCAGGGAACCGATGCCGCCGAGTACCGCTGCGGTAAATGCCTTGATGCCGATGATAAAGCCGGCATAGAAGTCGAACGTGCCGTAGTTCAGGGTAATCAGCACGCCGGCCAGTGCCGCCATGGCTGCACCAATGACGAATACGTAAGAGATCACCCGGTCAGTGTTGATGCCGAGGATCGAAGCCATCTTGCGGTCTTGCTGGGTAGCGCGGCACATGCGGCCGAGCTTGGTGTACTTGATAATGTAAGTCAGCAAGGCCATCCCGGCGAACGCCGCCACCAGAATGAAGATTTTGGTGTAAGTCAGCTGGACGAACCCGGTGCCGATGTCGACTCTCCAGGCTCCGGCCAACAGGGTAGGAATGCCTTGTTGCTTGGCGCCCTGGGCGATCTGCGCATAGTTTTGCAGGATCAGTGAAATACCGATGGCGCTGATCAGCGGAGCCAGTCGGGTGGAGTTACGCAGCGGTTTGTAGGCGACACGCTCGATGACCCAACCGTAGACGCCGGTGACGACGACGGTGAACACCAGGGTGCCGAGAATGAGCAGCGGAAAGGATTCGATACCGAAGTAGGCCAGCAGAGCCAGACTGATCGCCGCGAGGTAAGCGGAAATCATATAAACCTCGCCGTGGGCGAAGTTGATCATGCCAATGATGCCATAGACCATTGTGTAGCCGATGGCGATCAGGCCATAGACCGACCCGAGGGTCAGGCCATTGACCAGTTGCTGCAGGAAAATACCATCCATAACGCAATCTCACGCAGTGAGAACCTGCACACCTGTGGGTGTGCGGCTCTTCTAGGAGGAAAACAGAGGCTCGGCACTAACCCCCTGTAGGGGCGAGTTTGCTCGCGAAAAACCCGAGAGCGCCGCGTGCATCCAGGATGCCCGCGTCATCGTTAACGTTCTTCGCGAGCAAGCTCGCGCCTACAGAGAGGTCATGCAGTCGGTTCGGATTACTTCTGCTTTTCCAGTTGGTGATACTTGCCATCCTTGTCCCACTGGTAAACCACGTAGTCGGAGACTTTCAAGTCGCCCTTGGCGTCCCAAGCCTTCTCGCCCATCACGGTCTTCACAGGGTTTGCCTTCAGCCACTTGGCCGCATCTTCGCCCTTGTTGGACTTGGCACCGTTGAAGCCGGCAGCCAGGGTCTGGATCGAGGCATAGGCGTACAAGGTGTAGCCCTCAGGCTCGGTGCCGGCCTTGCGGAACTCATCCACCACCACCTTGCTGTCTGGCAGCAGGCGCGGGTCGGCGCCGAAGGTCATGTAGACGCCGTCGACGTATTGCGCGCCACCAGCAGTGGTCACCAGTTCATCGGTCACTACGCCATCATCGGACATGAACTTGACATCTTTGAGCCCGGCCTCACGCAGTTGACGAACCAGTGGTCCGGCTTCCGGGTGCAAGCCACCGAAGTAAACGACGTCAGCGCCAGCGGCGCGGATTTTGGTCACTACGGCGCTGAAATCTTTCTCGCCACGAGTCAGGCCTTCGTACAGGACCGGGGTCACGCCGCGTTTGGTCAGCTGTGCCTTGGTAGCATCAGCAAGGCCCTGCCCGTAGGTGTCCTTGTCGTGCAGAACGACGACCTTCTTGCCCTTGAGCACATCGACGATGTAATCGCCTGCCACGATGCCTTGCTGGTCGTCACGCCCGCACATCCGGAACATGGCGGAAAGGCCTCGCTCGGTCACTTGAGGGTTGGTGGAGCCTGGAGTGATCGCAATAATCCCCGCTTCGTCATAAACCTCGGAGGCCGGAATGGTGGACGACGAACAGAAGTGCCCGACCACACCAATCACTTTTTCCTGATCAGCCAGACGGTTGGCCACGGCAACAGCCTGCTTGGGTTCGCAGGCATCGTCACCAGCGACCAGTACGATTTTCTCGCCATTGATACCGCCGGCCTTGTTGACCGCATCCGCCGCCGCTTGGGCACCTTTCATGTACTGCTCACCGAATGCCGCGTTGGCACCGGTCATCGGCCCTGCTACGCCAATCTTCACATCAGCTTGAGCAAACGCAGAAACACCCAACGCAGTTGCCACTGCGAGGGCCAGAAAGCCTTTCTTGTAAAACGTCTGGGACATGAGGTGGTGCTCCGAGGTTTTTGTTGAATTGGCACTGCAACGTCACTTCAAACTTTCACTTGAAAGCCCAGAGCAAGGCGCGTGCCATTGCGTTTTTATTATTCAAAAAGACACGGTGTCATTGTTATTACAGGCCTTTCGACGCCTTTTGATTGAACGTGCAACCCTTTAGCTCGCAGAGGTGCAACCAACGCATCGAAAAAGTACAACCCTCTCCACGGTTTGATATCAGGCTGCCATCAAGCGACAGTCCGAGCATCTGTAACAATGTGCGTAACGGAACTGCACATTTACAGTGCGCCACTGCTACGCGTCGCACCAATACAGATTAGTAGCTTGCTAAGAAAATGCTGCCTTCTTACTGGTATTTCGCTGATCAGATGACAATACGCAGACATTGCCCCGCGTGATACAGCGAGAACCCGGCCTCGTATAAGCAACTGCGCAGGCCCACCCCGGCCAGCGGCTGCATCGGAGCAAATGGAATCGGCAAGGCCTGGGGATTGCGGTGACACAGGTAGTCGGCGAAAGCTTTGCCCACCACGCTACCGGTGGTCACGCCGCGTCCGTTGTAGCCGGTGACTGCCACTAAACCGGGCGCTGGTTCAAAAAGACGCATCAGATGGTCCGGGGTAAAGGCGATGCAACCGGTCCAGGTGCATTCCCAGTCCACCGATTTAAGATAGGGAAAATAATGTTGCTGCACCCGATCGGCCCAGGCCTTGAGGAACCAGGCCGGTTTCTGGTTGCCATTGCCCAAGCTGCCCAGCAACAACCGGCCATCGGCGTCGCGGCGGATGCTGCTGAGTACCTGGCGGGTGTCCCAGGAGCCCTGCCCACCCGGCAGGATTTGATGTGCGGCGTCCTCGGTCAGCGGTGCTGACGCCACCTGATAGTAATAACCGGGGAAGAAATTGCGCCGCAGTTCGGTCCACTCGCCTTCGGTGTAGGCATTGGAGGCGATCACCACTTGCTCGGCCTGCACCGCGCCCTGAGCAGTTTGTACAGACCAGCGCTGGCCCTGGCGCTCCAATTGGGTGACCGGCGAATGGTCAAACAGTTGGCCACCGAGGCCGACGGCGGCGTTGGCCAAACCACTGGTGTAGGCCATCGGATTCAAGGTGCCGGCCCGCCGATCCAGCAAGGCGGCAGCGATCTTTTTGGTGCCGGTGGCCTGCTCGCACGCGCCACCCGTCAACAGTTCCACTGGCGCGCCACGACGCTTCCACTGCTCTTCACGGCTGCGCAAATCCGCCTCGCCACGGGCGTTATGCGCCATGTGCAAGGTGCCCTCGCGGCGTAACTGACAATCGATGTTGTATTTGTCGATCAGGCTGAACACCAGGGACGGTGCCGCACCGAGCATGCGGTTGAGCTGACTGCCCACCGCCTCGCCAAAACCGGCCTCGATCTCGTCCGGGGGAATCCACATCCCGGCGTTGACCAGCCCGACGTTGCGCCCAGAGCCACCATGACCGGTGCGATGGGCTTCCAGCACGCAGACGCTTTTACCTTGTTCCAATAAATGAATGGCTGCCGACAAACCGGTGATACCGGCGCCGATCACGCAGACATCCACCTTTACTTCACCCTTGAGCGCCGCGCGATCCGGCCGGCCAGGGGTCAGTTGTTCCCACAAACACGCTTCGCGTAATGGCATTGCCAGACTCCGGGAGGATTTCACCACCGTTCGTTCCCACGCTCTGCGCGGGAACGATCAACAGCTGTACGCGATCAGTCGAAAGTGATGCCTTGGGCCAACGGCAGCTCGAGCGAATAGTTCACGGTATTGGTCTGCCGACGCATATACCCACGCCATGCATCGGAACCCGACTCACGACCACCACCGGTTTCCTTCTCGCCGCCAAACGCACCGCCAATTTCCGCGCCGCTCGGGCCGATGTTGACGTTGGCAATCCCACAGTCGCTGCCCAGCGCAGACATGAACTGCTCGGCTTCGCGCACGTCGGTAGTGAAGATGCACGAGGACAGGCCTTGAGGCACGGCGTTGTTCAGGCGCAGTGCTTCGGCAAAATCGGTGTAACCGACCACATACAGAATCGGCGCGAAGGTTTCAGTGCAGACCACATCGCTCTGCTCCGGCATTTCCACAATCGCCGGCGACACGTAGTAAGCGTTGGGGAATTTGTCTTCCAGTTGGCGCTTGCCGCCAAACACCCGGCCGCCTTCGCTCAAGGCCTGCTCCAGGGCGTCCTGCATGTTTTCAAAACTGTGTTTGTCGATCAGCGGGCCGACGAGATTGCCTTCCAGCGGATGACCGATGCGCACCTTGGAATAGGCAGCCTTGAGGCGCGTGACGATCTCTTCTTTCACCGATTCATGGGCAATCAACCGGCGCAGGCTGGTACAGCGCTGGCCGGCGGTGCCGACGGCGCTGAACAGAATGGCGCGCACGGCCATGTCCAGATCGGCGCTGGGGCCAAGGATCATAGCGTTGTTGCCGCCCAGCTCCAGGATGCTGCGGGCAAAACGTGCGGCGACTTTCGGCGCCACTTCGCGGCCCATGCGAGTGCTGCCAGTGGCGCTGATCAGGGCTACACGAGGGTCGTCCACCAGCGCGGCGCCGGCATCGCGACCGCCGATGATCACCTGGCTCAGGTATTGCGGAGCGTCAGTGAAGTTTTTCAGGACGCGCTCGAACAGCGCCTGGCACGCCAGCGCAGTCAGCGGAGTCTTTTCCGAAGGTTTCCAGATCACCGCATTGCCGCACACCAGCGCCAACGTGGTATTCCACGCCCACACTGCCACCGGGAAGTTGAAGGCACTGATCACCCCCACCACGCCCAGCGGGTGCCAGGTTTCACGCATGTGGTGGCCTGGGCGCTCGGAGGCGATGGTCAAGCCATACAGCTGACGGGATAGGCCGACGGCGAAGTCGCAGATGTCGATCATTTCCTGCACTTCACCCAGGCCTTCCTGGGTGATCTTGCCAGCTTCCCAGGACACCAACTCGCCCAGGTCAGCCTTATATTCGCGCAGCACTTCGCCGAGCTGGCGCACCAGCTCGCCACGGCGCGGCGCCGGCACCTTACGCCAGGCTTCAAATGCATGCTCGGCGCGACTGACCTGCTGCTCCACCTCGGCGGCGCCTTCCCAGTGCACACTGGCAATTCGGCTGCCATCAATAGGCGAATGCACGGGTTGTTTACCCGACTGGTACAGCGCCGGGTTTACCCCGAGACGATCAAGCAATGCGGCAACCATGGGTCACTCCTTCAATCCACAAACAGAAATATGCGCCGCCAACTGACACGGCGATCCAGACCTTATTTGTAGCTGGCCCAAGACTTGCCAACAAACGACCATTAGGCGAGATATCATTCCGTTTATTCATGCTGAACGTGTCACGACAAGAAAAAAGAGGCCAACCGTGCTGAATAAAAGACATTTGCCCTCGATCACCGCCCTGCAGTGCTTCGAGGCCGTCACCCGCCACCTGAGCTTCACCCGCGCCGCCGAAGAGCTGAACCTGACCCAAAGCGCCGTCAGCAAGCAAGTCGCTCAGTTGGAAGAACTGCTGCAGCACCTGCTGTTTCTCCGGGTGCGCAGGCGTTTGCAGATGACCCCTGCGGGGGATCTGTACCTAGTGGAAGTACGAAAAATCCTCACCCAGGTGGAGATGTCGACCCATTACCTTCGTTCCTACGGCGGCGAGACCGAAGTATTGCGGGTGTCTACGCCCTACACCTTCGGCGCGCGCTGGCTGGTGCCAAGGCTTAAGGGCTGGCGCTTGCGTCACCCGCAGATCCACCTGGACCTGTGCAACGAACAGGAGCCCGACGACTTGCTACAAGGCCGCGCCGACCTCGCCTTTTACTTCGGCCAGGGTTCACGGCCCGGTACCGAAAGCCTGAAGTTATTCAGCGAAGAGCTTGTTCCGGTGTGTGCACCGGGCAGCCTGCCGGCTCAACCGTTTACCGATCCCACGCAACTGAGCGAACTGGTCCTGCTACAAAACGCCTCGCGTCCCCAGGGCTGGCACGATTGGTTCGCCAGCCAGGGCTACCAGACCGAACACAGCTACCACGGCCCGCGTTTCGATACCTTTTATATGTGCATCCGCGCCGCACAAGTGGGCTGTGGCGTGGCACTGTTGCCACGGTTCCTAGTGGAAGAGGAATTGGCCGACGGCAAGTTGATCATCCCCTGGCAACACGCGATGCCGAGCCAGGATGCTTATTACCTGGCCTACCCCGAGCATTCGGCGCAAGTGCCCAAAGTGCGCGATTTTGTGAAGTGGATGATGGAACAGGTTGACGCAACCTGAAAAAACGCTAGCAAATCAACCTGCGTCTATGCGCCACTAGCGTCATTCCTTAATTGTGCGTAACGGTCGGCGCCCATTGCCGACCCGTCTGGAGATTCCCGTTATGAGCGAGAGTGTATTTGCCGATCGCATCGTGCAGAACCTGCTCGACACCGACTTCTACAAGCTGACCATGATGCAGGCGGTGCTGCACAACTACCCCAACGTGGAAGTTGAATGGGAATTTCGCTGCCGCAACAGTGAAGACCTGCGCCCGTATCTGGCGGAGATTCGTTATCAGATCGAGCGTCTGGCCGAGCTGAGCCTGAGCCCCGATCAACTGGGATTCCTGGAACGCATCAGCTTTATGAAGCCGGATTTCCTGCGCTTCCTTGGCCTGTTTCGCTTCAACCTGCGCTACGTGCAGACCGGTATCGAAAACGGCGAGTTGTTTATCCGCCTGCGCGGGCCGTGGCTGCATGTGATTCTGTTTGAAGTGCCGATGCTGGCCATCGTCAGCGAGGTGCGTAACCGCTATCGCTATCAGACCGTGATCCTCGAACAAGCGCGCGAGCAGTTGTACCGCAAGTTCGACTGGCTGACCGCCAATGCCAGCAGTGACGAATTGTCCGAGTTGCAGGTCGCCGATTTTGGCACTCGTCGGCGCTTTTCCTACCGGGTCCAGGAAGAAGTGGTCAACGTGCTCAAGCACGATTTCCCCGGACGTTTTGTCGGTACCAGCAACGTACATTTGGCCCGTGAGCTGGACATGAAACCCCTGGGCACCATGGCCCACGAGTGGATTATGGCGCACCAGCAACTGGGCCCACGGCTGATCGACAGCCAGATTGCCGCCCTCGATTGCTGGGTGCGCGAGTACCGTGGCCTGCTGGGTATCGCCCTGACCGACTGCATCACCACCGATGCCTTCCTTGGCGACTTCGATCTGTATTTCGCCAAGCTGTTCGACGGTTTGCGCCATGACTCCGGCGACCCGATAATCTGGGCGGAAAAAGCCATCGCCCACTACCACAAGCTGGGCATCGAGCCGATGAGCAAGACCCTGGTGTTCTCCGACAGCCTCACGCTGCCCAAGGCCCTGGAGATTTTTCGGGCGTTGCGGGGGCGTATCAATGTCAGCTTTGGCATCGGCACCAACCTGACCTGCGACATACCAGGTGTGGACCCGATGAGCATCGTGCTTAAAATGACCGCCTGCAATGGCCAGCCCGTGGCGAAGATCTCCGATGAAGCGGGCAAAACCCATTGCACCGACCCGAACTTCGTCGCCTATTTGCGCCACGTTTTCAAAGTACCTGCCCTATCCAGCAAGGAGTGAATCATGCAAGCCGTACAGCGCGAGATTGCTGAACAGCTCAAGGTCCAAGCGCCGTTCAAAGACCAGGCCGCCCTGGAGGCGGAGGTCGCACGACGGATCACCTTTATCCAGCAATGCCTGCTTAACTCGGGGCTCAAGACATTGGTGCTGGGCATCAGCGGCGGCGTCGACTCCCTGACCGCAGGCCTGCTAGCCCAACGGGCGATGGAAGAATTGCGCGCACGCAATGGCGATGAAGCCTATCGTTTTATCGCCGTGCGCCTGCCTTATGAAACCCAATTCGACGAACACGACGCCCAGGCTTCGGTGGACTTTATTGCCCCGGACGAGCGCCACACGGTGAACATCGGCCCAGCGGTCAAATCCCTGGCCAATGAAGTGGCAGCCTTCGAAGGCAAGCATGCGGTCTCCCGGGATTTCGTGCTGGGCAACACCAAGGCCCGCATGCGCATGGTGGCGCAGTACACCATCGCTGGCGCGGCCGGTGGCCTGGTGATCGGCACCGACCATGCGGCGGAAGCGGTGATGGGCTTTTTCACCAAGTTCGGTGACGGCGCTTGCGACTTGGCGCCGTTGAGCGGGCTAGTGAAGAACCAGGTACGGGAAATTGCCCGGCACTTCAATGCGCCGGAATCGCTGGTGGAGAAAATCCCGACCGCCGACCTGGAAGACCTTTCCCCCGGCAAGCCGGACGAAGCTTCCCACGGCGTGACCTATGCCGAGATCGATGCGTTTTTGCACGGTGAACCGGTGCGCGAAGAGGCGTTCCGGATCATCTGCGAGACCTATCGCAAGACCGAACACAAGCGGGTGATGCCGCTTGCGCCATAAGCGCTGAGCGCGATTGTGTGGCGAGCGGCTCGTCACACGTATCCAACCACAAAAAAAGCGCCTGTGAGGGCGCTTTTTTTATGCCTGCTGTCCTGATTACTTCAGGGTAACAGTGCCTTTCATCATCGAGATGTGGCCTGGGAACGAGCAGAAGAACGCGTAGTCGGTGCCAGCAGCCAGCTTCGACACGTCAAAAGTCACCGAATCTTTCTCGCCAGCACCGATGATTTTGGTGTGGGCGATGATGCGGGTGTCGCCTTCTTTCAGGTAGTTCTTGCCGATGCCAGCGGCCATGCCTTCAGTCGCCACCGGCTGCATGTCTGCCGCAGTGGTCAGCACCCAGTTATGGCCCATGACGTTCTTCGGCAAGCTACCGGAGTGAGTCAGCTCAACGGTAAACGTCTTGCAGCTTTTGTCGATTTCAATGGCCTTGGTGTTAAAGGTCATCTGGTCAGTGGAGTCAACGGTGACCTTGCACTCTGCAGCAAGCAACTGGCCGCTAGCCAGCGTCAGCAGGGAAACAGCAACGAGTTTGGCAAACATGTGGATCTCCAAGGCAGGGTTAAAAAATGCATATAGCGACAAGATTGCCTGATACAGGCAGAAGTTCCTATGATCTGAATCAATAGATTGTATACAACTTTAGGCTATTGGCCTGATCGACACAATCAACCAGCCAAAGGGCTAGCACCGGCCTATGCTCGGTTCGTCATCACCTTTGGAGTACCAGCCATGCACCTTAATAGCCTGTTTCGCGGCCTGCTTGCCGCTTATGCCTGTGGCGCCAGCGGCACCTATGAAAAGAGCGAGCGCGAGGTTTAATCCTTTAAGGCACACCGGCCAACCTTTACTCTTTAGCCATTACTGAGCATGGAGTCAGGTATGTCCTTGAAGTCTGTATGTGTATTTTGCGGTGCCAGCAGCGGTACTAACCCAGTCTACCGTGAAGCGGCCATTGCCCTCGGGCGCGAGTTGGCCAGGCGAAAGCTGACCCTGGTATACGGCGGCGGCGCCGTCGGCCTGATGGGGATTGTGGCCGATGCGGCCCTGCAAGCCGGTGGCGAAGTGGTCGGAATCATTCCCGAAAGCCTGCAAGTCCTGGAAATCGGCCACAAAGGCCTGACTCGCCTGGAAGTAGTCGACGGCATGCACGCTCGCAAGGCGCGCATGGCCGAGCTGAGCGATGCCTTTATCGCCCTGCCCGGCGGCCTCGGCACCCTGGAAGAGCTGTTCGAAGTCTGGACCTGGGGCCAGCTCGGTTACCACGGTAAGCCGCTGGGTTTACTGGAAGTGAACGGTTTCTACAGCAAATTGACCGGTTTTCTCGATCATATCGTCGGCGAAGGCTTCGTCCGCGCGCCCCATCGTGCCATGCTGCAAACCAGCGAATCGCCGGCTGAGCTGCTTGACGTACTGGATGCCTGGCAACCGCTGGTCCTGCCCAAATGGGTGGACCAAAAACCCGATTAACCCTTGGGACGCGATTAAAGGCAGAATACGCGCCGCTCAACCTCACCTTCGACCCCCAGAGGATCGCCCATGGCAAAACCTAATTACTCCTTCGCCAAACGTCAGAGAGACTTGGCCAAAGAGCAGAAGAAAGAGGAAAAGCTGCAACGCAAGAAAGTTGCAGCCGACGAAGAAGCTGGCGTACTGAACCCGGATACAGAAGGTGAAGTGGCCACTGACGAGACCGAAACACCGAAAGATCAGGCGCCTGACGCCTAAGGCCTCTCACTGTGGCCGCTGCCAAGGCAGCGGCCACAGGCCTTATTCCAGCGGCATCACCGTCACCCGCACCTCCGGGTCATGACTCCCCCCTCCCAGAATCACCCCCCGCAACGGCGAAACATCGGAGAAATCCCGGCCCAAGGCCAGGGTGATGTGCTCCAGTGCCGGCTGCACATTATTCGTTGGATCAAAATCCACCCAGCCCAGCACCGGGCAAAATACCGAGACCCAGGCATGGGACGCATCGGCGCCAATCAGCCGTGGGTGGCCGGGCGGTGGCTGGGTCAGCAGGTAGCCGCTGATATAGCGCGCCGCCAGGCCTCGGGAGCGCAGGCACGCCAGCATCAAGTGGGCAAAGTCCTGGCACACGCCGCGCCGACGCTCCAGCACTTCCACCAGCGGCGTGGCGACTTGGGTTGCTTCGGCATCGAAGGTGAATTCGCTGAAAATCTTTTCCATCAGCGCCTGGGTGCCCAGCAACAACGGACGGCCCAGTGGAAAACAGCTTTCGGAAAACTCGACGAAGCTTTTCTTCAGATGCACATAGGGCGATTCGAAACGATAGCGGCACGCCTCGATCACCTCGGGGGACAACGGCTGGCTGCTGTAGGTCAAGCTGCTGCGGGTTTGGTCCCAGGCCGGCGACTGGCTGAAATCCAGCACAGGCCGCGCGAAGACCTCCACCGTGAGCCCGGCGTTGACCAGCAACTCATCATGGGGCCGCTCGAACGCCAGGCGGGTGATCGGGTTGCCAAACACGTCCAGCTCATCCCGGCGCGAGGTCGGCTCTGGGCTGATGAGCAATTGCTGCGCCGTACACTGCTGCCAGGCGCAGGGGCGTGGCCACAAGTGCGCCAACTGCTGGGCCAGGGACACCGGGCTGTCGTAGTGGTAATGGGTATCGTGGAAAATCTGGTAACGGGCACTCATTACACGGACACCGTTTGCTGGCTGACATCATCAACATGGGCAAAATGGCGCAACGCCAGGCGATCGGAGACTTGCCCGCTTTCATCGGCGACGGCCTGTAACAGGTCCGCCAGGCCATCGAGGGCGGCGCGCACGCTGGATTCGCCAAACAGCGGATTTTCCAGGCAGCCCAGGTCAAAACGCGACAGTCGCTCCACCAACGGCGCCAGCCCGGTCTCCCGCGGCATACCGAAATCATCATTCAGACGACGCAGGGTGCGGCTCACCAGTTTGAGCTGGAACAGCACCGCATGGGGGTTTTGCTCATCCAGCAGCAACAGGTCCAGCACCGGGATCAATTGCGGCACCGCCAGGTAGCGGGAACGGTAAGTGATGCTGCTATTGCCCAGTTCCAGCAACCATTCAAGCCCCGCCTGATCGAACACCGCCACGCCCCGCAGAAATGCCGTCAGGCTGCTGCTGAGAAACTGCAGACGCTCGATGCGCCGGCCCATCATCAAGAAGCGCCAGCCTTCGTCCCGGGTCATGTCGTCCAGGGCAAAGCCCGACAGCGCCGCCAGGGACATCACCAGGCGGTTGAGGAAGTCCAGCAGTTCGCCGAAATCTGGCTCTTGCGCCTCCAGTTCCACGGCTTCGCGCTGCAACTCCACCAAGGCCTGCCAGTTTTCACGGGACAGTTTGCCGCGCACCTGGGACGCCGCCCACTGCAAGCGCTGCAAATTAGCCCGCAGGCTCGACGGCCAGTCATCGCCAAGCAAAGCCGCCAGCAGCCGCTCAGGCAACTCTCCCTCTTGCGGCAATAGTCGCAGCGTCTCTCCCAGCTCCACCGCCGCTTGCAGCGCTTGCGGGTCGTCTCCGTCGACATAACGTGCGAGGACGATCCGCAGCCAGCGGGCGCTGTCATCACAGCGTTCACAATAACGGCCGAACCAGAACAGGTTTTCCACCACCCGCGACGGCAGGTATGGATCACGTCGAATCAAGTCATGGGCGCCAATAGAACGCTGCGCACGCCATTGCTCGCCACCGGGGGCACGTTCGCCGAGCACCCAGGTGTCCTTGCTCGCCCCGCCGCGCTGCATCGACACCACTTCAGCATCGGCTTCGGCGGCCACGCGGGTCAGGCCACCGGGCAGCACCCGGTAACCGTCGGCGCTGGCGACGGCGTAGACGCGCATGCCGATGGCGCGATGTTGTAGATGTTCGTCGACGGTATGCCAGATCGGCGCCTGGGACAGTTGCGCCAGCTCTTGGGCAACGTAGGCATAAGGCCGCGCCCGCATGCGTTCGGCCAGGGCCTGGCGTTGTTCGTCGTTCAGGTCACGGCCAAACACCGGGGCGAAGCTTTGCGATGGAAACGCCGGTTTGATCACCAGCTCCGGCAGTTTCTCCAGGGCTTCGACCAGTACCGGCGCTTCGCCGCACCACCAAGTGGCGATGGACGGCAGGATCAACTCTTCGCCAAACAGAAACTGATTGATCTTCGGCAGAAAACCCAGCAACCCGGGAGACTCCAGCACGCCGCTGCCCAGGGCGTTGGCCACCAGCACATTGCCTTGGCGCACCGCGTCCAGCAGCCCCGGCACGCCGAGGGCCGAGTCGGTGCGCAGCTCCAGCGGGTCACAGAAATCATCGTCCAGACGGCGCATGACGGCATGGACCCGGCGCAAGCCGCTGAGGGTTTTCAGGTAGACCGTGGCGTCGCGCACCGTCAGGTCGCCGCCTTCTACCAGCGGGTAGCCGAGTTGGCGGGCGAGGTACAGGTGTTCGAAATAGCTTTCGTTGAAACGGCCCGGGGTCAGCAGCACGATCAGCGGTGGCTGGTCGTCGCTCGGCGCCTGGCGGGCCAGTGTTTCCTGCAGGGTGCGGAAGAAACCAGTGAGGTGCTGCACCTGCAAGTCGCGGTACATATCCGGAAAAGCACGGGACACGATGGTGCGGTTTTCCAGGGCATAACCGGCGCCGGACGGTGCCTGGGTACGGTCGGCGGTGACCCACCAGCGGCCATCGGGGGTGCGCGCCAGATCCACAGCATACAGGTGCAGAAACGCACCCTCGGGCGGCTGTATGCCCTGGCACGGCCACAGGAAGTTGTTATGGCCGAACACCAGTTCCGCCGGTAACAAGCCCTCGGCGATCAGCCGTTGCGGGCCGTAGAGGTCCGCCAATACCGCATTGAGCAACCGCGCACGTTGGGCGATGCCGGCCGACAGGTGCTTCCACTCATCCGCTGCCAGCACGTGGGGTAACAGGTCCAGTTCCCATGGCCGATCGGCGCCCTTGGGGTCGGCGTAGACGTTGTAGGTCACGCCGTTTTCCTGGATCTGCCGGGTCAGCAAGGCTTGGCGCTGGGCCAGTTGCGCCGGGGTGCTGCGTTGCAGATGGTCAAGCAGGCGCTGCCAATGGCCGCGGACCGCGCCGCTGTCGTCCAGCAGTTCGTGATAAGTGCCCGCGGTCAGCGGGTAACGGTCGAGCAAGTCGGGCATGGAACGCTCGGCAGAGGCAAGGGAAGCCAGAGTATGAGAGCCGGGCTTGCCCGCGATGCAGGCACCTCGGGGCATCAGGTGTACCGAGGTGATGCTATCGCAGGCAAGCCCACATTATAGATTTGTTGCTTTCGGGATTATGTACATTCAATCCTCTATTTTTGTCGAAAAGCGGCGCAAATCCAGGGTCATCGGCAATTCGTCGTTAATCACCACGGCCGGCACGGGCAACGTTCCAGGGCTGTGACCCAGGTGGAAAAACCGCGCCATGCGCCGGCTCTCGGCTTCGTTGGCATTGACTGGCAGGCTGTCGTAATTGCGCCCACCCGGATGGGCGACATGGTACTGACAACCGCCCAATGAGCGCTGCATCCACGTATCCAAAAGATCGAATACCAGCGGCGCATGCACCGGGATGGTCGGCTGCAAACAGTTGGCCGGCTGCCAGGCGCGATAACGCACACCGGCGACGAACTCACCGACCCGCCCGGTAGGTTGCAGCGGTACTGGAATGCCGTTGCAGGTCAGCAGATACCGTTGCGGCGGCAGGCCGCTCAACTTGACCTGCAAACGCTCCAGGGACGAATCGACATAGCGCACCGCGCCGCCCACCGCGCCCTCTTCTCCCAGCACATGCCAGGGCTCCAGGGCTTGGCGCAGTTCCAGTTCGATGCCGCTGACGGCGTAATCGCCAACCTTGGGGAAGCGGAACTCCAGGTGCGCAGCAAACCACTCTGCACGCAGAGGATAACCGGCAGCGTTCAGCTCGACGATGACATCGGCAAAGTCCTGCTCGATAAAGTGCGGCAGCAAGAAGCGGTCGTGCAATTGCGTCCCCCAGCGCACCAGCTTGGGCGGTGCATAGGGCTCACGCCAGAACCGCGCTACCAGCGCCCGCAACAACAGTTGCTGGGTCAGGCTCATGCGCGCATGGGGCGGCATCTCGAAGGCCCGCAATTCCAACAGGCCAAGGCGGCCGGTAGCGCCGTCCGGCGAGTAAAGCTTGTCGATACAGAATTCGGCGCGATGGGTATTGCCGGTGACGTCTATCAGCAGGTTGCGCAGTAGTCGGTCCACCAGCCAGGGCGGGCACTCCTCTCCGGGCGCCGGCATTTGCGCGAAGGCGATTTCCAACTCGTACAGCGCGTCGTTGCGAGCTTCATCGACCCGTGGCGCCTGGGACGTCGGGCCGATGAACAAGCCGGAAAACAAGTAGGATAACGACGGGTGGTTATGCCAGTAGCTGATCAAGCTGCGCAGCAGATCGGGCCGACGCAGGAACGGCGAATCCTTGGGCGTAGCGCCGCCGAGGACAAAGTGGTTACCGCCACCGGTGCCGGTGTGACGGCCGTCGATCATGAATTTCTCGGTGGTCAGGCGGGTTTGCCGCGCTTCTTCGTAGAGAAATTCGGTGCGTTCCACCAACTCGTCCCACGTGGCGGACGGTTGCACGTTAACTTCGATCACGCCTGGGTCCGGCGTGACCCGGAAGTTGCTCAGGCGGACGTCACTCGGTGGCTCGTAGCCTTCGAGCAGCACCGGGCAATGCAGCTCTTGGGCGGTGGCTTCGATAGCGGCCACCAGCTCCAGGTAGTCCTCGACCCGCTCCAGGGGCGGCATAAACAGGTACAGCCTGCCTTCTCGCGCTTGCGCGCAGAGGGCGGTGCGGGTGAGCCAGTCGGCGGATTCGTCGATCCTCGGAATACGATCGTCGCTCAGGGCCGGTTCGCCGTGGCTTTGCAGCTGCGCCGTCGTCGGAAGATCAGGCAAATCCTGATTGGGGTCGGTGGGATGCACGAACGGATACTCCGCCGCCGTCACCCAAGGCTGCGAGGCCAATGGCAGGCGATAGCCCAGGGGCGAATCACCCGGCACCAAGCGGCAATGGTTATCCCGCAGGTACCAGCGCCCGCTCTGCCAGCAGTCATTGGCCGCCGTGCGCGCCAGCGGCAGCACCTGGCCAATGACTTTATCCAGGCCCTGGCTGAAGACCTTGCGCAGGCGGTCACGCTCAAGGTCGTCGCCCAGGCGTGGGTCTTGCGCGGTGACGTTCTGAGGCAAGGCGCCTTCGCGCCACAGGTAATAGAAATTGTCCTCGTAGGCCGGGAACACAAAGTGCGCAGGCAACTTCAAGCGCTCGGCAACGCTGGCGAGAAAACGCCCGGCCATCACGCCATCAGCGCCGTAGTCTTGTTGTTCATCGGCAATCAGCGCGCTGTTGTGCCAGATCGGCACGCCATCCCGACGCCAGTAGCAATTGAGCGACCAGCGCGGCAATTGCTCGCCGGGGTACCACTTGCCTTGGCCGAAGTGCACCAGGCCCTTGGGCGCGTAATGCTTGCGCATGCGCTGGAACAGTTCGGCAGAGAGCCGGCGCTTGTCCGGGCCCAGGGCTGCGGTGTTCCATTCGGCGCCGTCGGGGTCGTCGATGGAGACGAAGGTCGGCTCGCCACCCATGGTCAGGCGCACGTCGTCCTTGAGCAGATCACCATCGATCTGCCGGCCCAAGGTCTGGATCGCCAGCCATTGTTCTTCGGTGTAGGGCTTGGTCACCCGTGGGGCTTCCCAAATACGCTCCACCGACATCTCATGGGTGAATTCGCACTCGCAAGGTTCCACCAGGCCACTGATGGGCGCCGCTGAAGACGGATCGGGACTACAGGCCAATGGGATATGGCCTTCACCGGCGAATAGGCCGGAAGTGGCATCGAGACCGATCCAGCCGGCACCCGGCAAATACACTTCACACCAGGCGTGCAGGTCGGTGAAGTCCACTTCCGTACCGGATGGGCCGTCGAGGGCTTTGACGTCGGCGGTCAATTGAATCAGGTAACCGGAAACAAACCGTGCTGCCAAACCAAGATTACGCAGCAGTTGCACCAACAGCCAGGCCGAATCGCGGCACGAGCCGCAAGCGTTTTCCAGGGTGAATTCCGGGGTTTGCACCCCCGGTTCCATACGGATCAGGTAGCCGATGTCGGCGGCCAGGCGCTGGTTGAGGCCCACCAGAAAATCCACGGCAGGCAGTGGCGTGCGGTCGATGCCTGCCAGGTACGCGGCGAGCTTCGGCGTCAGCGGCAAGGTTTCCAGGTACGGCGCCAGCTCGCGTTGCTCATCGGCGGCATAGCTGAACGGGATTTTTTCGGCGTAGGGCTCAAGGAAAAAGTCGAACGGATTAAACACCGCCATCTCGGCAACCAGGTCGACTTCAATGCGCAACTCGTCAGTCTTTTCCGGGAACACCAGTCGCGCCAGGTAATTGCCCTGGGGGTCTTGCTGCCAATTGATGAAGTGTTGCTGCGGCAGCACTTTCAGCGCGTAGGACAAAATCCGCGTGCGGCTATGGGCCGCCGGACGCAAACGCACAATCTGTGGGCCGAGTTCGACCACGCGGTCGTAGCGGTAATGCGTAACGTGGTGCAACGCGACATGAATCGACACGGCGGCCTCCTGCGAGCCAGGGCATGAAACAAAGCGCGCAAGACTTATGCCAGTGCGGTGGGCATTGCGCTTTATCGTGGGACCCGGTGCAGTACAGCACCAAAACGGCGCGATGGCTGCCGTCGTGGTGCGAGGGTTGCACATATTTGTGGCAGGAGTGTGAGGACGGGTGATGAATCTACTCAATTTCGCGAGGGAGTGAGAGGGCTATCGGGCCTTGCTCCTAGCCTTTAAAGCCTGCCGAATGTGACGGATTTCCACGAGCTTAATACGCATCTGTCGCTGTACGCCGCTGTTGAGTGCCAATAAACCAAAAAGTGGAAAAGCCAGCGCTAGGCCGTAAAAAAATTTATGAGGGCTGTACTGAACCATCGGAAGAACAAACAGAAAACAAGCGAGGTAAATACCAACCATCACCCACACCCAACACGGTCGCCCCCGCAAAATCATGAAGTTGCTATGGACCGTTAAAAGGACCAGAAACGCCCCGAAAAGCACAATCGAAACGCCCAAGCCTCCGGCGAGTGGTTTGTCACGAAAATAGGTCACAAAGGAAAGCGCTGTAGCGAAAGCCAAGGAAAAATAGGCGGCAAATACACCACCGATAAAAGTAAGAAAGTAATGCCTGAAGAAATCACGAAGTGTCATCAGCTCGCTCATTCGCCTATCTCCTCATACAGCCCCACCGCAATAGTTTTTACGTTTCCCGTATAAGCGCTCCCAACAAGCCCCGTCGTTGCGCCTAAGGAATCTTTAATTTGGGTCTTGGTGCTGTGGTTAAGTTGAGTAGGGGTAAAACGCTTGGGCAGCTCGCCCGACAATTGCTTGAGCTTGAGCATCTTCGATGTCAGGCGAGGGTCATTGATACTCAGCAGCTCTTTTGTGAGCTTCGCTCTTTCTTGGCGATTCAACCCACGAAGCACTTCGCGCAAGCTCTTGCCAGTGGTCGCCTTCGCGACATTGACGAGTTTTATCGTCGTCAGGGCGGATGCTCCTACTCCAGCTAATGATGTTGCGTCTAAAACAGTTGAAGCATTCTGATACCACGCCTCGCTGTCCAACCAATCATTTACCTCTGGCTTGGTGACTTCGAGCGCTGTTCGAGTAATGCCATTGAAACACTGAAGTGAGCTTGCACCGGCAGCCGCGTATCCAACCACAACAATGATGGAACTGGCACCTGCACTGAAAGGAACCAAAATTGTCCCGCTGGCAATCGCAGCCCAGCTAATGACAGCGCCTAAACAAGAAATTCCGGCATTCACCGCCTCGCCAATCAGACGGGATTCACGTGGGTTACTCACCACATGCTCAGCAAACTGAGTTGGCGCAATGTACTTCTGCGCCTCCCGAAGAATCACGCGCTTGGGCGTAATACTACAAAGGGGTTTGAATTCACGCAGGGTCACTATGTTGAAGTCAGCATCGATATACACCACACCGGCACCAACAATGCCTGGGTCGGCGTCAATGGCGGCAAACAAGCGCGGCAAGTTGATCTGGCCTTCAATTCGTTGGCGGGCCATGAACTGGGAGCGGTTGGAGTCCATGCCGATGTTGAGCAGGGGGTTGCTCATGTGTTCTCTTCCTTGAATGACGTGAATCGACTGTAGGAGCGAGCTTGCTCGCGAAAGTCGTCAACGATAACGCTGGTAATCTGGTTTAACGTGGTGTCGGTGAGTTTTTCGCGAGCAAGCTCGCTCCTACAAAGGGCTGTTTGACGGCGCCACCTTAACAAACGGTCCACCCACCGCCTAGAAAGCAAAACGCCAGCACGAGGCTGGCGTTTTGCATGTTCAGGCTGCGATCAACGCGGCACGACCGGCTTGCGGACAGGCTTCTTGCCCGACCCGATCAGCTCGGCGCGGCCCATGCGGGTCAGTGCTTCACGCAGCATCGGCCAGCCTTTCGGGTCGTGGTAGCGCAGGAAGACCTTGTGCAGGCGGCGAACTTCCAGCAGTTTCTGGCGCATTTCGCGGTGGCGTTTGCTGTTGAGCAATAGCAGCGCAAGCAAGGGTAAAAATGGACGCGAATATCGCACCCATAAAGACCGGGAAATACTTCGACAGAAAACTGCGAATGCTGGGCAGCTCATTCATTGCTCGATTTCCTAGTGCAGGCCCACGGCAGTTACTGCCCTCTGAACAAGGTTTGTGAGGGCTCATCACTTTTTGCGCTGTGACTTCATGGCTTGGCGCAGACGACGGATCTCCAGAAGCTGGAGACGCATTTCCCGATGACGCTTACTATTGAGCAACAGCAGCCCCAGCAATGGAAACAGCAACCCTATTACATACGCAGCCATATGCGGCCGATAGCTATAGGTCGGCAACACGACTAGAAAACATACAACGTAGAAGGCAGCGATGGCCCAAGCTCCCCACCCTCGCCCTCTAATCATGACGAAATGGCTGAGCGCCAAGAGCAAGCCTAAGAAAACAGCCGCCAGAAAAGAATAACGTGCGCGCTCTGGTTCGCTGCGAAAAAATGTACTTGATGCCAATGAAATAGCGGCGGATAGAGAGAAGCAGGCAAGGAAAAATGCGCATATAAACGCTGGAAAATACTGAGCTAAAAAAGCTTTCAATGAACCTTGGCGATCCATCACTCAAGCTCCTCATACAGGCCAACTGCAATAGTTCGAATGTTGCCTGATAAGCCGCTCCCAGTAAAACCAATGGCAGCACCGAGGGAATCTCTGATCTGCGTCACAGTAGCGTGATTGATCTCGGTCGCCGAATATCGCTTGGTCAACTCACCGGAGCGCTGGCGCAGTTTCAAGAGCTTATTGCTCAGGCTTGGATCTTTCAGGCTTAGCAACTCCTTGGTGAGCGCCTTGCGTTGCTGACGGGTCAACCCCTTGGACAACTCGTACCAACTTCTGCCAGTGGTCACCTTTCGAGCCTGCAGCAGCCGAAGAGTCGTCAGAGTAGAGGCGCCGGCACCCAGTAGTGAAGCGGCGTCCAATACCGGCATTGCATAGCGATACCAGTCCTCGCTATCCATATCGTCGTTGGCTGCCGGGTCGTTGAGTTCGTTGATAGTTCTCATGCCCCCGACTACACATTGCGCAGTACTGGCCGCTGCAGCTGTCGCGCCTATGCCCGTCACCACCAGGCTCGCGCCACCAGTGAAAGGCACGGCGACTGTACCGCTGAACACTACAATCCAACCGAGGATTGCGCCCGCACAAGACAAGGTCGTATTGACTGCTTCCCCCACCAGCCGGGACTCACGCGGGTTGTTAGTCACCTGATTGGCAAACTGCGCCGGCGCAATGTACTTCTGCGCCTCCCGCAAGATGATGCGCTTGGGCTTGATACTGCAGATCGGCTTGAACTCGCGCAGGGTCACGACATTGAAGTCAGCATCGATATACACCACACCGGCACCAACAATGCCTGGGTCGGCGTCAATGGCGGCAAACAAGCTCGGCAAGTTGATCTGGCCTTCAATTCGTTGGCGGGCCATGAACTGGGAGCGGTTGGAGTCCATGCCGATGTTGAGCAGGGGGTTGCTCATGTGTTCTCTTCCTTGAATGACGTGAATCGACTGTAGGAGCGAGCTTGCTCGCGAAAGTCGTCAACGATAACGCGGGTAATCTGGTTTAACGTGGTGTCGGTGAGTTTTTCGCGAGCAAGCTCGCTCCTACAAAGGGCTGTTTGACGGCGCCACCTTAACAAACGGTCCACCCACCGCCTAGAAAGCAAAACGCCAGCACGAGGCTGGCGTTTTGCATGTTCAGGCTGCGATCAACGCGGCACGACCGGCTTGCGGACAGGCTTCTTGCCTTTGCCCTTGGCCGCATCGGTTCGCTCTTTGGCGGCCTGTTTGTTACGGGCAAACGCCGCAGCCTTGGCCTGTTCACGCTTGTCCCACGGGTTAGCACCATCACTGGCACGCGGCGGCAAGCCGGTGTGCTGGGTGAGGATCTTGGTGGTAGTTTCCTTGGCAACCTTATGGCTGCCAGCCGGCGTCGAGTTTTTGCGACGGGCGCTCTGGTAGCTGTCGGTGGCAGGCTGGTGTAGCGGGATCAGTTGATCCTTGCCCGACCCGATCAGCTCGGCGCGGCCCATGCGGGTCAGTGCTTCACGCAGCATCGGCCAGCCTTTTGGGTCGTGGTAGCGCAGGAAGGCCTTGTGCAGGCGGCGCTGTTCTTCGCTCTTGACGATGGTCACCGAGTCACTCTTATAGGTGACCTTGCGCAACGGGTTCTTGCCCGAGTGGTACATCGCCGTGGCGGTGGCCATTGGCGAGGGGTAGAACGCTTGCACCTGGTCGGCACGGAAGCCATTGCCCTTGAGCCACAGGGCCAGGTTCATCATGTCTTCATCGGTGGTGCCGGGGTGGGCGGCGATGAAGTACGGGATCAGGTACTGCTCCTTGCCCGCTTCCTTGGTGTACTTCTCGAACATGCGCTTGAACTTGTCATAGCTGCCGATGCCCGGTTTCATCATCTGGTTGAGCGGACCTTCCTCGGTGTGTTCCGGGGCGATCTTCAGGTAACCACCGACGTGGTGGGTCACCAGTTCCTTGACGTATTCCGGCGACTCGACCGCGAGGTCGTAACGCAGGCCAGAGGCGATCAGGATCTTCTTCACACCCGGCAACGCACGGGCGCTGCGGTACAGCTGGATCAGCGCCGAGTGGTCAGTGTTCAGGTTCGGGCAGATGCCAGGGAACACGCAGGATGGCTTGCGGCACGCGGATTCGATTTCCGGGCTCTTGCAGGCAATGCGGTACATGTTCGCGGTCGGCCCGCCGAGGTCGGAAATGACGCCGGTGAAGCCTGGAACCTTGTCGCGGATCTCTTCGATTTCGCGAATGATCGACTCTTCGGAACGGTTCTGGATGATCCGGCCTTCGTGCTCGGTGATCGAGCAGAAGGTGCAACCGCCGAAGCAGCCACGCATGATATTCACCGAGAAGCGGATCATGTCGTAGGCCGGGATTTTTTCCTTGCCATATACCGGGTGCGGAACCCGTGCGTAAGGCATGCCAAACACGTAGTCCATTTCTTCGGTGGTCATGGGAATGGGCGGCGGATTGAACCACACGTCCACTTCACCGTGTTTCTGCACCAGGGCGCGGGCGTTGCCAGGGTTGGTTTCCAGGTGAAGTACGCGGTTGGCGTGGGCATACAGCACCGAGTCACCACGGACTTTTTCTACCGATGGCAGACGGATCACGGTCTTGTCGCGGGTCATGCGCGGGCTGGCCAGGATCTGTACGACCTTGGCTTCCTGCGGGTCTTCAGACGGGCCCTTTTCCTGCTCGATGGCGCAGGCCTGGGTGTCCTGAGTGTTGACGTACGGGTTGATGATCTTGTCGATCTTGCCCGGACGGTCGATGCGCGTGGAATCGACTTCGTACCAGTCTTTTGGCGTGTCACGACGAATGAACGCGGTGCCGCGCACGTCCGTGATGTCTTCGATCTTGTGGCCGTAGGACAGGCGCTGGGCGACTTCGACAATGGCCCGCTCGGCGTTGCCGTACAGCAGGATGTCGGCGCAGGCGTCGATCAGGATCGAGTTGCGTACGCGGTCCTGCCAGTAGTCGTAGTGGGCGATGCGGCGCAGGGAAGCCTCGATGCCACCGAGCACGATCGGCACATTCTTGTAGGCTTCCTTGCAGCGCTGGCTGTAGACCAGGCTCGCGCGGTCCGGACGTTTACCGGCCATCCCACCAGGGGTATAGGCGTCGTCGGAACGGATTTTCTTGTCGGCGGTGTAGCGGTTGATCATCGAGTCCATGTTGCCAGCCGCGACGCCGAAGAACAGGTTCGGCTCGCCGAGCTTCATGAAGTCGTCTTTAGACTGCCAGTTGGGCTGGGCAATGATCCCGACGCGAAAGCCCTGGGACTCCAGCAGCCGGCCGATGATTGCCATCCCGAACGACGGGTGGTCAACGTAGGCATCACCAGTGACGATGATGATGTCGCACGAATCCCAGCCAAGCTGATCCATCTCCTCCCTGCTCATCGGCAGGAATGGCGCAGGACCGAAACATTCGGCCCAGTACTTGGGATAGTCAAATAATGGCTTGGCTGTTTGCATGACGATGACCGGTGTTGAGATGAAAAATCGCGGGCGCGAAATATAGCACAAAATTTGACCAATTCCGACTGTAACGCTCGGAAATTATCAGCCTGCTCTTAGCCCGTAAACGCTTGCTGGCCAGCGACGAATTATTCGTCGTCGAAGTTATAACTGCCCGGCGCGAGGTTTTCAAAACGGGTGTATTTACCGATAAACGCCAAGCGTGTGGTGCCGATTGGACCGTTCCGCTGTTTACCGATGATGATTTCGGCGATGCCCTTGTGCTCGGTCTCCGGGTGATAAACCTCGTCCCGGTAAACGAACATGATTACGTCAGCATCCTGCTCGATCGCTCCGGATTCGCGCAAGTCGGAGTTGATCGGGCGCTTGTTCGGGCGTTGTTCCAGGGAGCGGTTGAGCTGGGACAGGGCAACCACCGGGCAGTTGAACTCCTTGGCCAAGGACTTCAACGAACGGGAAATCTCGGAAATCTCGTTGGTCCGATTGTCGCCGCTGGAACCGGGGATCTGCATCAGTTGCAGGTAGTCGATCATGATCAGGCCAACCTCGCCGTGCTCACGCACCAGACGGCGGGTCCGCGCACGCATTTCCGAGGGGCTGATACCCGCAGTGTCATCAATGAACAGCTTGCGGTCGTTGAGCAGGTTGACCGCCGAGGTCAGGCGCGGCCAGTCGTCATCTTCCAGGCGGCCGGCGCGGACCTTGGTCTGGTCGATGCGGCCCAGGGACGAGAGCATCCGCATGATCAGCGATTCACCTGGCATCTCCAGGGAGTAGACCAGGACGCACTTTTCGCTACGCAGTACGGCGTTCTCCACCAGGTTCATGGCGAAGGTGGTCTTACCCATGGACGGACGGCCGGCGACAATGATCAGGTCGGACGGCTGCAAGCCACTGGTCATGCCATCGAGGTCGGTATAACCCGTAGACAAGCCGGTGATGGCGTTATCGGTATTGAACAGGGTATCGATGCGGTCGATGGCCTTGGTCAACAAGTCGTTGACGCTCACCGGGCCGCCGGTTTTCGGCCGTGCTTCGGCGATCTGGAAGATCTGCCGCTCTGCTTCGTCGAGAATCTCTTCGGCCGTACGCCCTTCGGGGTTGAAGGCGCTGTCAGCGATCTCGGCAGCGATGCCGATCAATTGCCGCAGCGTCGCCCGCGCACGCACGATTTGCGCATAGGCCTTGATGTTGGCGACGGACGGGGTGTTCTTCGCCAACTCGCCCAGGTATCCAAGACCGCCCACTTGCGAGGTCTGACCTTCCTTGTCCAATTGCTCGGCAAGGGTCACGACGTCGATGGGGGAATTCAGATCAGCCAGTTTGGCGATGGCGCGGAAAATCAGGCGGTGGTCATGTCGATAGAAATCACCGTCCGAGACTTGATCAAGCACGCGTTCCCAGGCGTTGTTGTCCAGCATCAGACCACCGAGCACGGCCTGTTCGGCCTCGATGGAATGCGGCGGCACCTTCAGGGCAGCAGTTTGCAGATCGTATTGCTCAGGAGCGGAGATATCGTTCATGGCCACTTGAAATTAGGGGGCTGTAGAAAAACAAAAGGCACGACCTGTGAACAGGATCGTGCCCGATGTTAACCGTCTGGCACGCGAGGTGCCAGTCAGTTAGGTGCTGCTTAAGCTGCTACCACAACAACGCGTACGGTTGCTTCGACTTCAGCGTGCAGGTGCACGGCTACATCGAATTCGCCAACGTTGCGGATGGTGCCGTTCGGCAGACGAATTTCGCTTTTCGACACTTCAACGCCGGAGGCGGTCAGTGCGTCAGCGATGTCGTGGGTGCCGATCGAACCGAACAGCTTGCCTTCGTCACCGGCGGTGGCAGTGATAGTCACTTCCAGCTCAGCCAGTTGGGCAGCGCGAGTTTCGGCCGAAGCTTTTTTGTCTGCTGCTGCTTTTTCAAGCTCTGCACGACGCTCTTCAAACGCAGCCAGGTTGGCAGCGGTTGCAGCGGTGGCTTTGCCGTATGGCAGCAGATAGTTACGACCGTAACCGGCCTTAACGTTCACTTTGTCGCCCAGGTTGCCCAGGTTGGCGACTTTTTCCAGAAGGATCAGTTGCATGTGAAAATCCTCTAACTTTTAACCTTCACCGTTCGCGTTGTCGGCGTCTTTCGGCGCCAGACGACCGCGAAAATCAATCAGGCCGTCGACAATGGCCAAAACCACGAGTAACGGATAGATCAGCTGCATGAACAGCAACAGCGTCACGTACAACCCCACCAGCCAGAACCTGGCCAGTCGCTTTTGCGCCACCAGCCCGTGAATCAAGGCCAGCCCGGCGAACACCAACGGTACGCTGCACAACGGCGTTAACATGGCCATTTGCGGACCGAAGTTCGGTCCGACAAGCATGCACGCCAGCAGCAACATCGCCGGTCCTGCTGGGATTCTGATACTGCGAAACTCGCGACCAAAACCACCCGGGTTGTACAATAACGCCTGCCAGTAGCGCCCAAGAATCAGGCTCAGCACACTGACGACCTGCAACAATGCCGCAATCAGGCCGGTAAGAACCGGTGCAACCAGTGAAGCAAAGCGCGCTCGCTCCTCTACCGATAACTGCTGGTAGAGCTCCCCGAGGGCCAAGGGCAGGATCTTGACGATTTCCTGCGCCAGCGCCTCGATTTGCGGGTGGAAAGCCGCGCCTAACGATACCGAATACACCAACCCCAATGCCACGCTGACCAGCAGCGTACGACTCCAGGACTCACTTGCGCGTAAAACCAACGCAAGTCCCGATGACCCCAGCAGCACCAGAAGTACCCGTGGATCATCGAATTGCAGCCACCAGACCAAGGCTGGCAGCAGTCCCAGGGCAACAACACCCAAGGCGTCCTTCAAACCGCGCCGCAGGAGCACAAGGCATCCAGCGGCAGCACCCAACCAATACAACAACGGCAATGCTGCACATCCAGCCACTACTAGAGTGGCCTGCACACGACCGCGCATGATGAACTCAGCTAAGGCGCGCATGCATTCAATCCCTTACTACTTGTCGACTGCCCGGTCTCAGCGGCCGTGGCTGTCGGTGTAGGCCAGCAGGGCCAGGAAGCGGGCGCGCTTGATAGCGGTGGCCAGCTGACGCTGATAACGAGCTTTGGTACCGGTGATGCGGCTTGGAACAATTTTGCCGGTCTCGGATACGTAGGCTTTCAGAGTGTTGAGATCTTTGTAATCGATCTCCTTCACTTCTTCAGCGGTGAAGCGGCAGAACTTACGACGACGGAAGAAACGTGCCATGTAATTGGCTCCTTAAAAGGTCCGTGGATTACTCGTCAGCGTTATCGCTGGCGTCGCTGTCATCACCATCAACGCCATCGGCGCTGTCGGAGTGCTCAGGACGGTCGCGACGCTCACGGCGCTCACTGCGGTTTTCTTCAGCCTTGAGCATCTCGGATTGGCCGATAACGGCTTCTTCGCGACGGATGACCAGGTTACGGATCACTGCATCGTTGTAGCGGAAGTTGTCTTCCAGCTCGGACAGAGCCTTGCCGGTGCACTCAACGTTCAGCATCACGTAGTGAGCCTTGTGAACATTGTTGATTGCATAGGCCAGTTGACGACGGCCCCAATCTTCCAGACGGTGGATTTTGCCGCCGTCTTCTTCGATCAGCTTGGTGTAACGCTCAACCATGCCGCCGACTTGCTCGCTTTGATCCGGGTGGACCAAAAAGATGATTTCGTAATGACGCATGAATGCTCCTTACGGGTTGTAGCCTGCCGCTAAAAAACGGTCAGACAAGGAGTGAATGACACTTATGGATCTCGCCGCAGGGGAGGCACATGCGTGCCTGCCAGGTAGGCAAGGGGCGCAATTGTAGAGAAGGGAAAGAAAGGGCGCAAGGCAATTGGTGATTATTTGAACAATCACAGACACTGCGAAAAATGCGGGCCTGGCCCTAACACTGCAGAAGCGAGCTTGCTCGCGAAGAACTCAAGATCGCTGCGGGGCATCAGACTCCCCGCGTTATCGTTGACGACCTTCGCGAGCAAGCTCGCTCCTACAGTAGATAGTGCGCGAATCAGGACTTCTTGGCTTTGGCCTTGGCGCCGCGCTGACGCAGCGCTTCGAACAGGCACACGCCCGTCGCTACCGACACGTTGAGACTGCTGACGCTACCCGCCATCGGCAGGTTCACCAGGTAATCACAATGCTCGCGGGTCAGGCGACGCATGCCCTTACCCTCGGCACCCATGATCAGGATGGTAGGACCGGTGAGGTCTTGGTCATAAATGCTGACCTCGGCCTCCCCCGCCGTACCGACAACCCACAAGCCGCGCTGCTGGAGCTTCTCCAGGGTGCGCGCCAGGTTGGTCACCGCCACCAGCGGAATCACTTCCGCCGCACCACAGGCCACTTTGCGCACGGTAGGCGTCAAGGTGGCCGACTTGTCCTTGGGAACGATCACCGCCAGCGCGCCGGCAGCATCCGCCGAACGCAGGCAAGCGCCGAGGTTGTGGGGATCGGTCACGCCGTCGAGCACCAGCAACAGTGGCGCGCCTTCAGTGCGATCGAGCAACTCATCGAGCATCGCCTCGCCCCAGACCTGGCTCGGACTCACGTCCGCCACCACACCCTGATGCACGCCTTCAACCCAGACGTCCATTTCGCGACGCTCGGCCTGGCCCACGGCCACGCGATTTTCGTTAGCCAGTTCGATCAGCGTTTGTACCCGCGGATCATTGCGACCTTCCGCCAGCCAAACCTGCTTGACGCGTTTTGGGTGGTGACGCAGCAACGCTTCTACGGCGTGTACGCCGTAGATTTTTTCCAGACTCATGACTTGGCCTTAGGTTTGCGCGACCCGCCGCTTTTCGCGGGAGCCGAACCCGCTTTTGGCGGGCCTTTACGGTGTTTACTCGGCTTGCTCGACGGCTTTTCCGCCCCCTGGGACTTTCCCGCAGACGCCGCTTTACCACCGCTTTTCGCTTCGTTGAGCAATGCCTGCTTCAACTCACGGCTCTTGCGCAGCTCGGCGTTTTTCGCCGCAGCATCGCCTGGACGGTAAACCTCGGGGGTTTTTTCCTTGGTCGACGTGCGACGACCTGCAGCCTTGGCCGGTGCAGACTCGACAGCGGCTTTCGCTGGGGCACCCTTGCCAGCAGGAGCCGTGGTTTCAGCACCACGTTTCTTGCGGCCAATCGGTGCGGCAATGGTTTTTTCCGCCATTTCGAAGTCGATCTTGCGTTCGTCGAGGTCGACGCGCATGACCCGCACTTCCACGGTGTCGCCCAAGCGAAAGCTGCGACCGGTGCGCTCGCCCGCCAGGCGGTGATGCACAGGGTCGAAGTGGTAGTAGTCACCCGGCAAGGCGGTGACGTGCACCAGGCCTTCGACGTAGATGTCAGTCAGCTCGACGAACAAGCCAAAACCGGTCACCGCAGTGATCACACCAGGGAACGACTCGCCAACGCGGTCTTTCATAAACTCGCACTTGAGCCAATTCACCACGTCACGGGTGGCTTCGTCGGCGCGACGCTCGCTCATGGAGCACTGTTCGCCCAACTGTTCCAGGGCCGCTTCGTCGTACGGATAGATCCGCGCCTTCGGAATGGTCATGGCACCGGCGCGCTGGACGTGCGGGGTGTTCTGCTTGGAATGGATCACGCTACGGATCGCCCGGTGCGTGAGCAAGTCCGGATAACGGCGAATCGGCGAGGTGAAGTGGGTGTACGCCTCGTAATTCAGGCCAAAGTGACCCTGGTTATCAGCGCTGTACACCGCCTGGCTCAAGGAACGCAGCATGACGGTCTGGATCAGATGGAAATCCGGACGGTCCTTGATGCTCGCCAACAAGGCCTGGTAATCCTTCGGCGACGGGCCGTCCTTGCCTTTGTGCAGGGACAGGCCAAGCTCACCGAGGAAGGCGCGCAGTTTTTCCAGACGCTCCGGCGGTGGACCATCGTGGACCCGATACAGCGCAGGAATCTCGTGCTTCTTCAGGAATTCGGCGGTGGCCACGTTGGCCGCCAGCATGCATTCCTCGATCAGCTTGTGCGCGTCGTTACGGGTAGTCGGAGTGATTTCGGCGATCTTGCGCTCGGAACCGAAGATGATCCGAGTTTCCTGGGTTTCAAAATCGATCGCGCCACGTATATGACGTGCGCCCAGCAATACCTTGTACAGCGCATAAAGCTGCTTGAGGTGCGGCACGACATGGCCGTACTCATCACGCAGAGTCTTGGCTTCGCTGGTTTTCGGCTGCTCCAGGATGGTGCTGACCTTGTTGTAGGTCAGGCGCGCCTGGGAGTGGATCACCGCCTCGTAAAACTGATAGTCGGTCATTTCGCCGGTTTTCGAGATAGTCATCTCGCAGACCATGGCCAAGCGGTCGACTTTCGGGTTCAGCGAGCACAAGCCGTTGGACAACTGCTCAGGCAGCATCGGAATTACGCGCTCGGGGAAATACACCGAGTTGCCGCGCACCTGGGCTTCATTGTCCAGGGCCGAACCGATCTTCACGTAGCTGGACACGTCGGCAATGGCGACGAACAACTTCCAGCCGCCGGAGAACAGGCGCAGCTTGCCAGGCTTGGCTTCGCAATAGACCGCATCGTCGAAGTCTCGAGCATCTTCGCCGTCAATGGTGACGAACGGCAGATGGCGCAGGTCGATGCGTTTCTCTTTGTCTTTTTCTTCGACTACCGGCTTGAGCTTGGCAGCCTCTTTGAGCACAGCTTCAGGCCAGACGTGAGGAATATCGTAGGTGCGCAACGCAACATCGATTTCCATGCCCGGCGCCATGTAGTTGCCGACCACTTCAACGATATCGCCCTGAGGCTGGAAGCGTGGAGTTGGCCAATGGGTGATTTTCACCTCGACGAACTGACCGACCTTCGCGGCACCGTTACGGCCCGGCGTGACCAGCACTTCCTGCTGGATCTTCGGGTTATCCGGAATCACGAAGCCGATGCCACCCTCTTCGAAGTACCGGCCGACGATAGACTCGTGGGCGCGCGATACCACCTCGACGATCACGCCTTCGCGACGACCGCGACGATCCAGACCCGACACGCGTGCCAGTGCACGATCGCCATCGAACACCAGGCGCATTTGCGCTGGGCTCATGAACAGGTCGTCGCTGCCGTCGTCCGGGATCAGGAAACCGAAACCGTCACGGTGGCCGGCAATGCGACCAAGGATCAGGTCGAGCTTGTCCACGGGCGCGTACGTGCCACGGCGGGTGTAGATCAACTGAGCATCGCGCTCCATGGCGCGCAAGCGGCGGCGCAGGGCTTCGAGCTGGTCTTCGGTGGTCAGACCGAATTCTTCAACCAACTGCTCGCGGCTAGCAGGCGAACCCCGATCGGCGAGATGCGCCAGAATCAGTTCGCGGCTAGGAATAGGGTTTTCATATTTTTCCGCTTCACGAGCGGCCTCGGGATCGAGGGACTGCCAATCGGCCATTAGAGAGTTTTCACCTTGTCTATATGCGGGTTAGTTTGGCATACGCGTATTGAAACGGGAAATTTCAGGCATCAACAAGCCCGTAAAAACACTTTGTAGCCCCTGGAACGCACCTTGCGCGACCGCCCGGGAAATTTTCCAGGCTTTTTTGATGACAGGGGTTTACAGTTCAAAAGGTGGTCCGTATAGTGCGCGCCATCGACGACGGCAACGTTGCCGATACTGCCCAGATGGTGAAATTGGTAGACACGCCAGCTTCAGGTGCTGGTGACCGCAAGGTCGTGGAAGTTCGAGTCTTCTTCTGGGCACCAATTTCGAGCTTGAGATCCAAACGATCACAAGACTCTCACAAAAACCCGCGAAAGCGGGTTTTTGCGTTACAGACCTTTGATTTTTAACGACAAACTTGATTTATAAAATCAAATCAGGGGTTTACAGATCAAAAACCGCTCCGTATAGTTCGCTCCATCAACAGCGGCGACGTTGCTGATGCTGCCCAGATGGTGAAATTGGTAGACACGCCAGCTTCAGGTGCTGGTGACCGCAAGGTCGTGGAAGTTCGAGTCTTCTTCTGGGCACCAATTCAAAGCTTGAGGTTTTAACCTTAAGTCTCACAAAAACCCGCGAAAGCGGGTTTTTGCGTTTTTGGCCTACCGCAATTCATGCTGGTTTTGCGGCGCGCCTGAAAGATCGCAGCCTCGTTTCACTCGACAGCCCCCACATCCGCTCCTACGATCGTTTATCATTCTCACGATTTGTTGCAATTCAAGTGAGGAACCCTGCGAATGATGATCCGCGATACCCGTCTCAAGACATCCCTTCTGCGTGGCTTGACCATCACTCTGCTCGGCCTGACCCTGCTGTCACCCGCCGCTTATTCCGCCGACAAGGTCGCACTGACCTTGTACAACGGCCAACACAAGGAGGTAGGTGATGAACTCGCCAAGGCCTTCGAAGCCAAGACCGGCATCCACGTCAATGTGCGCAAGGGCAGCAGCAACCAGTTGGCCAGCCAGGTCGTCGAAGAAGGTGACCGCTCCCCTGCCGACGTGATCTACACCGAAGAGTCGCCGCCGCTGAACAAACTTGGCGAACAAGGCTTGCTCGCCACCATCGACGCCAGCACCCTTGACGTGCTGCCCAAGGAATACGTGGCCGGCAACAGCGCCTGGATGGGCGTGACAGCGCGCACCCGAGTCGTGGCTTTCAACCCGAAACTGATTGACGAGAAAGACCTGCCCAAGTCGGTGCTGGAATTTGCCGAGCCCCAATGGCAAGGCAAGGTCGGTTTTGTGCCTACCAGCGGCGCTTTCCAGGAACAGGCCGTAGCAATCATCAAGATGCACGGTCGCGAAGCCGCCGAGGAATGGCTGACCGGCTTGCGTGCGTTCGGCAAGGTCTACAGCAACAATATGGTCGCCCTTAAAGCAGTGGAAAATGGTGAAGTCGCCACTGTGCTGGTGAACAACTACTACTGGTTTGCCCTGAAGAAAGAAAAAACCAATCTGGATTCACAGCTGTACTACTTCACCAATGGCGATGCGGGCGGCCTGATCACCGTGTCTGCCGCGGCCGCATTGAAATCCAGCAAACACCCGAAAGAAGCCCAGCAATTGCTGGCATTCATGGTCAGCGAAGAAGGCCAGCGGGTGATCACCAACACCTCCGCCGAGTACCCCCTGCGCAAGGGTATGGAGTCCAATCGTGGCCTCAAGCCTTTCAGTGAGCTGCAACCACCGAAAGTTACCCCCGCCGACCTGGGCAACGCCGAAGAAGCCCTGGAACTGGAACGTGACGTTGGCTTGAACTGATGAACCCATCGCTCCCCGCCCCCGCCTTGCGCGGGGCGTTTACGCCAAGACGCAAACGCCCTTCGATCTGGCTGCTGCTACCGGTTTTACTGCTGGTGGGCCTGAGCCTGTTACCACTGGTCTATGTCGGCCTCAAGGCCTGGCAGGCCGGCTGGGCCGAGGCCGTACATTTGCTGTGGCGACCGTATGTATTCGGGCTGCTGCGCAATACCCTGGCGTTGATGGCGGGCGTGACGGTGGCCTGTGCAGTGATCGGCCTGTCCCTCGCTTGGCTGCTGGAGCGCAGCAACCTGCCAGGGCGACGGATATGGGGAGTGATCCTGTGCCTGCCGTTTGCGGTGCCGGCGTTTGTCAGCAGTTTTACCTGGGTGTCCCTGAGCGCCAACTTTGAAGGATTGGGCGGTGCAATCCTGGTGATGACCCTGTCCAAGTACCCACTGGTGTTTTTGCCCGTGGCGGCGACCTTGCGCAATCTTGATCCGTCCCTAGAGGAATCAGCCCGCACTCTGGGGCTCAATCGCTGGGGCGTCTTCTTTCGCATCACCTTGCCACTGCTGTGGCCCTCGCTGCTGGCCGGCGCATTGTTGATCGCCCTGCATATGCTGGTGGAATTCGGCGCCCTGTCGATCATCGGCCTGCAAACCTTTACCACTGCGATCTATCAGCAATTCGAGCTGGAGTTCAGCAACGCCAACGCGGCGATGCTGTCAGCGGTGTTATTGGTAATGTGCCTGACGCTACTGTGGCTTGAACTGCGGGTACGCGGTAAAGGCCGACACGTGCGCACCGGTCAAGGCGCCGCGCGACATGCCGAACAGGTACAACTCGGCAAATGGGCGCCGCTGGGACAACTGTATTGCCTGCTGCTGGCGATCATTGGCAGCGGCATTCCCTTGGGCATGCTCGGCTACTGGTTGGCCGTTGGCTCTTCGGCGGCCTTTCCGGTGGCCGCGATCAGCGAAGCCCTGCTCTCTTCCCTGGCGTTGTCCCTCGGCGGCGCTGCCCTGTGCCTGGCACTGGCGGTACCGGTCGGTTTGCTGGTGGTGCGCTACAAGGGCCAGTTGGCACTGTGGGCCGAACGCTTGCCGTATTTACTGCATGCGCTGCCCGGCCTGGTGATTGCGCTGACGCTGGTGTATTTCGCCCTGCATTATGTGCCGGCGCTGTATCAGACCTCGGCGCTACTGCTGATTGCCTATGCACTGCTGTTTCTGCCGCTGGCCCAGGCGCCGATCCGCACAGCGCTGAACAAAGCCGCACCGCAATTGGAAGAAGCCGCGCGCACGCTGGGCGCGTCGTCGTTCAGTGCATTTTGTCGGGTGACGTTGCCGATTATCTTCCCGGCACTGGGGGCGGCGTTTGCGCTGGTCTTTCTGGATGCCATGAAGGAATTGACGGCGACGTTGCTGCTCAGCCCCACCGGGCTGAATACGCTGGCAACGGCCGTGTGGGCGCACACCTCAAATGTCGAGTTCGCAGCGGCGGCGCCTTATGCGGCGCTGTTGATTCTAGTGTCGGGGTTGCCGGTTTACCTGCTTACAACACGGATGTATTTGAGCCGGTGAAATGAGGGAGCTTCACTCCCTCACCACAACACCTCAAGCCCTGAACTGCCCCAGGCTCGCCTTCAACTGCGCAGCCAACCCATCCAGCACCTTGCCGCTGGCGGTGGTCTCCACCACTGCCTGGGCCGCCCGTTCGGCCTGGGCATGAATGATCTCAACCCGCCCACGCACGGCATGAGCCCCTTGCGCCTGATGCTCCGCCGCCCGAGTCGCCAGGCCAATCGCCGCATGCACCTGCTCCACCGAGGCCTGCACCGACTGCTGCAAGCGCACGCTGTCGCGCAGCACCAGCAAACCTTCGCTGGCCTGGCGCCCGGCCTTGCCGATGGTTGCCACGGCCTCACGAGCGCCCTGCTGCAACGCAACGATATGAGCCTGAATATCACCGGTGGAGCTTTGCGTCTTGCTGGCCAGGGCCCGCACCTCATCCGCCACCACCGCAAAGCCACGACCGGTCTCACCGGCACGCGCCGCCTCGATGGCCGCGTTCAGCGCCAGCAGGTTGGTCTGCTCGGCAATCCCGTGGATCACCGTCAACACCACTTCAATCTGCTCGCTCTGCAGTGCCAGGCGTTCGATGACCTTGGCGCCGGCTTCAACCTGCCCCGCCAACGCCTCAATCAGGCTGCCAACCTCGGCCGAAGTGCGGGAGTTTTCGTCGGTAGCCTGGCGAATATCCACCACCTGCTGCAAAGCCGCCTGCATGGCATGGCTTTCCGCCTGGGCCTCATCAGCCATTTGCGACAACGCTCGCAGGCTTTCAGCCACTTCATCGCGCTGCAAGCCCGCGGCGGCATCGGCGCCAGCATTACGCAAGGTCATCGCGCCGATTTCCACGCCGGTACGCTGGGCCACATCGCCCGCCTCACGGACGATAGGCTGCAACTTATCGACAAAGCGATTGACGGCCGAGGCCATGTCGCCGATCTCATCCTTACTGCTGATTTGCACACGTTTGGTCAGATCGCCCTCGCCCGCCGCCAAATCGTCCATAGCGGCGATCAGCAACTTCAGGCGATTGACCACCCGACGCCCAAGCACGACGGCAATCAACAGCAGCACGCCAAACCCCACCACCGCCAGGCCCATACCGATGCGCCAGCGCAAGGTGCCAGCGGCCTCCTGCACGGCGCCGGTGGTGTTGGCGGTCATTTGGTTCGCGGTCGCTTGTGCCGACTGCAACCGCGCGCCCATGGCTGCCGCGCTATCCGCCGCCGCACCCTTAAGGCTGTCACCCACCAGTTGATCACTGCTGGCGATCAGCGCTGCAAACCGTGCATCCAGGGCCTCGAGGTCGGTTTCTACCGATGCAGTGGAAACCCCCATGATGACTTTACCGATCTCCACGCCGTTGGGGCTGATGGAGGACTCAAGGTAATAAACCGACGGATCGTTCTTCGCCGCATTCAGTACTTTATCCAGAGCACGATCGCCCTGACCCTTTTCCAGCAGCGCCTTGTTGATCGGGTTTTCCCGGTTCAGATAGCGAGTCAGGTGTTGACCGGTAGCGTCGTCATAGACCACGAACAGCACATTGGGATTGCGCTGGGCGCGCCGGGCAAACTCCGACAGCGTTGGCACATCGCTGTCCCACATGGCGCGGGGCGCCACCGAGGCCAGCAACTGCGCCATGTCATTGGCGGAGTCCTTCAGGTCTTTTTCCAGGGTCGCACGCAGCTGCTTCTGCTCTTCCTGCAGACGGGTCGAAAGTCCGGCCGTTAGACGCTGACGAGTGCTGGAAGACAGACTGTCCAGACTGGAGGTGACTTCTTTCCCGGCTTGCGCCAACTCAAAGGAGAGTTTTTGGCTATCCACCCCCAAGCGATTACCCAAATCGGCTTCCAGGGCAGTGACTGTGCTCCGAGTCAGAGCGACGGCCACCAGCACTTGCACCAAAAGAGCGATACCAAGGGTAACGAACACCGGCCGCAACAGACGGCTTTGTAACAATGAGAGAACGGCAGACATCGGGAATCCCTCCATCACGGGTGCCATTAATTCGATAGCACCGCGAAAGAAAGAAACACAGCAAGGGTCGTGCCGTACGCAAGACAGAAACGACAAAGGGTCCCCGAAGGGACCCTTTGCTTTTTACATCAACAACTTATTAAGCGAACGGATGACGCAGAACGATGGTCTCGTTGCGGTCCGGGCCCGTCGAAATAATGTCAATCGGCGCGCCGATCAGCTCTTCAACGCGCTTGATGTAAGCACGGGCGTTGGCTGGCAGCTCTTCCAGGGTCTTGGCACCCACGGTCGACTCAGTCCAGCCCGGCACTTCTTCGTACACAGGCTGCAGGCCCACGTAGCTGTCAGCGTCAGTTGGGGCAACTTCCTTACCTTCCGCATCTTTGTAGCCGATGCAGATGTTGATGGTTTCCAGGCCGTCGAGTACGTCTAGCTTGGTCAGGCAAATGCCCGAGATGCTGTTCACATCAATAGCGCGACGCAGGATAACGGCGTCAAACCAGCCACAACGGCGTGCACGGCCGGTAGTCGCGCCGAACTCGTGACCTTGTTTAGCCAGGTGCGCACCGACTTCGTCGAATAGCTCAGTCGGGAATGGACCCGAACCTACACGCGTGGTGTACGCCTTGGTGATGCCCAGGATGTAGTCCAGGAACATCGGGCCTACGCCCGAACCGGTCGCAACGCCGCCAGCGGTGGTGTTGGAACTGGTTACGTACGGGTAGGTGCCGTGGTCGATGTCCAGCAACGAACCCTGGGCGCCTTCGAACATGATGTCTTTGCCAGCGCGACGCAGGTCGTGCAGCTCGGCAGTCACATCCAGCATCAGTGGCTTGAGCAGCTCAGCATATTCCTTGCACTCAGCCAGGGTCTGTTCAAATTCGATGGCGGGCTCTTTGTAGTAACCAACCAGCATGAAGTTGTGGTAATCCACCAGTTCACGCAGTTTGTCTTCAAGGCGCGGCATGTTGAGCAGGTCGCCAACACGCAGGCCACGACGTGCAACCTTGTCTTCGTACGCCGGGCCGATGCCGCGACCGGTAGTACCGATCTTCAACTCGCCACGGGCCTTTTCACGGGCCTGATCCAGCGCAACGTGGAAGGACAGGATCAGCGGACAGGAAGGGCTGATACGCAAGCGCTCGCGCACTGGCACGCCTTTCTCTTCCAGCTTGGTGATCTCGCGCAGCAGGGCGTCAGGTGCAACCACCACGCCGTTGCCGATCAGGCACTGCACGCCTTCGCGCAATACGCCCGACGGAATCAGGTGCAAGACGGTTTTTTCGCCATCGATGACCAGGGTGTGACCAGCGTTGTGGCCACCTTGGTAGCGCACTACGGCGGCAGCATGTTCGGTCAGCAGATCAACGATCTTGCCTTTGCCCTCATCACCCCATTGGGTGCCCAGGACTACGACATTCTTACCCATAACACTTGTCCTCATTCGCGCAAACTTGGTACCGGCAGCGGCCGGCAGGAAAACTCAAGAAGCCAGTGGCGATACTTGCCAAAGCCCGTTCTGCAGAATCAATTGCCGGTCGCAGTCCACTTCACGGGCGGCGGCCAATGGTTGCCCAGGCAATGCCTGGACGACACGCTGACCCTCACTGCGCAACTGGCAAACCTGCTGCCAGAGTGCTGCATCCGTACTGTCGGGCATCCAGATACCGCCAGACGGTAACTCGACCTCAGCACGCCCCAGGGTCACCAGGGTTTTCAAATCGGTGGAAAAACCGGTCGCTGGACGGGCACGACCGAAGTCGGCGCCAATATCGTCATAACGACCGCCCTGGGCGATGGCTTGGCCAACACCCGGAACAAACACCGCGAACACTACACCGGTGTGGTAGTGGTAACCGCGCAACTCACCCAAGTCAAAATACAGCGGCAACTGCGGGAACCGCGCCGACAGGCGCTCGGCAATCGCCAGCACATCGTCCAGGGCTGCCAAAACAGGGGCCGGCGCGTTCGCCAGACGGTCCTTGGCAGCAACCAATACTTCAGGGCCACCACACAGGTCCACCAGCGCACGCAGCATGCCAGCCAAATCAGCGGGTACAGCCTCGGTCAGGGCGATGACTTCATCGATAGCCTTGCGCTGCAGGGCATCGAACAACTGTTGCTCCACTTCACCGGACAAACCAGCCGCACGGGCCAGTCCGCGGTAGATACCGACATGACCCAGGTCCATGTGTACATCCGGCACATCGGCCAGTTGCAGCATCGCCAGCATCAGGCTGATAACTTCCACGTCGCTGCTCGGGCTGGCATCGCCGTACAACTCGGCGCCCAGCTGGATCGGGCTACGGGAAGACGACAACGCACGCGGCTGAGCATGCAGGACGCTGCCAGCGTAGCAGAGGCGGCTCGGCCCTTCGCGGCGCAGGGTGTGCGCATCGATGCGCGCTACTTGCGGCGTGATGTCGGCGCGAAAGCCCATTTGCCGGCCCGACTGCGGGTCGATGACCTTGAAGGTGCGCAGATCCAGATCCTGGCCCGCGCCGGTCAGCAGGGATTCCAGGTACTCGATATGGGGAGTCACGACAAACTCGTAACCCCAGCTCTGGAACAGATCCAACACCTGGCGACGCGCTACTTCAATGCGCGCAGCTTCTGGTGGCAGTACTTCTTCGATGCCATCTGGCAGCAGCCAGCGGTCTACCGTTGCCATTACGCCATTCCCCTATGATCCGGGCGGCAAGCCGTCAGGCGAGCCTTGAGTGAAGCAGAAAATGCCCGGTCCATTTGCATAAACCACGCGCATGAACAACGTGACGAACGGCCAGCAATCGGCCTCGTCGGGCACCTTCCTCGAAAAACCTGTCGTGTCGATACAACAAACGACAATCAAACATGCAGACGCAAAAAAGCCGGGAATTTCCCGGCTGCCGCATCATACACCCGTTTTCCCAAAGGATCACCCCGCCAAGCATTTTAGCCCGACGGAGTGTCCTTCAAGTCAACGTGGGATCAGGGCTTGGACTTTTCCAGGTAACGGAAGAAGTCGCTGCTCGGATCCAGAACCATGACGTCGGTTTTGTTCGCGAAACTTTCACGGTAGGCGCGCAGGCTGCGATAGAACGCGTAGAACTCCTGGTCCTGGCCATAAGCCTTGGCGTAGATCGCCGCGGCTTGAGCATCGCCATCACCACGGGACTCTTCAGACTCGCGATAGGCTTCTGCCAACAGCACTCGACGCTGACGGTCAGCATCCGCACGGATACCTTCAGCCAGTTCGTTACCCTTGGCGCGGTGCTCACGAGCCTCACGCTCACGCTCAGTGCTCATGCGCTCGAACACGCTGCGGTTCACTTCCTTCGGCAGATCAATGGCCTTGACCCGGACATCAACAACCTCAATGCCCAGCTCTTTTTCAGCCATCTTGTTCAGCGAAGCCGTGATATCCGCCATCAGCGCATCACGCTCACCGGATACCACCTCGTGCAGGGTGCGCTTACCAAACTGGTCACGCAGGCCCGACTCCAGACGGCGCGACAAACGCTCGTCGGCAATCTGCTTGAGGCCGGAAGTCGCAGTGTAGAAGCGCTCGGCATCCTTGACGCGCCACTTGGCGTAGGCGTCAACCATCACGGCTTTCTTTTCCAGGGTCAGGAAGCGCTGTGTCGGTGCATCCAGCGTCATCAGGCGCGCATCAAACTTGCGCACCTGGTTGACGTAGGGGACTTTCACATGCAGGCCTGGCTGGACATCTGCCTGGACCACGCGACCGAATTGCAGCAACACCGCACGCTCGGTCTGAGCCACGATATAGAAGCAGTTCCAGGCAGCGATGACCACGACGACGCCCACAATCAGGGCGGTCAGCGATTTATTGCTCATCAACGACTCTCCCTGGTACGTGTTTGCTGTTGCTGCAAGTCAGCGGCCGCACGGGCGCTCGCTTCGTTGGCAGCGGCAGTCGAACCGGTTGCCGGAGCACTGGTACCGCTACGACCACCTTCGATCATCTTGTCCAGCGGCAGGTAAAGCAGATTGTTCTGCCCGCCCTTGTTGCCGGTCACGAGAACCTTGCTGGTGTTGGTGAAGACTTCCTGCATGGTGTCCAGGTACAGACGCTCGCGGGTGACTTCCGGTGCCTTGCGGTACTCGGCCACCAGTTTGGTGAAGCGATCCGCCTCACCCTTGGCGCGAGAGACCACTTCGTCGCGGTAACCGTTGGCATCTTCAAGGATGCGCTGGGCCTGACCACGGGCTTCCGGCACCACGCCGTTGGCGTAGGTTTCAGCCTGGTTGCGCGAACGCTGCTCGTCTTCACGGGCACGGATCACATCATCGAAGGCTTCCTGCACTTCACGCGGTGCGGCTGCGCTCTGTATGTTGACCTGGGTGACGGTGATACCGGTGCGATACGTATCGAGGAACCGTTGCAGGCGCTCCTTGATCTCGCTGGCCATCAACTCACGACCTTCGGTCAGCACCTGATCCATCGCGGTGGAACCCACCACATGGCGCAGGGCGCTTTCGGTCGCTTGTTGCAGACTGATTTCCGGCTGATCGACGTTCAGAACGAAATCCTGCAGGTTGCTGATCTTGTACTGCACGGTCAGCGGCACTTCGAGGATGTTCTCGTCTTCGGTGAGCATCTGGCCCTGCTTGGTATACGCACGCTCACGCGTGACGTTTTCCATGTACTTCTTGTCGATCGGCGGGAAGTAGATGTTCAGGCCGGGGCCGACGGTCTCGTAGTATTTGCCGAAGCGCAGCACGACGGCCTGCTCCTGCTCATCCACTACGTATACCGCGCTGTACAGCCAGACGGCGGCCAGCACGACGAGGCCGATACCGAGCATGCCATAAGCACCCCCTTTACCGGCACGACCACCTTCGTCACCACCACGTTTTTTTCCACCACCGAACAACCCATTCAGGCTTTCCTGCAGCTTTCGGAAGGCCTCGTCGAGATCTGGTGGCCCCTTGCGGTCGCCATTATTGCGGCGTTTACCACCCCAAGGATCCTGATTATTCGAGTTGCCACCCGGCTCATTCCAAGCCATAGCGATCTCCATCTGATAAAGCAAAGACGCACCCACGGCGCGCCGACCAATGCTACAGAATGCCTACTACAGCGGCACAACCGCTTTCTCAGGCTTTTATTGCAAAGTGTGTTGCTCGATAAAGTCCATCGGCGGTATGCCTTCACGGCTAACCAACCGATTCAGCTCGGCCCGTGGCAATCGAACCGCCAGCAGACTGACACCTTCTTCGTCGTGTTCTTCTTTCTGGACCGCGCCCATTTCGAAAAACTGTGCACGCAGTCGAGCAAAACGCTGAGGCAAGCGCAAGGTGCCGACAAACAAATCGTTGCCCAGCAACTCGGCAACCGCCTGTTTGAGCAAGTCCAACCCGGAGCCATCCCGCGCCGAAAGCCAGACCCGCTGGGGCCTGCCGTCTTCGTCACGCTGGATTTGCGGCTCCACGCCCTCAAGCAAATCGAGTTTGTTATAGACCTCAAGGATCGGCAAGTCCTGGGCCCCAATCTCGCCCAGTACCAGCATCACCTGTTCAATCTGCAACATCCGGTCAGGTTCGGCAGCATCGATCACATGCAACAGCAGGTCGGAGTTGCTCGACTCTTCGAGCGTAGCTCGAAACGCCTCGACCAGCTTGTGGGGCAAGTGACGAATGAAACCTACGGTATCGGCCAGCACGATCGGCCCCAGGTCGTCGATATCCAAACGGCGCAGGGTCGGGTCGAGGGTGGCGAACAGCTGGTCAGCGGCGTAAACGTCGGACTCCGTCACCGAATTGAACAGTGTGGATTTGCCGGCGTTGGTGTATCCCACCAGTGAAACGGTCGGGATATCGGCGCGCTTGCGGCCACGACGCGATTGCTCACGCTGGCTGCGAACCTTCTCAAGCCGAGCCTTGATCTGCTTCAGGCGAACCCGCAGCAAACGACGGTCGGTCTCCAGCTGGGTTTCACCCGGGCCACGCAGGCCAATACCGCCTTTCTGGCGTTCAAGGTGAGTCCAGCCGCGAACCAGCCGGGTACTCATGTGCTCAAGCTGGGCCAATTCGACCTGGAGCTTGCCTTCATGGGTACGGGCGCGTTGGGCGAAAATATCGAGAATCAGACCCGTGCGGTCAATCACGCGACACTCGAAAACACGTTCGAGGTTACGTTCCTGACTGGGCGTAAGGGTGTGATTGAAAATAACCAGATCTACCTGTTCGGCTTTGACCAGATCGCGCAATTCCTCGACCTTGCCGCTGCCAATCAGGTATTTGGCGGTTGGCCGATGACGCGGCACGTTAATAAACGCGACGGTCTCAGCGCCAGCCGAAATTGCCAATTCCTGAAACTCCTGCGGATCTTCGCGCGCCTCAGGGTCCTGACCATCTAAGTGAACGAGGATTGCCCGCTCACCACCACCGTGGCGCTCAAAGAACAAAGGAGACTCCTATCAGGCGTTACCTGGCTCAGCGTCACCCAGTTCGGTTTCGGTTGCGCTAGGCAGACGAATTGGACGAACCGGCACTACTGTTGAGATAGCGTGCTTGTAAACCATTTGGCTAACGGTATTTTTCAGCAGGATGACGAACTGGTCAAAAGACTCGATCGTCCCTTGCAGCTTGATACCGTTGACCAGATAGATAGAAACCCCAACTTTCTCTTTACGTAAAGTATTCAAGTAAGGGTCTTGTAGCGAATGCCCTTTTGACATGTGCCGCACTCCTTTAAGGATCAATAATAAAAAATCGGAAAATAGATAGCTCGTAGCCGTCACACCCCCAAGGATAGACGGCAATTGCAAGGACTCAGCTCAATATGGAGACCGTTCCCAAGTATTTCAAGGCGCGTGACAGATTGTCGCAATCCAGACTGTCCAGCCAATGCAACTCAGTCCAACTGCGCAGCCAAGTGAACTGGCGCTTTGCCAACTGGCGCGTGGCAATGATGCCTCGCTCCTGCATTTCGGCTGACGTCAGCTTGCCATCCAGATGATCCCAGACTTGGCGGTAGCCTACAGCACGTATCGAAGGTAATCCTGGATGCAGATCACCTCTTGAACGCAATGCTACGACCTCTTCCACGAACCCCTGTTCCAACATAATTGTGAATCTTTGTGCAATTCGCTCATGCAGAACCTGACGATTAGCCGGAGCGATGCCTAGATTTGCGACAGTATAGGGCAATTGTGGCTGCCCCGAAGTGCCTGCATCAGTACTTTGCGCAGATTGTCTCAGTCTGTGGGCGGTCATGGTCTGCCCGCTGACCCGCCAGACTTCCAGGGCCCGTGACAGGCGCTGAGGATCATTGGGATGAATCCGAGCCGCAGACACCGGATCAACTGCCGCCAGTTGGTCATGCAGGGCTTGCCAGCCAAGGCGCGCAGCCTCTTCTTCAAGCTCGGCGCGCACCTGGGGATCGGCTGGAGGCATATCAGCCAGACCTTCCTGCAAAGCCTTGTAGTAGAGCATCGTGCCGCCCACCAGCAGCGGAATATTGCCCCGCGCGGTAATTTCGGCCATGGCAACCAGGGCGTCAGTGCGAAAATCAGCCGCCGAGTAGCTCTCAGACGGGTCAATGATGTCGATCAACCGGTGGGGATGCAGGGCCAGCAACTCTTTCGAAGGCTTGGCAGTGCCGATATCCATTCCCCGGTAAACCAGGGCGGAGTCGACGCTGATCAGCTCGCAGGGCAGGACTTTGGTCAGCTCGATGGCCAGGTCGGTCTTGCCGGCGGCCGTCGGGCCCATCAGGAAGATGGCGGGAGGAAGAACGCTCATCAACGACCACGCAAGAACAGTTTGTCCAGATCGTCTAGCCCCATCTGGGTCCAGGTCGGTCGGCCATGGTTGCATTGGCCACTGCGTTCGGTGTTTTCCATGTCCCGCAGCAAACCGTTCATTTCCGGCAGGGCCAGGCGCCGGTTGGCGCGGATCGCGCCGTGACAGGCCATGGTGCCAAGCAGTTCGTTGATGTGCGCCTGGATACGATCGCTGGTGCCGTACTCCATCAGGTCTGCCAGCACGTCGGCCACCAGCCGGTTGGCTTCGGCCTGCTTGAGCAGCGCCGGAATTTGCCGGATCGCCAGGGTTTCCGGGCCGAGGCGCTGCAGTTCAAAACCCAGCTTCTGGAACACGCTGACGTGCTCTTCGGCACAATCGGCTTCGCGCTGGCTGACCGCCAGGGATTCCGGCACCAGCAGCGGCTGGCCGCTCAGGCCTTCGCTGGCCATGGCGATTTTCAGGCGCTCGTACATGATCCGCTCGTGGGCGGCGTGCATGTCCACCAGCACCAGGCCGTGGGCGTTTTCCGCAAGAATGTAGATACCCTTGAGCTGGGCCAGGGCGTAACCCAAAGGCGGGACATCACCCTGACCTTCCGGCAACGCCGCCGCTCCCGCTTCGGGCAGAGGCGCGAAGAACTCGCGATAGGCTGCCTGGGCTTCAGCCACAGGCACCGCCGATTGCGGCCGGGGCGTGTATTGATACTGATATCCGGCGCCAGCACCCGACCCCGGCGCGGCGTAACTCGGCTGGGCTTGCGGCTGTTCCAGCAGGTTGGCCGCCAGGCGCATTTCGCCCTGGGGGCCGAACTCACCGGCTTCCGGCCCCGTCGGGCGAACCATGGCCGTGGCAATCGGCGCCGACTGGTGATCGTCCGGACGTACATCGCCCAAGGCACGGTGCAAGGTGCCGTAGAGGAAATCGTGGACCATGCGCCCATCACGGAAGCGCACTTCGTGTTTGGTCGGGTGCACGTTGACGTCGACCACCGAAGGATCGACCTCGAAAAACAGCACAAAGGTCGGATGCCGACCATTGAACAGTACGTCGCGATAAGCCTGGCGCACCGCGTGGGCCACCAGCTTGTCGCGCACCGCACGGCCGTTCACATAGAAATACTGCAAGTCTGCCTGGCTACGGGAGAAGGTCGGCAAACCGACCCAGCCCCACAGGTGCAAGCCATTACGCTCCACCTCAATGGGCAGCGCCTGCTCCAGGAAGCCGGCGCCACAGACCGCCGCCACACGCCGAGCGCGTGCCGCATCGTCATGGGCTTCGTGCAGGCTGAGGATGGTCTTGCCGTTGTGGCGCAGATGAAAGGCCACATCGAAGCGAGCCAGGGCCAGGCGCTTGATGACTTCTTGCAGGTGATCGAATTCGGTTTTTTCGGCCTTGAGGAATTTGCGACGTGCTGGGGTATTGAAAAACAGGTCGCGCACTTCCACCGACGTGCCCACCGGGTGGGCGGCCGGCTGGACCCGAGGCGCCATGTCGCGACCCTCGGTTTCCACTTGCCAGGCTTGCTCGGCGCCACGGGTGCGGGACGTCAGGGTCAGGCGGGCAACGGAACTGATAGAGGCCAGGGCCTCACCGCGAAAGCCCAGGCTCATCACCCGCTCAAGGTCTTCAAGGTCGCGAATCTTGCTGGTGGCGTGACGGGCCAGAGCCAGCGGCAGGTCATCGGAGGAGATGCCACTGCCATCGTCACGTACCCGCAGCAGCTTGACGCCGCCCTGCTCGACGTCGACGTCGATACGCTTGGCGCCGGAGTCCAGGCTGTTTTCCAGCAACTCCTTGATCACCGAAGCCGGCCGTTCTACCACCTCGCCAGCAGCAATCTGGTTGGCAAGGCGCGGACTGAGCAATTCGATGCGTGAGGTGTTGCTCAATACCGATTCGCTCATTACTGCGCCGCCAATTCAGTGCCAGGGATGGTCAACATCTGGCCAATTTTCAATTCATCGCTTTTCAGGTTGTTGGCGCTACGCAACGTCGCGGCCGAAACCTGAAAACGCACCGCCAGCATCGCTACAGTGTCGCCGGGCTGGACACGATGGTCGCGAGGCCCTTGGGCGATTTTCCCGGAATCACGTAACCAGGCGACGTAGCTTCCCGGTGGCGGATTCTGCTGGAAGAACTGGCGAATGCCGGAGCTGATGGAGCGTGCCAGCGCCTGCTGGTGGCTGGCCGCCGACAGCTTGGAGGCTTCGTTGGCGTTGGAAATAAACCCGGTTTCCACCAGGATCGACGGAATATCCGGCGACTTGAGCACCATGAACCCGGCCTGCTCCACCCGCTGTTTGTGCAACGGCGTGACGCGGCCGATATTGCTCAAGACCTTCTGCCCGACATTCAGGCTGGACGTCAGCGAGGCGGTCATCGACAAATCGAGCAACACACCGGCGAGCATGCGGTCCTTGTCATCCAGGGACACGTTGCCAGCGCCGCCGATCAAGTCGGAACGGTTTTCACTGTCCGCCAGCCAGCGGGCGGTTTCGGAGGTAGCACCACGGTCAGACAGGGCGAACACTGACGCACCAAAGGCCGCAGTTGAAGGCGCGGCGTCGGCATGGATCGAAACAAACAGGTCAGCACCCTTCTTGCGGGCGATTTCGGTACGACCACGCAACGGGATGAAGTAATCACCGGTGCGGGTCAACTCGGCGCGGTAGCCTTTCATGCCGTTGATCTGGCGTTGCAGTTCACGGGCGATGGCCAGCACCACGTCTTTCTCACGCTGGCCGCGCGAGCCGGAGGCGCCAGGGTCTTCGCCACCGTGACCGGCATCGATGACGACGATGATGTCACGCTTGCCCGCCGGAGCCGGTGGCATCGGTGGCAGCTTGACCTGGGGTTGCGCCGTAGAAGCCGGCACCGCAGGCACCGTCGCGACACTCGGCGTTGGCACGGGCGGCGGCGCGGCATCGGCGGCGTTGTCGAACAGGTCGACCACCAGCCGGTTACCGTATTGAGCGTTGGGTGCCAGGGAGAAGCTTTTCGGGGTGACGGCCTTTTTCAGGTCGATGACCACCCGCAAATCCGTCGGCGTGCGTTGGGCCGAGCGCATGGCGGTAATCGGGGTATTGGCGGTGGACACTTTCAACGGCGCGGCCAGGGTCGCACCGTTGATGTCGATCACCAGGCGGTCAGGCGCCGTCAGGGTGAAGACGCTGTGCTGAACCGGCCCAGACAGGTCAAATACCAGTCGCGTGTTATCCGGTGCCCGCCACAGGCGAACACTGCGCACCTGTGAAGCAGCCAGAGCATTGACAGTCATTGCCGCAAGCAACACCCCTACGACAGTAACCAACGCGCGAAAGCGCATACCTAACCCCATCAATTATTTGAATTCCAATGCCAAGGCGGCGCACCACGACTCACTGCGCACGCTCTGGGACAACAACTTCAGCTGACGTCCATGCTTATGCGGGGTAATGGTAATGGTCAGGTCAGGCTTTGGCAAAAAGCCTGTGCCTTTATCTGGCCATTCGATCAGGCACAAGGCGTCCTCATCGAAGTAATCGCGGATGCCCATGTACTCCAATTCCTCAGGATCAACCAAACGATAGAGGTCGAAATGGAACGCTCGCACATCGCCGATTTCGTAAGGTTCCACCAGGGTAAAAGTAGGACTCTTCACTGCTCCTTCATGCCCCAGCCCGCGAATGATGCCCCGCGACAAAGTGGTCTTCCCCGCCCCCAGGTCGCCTTCCAGAAAAATCAGCCCCGAGCCCTTCGTGACAACGGCAATCCGCTTGCCAAACGCGACCATGGCCTCTTCATCGGCCAGATACAGGGTTACTTCAGACACGGTGACTGCTCCTCCAGCAACTGACGAATGGCGGGAATCAAATCACTGGCAGCCAGCCCGCGACCAAAGGTGCCTTGGCGATCTCCCGCCGTGGCGTGCAACCAGACGGCCAGGCTGGCCGCCTCAAACGCCGGCATACCCTGGGCCAGCAATGCACCCACCAGACCAGCCAGGACATCGCCAAGACCTGCGGTGGCCATGGCCGGATGGCCCTGATCACATTGCGACACCCGTCCGTCCGGACTGGCGATCAAACTGCCCGCGCCCTTGAGGATCGCCACCGTCTTGAATTTTTGGCTCAATCCGCGCGCAACTTTAAGACGATCTGCCTGAACCTCGACTGTCGAAATCCCCATCAGCCTCGCGGCTTCACCGGGATGCGGCGTTATCACGCAGTTGGCTGGCAGGCTGACGTTGCCTGCCGCCAGCAGGTTCAGCGCATCGGCGTCCCACACTTGCGGCTGCTTGGCATTGGCGGCCACCGACAGCAGGCTTTTGCCCCAAGACGCTTCGCCCAAACCCGGGCCGATGACGATCACTGAAATTTTTTCCAGCAAGCCCATCAATTGATTGGCGGAATGCACACCAACGGTCATGACTTCCGGCAAACGCGCCAGGGCCGCCGAGACGTGCTCGCTGCGGGTCGCCAGGGACACCATGCCAGCACCGCTGCGCAGGGCGCTTTCGGCGCTGAGCAGTGCGGCGCCGCCAAAACCACGGTCGCCACCCATCAGCAATACATGGCCAAACTGGCCTTTATGGGCATCCGGGGAGCGAGCAGGCAGTTGCGGCAATTGGCCGGGCAACAGGTGCTGAACGTCGGTTATTGGGTGTTTTGTCTGAGGCATGCGTCTTCAAGCTCCGATGTCTGGCAGAATTATACGCATCTAACCTGCGGTTTCTCTTGTTCATGCCTGCTATTACTTCCGATCTGCCCGCCCTCGCCCAATCGATCAAAGACTGGGGCCAGGAGCTTGGCTTTCAACAAGTTGGCATCAGCGGCCTGGACCTGGCCGAGGCAGAGCAGCACCTGCAACGCTGGCTCGACGCTGGCTACCACGGCGAGATGGACTACATGGGCGCCCATGGCAGCAAGCGCTCCCACCCCGAAGAGCTAGTGCCCGGCACCTTGCGCGTGGTGTCCCTGCGCATGGATTACCTGCCCGGCGACACCCACATGGCGCATCTACTGGCCCAACCTGAAAAAGCCTATGTCTCCCGCTACGCCCTGGGCCGCGACTACCACAAGCTGATCCGCAAACGCGTCCAGCAACTGGCGGACAGGATTCAGGCGCAGATCGGCCCGTTCGGCTTTCGCGCCTTTGTCGACAGCGCCCCGGTGCTGGAAAAAGCCATTGCTGAACAAGCCGGGCTGGGCTGGATCGGCAAAAACACCTTGGTGCTCAATCGCAAGGCCGGCAGTTACTTCTTCTTGAGCGAACTGTTTGTCGACCTGCCATTGCCGATCGACCCACCCCACGCCACCGAACACTGCGGTCGCTGCACCGCCTGCCTGGACATCTGCCCTACCAATGCCTTCGTCGGGCCATACGTGCTGGACGCCCGGCGCTGTATTTCCTACCTGACCATCGAACTGAAAAGCGCGATCCCCGAAGACCTGCGCCCCTTGATCGGCAACCGGGTATTTGGCTGCGATGACTGTCAGATCGTTTGTCCGTGGAATCGTTTCGCACGATCCACAGCCGAAGGCGATTTCAAGCCTCGGCACAACCTGGATAACGCAGAACTGGCCGAACTCTTTATGTGGGATGAGGATAAATTTCTCAGCAACACCGAAGGTTCACCCCTGCGCCGCGCCGGTTATGAGCGCTGGCTGCGCAATCTGGCCGTGGGCCTGGGCAACGCGCCTTCAAGCATTCCGGTGCTGGAAGCCTTGAAGGCGCGCCGGGAATACCCTTCGGAACTGGTGCGCGAACATGTGGAGTGGGCGCTGAAGCAACATGCCGAGCGTCAATGTTCGTCGTTGTAGACGAACTTGGGCATTTCCCAGCGAAAACGGATCGCCAGCAAGCGCAATAGAAAGCCACTGAACAGGGTGAGCAGGATCGCTTGCTCGCTGGGCAGTTGTAGGTAGATGCACAGCATGTAGCACCAGGCGGCGAGAAACGACACACTGGCATACAGCTCGCGACGGAAGATCAGCGGGATGTCGTTGCAGAAGATATCCCGCAGGATGCCGCCGAATACACCAGTGATCACGCCGCTGACCGACGCCACCAACATGCCGTGGCCCATTTCCAGGGCGGTCATGCAGCCGATCAGGGTGAACGCCACCAGCCCCACGGCATCCAGCGCCAGGAACAGCGAGCGCAGGTGGCGCATCAGCGGGGCAATGAAGATCGTCACCAGGGCCGCGCCAGAGGTCAGCACCAGGTACTCCGGGTGTTTGACCCAGGTCAGCGGGTAATGGCCAAGCAACACGTCGCGCACCGAACCACCACCGAGCGCCGTCACGCAGGCGATCAACACCACGCCAAACCAATCCATACCACGCCGACCGGCAGACAACGCGCCGGTCATGGCTTCGGCGGTGATGGCGATGAGGTAGAGCATCAGCAGCATGAGGGCGATCCTTGCAAAGAGACGCGCAGTCTAATCACTTGGTGATGGCACCAAAAGGGGGCGCCCGAAGATACAAGCATACGGGCTCTTTGTGGCGCCTTAGAACTTGATGAAATGCTTGCGGTAATGCTGCAGCTCGGCAATCGACTCGCGAATATCATCCAGCGCCAGGTGGGTGCTGCCTTTGTGGAAACTGTCCTTCACCTCCGGCGCCCAGCGCGCCGCCAGCTCTTTCAAGGTCGACACATCCAGGTTGCGGTAGTGAAAGTAGCTTTCCAGCGCCTTCATGTGGGTATAAAGAAAACGTCGGTCCTGGCAAATGCTATTACCGCAGATCGGCGACTTGCCCTTGGGCACCCATTTTTCCAGGAAGGTGATGGTTTGCGCTTCAGCCTCGGCCATGCTGATACGGCTCTCGCGCACTCGCTGGGTCAGGCCCGTGCCGCCGTGGGTGCGGGTGTTCCACTCATCCATTGTGGCGAGGACTTCGTCGCTGTGGTGGATGGCGATCACCGGGCCTTCAGCCAAGGTGTTGAGGTTGCTGTCGGTGACGATGGTCGCCATCTCAATGATGACGTCGGTGTCAGGGTTCAGACCGGTCATTTCCAGATCGATCCAAATCAGGTTCTGTGGGTTTTGCATGTCTTGGTTCCTTGGCACCTTGGCGTAGCTGCGCAGTTTAGCAGGCGAGGCATGCTAGACTCGCGACCGTTTTACCTAACCTTTGCATTATCGACACGGAACACCAATGGCCAAACGCCAGCTCAACCGTCGCCAAAACTGGCGCATCGAAAAGATTCAGGGTGAACGCGCTGCCCGCGCCGCCAAACGTGAATCCTCCGCAGTAGAAGCGCTTGAGGGTGGCGACCTTGGCCCCGAGCAAACGGGCCTGGTGATCGCGCACTTCGGTGTGCAGGTCGAGGTCGAGGCCCAGGAAGGCGAACAAGCTGGCAATGTGTTCCGTTGCCACTTGCGCGCCAACCTGCCGGCGCTGGTGACCGGCGACCAAGTGGTCTGGCGTGCCGGCAACCAGGGCATCGGTGTGATCGTGGCGCAACTGCCGCGCACCACCGAACTGCGCCGTCCGGACAGCCGTGGCCAGCTCAAGCCGGTAGCGGCCAACGTCGACATGATCGTCATCGTCTTCGCGCCACTGCCCGAGCCCCATGCCAACCTGATCGACCGCTACCTGGTAGCCGCCGAACATGCGGGCATTCGGCCGTTGCTGCTGCTGAACAAATTCGACCTGATCGACGAGCAGAACGCCCCGGCGCTCAATGCGTTGCTGGCAGTCTACCGCACCCTGGGTTACCCGGTGTTGGAAGTCTCGGCCCATCACGGCAACGGCATGGAGTTGCTCCAGGAGCAGTTGGACGGGCGCATCAGTGTGTTCGTCGGCCAGTCGGGCGTCGGCAAGTCGTCGCTGGTCAACAGCCTGCTGCCGGAAGTCGAAACCCGTGTCGGTCCACTGTCGGAGCTGTCCGGCCAGGGCACTCACACCACCACCACCGCGCGGTTGTTCCACTTCCCAGGTGGCGGTGAGCTGATTGACTCCCCAGGGATTCGTGAATTCGGCCTGGGCCACGTCAGCCGCGCCGATGTCGAAGCGGGTTTTATCGAGTTCAACGACTTGATCGGCACCTGCCGCTTTCGCGACTGCAAGCACGACCGCGAGCCGGGCTGCGCTCTGCTCAAGGCCCTGGAAGACGGTCGCGTGCAACAGCAGCGAATGAACAGCTATCGCTCGATCATCGCCAGCTTGCCCGAAACCAGTTACTGACTGGTCGATGCAACATTGTGGTGAGGGGCCTGCCCCCTCACCACAATGTTGCCCTGCTTATGACCCCGTAGCCGGCTGAGTCGGGTCTTTCACCCCACCGTCATCAAACAGGTTCAGCTTCTGCCGCAACTCATGGGCCGGTAATGGCTGCTGTTCTGGTGGCAGTGCATTCGGGTCCACCGGCACTTCCCCTGGCGCACCCTCACCTTGAGTCGGCACCGGCGGTTGAGGCGTGCCTTGCTCACCTTCAATCGCACGCTGGGCCTTTTTGGTCAGCACGACGATATCGATTCGGCGGTTGACCGGGTTGAACGGGTCCTTGGTATCAAACAGTGCCGAGGAAGCAAAACCCACTACCCGTGCCACTTGCGCGTCCGGGTAGCTACCCGCGATCAAGGCACGACGTGCAGCGTTGGCACGGTTGGCTGACAACTCCCAGTTACCAAAATCACCCAGGCCCGAATAAGGCTTGGCATCGGTATGACCACTGACGCTGATCTTGTTCGGCACCGCTTTGATGGTGTCGGCCATCGCCAGCAGAATATCTTCGAAATACGGCTTCAAACGCGCACTGCCAGAGTCGAACATCGGCCGATTCGCGGCGTCCATGATTTGGATGCGCAAGCCATCCGGAGTGATCTGGAACAGGATCTGGTCCTTGAATTTTTGCAGTTGCGGGTTCTCGTCGACCTTGTTCTGCAGTTCTTGCAGGAGCAATTCCAGGCGTTCCTGCTCGACCTGGTCAGCCATACTTTCGACGGTTTCACGCTCGATGGGAATATTTTCCTGGGGCGATTCGGTCTTCACTTCCGGGTTGATCGTGCGCTCGGGCGCCAGTTGCGGCGAGCCACCCAGATCGATCACAAAAGGTGTGCCACTCTCGGAAAACCCGATGGGGTCCTTGAAGTAACCGGCGATGGCGATCTTCTGTTCCGGCGTGGCGGTGGACATCAGCCACAGCACCAGAAAGAACGCCATCATTGCCGTGGCAAAGTCGGCGAAGGCGATTTTCCAGGCGCCGCCGTGGTGCCCGGCAGCGAAGCGCTTGACGCGCTTGATGATGATCGGCTGGTTGTTTTCCATGACTTAGCGACCGCGAACCGCTTGTTCCAACTCGGCAAAGCTCGGACGGTGCTTGGGATAGAGCACTTTGCGGCCGAATTCCACTGCCAGTGACGGCGGCATGCCGGAGGCCGAAGCTACCAGGCAAGCCTTGATTGCCTCGTAAAGGTTGATCTCTTCCTTGGCGTCATGGGCCAGGGAGGTGGCCAGCGGACCAAAGAAACCGTAGGCGGCAAGAATACCGAAGAAGGTACCGACCAGGGCCGCACCTACGTGCATGCCGATGGCTGCCTGGTCGCCCTCGCCGAGGGAAGCCATGGTCACCACGATCCCGAGTACCGCTGCCACAATACCGAAACCGGGCATGCCGTCGGCAATGCCAGTCACCGCATGGGATGGGTGCTCAAGCTCTTCCTTCAAGCTGAACAACTCCATGTCGAACAGGCCTTCCAGCTCATGAGGGGCCATGTTGCCGGAGGACATGATGCGCAGGTAATCGCAGATGTAGGCGGTCATGCGCTCATCCTTGAGCACGGCCGGGTACTTGGCGAAAATCGGGCTCGCTGCCGCGTCCTCGATGTCGCCTTCAATGGCCATCATGCCTTCGCGGCGGCTCTTATTGAGGATCTCGTAGACCAGGCCCAGCACTTCCAGGTAGAAAGTGTGGGAGAAGCGCGAGCTGAACATGCCCAACGACTTCTTGATCACGTGCATGGTCATGTAGCCAGGGTTGGCCTGCAGGAATGCACCAAACGCCGCACCACCGATGATCAACACTTCAAAAGGCTGGATCAGCGCCGCAATTTTACCGTGGGACAGGACGTATCCGCCGAGCACGCTCGCGATGACGACGATGATGCCGATAATTTTAGCCATAGGGGGTGAGTACTTGCGCCGTCGGGTTCATGGACATATTCAGAAGATCTAAAAACTCTTCTTCTACTTATCGGCAAAACTGCGCCAGACTATAGCCCGTTAAGGTGAAAAGCCAGTTCGGCCCGCTCTGGGCGTGTTGACCGCAAGTGATGATCGCGCCCCAATCATGGCAAATGAAACGACAGTCCCAACCTCAAGACCCAACACTATTGCTGGCTGGATAAAGCGCCTGGATGAGGTTCTGCTGCCCGTCCCGCAAGCCAGCCATGACGCCGTATGCAAAGCCATCGGCGACAACCGCCGATCGTTGCGAGATATTGCAGAACTGATGCAAAACAGCCCCGCGCTGGTGCTCAGCGTGATGCGCGAAGCCAACAACCATGCTCACGGCAGCCTTGCAGAGCCTGCGGAAAACCTTGAGGTGGCGCTCAACCGCCTCGGTTTAAAACGCACCGAAGAACTGCTCGCCCGCCTGCCTTCAGCCCCCCTCAATGAAATCCCCGTGGCGCTGCGCCAACTGCAACTGGTCAGCCAGCACGCCTCACAACAAGCCAGCGGCCTGTTTGCCAGTCGCCTGGCACGGCTATGGCAAGACATCCATTGGGGCAGCCTGTTGTTTCTTTCGCCGCTGTGGCCAATGGCGATTGCCTATCCCAAGCTGCTGGAAGAGTGGGAACTACGAGTGATCCACAAAGGCCAATCGGCACGCAAGGTCGAGCAGGAGTTGTTCGGCGTTCGCCTGCTGGATTTGTGCCTGGGGCTGACCGAGGCCTGGCGCCTGCCAATCTGGGTCTCCCAGGGCTATCACTTGTTGCAGAATGAACGGCGCCTACTGATCAAGGCGCTACGCATCGCCCGCAATGAAGAGCCGCTGCGTCAACAGCAACAGCTCGATGACGATCCGGCGCTGCGGCGCTGGCTGAACCAGCCGGCCAACACCGTGCTGCTGGCCAACGGCATGGCCCTGGCAGCGCAAGAGTCCTGGAATTGCCCGCACACCCAGCGCTGGCAATACTTGACCGCGCTGTACCTGCAACAACCCTTGGGCGAGGTGCAGCAGCAGGCTCACCAACAAGCAGTGATCAGCGCCCGCAATACATTAGCGGCCGATCTTTGGCACCCGGCACTTGCGCTGATCTGGCCGTGGAACGTGCAACGGGTCCATCGCGGCCTGCTGCCGGCACCGCCGCCGACCGCCGAAGCCCTGGCTGTTTGGCGCAAACACTGCAGCGAATTGCTGGTGGAGCCGAATCGTTTTGCCAACGCCATGCACCTGACCACCTGCGCCAAGGAGGCCCTGGTGGCCAGCGGCATGCAACGGGTCATGCTGTTGATGGCCGACCGGACCTTGAGCACCTTGCGCGTGCATCAGGTCGACGGCCTGCCCAAGGACGCTGCCCACATGAGCCTGGACGTCTCGCAAAGCACACTGCTGCAGCGCTTGCTGGAGAAGTCCGCCCAGGTGCGCCTGACACCCGACAACCATGTACAGTTCTCGGCACTGCTACCCGCCTCGTTGCGCCGCCTGTTTATCGGCGAGCACCTGCTGTTGCGCTCCCTGAGTTGCAATGGACGGGTGGCGATGCTGATGATTGCCGACCAGGGCGGCGGACCGTTCTCGGAAACCACCGTACAAGCCTTCGGCAAAACCGCTCAATGCATCGAGAAGGCCCTGCACAGCTTTACCAACCGCAGCGGTTGATGCTTGCGCTACAATCGCCCTCCTTTACAGCCCCAAACTTGTGCCCAGGAGACCTCACATGCCTGACTTCTCTGGCTTGCCGCTGGTGATCGAGCCCAGCGACCTGCTCGGTCGCCTCGACGCAGAAAACCTGATTCTGGTGGACCTCACCAGCGCCGAACGCTACGCCACCGGGCATATCCCCGGCGCACGATTCGTCGACCCCAAGCGCACCCAACTGGGCCAGCCGCCTGCTCCAGGCTTGCTGCCAGCCAAGGCCGCCCTGGAAACGCTGTTCGGTGAACTGGGCCACACGCCGGGCGCCACCTACGTGGTCTATGACGACGAAGGCGGCGGCTGGGCCGGGCGTTTTATCTGGCTGCTCGATGTTATCGGCCACAATAAGTATCACTACCTCGATGGCGGCCTGCTGGCGTGGCTGGATGAAAAACAGCCTGTTTCCACCAACGTGCCGGCCAGTGCCGGCGGCCCGGCCAGCCTGACGCTGCACGACGAGCCCACCGCCACCCGCGAATATTTGCAAAGTCGCCTGGGTGCCGCCGACCTGGGCATCTGGGATGCCCGTGGCCCGCTGGAGTATTCGGGGGAGAAAGTCCTCGCCGCCAAGGCCGGGCACATCCCCGGCGCGGTGAACTTCGAATGGACCGCTGGCATGGACAAGACGCGCAACCTGCGCATCCGCCGCGACATGCCGCAGATCCTCGAAGACCTCGGACTTACCCGCGACAAAGAAATTATCACCCACTGCCAGACTCACCACCGTTCTGGCTTCACCTATCTGGTGGCCAAGGCGCTCGGTTATCCGCGAGTCAAAGGTTATGCCGGTTCCTGGGGCGAATGGGGCAACCACCCCGACACCCCCGTCGAGATTTAAGGTTTTAAGGACAGTTAATGAAAAAGCGTTTGTTTATCCTCAGCCAGTACCTGCTGCCCCACCACCTGCTGTCACGGCTGGCCGGCTGCATTGCCGAATGCCGCGTGCGCTGGTTCAAGAATGCCTTCACCACCTGGTTCGCCAAGCGCTACCAAGTGGATATGTCCCAGGCCCTGGTGGAGGACGTGACCGCTTACGAGCACTTCAATGCCTTCTTCACCCGCGCCTTGAAAGACGGCGCACGCCCACTGGATCAAACCCCGGGCGCGGTACTGAGCCCGGCCGATGGTGCGGTCAGCCAACTCGGCCCGATTGAGCACGGCCGGGTGTTCCAGGCCAAGGGCCACAGTTTCAGCGTGCTGGAATTGCTCGGGGGTGATGCCGCTGTAGCCGCGCCGTTTATGGGCGGCGACTTCGCCACTGTTTACCTGTCGCCGAAGGACTACCACCGGGTGCACATGCCATTGGCCGGCACCCTGCGGGAAATGGTCTACATCCCGGGCCGAATCTTCTCGGTGAACCAAACCACGGCAGAAAATGTGCCGGAACTGTTTGCCCGTAATGAGCGTGTTGCCTGCATATTCGACACCGAACGCGGTCCGATGGCCGTGGTTCTGGTAGGTGCGATGATTGTGGCGTCGATTGAAACAGTCTGGGCCGGGCTGGTCACGCCGCCGAAACGTGAGCTGAAAACCGTGCGTTACGACGAAGCGGCACGCGCACCGATTTATCTGGAAAAAGGTGCGGAACTGGGGCGCTTCAAGCTGGGTTCGACCGCCATCGTGCTGTTTGGGCCGGATCAGGTGAAATGGTCGGAAGAATTGCTGGCGGGTTCGCCGGTGCAGATGGGTCAAGGCATGGGCTTGCCAAAAGCCTGATCGACGGACTACTTGTAGGAGCGAGCAAGGACTAGACGCCCCCTCGCTCCTACAGTTGTTTTGCGGGGTTAGAGCTGACCGTCGCGGTCACGGAAGCCCAACAGGTACAACACTCCATCCAGCCCCAACGTCGAAATAGCCTGCTTGGCCGATTGTTTGACCAGTGGCTTGGCACGAAACGCCACGCCCAACCCGGCAATCGCCAACATCGGCAAGTCATTGGCGCCGTCACCGACCGCAATGGTCTGCTCCAGACGCAAACCTTCCTTGTGTGCCAACTCCCGCAGCAGATCGGCTTTACGCTGGGCGTCGACAATCGGCTCCACCGCCACGCCTGTCACCTTGCCGCCCACCACTTCCAACTCGTTGGCGAACACGTAGTCGATGCCCAGCTTGGCCTGCAATTGCTTGGCGAAGTAGGTGAAGCCACCCGACAGGATGGCGGTCTTGTAGCCCAGGCGCTTGAGTTCGGCGAACAGAGTTTCGGCACCTTCGGTCAGGCGCAGCGACGCTCCGATGGAGTCCAGCACGCTAACGTCCAGGCCTTTAAGCAACGCTAGGCGCTCCTTGAAGCTGGCACGAAAATCCAGCTCGCCGGACATGGCACGTTCGGTAATGGCCGAGACTTGCTCACCCACGCCAGCAGCCTTGGCCAGTTCGTCGATGACTTCGGCTTCAATTAGCGTGGAGTCCATGTCGAACACCGCCAGCCGGCGGTTGCGGCGAAACAGCGAATCTTCCTGGAAGGCGATGTCGACATTCAGTTCCTGGGCGACGCTCAGAAACTCGGCGCGCAAGGCCAGAGGGTCCGCCGGCTCACCGCGTACGGAAAACTCGATGCAGCCCTTGCCCTGGTCGGCCGGCGTGTCCAACGGCATACGTCCCGACAGACGGTCGATATGGTCGATGTTCAAACCGTATTGAGCGGTGATCGAGCTGACGCGTTGCAATTGCTCAGCCGTCACCTTGCGGGTCAGCAGGGTGACGATGTGGCGTTTTTTGCCCTGACCGGCGACCCACTGGCGGTAATCCTCCTCGGACACTGGGGTGAAACGCACCTGCTGATCGAGCTTGTAAGCCGTAAACAGGATGTCCTTGAGCACCGACGACGCTTGCTCGGTACTCGGAATCTCCACCAGGATGCCAAACGACAAAGTGTCGTGGATCACCGCCTGGCCGATGTCGAGAATGTTCACACCACCCTGGGCCAGAACACCGGTAATGGCTGCGGTGAGACCCGGACGGTCCTCACCGGTGATGTTTATCAGGACAATTTCGCGCAAAGCGCACCCCCGAGGTGGAAAAAAACCGCATTCTACCCACTTTCAGTGACCATCGGGCACAGCCAGCGCTTTGCCGGTCTTGGGCCTGTCGCTATACTGCGCGTCAACTTCACGGACTAAAGAGCCGAGCTTAAGTGAACCGGCCCACGCCAGTAAAAACCGATAACTTCTTCCTGCTGATCTTCCGGGCACTGCGCCATCGCCGTGTACCGATCGCATTACGCATCGCCAGCCATAACGTGATCCTGGTCGCCCTGGCTCTGGTGATCTACGCCTGCGTGATGGGATTGCAATTCAAGCAGGCCATGCACGAGCAAGCCGACGCTCTGGGCGAAAGCTTGACCACCCAGACCGCCACCTCGGCGACCGAGCTGTTGGTGTCCAACGACATTCTCAGCCTCAACGTGCTGCTCAATAATCTGACCAAGAACCCGCTGGTGGCCCACGCGGCTATCTACAGCGTAGACAACCGGATCATGGCCGAAGCTGGGCAACGCCCGAAAAACGGCCTATTGGGTGAAGCCGAAGGCTTGTACCAGAGCAATATCACCTTTCAGGACGTGAAGGCCGGCCAATTGCGCATCAGCCTGGACATGCAGCAATTCCAGCAGCCAATGACCATCAGCCTGCAAAGCATGGGCATTTTGAGTGCAATCCTGCTGGCCCTGTCCCTGGCCTTGAGCTTGCGCCTGGGGCGACATATCTCCACGCCCCTGATGCAACTGCGCATTTGGCTGCGGGACATCGACGAACACACCCCGGCCACCGACCGCCAGGATGAAATCGGCGACCTCGCCCGCCAGTTGCACACCAGCTTCGCCCCGGAACCAGTAGTGCCTGAGGTTGAACCAGAGCCTGAGTACGACGACACCGACTACGAAGAAGACAAGCCTGCCTTTGGGCGTGACCCTGACTTCGACGAACGCGCGCCGGTGGCCGGGCTCAAGCCGGTATCCCGTCAGACGATCAAGGCAGAAGAAGACGAACTGGATGATGAAGACCCGTTCGCCGATCTTCGCGACCAGTCGCAATCAGCCCAGGTAGCCGCACCCAAGCCGGCACCCGCGCAAAACACCGAGCCGCAACACAGCGCCGTACTGGCCGTGCAACTGGGCGCGCAGGATCAACTACGTCGTTTGCCGCGCGCGCGCCTGACCGAACTGCTGGAGCGTTACCGCGACTGCCTCGACCAGGCGGCATCGCTGTACCAGAGCGAACTGCACACCCTGAACGACGGCAGTACCTTGATGCTGTTCCACAGTGAAGACAGCGGCGAAGACTACCTGACCAACGCCATCTGCTGCGGCGAGCTGCTGCGAGCCCTGGGCCATGCACTGCAAATCGAAGTCGCCGACAGCGGCATCACTTTGCAGCTGCAACTGGGGCTGACAGTGGGTGACGACCTGTATGGCATGAGCCAGATTGATCTGCTGCTGACCGAAATCGCCCAGGATGCACTGGCCTTGTCGCAACACAGCCGCAACTTGCTGCTGGTGGAACGCAAGATCAGTGATGACGCCCTGATCCGCCAGCGTGCGCGGATCAGGCCCATCGCCAGCCCAGAGGGCGCCAGTTGTGTGGAGCGCTTGATGGAGCCGTACCCATCGATGCTGGAGCGGCAGTTGGCGCGAATGCATGAGACGCGGGCGAAGGGTTAAACCCCACTCGCCACAACAGCAATTTTCGCCATAAATACCCCACATACAACAAGGCCCGCTGTCAGCGGGCCTTGTCTTGTCTGCGTTCAATTCAGAACCTGAACACTTCCATGTCGGTGCGAATCGGCGAGGCCATCGGGATTTTCGGCTTGTCCTGCACGGCCGGCTTGGCAGGTGCCGGGGCCGACTTGCGCGGTGCTTCGGCGACAGCTGGCTGATTGGCCAACGGCCTGAGCGCTACCGACAACTGCTCAGCCAGACGCTGCAACAACACACCCTGGGCCTGAACCTGGGAGGCGGTGCTGCCGACGTGTTCTTCCTGCAGATGCACGATACGGTTATCCCGCACTTGGCCGCGACGGTCGATCAAGCGCCACTGCGCATCAAGAATTGCCGGTTGCGAAACACCGGAATCCAGGCGCGTGATGGTCAGCAACACCTGCACATCAGGGGCAAAACCTGTGGGGGCAGGTGACAGCACCACCCGCTGACTGTCCAGATGACCGGCTACCTGGCGCAGCATCAACTGATTGATGTCCGATGACAGGCTACCCGCCCAGCGACCATCTGTGGAACCTTGCAGGCTGCCATCATTCTGACGTTGCAGCAGGGTCTCGCGTTGCAGGTAGTCAGCCACGACAACCGGGCCGAGCAATACCGCCATACCGGCACTTTGTGCCGGCTGGGCTGGGCTTCCACTGTCCAGCTGATACAGCGACACAGGTTGGTGTGTGCTGCAACCCGCCAGGCCAAAAAGGCCAGCAAGCAACAAAATAAAAGGAAGGCGCGGAGCAGTCATCATCCCATCCAAGTGGCGGCCACAAGGCAAACCACAATGTAATACCTAAAAATAACCTGTACGCGCTCAGCCACGCCGGCGCTGGAAAGGCCATATCATCCGTGAATATGCGCCATGACTCCAGCGCGAAAGCGTCGATCTACGGGTTAAATCGTAGATCGAGTGCTCTATATCGCCTTAAGCGGGCGTTTCCACCAGCAATGCGTCCACTCGCTGGAAGCCGCGGGGCAATTTGTTCCCGCGACGGCCGCGCTCGCCCTTGTAGTGTTCCAGGTCGTCAGGGCGCAATGACAGCGTACGCTTACCGGCCTGCAGCACCAGGGTAGAGCCTTCCGGGATCACCGCAATATCGGTCACGTACTCTTCGCGACTGGCCACCCGCTCACCGGGAATACCGATAATTTTGTTGCCCTTGCCTTTACCCAACTGTGGCAGATCGCTGATCTTGAAGATCAACAAGCGGCCTTCGGTGGTCACCGATGCCAGCCAATTACCTTCACGGTCACTGACCGGACGCGGCAGGATCACCTTGGCGTTGTTCGGCAAACTCAGCAAAGCCTTGCCAGCCTTGTTCTTGGCCTGCAGGTCTTCACCCTTGACCACGAATCCATAACCGGCGTCGGAGGCAATGACGTACAGCGAATCATCTTCCGGCACCAACACGCATTCGAAATTCGCCCCTGGCGGCGGCGTCAGACGCCCAGTCAACGGCTCGCCCTGCCCCCGCGCCGAAGGCAAGGTATGAGCCGGTACCGAATAACTGCGACCGGTGGAGTCGATAAACACCGCAAACTGGTTGGAACGCCCGGCGGCAGAGGTCTTGAACCCGTCGCCAGCCTTATAGGACAAACCAGTGGCGTCAATATCATGCCCCTTGGCTGAACGAACCCAACCCTTTTCCGACAGAACGACGGTAATTTTCTCGTTGGGCAGCAACTCGGTTTCGGTCAGGGCCTTGGCTTCGGCACGCTGGACAATTGGCGAGCGGCGGTCATCGCCATAGGTTTCGGCGTCTTTTATCAGTTCTGTCCGCACCAGCTTCTTCAGTTTGGCTTCGCTGCCCAGCAAGGCCTGCAGCTTGGCTTGCTCCTTGAGCAGCGCGTCCTGTTCGTCCCGCAGCTTCATCTCTTCCAGTCGCGCCAACTGACGCAAGCGGGTGTCGAGGATGTAGTCAGCCTGCATCTCGCTCAGCTCGAAGCGCGCGATCAGCTCGGCCTTCGGATGCTCGGCGGTGCGGATGATATGAATGACTTCATCCAGGTTGAGGTAGGCAATCAGCAAACCGTCCAACAGATGCAGGCGACGCTCGACCTTGTCCAGTCGGTATTGCAGGCGGCGGCGCACGGTCTGCACGCGGAACTCCAGCCACTCCACCAGCAGCGCCCGCAGGTTCTTGAGCTGTGGCTTGCCGTCCAGGCCGATGATATTGATGTTGACCCGGTAGCTGGATTCCAGCTCGGTGCTGGCAAACAGGTGCTGCATCAGCACTTCGTGGTCAACCCGGTTGTTGGTCGGGATGATCACGATGCGGCATGGGTTTTCGTGGTCGGACTCGTCACGCAGGTCAGCGACTTGCGGCAGCTTCGACGGCTTGGACTGCATCAGCGCGGCGATCTGCTCCAGCACCTTGGCGCCGGACACCTGGTGCGGCAGCGCGGTGACAATAATGTCGCCGTCTTCGATGTGGTACACGGCGCGCATGCGCACCGACCCCTTACCGGTTTCGTACATTTTCAGCAGGTCGACGCGCGGCGTGATGATTTCCGCTTCGGTCGGGTAGTCCGGGCCCTGGATATGTTCGCAAAGCTGCTCGACCGTGGCCTTGGGTTCATCCAGCAAGCGCACGCAGGCGGTGGCAACTTCCCGCAGGTTGTGCGGCGGCACGTCGGTGGCCATACCCACGGCGATACCGGTGGTGCCATTGAGCAGGATATTCGGCAAACGCGCTGGTAACACCAGCGGCTCATCGAGGGTACCGTCGAAGTTGGGGCCCCAGTTGGCAGTGCCCTGGCCCAGCTCGCTGAGCAGCACTTCGGAATAGCGCGACAGCCGCGCTTCGGTATAACGCATGGCGGCGAAGGACTTGGGATCATCCGGCGCACCCCAGTTACCCTGGCCGTCTACCAGGGTGTAGCGGTAGCTGAACGGCTGGGCCATCAGCACCATGGCTTCGTAGCACGCCGAGTCGCCGTGGGGGTGGAACTTGCCGAGCACGTCACCGACGGTACGCGCCGACTTCTTGTGCTTGGAGTCGGCGTCCAGGCCCAACTCACTCATGGCGTAGATAATGCGCCGCTGTACAGGCTTCAGGCCGTCGCCGATATGCGGCAAGGCACGGTCCATGATCACGTACATGGAGTAGTTGAGGTAGGCATTTTCGGTGAAGTCAGCCAGCGACCGGCGTTCTACGCCATCTAAGCTGTCTGCAAGGATGTCACTCATGCGGGCCTCATCATTGTTTGGTCTGGCGCAGCAGCAAAGTGCCGCCACGCTGGGTAAATTCAAGTTGTTTCAATGCACTCATGCCCAACAGCACTTGCTCGCCACCCAGCCCCGGCGCCACCAGTGCGCGGACGTCCCGCAGGACGATATCGCCCAACTGCAGGCGATCGAGGTGGGTGCGATAGCCCTGGCTGCGGCCGTTGGCAGTGCTCAAGGTCACCGACAAGCCCCGCTTCAACCCCAAGCGCTCGGCCAGTTCGGCCGGTACCGCCACATCAGTGGCGCCGGTGTCGAGCATGAAATTCACCGGCTGGCCGTTGATCTGACCGCTGGCAACGAAATGCCCCTGGCCGTTACCGACCAGTTTCACTTCTATATAACCCTCATGTTGCTCGGAGGTGACCACGGCATTGGGGTTTTCCTGACGCGCTTCCCACTGCCCAAAAAACCGTGTCGCCAAAAACAGCCCGGCACCCCAGGCCACGAACATCAACACACGTCCGGCACGCTTGCCGGGTGGCTGCTGGCTCATGGCTTGGCGCTCCAGCCACCGACTGGGGCGGAAAAACGATAGACCATCGGCCGCTTTTCACCATCGGCGCGGGCGCCGAAATTATTGTCGATGCCAACCCAGACGCCGTCGGCGTCCACCAACAAAGCCTCCGCCAGGCCATAGGCCTGTGCATAACGCCGATTCGGCGTGAGGGTTTCGTCGGCAAACGACCAGCACAACTCGACCTGGGCGGTCGCCGCATCACGGCGGCAGATCTGGAACGCATTGCGCTCCAGGGTAAACAGCTTGCCATTGAACAGCGCCAGGTCGGCAAAGTCCTTGGACACCGCCTTGGCGCCCGGGAACTGAGCCGGCTGCATTTCCTGGCCGGCCTCGCTCAACAACACACAAGGCCCATCACAATCCCAAAGGCTTTGCGGGCGCTTGATCGAGATCAAACCCCGGCGTTCACGCTCGGCCGCCAGCCAGATCTGATTGCCTTCGGGGTTAACCGCCAGGCCTTCGAACAACGCATTGAAGTGCAGCAACATACCGCTGGCGCGGGCTTCACGAACCATGCCTGGGGCGATTTTCAACCATCCGGAGGCGCCGCTCGCAGGCACTTGCAGCACTGCCGCATGGGCTTCGCTGACAATGTAGCGATTGCCGGCGGCATCGCAGCTAATGCCTTCAAAATCCAGGTCGCCACCGCGAATGAACGACACGGCCTTGGTACGTGAACGCAGGCCCCAGGGCAATCCCGATTCCGGCACTGGCGGTACGTCGATCTTTACCGTTTCGGCCTGCCAGACAGCGGCGCGGGTATCCAGCCGGTAAATTTGCTCATCGTCGCGATCGGATACCGTCCACAACTCCTGGCCGCACAAGGCCAGGCCCGACAGGTTACCGCCGCGCATGCCCTCCACCGGGTACTCGGACAACAGTTTGAGCTCAGCCACAGGCGCCGCGACCACCATCGTTGCCGCTAACCCGCTCAACAACAGTATCGCCAGGGCGAAACCGCTGCGCATCAGCCCAGTACCTCGGCGAGGTTGCCCTTGGACTCCAGCCAGCTCTTGCGGTCCGGCGCGCGTTTCTTCGCCAGCAGCATGTCCATCATTTCCGACGTGGCGGCGAAGTCTTCCAGGGTCAACTGCACCAGGCGCCGAGTGTTGGGGTCCATGGTGGTTTCCCGCAGTTGCGGCGGGTTCATTTCACCCAGGCCCTTGAATCGGGTGACCTGTGGTTTACCGCGTTTCTTCTCGGCCACCAGGCGATCAAGGATGCCATCGCGCTCGGCTTCGTCCAGGGCGTAGAAAATCTCCTTGCCCTGGTCGATGCGGTACAGCGGCGGCATGGCGACATAGATGTGACCGGCATCCACCAACGGGCGGAAATGCTGGACGAACAGCGCGCACAGCAGCGTGGCAATGTGCAGGCCGTCGGAGTCGGCGTCGGCGAGGATGCAGATCTTGCCATAGCGCAGTTGGGCAATGTCCGCCGAGCCAGGATCTACACCGATGGCCACGGCAATGTTGTGTACTTCCTGGCTGGCCAGCACTTCGCTGCCGTCGACTTCCCAGGTGTTGAGGATCTTGCCCCGCAGCGGCAGGATCGCCTGGAACTCCTTGTCCCGCGCCTGCTTGGCCGAACCACCGGCGGAATCACCTTCCACCAGGAACAGCTCGGAACGCATAGGGTCTTGCCCAGCACAATCAGCCAGTTTGCCGGGCAGTGCCGGCCCCTGGGTGATGCGCTTGCGTTCGACCTTTTTGCTCGCCTTGAGACGACGGCCCGCGTTGTTGATCGCCAGTTCCGCCAGGGCCAGGCCCAGTTCCGGGTGCTCGTTGAGCCACAGGCTGAAGGCGTCCTTGACCACACCAGAAACAAACGCTGCGGCTTCACGGGACGACAGACGTTCCTTGGTTTGGCCGGAGAATTGCGGCTCCTGCATTTTCATCGACAGGACGAAAGCGATCCGCTCCCAGACGTCTTCTGGTGCCAGCTTCACGCCCCGCGGCAACAGGCTGCGGTATTCGCAGAACTCGCGCATGGCATCCAGCAGGCCTTGGCGCAAACCATTGACGTGGGTGCCGCCTTGAGCAGTAGGGATCAGGTTGACGTAACTTTCCTGAACGCTGTCACCGCCTTCGGGCAACCACAGCAAGGCCCAATCCACGGCCTCTTTATTACCAGCCAGGCTGCCGCAGAACGGCTCGTTGGGCAGGCGTTCGAACTCGCAGACCGAATCTTCCAGGTAAGAGCGCAGGCCGTCTTCGTAGTGCCACTCGATTTTCTCGCCGGTGCCTTTGTCTTCGAAGCTGACCAGCAGGCCCGGGCACAGAACAGCCTTGGCCTTGAGTACGTGCTTGAGGCGGCTGATAGAGAACTTTGGTGAATCGAAGTATTTCGGGTCCGGAACGAAGTACACGCTGGTCCCGGTGTTGCGCTTGCCGACGGTGCCGATCACTTCCAGGTCGGTGGCCTTGTAGCCATCGGCGAAGGTCATCTGGTATTCGTTGCCGTCGCGCTTGACCTTGACCCGTACGTGATGGGACAGGGCGTTGACCACGGAAATGCCCACACCGTGCAAGCCGCCGGAGAACTGGTAGTTTTTGTTGGAGAACTTGCCGCCAGCATGGAGCTTGGTGAGGATCAGCTCGACGCCCGACACCCCCTCTTCCGGGTGAATGTCCACCGGCATGCCGCGACCATCGTCGCTGACTTCCAGTGAATGGTCGGCGTGGAGGATGACTTGTACCGACTTGGCGTGCCCGGCCAAGGCTTCATCGACGCTGTTGTCGATGACTTCCTGGGCAAGGTGGTTCGGCCGACTGGTGTCGGTGTACATACCGGGACGTTTGCGCACCGGGTCGAGGCCCGAGAGGACTTCGATGGCGTCGGCGTTATAAGAGCTAGCGCTGGGAGTGGCCATGGGGTCTCGTAGTGAGTCGTTCGATTAAAAAGTAACCTGCGATTTCATAGTGCTAAAAAATCGAAGGATTGATACTGATCCGCGCCAATGCCGGCAAAACTCAACAGCGCCGGCAACTGCCGGGCAAAACCCTGGTAACCGTGGTCGCCACCGGCCTGGATGCGCAAGGCACAGGCCCGGTAATACTGCTGGGCGTGGCGATAATCCAGGGTTTCGTCGCCGGTCTGTAACCACACCTGATAACGCTGGGCATCCTGGGGCGCCGGGACTTCCAGCTCGGCCAGGGCTGCCACGTGATCGTGGGTCAGTTCCCAGGTCTCATCGGTGTAGAGGTTCTTCTGGGTGCCCAGGTAACCGTCGAACATCCGATGCGGGCTGACGGCCGGGTTGACCAGCAAGGCGTTGAGGCCATGGCGTTCGGCAAGATGGGTTGCATAGTAGCCGCCGAGTGAGCTGCCGACCAGCAGTGGCCGCCCCAGCTCGCTGATCGCCTGCTCCAGCTGGGCGATAGCCTGGCGGGGGTGGTGATGCAGGGCCGGTACCCGCAGCTGATCAGCCAGACCGAGGCTGTCCATTACGGTGATCAGTTGGCTGGCCTTGTTGGACGCAGGCGCGCTATTGAAACCGTGGATATACAAGATCGAAGCGGGCATACCGGGCTCTCCGTGCTTCAGCCAAAGAGACGCAGTTTACAGGGAAATCTCAGTAGCCGTTGCTACCGTAATCCACCTGAAACTCAAAGCCTTCGACGCGCTCAACGCCGGTTTCAAGCCGTCCGTCGGCATGCAGGCGCAACCAGCGATAGCCTGGTGCCTCTTCGCTGACCTTGAAATCCTCGCTGCCGGGAGCGAATTGGATACAGGTGGACGGCGACGCCAGCAAGCGCACTCCATTGCGTTCGCGGTCGATTTCCTGATGCACATGACCCCAAAGCAGCGCTTTCACCTGAGGGAAACGGTCCAGCACAGCAAACAGTGCCTCGGGATTACGCAGCCCTATGGGCTCCATCCACGCACAGCCGATGGACACTGGGTGATGGTGCAAGCACACCAGGTGATGGCGGCTAGGCGCTTCACTCAAGGATCGCGCGAGCAATTGCAGTTGCTGGTCCTGCAAGTAACCCGGCACGGAGCCCGGCACCGCCGAGTCCAGCAAGGTGACACGCCAGTTGCCCACATCCACCACCGGCTCCAGCAACGCGCTGTTCACCGTTGCCTGCAGCATGATGTGCGGCTCGTCGTGATTGCCTGGAATCCAGCGCGCCGGCGCCGAAATCTGCCGGGTCATGTCGCGAAACTGTTGGTAAGACTCCAGCGTGCCGTCCTGGGACAGGTCACCAGTGGCCAGCAACAGATCAATCTGCGGTTGTTGAGCCCGCACCAGGTCGATCACCCGCTGCAGGCTGTCGCGGCTGTTCATGCCCAGCAGCGTACTGTCGGCCTCGGCAAACAGATGGCTGTCGGACAACTGCACCAGCAACGCCGAAGCGTCAGGATTCAAGGCGGATACGCTCGGCAAGGCGTTCTCCCAGGGCGTGATCACAGGAATGGACATTTGGCGCAATTATGCTGGGGCAGGACACAAAGAGGAAACCCATGAAGCGGGCGCAGTTCACATCTACCGAACGACTTCAAACTCATGGCCCAGGGCCAGACAGTGGCTCAACCATTCACCGAGGAACACATTGAGCTGTGCTTTCTCATCGGGCTGGTGCATGAACACATTAGGGTAAGGATAGATGCTGCGAAAGCGCCGCGCATGTTCGGCACTGACCACTTCGGCCATTCGCGCATCGTGATACACCTGAACTTCCAGTTGCGGCACCGGCAACCACGGCAGGCTGTGTTCCTGGCGCACCCGCAGGGTGGTGGTGTACGGGCAGGTCAGCAGCACTTCCAGAGCCAGCACGCCGAGCATCTGGTCGCCGTGGGTCACGGCAATGCGCCGCGCCTCGGGGGCGTGACGCATATCCGGGAGCAGCCGCATCAGCCGTGCATAGTTGGCCTCGCAAGCCGCTTGCAACCCGACCAGGTCAACCCGATAACGTTCTCGTGCCTTTACTGCCATAACCCCCTCACTTCCGCGCGATTAAGCGCAAGCCATTGCAGGGCGATAATGCTGGCTGCGTTGGAAATCTTGCCGTCACGTACCGCTTGCAGAGCGTCTTCGAAGGCCCAGACGGTGACGCGGATGTCTTCTGCTTCTTCTTCAAGCCCATGGACGCCACCGGCCCCGGCACTCTCGCAACGCCCCAGGAACAGGTGGACGTATTCGGTGCTGCCACCCGGCGACGGGAAATATTTAGTGATCGGCCACAGCGCGGAGAAGGTCAACCCAGCTTCCTCCTCGGCTTCGCGGTGCGCAACCTCCTCCGGTTGCTCGTCCTTGTCGATCAGGCCGGCAACCATCTCCACCAGCCACGGGTTGTTGGTCCGACCCATGGCGCCGACACGAAATTGCTCGATCAGTACCACTTCATCGCGCTGCGGATCGTAAGGCAGCACGCACACCGCATCATGACGGACGAAGACTTCACGGCTGATCACCCGGCTCATGCCACCCTCGAACAGCTCATGGCGCAGTTGCACGTGATCAAGCTTGTAGAAGCCCTGGTAGGCATTGTCGCGCTGAACGATCTCTATCTTGCTCGGCGTCGATTTCGCAATGTCCGTCATATCAACCCTCGTTTATAGCCGTGCGGTTTCGAGGCTAGCCTCGGCATCGCGCCATCCTAACGCGCTCGTGCCTATGGGTGCAGCCCCTTTCCGGTTGCCGGGATAGACGGCTGGCGTCAAACTCACTGTATTCAGCTTAGTGGCGAACTGACTGCGATGCTGGCAGTCGAAGCCCCATATCTTTCGCTCTTCTCCGATTTATGAAGGACGCACATGTCGCTTTTAAAAGTCGCCTCCCTGGCCTGTATTGCATTGACCCTCGGCGCTTGCCAGAGCCTGTTCCAACCCAGCTATCGCGCGCCACTGGAAACCACTCGTGACGCCTCTGAGCAAACCCAACCCGGTTGCGCCACTGCCGATTGCCCGCTGGTGAACATCGACACAGTGCATTTCGCCAAAGAGCCCAAGTTGGATGGATTGATCGAGCAGCGTTTACTGGAGATGACCCGCACCACGCCGGGCGCAGCGCTGCCAACGACCCTTGCGGCCTATCGTGAGCAGTTCCTGCGCACATCCGGCCCACGCAACAGCATGTATTTGCAAGCCAAGGTACGGGAGCAGCATGACGGCTTGGTGATCATCGAGTTGTCCAGTTACCTGGACACCGGTGGCGCCCATGGCGAGCCGGGCCGTGGGTTTATCAACTACTCGCGCCAGCAACAGAAAGCCTTGACCCTGCCGGACATGCTGTTACCCGGCAAGGAAGAGGCGTTCTGGAAGGCCGCGCAAGTGGCCCACAACAGCTGGCTGATCAGCACCCGCCTGGGCCTGGAACCGGACTACGTGAAAACCTGGCCATTCCAGAAAACCCCGAACGTGGCGCTAACCTATGGTGGCGTGATCCTCAAGTACCCCACCACCACCATCGCCCCATACGCCATGGGCCATGTCGAACTGCAAATCCCCTACTCGCGCCTGGATGACATCATCAAGCCCGAACTGGTGCCCGTGCGCCACTGAAGGCCCGGCCGAGGATAAATTGCAGCAGCCCTGCCAGCACCAGCGCCGGCAGGGTGGCGCCGATGTCCGGATAGAGATTGGCCAGCAAGTGATAGGTGCTGATACCGCCGAGCCAAGCCAGCAGCGCCGGCCAACGCAGGCTTGCAACCGCCGCTGAGCCTCGGCGACGCAAGATGAAGTGATCCACCAGCACCACGCCAAACAGCGGCGCGAATACCGAGCCGATCAACAGCAGGAAGTTCTGGTACTGGGCCAGCGGCGCGAAGCAGGCGATCAGCGTACAGATGACGCCGATGGCCCACGCCAGGTGCTCGACTTTCAAGCGCAACAGAATCCCGCTGGACACCGCCGCCGAGTGAATATCAGCGAAGGCATTTTCCGATTCATCCAGAAGAATCAGCAACAGCGGAACCCCTAGGCCTGCCCCGGCCAAGGCCAGCAACAAGGCATTTACTTCACCACTCGGCGCGAACGCCAGGGTGTAGGCCACGCCCAGGCTCATCAGCCAGAAGTTACCGATAAAAAAGCCCAGGGCCGTACCGCCAAAGACATTTTTCGCCCGCTTGCCGAAGCGCGAGTAATCGGCGATCAGCGGCAGCCAGGACAACGGCATGGCGATGGCAATATCAAAGCCCACGGCAAACGGCAGCGAACCGTCGCCGGCCTGGGCCCAAAGTGTGGCCAGGTCAGCTTTGGCGAACAGGTTCCAGGTCAGCCATAAGCAGGCGGCCAACAGTAGCCAGATGCCCCACTTGCGCAGGATCTGCCGCACGAAGGTCAGCGGACCGCAGACGGCCAGCAAGGTAGCGAGCCCGCCAAAGAATAGAGTCCAGAGCAACGGGCTAGCCAACAGGCTGCCTTCGCTGAACGCCCGAGTGCCTAACAAACTCGCAGCATCGCGCATCACAATAATTTCAAACGAGCCCCAGCCGATCAGCTGCAGCAGGTTCAACAGCGCCGGCAGGCTTGCGCCTTTTGCGCCGAGGCTGAGCTTGAGAGCGGCCATGGAGGACAGGCCGGTGTCGCTGCCGATCACGCCGACGGCGGCCAGCAACAGCACGCCAACCAGAGTGCCGAGGAAAATGGCCAGCAGCGAACCGGACAATCCCAGACCCGGCGCCAACAGCGCGCCGGTTTGCAGAACCATCAGGCCGATGCCGAGTGAGAACCATAAGGAAAAGAGATCGCGGGCACCGAAGACGCGCTTGTCAGCCGGCACTGCGATGTCTGGGGAATAGGTGCTGGGTTGAATGCTCAAGGGTGTTATCTCAGAGGGATGATAGCTACAAGCTGCAAGCCTTAAGCTGCAAGCAAAAACGGGTTTGCACCTGCTTCTAACTTGCAGCTTGCAGCTTGGCGCTTAAACCTTTTTGTACAGCTGACTACCTTCCTGCTTGAACCGCTCCGCCTGCTCCGCCAACCCTTTGGCGACATCCACATCCACTGCCTCGATCAGTTGGTTAGCTGCGTACTCACGCACTTCCTGGGTGATCTTCATCGAGCAGAATTTCGGCCCACACATCGAGCAGAAATGCGCGACCTTGGCCGAATCCTTTGGCAGGGTTTCATCGTGGTACGAACGCGCGGTGTCCGGGTCCAGGCCTAGGTTGAACTGGTCTTCCCAGCGGAACTCGAAGCGCGCCTTGCTCAACGCATTATCGCGAATTTGCGCTCCCGGATGCCCCTTGGCCAAGTCCGCCGCGTGGGCCGCGATCTTGTAGGTGATGATCCCGGTCTTGACGTCATCCTTGTTCGGCAAACCCAAGTGCTCCTTGGGCGTGACGTAGCAGAGCATGGCGCAACCGAACCAACCGATCATCGCCGCACCGATGCCGGAGGTGATGTGGTCATAACCCGGTGCAATGTCGGTGGTCAGCGGGCCAAGGGTGTAGAACGGCGCCTCGTCGCAGCACTCCAGCTGCTTGTCCATATTCTCCTTGATCAGTTGCATCGGCACGTGGCCGGGGCCTTCGATCATGGTTTGCACATCGTGCTTCCAGGCGATCTTGGTCAGCTCGCCGAGGGTTTCCAGCTCGCCAAATTGCGCGGCGTCGTTGGCGTCGGCAATCGAGCCCGGACGCAGGCCATCCCCGAGGGAGAAGCTGACGTCGTAGGCCTTCATGATTTCGCAGATTTCGTCGAAATGGGTGTAGGTGAAGTTCTCTTTGTGGTGGGCCAGGCACCACTTGGCCATGATCGAACCACCACGGGAAACAATGCCGGTAACGCGTTTGGCGGTCAGCGGTACATAGCGCAACAAGACGCCTGCGTGGATGGTGAAGTAGTCGACGCCCTGCTCGGCCTGTTCGATCAGGGTGTCGCGAAACAGCTCCCAGGTCAGGTCTTCAGCGGCGCCGCCGACTTTTTCCAGGGCCTGGTAGATCGGCACGGTACCGATCGGCACCGGCGAGTTGCGGATGATCCACTCGCGGGTTTCGTGGATGTGCTTGCCGGTGGACAGGTCCATCACCGTGTCCGAACCCCAGCGAATGCCCCAGGTCAATTTCGCCACTTCTTCTTCGATGGACGAACCCAGGGCGCTGTTGCCGATGTTGCCGTTGATCTTCACCAGGAAGTTACGGCCGATGATCATCGGTTCCAGTTCGGTGTGGTTGATGTTCGCCGGAATAATTGCACGGCCACGGGCGATTTCTTCGCGCACAAATTCAGGTGTGATGATTTTCGGCACGCTGGCGCCGAAGCTGTGACCGGCGTGTTGCTGGTTCAGAAGGCCTGCGGCACGGGCTTCTTCCAGCTTCATGTTTTCGCGGATGGCAACGTATTCCATCTCGGCGGTGATGATGCCTTGGCGGGCGTAGTGCATCTGCGTGACGTTGGCCCCGGCCTTGGCCCGGCGCGGGTTCTTCACGTGGGCGAAGCGCAGGGCAGTCAGCTCGGCATCGCTCAGGCGCTGCTGGCCGAAGTTGGAACTCAGGCCGGCCAGGCGCTCGGTGTCGCCACGGGATTCAATCCACGGTGAGCGCACGTCGCCCAGGCCTTTGCGCACATCAATAATGACGTTGGGGTCGGTGTAGGGGCCGGAGGTGTCGTAGACCACCACGGGGGCATTGATTTCGCCGCCGAGGTCGGTGGGGGTAACGTCGAGGCTGACTTCGCGCATCGGCACGCGAATGTCTGGGCGCGTGCCCTGGACGTAGATTTTTTGCGAGCGGGTAAACGGCTGTACTGATTGCTGATCGACCTTGGCCGACTCACTCAAATGCACGGTGTTTTTTAGTTTTGTACTCATCACGGGCTCTCCAGACACATCCAGGCAGTGGATTTTTGTCGGAGTGAACCTGTGACGGATGGGCGCACTGTAAATAAGTGCTGTGCTTGGCGCACGAGGGCTGTTCGATTGTCGAACAACATCCCGGACGAAGCACAAGAGGACTCGCCGGGTGACGAGAAATCTTGTTCCCTACGCAGGCGCTAACCTGATCAGGTTCAACGGGATCCGGTATTTACCGATCTCAGCCTCATAGCAAGGCACCCCGACAAGAACGCGGCCAGTCTAGACCATGGAGCAGGCAAATTACCAATAGCGGTGCATTCAGCGTGATGAATGGCGCAATTGCAGGATTGTTGCGTGGTGTTGCGACCACTACACTCGGCTACTGTCTCAACGCCTTGACGCTCCGGATCGCTCGTCGTAGCCTTGGGCTCAAAATTATCGCCGTAATATTTACTCTAGGGATCGCCTCATGCTGCGCAAACTCTCACTGGCTCTTGCCGTGTCTTGTGCGACCAATGGAATGGTCTGGGCAGTTGAAGCGCCCTTGTCGACCAAAACCGACCTGGTCAGCGTCTATCAAGAAGCGGTGGACAACAACGCCGACCTGGCCGCCGCCCGCGCCCAATACGGCGCGCAGAAGGAAGTGGTGCCCCAGGCCCGTGCCGGTTTGCTGCCGAACCTGTCGGCCGGCGCCGACATCAACAATGTACGCACCCAGATCGACCAGCCTGCGGCCACCGCCAATCGCGATGCCCATTCCTGGCGGGCAACCCTGAGTCAGCCGCTGTTCCGTGCCGACCGCTGGTTCCAGCTGCAAGCCGCCGAAGCGGTCAACGAACAGGCCGCGCTGCTACTCTCGGCCACCGAACAGAACCTGATCCTGCAAAGCGCCGAAAACTACTTCGCCGTGCTGCGGGTCCAGGACAACCTGGCCTCGACCAAGGCCGAAGAAGCCGCCTTCAAGCGTCAACTGGACCAGTCCAACGAGCGCTTCGATGTCGGCCTGTCGGACAAGACCGACGTGCTGCAATCCCAGGCCAGCTACGACACGGCGCGGGCCAACCGGATTCTGGCCCAGCGCCAGGTGGACGACGCCTTTGAAGCGCTGATAACCCTGACCAACCGTCAGTACAACGCCATTCAGGGCATCGTCCATACGCTGCCGGTGTTACCGCCGTTGCCCAACGACGCCAAAGCCTGGGTCGACACCGCAGGCCGACAGAACCTGAATTTGCTGGCCAGCAACTATGCAGTCACCGCCGCTGAAGAAACCCTCAAGCAACGCAAGGCCGGCCACGCGCCGACCCTCGATGCGGTGGCGCAATACGAGAAGGGTGACAACGACGCCCTGGGCCTGAGCAACCCGAATAACCTGCCGATTGCCTATGGCGGCGATGTCTCGCAACGCACCATCGGCCTGCGCCTGAGCATCCCGTTGTACAGCGGCGGCCTCACCAGCTCGCAAGTGCGCGAATCCTATTCGCGCCTTGGCCAGACCGAGCAACAACGCGAAGGCCTGCGCCGCCAGGTAGTAGAAAACACCCGCAACCTGCACCGTGCGGTGAACACCGATGTGGAGCAGGTACAGGCACGCCGCCAGTCGATCATCTCCAACCAGAGCGCGGTAGAAGCCACGGAAATCGGTTACCAGGTGGGCACGCGCAATATCGTTGATGTGCTGGATGCCCAGCGCCAGCTGTACACCTCAGTGCGCAACTACAACAACAGCCGCTATGACTACATCCTCGACAACCTGCGCCTGAAACAGGCAGCAGGGACGTTGAATCCGGGGGACTTGCAGGACCTGGCGCGGTATCTGAAGGCTGACTACAACCCGGACAAAGACTTCTTGCCGCCGGATCTGGCCAAGGCGGCTGCCGAACAATTGAAGGCTAATCCCGATTATTGAGCAACTGCCCCTGGAGCGAACTTGCTCGCGAAAAACTTAAGGACGCCGCGTTTATTCAGACTGAACGCGTAATCGTTAACGTCTGTCGCGAGCAAATTCGCTCCTGCAAGGTCAGCGATTGATCAGTCGATCAAGCCCATCGAGCAACCGCTTCAACGCACCCTGGTTAGCCTGCATCACCTTGAGCCCCGCTTCCGCCACCCTCTGCGCATCTCGCGGCAACTCAAACAGCCGCTGCACCGCCACCGCCAAGCCGTCAGCATCATCCACTTCCTGCAACGCTCCGGCCTCGCGCATCATTGTGGCGATTTCGAGGAAGTTGAACAGGTGCGGGCCACAGATCACAGGCTTGGCCAGCGCCGCCGGTTCCAGCAGATTGTGGCCGCCGTTGGGCATCAGGCTACCGCCGACAAAAGCGCTATCGGCCAACGCGTAAAGAAACAGCAACTCCCCCATGGTGTCACCGAGCAACACTGAAGTGGCTGCCGTCACAGGCTGATCGCTGGAGCGACGCACCGTGGCGAAGCCTTGCTGCTGGCACAACTCGAACATCGCGTTGAAGCGCTCCGGATGGCGCGGCACCAGGATCAGCAGCGCATCGGGGTGGCTGGCAAGCAATTGGCGATGGGCCGCGAGCACCACTTCATCCTCGCCTTCATGGGTACTGGCCGCGATCCATACCGGACGCTCGCTGGCTTGCCATTGCTGGCGCAGTTCTGCGGCGCGAAATAACAGCTGTGGATCGATGGTCAGGTCAAACTTGATCGAGCCGGTGACTTCGACGGTTTGCGGCCGCGCGCCGAGGCTGCGAAAGCGCTCGGCCTCGGTTTCGGTCTGTACGGCGAACAGGCTCATTTCTGCCAACATCGGCGCGGTCAGCTTGGCGAATCGCCCGTAGCCCTTGGCCGAGCGGGCCGATAGCCGCGCATTGGCCAATGCCACGGGGATACCGCGCTTGGCACATTGGTGGATATGGTTGGGCCACAGCTCGGTTTCCATGATGACTACCAGCGTGGGCTGGACCCGATCCAGAAACCGCTTTGCGGCGCACGGCAAGTCATAGGGAAGATAGCAATGCTGGATGCGCGGCTCATTGGCAAACAGTGCCTGGATCCGCTCGGAACCGGTGGGCGTCATGCAGGTGACAGTGATCGGCAACTGTGGATAACGTTGCAGCAGGCCACGGATCATTGGCGCAGCGGCGATGCTCTCGCCCACCGACACCGCGTGCACCCAGATCCCACCGGGCTGCATCGCCGGCAATCCATAGGAAAAGCGCTCACTGACGCGCTTGGCATAAGCCGGCGCCTTGCGCGCCCGCAGCCAAAGACGTAAAGCCACCAACGGCAGCACCAGGTAAAACAGACAGCTGTAGAGAGTTCTATTCATGGCGGCGGAGTTTATCGGCTTTTTTAGTCGATCGCCTGCAAGCACTCGGTAAAACGTTCGGCGAGAAAGCGTGCAGCGGGGCCTAGGGGTTCGTCGCGGCGCCATACAAGCTCCACAACCAGCGCTGGCGGGGTCCATTCGCCGCCCAGTTCGACCATCTGGCCCTGATACGTCGGGTACTGCACCACATGCCGGGGCAGCCAGGCCCAACCCAGGCCACGCACCAGCCATTCGGCGAGGACGTAGAAGCTGTCGGCGCGCCACACTTGGGGACTTGCGGCCTCACTGCCAGGGTAGACACTGGTTTGCGTGGACATCAGCAACTGGCGAAACTGCGCCAGATGCTGACAAAGCACATGCTTTTGCGTCGCCAGAGGATGTCCGACGCCGCATACAGTGACCATTTCCACGCGGCCTACTACTCGCCGCTCAAGGGCTTCGGGGATTTGGTCGTGGTAGAACAGCAGGCCCAGATCCGCCTTGCGCTCAACCAACTTTCGCGCCACGTCACCTTGGGCGACGCTGGACAATTGCACTTCCAGGCTGGGAAATTTCCCCGCCAGGGCTTCAAGGCTATCCAGTACCGGTTGATAGAGCATGGCCTCGTCCTGAGCCAGGCGCAGGCACGCCTCTTCCCCGCGCATTAACGACATGGCACGACCATTGAGGCGTTCGCACTGGCGCAACACCTCCCGCGCTTCTTCAAGTAATGCCGTTCCGGCTTCGGTCAACCGGGGCTGGCGGCCACTGCTGCGATCGAACAGACTGACCCCCAGGTCCGCCTCCAACAGCGCAATCCCATTACTCACCGCCGATTGCGCCTTGCGCTGGCCACGCGCTACTGCCGAAAACGAACGCTGCTCGGCAACACTGACAAACAGGCGCATCTGTTCCAGGCTCCACTGCACACTCATGGTTCAACCCATCTTCAATTCAGATAGGTAATGACTTTACCCCATCTGAAGAGTCTCTAGAATGCCGACCTCATCAAACAAGCCACACACCGAGGATTTACCCATGAACGTCGCCTACTACTACTTGGCCGTTGCCATTTGCTCGGAAGTGATCGCTACCGTTTCCATGAAAGCCATCAAGGGCTTCAGCACCCCGATCCCGCTGCTGCTGGTCATTGTCGGCTACAGCGTGGCGTTCTGGATGCTGACGCTTGTCGTGCGCACCGTGCCGGTGGGCGTGGCCTATGCGGTGTGGGCCGGGATGGGCATTGTCATGGTCAGCATCGCCGCGCTGTTTATCTACGGGCAGAAACTCGACATTCCGGCGATGCTGGGGATGGCGCTAATTGTATTGGGGGTGGTGGTGATTCAATTGTTTTCGAAAACGGCGGGGCACTGATCGTTCACTTGAGGCTCAAGTGGGTTCGAAGTTCGCAGCCTCGTTTCACTCAACAGCTCCTGCGACAGGTCTGTCATTAGAGTGCGTGTTGCATTGATCCCGGGCAAAGATCCATTTCATGAGCCTGTATACTGAGCCTCTAGTCTTGAACACTGAGGTTGCCCCATGCCATCCGTTATTTCCACCGACGTTCTGATTGTCGGCGCCGGAGTTGCCGGCCTCTGGCTCAATGCGCGCCTGCGCAGCCAGGGCTTTTCCACAGTACTGGTGGAAAATGCCACCCTCGGCGGCGGGCAAAGCGTAAAGTCCCAGGGGATTATTCATGGCGGGGCCAAGTACGCCTTGCACGGTGTCCTGACCGGAGCCTCCGAAGCCATCGCCGACATGCCCCGCCGCTGGGGCGAAGCCCTCGCAGGGAATGGCGAGCTGGACCTGTCCGGCGTGCGCCTGCTGTCCCAGGCCCACTATCTATGGTCTCCCGGCACCCTGGCCGGCAATCTCACCAGTTTCTTCGCCAGCAAGGCAGTGCGTGGCCGCGTCAATCAGGTCAAGGGCGACGACCTGCCGCCGGCACTGCAAGACCGCCGCTTCAAGGGCAAGGTCTATCGCCTGGCCGAGTTGGTGGTGGATGTGCCGAGCCTGATCGAACGCCTGGCGCAATTGGCCGGCGACGGCTTGCTCGCCGGGCAGCAGATCGAACCACTGCTGGAAAATGACGCATTGGTTGGTTTGAAGGTCGATGGCCGCGAAATCCGCGCCCAGCGCATCGTCCTCAGTGCTGGCGCCGGCACCGCCGATTTACTGAGCGCACTGGGACTGAGCCAGCCGGCCATGCAATGCCGCCCGCTGCACATGATCATCGCCAAGGGCCCCGGCCTTAAGCCGCTGTACGCCCACTGCCTGGGCGCCGGCACCAAGCCACGCGTCACCGTGACCACTCACCCGGCGGCCGATGGCAATTGGGTCTGGTACATAGGCGGTGATATTGCCGAGGCCGAAGGCGTGGCTCGCACGCCCGCCGAACAGATTGCCACTGCGCAAAAAGATCTGGCCCATCTGTTGCCCTGGATCGACATGAGCCAGACACAATGGGCCACCTTGCGCGTGGACCGCGCCGAACCCTTGCAATCGGGTCTGACCCGGCCGGACAGCGCCTTCCTTGCCGAGCAGGATCGACTGCTGGTGGGCTGGCCGACCAAGCTGGCCCTGGCGCCAGACTTCGCCGATCGGGTGATCGAGGCACTGGACCGTGACGGCATCAAGCCCGGCCCAGCGCAAACACTGCCCGACCTGCCGAAACCGACCATCGCCCAACCCGCCTGGGAGCAACTGTTGCCATGACCCTGCCGACCCTGCATGACCTTCACCGCCCGCTGGGCAGCACTGGCCTGCTGGTGTCGCCGCTGGGTCTGGGTACCGTCAAGCTGGGCCGTGACCAAGGCGTGAAATACCCCAACGGCTTTCAAATTCCGAACGACGACGAGGCGCGAATGCTGCTGCGCCAGGCGCGGGAACTGGGCATTAACCTGATCGACACCGCGCCCGCCTACGGGCGCAGCGAAGAGCGCCTGGGGCCGCTGTTACGCGGCCAGCGCCAGGAGTGGGTGATTGTCAGCAAGGTCGGTGAAGAGTTCACCGATGGCGCGTCCAGCCATGACTTCAGCGCCGACCACACCCGCCTTTCCGTGGAACGTAGCCTGCAACGATTGGAAACGGATTTTATCGATCTGGTACTGGTGCATTCCGACGGCAATGACCTGCACATCCTCAACGACTGTGAGGTCTACCAGACCCTGGCGGACCTCAAACGCGAGGGCAAGATTCGCGGTTTCGGCTTCTCCGGCAAGACCGTCGAAGGCGGCGTGAAGGCTCTGGAACAGGGCGATTGCGCCATGGTCACCTACAACCTGAACGAACAGGGCGAAAAAGCCGTGATCGATTATGCCGCCGCCCACGGTAAAGGCATCCTGGTAAAAAAGGCCCTGGCCAGTGGTCACGCCTGCCTTGAATCGGGAATGGATCCAATTCACGCCAGTTTCATCTTGTTGTTTGCGCAAACCGGCGTGGCCAGTGCTATTGTCGGAACTATCAATCCGCTGCACCTCGCCCATAACGTGGCGACCGCTGCCAAGGTCATTCGCCAACTCTGATGCCGCCGACGCGGCCGACCCCGACGCAAGAAGGAGCCGACATGTCGCGAACGCTCATAAGAAAAAACCCCAGCAACTTTAAAACACTGCCACTGTTCGTCGAAGCCACCCCCGAAGGCCTGAGCTACCAGAGCGTGGGCATGCCGCTCAACTTCGCCCAGACCCTGCAGCGACGCAAGCCGGTGGACGTAGCGGACGCCGAGCGCTTCTCCCTGGAGCTGGCCAACCTTGGCGTGTCGGTACGCCTGACGCTGCATTGGCAGAATCGCGATTACTGGGTGCTGGTGCGCCAGCGTCGGCAGGATCGCGGCGACGTGGTGCTCAAGCTGATCTCCGGCTATGTCCCGGCCCACGAACTGAACCTGCCGCTGCACACCGCCATCCAGGAAATCGCCGAAGAATGCCTGCTGGAAACCCCGGAAGGCTGGCTCGGCGGCCGCTTCAACGACACCTGGCTGCCGGCGCCCTACTCATCCGCCCTGCATTACCGCGAAGCGCTGCCGTTTCGCCTCTCGCCCTTGTCCGGCGCCGCCCGCCCAGTGCGCTGCGCCAATATGCAGCTGATCGAACGCCCACGGGCCTATGTGCATCTGCCCACGGCGTCGCTGCAATTGATTTATGACCTGCGCCTGGAAGTGCCGAAAGAGGCCAAGTCCCTGAGCCTGTTTCATGTTGATGAGCGCCTGGAAGGTGATCAACTGGTGGCCCGCCTGGACCGCCAACGCCCCGACCTGTACCTGATGCCGCTCAAGGATGGCCAGCCCTGCGCCGAGCTGTATACCTTGAAAAAGGATCAGCTGTACCCAGCCAGTACGCGGGGTTTGTACCTGGCAGAGAGCTTCGCCCAGCAGGAAGGTTGGCTGGTGCGCGAGGAACGAATCAGGTGGAAGGATTGGCTCAGGCAGCAGGGGCTGAGTGCGCCGGAGAAAGAGTCGAAGCTGAAACAGCTGACTGGCAGGGCACGGCAGATTTTGCGCAAGATCGTGCCGAAAAAGGCAAACCGGTAACAGAACTACCGAGGTGATGCTATCGCAGCATAGGTATCTACACATCTTGAAGGCAGGAACCGCCGCAGTTATCGAGCCCCAGCGAGGCTCGACAGTTTGCTACGAAAATAGCGGGGCGGCACGATGCTGCGATACCCATGGCTATCGCAGCCAAACCCCACACTAAATCCGCATCAGTTATTTCGGATCTTCTCGACAATCGCCGTGGTCGAACTGTTTGCCACCAGCCCCAACACTTTGACCTTGCCGCCATAGGCGCTGACGATATCGGCACCGACCACCTGGTCGACCGAGTAATCGCCGCCCTTGACCAGCACGTCCGGCTTGACCTGGGCCAGCAGGTTCTCCGGGGTGCCCTCGGCAAAGCTGATCACCCAGTCCACCGCTCCCAAACCGGCCAGAACCGCCATGCGCCGGTCGACGCTGTTGATCGGCCGACCCGGCCCTTTCAGGCGGCTGACTGATGCATCATCGTTGACCGCAACGATCAAACGATCGCCCTGGGCTCGCGCCTGCTCAAGATAGGTCACATGACCGGCGTGCAGGATGTCAAAACAACCATTGGTGAAGACGATGCTCTCGTTATGGGCTCGGGCGTCGTCAATGGCCAGCAGCAATTGCTCAAGGCTCAACACGCCCCGCTCCGAACCTTCCTCACGCTGGATCGCCCGGCGCAGTTCCGGGGCGCTGATGGCCGCGGTACCCAGCTTGCCGACCACGATGCCGGCGGCCAGGTTGGCGAGGGCCACTGCATGGGGCAATTCTTCGCCAGCCGCGATAGCCGCGGCCAAGGTGGAAATCACCGTATCTCCGGCACCGGTGACGTCGAATACTTCACGGGCCCGTGCCGGCAAGTGCATGGCCGGATGGCCGGGGCGCAATAAGGTCATGCCGTGTTCGCCACGGGTCACCAACAAGGCGCCCAGGTCGAGGTCGGCCATGAGGCTTGCGCCCTTGGTCACCAACTCGTGCTCATCGGCGCAACCGCCGACGATGGTTTCAAACTCGCTGAGGTTCGGCGTGATCAGGCTGGCGCCTCGATAAATCGAGAAGTCCTTGCCCTTGGGATCGGCCAGCACCGGGATGCCACGGGCCTTGGCGGCCTGGATTAGCATCTGGTGGTTCTTCAGCGCGCCTTTGCCGTAGTCGGACAGCACCAATACCTTGATGCCTTCCAGCAACTCGTCGACCTGCTCACTGAGGGCCAGGGCGTCGGTGGCGAAGGGTTCTTCGAAATCGATACGCAGCAATTGCTGGTGACGGCTCATGACCCGCAGCTTGACGATGGTCGGCTGATGGGCAATGCGCTGGAACAGCGCACGCACGCCAGCACCGCGCAGGCTGTTGGCCAGGCTGTCGGCGGCTTCGTCGTCGCCGGTCACACCCACGAGGGAGGCCGGGGCGCCGAGTGCAGCAATGTTGAGGGCGACGTTGGCAGCGCCACCTGGGCGGTCTTCGATTTGCTCGACCTTGACTACCGGTACCGGTGCCTCAGGGGAAATCCGTGAGGTACCGCCATGCCAGTAACGGTCGAGCATGACATCGCCGACCACCAAGACAGGGGCTTGATCGAATCGCGGCATGGACAACTTCATGGAGCAACCCACATACAAAATGAACAGGGGCGCGATATTAGCACAGGGTTGTCAAAGGCTTGTGGGGGTCTGCACAGAAGATGTTGCTGATGGAAATGGGCTTGGCCTGGCCCTCACAGGGCCAGGCGCAACCACTGGTTCAGGTGATATTCGCCGAAACCGGCGCATCCAGGCCCATGGCATGCAGGCGGGCGTAGTAGCCGTTCTGGGCCAATAGTTCGCCATGGGTGCCGCGCTCGACGATCCGGCCATCATCCATCACCAGGATCAGGTCGGCTTTTTCGATGGTCGACAGGCGGTGAGCAATCACCAGGGTCGTACGGCCCTGCATGACCTTGTCCAGCGCAGCCTGGATATGCCGCTCGGACTCGGTGTCCAGCGCCGAAGTGGCCTCGTCGAGAATCAGCAACGGCGCGTTCTTGAGCAATGCCCGGGCAATCGCCAGACGCTGGCGTTGGCCGCCGGACAGCAGCACACCGTTTTCGCCGATATGGGTATCGAAGCCCTTAGGCAACTGATCGATGAAGTCTTTGGCATTGGCATCGGCCGCGGCAGCTTCAACCGCTTCCTGTGGCGCCCCGGCCAGATCACCGTAGGCAATGTTGTTGGTCACAGTGTCGCTGAACAGGGTCACGTGCTGGGTCACCTGAGCGATATGCCGGCGCAGGTTGAGCAGGCGATAATCCTCGATATCTACACCGTCCAGCAGGATCTCGCCACTTTCATGGTGGTAGAAGCGCGGGATCAGGCTGGCCAGGGTCGACTTGCCGCTGCCCGAACGCCCCACTAGCGCGACCATCTGCCCAGGCTCCGCAGTAAACGTGATGTCCTTGAGGACATGACGGTCGGTGCCCGGATACGTGAAGTTCAGGTTGCGCACTTCCAGGCGACCGCTGACCGCCTCGCGCTCAATAGTGCCGCGATCGATTTCAGCGTCTTCGTCCAGCTGTTCGAAGATACTCTCGGCACCCGCCACGCCTTTCTGGATGGTCGAACTGACTTCCGACAGTTGGCGAATCGGCTTGGGCAACAGGCCGGCCAACGTAATATAGGCAACCATGTCACCGGCTGAGGCATCACCACGAAGATAAAGGACCAGGAACATCAGCACGGCCATGGCGGTGTAGATCACCAGTTGCAGTGCCGGGGTGTAGATCGCGCCGGTACGGGTCATGCGCAATTGCTTGTTGGTGTTGCTCAGGCTGGCCGTCTGGAAGCGCTTCTGCTCGTAGACTTCACCGCCGAAGCTGCGCACCACACGGTAGCCCTGGATGGTTTCCGAGGCCACGTGGGTGACGTCACCCATCGCCACCTGAATCTTCTTGCTCTGCTTGCGAAATTTCTTGCTCGCTGTGCTGACCATCACCGCAATCAGCGGCAGGATGGCGATCATCACCAGCGTCAGGCGCCAGTTCATATAAAGCAGCGAGGCGAACAGGAAGATCACCGTCATGCCTTCGCGAATCACCACCTTGATAGCATCGGTAGCAGCGCCCGTGACCATCGTCACGTTGAAGGTGATGCGCGAAATCAGATGCCCGGAGTTGTGATTGTCGAAATAACGGTTGGGCAAGGTCAGCAGGTTGTTGAACAACTGCACCCGCAGGTCGTGAACCAGCCCCAGGGAAACCTTGGCCAGAAAATAGTTACCCAGGAACGAGCCAAGGCCCTGCCAGGCGGCGATCAGGATGATCAGCAGCGGCACCGCCTGCAGCAGTTGCAGGTCACGCAGGAAGGGTACACTGGGAAACAGCACCGCTTCGGGGTTGGACAGGCCGTCGACAAAGTACTTGAGGATGTACCCCAGCATGGGCTGGGTCGAGGCAAAAATCAGAAAGCCGACGATACTCAGCGCGAACAAGCCGGCATAGGGCTTAACGTAACTGAGCAGGCGGAAGTATATTTTCAAGCTCGAAGGGCTTGCGCTCGGACTAGAGTCGGTCATATCACGCGGCGGTTTTGAAAAAGGAGGCTGACTTTAGCACAGCTTCTCTGTTGTACTTGCACCCGGCATTAGCCCAGACCCGGCTCGCCCCGGCACGCGACATTATTTAGCCACTACTTTAAGATGGTCGGCTTTCTCTTATTCTGGAATGGCTTTTCTGTATGCACTCCAAACGTCTCACCTATGGTTCAAATCGCGTATTTGACTTCCTGTGCCTATGGATCTTGCCTATTGGCTTACTGCTCCTCTTGAGCGCCCTGTTCTTCGTCACCAATCGAAATATCTTACACAAATTCTATTACGGCCTGTTCAGCGCGCCAACACTGCTGCTGCTGTGCGTGCGCCCGAGCGAACTCAAGCAGTTTTTCAGGGAACCCCTGGCGATTGCCTTCGCGATGTTCTCAGCCTGGGCATTGATCAGCTTGCTCTGGAGCCCGGAACATCATCCCGACACCGATCTGTTCAAACGCCCTCTGCATACCTTCATGCTGTTTGCCGGCTGCGGCCTGCTGCTGCACTACCGCAATGAACTGTTCAAACCGATCTTCTTCAGTGCCGCGGTGATTGCACTGGTGGTCAGCGCCCTCAACCTGGTGGCATTCGTTAAAGGCTTTGAGCCTGGGATGCGGATGATCGGCGGCATGGGCGCCCTGGACAATCCACTGCTCAGCTCTCATCTCTTCGGTTTTTTCAGCGTCTACTGGCTGTTCGTTTGCGCCACCAGCAAGCGCCTGCAAGTGCTTTGGTTCGCAGCGCCGGCGCTGGCGATCATGGTTGCCGCAGTCCTGGCCACGGGTTCCAGAACACCACTGGTAGCGTTGGTGCTGTCGGTGCTCTGGCTCAGCTTTACCGCCCGCAACCGGCGCTCGGCACTAATGATTACCGGATTGGTACTGGCCGCAGCAGCCATTTTGCTGTTCTTCCCCGAACTGATTACCCAGCGCGGCTCCTCCTTCCGTTTCGAGTTATGGGGCATGTCGCTGCAACGGATCGCCGAGCACCCATGGATCGGCCACAGCTACGATTCGGAGCTGTACCTGACGCTCGCCGATGGTTATCAACTGCGCGAGCCTCACAACTTTGCCCTCGGCGTGCTCTATTACGTCGGCATCATCGGCTTTATTCCGTGGGTCTTCATGCTCGGCTGGGGCTTGTATAAAGGCCTCAAGGAACGCGCCCAGCCGCTGTTCATCCTCGCCTCAACACTGTTGGTCTATGGCATCGGTGCGGGCCTGACCGAAGGGGGCGGCATCCTCTCGCGGCCTAAGGAACATTGGTTCCTGCTGTGGGTTCCCCTCGCGCTGATCGCTGGCCTGAGCATCGCCCAGCGCCGCCGCAGCCTGCTGAGCATGCCAGTACACACCCTCAAGCCCCAGGCTTTCGATCAACTGTGCAGCAATGCCCACGTGATTGAAGCCGACGGCCTTGGCCCCAAAGTCCTGCGCCTGGTAGACGGCAGCTTCCTCAAGGTTTTCCGGCCCCGCCGCTGGTACACCTCCGGCAGCTTCAATCCGTACTCCGAACGTTTTGCCAGCAACAGTGAGCAACTGCGGATGCTGGGTATTCCGACCCCCGAGATCCTCAATCTGTATCGCTTGCGTGATGGCAGCAGCGCTGTCACTTACCAGCCGCTGCCCGGCCTGACACTGCGTCAGGCCCTGCAAAGCCTGGACAGCAGCCTGCGCGAATCGCTGATCGAGCGCTTTGGCCGATTCATGGCCCAACTGCACGAGCGCGGCGTGTACTTCCGCTCCCTGCACCTGGGCAACGTGCTATTGATGGACGACGGTGAGTTCGGCCTGATTGACCTGGCAGACATGCGCATCCTGCCGTCCTCCCTGAGCAATACCCTCAGGCAGCGCAACCTGCGGCATATGCAACGCTATCCACAGGATCGCAACTGGTTGTTCGAGGTGCATTTCGAACAGTTGGCCAAAGGCTATTCGTCAGTTGCAAGCCCCGCCGCCACGGCAAAAATCCGCGAGCAAGTGCTGAGCCTCTCACAACCAGCCGCATAAAAAAGGCGACTATCACTCACTGATAGTCGCCTTCTTCAACAGCCTTCTTGCCTGGCCACTCAGCTCCTGAGTGGCGCCAGGTACAGCCGCACCAACCCACGTAAAGTCTTGCGCCCCCAGAACTTCAACGGGATCTGCTTGAGGACCTCCCGCGCCAGCGGACGGTCGCGGTCGGCGGTCTTGAGGAACATTGAATTCAGGAAGTTGTAACGCACCTGGTCGTAGGCGGGATGATCGCTGAACAAACCGTAGGTCTTGAGGATGTTCTGGATCATGTACCGATGGTTTTTGTACGTATTGGTGGCGTGCTGGCGATAGCGCGCCATCACCACGCTCAGCACGTCGATGGTGTAGCCGGCGTGGGTGATCTTCAGTTCGATCAGCAGGTCTTCCAGCGGGATCAGTGGATCAAAGCCTCCCACCTGCTCCAGCGCTTCACGGCGAATCATCAAGGTCGGTGCAGGCGGGAACGGTTTGCGGTCCAGGAACAGGTCATCAAAATCCAGGCTGCGAAACGGCAAGTCGCGGCGCTGCTTCTTTTCCGGGTACGGCTTGCCGTCACCATCGATCAATTCAATATTGCCGGCGCAGATCCCGACCTTCGGCTTGCCCTCCATGTAGGCAACCTGGGTCGCGATGCGCTCTGGCAGCATGATGTCATCGGAACCGAAAGGCGCAACAAGGCTGCCCTTGGCACGGGCGATGGCGCCGTTGAGGGTGTTGGTCAGGCCCTGGTTCTGCTGTACCTGAAAATCAAAACCGTGCTCGGTCTGCAGACGCTGGATCAGCTCGACGCTGTCATCCTTGGAGCCGTCGTCGACCACCAGCAACTCGATGTTCGGATACGTTTGGCCGAGCACGCTGAGGATGCTCTGTTCGATATACGCAGCGTGGTTGTAGGACGCGATGATCACCGTGACCAGTGGTTGTTGCTGACTCATGCTTTACCTACTTCTCGCAGACCGGTTTCGATCAGGTCCAGATATTTGTGCTGGAACTCGGCCAGGGTGTGGTTTGCTTCCAGGTAGCGGAACACTTGCTCGCCCTTGGCCCGCAACTGTTCGTCGCTCATGGCCAGGTAAGTGTCCAGCGCCGCCGCCAACTGCTCGACATTGCCCGGTTCATGGGACAGGCCACCAGCACCTTCCACCAGCGGCAACATGGCCGGACCGTTGGAAGCAATGATCGGCAAGTGCCCGCTCATGCCTTCCAGCAGTGCCAGGCCCAGGCCTTCAAACAGCGACGGCATGGTCCAGATGTCAAAGCCTCGCACATACTTCATGCCATCTTCACGAAAGCCCAGCAGGTGCGCGCGCCCCGTCAGGCCGAGGCGTTCGATGTCGGCACGCAGATCCGCTTCGGCGCGGCCGGAACCGATGATGCCCACCTGAGCCTCAGGATATTTGTCCTTGAGAGAGGCAAAGGCTTGCAGCAAATGGGTGTGGCCCTTGATCGGCACCAAGCGGCCCAAGGCGCCAATCATCCGCGCATCCAGCGGCAAGCCCAGGGCTTTGCGCGCCTCATCGCGAGGCAACTGCAAGGCTTCGGCCTGGGGGATGTCGATGGCATTGGTGACAAAGGTGGTGTTTTCACGGGTGAACCCACAGTTGAGGTCCACCAGGTAATCCCTGACCGCTGCCGACACGCCGACAAACCGCCAGGCCGGGCTGACCCAACTCTGGGTCTGGCGCCGACGGTAGCCACGGGCGTATTCGCCAAAACCGTGGGAGATGCCGATGCACAGCGGGATCTTCAACCAGCGGTTGAGGGACAGCATCATGTTCACCGACTTGAAACGGTTACAGATGACCACGTCGAATTTTTGTTCGCGGCAATACTTGTAGATCTGCCACATGGCGCCGAAACGGATGCCCTTGAGCGATTTTTCCGGCAGCTCAAAGTAGTGGGAGTGCTCGGCCACGCTCAGAGGCTGGCCGGGCAACGGACGACCACTGAGGTACCCCGATGTCACCTCGAAACGTTCAACCGGCAACGATTTGACGATCTGCTCACCGAGGTCGGCGAAGTCATTGGTCTTGACGTTGTAGTCCGGCTGTAACTGCAAAACCTTGTAACGAGGCTTCATAACTCTCCATGCTGCAATCGGGCTGCGGGCACGCGGCCCGACGAAAAAGGGTTTGGCAAGCGGCTCTCCACTTGCCCTCAATAAGGTCTCAGTCCTGCTTCAGGACCCACAGCAATTCATGGCGACGCACGGCCTTGCGGAAGAACTCATTCTCTCCGTAAGGCGATGGACCGCGGCCCGCCAGCATTTGCTGCAATAGGCGACGCAATCGGCGCTTGAACGGCGCACGCGGTTGCAGGTCGTGCATCATGCCCAGGGCCATGGCCTTGTCCTGCTGCTGGCTCAAAGTAAGCTGCAAGCTACAAGGTACAAGCTCAAGCGCTGAATCAAAACGCGGCGGCAGGGCCACGCCGGCACCGGAGTCGCCCATTGGCCAGCGGTCGTTATCATGCAGGTGATTGGCGTAGCCGAGCAACGTCGTGGGCTGCCAGGCCAGGCCCTGCAAGGCTTCAAGGATCGCCGCGTGAGCGCAGATATGATCCGGGTGCGGATCCAGCAGCGGCGTCGGCAACACAATCACCTCCGGGCGAGCCTTGAGCAGCAGCGCCCGCAAGTCGGCGATCAGGTTGTTCCAGGTCGGAGCGCCATCCACATCGCCAGGCAACGCCAGGGAATTGAATTGGCGGAACAACCGCGTATCGTCCAATTGCGCTTCGCGGGAGTCTTGGGGTTGGTCCGGCGCGGCCTGCATGGCCGACAGTTGCATACAGAAGTACCCCAACTGCACGCAGTGCGCCTCGGGAACACCCGCCCAACGGGGCACAGTGACGCTGTCCCAGGCGCGCAAGCGGCCCTTGATACGCGCAGCGTCTGCCTTGGGCAGGCCCATCTGTTGATAGTGCTGGGCCTCAATCTCGCCGGCAGTGAGGGTGACAACCCAGCTTTCATCAGCCTGGCTGTACAGGCTGAATGCGGCCAACTCGGCATCGTCGGCGTGGGGCGCGATGACCATCACCCGCTGGCGACGGTAGTCCGGCTGGCGGAACAGCCACAGCGTCGGCTGTCCCTTGAGGCGACAGAAGCGCCCGCGCAAGCGCAAAGTTCCGCTCGCCAGCGCCTCTGCCGAACCCGTGAGGTTGAGGTAACGCACACCGGCCACGCCACGCTCGAAGACTTGCCGGTCAGGCGTTTGCGCACCGAGCAACTCCACCGCAGGATCGAAAAACCGTCCAAGCCAATGGCTTTTGAGCTGTACGCCCAGGATCAGGGTTTCATCGCCCGCCAACTCGACTGGAGAATCCAACACCAGCCGCCCCGCATCCAGGCGCACGCCCGGCTGCTCGCTATCGGCCGCAAAGGCGTATTGATAGTCATCGCTGGGCGAGTAGAAAAGATGATCGGCAAACCAGGCTTCATGGGCCGCCCACACCACCACCGCCAGAATCAGCGGCAGCCACCAGGCCACCAGCACGCCTGCGGCTATCAGCACCAGCAAGCCGATCAACAGCGCAATGCGCTTGTTGCGTCGGTGGCGCTTGAGCAGTTGTTGCTTGCGACTCATACGCTGAACACCGGCACCGGGTTACACCAGCGCTCCTTGTATTCGCGGTCGGCGCGGCCGAAGGAGAAACGCAGCGGCTTGTCACTGGCCCGCGCCTGCTCCCAGGCGCTTTGGGTGTTGAGGAAGCTCAGCACGCTACCAGGGCTGAATGCCTTGGTTTCGGGATCAACACCGCCATTGACGTATTCGGCGCTGATCCACTCCGGGGCCTGCACCTGATACACCAACTGCACGGCAATCGGCGCGTCGTTGAGAAACAGCACCGAGCCGAAGAGGAATTCCTTGAGCAGTTCCAGCACCTCGGCCAGGCGCTCGGCACCGGCCGCCGGGAAACCCCAGCGACGCTGGAACAGATCGCAATAGATCGCCGCCAGCTCAGCGCTGGAAAACTCGCTGACCGCCCGCACCACGCCGCCCGCCTCTTCCAGCAAGCGCAGTTCGCGGCGCTGGTTGTAGCGAAATTTCTTCGACAGGTCTTCAGGGGTACGCGCCATGGCCAACTGCTCGGCCTGGGGCTTGAGGGTGCTGACGCGCCCGTCGTTCAGGGCCGATAGGTAGCGGGCGCGATGGCGCAACGGCAATTGCGCATCAGCGGCAATCGGCAGAATGATCTCGGCGTTGCCCAGGTCGAACAGGCCTTTTTTGCCTTTGCGCTTGAGCACGTCCTTGGACAGGGCCAGGTCGCGTCCCCAGGTGGCAATCGCCCCCTTGAGTTCACCGTCCTGCTCCCAGCCCAGGTAACGCACCGGAATCTGCGCCAGGTTCGCCAGCCGCTCGACGACCTGCGGATGAGTCGCCACGCTGCCGCCGAAACGCTGCCAGGCCTGGGCGTAAACCTCGGCCTCGACAGGCGTCCAGCCACGTTCACGCCAGCCCTGGAAGCGGTTCAGCATTTAAACCACAGCGTCATAAGGGTCCACGCCGTCCTTGACCACAAGGATGTCTTCCATGATCAGGTACTCAAGGTCGGAACCGAAGAACATGTTCAGCGCATCGGTGGGCGAGCAAATCATCGCTTCACCACGACGGTTGAGCGAGGTGTTCAGGGACACGCCGTTGCCGGTCAACACTTCAAGCTCTTTCATCATGTCGTAGTAACGCGGATTGTATTCGCGCTTGAGTACCTGGGCGCGGGAGGTGCCATCTTCATGGACCACTTCCGGCACGCGGATTTTCCACTCATCCGACACTTCAAAGGTGAAGGTCATGAACGGCGCCGGGTGATCGACCTTGATCATCTGTGGGGCGACGGTGTCGAGCATCGACGGGCAGAAAGGCCTCCAACGCTCGCGGAACTTGATCTGGTGGTTGATCCGGTCAGCCACGCCGGTGGCGCTTGGGCAACCGATGATCGAACGACCGCCGAGGGCACGCGGACCAAACTCCATGCGGCCCTGGAACCAGGCCACCGGGTTGCCATCGACCATGATTTTGGCGATACGTTTCGGGGTGTTTTCGATCTGGCGCCACTTAGGCTTGCTCGGGTGCTTGGCGCAGGCGGCGATCACGTCTTCGTTGCTATAGGACGGGCCGAGAAAGACGTGTTCCATCTTCTCCACCGGTACACCACGGGCGTTGGACACATAGGCGGCCGCACCGACGGCGGTGCCGGCATCGCCGGACGCCGGCTGCACGAACAGCTCCTTGACGTCATCGCGGGCAATGATCTTCTGGTTCAACTTGACGTTCAGCGCACAGCCGCCGGCGTAGGCCAGCTTGCCGGTCTCCTTGAGGATGTCGCCCAGGTAATGGTCGATCATCTGCAAGGACAGTTTCTCGAACAACGCTTGCATGCTGGCGGCGTAATGGATGTAAGGCTCGTCGGCAATATCGCCTTCGCGCTTTGGACCCAGCCACTCGATCAGTTTTGGCGAGAAGTAGAAACCCTTGCCCTTTTCTTTATAGCGGCGCAGGCCGATGACGTTGGCGTAGTCGGTATTGATCACCAGCTCGCCGTTTTCAAAGGAGGCCAGCCGCGAGAAGTCGTATTTGCTGGCATCGCCATACGGCGCCATGCCCATGACCTTGAACTCACCGTCGAGCATCTCGAAACCGAGGAACTCGGTGATTGCACCGTACAGGCCGCCCAGGGAGTCCGGGTCGTAGAATTCCTTGATCTTGTGGATCTTGCCGTTTTCGCCGTAGCCGAAGAACGTAGTGGCGTACTCACCCTTGCCGTCGATCCCGAGGATCGCCGTCTTCTCCTGGAAACCGGAGCAGTGATAGGCGCTGGAGGCGTGAGCCAAGTGGTGTTCGACAGGTTCGATCTTGATTTTCTTCGGATCGAAGCCCAGTTGCTCCAGGCACCAGACGATCTTGTTGCGATAGCGCTTGTAGCGACGGTTGCCCATCAGGATCGCGTCAAGGGCGCGGTCCGGGGCATACCAGTAACGCTTGGCGTAGTGCCAGCGGGCCTCGCCGAACAAGCTGATCGGTGCGAAAGGGATCGCCACCACATCAACATCGCTAGGCTTGATGCCAGCCTGTTCCAGGCAGAACTTCGCCGACTCATAGGGCATGCGGTTCTTTGCATGTTTGTCGCGTACGAAGCGCTCTTCTTCAGCGGCCGCAATCAGCTTGCCGTCGATATACAAGGCTGCGGAAGGATCATGACTAAGGGCGCCGGACAGGCCAAGAATCGTCAATGCCACAGGGGTCTAGCCTCTTTTAGTCTGCATGCAGGCGCGTGCGCCTGAAAAAAGTGTGCCCCTCGCCTAGGCGAGAAACAGCTAAAGGGCGGGATTATAGCGTAAAGACGTGCCGGGATGATCTAGCGTTTATGGCGACCAGTTGTCACTGCGGGACCAGCGGAAGATCTCGACGCAAGCAGGCCTTTTGGCGTACGACTTATGAAGAACTTCTTTAGACATAAGTGGGGAAGGTTAGCCAAAGGATAGACGATTAGACTGCAGCCTGTTCATGAACGACCTGGCCGCCAATAAATACTGATGTTGCCATCGGTACCCTGCCGATAAATCGTATAAGGCAATACAACTGTATCGACAATGCCCGACACCGTTATATCCACCAGTACCAGCGGCACCAGTATTCCGGTGGGATCTGGCGCTGCGTGCAGCGCACAAAAATCAAAGGCCACGCCGCTGTAAACACGAGGAATCGACTGACAATAGGTTTTTACTTTTCTGAGCTCACGTGCCGCGGCGGCGTCTTCGCGCAGCACTGTGTTGACTGTCCCGCATCCGTTCAAGACCAGCGAGGCAGCGATAAGTGCAGCAGTCATTTTTATCATTAAGGTAAGCCCTCCAAATCGTCAGCCACACTAACATCGGCCTTATTAGCTACCCAGACCCTGAGCACCATCACGCCACGTAGGAATATTCCGAAATGGCAAAAGCTGGCTGAATCGTTAAACTCGCGCACTTTTGCGTGCCACGGACCCTGGCTTACTCATGAACACACCCGTCCCCTCCCGCTTTGTCCTGTTGTTGCCTGGCCTGCTGGGCCTGTGCAGCGCCGCCCTGGCAGACGGTGCACCGCTGATCCTCGACCCGAGTGTCGTCACCGGCTCACGCAGCGCCAGCCCCAGCTTCGATCTGCCATATTCGGTGAACAGCATCAGCCGCGAGCAGATCAGCGACGGCCAACTGGGCATCAACGCCTCCGAAGTCCTGTCGCGAGTACCAGGGCTGGTGGTGCAGAACCGCCAGAACTACGCCCAGGACTTGCAGATTTCTTCCCGCGGCTTCGGTGCTCGCTCGGCGTTTGGCGTGCGCGGCATCAAGCTGATTGCCGACGGCATCCCCGCCAGCACCCCGGACGGCCAGGGCCAGGCCGCCACCTTCAACCTCGACACCGCCGAGCGTATCGAGGTACTGCGCGGCCCGGCTGCGACGCTGTATGGCAGCAACGCCGGCGGGGTGATCCAGATGTTCTCCCGTGACGGCGAAGGCCCACCGCGCATCGGTGCCGAAACCCTGTTTGGCAGCGATGGCCTGAACAAGAACCACCTCACCGCCGAAGGCGCGGTAGACGGCGCAGGCTTCGTCCTCGACGCCTCGCGCATGGACACCAACGGCTACCGCGACCACAGCAGCGCCCGCCGCGACCAGACCTTCGCCAAGCTCAACTTCGAGCCCGATGAAGACAGCAAAATGGCGCTGATCTACAGCAGCCTGGAGCAGAACGGCACCCAGGACCCACTGGGGCAAACGTGGGAAGGGTACAAGGCCGACCCGCGTTCGGTGAGCAGTAATGCGCTGCTGTACAACACCCGTAAAAGCATCGATCACCAGCAGTTGGGGATGAATTACGAGCGGTACTTTGGTGGCGCGACCTTGCAGGCCACTGCCTATACCGGGCGGCGGAGTGTGATTCAGTATTTGTCGATTCCCAAAGGTACGCCTGCCAACGAACGCGGCGGCGGCGGTGTGGTGCAATTCGACCGCAAGTTCTACGGCGGCGGCGTGCGCTGGATGCAACCCATCGACAGCGCACCCGGCGAGCTGATGATCATCGCAGGCATAGACTTCGACCAGAGCGAAGACAGCCGCCACGGCTATCAAAACTACAGCGGTACCACCCTGGGCGTGAAAGGCCAACTGCGCCGCGATGAAATCGATACCGCCCGCAGCCTCGACCCTTACATCCAGGCCAACTGGGCCATCGACAACTGGACCCTGCAAGCCGGGCTGCGCCACAGCACCATGGAACTGGACGTCGACGACCAGTTCCTGAGCAACGGCGATTCCAGCGGTAACAAGACCTACCAGAAAAATACGCCATCGATGAGCGTGATGTACGCCTTCACCCCCGACCTGCATGGCTATGTCAGCGCTGGCAAGGGTTTCGAGACGCCCACTCAAGCGGAGTTGGCGTATGCGCCGGGCGATATCGAAGGCTTCAACTTCGGCCTGAAGCCGTCCGAAAGCACTCAATATGAAGTGGGATTGAAGGCGCAGTTGAACAACAGCACGCGAATCAATGCCGCCGTTTTCCAGATCACCACCGAGGATGAACTGGTGGTACAAGCATCCAAGGATGGCCGTACCAGCTACCAGAACGCTGGCCGTACCTTGCGCCGAGGCTTTGAACTGGGCATCGAAAGCCAGCTCAGCGAACAGTGGAGCACCCATATCGCCTATACCCGCCTGCAGGCCACTTACGACAGCGACTTCGTCGGCGGCGCAAAACCGGTGGACAAAGGCAACTACCTGCCCGGCGTGCCACAAACCACACTCTTCGCCGAGTTGAACTGGAAACCCAGGGATTGGGTAAGCACCGCCATCGAGGGCATGTACCGCAGCAAGGTCTACGTCGAAGACACCAACCAGCAACACGCGGCCCCTGGCTACAGCGTGTTCAACTGGCGTGCGCGGTTTGAGCAGAAGGTCGAGCACTGGACCTTTCACCAGACCTTGCGCCTGGATAACTTGCTCGACCGCCAGTATGTCGGATCGGTAATTGTCGGGGATGGCAATGGTCGCTATTACGAAGCGGCGCCAGGAAGGTCGTGGTATGCGGGGGCGGGGGCGGAATACCAGTTCTGATCCAGTCTTTGCGGTGCTCAATCTGGCGTCATCGCGGTATAGGTATCTACGCAATTTCTCGTAGCAAGCTGTCGAAGATGTGTAGATACCTATGCTCATCGCGGGCTTGCCCGCGATGGGATTCAAGCAGCGCCAGCAATCTCCCTGGGCAACCGCTGATCAATCACCCGATACAACGCGCTGCTTTCGGGCCAGTTGCGCATAAACCGCGCACGATCCTTGGTATACGCCTGGGCGAAGCTGCCAATCGAGCCGTGCTGACACATCGAATCCAGGTCAATCAACGCCCAACGATCGCCATGCCAGAACAGGTTGTGCCCCTTGAAATCCCCATGACTGATGCGCTCGCGGATCAACTCGCCGAACAGATGCTCCAACGCCAGCAATTCGGTTTCGGGCGCGTCACCGCTTTCAACATAGGGAGCAAAATGCTCAATGATGTCTGGCCCCGGCAGGTACTCGGTAATCAGGTAGGCGCGGCTGCGCAACCAGAAAAAACGCTTTTCCAGAAGCGCCAACGGCTTGGGCGTAGCAATCCCCAGAAACGCCAGGCGATTGCCTTCGCGCCAGGAATGCCAGGCCCGGCTCGGCCGCCAGAAGCGCTTGAGCCAATGGGCGAAGCCTTTGATGTTGTAGCGTTTGATCACCAGCGGCCGGCCGGCAACCTCAACCTTGGCCACACTGGCCGCACCACCGGTCTTGTACAGATGGCCCTGATCGAGCAAAGCATCGGCCTGCTCCAGCACCGGCAACATCGCCGCTTCTTCTTCGCGACGGATCGCGCGCAAGGCAAAAGGCCCGCGCAACACGCTGAACAGCGTGCATTCACGACCAACCTTGCCGAGGAAGTCCTTCAAGCGCCAGATGCTGACTTTATGCACCTGCTTTTGCAGGGCTTCCAGCGGCAAGGCGTGTTCGCCGTTGCTCAGCAGGTAATGCACCAACAGCTCTTCGGTAAACGGTTCGAGGTTTTTCGGCAATTGCGCGAAAAACACCCCGAGGTTTTCCAGTACCCGGTTGCGCGACAGCGGCTTTCCCGCTTGTTCGACGCAGATCCCGGCACCATCAATCAGGTATAGCTTGCCGTCCTGGCGCAGCAAGTTGTCCAGGTGCAGGTCTTCCTGCCACAAGCCCTTGGCGTGCATCGCAGCAATCGCGACCAGCGCTTCGGCCAGAACCGCTTGTTGCTCATCAGCCAACGGCGGCAAGGCTTCGACGCCATGCCAGGCGTCAGCCAGGCTCTCGGCACCCTCCAGGAGCTCGAACAGCAGCCAGCCGCCCTCGCCTTCTTGCAGCCCATCGGCCAGCAACAGCGGCGTGGTCAACCCTTGCTCAGCCAGCAGGCGCACACCCTTGAGTTCACGCTGAAAATGCCGGGCGGCCTTGCTGCCGACCAACAGCTTGGCCAGTACCGGGCGGCCGCGCCAGATCGCCGCACCCACATAGCGCTGGCCCGGTAACACCCGCAGCAGGCTCAACAGTTGCAACTGCCCAGGGCCCGCCGCATCCGCCAGCTCTACACTCAGGGGCAAGCTGGGAGTGCGGCCGACACTTTTCAGTTCGGACAAACGCATCAACGGGTCTCCTTGTGACTGCGGCGAGCCGCCAGGCGCTGGGCCCAGGTATCGACCAGCGAACTATCCTCGGGCTGATCGAGATACGCCGCCAACAATTGGCGAACCTGATCTTGTGACCATTGCGGTGCCCGGCGCAACAGCGGCTCCAGGTCCTTGACCCGGTCCCTCCAGCCAAACAACAGCGGGCGGGTTTTCTCCAGGTCGATCAACTGCGCCGCATAACCGTCGCCCGTGGCCTGGAGGAAAATATGCTTGGGATAAAAACAGCCGTGAACCTGGCCGACGCTGTGCAGCTGCCGCGCCAATTGGCCGCAGGCCTGCAGGATCGCCCGGTGCTGGTCGTCGCTCAGTGCAGACCATTGTTCCAGCAACGAGTCTAGGTCATTGCAGCCATCCAAGGCGCGGGTCAACAACATCGCCCGATGTTCGCCAGCAACTTTACGCTCGCCGAAAAAGGCCGCCTGCAACGCCGGAATGCCCAACCGCCGATAGCGGCTGATATTACGAAATTCTCGGGCAAAGCTCGATTCGCCAAAAGGCCGCTGCAAGGTGCGCGTCAGGTAGTTGCTCTGGCGCTTGAGGTAATAGCCGTGACCTTCCAGCGCCAGGCGAAACACGCTACTCCAGCCGCCACGGCTGGTGTTGGGCTCGTCCACCGCGTCCAGCTGTTTGGCCCACAGCGCGTCAAAAGTACCGAGGCCGTTGCGCTCAAGCAGCGCGCGATCTTCAGCCGCCAGGAAGTCACTCATTCACGGCCCTCGAAAAATTTCACCACGTGGCGAATTCGCTGTTTGTCCGACGCGCTCAAGTGCTTGCGCTGACGATACTGCATGTAAAACCGCAGGCGCTGAGTGGCCGACAAGTGATATTTGGCGACTTTGTCCAGGCACGCCAGATCCTTGGTGATCCGGTACTTGAGCCAGAAGCCACGCCAGAAAGCGCCGTTGGGACAGTCGATCAGGTACAGAGTTTGCTGGTCGTCGATCAGCAGGTTGCGCCACTTCAAATCGTTGTGGGTAAAGCAGTGGTCGTGCATGGTCCGGGTGTATTCGGCGAGCTGGCGGCTGACCTTGTCAACCCAGACAGGGTCCGATAATTGCGGATCATTGCGTTCGGCCAACGCCGACAAGTCTTCAGTCTTGGGCAACTCGCGGGTGATCATCGCCCCGCGGTCATAAGCCAGCCCTTTGCGCTCCAGGCCCCAGGCGATCACGTCAGCGGTGGGAATGCCCCACTTGGCGAAGCGCTTGAGGTTCTGCCACTCGGACTTGACCCGCGGCCTGCCCAGGTAGCGACGCAGGCCCTTGCCGGCGCCGACGTAACGCTTGACGTAATAATTGACCCCGCCGCGCTCGACACGAATGACTTCGGACAGCGGATCGTGGGTCAGCCGCTCACCTTGCAGGGCGAACACCGCGTCGAGGCTACCAAAATCATCCGCCAGAGCGGCGTAAGCGGGTTCCAGGTTCCAACCCGCCATCAGAGCGCATCCCCATAACGTTGTTTACGGGCATAGAGCTTGGCCGCCTTGCCTTCCAGCCAGTCCAGCAAGGCCGCTTCCTCAGCCAGGATCTGGCGCAGCGGTTGCTGGAAATAGCCCTTGAGGAAGCGAAGTTTGTCACGCTGGGTCAGGCCGATATCCAATGCCGAGAAGTACAGCGCCGCCAGGTCCTTGTTGCGCCAGCGCAGCGGGATCTTCGGGCGTACCTGGGCACGGTGCAGGTCGATCACCGAGAGTTTGAAATTGTCGGCCACCAGCGGCTTGTCGGTGTGCAGCAGGAAATGGCAGATGTAGCAGTCACGGTGATTGACCCCGCCGCGATGCATCATGCCGGTCATGCGGGCCACTTCGGCGATCAACGCATGCTTGATAACAGGTACGGGCGGCTGCTTGAGCCAGTCCATGCTCAGGTCTTCGAGGCTGACGGTAGGCGCCAGCTCTTCGGTGACGATAAATGAGTGTTGGTCCGCCGGGTTGCTGCCCTTCTCGCCGTAAGCCACGGCGGTCATGGTCGGCACGCCGACTTCCTGCAGGCGCTGGATCGCCAGCCATTCCTGGCCCGCGCCCAATACCGGCAACTTGGCGGTAATCAGGTTCTTGAGGATTTCGACCCAGCCGATCCCCCGATGGACTTTCACAAAAAAGCCGTGGCCGTCCACTTCCGTACGCAAGGTACGGCGGGCATCGAGTTCACGGTACACCTGGCCGTCCAGCTTCTCGACTTCGGCGAACGCATCGCGTCCGGCCCACAAGGTTTTGAACGGCTCGGCAAGAATCAACTTCATCGGTTTGGCTCCGCCAGAATCAGGTCCGCAGCGTACTGCGGCATGCTATAGAGGTCGGCCGTCTCAGCGAAGGCCAGGCCATTGCGGCTCCAGGCCGCGCGCGCTGCATTGTCGTCGAGCATATCGACCAGGTACTGGTTGAGCTGGGCCTGCTCGAACGGTTCGTCCAACACCCGGCCACTCTGGGCCTTGTCGATGTAGAAGGCGTAACCACAGACCTTGCTCACCAGTACCGGGAGGCCGGCGACCACCGCTTCGATCAGCACCATGCCGGCCGCCTCGTTGTAGGCCGGGTGGATCAACAAGTCCGCCCCCAGCAGGAAACGCGGGATATCGCTGCGCCCCTTGAAGAACTGCACCTGATCGCCCAAGCCCAGCGCGGCACTCTGCAATTGGAATACTTTGGGGTCGTCCTGGCCGATTACAAATAGCCGGGTGCGTTTCTTCAAAGCGGACGGCAGTGCGGCCACAGCCTTGAGGCTGCGATCAACACCCTTGGTCTTGAAGCCCGAACCGATTTGCACCAGCAGCAGGTCATCTTCAGCCAGACCGAATTCGCGGCGAAACTCGGCACGAATCTCGGCGGCGTTGGGCGGGGCACGACGGTCACGACTGATGCCTGGCGGCAAGAAGTGAAAGCGGCTGGCCGGAGTGCCGTAATACTTGCTGAACAACGCCTGCTGATGCTCGGAGAGCACCATGACTTGGGTCTTGGCGTCCTTGTCGAACACCGCCCGCTCGTATTCAGCAAAGTGCTTATAGCGGCCGAACCAACGGTACATCGGGTTGCGCAGGGTTTGCGCCTTGTCTTCAAAGACTCCGTCGGCGGCGAAGTACACGTCCAGCCCCGGCATCTTGTTGAAACCCACCACACGGTCCACCGGGCGCTTGGCCAGGTCGGCCTGGATCCAGGTGTAGAGTTTTTCGTTACGACGATGGTTGAACAGCGCCTTGACCGGCGCCACCAGCACTTCGAAACCCGGCGGCACGTCGCCTTCCCAGATCAGGGTGTAAACACGAATCTTGTGGCCGCGCTGCTGGCACTCCAGGGCAATGCGCATGAAGTCGCGCTGCAGGCCACCAAAGGGAAAATACTTGTAGAGGACAAAAGCCAGTTGCATCAGTGTTCCTCAGCCAGTAACAACGTGCTTAACCGACTTGCCACACGCTCAGGGTTCAAGCGAGTAAAGCACAGCGGCCACTCGCGCTTGATATCAAACCGACGCTGATCTTCGGCAGTCGGTTGATAGGTGCATTTTTTTTGCAGGCACGGCGCGCAAGGGAAGTCGCTGCCCAAATGGATTTGCGCCTTACCGTAGGCGCCTGTCAGGCCTGGATTGGTGGGGCCGAACAGGGAAATAGTCGGCACGTCCAGGGCGGCGGCCAAATGGCCGAGGCCGGTATCGACGGCGACACAAGCCTTGGCGCCCGCCAGTACTCGCGCCACCCCCGCCAGGTTCAGCTTGGGCAGCACTTCGGCATTCTTCAGGCCTTGGGCCAGGCGTTCGGCACGGGCCTTTTCGGCAGCGTTGCCCCAAGGCAGCTTCACGTCCACGCCCAGGCTACCCATGCGCTCGGCCAGTTCGCGCCAATAGACTTCGGGCCAATGTTTGGTGTCCCAGGTGGTGCCATGGAGCAGCAGCACAAACGGCTTCTTCGGCGGCAAACCCAGCAGTTTGTCGACGCTCAGGCCGTAATCTCCCAGACCCTTGGGCAGGTCATAACCCAAGGCCACGGCGAATAGTTGGCGCAAGCGCTCCACCGCGTGTTGCCCACGGGCCACGGCAAGACGGCGGGAGTAGAAATGCGCCGCGATGGGTTCACGGGCCGACTGCTTGTCGAAACCGGCCACCGGGGCGCGCACGTAGCGGGTCAACCAGGCGCTTTTCAGCAGGCCCTGAGCGTCAATCACCAAGTCGTATTTGGTCGACTGGATTTGCTGCTTGAAGCGCCGCCATTCGCCGCTCTTGATGGTCTGCCAGATGTTCTTGCGCCAGCGGCGAATTGCCACAGCAATCACCTTGTCCACCGCAGGATGCCAGGTAGGGATTTCGGCGAAGCCTTCTTCCACTACCCAGTCAAAGCGAATCCCCGGAATCGCCCGGGCCGCGTCGGTCAACGCCGGCAAGGCATGAATCACATCGCCCAGGGATGAGGTCTTGATCACCAGTACCCGCAACTCAGCGAACCTCGACCACAGAGCCCTGCAACCGCTGCAAGGCGTCGGCCACAGGCTGCGGCAGCAACTGGCGCAAGCAGTTGTAGTGGCCAAAACGGCAGGTACGGTCAAAGCACGGACTGCAATCCAGGCCCAGGCGCACCACTTCGACCTTGTCGGCCAACGGCGGGGTGAAACCCGGGGAAGTGGAGCCGTATACCGCGACCAGAGGGCGATTCAGCGCAGCAGCAACGTGCATCAGCCCGGAATCGTTGGACACCACCGAATCGGCGCAGGACAACAGGTCGATGGCCTCGGCCAGGGACGTGTCGCCGCTGAGGTTGACCGCTTCTTCGCGCAGCCCAGGAATCAAACGCTGACGAATGTCTTCACCCACCGAGTGATCATTTTTCGAGCCAAACAGCCAGACTTGCCAACCTTCGCGGATTTTTATCTCGGCGACCTTGGCGTAGTGCTCCGACGGCCAGCGCTTGGACTCGCCAAACTCGGCGCCGGGGCACAGCGCCAGCACCGGCCGGTCGAGGGTCAAGCCGAATTTAGCCAGGGCCGCGTCGCGGGTAACCGGATCGATTTGCAGGCTGGGGCGCGGGTATGGCGTAGGCATCTCGGCACCGGGCGCGTAGGCCAGGGCCATAAAACGCTCGATCATCAGCGGGTAACGCGCCTTGTCGAGCTTGCGCACGTCGTTGAGCAAGCCGTAACGGAACTCGCCGCGCCAGCCGGTGCGCTTGGGGATGCCGGCGAAGAATGGCACCAACGCCGATTTCATCGAATTGGGCAGCAGGATCGCCTGGTCGTACTGGCCAGCCAGCGACTTGCCAATGCGGCGACGGGTCGCAAGCTCCAGGGCGCCATGGCCGAGCGGAAAGCTCAAGGCCTGACGCACCTCGGGCATACGCTCCAGGATCGGCCGGCTCCACTCGGGGGCGAGCACGTCGATTTCGCAGTCGGGATGACGTTGTTTCAGGCACTGGAACAGTGTCTGCGCCATCACCATGTCACCGACCCAACTGGGCCCAACGATCAGAATATTCATGTAGTTTCCACAAACGATACGGGGAGGCTCATGCCTCCCCGCCTCGATAGTCTGTGCGGGAATGGCACACCCAGCTCCCACATTAAAAAATGTCCCACATTAAAGTTGTTTCAGCTTAACCCCAGTTCCTTCCAGATTCGCTTCACCTGGCGCCGTTCGTCAGCGAACTGGTCACCGCTGACCACCCCGGCCTCATTCTGCAAAGCCTGACGGTGAGCGACGGAACGGTAGGCCTTATATACCTCACGCAGCAGATGGGCATCGGCGGCGGGCATTAGCCCGACCTGCTCCAGGCCTTCCAGGATGCGGATATTGTCGGTGTAGCGCAGCAACGACGGATGTTGCGCAGACCACGCCAAAGCCGCGTATTGCACCATAAATTCAATATCGACGATACCTCCGGCGTCCTGCTTGAGGTCGAACGAGGCCGTGGGCTCGAAGGCATTGGCGCCGGTGCCGGCCGCCGTTGACCTGGTTCCCAGATTGTCACGCATCTTGGCGCGCATCTCACTGACCTCCTGGCGTAGCTTCGCCAGGTCCTGCGCACGCCCCAATACCTGGGCCCGCACTTGCTCGAAAGCACGACCAACGTCCTGGCTGCCTACCAATACCCGCGCCCGCACCAGAGCCTGATGCTCCCAGGTCCAGGCTTCATTTTCCTGATAACGGGCAAACGCCCCCAGGGAGCTGACCAACAGACCGGAAGCGCCTGACGGTCGCAGGCGCATATCCACTTCGTACAGTTGCCCGGAGTTGGTCTGGGTGGTCAGCAGGTGAATGATTCGCTGGCCCAATCGGGTAAAAAACTGCGCACCATCGATGGGTTTGGCGCCGTCGGTTTCGGCTTGCGGGTCACCGTCGTGGATAAACACCAGGTCCAGGTCCGAACCATGTCCTAGTTCGATACCACCCACTTTCCCATAACCGACAATGATGAACCCAGGATCGCACAGGGTGCCGTCCACACGCTGCGGCGAACCGTGGCGAGCGACGGTCTGGCGCCAGGCCAGGGCCAGCACTTGTTCGAGAATCGCTTCGGCGAGCCAGGTCAGGTAGTCGCTGACTTTCATCAATGGCAGGCTGCCGGCGATTTCCGAGGCGGCGACCCGTAGGCGGTGGGCCAGCTTGAAATTGCGCAGGGCTTCCATCTGCTGCTCAAGGTCATCTTCGGGGATCCGCGTCAGCCGCTCGCGCAGTTCGGCAGCCAACTCCGGCGCCAGGGGTGGCTTGAACAGGCGGCCTTCGTTGAGCAATTCGTCCAGCAGCAACGGGAAGCGGGTGATCTGCTCGGCGATCCACGGGCTGGCGGCGCACAGGGTCAGCAGCCTACGCAGAGCGCCTGGGTTTTCCGTCAGCAGGACTAGATACGCGGAGCGCCGCGCCACCGCTTCAACCAACGGCAACACGCGTTCCAGTACCAGGTCCGGGCTGGCGTGTTCGACCGACTGGGCCAGCAAACGCGGGATAAATGCGTCGAGCCGCTCACGACTCAGTCGCTGCATGGCGCGCAATTGCGGGCTGCCGCGCAGTCCAGCCAAGGCCTTCAACGCCTTGGGTCCGTCGACAAAACCGCCTTCGTGCAACTGACGGCAAGCGGCTTCTTCGTCCTGGGACTCTTCCCACAGCGGCAGCCACTCTCCGCCCACCACCAGTTCGCTTTCCTCGCCCTCCTCTTCATCCGGATCGGCGATGACTTGGCGAAAGTGCCAGTCCACCCGGCCGCGCCAGTACATCAGCCGCTCATGGAACGCCGTCCAGTCCGGGAAGCCCATCATGAAGGCAATCCGCGCCTGATCCTCTAAGCCGTCCGGAAGCATTTGCGTCTGCCGGTCGGCAATCGCCTGGATCGCGTGTTCGGTGTAGCGCAGGAATTCGTAGCCATTGCGCAACTCGGCGACCACCGCCGGCGGCAAGTAACCCTGCCCTTCCAGGGTGCCAAGCACCTTTAACAGTGGGCGCTGCTGCAGGCTCAAATCGCGACCGCCATGGATAAGCTGGAACGCCTGGGCGATAAATTCCACTTCACGAATACCACCAGAGCCCAGCTTGATGTTCTCGGCCATGCCCTTGCGCCGCACTTCCTGCTGGATCAGCTGCTTCATGGTGCGCAGCGCTTCGATGGCGGAAAAATCCAGGTAACGGCGGTAGACAAACGGTCGCAGCATGTCGAGCAGTTGCGCGCCGGCCACCTGATCCCCGGCCACCACCCGCGCCTTAATCATGGCGTAGCGCTCCCAGTCACGGCCCTGGTCCTGGTAGTACTGCTCCAATGCATTGAAGCTGAGCACCAGCGCCCCGGATGAACCGTAGGGCCGCAGGCGCATGTCGACGCGAAATACAAAGCCGTCGACCGTCATCGGGTCAAGGGCCTTGATCAGCTTCTGGCCCAGGCGGATGAAGAACTCCTGGTTGTCCAGGGAGCGCTTGACGCCTACGGTCTCGCCGCCTTCCGGATAGGCAAAGATCAAGTCGATGTCCGACGACAGGTTCAACTCCACCGCGCCGAGCTTGCCCATGCCGAGAATGACCATCGGCTGCGGCTCGCCGCTGCGTCGGCCGGTGGGTGTGCCGAACTGGGCACAATGGCGCTGATACAGCCATTGATAGGCCTGGTCGATGCTGGCGTCGGCCATGTCGGACAAATCGCGGCAGGTCTGGACCAGGTCCGCCTGTCGGGTCAGGTCGCGCCAGATGATCCGCACTTGCTGGCGAGTACGCTGGCGGCGCAGGCAGCGCCCTAACTCATCTTCTGTTTCGGCTTGTTGCACAGCACCAGCGATCTGCCCGCACAGCTCATCGGGCGCAAAACCGCGATCCAGCTCGCCCCAGGCCACCAGTTCCAATAACATCACAGGGTCACGAACGCTCTGTTCACTGACAAAATCACTAGCGGCGCAGACCCGGGCGAAGTCGGCCCAACGTTGCGGCGTCCAGTCGGACAGACCATGATCGTCGTCCAGTTGCGCCACGGCGGCGCGCAACGATTGCTCGGCACGACTGACAAACGGCAAAAGAATGGCTGGCAGTTCAGCCAGCATTGGAAGGCTCATGGTCTATCCTTGATCGGCACGTGAAAGGCCTGTTGCGGTGATAGCAAGAACCACGCTCGGTGAAGGACTGTCGAACAAAAGTTAGAAATAGCTGAAAGCTTTTCTTTTTTGGCAGTCAACATCAATTTTTCACCTTTTCTTGTTCGCAAAAGACCAACAATAACGATTATTCTCACCAACCAGAAGGAGCCAACAGCTCACTCTTCTGTAGTTTTACTACTCGTATATACATTCGAAAGGCTGAAATGGCCGACGATTTGTAGTAAAACTACACAACGCCGGAACAATCTCCGGTCATCCAAGAATTTATGTCGTCTGCCCACAAGGCCAGTCGCAAACTCAGGCAACCGATTCTGGAAGCCTTTCCGCCCTGGAGCAAGCCATGCAAGACCTCGATCCCGTCGAAACCCAGGAATGGCTGGACGCCCTGGAATCGGTTCTCGACAAAGAAGGCGAAGACCGTGCTCACTACCTGATGACCCGTATGGGCGAACTCGCGACCCGCAGCGGCTCGCAACTGCCCTACGCCATCACCACGCCGTACCGCAACACCATCCCCGTTACCCACGAAGCACGCATGCCTGGCGACCTGTTCATGGAACGCCGCATTCGCTCGCTGGTACGCTGGAACGCGATGGCCATGGTAATGCGCACGAACTTGAAAGATTCTGACCTGGGCGGTCACATCTCCAGCTTCGCCTCCAGCGCAACCCTGTATGACATCGGCTTCAACTACTTCTTCCAGGCCCCGGCCGAAGAACACGGCGGCGACCTGATCTACTTCCAGGGCCACACCTCGCCAGGCGTTTACGCCCGCGCGTTCATGGAAGGTCGCATCACCGAAGAACAAATGAACAACTTCCGCCAGGAAGTCGACGGTCATGGCCTGTCGTCCTATCCGCACCCTTGGCTGATGCCCGATTTCTGGCAGTTCCCGACTGTATCCATGGGGCTGGGCCCGATCCAGGCGATCTACCAGGCGCGTTTCATGAAGTACCTGGAAGCCCGTGGCTTCATCCCGGAGGGCAAGCAAAAAGTCTGGTGTTTCCTGGGCGACGGCGAGTGCGACGAGCCGGAATCCCTGGGCGCGATCTCCCTGGCTGGCCGCGAAAAGCTGGACAACCTGATCTTCGTCATCAACTGCAACCTGCAGCGCCTCGACGGCCCGGTTCGCGGCAACGGCAAGATCATCCAGGAACTCGAAGGCGTGTTCCGTGGTGCTCAGTGGAACGTCACCAAAGTCATCTGGGGCCGTTTCTGGGACCCACTGCTGGCCAAGGACGTCGACGGTATCCTGCAACGCCGAATGGACGAAGTCATCGACGGCGAGTACCAGAACTACAAGGCCAAAGACGGCGCGTTTGTTCGCGAACACTTCTTCAACACGCCTGAACTCAAGGCGATGGTTGCCGACCTGTCCGACGACGAGATCTGGAAGCTCAACCGTGGTGGCCACGACCCGTACAAGGTCTACGCGGCGTACCACGAAGCGGTCAACCACAAAGAACAACCTACCGTCATCCTGGCCAAGACCATCAAGGGTTATGGCACTGGCGCCGGCGAAGCGAAAAACACCGCGCACAACACCAAGAAGGTTGATGTTGAAAGCCTGAAGCTGTTCCGCGATCGTTTCGACATCCCGGTCAAGGACGAAGAGCTGGAAAACCTGCCGTTCTTCAAACCTGAAGAAGGCAGCGCCGAAGCCCGTTACCTGAGCGAGCGCCGCACTGCACTGGGCGGTTTCGTGCCACAGCGTCGCGCCAAAAGCATCAGCATTCCGACGCCACCACTGGAGACCCTCAAGGCGATCCTGGACGGCTCGGGCGACCGTGAAATCTCCACCACCATGGCCTTCGTGCGGATTCTCGCGCAGTTGGTCAAGGACAAGGAAATCGGCCCGCGTATCGTCCCGATCATCCCGGACGAAGCCCGTACCTTCGGTATGGAAGGCATGTTCCGCCAGTTGGGCATCTACTCCTCCGTCGGCCAGCTTTACGAGCCAGTCGATAAAGACCAGGTGATGTTCTACCGCGAAGACAAGAAGGGCCAGATTCTCGAAGAAGGCATCAACGAAGCAGGCGCCATGAGCTCCTTCATCGCTGCCGGTACTTCGTACTCCAGCCACAACCAGCCGATGCTGCCGTTCTACATCTTCTACTCGATGTTCGGTTTCCAGCGTATCGGCGACCTGGCCTGGGCTGCCGGCGACAGCCGTACCCGTGGCTTCCTGATCGGCGGCACCGCTGGCCGGACCACGCTGAACGGCGAAGGCCTGCAACACGAAGACGGTCACAGCCACATCCTGGCGGGCACCATCCCGAACTGCCGCACCTTTGATCCAACCTACGGCTATGAGCTGGCGGTGATCATCCAGGACGGCATGAAGAAGATGACCGAAGAGCAACAGGACGTCTTTTACTACATCACCGTGATGAACGAGTCCTACCAGCAGCCAGCCATGCCGGCCGGTGTCGAGGAAGGCATCATCAAGGGCATGTACCTGCTCGAAGAAGACACCAAGGAAGCGGCGCACCACGTACAGCTGATGGGCTCCGGCACCATCCTGCGTGAAGTCCGTGAAGCGGCGAAGATCCTGCGTGAAGAGTTCAACATCGGCGCTGACGTGTGGAGCGTTACCAGCTTCAACGAACTGCGTCGCGATGGCCTGGCCGTGGAGCGCAGCAACCGTCTGCACCCAGGTCAGAAGCCTGTGCTGAGCTACGTAGAAGAGTGCCTGACTGGCCGTAAGGGTCCGGTTATCGCCTCCACCGACTACATGAAACTGTTTGCTGAACAAATTCGCCAGTGGGTCCCGTCCAAGGAATTCAAAGTCCTGGGCACCGACGGTTTCGGCCGCAGTGACAGCCGCAAGAAGCTGCGTCACTTCTTCGAAGTTGACCGTCACTTCGTGGTGTTGGCAGCCCTGGAAGCCTTGGCTGACCGTGGTGATATCGAACCTAAGGTGGTGGCTGAAGCTATCGTCAAGTTCGGGATCAACCCGGAAAAACGCAACCCACTGGACTGCTGAGGAGATTTTCTGTGAGCGAACTCATTCGCGTACCTGACATCGGCAGCGGTGAAGGGGAAGTAATTGAACTGTTTGTGAAGGTCGGCGACCGTATCGAAGCCGACCAGAGCATCCTGACCCTGGAATCGGACAAGGCGAGCATGGAAATCCCTGCTCCCAAGGCCGGCGTGGTCAAAAGCCTGAAAGTGAAGCTGGGCGACCGCCTGAAAGAAGGTGACGAACTGCTGGAACTGGAAGTCGAGGGTGCCGCTGCCGCGGCGCCTGAGGCTCCTGCTGCTGCCCCGGCTGCCGCCGAGAAGCCTGCCGCTGTTGCCGAGGCCCCAGCGGCCCCGGCCCCGGCCGCTGCACCCGCCGCCGCCACTGTCCAGGACATTCATGTTCCGGACATCGGCTCGTCGGGCAAGGCCAAGATCATCGAGTTGCTGGTCAAGGTCGGCGACACCGTCGAAGCCGACCAGTCGCTGATCACCCTGGAATCCGACAAGGCCAGCATGGAAATCCCATCGCCGGCTGCCGGCGTGGTGGAAAGCATTGGCGTCAAGCTGGATGACGAAGTCGGCACGGGTGACTTCATTCTCAAGCTGAAAGTCCAGGGCGCTGCTGCGCCTGCTGCAAAAGCTCCTGCCGCCGCGGCCGCACCAGCCGCCAAGGCTGAGGCGACCCCGGCCGCCGCTCCAGCGCCTGCTGCAAAAGCCGAGGCCGCACCGGCCCCTGCTGCTGCACCTGCGCCAAGCGGTGCCAAGGTTCATGCCGGCCCTGCCGTGCGCCAACTGGCCCGAGAGTTCGGCGTCGAGTTGAACGCGGTAACGGCCAGCGGCCCCCACGGTCGTGTGCTCAAGGAAGACGTGCAGGTCTACGTCAAATCCATGATGCAGAAGGCCAAGGAGGCTCCGGCCGCAGGCGCTACCGGCGGTGCTGGTATTCCGCCGATCCCGGTTGTGGACTTCAGCCGCTTCGGCGAAATCGAAGAAGTGCCGATGACCCGCCTGATGCAAATCGGCGCGTCGAGCCTGCACCGCAGCTGGCTGAACATTCCGCACGTGACTCAGTTCGACCAGGCCGACATTACCGACCTGGAAGCTTTCCGCATCGCGCAGAAAGCCGTGGCCGAAAAAGCCGGCGTCAAGCTGACTATCCTGCCACTGCTGCTCAAGTCCTGCGCACACCTGCTCAAGGAACTGCCGGACTTCAACAGCTCGCTGGCACCTAGCGGCAAGGCGATCATTCGCAAGAAGTACGTGAACATCGGCTTCGCGGTCGATACCCCGGACGGACTGTTGGTGCCTGTGATCAAGAACGTTGATCAGAAGAACCTGCTGCAACTGGCTGCCGAAGCCGCTGCGCTGGCTGCCAAGGCCCGTGACAAGAAACTCACCGCAGACGACATGCAAGGCGCTTGCTTCACCATCTCCAGCCTCGGGCACATTGGCGGCACTGGCTTCACGCCAATCGTCAACGCACCGGAAGTGGCGATCCTCGGCGTTTCCAAGGCCACCATCCAGCCTGTGTGGGACGGCAAAGCCTTCCAGCCCAAGCTGATGTTGCCACTGTCGTTGTCCTACGATCACCGTGTGATCAACGGCGCCGCTGCTGCTCGCTTCACCAAGCGTCTGAGCGACCTGCTGGCGGACATCCGCACCATCCTGCTTTAAGCTACAACGGGCCCTCCTCTGATAGGGAAGGCCTGGTTTCAACGTTTTCCGAGCGCCACGCTCGTACCTCAACCCCGCCAATTTGGCGGGGCTTTTTTTGCCTGTTTTTCGCGTATCCCCCTGTAGGAGCGAGGGGGACGCCTAGTTCTTGCTCGCGAAGGTCGTCAACGATAACGCTGGCATCCTGAATGAACGCGGCGCCTAGACGTTTTTCGCGAGCAAGCTCGCTCCTACAAAGGGACCCGTCTGGCTTCGGGAAGGCCATCGGTCACCCCAATTGCAGAAATCCCCCGCCCGGCCGATAACGCACTTATAGCACTTAGCCTTCATCCTCTCTTGTCAGTCCGTGCTGCATGATGCAACCTTGCCGCAGACAGCAGTAAAGAGGGCGTGAGCCCGGCGCAATGCGCATTTTTCCAGGCGAGTTTCCCCATGAAAAGCCAACCCGATGTCGCCCGAACGGCGGCCGAGGTAGTGACGCAATTACCGGTGCCTTCGCGCCTCGGTATGCTGCGTTTCGAGCGGCTGAATGAGGCAAGCTGGGCACTGCTGTACCTTGATCCCAATTGCGAAAAACAGTTCGGCCTCCCGGCGATGGAACTGTGCTCCCTGATCGGCTCGCCCTACGCCAGCCTGATGGAGCCCCAGGCCCGCTATCAGTTGCATGACGCGATTCAGCAGCAACTGACGGCCAGCCCCCATTACCTGGTGCGCTACACGCTACACACCAGCGACGGCCCCTTGAACCTGCTGGAACTGGGCGAAGCCTACAAACAGCACAATCGCCAGCTGTTGCGCGGCTACCTGATGGTGGTGGACGGTCTGTTCAGCAACCTGACACCGATGCCCGCCGCCGACCTGGAAGACCAGAACAGCCGTTTGCAGATTGCCCTGGAACTCAACCAGCGCACGCAACAGGAACAACTGCAACACCTGGAACGGGTGCGCGCCCAGCAGGAACTGATCCTGCTGTTAGCCCGCCAGCGCTACAGCACCAACAATTCCCTGCAAGAAGCCGCTGAACTGATCACCCGCAGCGCCTGCGATATTTATCAGATCGACTGTGCCAGCATCTGGAACCTGGAAGACCAGCATCTGGTGCCGATCTCCGCCTTCCACCGCGCCGATCAGCAACACCACCTGCCCATGCCCATCGACGTCAGCGGCTTCCCGGATTACCTGGAAGCCCTGCAAACCAGCCGCGCAATTGATGCCGGCAATGCCATGCGCGACCCGCGCACACGGGAGATGGCCGAGAGTCTGCGCCCGCGGGATATCCACGCCATGCTCGACGCCAGTATCCGCATCGATGGCCAAGTGGTGGGCGTATTGTGCCTGGAGCAAAGCGGCGCCACCCGCGCCTGGCAGGCTGACGAGATTGCCTTTGCCGGCGAGTTGGCCGACCAGTTCGCCCAGGTGATCAACAACCACAACCGCCGTACCGCCACCAGCGCCCTGCATTTGTTCCAGCGGGCCGTGGAGCAAAGTGCCAACGCGTTTCTGCTGGTCAATTGCGACGGCGTAGTGGAGTACGTCAACCCCAGCTTTACGGCGATCACCCAGTACAGCTCCGAAGAAGTCCACGGCCACAAGCTGTCGGAACTGCCGGCCCTGGAGAATCTCAGTGAGCTGTTGTTCGACGCACGGTCGAGCCTGGCCAAGAGCAACAGCTGGCAAGGCGAATTCAAGAGCCGACGCAAAAACCTCGAACCCTACTGGGGGCAGTTGTCGATCTCAAAGGTCTACGGCGACAACCGCGAGCTGACCCACTATATCGGCATCTACGAAGACATCACCCAGACCAAGCTGGCCCAGCAGCGCATCGAGCGCCTGGCCTATACCGACAACCTCACCAACCTGGGCAACCGTCCGGCGTTCATCCGCAACCTCGATGAACGCTTTGCCCGGGACAGCGACACTCCCATCAGCCTGCTGCTGGTGGACATCGACAACTTCAAGCGGATCAACGACAGCCTCGGCCACCAGACCGGCGACAAGCTGCTGATCAGCCTGGCCCGGCGCCTGCGTAACAGCCTGAGCGCTGGCGGCAGCCTGGCCCGGTTCGCCAGCAACGAGTTCGCGGTGCTGCTGGACAATACCGACCTTGAGGTCGGCCAGCAGGTGGCGTTCCAGTTGCTGATGACCCTCGACAAGCCAATGTTTGTCGACAACCAACTGATCAGCGTCACCGGTTCCGTGGGCCTGGCCTGCGCCCCGCTGCACGGCCGCGACCCGCAAACCCTGATGCGTAACGCAGGCCTGGCGCTGCACAAGGCCAAGGCCAATGGCAAACATCAGGTCCAGGTGTTCACCGAGGCGCTGAACGCCGAGGCCAGCTACAAGCTATTCGTGGAAAACAACCTGCGCCGAGCTTTGACCCAGAACGAGTTGGACGTGTTCTACCAGCCAAAGCTGTGCCTGCGTAGCGGCCGCCTGCTGGGGATGGAAGCGCTGTTGCGCTGGAATCACCCGGAAAAAGGCATGATCCGCCCGGATCAGTTCATCAGCGTGGCCGAAGAAACCGGGTTGATCATCCCCATCGGCAAGTGGATCGCCCGCCAGGCCTGCCGCATGAGCAAACGATTGAGCGCCGCCGGCATGGGCAACCTGCAGGTAGCGATCAACCTGTCACCCAAGCAGTTTTCCGACCCTGACCTGGTGGCCTCAATTGCCGCCATCCTCAAAGAAGAACAGCTGCCTGCCAATTTGCTGGAGCTGGAGCTGACCGAAGGCCTGCTGCTGGAGGCCACCGAAGACACGCGCCTGCAATTGGACCAATTGAAGAGTTTCGGCCTGACCCTGGCCATGGACGATTTCGGCACCGGCTACTCGTCGCTCAGCTACTTGAAAAAATTCCCCATCGATATCATCAAGATCGATCGCAGCTTTATCCATGAGATCCCGGACAACCAGGACGATATGGAAATTACCTCGGCGGTGATCGCCATGGCCCATAACCTCAAGCTCAAGGTCGTCGCCGAAGGCATCGAAACCGCCGAGCAACTGGCGTTCCTGCGCCGCCATCGCTGCGACGTCGGCCAGGGCTACCTGTTCGACCGGCCCATTCCCGGTTACGAGTTGCTGGAAAGGCTTAAACGCTATCCTCGCGGGCCAATCGCCTGACAGCGCTGTAACACTCGGGCACACTGGCAGTCTGAATTACTCCGTTAACTCAATCTGACTGAGAGGACTGATCATGGTCTTGCGCTCGGAAATCCTGGTGAACAAAAACGTGCTTCCCACTCAAGAACAAGCTTTGCCTGGCCGTGAAACCCCAATGACCTTGCCCGAGACGCACTTCGTCAATGGCAACCCGCTGCTGGGCCCATTCCTGGACGATGTAGGCTTCGCGATCTTCGGCCTGGGCTGTTTCTGGGGCGCGGAACGCCGTTTCTGGCAATACGAAGGCGTGGTCAGCACGGTGGTCGGCTATGCTGGCGGCTACACGCCGAACCCTACCTATGAAGAAGTCTGCTCGGGCCTGACCGGCCACAGCGAAGTGGTACTGGTGGTATATGACCAGGCCAAGGTCAAGTACGAAGACCTGCTGAAAATGTTTTGGGAACTGCACAACCCAACCCAGGGCATGCGCCAGGGCAATGACATCGGCAGCCAGTATCGTTCAGTGATCTACGCCACCACGCCTGAGCAGTTGGACGCAGCGAGGGCCAGTGCACAGGCTTATCAGAACGAGCTGAGCAAGGCTGGCCTGGGCACCATCACCACGGAAATCGAAGAGGCTCCGACAGTCTACTTCGCCGAGGCGTATCACCAGCAGTACCTGGCAAAGAATCCGGCCGGCTACTGCGGGATTGGCGGCACAGGCGTGACTTGTCCGATCTGAAGATCGGAGCTGCAAGTTTTAAGCTTCAAGCTGCAAGTAAGAGCAGGAACGCGCTTCTTGCAGCTTTCATTCAGCAATGAGCCAATCCATCTGCCACCCACCCTGGGTTTGCCCAAGTTGCTTGGACAGCCATGGCAGCAGCTCTCGCAATTCTTCCTCCAGCCCCCACGGCGGATTGGCAATCGCCAAGCCCGAGCCGTTCAGGGTATTGGGCGTGTCCAGCGGATGCACCAGCAATTCCACCCGCAGCAACTTCGGCGCGCCGGTGCCGGCCAGGTCCTGGTAGAAGCGGCGCAACATGCGCTGGTCCTTGACCGGGTACCAGATCGCCGCGACGGTCTGACGCATACGGCCAATTGCTTCCTTGAGGGAGGCGGCACAGCGCTGCATCTCGTCGAGTTTTTCGAACGGCGGATCAATCAACATCAATGCACGTTTTTCCGGCACCGGCAGCAGTGCCCGCGGTACATGCCAGCCTTCGCCCAGGTGCACCTTGACCCGACGGTCGCCCTTCATGTTGTCCTTGAGCAACACACCGTCTTCGGGGTGTTTTTCATTGAGCAGCACGCGATCCTGCGGGCGAGTCAGGCGCCGCGCCAGCTCCGGCGAGCCTGGGTAGTAGCGCAACTGGCCATCCGGGTTCATTTCGTGCAGCACGCGCATGTAGTCGGCGGTCAGCGGCGGCAGGTCCGTCGCGTCCCATAACCGGGCGATGCCTTCCAGGTATTCACCGGTGCGGTTGGCCTGGTCGCCCTGAAGGTCGTACAGACCAATTCCGGCGTGGGTATCAAGATAGGCAAACGGCTGCTCTTTGCGCGACATCAGGGCGATGAGGCGGGTCAAGGTCAGGTGTTTGAAGACATCGGCGTGGTTGCCGGCGTGAAAGGCGTGACGATAATTCATGGTTGCTCCTGCGCAGGGGGCGAAGTTTACCTTTTACGCGGGCAAAGGTGCAGGGTTGCGCGCCAGGTGGTGCTTATATCGCAAACACAGGGGCATCTCTGAAAACAATCTAAATACAGCGCGGCAGCGCGCTTATTGTGGCGAGCGGGCTTGCCCGCGTTAGGCTGCGCAGTAGCCCCCAGTACAAAAACCATTTCCAAGGAGGTCAACAACTCTCATGAAAGACGCCACTATCGCCCTGCACCACGGCTTCAAGTCGGACCCGACCACCAAGGCCGTCGCCGTGCCGATCTACCAGAACGTCGCCTTCGAATTCGATAACGCCCAGCACGGCGCCGACCTGTTCAACCTGGATGTTCCCGGCAACATCTACACGCGGATCATGAACCCCACCAATGACGTGCTGGAACAACGCATGGCAGCCCTGGAAGGCGGGATTGCTGCCTTGGCCGTATCGGCTGGCAGCGCGGCGATTCATTATGCGATCCAGACCCTGACCCGCGCCGGCGACAACATTGTCACCACCCCACAGCTTTATGGTGGCACCTATACCCTGTTCGCCCACCTGCTACCGAGTTTCGGTGTCGACGTGCGCTTTGCCCGAGACGATTCGGCCGAGGCCATCGCCGAGCTGATCGATGACAACACCAAGCTGGTGTACTGCGAAAGTATCGGCAACCCGGCGGGCAATATCATCGACATCGAAGCCCTGGCCGAAGTCGCCCACGCCCGTGGTGTACCGCTGATGGTGGACAACACCGTGGCCACGCCGATCCTGTGCAAGCCGATCCAGTTCGGCGCCGATATCGTCGTGCACTCGGTGACCAAATACGTTGGCGGCCACGGCAACTCCTTGGGTGGCGTGATCGTCGACAGCGGTACCTTTCCCTGGACGAAATATCCGGAAAAATTCCCCGGACTGAACCAGCCGGAGCCGGCCTATCACGGTGTGGTCTACACCGAAAAATTCGGCCCGGCGGCGTTTATCGCCCGCGCCCGTACCGTACCGCTGCGCAACACCGGTGCGGCATTGGCACCGATGAACGCCTTCTTGCTGCTACAAGGCCTGGAAACTCTGGCGCTGCGCATGGAGCGCCATACCGAGAACGCGCTGAAGGTTGCGCAGTTCCTGCAAGGTCATGCGCAAGTCGAGTGGGTCAGCTACGCCGGCCTGCCAGATCACCCACACCATCATCTGGCGCAGAAATACATGCAGGGCAAACCTTCGGCGATTCTGTCCTTCGGCTTGAAGGGCGGCTTTGATGCCGGCGTACGCTTCTACGATGCGCTGCAGATTTTCAAGCGCCTGGTGAACATCGGCGACGCCAAGTCCCTGGCTTGCCACCCTGCCTCCACGACACATCGGCAGATGAGTGAGCAGGAACAGGCCAAGGCCGGCGTCAGGCCAGAAATGATTCGCCTGTCGGTAGGTATTGAAGCCATTGAAGACCTGATCGAAGACTTGCAGCAGTCGCTCAATGCCTGATCAAACCAGCTCGGCGGTGAGGTAGGCGGCCAACGCCCGCTGATCGCCGCCAGGCTTGCGCACAAAATACGCGGCCTTGTGCTTCAAGGTCGTGATCGCAAACGCCTGATACAGGTCCGGTAGCTCCTCTTCCAGCCATTGCAGCAGGTTGCCCACCAGAGGAGCGGTCGAATGCTCGCCCAACTGTTTGAGAACCTGTGGCGGAACCTCCCACCAAGGGCTTGCCCCCGCAGCGCCTGCCAATGCTCCGGCAACTGCATGGCGTTGACCATTGATCCAATACCTCCCGAATACGGGAATCACCCCGCCCGCCTCAGGCCCGAGCGCCTTCAGGACAGGCAGTAGATACGTCCCGTCCCAAAAGCGGAAAAACACCACCTGCCCCTCTGGCAACAGCACCTTGGTCAGGCTGCGCAGATGATCGACAACGGTTTGCAAAGGGCAAGACGATACGCCCAGCCAGCCCCAGTCGGCGGCCTCGCATTCAGCGACCCAATCAAGAAAGGGACTGTCAGTGGCAACCACCGCGACATAGGGCATGACCTCCTCCCACGCCCCATACTCGCTGTTGGCCCAGACGGAACTGGGTAAGCCGCCGCCGGCCAGCCGCCAGGCCTCAACCGGTTTGCATTGGCTGGCATTGCCCAATATGGCGAACAACTGCTCACCGGCCTGCAAAGGTTCGCGGGCCAGCCAATCACGAGGGCTGGTCATAAAGAGGCTCCGCTCAACGACGCGCCACGATGTGGCGGGGAGTTGCACACACCGTTCTTGCAGCGCTCGCACTCCTCACAAAACGGCGCGCTGCGCTTGAGGCTCACTACCTGTGCCGCGCTCAACGGCGCCGCCAGGACGGCCAACAAGGCCTTCTGGACACCTGGCAGCAATGGCGCAGTCACCACGCCTGCCTGGGGCGCACCGCCAATCTGAATCGGCGAGCTGCTGAAAATCCCGCCCGCCGACACCGTAATCCACTGGCCTCCCGCTTGCAGGGTCACGCTGGCGCCCCCGTCGACGACAATCTGCTGCCCGGCGCTCAAGTGGATCTGCTGCCCCGCCTGCAGCGAGTAACTGGCCAGTTGCACCTGCTGTGCCCCGGCAATCACCAGATGATCATCCTGCTTGAGTTCAGTCAGGCGATTGCCATGGGTAATGCGCTGTTCCTCACCGTGCAGTTCATGGCGCGATTGGCCACTGACCTTCACGCTGCGCCGGTTATCCACTTGCAGGCGCTGATCGTGCAGCACGTGCTGGGTCCAGTCGCGCTGGGCTCGCAGGTAGATTTCCTCGGCGCCCTTGCGGTCTTCGATGCGCAGTTCGTTGTAGCCACCGCCACCGGGACTGCTTTGGCTACGGAAGATGCTGCGGGTTTGGTCTGCCGGTAGATCCAGGGGCACCGGCGTCGTCGCGTTGGCCAGACAGCCAACCACCAGCGGCATATCGGCATCACCATTGATGAAACCGACCAACACCTCCATGCCCACCCGAGGGATCAACACTGCGCCGTAATGCTCATGAGCCCAACCGCTGGCAACCCGCAGCCAACAGCTTGAATGCTCGTCGTGTGCACCACCTCGGTCCCAGGCCAACTGCACCTTGACCCGACCGTATTCATCGCAATGAATTTCACTGTCCACAGGCCCGGTGACTACCGCGTTCTGGTACCCGCAGATCGGCGCACGAGGTGCCGGCAGAGGCGCACGAAATGGCACATCCCAAGGCGTGGCGGTGAATTGGTTGCGATAACCCTGACGCCAACCATCATCTGCCGTATCGGCAACAGACTCCTCCAACACCTGGGGTTGCTTACCCTCATGGGTCACCTGCGTCACCAGCCACAAATCATTCCACTCCTGGCGAGGGTGCCCTGCCAGCTTGAGAAACTGGCCGCTCACCAGCGACGACTGATCACCACTACCCTGAGCCAGCCGATAGTCGCTGCGGTGACGCTCCAGGGCGCGTTGCGCCAGGTATTTGCCGTGGGGGCGATCGGTAAAGTGGCCTGGATAATCGTGATCTTCCAGAGAGGGAAGCTGCTCACCGAGGACTTCGCTTTCCAGCTCCAGACGCGGTTTACGAAAGTCGTAATCGCGCAGGTTTACACCCGTTGTCCGGGTCTCCAGACGCACCGAAAAGCGGTTGATCACCGGTGTATCAGCCACCATCCCGGAACCGGGCGCGTATTGGGTTGGCTGGTCACCTTGGGCAAACACAGTCTGGTCATCACCAAACACCAACAGGTGGCCCTCAGGACGATGCTGGAAGTGATAGTGAATTCCCGACTCGGCACACAGCCGCTGAACAAACGCCAAATCGGTTTCATCGAACTGCACGCAGTACTCACGCTCGGGATAAATACCCCCCACCCGGAACTCAAAGGCATCGCTCTGAATGCCCTGCCCCTCCAGCACCAGCTCGATGATCTGTGGCACGCGCTTGTGCTGGAAAATACGCTGGTGGCTGCTGTGTTGCAGATAGGTCAACTGCGGCACCAGGCTGATCTGATAGCGGGTCAGCCGACGGCCCGAGTCACCTTGCGCGACTCGGTAGACCTGACCATGAATGCCATGCCCCTGAGCGTCGAAGCCAAGGAACGCCTGACGGTGCAGCAGGCTTTCCAGATCAAGGTCTGGCTGTTCGCTGACCAGCTCCAGATCAAAGCGGTAGGGCTGGCTAATGGCTTCCTCCCCTCTGAATTCGAGGACCTTGAGGTCGCTGGGTACACCATCGAGGATCAGGGTAAAGGCACTTTGATTGGCAGGAGCGAACATCCGGTGTTTCTCTGCGAGTGATAGGCGAGGGATTCTGCACCAGCCATTTACCGAACTGAACGCGCTGCGAGCAATTCAGTAAATCCCTACGCTGCGAGCGCCTGAGTCCTCGGATCACCCGCCTGAATCACGCCCATAAAAAACGGCCCGCCATCCAAAGAATGTGGGCCGTTTTCAATTCAGCGGGCAATCAATGCCCCACCAGAACCGTTACTTGTTAAGTTTGAAATCCTTCTCGGCCGCATCAAAGCGCTCGACCATGCCAGCACTCGGCGCGCCCATCTTGCTCACGAAGTAGATCGCCAGGCTGGCGAAGATGAAGCCTGGGATGATTTCGTACAGGCCGAGCAATTCAAAGTGCTTCCAGACGATCACGGTGATCGCACCGACCAGGATACCGGCCAGTGCGCCGTCACGGGTCATGCCTTTCCACAGGACCGAGATCAGCACCACAGGACCGAACGCAGCGCCGAAACCGGCCCAGGCGTAGCTAACCAGGCCCAGTACACGGTTTTCCGGGTTAGCAGCCATGGCGATGGCGATCAGCGCAACCAGCAGCACCATGATGCGGCCGACCCACACCAGCTCAACCTGGGAAGCGTTTTTGCGCAGGAAGGTTTTGTAGAAGTCTTCGGTCAGGGCGCTGGAGCACACCAGCAACTGGCAGCTCAAGGTACTCATCACTGCAGCCAGGATGGCCGACAGCAGCACGCCAGCGATCCATGGGTTGAACAGCAGCTTGGCCAGCTCGATGAACACCCGCTCAGGATTTTCGGTCACGGGACCGGCGACTTCCGGGTGTGCCGAGAAGTAGGCGATACCGAAGAAGCCCACCGCCACGGTGCCGCCCAGGCACAGGATCATCCAGGTCATGGAGATGCGACGGGCATTGGCAATCGACTTCACCGAATCCGCCGCCATGAAGCGCGCCAGGATGTGCGGCTGGCCGAAGTAACCCAGGCCCCAGCCCATCAGCGAGATGACGCCAATGAAGGTGGTGTTTTTCAGCATGTTGAAGTTGTCAGGGTTCTGCGCTTCGATCGCCAGGAAGGTGGTATCGACGCCGCCGGTGGCCAGCAGCACGATGATCGGCGTCAGCAACAGCGCGAAGATCATCAGCGTGGCTTGTACGGTGTCAGTCCAGCTCACGGCCAGGAAACCGCCGACAAAGGTGTAGGCGATGGTCGCAGCAGCACCGGCCCACAGCGCGGTCTCGTAGGACATGCCGAAGGTGCTTTCGAACAGGCGGGCACCGGCAACGATGCCGGAAGCGCAGTAAATGGTGAAGAACACCAGGATCACCACCGCTGAGATGATGCGCAGCAGACCACTTTTATCTTCGAAACGGCTGGAGAAGTAATCCGGCAGCGTCAGCGCGTCGCCGTTGTGCTCGGTCTGTACCCGCAGGCGACCGGCGACAAACAGCCAGTTTAGGTAGGCACCGACGATCAGGCCGATGGCGATCCAGCTTTCCGACAGGCCGGACATGTAGATCGCGCCGGGCAAGCCCATCAGCAACCAGCCGCTCATGTCCGAGGCACCGGCCGAGAGCGCGGTAACCACGCTGCCGAGGCTGCGACCGCCAAGAATGTAATCGGAAAGGTTGTTGGTGGAGCGATAAGCCATGAGGCCGATCAGCACCATTGCCGCGATGTAGATCACAAACGTGATCAAGGTAGGATTACTTACACTCATTGAGTTACGCCCTGGCATTGTTTTTATGTAGCGGCGGTCTGTCAGGACGGCCACCAACGATTAGGTTGGTAGACGAAGCTGCGTGCCGCGCATTTATGACTGACGTTTCCCCAGGAAAGCCATCAGCCGATGAACCGAACCTTGCAGCTGGTTGCACCTTGGCAGCGAATGCTATTCAACAAAGCAAATAAGGTGCAACCAGTTTTTTGAGAATAAGTTGCACCTCGATGTATTTTTCGGCAAACGGCTTGTTTTTGCTCCTTTTCGGAGCAAGAACAGCAAAATCCAGAAGCAAATGCACCAACAGAAGCCGATTTGGTCGAGTTTGAATTTTTTCCTGACGAGCAGCGCTCTTTTCCGAGAAAAAAGGGTTGCACCCGGTTGCACCTCTTTCAGCACGAAGCTAATCTTGCCGCCAGCTAATGCCGCGCAGTAGTGCCACCCATGAGGATAAAAATATGGCTACGACCACCCTTGGGGTCAAACTTGATGACCCAACCCGCGAACGCCTCAAGGCCGCCGCGACCTCCATTGATCGCACGCCGCACTGGCTGATCAAGCAGGCAATTTTCAATTACCTGGAGAAACTTGAGGGTGGTGCAACCCTGAATGAGCTCAATGGCTTGAGCAGCAAGGACGCCGACGATGCCGGTGAGGTCCAGAACGACCACGCCCATCAGTGCTTCCTGGAGTTCGCCGAGAGCATCCTGCCGCAATCGGTACTGCGCGCCTCGATCACCGCTGCTTACCGCCGCCCTGAGCCGGAAGTGGTGCCGATGCTGATCGAGCAGGCTCGCCTGCCGCTGCAAATGGCTGAAGCCACCAACAAGCTGGCCGCCTCGATTGCCGAGAAACTGCGCAATCAGAAGAGCGCCGGCGGCCGGGCCGGTATCGTGCAAGGCCTGCTGCAAGAATTCTCCCTGTCGTCCCAGGAAGGCGTGGCACTGATGTGCCTGGCCGAAGCGCTGCTACGCATCCCGGACAAAGGTACCCGTGACGCGCTGATCCGCGACAAGATCAGCACCGGCAACTGGCAGCCGCACCTGGGCAACAGCCCGTCGCTGTTCGTCAACGCTGCCACCTGGGGCCTGCTGCTGACCGGAAAACTGGTCGCCACCCACAACGAAACAGGCCTGACTTCGTCCTTGAGCCGCATTATCGGAAAGAGCGGCGAGCCGATGATCCGCAAGGGCGTCGATATGGCCATGCGCCTGATGGGTGAGCAGTTCGTCACCGGCGAAACCATCGCCGAAGCCCTGGCCAACGCCAGCAAGTTCGAAGCCATAGGCTTTCGTTATTCCTACGACATGCTCGGTGAAGCAGCCCTCACCGAACACGACGCGCAGAAGTACCTGGCCTCGTACGAACAAGCCATCCACTCGATCGGCAAAGCCTCCCACGGTCGCGGGATTTATGAAGGCCCGGGCATTTCCATCAAGCTTTCGGCACTGCACCCTCGCTATAGCCGCGCCCAATACGAGCGCGTGATGGACGAGCTGTACCCGCGCCTGCTGTCCCTGACGCTGCTGGCCAAACAATACGACATTGGCCTGAACATCGATGCCGAAGAAGCCGACCGCCTGGAGCTGTCGCTCGACCTGCTGGAGCGCCTGTGCTTCGAACCGCAACTGACCGGCTGGAACGGCATCGGCTTTGTGATCCAGGCTTATCAGAAGCGTTGCCCGCATGTGATCGACTACGTGATCGACCTGGCTCGTCGCAGCCGTCATCGCCTGATGATCCGCCTGGTAAAAGGCGCGTACTGGGACAGCGAAATCAAGCGTGCCCAAGTCGAAGGCCTGGAAGGCTACCCGGTGTACACCCGCAAGGTGTACACCGACGTTTCCTACATTGCCTGCGCACGCAAACTGCTGTCGGTGCCGGAAGTCATCTACCCGCAGTTCGCCACCCACAACGCCCACACCCTATCGGCGATCTACCATCTTGCCGGTCAGAACTATTACCCCGGCCAGTACGAGTTCCAATGCCTGCACGGCATGGGTGAACCGCTGTACGAACAAGTTGTAGGCAAAGTTTCCGAAGGCAAGTTGAACCGTCCGTGCCGCGTGTACGCACCAGTCGGTACTCACGAAACACTGTTGGCGTACCTGGTGCGTCGCCTGCTGGAAAACGGCGCGAACACTTCGTTCGTCAACCAGATCGCCGATCAGTCCATCTCGATTCAGGCGCTGGTGGCCGATCCAGTGGCCAGCATCGAGCGGATGGCGACGCAGGAAGGCGGCCTCGGCCTGCCGCACCCGCGTATCCCGCTGCCGCGTGACCTGTATGGTGCCGAGCGCGCCAACTCCGCGGGCATCGACCTGGCCAACGAACACCGTCTGGCGTCGCTGTCCTGCGCCCTGCTGGCTTCCGCGCATAACAACTGGAAAGCCGCACCGATGCTCGGTTGCCCGTCGAGCAACGAAGCTGCTGCTCCGGTACTGAACCCGTCCGACCACCGTGACGTGGTTGGCCACGTGCAGGAAGCGACCGTCGAAGACGTCGATAACGCCATCCAGTGCGCCCTGCAAGCCGCGCCGATCTGGCAGGCCACTCCGCCCGCCGAACGCGCCGCGATCCTTGAGCGTGCCGCCGATTTGATGGAAGGCGAGATCCAGCCGCTGATGGGCCTGCTGGCCCGCGAAGCCGGCAAGACCTTCGCCAACGCCATCGCCGAAGTGCGTGAAGCCGTGGATTTCCTGCGTTACTACGCGGTGCAGGCACGCAACGATTTCACCAACGATGCCCACCGCCCATTGGGCCCAGTGGTCTGCATCAGCCCGTGGAACTTCCCGCTGGCGATTTTCAGTGGCCAAGTGGCTGCCGCATTGGCCGCCGGCAACCCGGTACTGGCTAAGCCTGCGGAACAAACGCCGCTGGTCGCCGCCCAGGCCGTGCGCCTGTTATTGGAAGCTGGTATCCCGCAAGGCGTGCTGCAACTGCTGCCGGGCCAGGGCGAAACCGTCGGTGCCCGCCTGGTGGGTGATGATCGAGTCAAGGGCGTGATGTTCACCGGCTCCACCGAAGTCGCGCGCTTGCTGCAACGCAATGTCGCTGGTCGCCTGGATGCCCAGGGCCGTCCGATTCCGCTGATCGCCGAAACCGGTGGCCAGAACGCAATGATCGTCGACTCCTCGGCGCTGACTGAACAAGTGGTCATCGACGTGGTGTCCTCGGCCTTTGACAGTGCCGGTCAACGCTGCTCGGCCCTGCGCGTACTGTGCTTGCAGGAAGATTCGGCAGATCGCGTGATCGAAATGCTTAAAGGCGCGATGGCTGAATGCCGCCTCGGCAACCCTGAGCGCCTGTCCGTAGATATCGGCCCGGTGATCGACGCCGAAGCCAAGGCTGGCATCGAGAAGCATATCCAGGCCATGCGCGACAAAGGTCGCAACGTGTACCAGGTAGCGATTGCCGACGGCGAAGAAGTCAAACGCGGCACCTTCGTGATGCCAACCCTGATCGAACTGGAAAGCTTCGACGAGCTGCAACGGGAAATTTTCGGCCCGGTGCTGCACGTGGTGCGCTACAAGCGCAAAGAGATCGACCAACTGATCGCACAGATCAATGCGTCCGGCTACGGCCTGACCCTGGGCGTGCACACCCGTATCGACGAGACCATCGCCAAGGTGATCGACAACGTCCATGCCGGTAACGTCTACGTCAACCGCAACATCGTCGGTGCCGTGGTCGGCGTGCAGCCATTTGGCGGCGAAGGTTTGTCGGGTACGGGGCCGAAGGCTGGTGGCCCGCTGTACCTGTACCGTCTGTTGTCGACTCGCCCTACGGACGCGATCGAGCAATCCTTCGTTCGCGGGGATGCACTGGCCGCACCGGATGTTCGCCTGCGCGATGCCATGAGCAAGCCTTTGAGCGCCCTGCAAGCCTGGGCTGACAGCAGCAAACTGGCGGAACTGAGCACGCTGTGCGTGCAGTTCGCCGCGCAATCGCAAAGCGGTATCACCCGCCTGCTGGCTGGCCCGACTGGCGAGCGCAACAGCTATGCAATCCTGCCCCGTGAGCACGTATTGTGCCTGGCGGAAGTGGAAGGCGATTTGCTCGCACAACTGGCTGCCGTGCTGGCTGTAGGCAGCTCGGCGGTATGGCCGGAAGCTGAATTGACCAAGGCACTGTTCGCACGTTTGCCAAAGGAGATTCAAGCGAAGATCAAGCTGGTGGCCGACTGGACCAAGGACGAAACCGTGTTCGATGCCGTCCTGCATCACGGCGACTCCGACCAACTGCGCGGGGTTTGCCAGCAAGTGGCCAAGCGTGGCGGGGCGATTGTTGGGGTTCATGGCTTGTCTTCGGGTGAAACCGGGATTGCCCTGGAGCGCCTGGTGATTGAGCGGGCGTTGAGTGTTAACACCGCTGCGGCGGGCGGTAACGCCAGCTTGATGACTATCGGTTAAATAAAGTGCTTGTTGTGGCGAGCGGGCTTGCACGCTCGCCACAATGACTCGCGCCCATCATCGCCTCGTTCTGCCCCTCCATCACCCACATCAATCTTGCTATCCAGCCTCTATTTGCACACTTAGACTCGGCCCATTCCCACACAGGTAAGCCGCCATGTCCGAGATGCTGCTCAGTTCCCGCAATCTGGCTTTCGAGCTGTACGAAGTCCTCGATGCCGAGGGCCTGACCCAGCGCGAGCGGTTTGCCGAACACAACCGCGAAACCTTCGACGCCGCCATCGGCACCGCCCGCAGCATTGCCGAGAAGTTCTTTGCCCCGCACAACCGCAAGGGTGACGAGAACGAGCCGCGCTATGAAAACGGTCAGGCGATTCTGATTCCCGAAGTGAAACCGGCCGTCGATGCTTTCCTCGAAGCAGGCTTTCTCAACGCCGCCCGCAGTTTCGAAGCCGGTGGCATGCAGTTGCCAACCTTACTGTCCCAAGCCTGTTTCGCCCACTTCCAGTCGGCCAATGCCGCCTCGACCTCGTATCCATTCCTGACCATGGGCGCAGCCAACCTGATCGAAAGCTTCGGCACCGAGGAGCAGAAACAACGCTTCCTGCAACCCATGATCGAGGGCCGTTTCTTCGGCACCATGGCCTTGACCGAGCCCCACGCAGGTTCATCGCTATCGGATATCCGCACCCGCGCGGAGCCTGTGGCTGACGGCACTTACCGACTCAAGGGCAATAAGATCTTTATCTCTGGCGGCGATCACCCACTGTCGGAAAACATCGTACATATGGTGCTGGCCAAGCTGCCGGACGCGCCAGTCGGAGTGAAGGGCATTTCGCTGTTTATCGTGCCCAAATTCCTGGTCAACGACGACGGCAGCCTGGGCAAACGCAATGACGTGCTGCTGGCCGGGCTGTTCCACAAGATGGGCTGGCGCGGCACCACGTCCACGGCGCTGAATTTCGGCGATAACGGCGACTGCGTCGGCTATCTGGTGGGTAAGCCTCATCAAGGCCTAAGCTGCATGTTCCAGATGATGAACGAAGCGCGGATCGGTGTTGGCATGGGCGCGGTGATGCTCGGTTACGCCGGCTACCTATATTCACTGGAGTACGCCCGCGAGCGTCCGCAAGGCCGCCTGCCGGACAGTAAAGACCCGAACACCGCGCCGGTCTCGATCATCCAGCACGCCGATATCAAGCGCATGCTACTGACGCAAAAGGCTTACGTGGAGGGCGCCTTCGACCTGGGTCTGTACGCGGCGCGGCTGTTTGATGACACCACGACCCTGGCGACCGAAACGGAGCGCAAGCAGGCCCATGAGCTGCTGGACTTGCTGACGCCCATCGTCAAATCGTGGCCATCGGAGTTTTGCCTGAAGGCCAACGAACTGGCGATCCAGATCCTCGGCGGCCATGGCTACACCCGTGAGTACCCGGTGGAGCAGTACTACCGAGATAACCGCCTGAACCCGATCCATGAAGGTACCCATGGCATTCAGTCCCTGGATTTGCTTGGGCGCAAACTGGCGCAAAACGGCGGCGCGGGTTTGAAGCAACTGATTCGCCTGATCGCCGAGACCGGCGCTAGGGCGCAGAAATATCCGTCACTCACAGCGCTACGCGATCCTTTGGAACAACTGGTGACGCGCCTGCAGAGCGTTACCCTCGGGTTGTTGACCGACCTCGCCCAGGGCAAGGTCAGCAGCAGCCTGGCGAACTCGGCGCTGTACCTGAAAGTATTCGGGCATACGGTGATCGGCTGGCGCTGGCTGGAACAGGCGATTCGTGCCGAGGAAGGACTAGAGAAGGGCAATGCCGCGGATATCGCCTTCTATAAAGGCAAGCTGCAAGCGGCCCGGTACTTCCTGACCTGGGAAGTACCGGGCTGTCATCATGAACTGGCGATTCTTGAGGCACGAGATGATACGTGCCTGGGCATGCAGGATGAGTGGTTCTAACCGGGCAAATCAGGGTTGCCCGATGGCCTTGGAAATCACCTCGACCGTGGCGCTGACTTGCTCTTGGTAACGGTCGAGTGCCTGCTGGTGACCCTTTTGCATTTCGATCTGCTCGGCGCACAGGTTCAACGCCGCCAGCACCAATAATTTGTCACCGATCAGGGTCGGGTACTTTTTCTTGGTGGTAGCCAATGACGCCTTGAGCATCGTCACGGCGCTCATCAGGGTGCTGCCTTCCCCGTCAGGTGCCTTGATCGAATAATCCTCACCGAGAATCGAAACGACCTTTATCCCCTCGGTGCCTTGATTCATGCGCTGACAGGACCTGCGCTTACACGCTCAACCAACGCTTGAATACGCGCGGCGGCGGCGCCCTGCTTTTCTTCCTGTTCCATCAGGTTCAGTTGCAGGCTGTCGTTCTCATCCTTAATGCGGGCCATTTCTGCCTTGAGGCTTTCATGGGTGCCCAGCAGGTCTTGGTTCTGCTGTACGAGGTCACTGACAAGTTGTTCCAGCTGGCTGAGGGATGCTTCTAACATTTTGATTTCTCGGGCTTTTTAAAAGGGCGGTGACGATAAAGAAAATTCACCTTGGAAGCCAGGGATATCCTGGCGCGGGGCCTTGATTTTACGGGTCAAGCCACGCTTTGGAGCCTTAGTGACTGCTTTTATGCCATCTGGTTCCTGAATCCACTCCAACACTCCTAAACTGCGACAAAAGCGCGCACCCCCTCAAGACTTTAGTCGTATGACCGATAGGTCATGGACAACCCGTATCAAAGCGCGCCGATCGCGCTTTCCCCAGGATCACAGCATGTCTCTTCGTAATATGAATATCGCTCCGCGAGCGTTTCTCGGCTTCGCGCTCATTGGTGCGCTCATGTTGTTTCTCGGTATATTCGCCCTGAACCAGATGAGCAAGATTCGCGCGGTGACCGAAGACATCACCTCGAACAGCGTGCCAAGCATCCGCGCCCTGGATGAGTTCACTCAGTTGACCCTGCGTTTGCGGGTGCTGTCCTACCGCTTGCTGACCAATCGCGAACCGGATGTGCAGCAAAAGACCCTGGAAGCCTTTGAACTGCGCAATCAGCAGATCCGTACTGCCCAGGGTGCCTACGAAAAACTGATTGAGGGCAGCGAAGAGCGTGCGGCGTACGATGAATACATACGCCTGCTGGGACAGTACCGCCAGATTGAAGAACGGATGAAGAGCCTGTCCCGGACCAATCAGGTAGAAGAGTTGCGCGCACTGCTCAACACCGAGCTGCTGAGCAACTCCGAACAGGTCAATACCGTCCTGACCCGCCTGCTGGACATCAACAACAGGATGGCCATCGCCAGCAACCTGCAGGCCGAAGACCAATATGATTCGGCCTTCAACCTCGTGGTAGCCCTGTTACTCCTGGCCACCACGCTAACCATGCTGTTCGCCTGGCTGTTGACCCGCAGCATCACTCAGCCAATTGCCCAGGCCTTGAGCGCCGCCGAAGACATCGCCGAAGGCAACCTGACGCGACCAATCAAGGTCGATGGCGACGACGAAGCCGGACGCTTGCTGCTCGCCATGTCGAAGATGCAGGAAAAATTGCGCGACACCTTGCAGCGTATTTCCGGCTCGGCCACCCAGTTGGCCTCCGCCGCTGAAGAACTGAATGCCGTCACCGATGAAAGCGCCCGCGGCCTGACCCAGCAGAACAACGAAATCGAACAGGCCGCCACCGCCGTCAACGAAATGACCAGCGCCGTTGAAGAAGTGGCCCGCAATGCGGTGAGCACTTCCGAGGCCTCAAAAAATGCCACGTCCTCCGCCGGTGATGGCCGTGACCTGGTACAGGAAACCGTCAGTGCCATCGAGCGCATGAGCAGCGATGTGCAGGCGACCGCCACATTGATTGGCAACCTGGCGGAAGAGTCCCGGGATATCGGCAAGGTGCTGGACGTCATTCGTGGCCTCGCCGACCAGACCAACCTGTTGGCATTGAACGCAGCGATTGAAGCAGCCCGCGCCGGGGAAGCCGGTCGTGGATTTGCTGTGGTTGCCGATGAAGTGCGCGCCCTGGCCCATCGCACCCAGCAGTCCACCAGCGAAATCGAGCGGATGATCGGCAGCATTCAATCCGGCACCGAACATGCGGTGAATTCGATGCGCAACAGCACCGAACGCGCCGAGTCGACGCTGAACATCGCCAAAGGCGCGGGGATGTCCCTGGACACCATCAACACCGCCATCGTCGAGATCAACGAACGTAACCTGGTGATCGCCAGCGCTGCCGAAGAACAGGCGCAGGTGGCCCGTGAGGTAGATCGCAATCTGGTGAACATTCGTGATTTATCGGTGCAATCGGCTACGGGCGCCAGCCAGACCAGTGCGGCGAGCAGTGAGCTGTCGCGTTTGGCGGTGGATTTGAATGGGATGGTGGGGCGGTTCCGCCTTTAATTGAACTGAACGCCCACCCTCAAAACCTTTTTGACAGCGCAGCAATTCAACAGGTTAGAATCGCTGGCACGCAGACTGCATGGTCAGTTTGCGCCCAGTCTTTCTTACTCATGGAGTACCGCCTTTGAATGCGACGACCATCAACAGCCTGTTCTTGATCGGCGCGTTGCTGGTAGGTGCGAGCATTCTGGTGAGTTCTCTTTCGTCCCGCCTGGGTATCCCGATCCTGGTGATCATCCTGGCCGTGGGCATGCTCGCCGGCGTCGATGGCGGCGGCATCATCTTCGATAACTACCCGACCGCCTATCTGGTGGGCAACCTGGCCCTGGCAGTGATCCTGCTGGACGGCGGCTTGCGCACAAGGGTGGCGAGTTTTCGTGTGGCACTGTGGCCGGCCTTGTCGCTGGCAACAGTGGGGGTGTTGATTACCACCGGCCTCACCGGGATGGCCGCCGCTTGGCTGTTCGACCTCAATATCATCCAGGGCCTGCTGATCGGCGCCATCGTCGGTTCAACGGATGCGGCAGCAGTGTTCTCACTGCTGGGCGGCAAGGGCCTGAACGAACGGGTCACCGCCAGCCTGGAAATCGAATCCGGCAGCAACGACCCGATGGCGGTGTTTCTCACCGTGACCCTGATCGACATGCTCGCCAGCGGCCAGACCGGTTTGCACTGGAGCCTGCTGGGCCACCTGATCCGCGAGTTCGGCATTGGCGGCATCATCGGCTTGGGTGGTGGCTGGCTGATGCTGCAGATGGTCAACCGGATCAACCTGGCCAACGGCCTGTACCCAATCCTGGTGATTGCCGGCGGCCTGTTTATCTTCGCCATGACCAACGCCCTGCACGGCAGCGGCTTCCTCGCCGTGTACCTATGCGGCCTGGTGATCGGCAATCGTCCGGTGCGCAGCCGTCATGGCATCCTGCATATGCTCGACGGCATGGCCTGGCTGGCGCAGATCGGCATGTTCCTGGTGCTGGGCCTGCTGGTCACGCCTCATGACTTGCTGCCCATCGCCCTGCCGGCCCTGGGCCTGGCGCTGTGGATGATCCTCTTTGCACGGCCGCTGTCGGTGATGGTCGGCCTGCTGCCGTTCAAGGCCTTCCATGATCGCGAGAAAGCCTTTATCGCCTGGGTTGGCCTGCGCGGGGCGGTGCCGATCATTCTGGCGGTGTTCCCGCTTATGGCCGGCCTGCCCCACGCCCAGCTGTACTTCAACCTGGCGTTCTTTATCGTGCTGGTGTCGTTGCTGGTGCAGGGCACCAGCCTGCCGTGGGTCGCCAAGTTGCTGAAAGTGACGGTACCGCCGGAGCCTGCGCCGATTTCCCGGGCAGCCCTGGAAGTGCACGTCACCAGCGAGTGGGAGCTGTTCGTCTACCGTCTCGGTGCGGAGAAATGGTGCATCGGGGCCGCCCTTCGCGAGCTGAAAATGCCCGAAGGTACGCGCATCGCCGCGCTGTTTCGCGGCCAACAACTGCTCCATCCGTCGGGTAGTACGGTGCTGGAAGTCGACGATTTGCTCTGCGTGATCGGCCATGAACACAACCTCGCGGCCCTCGGCAAACTGTTCAGCCAAGCACCGCAACGGGGCCTGGACCTACGCTTCTTCGGCGACTTCGTATTGGAAGGCGACGCCCAGCTGGGCGCGGTTTCGGCACTGTACGGGCTCAAGCTTGAAGGCATCGATCCGGACATGCCGCTGAGCCGCTTCATCACCCAGAAAGTCGGTGGTGCTCCGGTAGTGGGTGACCAGGTGGAGTGGAACAACACCATTTGGACCGTCGCAGTGATGGACGGGAACAAGATCGGCAAAGTCGGCGTCAGATTCCCCGAAGGAAGTCGCCCGGGTCCCGGACTCTTCCTCTAAACTCTGCCTGTAAATTTCGGTGCGATGACGCGCATTCGACGTCAGGACACCCCTTATTCTTCACCTAGCTCGACCGGTATCCATGACAACCCTGCGCACTTTTTTAGCTACCGCCCTGCTTGGCTTAAGCCTTTGTGTCAGCGCCGTACACGCCGCCGACCCGCCCAGCGTCGACGCTGTCCAGCAAACCCTGGACAAGCTGCCTGACCGCAAGTTGCCCGATGCGGACATGAAGGCCCTGCAAGCGATCCTGCAGCAAACCCTGACGCTGCTCGGCAACAAGCAGGATTACGAGCAGCGCCTGGCCGACCTCAAGCGCCAGTTGGCAGACGCCCCGCGCCAGACCACGGAAAACCAGCGCGAGCTGACCCGGCTCAAGGCCACCAAGGTAATTCCGGTCGCCCAGCGCTATGCCACCTTGCCCATCCCGCAACTCGAACAACTGTTGGTGCAGCGCACCACCCAGCAAGGCGACCTGCAAAAGGAGCTGGCCGACGCCAATAGCCTGACCATCGCCGCCCAGACTCGCCCCGAGCGCGCCCAGACCGAAATCAGCAGCAGCCAGACGCGCATCCAACAAATCAACACCATCCTCAAGGTCGGCAAGGACAACGGCAAAAGCCTCAGCGGCGACCAGCGCAATCAGCTGAACGCCGAACTGGCGGCCCTCAACGCCTTGATCCCGCTGCGTCGCCAGGAACTGGCGGGCAACAGCCAATTGCAGGACCTGGGTAACAGCCAACAGGACCTCGTCCAGGAAAAAACTGTGCGCCTGGAGCAAGAAATCCAGGACCTGCAAACCCTGATCAACCAGAAACGCCTGGCCCAGTCCCAGGAAACCGTCACCCAACAGTCCATCGAAGCACAGAAGTCCGGCGGCAGCAGCCTGCTGGCGACCGAAAGTGCGGCCAACCTGAAGCTGTCCGACTACCTGCTCAAAAGCACCGACCGCCTCAATGAACTGACCCAGCAGAACCTGCAAACCAAGCAGCAACTGGATACCGTGACCCAAAGCGACTCGGCACTGGATGAGCAGATCAACGTGCTCAAGGGCAGCCTGTTGCTGTCGAAGATTCTCTATAAGCAGAAGCAGGCATTACCGCGCCTGAAGGTCGACCGCGACCTGGCGGACGACATCGCCAACATTCGCCTGTATCAGTTTGAGGTCAACCAGCAGCGCGAACTGATCAACCCGCCCAGCGCCTACGTCGATAACCTGCTGGCGACCCAGACGGCCGACCAGGTCACCCCGCAACTGCGCCGCACCCTGCTGGAACTGGCCATCACCCGCGCCGACCTGCTGGAACGGCTGAACCGCGAACTGAGCGCCGCCCTCAACGAATCCATCACACTGCAACTGAACCAGAAGCAGCTGTTCAGCACCGCTTCCAGCCTGCGGGCGACCCTCGACGAACAGATGTTCTGGATACCCAGCAACAAGCCGCTGGACGTCGAATGGCTGGAAACAGTGCCCAAACGCCTGGAAAAGCAAGTCACCACCCTGCCCTGGGCATCCAGCATCAGCGAGCTCTACGACGGCCTGACCCAGCGCCCACTGCTGTTCCTGCCGCTGTTGCTGTTGATCGGCGCGCTGTTGTGGCGACGCAGCCACCTGTACGACCGACTGAAAAAGTTCCACCTGGACATCGGCCACTTCAAGCGTGACAGCCAATGGCACACGCCGATGGCGATCCTGGTGAATATCCTGCTGGCAATGCCCGTGGCGCTGGCCTTGGCGCTATGCGGCTATGCCCTGCAAATCGACGCCCGTGGGCAAAACGCCAACCTTGGCGTGGCCCTGTTGCAGATCGCCCAGGCGTGGCTGGTGTTCTACACCGCCTATCGGATCCTGGCGCCAGGCGGCGTGGCCGAGCTGCATTTTCGCTGGGAAAAACCCCAGGTTGAATTCCTCCAAGGCTGGATTCGCAAACTGGGGCTGGTGGTACTGGCGCTGGTGGCCGTGGTGGCCATCGCCGAGCATCAACCCGCGGCGCTGGCTGACGATGTGCTGGGCATCGCCGTGGTACTGACCTGCTACGCGCTGATGGCGTGGCTGCTCAGTCGCCTGCTGCTCAACAGCCCGACCCATGAGAAAGCCTCGCTGTTTCGCAAAGTCGTCGGCGTGCTGTTTACTGCACTGCCCGTCGCGCTGTTTATCGCCGTGTGCTTCGGTTACTACTACACCGCCCTCAAGCTCAGCGACCGCCTGATCAACACCCTGTACCTGCTGATGTTCTGGCTGGTGATCGAAGCTACCTTCGTCCGTGGCCTGGGGGTTGCCGCACGGCGCCTGGCCTATTCCCGCGCCTTGGCCAAACGCCAGGCCGCCAAGGAAGCTGGTGACGGCGACGTGGTGATCGAGGAGCCGACCCTGGACATCGAACAGGTCAATGAACAGTCGATGCGACTGATCCGCCTGGCCCTGCTCGGCGGCTTTATCGCCGCGCTGTACTGGGTCTGGTCCGACCTGATCTCGGTGTTTTCCTACCTCGATAACATCACCCTCTACGAATACACCAGCGGCACCGGCGCCAATATCAGCATGGTGCCCATCAGCATCGGCGACTTGTTGGGGGCATCGATCATCATCGGCATCACCTTCGCCCTGGCGCGCAACCTGCCGGGGCTGCTGGAAGTGTTGGTGCTGTCCAAGCTGGACCTGGCCCAAGGCAGCGCCTACGCCACCACCACCCTGCTGTCCTACGTGATTGCCGGTATCGGTTTTGTCTCAACCCTGTCCACCCTCGGGGTGAGCTGGGACAAGTTGCAATGGCTGGTGGCGGCACTGTCGGTGGGCCTGGGCTTCGGCATGCAGGAGATCTTCGCCAACTTCATCTCCGGCATCATGATCCTGTTCGAACGCCCGGTGCGCATCGGCGACACCATCACCATCGGCAACCTGTCGGGCACGGTGAGCAAAATCCGCATCCGCGCCACCACCATCACCGACTTCGACCGCAAAGACATCATTGTCCCGAACAAGACCTTTATCACCGGGCAACTGATCAACTGGTCGCTGACCGACACCATCACCCGGGTCACACTGAAACTGGGCGTGGACTACGGCTCCGACCTGGATCTGGTGAAAGAACTGTTGCTCAAGGCCGCCAGGGAAAACCCGCGGGTACTGAAGGAACCGGAACCTCTCGTGTACTTCCTGAATTTCGGTGAAAGCACTCTCGACCACGAGTTGCGCATGCACGTGCGTGACCTGGGGGACCGCAACCCGGTGCTCGATGAGGTCAACCGCTTTATCAACCGCGAGTTCAAGAAGCAGCACATCAACATCTCATTCCGGCAGATGGAGGTTTACCTGAAAAACCTCCACGGCCAGGAATACAAGCTGGTGCCGGTGGAAGACGACAACAAGACCATCCTGGCGCCCGTCAGCAACCAGGATGCGCCCAAGCCAACACTCGGCAAAGTTGAAGATGCGCCGCAACCGCCAACCAGCAAACTCGACTAACCGTGCTATCCCCAGCAGAATGCTCGGACATTCTGCTGGAGATGGCCGTTGAAAGCTCTCGACGAACTGACCTTCGACAACCGCTTCGCCCGCCTGGGCGACGGCTTCTCGACCCATGTGCTGCCCGAGCCCATCGACGAGCCGCGCTTGGTCGTGGCGAGCAAGGCCGCCATGGCCCTGCTCGACCTTGACCCCACTATTGCCGAAACCCCGGTGTTCGCCGAACTGTTCAGCGGGCACAAGCTGTGGGCCGAGGCGGAACCACGGGCGATGGTCTATTCCGGGCATCAATTTGGCTCCTACAACCCGCAACTGGGAGATGGACGGGGCCTCCTGCTTGGCGAGGTCTACAACGAAGCCGGCGAACACTGGGACTTGCACCTCAAGGGCGCCGGGCAGACGCCTTACTCGCGCATGGGTGATGGCCGCGCAGTATTACGCTCGTCGATTCGTGAATTTCTTGCCTCTGAAGCGCTGCACGCCCTGGGCATTGCCAGTAGCCGCGCCCTGTGTGTGATCGGCTCTACCACCCCGGTATGGCGCGAGAAACAGGAGCGCGCCGCCATGGTTCTGCGCCTGGCGCCGAGCCATGTACGCTTCGGGCATTTCGAATATTTCTACTACACCAAGAAGCCCGAGCTGCAGAAGCAATTGGCTGAACACGTTTTGTCGCTGCACTTCCCCAAGTGCCAGGAACAGCCCGAGCCGTATCTGGCGATGTTCCGCGAGATTGTCGAGCGCAACGCCGAGTTGATCGCCAAGTGGCAGGCCTACGGCTTCTGTCATGGGGTGATGAACACCGACAACATGTCGATCCTTGGCATCACCTTCGACTTTGGACCGTTCGCGTTTCTGGATGATTTCGACGCACAGTTCATCTGCAACCATTCCGACGACCAGGGGCGTTACTCGTTCAGCAATCAAGTGCCGATTGGCCAGTGGAACCTCAGTGCGCTGGCCCAGGCATTGACGCCGTTTATCAGCGTCGACGCCTTGCGGGAAACCCTTGGCCTGTACCTGCCGCTGTACCAGGCCCACTACCTGGACCTGATGCGACGTCGACTAGGATTTACCTGCCCCGAAGAGGATGACCAGACATTGGTGGAGCGCCTGCTGCAACTGATGCAAGGCAGTGGCGTTGACTACACCTTGTTCTTCCGCCGACTGGGGGATGAATCTGCTGCGCTGGCCGTGGCGCGGTTACGGGATGACTTCGTGGACCTCAAGGGCTTTGATGCGTGGGCTGATCGGTACAAGGCTCGCGTTGAGCGGGAAGCCAATGGCAGTGAAGAACAGCGGCGTGAGCGGATGCACGCAGTGAACCCGCTGTATATCCTGCGCAACTACCTGGCGCAGAAGGCCATCGAGGCTGCTGAATCAGGGGACTACACCGAAGTTCGCCGGCTGCATGAGGTGCTGAGCAAGCCCTTTGAAGAGCAGCCGGGGATGGAGCAATACGCGCAACGACCGCCGGATTGGGGCAAGCATTTGGAGATCAGTTGTTCTTCATAGCTTCGACTTAATTGACATCCTCACCCAGCGCATGCGTCATTGATACCGCACATTGATAAAACCCATGCCTGACTCCAAATAGAACCCATTGGCCATTTCTACGGAGCCCAACCATGTCCGATCCTCTCGTAATCCCCTGCCCGCATTGCAACGGCCTCAACCGCATCCCCAACGAACGCCTGGGCGATGCGCCGAAGTGCGGGCGTTGCAAACAACCGGTGTTGCTGAGCAAGCCCTTTGAGCTGAAACAGGATGACTACGCAAACCAGATCAAGGGCGATTTGCCGCTGCTGGTGGATGTGTGGGCCGACTGGTGCGGGCCGTGCAAGTCGTTTGCACCGGTGTTTGAACAGGCTGCCGGGCAGTTGACGGGGAAATGCCGATTGGCCAAGCTCGATAGCGAGGCCAATCAGCAACTGTCCGCTCAACTGGGTATTCGCTCGATTCCCAGTTTGATTCTGTTCAAGAGTGGTCGGGAAGTGGCGCGTCAGAGCGGAGCGTTTCCGTTGCCGCAGTTGATGAGTTGGTTGCGCAGTCAGGGCGTGTAGCCCTACTTCAAAACCTGCTCGGTCAGTGTGGGGGCCGGCGGTGCGGCGATTTGGCTTGCCCGGCGATGAGTATGGGTATCTCCACATCTTTGCCGGTAGGATTTTTGGGTTGGACTGGGCTGGGTGCATATCCGTTATTTTGGTCAGGGCGGCTTAGGGGTACGCCCTTACGGCGTGTCACTTTTGGAAAAGAGCCCGGAATGCCGGCCCAGCCAAAAGTAACCAAAAGGGCTCTTGCCCCACCACTTGGTGCCTCGCTGTGGCTCGGCATGCCTTCACTCCGGCATTGCTCCATGGGCCGCCGCGATGGGCCATCCTTGGCCCAACACGGCTAAACCGGCGTCCTGCCGGTTTACCCACGGATCAATGCCTGCGTTCAGCCATCGTGGTTTAACGGGGCGCCTTAGATCAAGATCAAAAGCAAAAGCACGGCGGCCTGGTAGCCGACCTGAGTTACTGTAGGAGCGAGGGGGACGCCTAGTTCTTGCTCGCGATGGTCGTTAACGATGACGCTGGCATCCTGAATCACTGCGGCGCCCACCCTAAGCCGCCGTTACCGCAGCAACAGATATGTACTCAATCGCCAGAACCTGCCCCCAGTTATCAGCAACCTCCCACACTGTTTTATGTCGTCCGCGGGATCAGGCGTTTTCCAGCAGGTTATGCAACGCCACAAACTGCTGCGTCAGCTTATGTCGTGGGTCCAGGTGGATCAGCGGCATATTCGCCTGGTGAGATTCACGCATGCGTACCGAGCTGCCCAGGTACACCGGCAATACTGGCAAGCCTTCGGCAACCAACTCATCCAGCATCTGCTGCGGCAGGCTCGCCCGAGCCTGGAATTGGTTGACCACAATCCCTTCCACCTCAAGGCCTTCGTTGTGGTCTTCCTTCAACTCTTCGATTTCTGCCAGCAGGCCATACAGCGCCTGACGGGAGAAGCTGTCGCAATCGAAGGGGATCAGCACGCGATCAGCGGCAATCAGCGCAGAAACCGCATAAAAATTCAGCGCCGGAGGGGTATCGAGGTAGATTCGGTCGTAATCCTCACTCAACTCATCCAGCAGCTTTCGCAGCTTGTTGATCTTGTGTTTGGCTTCAAGCTTGGGCTGCAAGTCCGCCAGTTCCGCCGTGGCGGTGATCACGTGCAGGTTGTCGAAAGGGGTTTCGTAGATATCCACCTTGCCTTTCTTCGAAAACGGCCCGGAGGCCAGGGTTTGCTTGAAGAAATCGGCAATACCCATGGGGATATCTTCGCCGGTCAGTCCGGTGAGGTACTGGGTCGAGTTAGCTTGGGCATCGAGGTCGACCAACAGGGTTCGATAGCCTTCACTGGCGCTGACCGCCGCCAGGTTGCAGGCAATACTGGACTTGCCCACACCGCCTTTCTGATTGAACACCACACGCCGCATGACAAAACCTCCATGTATCAATTAATGCCCGAGTGTAGTGGGCAAAAGCGCCCGTTAGCTACCTTGATCATCCATGCACTACAGCATCGCAGGCGGGATCACACACTAAGCGTATTACGTCACGGCTGTTCGAAAAGGAAAGGTCCGACAAGTCAGCCCCCCCCTCATCACCGACAATTCATAATTCTTTTCAGCAAATTTGTAATGCCCCCCATGAACAATTTTTTACCAACGTTTGCTAGAACTCCACAGCACCGGGATAATGCGCGCCACTCGGCCATTGCGCCATGTCCCGGTTTTGCGGGCCAATTGCTGCACAAGGAAGCCCGCAGGGGCGGGATATCTTCTCAGTGATCAACTTCAACATCGCCCAATGGCGCGCCTGGGCCCCCGGGCTCGACAGCGTGGACGACTGGCGCGCCTGGTGCCAGGACCCGGCGTTGCTCGCCCCCAGCGATGCCGCGCCCGATGTGTCGTTCCTGCCCGCCATGCAACGCCGCCGCCTGAGCCGCCTGGCGCGCATGGCTTTCAGCGTCGGCTGGCCCTTGGCGCAAGACCTGCAAGACTTGCCGCTGGTGTTTGTTTCCCGTCACGGCGAAACCCCGCGCACCCTCGATATTCTCAGCGACCTGGCCAACGACCAACCCTTGTCGCCCACACAGTTCAGCCTATCGGTACACAACGCGGTGATTGGCCTTTGGTCGATCCTGCGCAATGAAACCAGTGAGATGACGGCCCTCGCCGCCGCTGGCGATGGGCTGGAACACGGCATGCTGGAAGCCGCCGCCCTGCTCAACGAAGGCGCACCGGCAGTTCTGCTGGTGATCACCGAAGAGCAGCCACCCGAGGCTTACTCCAGCTGGATCGACGACGTGCCATTTCCTTATGCCCTCGGCCTACTGCTGACCCCAGGCGACGAATGGCAGCTGGAGCTACTGCCCGCCACTGTCCAACCCACCACAACGTCTCTCACAAAAACTCAGTGGCCCCACGCCCTGAACCTGCTGCGCACCCTGCTCACCGAACAGGGCGCCTGCCAACATGCCTGGAAGAACCGAGTATGGAACTGGCAATGCAAGCGATGACCGGCAAGCCCCGGGATGCCTATTACTGGCGGCTGTTCGCGACGGCGGCCAGCTTTACCCTGTTTGGCGTCGGCGGCCTGTGCCTGCGATTGCTGGTGTTTCCGCTGCTCAGTTGCTTGCCGGGGGACGTTCAACAACATCGCCGGCGTGCCCGCCACACCATTAGTTGGCTGTTCTGGTTCTTTATTCGTCTGATGCATCGTTTGGGCATTCTCACCTACAGCGTCGAAGGCGCCGAGAACCTGGGCCGCCCTGGCCAGATGATCATCGCCAACCACCCGTCGCTGATCGACGTGGTGTTCCTGATCGGCCTGATGCGCCAGACCAACTGCGTGGTCAAGCAGAGCCTGTGGCAAAACCCATTCACTCGCGGGCCGGTGCGCGACGCCGGCTACATCAGCAATGACGGCAGCGCCGACATGCTCGATGCCGCCGCAGGCGCCCTGCGGGAAGGCCAGACCCTGATCATCTTTCCCGAAGGCACCCGCACTTCGCCGGGCCAAATGCCAGCCTTTCATCGCGGGGGCGCCGCCATTGCCCTGCGGGGTGCGACAATCATCACCCCTGTGGTGATCAAGGTCAGCCCCACCACCCTGACCAAGGCCGAACCCTGGTATCGCATCCCTAAACGTCGTTTCCACTTCAGTTTGCGGGTGGGTGCCGATATAGAACCACAGACGTTTGCCGCACAGGGCCCCGCGCCCCAGGCTTCACGCAAGCTCAACGATTACCTGCATCAGTATTTTATTAAGGAGCTCGCCGAAGATGAGCGACCAACACAGCCTTGAGCACGACATAAAAACGCTGATCATCGAGGCCCTGGGCCTTGAAGACATCAGCGTGGACGACATCGGCGACGAGCAAACCCTGTTCGGCGAAGGCCTGGGCCTGGATTCGGTCGACGCCCTGGAGTTGGGCCTGGCGATCCAGAAAAAGTACGGTATCAAGATTGATGCCGACGCCAAGGACACTCGCAATCACTTCACCAACGTGGCCAGCCTCGCGGCGTTCGTCACGGCCAGACAGGCAGCTTGAGACCGGACCATGCAAACTCGTGACGATATCTTCAACACCTTGCGCGATGCCTTGGTGGAACTGTTTGAACTGGAGCCTGAACGCGTCACCCTGGACGCCAATCTGTATCAGGAGCTAGAAATCGACAGCATCGATGCGGTCGACCTGATCGACCATATCAAGCGCCAGACCGGCAAGAAAATAGCCGCCGAAGAGTTCAAGGCCGTGCGTACCGTAAGCGACGTGGTCGAGGCGGTTTACCGTCTGGTTCAACCGGCCGCATGAGCCGGCTGATCGGCCTTGGCCTGTTGCTGGCGGGGCTGCTGTACCCTTTCGCGGTGTATTTCGGCACGGAGCATTTTGCACCGTGGCAATTCGGCCTGCTGCTGGCCAGCCTGTGGTTGCTGCGGGCGCTGACGGGGGCACGCAACCCGGGCGCACGGTGGATGGCCGTCGTCGCGATTGTGTTCTGCCTGTTGCTGGCCTGGTTCGACAACCCGAAACTGTTGCGCTGGTACCCGAGCCTCGTCAGCGGCTTCATGCTGGCGCTGTTTGGCTTGAGCCTGAAATATGGGCCACCGATGGTCGAGCGCCTGGCACGCATGAGCGAGCCGCAATTACCTGAGAACGCAATTGTGTATACCCGCCAAGTCACAGTGGTGTGGAGTGTGTTTTTCCTGGGTAACGGCCTGCTGGCCGCTGCCCTTACGCTGTGGGCGCCGCTGAGCTGGTGGACGTTGTACAACGGGCTGATCGCTTACGGGCTGATGGGGCTGTTGTTTGCCGTGGAATGGCTGATACGACAAAGGGTTCGAGGCCGCGTATGAATTGGTTGAATCTTGAGCACTTGCTGCTTGAGCCTGTTGCCCAGCGCCCGGTCACTGCCGAGCCTGATCTGAATCACGCACAGTTATGCGAGCAAGCCCTGAGCCTGGCTGCCGGGCTGCAAGCCCGTGGCATCCAGCGTTTGGCCGTGCACCTGGAAGACGCAAGCCTGCTGGCGATTGCTCTTTTGGGAGCCTGGCGCGCCGGGGTCAGTGTATTGCTGCCCGCCGACCTGCAACCCCAAACCCGCCAACGCTGGGCCGATGCCGTCGACGCTTGGCTGACCGAGGCTGCGGATCTGGACGCGTTTTACCAAGCCCCCCTTAGCGCCGCTGCACTGGACCTGGACGCGTGCAGCCTGAGCTTGTGTACCTCCGGCTCCAGCGGCGAGCCCAAGCGCATCAACAAAACCCTGCGCCAACTGACCAATGAGGTCCAGGCGCTGGAATCCCTCTGGGGTACCGGCTTGGGCGAGGCCTGCATCATCGGCAGCGTCGCCACCCAGCACATCTACGGTTTACTGTTCCGAGTGTTGTGGCCGCTGTGCGCCGGGCGAACCTTCGTGCGTCAACAGTTGGCATTCCCGGAAGACTTGCAGCGGGTCAGCCTCCAGCATCCGCACTTTGCCTGGGTCGCCAGCCCGGCGTTGCTCAAGCGCATGGGCGATAACCTCGACTGGCCGGCCTTGAGTGCAGTCAAGCGGGTATTCTCCTCCGGCGGAGCCCTGCCTTTTGATGCGGCCAGCATCCTGCAACAACGCTTGCAGCAATGGCCAACGGAAATCCTCGGTAGCTCGGAAACCGGCGGCATCGCCTGGCGCCAGGGTCAAACCCTGTGGCAGCCGTTTGCCGATGTGCAGTTGAGCCAGGATGCCAACGGCGCCTTGCGCATCGCCTCGCCATACCTGCCGGCCGGCCATATCGAACACACCGCCGACGCCGCGAAGATCCACGCCGACGGCCGCTTCGAACTGCTGGGCCGCCTGGACCGAATCGTCAAGCTGGAAGAAAAACGTATCTCCCTGCCGATGCTGGAACAGGCGTTGATGGGCCACCCCTGGGTAACTGAAACCCGCCTGGGCGTGGTCCAGGAAAACCGCGCCTCCCTCGGCGCCCTGGTGGTGCTCAGCGCGCAAGGACTGCATGCCTTGCGTAATCAAGGCCGGCGCACCGTCACCCAAACCCTGCGCCAGCATCTGAGCCAACACTGCGAAGCCCTGGCCCTGCCGCGCCGCTGGCGTTTGCTGCGGCAATTACCGTTCAACTCCCAGGGCAAGTTGCCCCAGGCCGATGTGGAAGCCTTGCTGCTGGCACCCCGGCCCAAGACACCGCAAGTACTGGAAAAAGTCGAAGCTAACGGTGAGTGGACCCTGCAACTGGTGATCCCGCCGGACCTGGCCTACTTCAGCGGCCACTTCCCGCAAACCCCGGTGCTGCCAGGCGTTGTCCAGGTAGATTGGGCTCTGAGCCTTGGCCAGCAATTGCTCGATCTGCCAAAAAAATTCGTCGGGATGGAAGTGCTCAAGTTCCAGCAACTGGTCCGGCCTGATGACCGGATCGAACTGCACCTGCGTTTCGATCAGCAACGCGGCAAGTTGTACTTTACCTACCGCAATGACACTGCCGCCTGCTCCAGTGGCCGAATTCTCCTGGAGCCCGACCTTGCATAACCCCTGCGCCCTGATCCCGGTCTACAACCATGAAGCCGCCGTGCCCGCCGTGGTCCGTACCCTGCTAGCCAGCGGCCTGCCGTGCCTGCTGGTGGACGATGGCAGCAGCCCGGCCTGCGCTGCCGTGCTGGCGCAACTGGCGACCCTCGACAATGTCTCCCTGGTCACCTTGCCCGCCAACCAAGGCAAGGGCGGCGCGGTGATGATCGGCTTCCGTGAGGCGGCGCGCCTGGGCTTCACCCACGCGCTGCAAGTAGACGCCGACGGCCAGCATGACCTGCGGGAAGTCGGCACCTTTCTCGACGCCTCGCGCACCCACCCCCGCGCGCTGATCTGTGGCTACCCCGAATACGACGACAGCGTACCCAAGGGCCGTCTGTACGGCCGCTACCTGACCCACGTGTGGGTGTGGATCAACAGCCTGTCGCTGGAGATTCGCGACTCGATGTGTGGCTTTCGCGTGTACCCGCTGGCGCCGGTGCTCGCACTGATGGACTCGGCCAGGATCGGCAAGCGCATGGATTTCGACTCCGATATCCTGGTGCGCCTGTCATGGCGCAACCAGCCAATGCGCTGGCTGCCCACCAAAGTGCACTACCCCGCCGATGGTCTGTCGCACTTTCGCATGTTCCACGACAACGCCCTGATTTCGTCCATGCACACCCGGTTGTTCTTTGGCATGCTGGTGCGCGCGCCGATGATCCTATGGCGGCGGTGGCAGGCATGACCCAGGGCAGCAAACACTGGGCCGACCGTGAAGAGCGCGGCAGTTTCTGGCTGATGAAACTCACCGCGTTCGGCGCCAAGGTACTCGGGCGCCGAGCATTGGCTCCGGTTCTCTACGGCATCGTCCTGTACTTCTTCCTGTTCGGCCGCACCGCCCGCCAGAGCGCCTGGCAATACCAGCAGCGCCTGGCCGACTGGAGCGGGCGTGACGACTTGCGCCCCACGCGTCGACGGGTATTCGGCCAGTTCATGGCCTTCGCCGACGCCTTGCTGGACAAGCTCGACGTATGGAACGGCAAGCTGCGCCTGGAACAGATCGAGATCATCGACCCGGCCCAACTGCGCCAACAACTACGCGGCGAGCGCGGGCAGATGTTGGTGGGCGCGCACCTGGGCAATCTGGAAGTGTGCCGGGCCCTCGCCGAGCTGGGTGAAAAAGTCACCATGAACGTGCTGGTGCACACCAAGCACGCCGAGCGTTTCAACCGCCTATTGGGCGAAGCCGGGGCGACCAATCTGCGGCTGATCCAGGTCAGCGAGCTGGACCCGGCGATCATGCTCCTGCTCAGCCAGCGCCTGGACGACGGCGAGTGGTTGGCGATTGCTGGCGACCGTGTGCCGCTGCATGGCGGGCGCACGGCGCGGGTGGACTTCCTCGGCCACAACGCCGCCTTCCCCCAGGGCCCGTGGCTGTTGGCCGGTTTGCTGAAATGCCCGGTCAACCTGCTGATGTGCCTGAAACACCAAGGGCGCTATCGCTTGATCATCGAGCCCTTCGCCCAACTGATCGAATGGAAACGCAGCGACCGCCAGCAGGTGATCGCGTTATGGACCGCCCGCTACGCCGAACGCCTGGGCCAGTTCTGCCTGGAAGCGCCCCAACAATGGTTCAACTTTTACCCTTTCTGGAAGACCGATGACGACGCATCTTGAGCCGGTAACCTTCGGCGAACTCCCTTTGCGCATCGAAGACGTGCTGGCCCTCGCCAACCGTCAGGCGCCGACTCGCCTGCAAGACGATGCCGAGTACCGCCAGCGCATCGCCAGGGGCGCGCAGTTCCTCGACTCCCTGCTGGACAAGGAAGGCGTGATCTACGGCGTCACCACCGGCTACGGCGATTCCTGCGTGGTAGCGGTGCCGCTGGAGCATGTCGAAGCGCTGCCCCGTCACCTCTACACCTTCCACGGCTGTGGCCTGGGCAAGTTGCTGGATGCGCAAGCAACCCGTGCGGTGCTGGCGGCGCGTTTGCAGTCGCTGTGTCACGGCGTTTCCGGGGTGCGCGTCGAGCTGCTGGAACGTCTGCACGCCTTTCTCGAACACGACGTGCTGCCACTGATTCCGGAAGAAGGGTCGGTGGGCGCCAGCGGCGATCTGACGCCGCTGTCCTACGTCGCCGCAACCTTGTCCGGCGAGCGTGAAGTGATGTTCCGTGGCAAGCGCCGCCAGGCTGCCGATGTGCACCGCGAACTGGGCTGGGAGCCGCTGGTGCTGCGCCCCAAGGAAGCCCTGGCATTGATGAACGGCACGGCAGTCATGACCGGCCTCGCCTGCCTGGCCTTCGCCCGCGCCGATTACCTGCTGCAACTGGCCACGCGCATCACCGCGCTGAACGTGGTGGCGCTGCAAGGCAACCCGGAGCACTTCGACGAACGCCTGTTCGCCGCCAAGCCGCACCCCGGCCAGATGCAAGTCGCCGCCTGGTTGCGCAAGGACCTGGCCATCGACGCGCCAACCGCGCCGTTGCACCGCCTGCAAGACCGCTATTCCCTGCGCTGCGCCCCCCACGTTTTGGGCGTGCTGGCCGACAGCCTGAACTGGTTGCGCTCATTTATCGAGATCGAACTCAACAGCGCCAACGACAACCCGATCATCGACGCCGAAGCCGAACGCGTGCTGCACGGCGGGCATTTCTATGGCGGGCATATCGCCTTTGCCATGGACAGCCTAAAGACACTGGTCGCCAACGTCGCCGACCTGCTGGACCGTCAGCTCGCGCTGCTGGTAGACGTGCGCTACAACCATGGCCTGCCGAGCAACCTGTCCGGCGCCCCTGCTGACCGCGCGATGATCAACCATGGCTTCAAGGCCGTGCAGATCGGCACCAGCGCCTGGACCGCCGAAGCGCTGAAAAACACCATGCCGGCCAGCGTGTTCTCGCGCTCCACCGAGTGCCACAACCAGGACAAGGTGAGCATGGGCACCATCGCCGCCCGCGATGCCATCCGTGTGTTGGAGCTGACCGAACAGGTCGCCGCCGCCACCTTGCTCGCCGCCAACCAGGGCGTGTGGCTGCGGGCCCAGGCCGAAGATGCCCGGCCGCTACCACCAGCGCTGGCCGCCATGCATGAAGAACTTGCCAAGGATTTCCCGCCCGTGATCGAAGACCGCGCCCTGGAAGGCGAACTGCGCCTGTGCCTGCAACGCATCGCCGAGCAACACTGGAGGCTGCATGCGTAGCCAGGGCGTATTGCACAGCGACACCGAAATCCTCGTGCCGTTTTTCGACATCGACACCATGAACGTGGTCTGGCACGGCCATTACGTCAAATACCTGGAGGTCGCCCGCTGCGCCTTGCTGGACAAGATCGGCCACAACTACACGGCCATGCTTGAGTCGGGCTACGCTTGGCCGGTGATCGATATGCAGCTGCGCTATGTACGCGGCGCCACCTTCGGCCAGACCATCAATGTGCGCGCCAGCCTGGTGGAGTGGGAGAGCCGCTTGAAGGTCAATTACCTGATCAGCGACGTCACCACCGGCGAACGCCTGACCCGCGCCAGCACCGTACAAGTAGCGGTGGAGATTGCCAGTCGCGAGATGCAACTGGCGTCGCCGACAGTGTTTGTCGAAGCCGTCGAAAGGGCTCTGAAATGATCTCTCCGTTTTCTGGAGCGAGCTTGCTCGCGAAGGTCGTCAACGATAACGCTGGCATCCTGTTTAAACGCGGTGCCTTGGCGTTTTTCGCGAGCAAGCTCGCTCCTGCAGGAGTGGTGGTGTGTGTGCTGCTGGGGATTCCTGGCTTGGCCCACGCCTTCGATCTGCAACAGCTCAGCGATCAACTGGCAAAACCCTCTGTGATCCACGGCAACTTCATCCAGGAAAAACACCTGCGCGCCCTGCCACAGCCTCTGACCAGCAAGGGCTCCTTTGTCCTGGCCAAAGACCACGGTTTGCTTTGGCTGCTGAAAACCCCTCTGCAACAGGACTACCGCATCAGCGCCCAAGGCATTGCCCGGCGCGATGCCAACGGCTGGCAGCCGCTGCCCAACAAGAGCGCCGGGGCCGAGCAGAATCGTTTGTTCCTCGCCGTGTTGCAGGGCGACAGCAGCGGCTTGCAGCGCGACTTCGAGCTGCAACTGCAAGGCGAGGCCACACAGTGGAAGCTGACGCTGATTCCGCGCTCGTTATTGCTCAAGCAGGTATTCACCCAGATCAATATCGACGGCGGCGACCTGGTGCAAAAAATCGAACTACTGGAAACCCAGGGCGACAGCACCGTACTGCGCATGCAGGACAGCACCAGCACGCAATCCTTGAGCGACGCGGAGCAACACGACTTTGCCCAGTGAGCGCTGGCTACCGCGCCTGTTCCTGATCCTGCTGGTGGCCGTGTTGGCCCTGGCCGGCTGGCAATGGCGCCAGGGTGCACCACTGTCGGCCAACCTCATGGAACTGGTGCCCGGCACCGCGCCGGATGCGTTGGAGCTGCGCGCCGAACAACGCATGCAGGAGCCACTGAACCGCGAAATGCTGGTGCTGGTGGGCCATGCCGATCGCCAGCAAGCGGTGGCCATGGCCCAACAACTGGGCGAGCGTTGGCAAGCCAGCGGCCTGTTTGAAAAGCTCCAATGGAACCTCCAGGCAGACCTGCCGGCCTTGCGTCAGCAGTTGCTGCAAGGGCGGCTGGCGATGCTCTCGGCCAAGGACCGCGAGCAACTGATCGAGCAGCCACAAGCCTTTATTCAGCAACGCGTGCAGGCGCTGTTCGATCCCTTTACCGGTTTCAGCCTGGTGCCGAGCCAGGACGATTGGCTCGGCCTCACCGGACGCATCCAGAACAGCCAGCCGCAACACGGTTCGGTACAGCTGGATATTGGCAGCGGCGCATTGATCGCCGATGCCGACGGCAAAAGCTGGGTGCTGCTGCGGGCGCGCACCAACGGCAATGCCTTCGACATGAAGTTGCCGCTTCAAGTGGCCGACTTGCTCCAATCCAGCCGCGAACAGGCCAGTAAGCAAGGCGTGCAATTGCTTGCTGCCAGCGGCCTGCTGTACGCGGCCAATGGTCAGCAGCAGGCAACCCGGGAGATGACCTGGGTCGGCGGCGGCGCCACCGTTGGCATCCTTTTGCTGTTGCTGCTGGCGTTCCGCCGCTGGCGGGTATTGTTGGCGTTTGTACCAGTACTGGTGGGCATGCTGTTTGGTGCGGTGACCTGTGTCGCGCTGTTCGGCCATATGCATGTGATGACCCTGGTGCTGGGGTCGAGCCTGATTGGCGTGGCGGTGGATTACCCGCTGCATTACCTGTCCAAGAGCTGGAGCCTGCAACCCTGGCGCAGCTGGCCGGCGTTGCGCCTGACCTTGCCGGGTTTGAGCCTGAGCCTGGCCACCAGTTGCATCGGTTACCTGGCGCTGGCCTGGACGCCATTCCCGGCCCTGACCCAGATCGCCGTGTTCTCCGCCGCTGGGCTGGTGGGTGCGTACCTGTCGGCGGTGTGCCTGTTGCCGGCCTTGCTCAAGGGCATGGACCTGCGCCCGGCCCAGTGGCCGCTGCGCATTGCCGAGTTTCTGCTGGGGGTGCGTGAGTCGTTGCTCAAGCGCCTGCCGAGCCCGGTGTTGCTGGTGTTGGTGTTGCTGTTTTGCGCCGGTGGTTTATGGCAGTTGAACAGCAAAAACGATATTCGCCAATGGATCGGCGCACCACCGCAATTACTGGAGGAAGCCCAGGCCATTGCACGGATTACCGGCTATCAACCCACCAGCCAATTCTTCCTGGTGCGTGCGAACAATCAGCAGCAACTGCTGGAGCGTCAGACGGCGCTGAGCCAGCGTCTGGATCAACTGGTGAACATGGATAAGCTTCAGGGTTATCTGGCGCTCAATCAGTTGGTCAACCAGCCAAGCGAACAACAACAAGTGCGCGAAGCCCTGAACAAGCTGCCGCAATTCTGGCAACCGCTGCTGGACCTAGGCGTACCGGCCAGCGCCCTGCAAGCGGAACTGGCGCAACTGCAAGCCCTGCCCATCGAAGACATCGACGCGGCGCTGATCGGCCCTCTCGCGGAGCCCTGGCGCACGCTGTGGCTCGGCGCAACCGACGATGGCGTGGCAGCCATGGTCAGCCTGCAAGGCCTGAACAGCTCGGCATTGCTGCGGGTGCAGGCCCTGGACTTGCCCGGCGTGCAACTGGTGGATCGCCTTGGCGACTTGAACCAGGTGTTCGCCGCCACGCAGATTAGCGCCGCCGAATTGAAATTGATGTCCTGCGTGCTGATCGTGTTGCTGCTGATCCTGCCTTTCGGATTCGGTGGCGCCTTGCGCATTGTTGCCCTGCCGCTGCTCGCTGCACTGTGCAGCCTGGCCAGCCTCGGTTGGCTGGGGCAACCGCTGACCCTGTTCAGTCTGTTTGGCCTGCTGCTGGTGACCGCCATCAGCGTCGACTACGCGATCCTGATGCGCGAGCAGATCGGCGGCGCCGCCGTGAGCCTGTTGGGCACGCTGTTGGCAGCCGTCACCACGTGGCTGTCATTCGGCCTGCTGGCGATTTCCAGCACGCCAGCGGTGAGTAACTTCGGCCTGTCGGTAAGCCTGGGCCTGGCGTTCAGTTTTATGCTGGCGCCGTGGGCCGGGCGTCAGGAACATGCGCAATGATGACCACTAACACCTTTGAATTGAATTTGATGATTGCCCAACCGGCAAGGAGCCACAGTGCCCACAGTTGAAATGGAACGTCGCCAAGTGGTGGTGATTGGTGCCGGCCCGTCCGGCGCCATTGCTGCCGCGCTGCTTAAACGCAACGGGCATGATGTGTTGATCATCGAGCGCCAGCACTTCCCGCGCTTTTCCATCGGCGAAAGCCTGTTGTCCCACTGCATCGACTTCATCGAAGAAGCCGGCATGCTCGACGCGGTCAACGCTGCCGGTTTCCAGGTGAAAACCGGTGCCGCGTTTGCCTGGGGCGAGCGCTACAGCGCCTTTGATTTTGGCGACACCTTCAGCAACGGCAAACCCACCACCTTCCAGGTGCAGCGCGGCGAGTTCGACAAGCTGCTGGCGGATCAAGCGGCGTTGCAGGGCGTGGAAATTCGTTACGGCCAGACCCTCGTCGGCGTCGACTTTGCCGCAGGCAACCGCTACCTGCACATACGCCGGGAGAACGGCAGCGAGTACCATCTCAAGGCCTGTTTCGTGCTGGACGCCAGCGGTTACGGCCGCGTCCTGCCGCGCCTGTTGGACCTGGAGGCACCGTCGAACTTCCCGTTACGCCAGGCGGTATTCACCCATGTCGAGGACCGTATCGAACATCCGGGCTTCGACCGCAGCAAAATCCTCATCACCACACACCCGACCAAGCGCGATATCTGGTTCTGGACCATCCCGTTCAGCAACGGCCGTTGCTCGGTAGGTGTGGTGGCGGCCAAGGAGCATTTCGACGGCCGCGATGCAGACCTCGACGCTTGCTTGCGCAGCTTTATCGACGAAACCCCAAGCCTGTCCACAGTGCTGAAAAACGCAGTGTGGGATACCGAGGCCAGGACCATCGGCGGCTACTCGGCCAACGTCAAAGCCTTGCATGGTCCAGGCTTTGCATTGCTGGGTAACGCGGCGGAATTCCTCGACCCGGTATTTTCCTCCGGCGTGACCATCGCCATGCGGTCGGCGAGCATGGCCGCCGGCTTGCTGCACCGACAATTGCAGGGCGAAACGGTCGACTGGCAAAGCGAGTTTGCCGAGCCGTTGAAGCGTGGGGTCGACACCTTCCGTTGCTACGTCGAGGGCTGGTACGCGGGAACGTTCCAGGATGTGATTTTCCATCCCGGCAGCTCACCGGACATTCGTCGGATGATCAGTTCAATCCTCGCCGGATATGCCTGGGATGAGCGCAACCCGTTTGTCAGCGAGCCCAAACGCCGGCTGCGGATGCTCTCGGAAATCTGCGCGGGGGATGGGGTATGAGCAGCCAATACCTGAGCAAAAACTACGTCGAGGAAACCAGGTTCGGCTTCTGGTTCCTGCGTAGCCACACCTGGCAGCACCATGTGCTGCGGGTGGCAATCAACGACCTGCGCAGTTTGTTCAGCGATCCGTTACCGGTTGCGCCGGTGCTGCTGGATGCCGGTTGTGGCCAGGGCAAGTCGTTCCAGTATTTGCAGCAGGTGTTCGCCCCCGAGCGCCTGATCGGTCTGGACGCTGATCCCCACAGCCTGGACTTGAGCCGTACGGAAGCAACGCGCCAGGGCCTCGCCATCGAGTTGATCGGCAGCGACTGCGCAACATTGGACGTGGCCGATGCCAGTGTCGACATTCTGTTCTGTCACCAGACTTTCCATCACCTGGTGGAGCAGCAGCGAGCGCTGACCGAGTTCTATCGAGTGCTCAAGCCCGGCGGTTATTTGCTGTTTGCCGAGTCCACCGAGGCGTACATCGACACTTGGGTCATTCGCTGGCTGTTCCGCCATCCGATGCATGTGCAGAAAAGCGCTGCCGAGTACCTGGAGATGATTCGCGAACAGGGCTTCGAGTTCGAGTTGCAAAACGTTTCCTATCCGTACCTGTGGTGGAGCCGCTCCACGGATTTCGGCTTGCTGGAACGCTGGGGACTGCGCCGGCCCAAGCCGTTCGGCGAGCGGGAAGAAACCCTGGTTAACGTGGTCGCGCGCAAACCCCTCGCGGGCCCCGAGCAATGATCCGTGCGCTGCTGGTGGGCTGTTTTTTATTGCTGAGCGCTTGCGCCAGCCAGCCACCGTTGCCGGCGAAGAACCCAACTCTGACCTTGCCTCTGCAATTGCATGTCGAGCGCGAGCAGAACGGCCAGCGTCAGGATTGGCTGCTGGTGATCCAGCGTGAAGAGGGCGCGATTCGCTGGTCGATGATGGACCCGCTAGGCATTCCCCAGGCCAGGCAAAAGCTGATCGACGGCGCCTGGCAGGCGGACGGCTTGCTGCCCCCCAACCCTCAGGCGCGGGAGTTGTTTGCCGCGTTGCTGTTTGCCCTGACCCCGGCGAATGAAGTGCCCGGCAACTATCCTGGCGCCCGTGAGTTCGACGATATCAGGGTGCTCAAGCCCCATTGGCAGATCATTTACCAATCGCCTCAGGTGTTCACCGTGAACCTGCCCGGCCAGGACCTGAACTACCACATCACCCCGCTGGAGGCTGCCCCATGACCGCCTACCTCAATGCCCTCGGCGTGATCTGCGCCCTGGGCCGTGGCAAGGGTGAAGTCAGCCGCAACCTGTTTGTCGGAGACTGCTCCGGCATGCGCGCGGAAAGTGGTTGGGTGCCCGAGCGCATACTGCCGGTGGCCGGCGTACACGGTGAACTGGCGACGATCCCACCAGAACTGGGCCAGCAGAGCAGCCGTAATAACCAACTGCTGCTGGAAGCCGCGTTGCAGATCTTTGATGAGATCCAGCAAGCGATCGAGACTTTTGGTGCGGCGCGCATTGGCATCGTTCTCGGCACCAGCACTTCGGGTATCGACGAAGCCAGCCGCGGCATCGCTCATTACCTGCGGGACAATCAGTTCCCCAGCGACTACGACTACCAGCAACAGGAACTCAGCGCCCCGGCCAACTTCCTCGCGGACTGGCTGCAACTGAGCGGCCCGGCCTACGTCATTTCCACCGCCTGCACTTCCAGCGCCCGCGCATTGATGAGTGCCCAGCGCCTGCTGGACCTGGGCATGTGCGATGCGGTGTTGTGCGGTGGCGTCGACAGCCTGTGCAAGCTGACCCTCAATGGTTTTTCATCCCTGGAAGCGGTGTCGGCGCAGCGCTGCAATCCGTTCTCGGTGAACCGCAATGGCATCAACATCGGCGAGGCGGCGGTGCTGTTCCTGATGAGCAAGACCCCGGCGCCCATCGCCCTGCTGGGCAGCGGCGCCAGTTGCGATGCCCACCATATTTCCGCACCGGAGCCCACTGGCAAAGGTGCGCTGCAGGCGATGAGCAAGGCCTTGGCCAGCGCGAAACTGCAACCCAAGCAGATCGGCTACCTGAACCTGCACGGCACCGCGACCCAGCACAATGACGCCATGGAAAGCCTGGCCGTGGCCAGCCTGTTCCCCTTTGGGGTGGCCTGTTCCTCGACCAAACCCATGAGCGGCCATACCCTGGGCGCCGCGGGTGCGCTGGAAGTGGCGTTCTGCTGGCTGAGCCTATGCGCCGAGAACACCGCCCGCGCCTTGCCGCCTCACGTTTGGGACGGTCAGGCCGACCCCGCGCTACCCGCTTTAAAGTGGGTCGAGCCCGGTGACACCCTGGAAAAGCGCTGCCTGATGAGTAACTCCTTCGCCTTTGGCGGCAACAACGTCAGCCTGATTATCGGAGACGCCCCATGATCGATTGGCCGCTCGCCGAACTGCTGCCTCACGCCGGTGACATGATCCTGATCAATCAGGTCCTGGCGTTCGATGAAGAACAGATTCATACCCGCCTCACCGTCACACCAGGTGGCCTGTTCAACCTGGACGACGGCAGCCTGCCCGCCTGGGTTGGCGTCGAACTGATGGCGCAAAGCGTCGCCGCCTGGGCCGGTTGTCGCGCCCGGCAGAACGGTGATGAAGTGGGCTTGGGATTTCTCTTGGGCACCCGAAAATTTGAATGCAATGTGGAACGTTTTCCGGCTGGCAGCGAACTGACCATCCACGGCCTGTGCTCCCTGGAAGACGACAACGGCATGGGTGTGTTCGAATGCCACCTCACCGGGCCAGGTATCCAGGCCAGTGCACGCCTGAACGTATTTCGACCGCCACAGGCGGCTACTTATTTAGCTGAATCCGAAGGAGTCCCTTCATGACTGAATCCATACTGGTCACCGGCTCCAGCCGTGGCATAGGCCGCGCCATCGCCCTGCGCCTGGCAAAGGCCGGCCATGACATTGTGCTGCATTGCCGAAGCGGCCGGGCCGAGGCTGATACCGTCCGGGACGAAATCGAGACCTTGGGCCGCAACGCTCGGGTGCTGCAATTCGACGTATCGGATCGCGCCAGCTGCAAGGCGATTCTGGAAGCAGACGTGGAAGAACATGGCGCCTACTACGGTGTCGTGCTGAATGCCGGCCTGACTCGTGATGGTGCGTTTCCCGCCCTGTCGGAAGACGACTGGGACGTGGTGATGCGCACCAACCTCGACGGTTTCTATAACGTGCTGCACCCGGTGATGATGCCGATGATTCGTCGACGCGCAGCGGGGCGGATTGTTTGCATCACGTCGGTTTCCGGGCTGATCGGCAATCGCGGCCAGGTCAACTACAGCGCCTCGAAAGCCGGGTTGATCGGTGCCGCCAAGGCATTGGCCATTGAGCTGGGCAAGCGCAAAATCACCGTCAACTGCGTGGCCCCCGGGCTGATTGACACGGCGATGCTCGACGAAAACGTGCCACTGGAAGAACTGATGAAGATGATCCCCGCCCAGCGCATGGGCACCCCGGAAGAAGTCGCCGGCGCAGTGAATTTTCTGATGTCGGCCGAGGCGAGCTACATCACCCGTCAGGTGCTGGCCGTCAACGGAGGCCTGTGTTGATGAAGCGCGTGGTCGTCACCGGCATGGCCGGCATCACGTCCCTGGGTAGGGATTGGGACAGCATCGCGGCGAACTTTCGTGCCAAGCGCAGCGGTATTCGGCGCATGGATGAGTGGGATCGGTTTACCGAGTTGAATACACGGCTGGCGGGGCCGATCGATGATTTCGTGGTGCCGGCCCACTGGACTCGCAAGCAGCTGCGCAGCATGGGCCGGGTCTCGCGCCTGGCAGTATGGGCGGCGGAGCAAGCGTTGCAGGACGCCGGTTTGCTGGGCGACGAGTCGATCAAGGACGGTCGCATGGGTGTTGCTTGCGGCTCATCCACCGGCAGCACCGATGAGATCAAGGCCTTCGGTAATATGCTGCTCAACTCGGTGGCGCAAGGGCTGAATGCCAACTCCTACGTGCGGATGATGCCCCACACCACCGCGGCGAATATCAGCATCTTCTTCGGCCTTACCGGGCGCCTGATTCCCACGTCCAGCGCCTGCACCAGCGGCAGCCAGGGCATCGGCTACGCCTATGAAGCCATCAAGTTCGGCCGCCTGCCGCTGATGCTCGCCGGCGGCGCCGAAGAGCTGTGCCCCACCGAAGCCATGGTGTTCGATGCGCTCTACGCCACCAGCCTGAAAAACGACGCTCCGCAAACCAGCCCGCGTCCTTATGACAGTGGACGCGACGGCCTGGTGATCGGCGAAGGCGGCGGCATGCTGGTACTTGAAGAACTGGAACACGCCTTGGCCCGCGGCGCACACATCCACGCCGAAGTGGTGGGTTTTGGCAGCAACGCCGACGGCCAGCACACCACCCGTCCCGAACAGGTCACCATGCGCCGGGCAATGGAACTGGCGCTGGAAGATGCCGGCCTGGCACCTGACGCCATTGGCTATGTGAACGGCCACGGCACTGCCACGGAACAGGGCGATATCGCCGAAACCCAGGCCACCTGCAGCCTGTTCGGCAGCCGCATGCCCATCAGTTCGCAGAAGAGCTTCCTCGGCCACACCCTGGGCGCCTGTGGTGCGCTGGAGTCCTGGTTCAGCATCGAAATGATGAACCACGACCTGTACGTGCCCACCTTCAACCTCGATGAAGTGGACCCACGCTGCGGCGAACTGGATTACCTGCGCGGCGAGTTTCGCGAGATGCACAACGACTACGTGATGAACAACAACTTTGCCTTTGGCGGCGTTAACACTTCGCTGATCTTTCGCCGCTGGCAGTAAGCTTTTTTAACTGATTGGAGAAACGGAATGTCTTCCCTGTTACGTGCCACCCTCATCGCCCTGGCCCTGCTGACCGCCGCTGGCTGCACCAGCAAGCCGGTGCTCAACACCCAGACCGACATCCCGGCCAACGTCCAGGCCAGCGACGAGAAGGTCAAGCAGGCGATCCTCGCGGCCCTTGAGAAACGCGAATGGACCGTGCAGCGCGCTGATCCGCAACTGATCCAGGCCGAGATCACCGTACGCAACCAGTACCACGCTGAAATCGACATCCGCTACACCCGCACCAGCTACGCCATCACCTACCGCGACAGCCGCGACCTGGGCTACAAGAACGGCAAGATCCATCGCAACTACAACCGTTGGATCAGCATGCTGGATCGGGACATCCTGGCCGGCTTGCGCGCCAATGGGGTGACGGGTGTGAGTGGCAGCAACACGAGCCCGGCAGCGCAGTTGTTCAAGGAGACCGGGACTTCGAAGCAGAATTGAGGCATTTGCTACTTGCCCCCTGAAACGACAAAGGGCGCCTTTCGGCGCCCTCTTCACAAACAGGTTGGCTTGTCATCGCCACTTCCTGCCTGGCTCTACGATGGCTGGTTGCCCAGGATCCTCAGAGTCTCACAAGCCCCTTTCGGGAACCCGGCCAGTATGCCTGAAAACAGGTAATCGGCAATTGGTGTCATATCGCCGCTCATCACGTCTGACACTCATCACAACCCCAACGCACTGCGCACCGCCGCTTTCACTGCCAAGAATTGCTCACTGGTAAGTTCGGCTATTTTGTAAATGCGTTTTCCATGCCGATCTTTGCTCTTGATCCGATCAAGCCTGCCTAGATTAACGGTAGCGACGATATCGCATTTCGCCCAACAGACCGGACTCGCTCCTTGCAAATGGCTTTCCAACTGAAAATGGTGCTCAAGCACCGTTCGCGGTTCCGTGGTGCTCAAGGGCACCACTGTTACCAACAACTTATTGGCCCTGTGCTTGCGTATCACAAAGAAGCGATTCTGCGTAAATCCACAACAAACTACTAAGACGGTTCCGTTACTTGAGATGTGATCGTCGCTACACCACTGCCTTACGCGTCAGCAACTCGACAAACGCCTTGGCCATGGGCGATGGCTGGCCCTTGCGCTGTACCAGCCACACCGCCGTCACCGCTTCCTGATCAAGCAGGGTGCGGTAGACCACGCCATCAATACGGATGCGCTGATAGGACGCAGGCAGGACCGAGACACCCAGGCCGGCGGCGACCAAACCGATGATGGTCATGGCCTCCCCCGCTTCCTGGGCGAAGTGCGGGCTGAAGCCGGCGTCGCGGGCCAGGTTAAGTAACTGGGCGTACAAACCACTGCCATAGGTGCGCGGGAAAAATACAAAAGGCTCGTCTGCCAATTGCGCCAGATGCAAACCGCGCTCGCTACCGTCCACCAGTGGGTGACCTGCGTTAAGAACAGCCACCAGCGGCTCACGCATCAACTCCACAACGCTCAAGGAGTCCGGCAACGGCAACGGCCGCATCAACCCAACCTGGATCGACTCGTCCACCAGCGACTCAGCCACCTCGGTACTGCTCATTTCCTGCAAACTCAGATGCACCGCCGGGAAGGCCTGGCGAAAGGCGAAGATCGCCTGTGGGATGCTGGAGTTGAACGGCGCAGAAGAGGTGAAGCCGATCTTCAGTTCGCCCAACTCCCCCAGTTGCGCACGACGCGCCACGTCCGCCGCTTTACCGACCTGGGCCAGCACCAATCGCGCCTCTTGCAGGAACAGTCGCCCCGCTTCGCTCAGTTCGACCCGGCGATTGGTACGCTCAAATAAACGAGCGCCAATTTCTTGTTCCAACGCCTGGATCTGCTGGCTCAGCGGCGGCTGCGAGATGCCCAGCACCTGAGCCGCGCGGCCGAAATGCAGCTCTTCGGCAACGGCGATGAAGTAACGCAGATGGCGCAATTCCATGGAAATCCTATTAGGTCGTAAAAGCTATCAAACAGGTCGAACAATATATTGGAAAGAATCATTAGGCAGCTATATTCTTTTTCCCATCGCCAGCCCTGGCTGCTTTTCCTCCCCGAGGTCCCGCGTGAAATCTGCTGTCGCTCCACTCGCTCAAGAAGTCCCGCCCACCGCCCTGGATGAGGTGGTGGCGCAGCTTAATGAGCAGTACATCGAAAAAGGCACGCCGATGTTCATGCGCACAGTGCTGGCGCTGTTTTCCGGCGGCTTCGCCACCTTCGCCTTGCTCTATTGCGTGCAGCCGATGATGCCCGCGCTGTCCCACGAGTTTTCCATCAATGCCGCGCAGAGCAGCCTGATTCTTTCGGTGGCCACCGGCATGCTGGCCTTTGGTTTGCTGATTACCGGTCCGATTTCCGACACCCTTGGGCGCAAGCGAGTGATGGTTGCTGCACTGTTCTGCGCCGCACTGTGCACCATCGCCAGCGGCCTGATGCCCACTTGGGAAGGGATTTTGCTGATGCGGGCTCTGGTCGGCCTGTCCTTAAGTGGCCTGGCCGCCGTGGCGATGACCTACCTGAGCGAAGAAATACATCCACAACACATCGGCCTGGCCATGGGCTTGTACATCGGTGGCAACGCCATCGGCGGCATGAGCGGGCGCTTGATCATTGGCGTACTGATCGACTTCGTCAGCTGGCACACAGCGATGTTGATAATCGGCGCCCTGGCGCTGATCGCGGCCACGGTGTTCTGGAAAATCCTCCCCGAATCGCGCAACTTCCGCGCCAGTACCCTGAACCCGCGCAGCCTGCTGGACGGTTTCACCATGCACTTCAAGGACGCCGGCCTGCCGTGGCTGTTTCTCGAAGCGTTCCTGCTCATGGGCAGCTTCGTCACCCTGTTCAACTACATCGGCTATCGCTTGCTGGCAGATCCGTATGACCTGAGCCAAGCCGTAGTGGGCTTGCTGTCGCTGGTGTACCTGTCGGGCATCTATAGCTCGGCAAAAATCGGCTCACTGGCCGACCGTTTGGGCCGTCGGCGGGTGCTCTGGGCCACCATCGTGCTGATGCTCGCCGGCATCACCCTGACGCTGTTTACGCCGCTGGTGCTGGTGATCGTCGGCATGTTGATGTTCACGTTTGGTTTCTTCGGCGCCCACTCGGTGGCCAGCAGCTGGATCGGCCGGCGCGCGCTGAAAGCCAAGGGCCAGGCCTCGTCGTTGTACCTGTTCAGTTATTACGCCGGGTCGAGCATTGCCGGGACGGCGGGTGGGATTTTCTGGCACTACGCGGGGTGGAGCGGGATCGGCGGCTTTATCACCAGCCTCCTGGTGATTGCTTTGCTGGTGGCATTGCACCTGAGCAAACTGCCGGCAAAAAACGAAAAGGGCCGCTAAGCGGCCCTGTGGAGATTTGAGTCAGCGGTCAGTTGATAATTTCCACACGGTCAACATCGATCTCACGGCTCATCAGGCCCTTGTCGACCTCACCGGTCAGCTTGACCTGGGTCTTCTCATCGAAGGGAACGGGTGGCAGGTCCTCATCATCGATTTCCACAGCGATGGTCCCGGTGGTGTCCTTGAACTCGTACTTCTCGTGGTCTTTGAGACGACTGACGATATGACCTTGCAATACCACGGGAGTGTCGTCGGATGCGGCTTGGGCGCCAGCAACAGTGACCACCGATTGCGCACCGGGACCAGTGTAACCAGCACCCGCCAGGGCAGCGGTGCTAAACAAGGGGGCCAACAGGAGAGCGAGGTAACGGGTTTTCATGGGAGTGATCCAATCTGGGTTTCGATGGGGTCAGCATAAACACCGTGGCTGAATTGAAACTTAATGCAAAACGCCCGGCACAGGCCAGGCGTTATTTGTTATCGCAACTTGGTTACTCGTGATATTGCGCCGACAACTCATGCACCGCCCGCATGAATGCGCCAGCGTGCTCCGGATCAACTTCCGGCGTAATCCCGTGACCAAGGTTGAACACATGGCCGCTGCCTTTGCCGTAGCTGGCGAGGATACGGCCGACTTCGGTGCGGATCGCTTCCGGCTTGGCGTACAGCACAGTCGGGTCCATGTTGCCTTGCAGCGCCACTTGGCCGCCCACGCGACGGCGGGCTTCGCCGATGTCGCAGGTCCAATCCAGACCCAGTGCGTCCGCGCCAGCATCAGCGATGCTTTCCAGCCACAGGCCGCCGCCCTTGGTGAACAGGATCACCGGCACCTTGCGACCTTCATGTTCGCGGATCAGGCCGCTGACGATTTTGCGCATGTAGGCCAGGGAGAATTCCTGGTACGCCGCCGCCGACAGGTTGCCACCCCAAGTGTCGAAGATCTGCACCGCTTGGGCGCCCGCCATGATCTGGCCGTTGAGGTAGGAGATGACCGACTGCGCCAGCTTGTCCAGCAACAGATGCATGGCTTGCGGGTTGTCGTAGAGCATGGCCTTGGTCTTGCGGAAGTCTTTCGACGAGCCGCCTTCGACCATGTAGGTGGCCAGGGTCCACGGGCTGCCGGAGAAGCCGATCAGCGGCACGCGGCCGTTCAGCTCACGGCGAATGGTGCTGACCGCGTCCATGACGTAGCCCAGGTCCTTGTGAGGATCGGGGATCGGCAGGGCTTCGATGTCGGCCAGGGTGCTGACGACTTTCTTGAAACGCGGGCCTTCGCCGGTTTCAAAGTACAGGCCTTGGCCCATGGCGTCAGGGATGGTCAGGATATCGGAGAAGAGGATGGCCGCATCCAGTTGTGGATAACGGTCCAGCGGCTGCATGGTGACTTCGCAGGCGAACTCCGGGTTCATGCACAGGCTCATGAAGTCGCCGGCTTTGGCGCGGCTGGCGCGGTACTCCGGCAGGTAGCGACCGGCTTGACGCATCATCCACACAGGGGTGACGTCAACAGGTTGCTTGAGCAGGGCACGAAGGAAACGGTCGTTCTTGAGGGCAGTCATGTCGGCATCCGCATAAAAAGTGCGGGCATTTTCTCAGAGCGAGACGCAGAAAGACAGTGACCGGTGACCAGCTGCAAGCTGCAAGTTAAAAGCGAGTTGCCTCAACTTGTAGCTTGCAGCTTGTCGCTGACGTCGTCAGACGTTCAGATAATCCAGGATCCCTTCGGCGGCAGTGCGGCCTTCGAAGATCGCCGTCACCACCAGGTCAGAACCGCGAACCATATCGCCACCGGCGAAAATTTTCGGGTTGCTGGTCTGGTGTTTGTACTGGGCTTGTTCCGGAGCCACGACGCGGCCCTGGCTGTCGGTCTGGATGCTGAACTGCTCAAACCAAGGCGCCGGGCTTGGACGGAAGCCGAAGGCGATGACCACGGCGTCAGCCGGGATGATCTCTTCGGAACCCGGGATCGGCTCGGGGCTGCGACGGCCACGGGCATCCGGTTCGCCGAGACGGGTCTCGACCACTTTCACGCCTTCGACGCGATCTTCACCCACAATGGCGATCGGCTGGCGGTTGTAGAGGAATTTCACGCCTTCTTCCTTGGCGTTCTTCACCTCTTTGCGCGAGCCCGGCATGTTGGCTTCGTCACGACGATAAGCACAGGTCACCGACTTGGCACCCTGGCGAATCGAGGTACGGTTGCAGTCCATCGCCGTGTCGCCACCGCCCAGTACCACGACCTTTTTGCCTTTCATGTCGACGAAGTCTTCCGGCGACTTTTCAAAGCCCAGGTTGCGGTTGACGTTGGCAATCAGGAAGTCCAAAGCGTCGTAGACGCCCGGCAGGTCCTCACCGGCAAAGCCGCCCTTCATGTAGGTGTAGGTGCCCATGCCCATGAACACGGCATCGTATTCTTCGAGCAGTTGCTCCATGGTCACGTCTTTGCCGATCTCGGTGTTGAGACGGAACTCGATGCCCATGCCGGTGAACACTTCGCGACGGTGGCTCAGTACGGTCTTTTCCAGCTTGAACTCAGGGATGCCGAAGGTCAGCAGGCCACCGATTTCCGGGTTCTTGTCGAACACCACCGGGGTCACGCCGGCACGCACCAGTACGTCGGCACAGCCCAGGCCCGCAGGCCCGGCACCGATGATCGCCACACGTTTGCCGGTGGGCTTGACCTTGGACATGTCCGGGCGCCAGCCCATGGCGAACGCGGTGTCGGTGATGTACTTCTCCACCGAACCGATGGTCACCGCCCCAAAACCGTCGTTGAGGGTGCAGGCACCCTCACACAGACGATCCTGTGGGCACACCCGGCCGCAGACTTCCGGCAAGGTGTTGGTCTGGTGGGATAGCTCGGCGGCGGCGAGGATATTGCCCTCGGCCACCAATTTGAGCCAGTTGGGAATGAAGTTGTGCACCGGGCACTTCCATTCGCAATACGGGTTACCGCAACCCAGGCAGCGGTGGGCCTGGTCGGCCGAGTGCTGGGGTTTGAAGGGTTCGTAGATTTCCACGAACTCTTTCTTGCGTTGACGCAACAGTTTCTTCTTCGGATCTTTGCGCCCGACATCGATGAATTGGAAGTCGTTGCTGAGACGTTCGGCCATCTTCAAAACCTCTTACACGACAGCTTCAAGCTACAAGCTTGAAGCTGCAAGAAAATCACATTAGTCCGGCACACCGCGCACTGTTTCAAGCTTGCCGCTTGCCGCTGCGTCGTTTATTGCGGACTCGCACGAGTACTGGAGAGCAAAGATTTCAAACTCGCCGCCTTAGGTTTGACGAGCCAGAAACGACGCAGGTAGTCATCAAGGTTTTCAGCGAGGTTACGGCCCCATTCGCTGTTGGTTTCCTCGACGTATTCGTTCAGCACATGCTGCAAGTGGTTGCGATAGGATTCCATCGCTTCGCCGCTGATTCGCTGGATGTCCACCAGCTCGTGGTTGACCTTGTCGACGAAGGTGTTGTCCTGGTCCAACACGTAGGCGAAGCCGCCGGTCATGCCCGAACCGAAGTTGTAGCCAGTCTTGCCCAGAACGGCGACGAAACCACCGGTCATATACTCGCAGCAGTGATCGCCAGTGCCTTCCACCACGGTGTGAGCACCGGAGTTACGCACCGCGAATCGCTCGCCGGCAGTACCCGCTGCGAACAGCTTGCCGCCGGTCGCGCCATACAGGCAGGTGTTACCGATGATGGCACTGTCCTGCGTCTTGTAGATGCTGCCCACCGGCGGAACGATCACCAGCTTACCGCCGGTCATGCCCTTGCCCACGTAGTCGTTGGCGTCGCCTTCCAGGTACATGTTCAGGCCGCCGGCGTTCCAAACGCCGAAGCTCTGGCCAGCGGTGCCCTTGAAGCGGAAGGTGATCGGCGCCTTGGCCATGCCCTGGTTGCCGTGTTTACGGGCGATTTCACCGGAGATCCGCGCGCCGATGGAACGGTCACAGTTGCAGATATCCAGGACGAATTCGCCGCCGCTGGCATCGTTGATCGACGAAATGGCCATCTCGACCATCTTCTCGGCCAACAGGCCTTTGTCGAACGGCGGGTTGCGTTCCACCTGGCAGAATTGTGGTTTGTCGGCCGGAATGTGATCGCTGCCCAATAGCGGCGTCAGGTCCAGGTGCTGCTGCTTGGCCGTCTGGCCTTCGAGGATTTCCAACAGATCGGTACGGCCGATCAGCTCTTCGAGGGTGCGCACGCCCAGCTTGGCCAACCACTCACGGGTTTCTTCGGCGACGTAGGTGAAGAAATTCACCACCATGTCGACGGTGCCGATGTAGTGATCCTTGCGCAGCTTCTCGTTCTGGGTAGCGACGCCAGTGGCGCAGTTGTTCAGGTGGCAGATGCGCAGGTATTTGCAGCCCAGGGCGATCATCGGTGCGGTGCCGAAGCCGAAGCTTTCAGCGCCGAGGATGGCGGCCTTGATCACGTCGAGGCCGGTTTTCAGGCCGCCGTCGGTTTGCACCCGAACCTTGCCGCGCAGGTCGTTGCCACGCAGGGTTTGGTGAGTTTCTGCAAGCCCCAGTTCCCATGGTGCGCCAGCGTACTTGATGGAGGTCAGCGGCGATGCGCCGGTGCCGCCGTCGTAGCCGGAGATGGTGATCAGGTCGGCATAGGCCTTGGCCACACCGGCGGCGATAGTACCGACGCCGGCTTCTGCTACTAGCTTCACCGAGACCAGGGCCTTGGGGTTGACTTGTTTCAAGTCGAAAATCAGCTGCGACAAATCCTCGATGGAGTAGATGTCGTGGTGCGGCGGTGGCGAAATCAGGGTCACGCCAGGCACAGCGTAACGCAGCTTGGCGATCAGGCCGTTGACCTTGCCGCCTGGCAACTGGCCGCCCTCGCCTGGCTTGGCGCCTTGGGCAACCTTGATTTGCAGCACTTCGGCGTTGACCAGGTATTCCGGGGTCACACCGAAACGGCCAGTAGCCACCTGCTTGATTTTCGAGCTCTTGATGGTGCCGTAACGCGCCGGGTCTTCACCACCTTCGCCGGAGTTGGAACGCGCACCTAGGCGGTTCATGGCTTCGGCCAGGGCTTCGTGAGCCTCAGGCGACAAGGCGCCCAGGGAAATACCGGCGGAGTCGAAACGCTTGAGGATCGATTCCAGAGGCTCGATCTCGCTGATGGCCAGTGGCGTGTCCAGGGTTTTCACCTTGAACATATCGCGGATCATCGACACCGGGCGGTTATCCACCAGCGCGGTGTATTCCTTAAACTTGGCGTAGTCGCCTTGCTGCACAGCGGCTTGCAAGGTGCTGACCACGTCAGGGTTGTAGGCGTGATATTCACCACCGTGGACGAACTTCAGCAGGCCGCCTTGCTGGATCGGCTTGCGCGCGCTCCAGGCTTCGGCTGCCAGGGCTTTCTGTTCGGCTTCGATGTCGACGAAACGCGCACCCTTGATGCGGCTCGGCACGCCACGGAAGCTCATGTCGCAGACTTCTTCCGACAGGCCGATGGCTTCGAACAACTGAGCACCGCGATAAGACGTGATGGTGGAGATGCCCATCTTCGACAGGATCTTCAGCAGGCCCTTGGTGATGCCTTTACGGTAGTTCTTGAACACCTCATAGAGGTCGCCCAGCACTTCACCGGTACGGATCAGGTCGCCCAGCACTTCGTACGCGAGGAACGGGTAGACCGCCGAGGCGCCGAAACCGATCAATACAGCGAAGTGGTGCGGGTCGCGGGCGGTGGCGGTTTCCACGAGGATGTTGGAGTCGCAACGCAGGCCTTTTTCAGTCAGGCGGTGATGCACCGCGCCGGTGGCCAGGGAAGCGTGGATCGGCAACTTGCCCGGGGCGATATGACGGTCGGTCAGCACGATCTGGGTACGACCAGCGCGCACGGCTTCTTCAGCCTGATCGGCGACGTTACGCACCGCAGCTTCCAGGCCGATGCTCTCGTCGTAGTTCAGGTCGATGATCTGCCGGTCAAAGCCTGGACGCTCCAGGGTCATCAACGAACGCCACTTGGCCGGGGAAATGACCGGCGAGCTGAGGATCACGCGGGAGGCGTGCTCTGGCGATTCCTGGAAGATATTGCGCTCGGCGCCGAGGCAGATTTCCAGGGACATGACGATGGCTTCACGCAGCGGGTCGATCGGCGGGTTGGTCACCTGGGCGAACTGCTGGCGGAAATAGTCATACGGCGTACGCACACGCTGGGACAGCACGGCCATTGGCGTGTCGTCACCCATGGAGCCGACGGCTTCGTAGCCTTGCTCGCCCAGTGGGCGCAGCACCTGGTCGCGCTCTTCGAACGTGACCTGGTACATCTTCATGTACTGCTTGAGTTGGTCGACGTCGTAGAAAGCCGAGCCGTGGTCGTTGTCTTCCATGGTCGACTGAATGCGCAGAGCGTTCTTGCGCAGCCATTGCTTGTACGGATGACGGGACTTCAAGCGGTTGTCGATGGCGTCGGTGTCGAGAACCTGCCCGGTTTCAGTGTCCACAGCCAGGATCTGCCCAGGGCCTACGCGGCCCTTGGCGATGACGTCTTCGGGCTGGTAATTCCAGACGCCAACTTCCGAAGCCAGGGTGATAAAGCCGTTGGTGGTGGTGACCCAACGCGCCGGGCGCAGACCGTTACGGTCCAGCAGGCACACCGCGTAGCGGCCATCAGTCATCACGACACCCGCCGGGCCGTCCCACGGCTCCATGTGCATGGAGTTGTACTCATAGAACGCCCGAAGATCGGGGTCCATGGTCTCGACGTTCTGCCACGCAGGCGGAATGATCATGCGTACGCCACGGAACAGGTCGATGCCGCCGGTGACCATCAGTTCCAGCATGTTGTCCATGCTGGAGGAGTCGGAACCCACGCGATTGACCAGCGGGCCCAGCTCTTCGAGGTCCATCAAATCATTGGCGAACTTGGTGCGTCGGGCTACGGCCCAGTTGCGGTTACCGGTGATGGTGTTGATCTCGCCGTTATGGGCGAGGAACCGAAATGGCTGGGCCAGCGGCCATTTCGGCAGGGTGTTGGTGGAGAAGCGCTGATGGAACACGCAGATTGCGGTTTGCAGGCGCTCGTCGCTCAGGTCTGGATAGAAGGCGGTCAAATCCGCCGGCATCATCAGGCCTTTATAAATAATGGTCTTGTGGGAAAAGCTGCAGATGTAGTGGTCGGTGTCGGCAGCGTTGGCTACGGACGAACGACGACGGGAAGTGAACAGCTTGATCGCCATGTCCTGATCGCTGAAACCGTCGCCGGAGATGAACACTTGTTCGATCTGCGGCAGACGCTCCAGGGCCAGGCGGCCGAGGACGCTGGTGTCGATGGGCACTTTGCGCCAGCCAACGAGTTGCAGGCCGGCAGCCAGGATCTCGCGGTTCATGTTCTCGCGAGCAGCTTGGGCTTTTACCGGGTCCTGGTTGAAAAACACCATGCCCACGGCGTACTGCTTGGGCAAGTCGGCACCGAAATGCTCCTTAGCGATTGCACGCAGGAACTGGTCGGGCTTTTGAATCAGCAAGCCGCAACCGTCACCGGTCTTGCCGTCGGCGTTGATCCCACCGCGGTGGGTCATGCAGGTCAGGGCCTCGATGGCCGTTTGCAGAAGGGTATGACTGGGCTCGCCCTGCATATGGGCAATCAGGCCGAAACCGCAGTTATCCTTGAATTCATCGGGTTGGTACAGACCTGCTTTCATAGACACTTTCTCACCAGGCTGCCTCTTTGAACGAGGCAAATTTCTTTTCAATTCAACCCGTTACCTTCCACGCCGGACGTACGCCGGCTTTGCGGGGGCAAAAGGGAGGTCATTGTACACACCGACACAGACGCTCACAAATTTAGCGACGAACTGTCGCAAATCTATGTCGCATTTATGAAAGGTTTAAAGCGATATGCTGTGCTAGTCAAAACTTTTTTAATTCTGACCGCTACGACTCAAAAGCGACGTGCGCAGACACCACAAAGCGCGCGGCCTGGAAGGCAGCACGCACTTACGGTTTTTTTTGAGGTGCCGGGAGAGGCGGCCTGGGTAAGGCCGCCGAATCTTCAGCGAGTTGCTGCCAGTTCCTGTTGGACGCTGGCGACGGTGCGAGGCCAAGGTTTACCAGCCTGAACCTTCGCTGGCAAGGCCTTGATAGCGGTTACAGCTGCATCACGGCTGGCGAAGTTGCCGTAGGTGATCACGTAAAGCGGCTTGCCGTTAAGGTCTTTCTTGAAATAACGGTATTCGCCGCCCTGCTCCTTGACGAAGTTTTGCGCGCTGGCTTCGGAGCTGGTGCCGAGGATCTGCACCACGTAGTTCTTGGCCGGTTGGCTGGTGTACCAGCTGCTGCCAGCGGAGGCCTTGGCTACGGTCGCAGGCTTGGCAGCAGGTGCTGGTTTAGCAACTGGCGCCGGGGCAGGCTTGGCGGTCGCCACCTGGACAGGCGCAGGGGCCGGCTTGGCTACTGGAGCCGGTACAGGCGCGGGCACGGGCACGGGGCTCGGTGCTACGCCAGCGGGTGGCGCGATGGTGGTAACAGTCGGCGGAGTGGCGCTGGAGCCTTCCACTGGCACGCCGTCGTCGCCTTCGGAGATGGCGCCAGCTTCTTCCGCCAACGGGCCGCGCATGACCGGCTGGCCGACCATCGGCAGGTTGGTAGGCTGGCCGGAGCCGGAAAATTCAACAGCTGGCGCGCCGTTAGTGGTTGGTTTGCCCAATGGCAGCTGTGCCTGTTCGGCAGGCGCGGTTGTCGGGGCCTTGCTGCGGCCTGGAATCAACCAGGCGGCGGCGACGGCAACCACTACAACAGCGGAAATTGCCAATACGTGTTTCTTCGGCATGGTGAACCCCATCTTTGGACGCTTCACCGCTGAGCGGCTGGCAATCATGGCTTCGATCATGGCATCCCGGGCGACCTGGTTGATGGTGCCAGGCCAGCCGTCGGAGCTTTCGTGAATATCAGAGATCTGCGAAGCGGAAAAAAGTTCGATTCCCTGCCCGGCACCTTCAAGACGCTGGGCCAGGTATTCGCGGGTTTCTTCTTCTTCGTAAGGCTGCAGTTCGATGACATGGAAGCGCTCTTCCTCACCGCTTAACTGCTCCAGATCGGCAATCAGCGACGACTCACCGAACAGGAACACATGAGGACGACCTTCAGGCGTACCGGCCGCCAGGGCCAGCAACGCTTCAAGGGCCGATTCGTCGAGCTGCTCGGCATCGTCCACCAGCAGGTAGACTTCCTGGCCGGTCAGGCCCAGTTGTACCACTTGCTTGAGGATCGCCGTCGGCTCGGCATTGGACACGTCCAGGGCCTGGGCGATCTGGCGCAGCACGCCCGCAGCATCACCGGCGCCACGGGCTGACACCACCACACTCTGCACTGACTGCTTGTTGGTGCTGGCCACCAGCGCCTGACGCAGCAAGGTCTTGCCACTGCCCAACGGGCCCGTGACCACCAGCAGCAGCTGGCTGTAACGCGCCAGGTGGTGCAACTGCCCCAACACCGGTTTGCGTTGGGCAGGGAAGAATTTGAAACCAGGCACCCGTGGAGCAAAAGGGTCGTGGTTTAACTGGTAATGGCCAAGGAACGCCTCGTCAGCATGCAAACTAGTCATCGGGATCTTATTAACCTTTAAGCTGAGCCAGGGCGCGGTAGTCCGCTCCCAGCGTGGCCTGTAAAATCTCTTTCGGATAATCGTCGGTCACTACCGCTTCGCCCATTCTGCGCAACAGCACCAGACGCAGACGACCGTCGATTACTTTCTTGTCTATCGCCATGTGTTCGAGAAAATCAGCTTCAGTCATCTCCTCGGGAGGAATGACCGGTAACCCGGCGCGCTGGAACAGGCGAATACCGCGATCACGCTCCTGGCTGCTGATCCAGCCCAGGCGTTGCGACATCTCCAATGCCATCACGGTGCCGGCCGCTACGGCCTCTCCATGCAACCACACACCATAGCCCATGTGCGTTTCGATCGCATGGCCGAAGGTGTGGCCCAGGTTCAATGTGGCCCGCACACCGGACTCGCGCTCGTCGGCATTGACCACTAACGCCTTGGCGGCGCACGAGCGGGAAATGGCTTCGGTCAGCGCGACCTGGTCCAGGTCGCGCAGGGCGTCGACATGTTCCTCCAGCCAGGTCAGGAACGGCTCGTCGCAGATCAACCCGTACTTGATGACTTCCGCCAGGCCCGCCGACAGCTCACGAGGTGGCAGGGTATTGAGGGTAGCGGTATCGATCAGCACCACGTTGGGCTGATAGAACGCACCGACCATGTTCTTGCCCAGCGGGTGATTGATGCCGGTCTTGCCGCCCACCGACGAATCGACCTGGGACAGCAGCGTGGTCGGCACCTGGATAAAGTCCACGCCGCGCTGGTAACAGGCCGCCGCGAAACCGGCCATGTCGCCGATAACTCCGCCGCCTAGGGCAACCACGGTGGTGCGACGGTCATGACGGGCAGTGAGCAGGCCGTCGAAGATCAGTTGCAGGGTTTCCCAGGTCTTGAACGCTTCGCCATCGGGCAGAATCACCGAAATAACCGAATACGCCTCAAGGCTGCGACTCAGGCGCTCAAGATAAAGCGGCGCAACCGTCTCGTTGGAGATAATCGCCACTTGTCGCCCGGCAATATGCGGTGCGAACAATTCGGGCTGGTCCAACAAACCTTCGCCAATATGGATCGGGTAGCTGCGCTCGCCAAGATCGACCTTAAGTGTCTGCATGTGTCCCCGCGTTGAAGATGGAAGCAGGCGTCTTGCCCTACATTAACGTTTGTCGGCAACGTAGCGATCTGACGCTGCCTGATGGCTCTACGCCACAACTCAGACGGTCATAACGCGCCGCCGAGGATAGCGCATTTCGCGCCTGGCTTTAACGGGGCGGCAGTTGCTGCAAGCGCTCAAGAATGTCGAGAACCACCATTCGTGGCGGCCGCTCATCGGTTTCCACCACCAGATCGGCGATTTCCCGATACAGCGGATCGCGCAGCGTCAGCAAGTCCCGCAGGGTTTTCGCCGGATCGGCCGTACGCAACAGCGGGCGATTGCGATCGCGAGCGGTTCGACCGACCTGCTGCTCGACAGACGCATGCAGATAGACGACTCGACCACCGGCATGCAGTGCCCGGCGATTTTCATCGCGCATCACCGCACCGCCGCCCGTAGCCAATACCACGCCATCACAGCCACACAGTTCGGCAATCATCGCCTGCTCGCGGTCGCGAAAGCCCAATTCGCCTTCCTTATCGAAGATCCACGGGATATTTGCGCCCGTGCGCAATTCAATTTCCTTATCGGAGTCTTTGAATGGCAGGCGCAGCTCTTTGGCCAGCAAACGGCCGATGGTGCTTTTTCCAGCCCCCATCGGTCCAACAAGAATCAAATTTCGCACAGAATCAACGACTCACAGCAATCGCCTGGTTATTCATAATACGCGGAGTCAGGAATACCAGCAGCTCGGATTTTTTCTCCGAAACCACATCCCGCCGGAAAAGGCGGCCAAGATACGGCACATCGCCAAAAAATGGCACTTTATCTACCACTTTGCTTTGGGTATTGGAGAAAACGCCACCAATCACGATGGTCTCGCCATCCCTGACCAACACCTTGGCATTGACCTCGTTTTTCTTGATGGGCGGCACATCGTTAAGTTTGTTCAGGTAGTCAGGCTCATCCTTGGTAACCCTGACCTCCATGATCACCCAGCCGTCCGGGGTTATTTGCGGCGTTACTTCCAGGGACAGCGAGGCCTCCTTGAACGACACGGAGGTGGCACCCTGGGACGTGGACTCCTGGTAAGGAATCTCGGTGCCCTTGAGGATTCGGGCAGTTTCCTTGTCAGAAGTGACCACCTTGGGCTGCGAAACGATCTCTCCGTTGCCGGTTTTCTCCATGGCCGTCAGCTCCAGGTCCAGCAGCACATTGTCGGTAATAAAGGCGATGCCCAGGCCGGCTGTACCGTTGACCGCACCCAAGTCGACAAAAGGCGAACTGGACGAGTTCTCGGGTTGCTCGCCCTCACCCGATGGCGCTTTGTTGATACCGCCGCCACTCCAGTTGCCCTTGTTCTGGATCAAGCCACCCCAGCGCACCCCCAGGCTTTTGTCATAGTCGACATTGGCCTCGACAATCCGCGCCTCGATCATCACCTGGCGCACCGGGATATCCAGTTGCGCGACGATACGACGCAGCTCGTCCAGGCGCTCTTGGGTCTGGTAGACGAGAATATTGTTGGTCCGATCATCCACCACCACCGAGCCGCGCTCATTGCTCCCACCCTCAAGGCCAGCCGCTGACTGGAACAGCTTGGCCAGCTCAGCCGCCTTGGCGTAGTTGACTTGCAGCAACTCGCGACGCAACGGTGCCAGCTCGGTCAACTGCTGGCGCGATTCCAGCGCCAGCAACTCCCGCGCAGCCAGTTCATCGGCAGGCGCGACCAGCAACACATTGGCTTTCAAGCGCTTGTCCAGCCCCTTGGTTTGCAGCACCAGATCCAGGGCCTGATCCCAGGGCACATCCTTGAGGCGCAGGGTGATCGAGCCCTGCACCTCATCACTGGCCACCAGGTTGAGGCCGGCAAAGTCGGCAATCAGTTGCAAGACGGCTCGGACCTCGATGTTCTGGAAGTTGAGAGATAACTTATCGCCGCTGAACGCGCTGCGCTCGGTACTGAGGGGCGCACCACCGGGAGGCGGCAAGTGAATCAGGTCGACCCGATTGGGCACAGCCTTGACCATCGGTGCTGCGAACGCTATCCATAGCGCCACACCGAAGGACGAAAAAGTCCTTTTCATTATTTGAATTCCGTTATGAATGCACGTTCAAGGCAAGGGTTCGCGAGCGCTCCAGCCACGCGCCCTCGCCATCAGGAAAGAGTTCGACAATCTCGATTTGATCCTCGTGGATGGCCATCACCCGCCCATGGTCCCAGCCCAGGTAATCACCGACTGCCAGACGGTGTACCCCCGCAGCGCCCCGCAGCAGGACAAAGGTCTGCGCTCCACTGGACAGTGTGCCAACCATCTCGAACTCATCGACGGCAAAGCCTTCAAGAAACTGCCGAGGACGGTCAGAGTCTGGCTTCAACCCCGGCCGGCCCGATGGACGACTGACTGGATGGACCTCATTTGGCAGCTGGAAAGGATCTCGCAGTAACGCTGGATCGTAGACAAAGCGCGGCCCCACGACAGCGACCACAGGTTCCTCGAGCAGCGCTGGCACCTGCTGGCGAATCGCGTGTAAACGGGCTTCCAGCGCTTGCACATCGGTACCATTGCCGCACCCGGCCAGCGACCCCAGGCAAAGGAACCAGCACACACCATTGAGGCACCTCATGGCAATGCCCCCTGGTCGTTGTAGCGATAGGTCTTGGCGAGCAGGTTCAAGCGCAGCGGCGAGCCTTCTTGCAGATCGGCAGGCCTGATGACGAAGTCGTGCAAGGTAACGATTCGCGACAGCCCCGACACACTACTAACGAAGGTCGCCAGGTCGTGATAAGCCCCGATGAGGCTGATCTGCATCGGCAGTTCGATGTAAAGCGGCTGAACTTGCTCATCCAACAGCCTGATCTCCTCGAGCACTAATCCGCCAGCCAGGCCCAGCCGGGTGATGTCTTCAAGTAGACCAGGCACCTCGGTAGCCGTCGGCAACCGGTGCAACTGCTCAGCGAAGGCACCCCGCATGACCTCAAGCTGGCGGGCATAGGCCTCCAGATTGGCGGCCGGGCCGACCTTATTGGCAAATTGCTGCTGCAAGGTCACTTCCCGGGCTTCCTGTCGATGCAACTGCTCGCGCAATGCGCTCAAGTAGAGGCTGTCGCCTAACATCAGCAACAGGCAGGCGAGCGCAACACCCAGCAGAATCTTGCGGGGCAAGGGCCAATGGGCGGCGTTGTGGTACAGCGTGGAAAATTCGAGGGTTGTCAGCCTTGGCAGGCTCGACGACAGGCTCATTGCCCCGCCTCGCCGGACTCTCCATGGCCAACCATCAACTGAAAGGCACTGCCAGCCTCTTCGGCCCGCACATGTCGCAAGCTGGGAGCTTGCAGCCCATTTGAGGACTCCAGGTTGCGCATCAAGCGGGCGACGTCATGATTGGATGCTGCAGTTGCGCTGATCTCGACCGAGGTCCCACTCACGGTTATTTCTCGCAACCGCACCCCATCCGGCACAGCACGGGCCAGTTGGTCGAACAGTTGCCCGCCCGCAGAGCGATCACCCTGCAGATCCTCCACGACCTTCATCCGCTCCATCAACTGCCGGCGTTGCTCGCGCAGTTCGTCGATAGTCTTGATCCGCGAATCAAGCACCGTGACTTCCTTGCTCAAGTGGTTGTTACGAGCCACCTGCCGATCGATCGCCTGACCGATAATACGATCCGCCAACCACACTGTAGCTAGTGCAATAAGAGCGCTCACCAGCAAAAACACTAAAAAGTATTTGCGCCGCCGCTCAGCCTGTTCTTCGCGCCAGGGCAAAAGGTTGATTCTTGTCATCAATCGAAACTCCTGAGGGCCAAACCGCAAGCGACCCGCAATCTCTGGGCATCAACAGCCCATTGTGTGCCATTGATCCAACTGCCCGGCGTGATGCTGGCAACGGCCTGATCGGATGCACGCTCCAGCGCAAACGCCTCGACATCGACTATTTGCGTCACCAACCCCGCCAGGGCCAGCACCGCCTCACGGGCCTCGACCTGCTCCTTGAGGCAAGCGGCGAGCAGCACATTGATACGCCCCGCCCCCCTGATCGAGGGGCCCTGGACCTGAAAGTCGATTGCCACCTCCTCCAGCGGATAGGGGATGTACTGATCCGCTTCCAGCCGCAGTCGACGCGCAATCTCGTCATCGTCGAGCCCCGCGTCCATCTCCACCAGGCGGGTAATGACCGACGGCCCCGCCACCGCAACCGCTGCCTTCCTGACAGACGTTTGCGACTGGAACAGTGCCTTGGAAAGCGCCTGCCCGACAACCTCCAGATCAACAATATTGCTGTCGATCACTGCATGGCCCGGCAAAGACTGGGTGGCGTAGGTTCGTACTGTGTAACCGACGCTTGAGCGAGCCAATTCCACCAGCCTTACCTGCGCATCATTGATATCGATACCGAGAACGGTATCGGTTTTTCGCCTGAAAAATCCCTTTACCATAAAACTCCCTAAAGCTTTCCCTGTCTCAGGGCTGGCTACTGCCTGAATTGACGCATTCGGTCGGTTTGATTGAGAGGCGCCCATGACGCCCCAAGCTGAAAAATGCTTTAATGCCCAGCGTTTTTTCCCGCTTTTTATCTGCAGGTCGGGGCGACCCATCGTTTGCCGTGCATGCCCCGACGCCTAACTCATTCTTTTCTCTGGAAATCCAAAAGCCTTGATTCGTCTGCTGAAGTTTTTCGGGTACTCCATTGTCGCTATCGTCTGCGGGCTGCTGCTCGTTCTCAGCGGGGCCTATCTCTACCTTAGTCCGGGATTGCCCTCCGTAGAGACCCTGAGAAGTATCCAGTTGCAGATTCCTTTGCGGGTCTACAGCAGCGATGAAAAACTGATCGCGGAGTTCGGCGAAATGCGCCGCACCCCGATCCTTTTCGCCGATATTCCACCCAATTTCATCAACGCCCTTTTGTCGGCCGAAGACGATAACTTCGCCAATCACTATGGCGTAGACCCCGGCAGCCTGGTCCGTGCAGCCACGCAACTGGTAAAAAGTGGTCACATTCAGTCTGGCGGCAGCACCATCACCATGCAGGTGGCGAAGAACTTCTTCCTCACCAGCGAACGCAGCTTTTCCCGCAAGGCCACGGAAATCCTCCTGGCGCTGCAGATCGAACGGCAGCTGACCAAGGATGAAATCCTGGAGCTGTACGTCAACAAAATCTATCTGGGCAACCGCGCCTACGGTATCGAAGCCGCATCACAGGTGTATTACGGCAAGTCGATTCGTGACGCCAGCCTGGCACAGATGGCAATGATTGCCGGCCTGCCGAAAGCCCCTTCACGCTTCAACCCCCTGGCCAACCCGGCTCGCAGCAAAGAGCGCCGCGACTGGATCCTGGGGCGGATGTACAAGCTGGGCAAGATCGACCAGAGCGCCTATGAAACGGCCGTGACCGAACCACTGAACGCCAGCTATCACGTGCCGACGCCGGAAGTGAGTGCGCCGTACATTGCCGAGATGGCCCGTGCCGAGATGGTCGGCCGTTATGGCAGCGAGGCCTACACCGAAGGCTTCCGCGTTACCACGACCATTGCGAGCAACTTGCAGGAAGTGGCGAATACCGCCGTCCATGAAGGCCTGATCACCTATGACCAGCGCCACGGCTATCGCGGCCCCGAATCACGCCTGCCGGGCAAGACCCTCAGCGCCTGGACCCTAGAACTGGGTAAACAGCGCGCAATCAGCGGCCTTGAGCCAGCCATCGTCACCCAGGTGAAGAAGGATGGCGTGCAGGTGCTGACCCGCACCGGCGAAGAACACGTGGCCTGGGACAGCATGAAATGGGCGCGTCCGTTCCTCAACACCAACAGCATGGGCCCGATGCCCAAGCAGCCGTCGGATGTGGCTCAGGTCGGCGACCTGATCCGCGTGCAGCGCCAGAAGGACGACAGCCTGAAATTCAGCCAGGTCCCGGTGGCACAAGGCGCCCTGGTATCGCTGGACCCACAGAACGGCGCCATCCGCGCCCTGGTCGGCGGTTTTGCCTTCGAACAAAGCAACTACAACCGCGCCACCCAAGCCAAGCGCCAACCGGGCTCCAGCTTCAAGCCGTTCGTCTACAGCGCCGCACTGGACAATGGCTATACCGCCGCCAGCCTGGTCAACGACGCGCCAATTGTGTTTGTCGATGAGTACATGGACAAGGTCTGGCGACCGAGGAACGACACCAACACCTTCCTTGGCCCGATCCGGGTTCGTGAGGCGCTGTACAAGTCGCGCAACCTGGTGTCGATCCGCTTGCTGCAAGCGATGGGCGTCGACCGTACCATCGACTACATCAGCAAGTTCGGCTTCAACAAGCAGGACCTGCCGCGCAACCTGTCCCTGGCTTTGGGTACGGCTACCCTCACACCGATGGAAGTCGCCACCGGCTGGAGCACCTTTGCCAACGGCGGCTACAAGATCACGCCGTACCTGATCGACAAGATCGAGAGCCGCAACGGCGAAACGCTGTTCGTCGCCAACCCGCCGAGCGTGCCCAATGGCGTCGCCGCGACGGATGGTTTGGCAGCGCCAGCCAACGACGGTATCACCATCGAACCGACTCCGGGCGAAGCCCCAACAGGCGCTGCGCCTGCCCCGCAAACGCCGGCTGTGGCCGAACGCATCGTCGACGGCCGCACCACCTACATCCTCAACAGCATGCTGGAAGATGTGATCAAGCGCGGCACTGGCCGCCGAGCCCTGGCCCTTGGCCGCACAGACCTGGCAGGCAAGACCGGCACCACCAACGAGTCCAAGGATGCCTGGTTCTCCGGCTACAACGCCGACTACATCACCACCGTCTGGACCGGTTACGACCAGCCGGAAAGCCTGGGCCGTCGCGAGTTCGGCGGCACCGTTGCGCTGCCAATCTGGATGAGCTACATGGGCGCCGCCCTCAAGGACAAGCCAGCCCACACCCAGGCCGAGCCGGAAGGCATTCTTAGCCTGCGGATAGACCCGATCAGTGGCCGCGCCGCTGTGCCGGGCACACCGAATGCGTACTTCGAACTGTTCAAGAGCGAAGACACGCCGCCGTCGGTCAATGAGCTGGGCAATGGCGCCGCACCAGGCAGCCCGCTGCCAGCGGATGAGGCGGCGCCGATCGATTTGTTCTAATGTAATCTCTCTCACGCTTTGCGTGGGAGCGGTCAAGAGACGGTCCACCGCCACACAACAAAAAGCCCCGACTCTTGCGAGTCGGGGCTTTTTGTTGGTGCGCTACAACGGCTTAGCCGTTGAACACATCATCCACGCTCTTGAGCGGGTAGTTTTTCGGATACGGCAGAGTCGCCACACCGGTCGCGATCGCGGCCTTGGCCACGGCGTCGGAGATCACGGTGATCAGGCGGGCATCCATTGGTTTCGGGATGATGTACTCACGACCGAACTCCAGCTTGATACCGCCGTAGGCGTCGCACACTTCCTGAGGCACCGGCAACTTGGCCAGTTCACGCAGGGCGTTGGCGGCAGCCACTTTCATTTCTTCGTTGATACGCTTGGCACGAACGTCCAGGGCACCACGGAAGATGAACGGGAAGCCCAATACGTTGTTGACCTGGTTCGGATAATCCGAACGGCCGGTGGCCATGATCACGTCGTCGCGGGTGGCGTGAGCCAGGGCCGGGGCGATTTCCGGGTCCGGGTTGGAGCAGGCGAACACAATCGGGTTAGCCGCCATCAGCTTCAGGCCTTCGGCGCTCAGCAGGTTCGGGCCGGACAGACCGACGAATACGTCAGCGCCGTTCAGGGCGTCGTCCAGGGTACGTTTCTCGGACGGATGGGCGAACATCGCCTTGTACTGGTTCAGGTCGGTACGCTCGGACTGGATCACGCCCTTGCTGTCGACCATGTAGATATTTTCCAGCTTGGCACCCATGCTCACGATCAACTTCATGCACGAGATAGCTGCAGCGCCAGCGCCCAGGCAGACGATCTTGGCGTCAGCGAGGTTTTTGCCAACGATTTCCAGCGCGTTGATCATGCCGGCTGCGGTCACGATCGCAGTACCATGCTGGTCATCGTGGAATACCGGGATGTCGCACTGCTCGATCAGCGCCTTTTCGATTTCAAAGCACTCAGGTGCCTTGATATCTTCCAGGTTGATGCCACCGAAGGTGATGGAGATGCGCTTGACGGTGTCGATGAAGGCTTGCGGGCTTTCGGCATCGACTTCGATGTCGAACACGTCGATACCGGCGAAACGCTTGAACAGTACGCCCTTGCCTTCCATCACTGGCTTGGAAGCCAATGGGCCGAGGTTACCCAGGCCGAGAATCGCGGTGCCATCAGAAATGACTGCAACCAGATTACCCTTGCCGGTGTATTTGTAGGCCAGTTCAGGATCGCGGGCGATTTCACGCACGGGCTCGGCTACACCGGGGCTGTACGCCAGCGACAGATCGCGGGCAGTAGCAGTGGCTTTGGTGAGTTCGACACTCAGCTTTCCTGGACGAGGAAAGGCATGATATTCGAGAGCGGCAGTTTTCAAATCAGACATATCGGCATTCCGCTTTTTACTGTTGGACGACGGACCGCCGAGGATACGCGTGTCGCAAAGCCCCTACAAGACTGGGTGGTCACGGGTGTCAAGGGCCCGGCCCTACGACTTTCGGCCAAGAGCCACGGGATACAAGGGCTTAACTGTTCACAATCATACGAAAAAATGTCTACACTTTTTTCTTATTGTGCCAGTTGCAGCATGGCGGGGTCGGTCAATGGCAGGAGCCAGCGGGCCTGACCGCTTTTCAGGCCGCCACGGCGGGAACGGTCCAACACCCAGCCTCGGGCTTCGATCTGCTGGCCCTGAAGGCGCTTGAGCAGAGCACTGTCAAATTGGCCCGCCAGATTGGGTGCAACGCGCAATACCATGGAGCCCTGCAGTTCGATCCAGATTCCGCCACGATTGCGCTCGATCTTGCTCACCCGGCCGCTGACCACTGCGAAACCGGAACGCTCGATCACTGAGGCTTTCTGCACCGGCGACTGACGCCATAGCCCCAGGCGGGCCTGTCGGGCGCTGCGTTCGGCCGCCTGCTGGCAGGCGACCAGATCAACATTAGGTGCGACGGACACCTGAAAACCCAAGCCTTCGGCGAGCAGTTGCGCCTCCATGTTCGCGCCATTGGCACCATAGAGGTGAGCCAGGGTTCGTCCGTAGTGATCTTTGCTCTCCTGGCCGAGCACCAGGCCAACCCGACCGGCGCTGGCATCTACCAGACCTTGTAAACGCTGACGCGCGGCCACTGCGAAGGGTTCGTCGGAACGACCTTTCTTGCCGGTTTCCGGCGCGTTGACACCGATCATGCGCACGCTGCGGCCGTCTTTGAGCCGAACCGTGTCGCCGTCGACCACCCGCTGCACCTCGAAGGTACCGAGAGCAGCCGGCGCGGGGCAAAATACCTCGGCCTGAACGGGCGCCAGCCAAATCGCAGACACAAAAAAGGCGCCCGCAAGGGACGCCTTTTTTATCAACGAGGAGAAGCCCGGCAGGCTTTCCACGCCGTTTGCCTTACTCTGCTGCTGGAGCAGGAGCAACTTTAGCAGCGCCGAAAGCACCGAAACGGGTCTTGAACTTGTCAACACGGCCGCCAATATCCAGAGTCTTCTGCTTACCGGTGTAGAACGGGTGGCACTCGTTGCACACGTCGATTGGCAGAGCTTTGCCGAAGGTCGAACGAGTTTCGAACTTGTTACCGCAGCTGCAGGTAACGTCGATGGCAACGTAATTTGGATGAATATCGGCTTTCATGGTGTATTCCTCAGGCTAGCGTGCCGCCAGTCAACACTATTGTTGAATACCGCACGTAATTAGGCCGCGGATTCTACCAGACCTTTTTAAACGCGCAAGCGGCACCATAAGTCGTTTTCCATCAGAAAGGCCCCTTTCATCAGAAAACCGTGCCATACCCAACACCCTACTCGTCTGCTAGGCTCGCGCCCTTCTTCACCGCCTGTCATATGAGAACCCCCGCGTGCCCGACGCCATTTTGCGCCTCGCCCTGCCCTCGCCCCTGCGCCGCCTGTTCGACTACCGCGCACCTGCCGGCGTGCTGCGGTCGCAGCTGCAACCGGGGATGCGCGTGCGGGTGCCATTTGGTCGGCGAGAGATGATCGGCATTCTGGTGGAAGTCACCGACCACAGCGAAGTACCGACGGAAAAACTCAAGGCCGCTCTGGCCCTGCTGGACGCCACGCCGCCGCTACCACCCTCATTATTCAAGCTATGCCTGTGGACTTCCCAGTATTACCAGCACAGCTTGGGTGACACCCTCAGTTGGGCATTGCCGGTGCTGTTGCGCCAGGGCGAACTGGCCGAAGCCCGCCAGGAGCGGTTCTGGTCAATGACACCCGGCGCACGCCTGGACGACCCGCGCATCGCCCGCGCCCCACGCCAGCGCGAAGCCCTGGCGACCCTGGCCCAGCACCCACACGGCGTCGCCCATCAGTTACTGAGCAAGCTGTTGTTGAGTAAGGACAGCCTGGACTTGCTGCTGGCCAAGGGTTTGGTCCAAGTAGCAATTCGCAAGCACGCCCCCGGCGAGCGCCATGAACACTGGCTGGCCCAGCCGGAACTGCCGCTAAACCCGGAACAGCGCACCGCTTATGAAGCCATTCGTGCAGGCTTCGACAGTTTCCATGCCTTCCTGCTGGCAGGCGTCACCGGCAGCGGCAAGACCGAAGTCTATTTGCAACTGATCCGCGAAACCCTGGAAGCCGGTAAACAGGCACTCGTGCTGATCCCCGAGATCAACCTCGGCCCGCAAACCCTGGCGCGTTTCGAGCAGCGCTTCAATGCGCGCATCGCCCTGGTGCACTCGGCGGTCAACGACCGCGAGCGCCTGGAGTCGTGGTTGGCGGCAAGGGATGGCGAGGCCGACATTATTATCGGCACCCGTTCGGCGCTGTTCACCCCGATGAAGAATCCCGGGCTGATCATCATCGACGAAGAACACGACGGCTCCTATAAACAGCAGGAAGGTTTGCGCTATCACGCCCGCGACCTGGCCCTGGTGCGAGCGCGCCAGGAGAACATTCCGATTGTGCTGGGTTCGGCCACGCCATCTCTGGAAAGCCTGCACAACGCCTACACCGGGCGTTATGGCCTGCTGCGCCTGAATGAGCGGGCCGGTGGCGCCAAGCAGCCGCGCTTCCTGCGCCTTGATGTAAAAAGTCGTCCGCTGGACAGCGGGATTTCCGGGCCGATGCAGCAAGCCATCGGCCAGACCCTCGCCGCTGGCCAGCAGGTGCTGGTGTTCCTCAATCGCCGAGGCTTTGCGCCGACCTTGCTGTGCCACGACTGCGGCTGGATGTCCGAGTGCAACCGCTGCGATGCGCGCATGACCGTGCACCAACGTTCCGGCGAGTTGCGCTGCCATCACTGCGGCCATGTCGAACGCGTCCCGCGCCATTGCCCGAAGTGCGGCAAAGTCGACCTGCGTCCTGTTGGCGCAGGCACCGAGCGGGCTGAGGAACGCCTGGGGATTCTGTTTCCGGACTATCCGGTGCTGCGCGTTGACCGCGACAGTACGTCGCGCAAGGACGCGATGAATCAGCTGTTCGCCACTATCCAGAAGGGCCAGCCGTGCATTCTTGTGGGTACGCAGATGCTTGCCAAAGGTCACCACTTTCCACGGGTGACCCTGGTATCGATCCTGGATGCCGATGGCGGGCTGTTTTCCGGGGATTTTCGCGCCAGCGAGCGCATGGCCCAGCTGATCGTCCAAGTCGCCGGGCGTGCCGGGCGTGCTGAGGAGCCGGGTAAAGTGATCATCCAGACCCACCTGGCCGACCATCCGCTGCTGATTCAACTGACCGAACAAGGCTATTTCGCGTTTGCCGAACAGGCCTTGAGCGAACGCCGCTGCGCCGGGCTGCCGCCGTTTTCCCATTTGGCCTTGCTGCGGGCTGAAGCCCATAAACCTGGGCAAGCCGAGGGTTTTCTCGATGAAGCGTGCAGCCTGGCTGAACGTTTGCTCGGTGAACTGGGATTGACCGGCATTGAATTACTGGGCCCCGTGCCAGCCCCGATGGAACGCCGCGCCGGTCGCTATCGCGCGCAGCTACTCTTGCAGGCTAACGCCCGCGCGCCGTTGCATCGTTTATTAAGCAGTTGGCTGCTGGCCCTGGAGCAAATGCCCAGCGGGCGGCAAGTACGTTGGTCGCTGGATGTGGACCCAGTAGATTTGTACTAACCCCCTTGCAGGAGCAAGCTTACTACTTGGGGGTTGGGTTCTCCCGATAGAACCCGAAGGTCCGCCAACCTGTCTGAGCGGTTGGCAAGCACGCCCTCGCAACGGATAATGTCCAGTTTTTCCACCTGCGCATCGCGCGCCGCTGCTTGCGGTCGAAAGAGAACACCATGAAAGACGCCATTCGCCAGTTGATCCAACAAGCCCTCACCCAACTCGTCAACGAAGGTGTTTTACCTGAAGGCCTGACGCCGGCGATTCAGGTGGAAAACTCCCGAGACAAGACCCACGGTGACTTCGCCAGCAACATCGCCATGATGCTGGCCAAGCCGGCCGGCATGAAACCTCGCGACCTGGCGGAAAAAATCATCGCCGCGCTGCCAGCCGACCCGCAAGTCAGCAAGGCCGAAATCGCCGGCCCCGGGTTTATCAATATCTTCCAGAACACCCAAGCCCTGGCTTCGCGCCTGGACGCGGGCCTTGCCGACGCCAAAATCGGCGTGCGCAAGGCTGGTCCCGTGCAGCGTGTGGTCGTCGACCTGTCGGCACCGAACCTCGCCAAGGAAATGCACGTCGGCCACTTGCGCTCGACCATCATTGGCGACGGCGTGTCACGGGTTCTGGAGTTTCTCGGCGACACCGTGATTCGCCAGAACCACGTAGGCGACTGGGGCACCCAGTTCGGCATGCTGATGGCGTACCTGCAGGAAAACCCGATCACCAGCAACGAGCTGGCCGATCTGGAAAACTTTTACCGCGCCGCCAAAAAGCGCTTCGACGAATCCGAAGAATTCGCCGACCGCGCCCGTAGCCTGGTGGTCAAGCTGCAGGCCGGCGACAAGGAATGCCTGGAACTGTGGGCACGCTTTCGCGATATCTCCCTGTCCCACTGCCAGGAAATCTACGAGCGGCTGAACGTCAAGCTGACCATGGCCGACGTGATGGGCGAAAGCGCCTATAACGACGACTTGATCAACGTGGTCAACGACCTCAAGGCCAAGGGCCTGCTGGTGGAAAGCAACGGCGCCCAGTGCGTATTCCTCGACGATTTCAAGACCGCCGACGGCGAGCCGCTGCCGGTAATCATCGTCAAGGCCGATGGCGGCTACCTCTACGCCACCACCGACCTGGCGGCCGTGCGCTACCGCAGCGGCGTGCTGAAGGCTGATCGCGCCCTGTATTTCGTCGACCAGCGCCAGGCCCTGCACTTCCAGCAAGTGTTCGAAGTGGCCCGTCTGGCCGGGTTCGTCACCCACCCGATGCACATGGAACACATGGGCTTCGGCACCATGAACGGCGCCGATGGCCGTCCGTTCAAGACCCGCGATGGCGGCACCGTGAAGCTGATCGACCTGCTGAACGAAGCCCAGGAACGCGCCTACACACTGGTGAAGGAAAAGAACCCGGAGCTGGCCGAAGCCGACCTGCGTAACATCGCCAAGGTCGTCGGCATTGGCGCGGTGAAATACGCCGATCTGTCCAAGCACCGCACCAGCGACTACAGCTTTAACTTCGAGTTGATGCTCAACTTCGAAGGCAACACCGCGCCGTACCTGCTGTATGCCTACACTCGGGTCGCCGGTGTGTTCCGCAAGCTGGGCAAGGACTTCAGCGAAGTCGAAGGCCAGATCAACCTGCAGGCGCCTCAGGAACATGAGCTGGCCACCAAGCTCGCTCAATTTGGCGAAGTGCTCAACAACGTCGGCGAGAAAGGCACGCCGCATATGCTCTGCACTTACCTGTACGAAGTTGCAGGGCTGTTCTCCAGTTTCTACGAGAACTGCCCGATCCTGAGCGCAGACGACGAAGCCCAAAAGCAAAGCCGCTTGCGCCTCGCCGCATTGGCTGGACGGACCCTCAAGCAAGGCCTGGAACTGTTGGGCCTGGAAACTCTGGAGCGTATGTAAGTTGGCTGCCAAGAAAAAACCTGCACCCAAACGTGGCGCCAGCCGCTACCAGGCACCGGCAAAGAAACCGATTCCGGGCTGGATGTGGCTGGCCATCGGCCTGACGGTCGGTGCGTTTATTGTGTTTCTGATGAAGCTGGAGCCGGGCCAGGGCGATGACGTCAAACGGGTCAAGCAAGAGCAACAGAAGGCCAGCAAGATCGCCGAAGCGAACAAGACGCCGCCTAGCCCTACCGCGCCCGTGAAGCCGAAATATGACTTCTACACCCTGCTGCCGGAATCGGAAGTGATCGTTCCGCAAGACGCCGTACCGGAGAAAACCCTGCCTACGCCGCAAGTTCCGGTAACCCCGGCCGAAGCGGCGAAGATCGATACCGCACGGGCCCAGGCTGCGCTGGCGGGGATCACTCCGCCACCGCCGCCACCGGTCACTACCACCAAGGCAGCGCCGGTGACCAAATTCTTCCTGCAGGCGGGTTCGTTCCCCAAGCAGGCGGATGCTGATCGTGTGCGGGCGCAAATTATTCTGCTCGGGCAGGCGGTGACAGTGGAGTCGGGAACGGTGAAGGATGCGACCTGGTATCGCGTACTGGTAGGCCCGTTCAGCAACCGTGAACAGTTGACCGTGGCTCAGAAACAGCTGGCCGGCGCAGGGTTTAGCAACCTGTTGTTACAACAACGCCAAAGCCGCTGATCGGAACGTCGATCCTATGGCGAACACCTATTGTGGCGAGGGGGCTTGCCCCCGTTGGCCTGCGTAGCAGCCCTAAAAAGCCTGCCCCACCGCTTGCCTGAAAACCGCAGAGCTCTTATTGGGGCTGCTACGCAGCCCAACGCGGGCAAGCCCGCTCACCACAAGTCCTACGGTTGAAATACTCCCCGCCACCCCCATATGAGTTCCATCAGGGCATTTTCGCCCCGCTGCGTGGAGACTCTCCCCTTGACCACCATCGTTTCAGTTCGCCGCCACGGCAAAGTCGTCATGGGCGGCGACGGCCAGGTTTCCCTTGGCAATACCGTGATGAAAGGCAACGCGAAAAAAGTACGTCGCCTGTACCACGGCCAGGTCATCGCAGGCTTTGCCGGCGCCACCGCTGACGCCTTCACCCTTTTCGAGCGTTTCGAAGGCCAGCTGGAAAAACACCAGGGCCATCTGGTCCGCGCTGCCGTCGAGCTTGCCAAGGAATGGCGCACCGACCGTTCCCTGAGCCGCCTGGAAGCCATGCTCGCCGTCGCCAACAAGGACGCGTCCTTGATCATCACCGGCAACGGCGATGTGGTAGAACCGGAAGACGGCCTGATCGCCATGGGCTCCGGCGGCGGCTACGCCCAGGCCGCCGCCAGCGCACTGTTGAAAAAAACCGATCTGTCGGCCCGTGAAATCGTTGAAACGGCCCTCGGTATCGCTGGCGATATCTGCGTTTTTACCAACCACAACTTCACCATTGAGGAGCAGGACCTCGCCGAATAAGCCGCTGGCTTTTCAGGCTTGAGGACCGTCAATTATTATGTCCATGACTCCCCGCGAAATCGTCCATGAACTCAATCGCCATATCATCGGCCAGGACGATGCCAAGCGCGCCGTTGCCATCGCCCTGCGTAACCGCTGGCGCCGGATGCAACTGCCCGAAGAACTGCGCGTTGAAGTAACCCCCAAGAACATCCTGATGATCGGCCCTACAGGTGTCGGTAAAACCGAAATCGCCCGTCGCCTGGCCAAACTGGCCAACGCGCCATTCATCAAGGTCGAGGCGACCAAGTTCACCGAAGTTGGCTATGTGGGCCGTGACGTCGAGTCGATCATTCGTGACCTGGCCGACGCTGCCCTGAAACTGCTGCGCGAACAGGAAATGACCAAGGTCAGTCACCGCGCCGAAGACGCCGCCGAAGAACGCATCCTCGACGCTCTGCTGCCACCGGCACGCATGGGCTTCAACGAAGATGCCGCGCCAAGCCAGGACTCCAACACCCGCCAGCTGTTCCGCAAGCGTCTGCGTGAAGGCCAGTTGGACGACAAGGAAATCGAGATAGAAGTCGCCGAAGTCTCCGGCGTCGACATCTCCGCGCCGCCTGGCATGGAAGAAATGACCAACCAGCTGCAAAGCTTGTTTGCCAACATGGGCAAGGGCAAGAAGAAAAGTCGCAAGCTCAAGGTCAAGGACGCGCTGAAACTGGTGCGTGACGAAGAGGCTGGGCGCCTGGTCAACGAGGAGGAACTCAAGGCCAAGGCCCTGGAAGCGGTCGAACAGCACGGCATCGTGTTTATCGACGAGATCGATAAAGTCGCCAAGCGCGGTAACTCCGGTGGCGTCGACGTTTCCCGTGAAGGCGTACAGCGCGATTTGCTGCCGCTGATCGAAGGCTGCACCGTCAACACCAAGCTGGGCATGGTCAAGACCGACCACATCCTGTTTATCGCTTCCGGCGCGTTTCACCTGAGCAAACCAAGCGACCTGGTGCCGGAGCTGCAAGGCCGCCTGCCGATTCGCGTAGAACTCAAGGCGCTGACCCCGGGCGACTTCGAGCGCATTCTCAGCGAGCCGCACGCATCGCTGACTGAGCAATACCGCGAGCTGCTGAAAACCGAAGGCCTGGCCATCGAGTTTTTGCCGGACGGCATCAAGCGCCTGGCGGAGATCGCCTGGCAGGTCAACGAGAAGACCGAGAACATCGGTGCCCGCCGCCTGCACACTTTGCTTGAGCGTTTGCTTGAGGAAGTATCCTTCAGTGCCGGCGACATAGCGGGCACCCAGAATGGCGAGGCTATCAAGATCGACGCCGACTACGTCAACGGCCACCTTGGCGAATTGGCGCAGAACGAAGATCTGTCTCGTTACATTCTGTAAGCTTCAAGCGGCAAGCTATAAGCTGTAAGTTGATTGTGTTCAACTTGCGGCTTGTAGCTTAAAGCTTGCCGTCCAAGGCGCTCCTATGACCAAACTACCTACCGCCATCAACCTGCACAAAGCCTCAAAAAGCCTGTCCCTGACCTACGGTCCGGATGAGGTCTATCACCTGCCTGCCGAATTCCTGCGAGTACACTCGCCTTCCGCCGAGGTCCAGGGCCACGGCAAACCGATCCTACAATTTGGCAAGCTCAATGTCGGCTTGAGCAAGATTGAACCTGCCGGCCAGTACGCACTGAAACTGACCTTCGACGACGGCCATGACAGCGGACTGTTCACTTGGGATTACCTCTATCAGCTCGCCATGCGTCAAGACGCTCTATGGGCCGATTATCTTGCCGAGCTCAAAGCCGCCGGAAAAACCCGCGACCCGAGTCAGTCGGTCGTCAGGCTAATGCTCTAGTCCGCGCCTCTTGCTCATTAGTGGGCATTTTCTAATTCCATCTGTTTGAATGCCCTGTCTCATGGCCAACGATTGGCCTGCTTGCGAAAAAAATTAAACTCGGGTAACCAATGTAACTGGCAAGTTCTCTGCATTTGATGATGCGGTATTAACGGTGACCCGAGCAGCAGTACCAGGCTTGTGTTGTGTGCCGAGAATAGGTGCACAGCGGTACCCGGTACTCGTCTTTCGGACAATGGAGCGTCGTAGATGAGTAACAAGAATAACGATGACTTGAAACGCCAAGCCTCGGAAAACACTCTTGGGCTGAACCCGATCATCGCCTTGCGCAAAAAGGATTTACTGGCTTCTGCTCGAATGGTGCTGACCCTGGCCATCAAGCAACCGTTGCATAGCGTCAAGCACGTCGCCCACTTTGGCGCCGAGTTAAAGAATGTGGTATTTGGCAAATCCGAGCTTGCGCCCGAGAGCGACGACCGTCGCTTCAACGACCCGGCGTGGAGCCAGAACCCACTCTACAAACGTTATCTGCAAACCTACCTGGCGTGGCGCAAGGAACTGCACGACTGGATCGGCGACAGCAACCTATCGGAGCAGGACATCAGCCGCGGCCACTTCGTCATCAACCTGATGACCGAAGCCATGGCCCCGACCAACAGCGCCGCCAACCCGGCCGCCGTCAAACGCTTCTTCGAAACCGGCGGCAAAAGCCTTCTGGACGGTCTCTCGCACTTGGCCAAGGACATGGTTCACAACGGCGGCATGCCGAGCCAGGTCAACATGGGTGCCTTTGAAGTGGGCAAGAGCCTGGGCACCACCGAAGGCGCCGTGGTGTTTCGCAACGACGTCCTGGAGTTGATCCAGTACAAGCCAATCACCGAGCAAGTGCACGAACGCCCGCTGCTGGTGGTACCGCCACAGATCAATAAATTCTATGTCTTCGACCTGAGCCCGGATAAGAGCCTGGCGCGCTTCTGCCTGCGCAATAACCAGCAGACTTTTATCGTCAGTTGGCGCAACCCGACCAAGGCCCAGCGCGAGTGGGGCCTGTCGACCTATATCGAAGCGCTGAAAGAAGCGGTCGATGTGGTCACCGCGATCACCGGCAGCAAAGACGTGAACATGCTCGGGGCCTGCTCCGGCGGCATCACCTGCACCGCCCTACTGGGCCACTACGCGGCGCTGGGGGAGAAGAAGGTCAACGCCCTGACTCTGTTGGTAAGCGTGCTGGACACCACCCTGGACACCCAGGTGGCGCTGTTCGTCGACGAACAGACCCTGGAAGCGGCCAAGCGCCACTCCTATCAGGCCGGCGTGCTGGAAGGCCGGGACATGGCCAAGGTGTTCGCCTGGATGCGCCCCAATGATTTGATCTGGAACTACTGGGTCAACAATTACCTGCTGGGCAACGAGCCGCCGGTCTTCGACATCCTGTTCTGGAACAACGACACCACCCGTTTGCCGGCAGCGTTTCATGGCGACCTGATCGAGTTGTTCAAGAACAACCCGCTGATACGCGCCAATGCCCTGGAGGTGTGCGGTACGCCGATTGACTTGAAACAGGTCACCACCGATATCTATTCCCTCGCAGGCACCAACGACCACATCACCCCGTGGCAGTCCTGCTACAAGTCGGCGCAGCTGTTTGGCGGCAAGGTCGAGTTCGTGCTGTCCAGCAGCGGGCATATCCAAAGCATCCTCAACCCGCCGGGCAATCCCAAGTCGCGCTACCAGACCAGCGACACCATGCCGAGCAAGGCACTGGACTGGCAGGAAAATGCCACCAAGCACACTGATTCGTGGTGGCTGCATTGGCAGGTGTGGCAGACAGAACGGTCGGGGAAGTTGAAAAAAGCACCGGCGGCGCTAGGCAATAAAACGTACGCCGCTGCTGAAGCGGCACCCGGAACCTATGTGCACGAACGATAGCGGCAAGCCTCAAACTACAAGCTGCAAGGTGATTGCACTCATCTTGCAGCTTGCGGCCTGAAGCTGCCTCCACTAACACGCAGGGTAAGCCCATGCCGCAACCGTTCATCTTCCGCACCATCGACCTGAATGGCCAGACCATCCGCACGGCGGTGCGACCGGGCAAGTCTCACTTGACGCCGCTGCTGATTTTCAACGGCATCGGCGCCAACCTTGAGCTAGTGTTTCCGTTCGTCCAGGCCCTGGACCCGGACCTGGAGGTAATTGCCTTTGATGTTCCCGGTGTCGGCGGTTCCTCGACGCCCAGACGACCCTATCGCTTTCCCGGCCTGGCAAAACTCACCGCACGCATGCTCGATTACCTGGACTATGGCCAGGTCAACGTGGTTGGGGTTTCCTGGGGCGGTGCCCTGGCCCAGCAGTTTGCCTATGACTACCCGGAACGCTGCAAGAAACTGATCCTTGCGGCCACTGCCGCCGGGGCGGTCATGGTGCCCGGCAAACCGAAAGTGCTGTGGCTGATGGCAAGCCCACGGCGTTACATCCAACCGTCTCATGTAGTGCGTATTGCTCCGATGATCTATGGCGGCTCGTTCCGCCGGGATTCAAAACTGGCCGCCGAACACGCCAGCAAAGTGCGTTCGGCCGGCAAGTTGGGCTACTACTGGCAACTGTTCGCCGGCCTTGGCTGGACCAGCATCCACTGGCTGCACAAGATCAAGCAGCCGACCCTGGTGCTGGCGGGCGACGACGACCCACTGATCCCGCTGGTCAATATGCGCATGCTGGCCTGGCGTATCCCCAATGCTCAGTTGCACATCATCGACGACGGTCATTTGTTCCTGATTACCCGCGCCGAAGCAGTGGCGCCGATCATCATGAAGTTTCTCCAGGAAGAGCGCCTGCGCGCGGTGATCCACCCGCAACCGGCTTTGTAACGAAGGTTGCGCAGACGGGTCAGGACGACCCGCCGCGCAACTTGGCCAGAACCGACTATGGTTCTGAATTGGCGTGCACGTTAGCGGATTGAGGAAGGAGTGTTGACTCATGCGAGACAGACCCGTGACGAGCCCGGTGCCCACACCCGCTACGTTCATCAATGCACAAAGCGCGATCACCGGCCTGCGTGGTCGGGATTTGCTGTCGACCCTGCGCAGTGTTGCGGCCCATGGCCTGCGCAACCCGCTACATAGCGCGCGGCATGCCTTGGCCCTGGGTGGGCAGTTGGGTCGGGTGTTGCTGGGGGAAATCGTGCATGAACCCAACCCCCATGACAGCCGCTTCGCCGACCCCACCTGGCAGCTCAACCCGCTGTACCGGCGCAGCCTGCAAGCCTATTTGAGCTGGCAAAAGCAGACCAAGCGCTGGATCGACGACAGCAACCTGAGCACTGATGATCGGGCGCGGGCGCACTTTGCCTTTTCCCTGCTAAACGACGCTGTATCGCCGTCCAACACCCTGCTCAATCCCTTGGCGATCAAGGAGCTGCTCAACTCCGGTGGCAACAGCGTGGTGCGCGGCGTCAGCAATCTGTTTGACGACCTGCTGCACAACAACGGCTTGCCTCGGCAAGTCACCAAGCAAGCCTTTGAGGTCGGCAAGACCGTCGCCACCACTCCTGGCTCGGTAGTGTTTCGCAACGAGTTGCTGGAGCTGATCCAGTACAAGCCCATGAGCGAAAAACAGTACGCCAAGCCGCTACTGGTGGTACCGCCGCAAATCAACAAGTACTACATCTTTGACCTGAGCCCGGCCAACAGCTTCGTCCAGTACGCCCTGAAAAATGGCCTGCAAGTGTTTATGGTCAGCTGGCGTAACCCGGACGTGCGGCATCGGGAATGGGGCCTGTCCACCTATGTGGCGGCGCTGGAAGAAGCGCTGAACATCTGCCGGGCGATCACCGGCGCTCGCGAAGTCAACCTGATGGGCGCCTGCGCCGGCGGCCTGACCATTGCTGCGTTGCAAGGCCATCTGCAAGCCAAGCGGCAGTTGCGGCGCATCTCCAGCGCCAGCTATCTGGTGAGCTTGCTGGATAGCCAGATCGACAGCCCCGCCACGCTGTTCGCCGACGAGCAAACCCTGGAAGCCGCCAAGCGCCACTCCTATCAACAAGGCGTACTGGACGGCCGGGACATGGCCAAGGTGTTTGCCTGGATGCGCCCCAACGACCTGATCTGGAATTACTGGATCAACAACTACCTGCTGGGCAAGGAACCGCCGGCGTTCGACATCCTGTACTGGAACAACGACAACACCCGCCTTCCCGCTGCCCTGCACGGCGACCTGCTGGATTTCTTCAAGCACAACCCACTGAGCCACCCTGGCGGCCTGGAAGTCTGTGGCACACCTATCGACTTGCAGAAGGTCACGGTGGACAGCTTCAGCGTGGCCGGGATCAACGATCACATCACCCCATGGGACGCAGTCTACCGCTCGACCTTGCTGCTGGGCGGCGAGAAACGCTTCGTGCTGTCCAACAGCGGGCATATCCAGAGCATCCTCAACCCGCCGAGCAACCCCAAGGCTAACTTCGTCGAAAACATCAAGCTGAGCAGCGACCCGCGCGCCTGGTACTACGATGCAAACCACATCGAGGGCAGTTGGTGGCCGCAGTGGCTGGAGTGGATACAGCAGCGTTCAGGGGTCCAGCGCGAAACGCTGACTGCTCTGGGCAACCAAAATTACCCACCAATGGAAGCTGCGCCCGGCACGTATGTGCGGGTCCGTTGACAACTTGACTCACCGATTACTTAAGAAGACTGGATGAAAACCCGCGACCGTATCCTTGAATGTGCCTTGCTGTTGTTCAACTACAAGGGCGAGCCGAACGTATCGACCATGGAGGTGGCCAATGAAATGGGGATCAGCCCCGGTAACCTCTACTACCACTTCCACGGCAAGGAGCCCTTGGTGCTCGGCTTGTTTGAGCGTTTTCAGGGTGAGTTGGCCCCCCTGCTCGATCCGCCGCCGGATGTGCAACTGGCCGCTGAGGATTACTGGTTGTTCCTGCACCTGATCGTGGAGCGCATGGCCCACTACCGGTTTCTGTTCCAGGACCTGTCGAACCTGGCCGGGCGCTTGCCGAAACTGGCCAAGGGCATCCGTAACCTGCTGAATGCGTTGAAACGAACGCTGGCCTCGCTGTTGGCGCGACTCAAGACCGAGGGGCAATTGGTCAGCGATACCCAGGCGTTGGGGCAACTGGTGGAACAGATCACCATGACCCTGCTGTTTTCCCTGGATTACCAGCGGATTCTCGACCGCGAAGGTGAGGTGCGGGTGGTGGTGTACCAGATCATGATGCTGGTGGCGCCACATCTTCTGTTGCCGGCACGGCTGGCGACAGAGCGGTTGGCACTGCACTACCTGGATGAAGCGGATCTGTGAAAAAGCGCCGGCCAAATGTGGGAGCCGGGCTTGCCCGCGATGCAGTCACCTCGCTAACACAGTCAGACCGAGGTAACGCTATCGCGGGCAAGCCCGGCCCCTACAGGCCTTTGCAGGCCGGGCGTTTTTGCGTGTCCCGTTAAAATCAGGACTGACTGGTAGGCGTCGGGGTTACCGAAGTTGCAGTCGGGGTAGCAGCGGTCTGCGTCGGCGCGGTGGCCGAGTTGGTCGCGGGTGCCGGGGTTGCGGGTTTGGCCGCAATGACTGGCTTTGGAGCGGCTGGCTTCTTGGCTACAGCAGGTTTCTTCGCTGCGGCTGGTTTTGCAGCAGCTTTAGCCGCGACAGGTTTAGCAGCAGGTTTGGACGCTGCGGTTTTGGCCACTGGCTTGGCAGCAGGTTTAGCCGCTGTTTTTGCTGGCGCCTTGGCCGCTGGTTTGGCGGCGGCCTTGACCAACGGTTTGGCCGGGCTTTTCGCTGTTGGTTTGGCGGCAGCGGTTTTAGCGGCAGGCTTGGCGGCAGGCTTGGCAGCAGGTTTTGCCGCTGCGGTTTTCGCCGCCACTGGAGCCACTTTGGCGCCTGTGAGTTTTTCGATTTGCTTGGTCAAGGTATCGACCTTGCTGTGCAGCGCCTTCACTTCATTGCGGCTGGGTACGCCCAGTCGCGAAATGGCACTGTTCAGACGCTTGTCGAAAGCGCCTTCCAACTCATCCCACTTGCCCAATGCCTGGTTTTTAACCGCATTGATGCGAGACTTGGCAGAACCTGCAGTTGCCTTTGCTGCATCTACTTGTTTACCCACTGTGCTCTTGGTCAACTTCTCGGCTTTCTCGCCGTCTTTAACCAAGGTCTCGAAGTATTTACCGCCGTCACTGCTGACCTTCGAGTACACGCCTAAACCAGCAAGCCAGATCTTGCGGGAGTATTTTTCGACTTCCCCAATCCACGAGCTGCCTTCTTTCTCAGTATTCTTTTTACCAGCCATCCCGTTATCTCCTTAATGTTTACGCGCGACACGTTCGAGCAATGCCGTCAGCTCATCGAGCTTAGCAGAGACTGTCTCCACGTCATGTTTAGACGCAATGCCGATCCGATTCAAGGCACTTGCAACACGAGCATCAAAAGCCTTCTCGACTTTATCCAGCTGCACTTCGACACGACCTTTGACGCTGAAGACATTGCTCTTGACTTGATCAATCTGACTGTTGGCCGCATCAAGTTGCTCAATCGCAACTTTTTTGCCTTTGCTTTCAACATGTTGACCAGTCTTGATGAGTTCTTTGAAGTACTCGCTGCCCTCACTGCCAACCTTGGCATAAGCCCCCAAGCCGGCCAGCCAGATCTTGCGGGCATAGGTTTTAACGTCGCTCAGGGTGTTAGTCGAAGCGTCGATTTTTTTCTTCAAAATAACTTTGGCCATGGTGCACCTCACGCATAAAAGGGTGGAGGAACTGCCCACAGGAGTTGAGGGCTTGGGCACAAAGTAGGCAGAAAAATTAGAATCGGCACCCTAAGAACAATACTAAAGCGCTTATAGCCACAGTCATCAACTGCGACTACACGTCGTGAATCAGGCCAGCGCCTTATCCAGTGCCTTCTCGATTTCAGACTTGATAGTGCCACTCATGGCCGACATCAACAGGCCCAGTTCAACCTCAATCCTGAGGGAATCTTCAGCCACTTTCACGGTGCCTTTGACGCCGGAGCGCTTGAGGTTCAGCGTGTCGCCGGACCAGGACGGCTCCAGGCCATATTGTTCCTTGAGTTTGTGCGCCAACTTGTCAGCCTTTTCTCGGGCAGCTTCCTTACCGAGAGTGTGGGCACGCTCAACCTGTATACGGGCCATTTGAATGACTCCTCCTTATAGAGACTTATTGACCACCCATGCGGCAAAAGGTCTCGGTGGCCACCTATCTTACCTTCACCCTTGCCAAGACAAAGCATGCCTTGGGGATTAGAATGTCCCGCATTCTCTTTTGGTGACAGCGATATGACTGATCAGCGCAAAGGCAGCGATGCCGAACCCACCACTCACTTCGGTTTCAAGAACGTCCCGGAAAGCCAGAAAGCGGAAAAAGTCGCTGAGGTGTTCCACTCCGTGGCCGCCAAGTACGACCTGATGAACGACGTGCTGTCCGGCGGCATGCATCGCCTGTGGAAGCGCTTCACCATCGAACTGTCCGGCGTACGCACCGGCAACCGCGTGCTGGACATCGCCGGCGGCACGGGCGATCTGGCGGCAAAGTTTTCCAAACTGGTTGGCCCTACTGGCCAAGTGGTATTGGCCGACATCAACGGCTCGATGCTCAAGGTGGGGCGCGATCGCCTGCTGGATAAAGGCGTGGCCGGCAATGTCGAGTTCGTCCAGGCCGATGCTGAAAAGCTGCCGTTCCCCGACAACCACTTCGACTGCGTGACCATCGCCTTCGGCCTGCGTAACGTCACCCACAAGGAAGACGCCCTGCGCTCCATGCTGCGGGTGCTCAAGCCCGGCGGCCGCCTGTTGGTGCTGGAGTTCTCCAAGCCCACCAACGCGCTGATGTCCAAGGTCTACGACACCTACTCGTTCGCCTTCATGCCGTTGATGGGCAAGCTGATCACCAATGACGCCGAGAGCTACCGCTACCTGGCCGAATCGATCCGCATGCACCCCAACCAGGAAACCCTGAAGTCGATGATGGTAGAAGCCGGTTTCGACCGCGTGACCTACCACAACATGACTTCTGGCATCGTCGCCCTGCACCGCGGCATCAAGCCCTGATGCTGTTCACAGGCCTTCTCGCCAGCGTCGAACACGGCCTCAACCGTGTCCTGCGCCTGGACAGCACCGCCCTGGCGCGACTGGCGCACTTGAACGGCAAGATCATTGCCGTCGACTGCACAAGCCCCGCCTTGCAGCTGTTTATCCTGCCCAGCGATGAAGGCCTGCTGCTGGCATCCCATTGGGCCGCCGATTCCGACTGCACCCTGCGCGCCCCTGCTTCCAGCCTGCTGCGCCTCGCGTTAAGCCGGGACAAGACAGCGATCCTCCACGGCCCTGACGTTGAGCTTGAGGGCGATAGCGCGGTGCTGATGGACCTGGCCGCCGTGCTGCAAGACCTGGAACTGGATTGGGAATACGAGCTGTCCCGCTGGGTCGGCCCGGTGGCCACGCAACTGATCAGTGGCCACCTGCGCAGCCGCACGCGCTGGTATCAGCAGGGCTTTGCCAGCCTGAACCAGAACCTCGCCGAATACCTGAGCGAAGAATCGCGCACCCTGGTCGGACAACGGGAAGCCGAAGCGCGCTTTCGTGAACTCGATCAGGCCAAACTCGACCTGGAACGTCTTGAGGCGCGCTTCGAGCGCCTGAGCCAATCCCTTGATTCAAGCGATAACGCATGAAGCTGCTCGCCGTCCGCCGTTTGTTTCGTATCCAGCGCGTCGTAATCCGCTACCGCCTCGATGACCTGCTGTTCGCCCTGCCTCTGCCGTGGTTCCTGCTGGCGGTCCGTTATGTGCTGCCGTGGCGCTGGTTCCCGCGCAAGACCCTTACACTTACCCGTGGCGCCCGCCTGCGCCTGGCGTTGCAGGACCTGGGCCCGATCTTCATCAAGTTCGGACAGATCCTGTCCACCCGCCGCGACCTGCTGCCTGAAGACATCGCCGACGAACTGATGTTATTGCAGGACCGCGTACCGCCGTTTGATTCGCAGGTGGCGGTGAAACTGATCGAAGAACAGTTGGGCAAGAAGATCAGCGAAGTGTTCAGCCGTTTCGACATTGAGCCACTGGCCTCCGCCTCGGTGGCCCAGGTTCATGCCGCACAGCTCAAAAGCGGTGAAGAAGTGGTGGTCAAAGTGATCCGCCCCGGCCTCAAGCCGATCATCGGCCAGGACCTGGCGTGGCTGTTCATTCTCGCCCGCGCCGCCGAGCACTTCTCTGCCGATGCACGCCTGCTGCACCCGGTGGACGTGGTCCAGGACTACGAAAAAACCATCTACGACGAACTCGACCTGCTGCGCGAAGCCGCCAACGCCAGCCAGCTCAAGCGCAACTTCGAAGGCTCACAGCTGTTGTACGTGCCGCAAGTGTATTGGGACTGGTGCCGGCCGAAAGTGCTGGTGATGGAACGCATCTACGGGATTCAGGTCACCGACCTGGCCACCCTGGCCGACCAGCGCACCGACATGAAAATGCTTGCCGAGCGCGGTGTGGAAATCTTCTTCACCCAGGTGTTCCGCGACAGCTTTTTCCACGCCGACATGCACCCCGGCAACATCTTCGTCAGTACCGTGAACCCGTGGAGCCCGCAGTACATTGCGATCGACTGCGGCATCGTCGGCAGCCTGACCCCGGAAGACCAGGATTACCTGGCCCGCAACCTGTTCGCCTTCTTCAAGCGCGACTACCGCCGTGTGGCGCAACTGCATATCGACTCGGGCTGGGTGCCGGCGGAAACCAAACTCAACGAATTCGAAGCGGCGATCCGTACCGTCTGCGAGCCGATCTTCGAAAAACCGTTAAAAGATATTTCTTTCGGCCAGGTGCTGATGCGCCTGTTCCAGACTGCCCGGCGCTTCAATATGGAAGTGCAACCGCAGTTGGTGCTGCTGCAGAAAACCCTGCTGAACATCGAAGGCCTGGGCCGCCAGCTGTACCCGGACCTGGACCTGTGGAACACCGCCCAGCCGTTCCTGGAACGCTGGATGCGCGAGCGGGTCAGCCCGAAAACCCTGCTGGGCAACCTGCAAAGCCAGGTCGAACAGCTGCCGCACCTGGCCAACATGACCCGCGATTTGCTGGAGCGCATGTCCCAGCCCCACGCCAAGGACACGGCGGCGTCGTGGCACAAACGCAAGGACGACTGGCTCCTTCGCCTGCTGGGTGCCGGGCACCTGGCCGGTGGCGCAGTGCTGGCTGCCGGCGGTCCATTGAATGAACTGGGGCACTGGCCGGCTGGCATCATGGTCGCCGTGGGTGTGTATCTGATCGTGCGTCGATAGCCAGTCCGGTTATACACTGTTGCAAATCGCCGAGGCTGACAGCGCCCGGTTGTCGGAGTCAAAGATGAAAGACTGGCTGGACGAAATCAAATGGGACAGTGACGGCCTGGTGCCGGCCATTGCCCAGGACTACAAGACCGGGCGCGTACTGATGATGGCCTGGATGAACCGCGAGGCCCTGAGCCTGACTGCCGCCGAGCAGCGTGCCATTTACTGGTCACGTTCCCGTGGCAAACTGTGGCGCAAGGGTGAAGAGTCCGGGCACGTGCAAACCTTGCACGAGATGCGCATCGACTGCGACGCCGACGTGGTAATCCTCAAGGTCGAGCAGATCGGCGACATCGCCTGTCACACCGGCCGTCATAGCTGCTTCTACCGCGTGTTTGAAAACGGCGAGTGGAAGACCGTCGAGCCCGTGCTCAAAGACCCGCACGCTATCTATTCGGCAGGACACTGAACATGACCGATACACTCAACCGTCTGGCCCAGGTGCTGGAAGACCGCAAAGGCGCGGCTGCCGACAGTTCCTATGTTGCCAGCCTGTATCACAAGGGTCTGAACAAGATTCTCGAAAAGCTCGGCGAAGAATCCGTCGAGACGATTATTGCTGCCAAGGACGCCCAGATCAGCGGCGATTACAGCGATGTAATCTACGAAACCGCCGACCTGTGGTTCCATAGCCTGGTGATGCTCGCCCAACTGGGGCAGCATCCGCAGGCCGTGCTTGATGAACTGGACCGTCGCTTCGGCTTGTCCGGGCACGCCGAAAAGGCTTCGCGCCCGTCCACCTGAATAACTTTTTGACCGAGGAATTGCAGCATGGGCATTTTTGACTGGAAACACTGGATCGTCATTCTTGTGGTCGTTGTGCTGGTGTTCGGCACCAAGAAGCTGAAAAACCTGGGCACCGATGTCGGCGAATCCATCAAGGGCTTTCGCAAGGCCATGAACGACGACGAAAAGCCGGCCGACCCCGCCGCCAACCCGGTCCCACCGGCGCAGCCTGTTCACCCACAGGCCACTCAGCCGATCACTGAACGTCGCACCTTCGATGTCCAGGCAGAGAAAGTCGAAGAGCCGATCCGCAAAGACTCGTGAGCACTGACTAATGTTTGGTATCAGCTTCTCTGAACTGCTGCTCGTCGGCCTCATCGCCCTGTTGGTGCTTGGGCCTGAACGCCTGCCCGGCGCCGCGCGTACGGCCGGCCTGTGGATCGGGCGCCTGAAACGCAGTTTCAACGCCATCAAACAGGAAGTTGAACGGGAAATAGGCGCCGACGAAATTCGCCGGCAACTGCACAACGAACACATTCTGTCTTTGGAGCAGGAAGCGCGGAAAATTCTCGCGCCGCAACAGCAGGCGGCTACCCCGGTTGAGCCTGTCGCCGAGCAGAGCATCGCGCCGCCAGTCGCGCCAGTATCGACACCCGTAGTCGATGCCGTGCCCGCCGTGGAACTCTCGCCCGCTGCTCCAGCCGTTGCCCCGACAGAACCTGCGCCGACGCCTGCCGCGTCGCCCGCTCCCCACGACCCTACATTGCCGCCGCGAGCCCCATGAGCGCTGATAAACCGGAAAACGACCAGCACATGCCGCTGGTCTCGCACCTCACCGAGCTGCGCACCCGCCTGCTGCGTTGTGTCGCGGCGATCTTCGTGATCTTTGCCGGGCTGTTTGCCTTTACCCAGCAGATCTACACCTTCGTCTCGACGCCGCTGCGCGATTACCTGCCGGTGGGCGCGACCATGATCGCCACCGACGTGTCTTCGCCGTTCCTCACGCCGTTGAAGCTAACGATGATGGTCTCGCTGTTTTTGGCGATCCCGGTGATCCTGCACCAGATCTGGGGCTTTATCGCGCCGGGCCTGTACAAGCATGAAAAGCGCATCGCGGTACCGCTGTTGGTGTCCAGCATCATGCTGTTCTACACCGGCATGGCCTTCGCCTACTTCCTGGTGTTCCCGCTGATTTTCAAGTTCTTCGCCGCTGCCACCCCGGCCGGGGTGGAGATGATGACCGACATCACCAGCTACCTCGACTTTGTGATGACGTTGTTCTTCGCCTTTGGCGTGGCCTTCGAGATCCCGGTGGCTGTGGTGCTGCTGGTGTGGATCGGCGTGGTCGACGTCAAATACCTGCGCAAGATCCGCCCGTACGTGATCATCGGCTGCTTCGTGGTCGGCATGATCCTGACACCGCCGGACATCTTCTCGCAAACCTTGCTGGCCGTACCGATGTGGATGCTGTTTGAAATCGGCATCCTGTTTGCCAGCCTGGTGAGCAAACGCGGCGAGCATCCGGACGATCAACCCGCCGACGCCGACCAAGGCCCGGACGACCAGCCGCCAGCGACCCAGCCGTGAACCTGCTGCTGCTTGAGGAGGCCGATTTTATCGCGGCCGACCGGGTGATCCTGCGTGATCGGCGCCTGGTGCACATGCAGGAAGTCCACCGAGCTGCGGTGGGCGACAGCCTGCGGGTCGGGCGCATTGGTGGGTTGATGGGCAGTGCCGAGCTGCTGCGCCTGGAAGCCCATGAAGCGGAACTGCAAGTCACCCTCGATCAGCCGCCACCGGCCAAACTGCCACTGACCCTGCTGCTGGCCTTGCCGCGCCCAAAAATGCTCCGTCGGGTACTGCAAACCGTAGCGTCCATGGGCGTGCCACGGGTGGTAATGGTCAACAGTTACAGGGTAGAAAAGAGCTTCTGGCAGACGCCATTCCTGGAACCGGAAGCGGTCCGCCAGCAACTGATACTCGGACTGGAACAGGCACGAGATACTGTGTTGCCTGAGATCATCATCGAAAAACGCTTCAAGCCCTTCGTCGAAGACCGCTTGCCCGCCTTGGCGCAAGACACCCTCGGCCTGGTTGGCCACCCCGGCGACTATCCACCCTGCCCTCGTGGGCTGGATGAGCCGGTGACCTTGGCCATCGGCCCGGAAGGTGGCTGGATTCCTTATGAAGTGGACTTGCTGGCCAAGGCAGGGTTGCAGCCGGTGCAGCTTGGCGCGAGGATATTGCGGGTTGAAACCGCCGTCACCGCTCTGCTCGCACGCCTGTTCTGACCCCGCAACCTCACCGTTACAACTAAGCCCTGGCCTTGATCTGCGACCTGGTGGCCGCCTGGGCCATCACCCGGCAGATCGTCATCCCACTGAGCCAGACGCTGAAAGTCGCCGAACGCGTCGCAGCTGGCGACCTGACCCACAACCTGATTTCAGAACGACAGGACGAACTGGGCCAACTGCAACGGGCCATGCAAAACATGACCGTCGGCCTGCGTGAACTGATCGGCGGCATCAGCGACGGCGTCACCCAGATCGCCAGCGCAGCCGAGGAACTGTCCGCCGTCACCGAACAGACGAGCGCCGGAGTCAACAGCCAAAAGGTCGAGACCGACCAGGCAATGAACCAGCAGATTGCCACTGCCGCCGAGCAACAAAGCGCGGTCGCCGAAGAGATCAACCGCAGCGTGCTGAACGTACGCGACGTCTGCGAACAAACCTCGGTGGCCAGCGAAGAAACTGCTGCGTCCAGTGCCGAATTGGCGCGCCTTGGGGTTTACCTGCAAACCCTGGTAGGCCGCTTCCGGATCTGACCTTCCCCAGCGGCGGCGAGTATTGAGCTTGCGAGGTTGGGAATCGATTTTCAGATGCGGGAGGGGAAGCTCAAGGCATGAACCGGCAGACCCGCATCCAGATCGCTCCCACGCAGAGCATGGGAACGATCATCGTCTACAAGACCTGGCGCAAAAACGCCTGGGCCCGCGGGTCCTTGGGCGCATCGAAAAATTGCGCCGGAGCGGCATCCTCCAGCAGCTTTCCATGATCGAAAAACAACACCCGATCCGCCACTTCCCGGGCAAAGCCCATTTCGTGGGTCACACAGACCATCGTCATGCCTTCCAGGGCCAGGGTCTTCATGACATCCAGCACTTCGCCGACCATTTCCGGGTCCAGCGCCGAGGTGGGTTCGTCAAACAGCATTACCTTGGGTTCCATGGCCAGCGCCCGGGCAATTGCCACGCGCTGCTGCTGACCACCGGAAAGCCGCGACGGGAACTCGTTGGCTTTCTGGGCAATACCGACCTTTTCCAGTAGTGCCAAGGCTTTGGCCTCGCGCTCCTTTTTGCCACGTTTGCGCACGACTTTCTGCGCCAGGCACAGGTTTTCCAAAACAGTCATGTGGGGGAACAAGTTGAAGTGCTGGAACACCATGCCGACTTCACGCCGGTAGGCGTTCACGTCGGTCTTCGGGTCGGCCAGTTGCAGGCCGTCGATGCTGACCGAACCAGAATCGAACTCTTCCAGGCCGTTGAGGCAACGCAGAAACGTCGACTTGCCAGAGCCGGACGGGCCGATCACCACCAACACTTCGCCCTTGGCCACTTGGGTGGTGACGTTATCCACCGCGCGGACCACGTGCCCACGAGAGTCAAAAACTTTTACCAGATCGCGGACTTCAATCACTTTGCGCGAGCCTCCGCTCAAGCCGGCTGGCGACTTTCGACAGCGGCAGGTTGATCAGCAGGTACAGGCCTGCGACGCAGAACAGGATTTCAAACGGCGAGAACGAGGTGGTGATCACTTCGCGACCACTCTTGAGCAGTTCGGTGATAGCGATCACCGACACCAGGGACGTGTCCTTGACCAGGCTGATAAATTGCCCGGCCAGGGGCGGCAGCACGCGTTTGAAGGCTTGCGGCAACACCACATGGCGCATCGATTGGCCAGCGCTCAAGCCCAGGGAACGGGCAGCTTCGCCCTGGCCACGGGCAATCGACTGCACCCCGGCGCGAACGATTTCCGCCACATAGGCACCAGTAAACAGCGACAAGGCGGCGATACCGGCAAATTCCCGGGACAGGTTGAGCACCGTGCCAATAAAGAAGTAGAAAATGAAGATCTGCACCAATAGCGGCGTACCGCGCACCAGTTCGACGTAGATCCTCGACAGATCCCGCAAGGTCGGGTTGTTCGACAGCCGGCACAAACCGGTCGCCAGGCCAATGGCCAGGCCCAGAATGCCTGACACCAGCGACAGCCACAGGGTGGTCCACAAGCCCCACATCAGCGGCCCCAGCGCCCAATGCCGAGTCACGCCGATCACATCGCCCTCGGCCACATCATCGCCGCGGGCCACTTGCACACTGTTATCCGCAACAGTGAGATGTTGCTCGTCACCGGCGCCATTGCGCAGGGTCACTTCGGCAGTATCGCCTTTGCGCACCAGTTCAACGACTGTGGAAATATCTGCCGCTCGCTGGGATTCCTCGGCCTGGTAGGCGAAGTATTGCGGCACGCGGTTCCAGCGCCATTCGTAGGACATCAGCGAGGTGGCGTAGTACAACGCCCCAGCCAGGCCGACCAGAACCAGCATTGTCAGCAGGTGCCAGGGCCATTGGGCTTTTTTCTGTTTCATTGCTCAACATCCATCAAGATCGGAGGGCATGCCCTTTTGTGGCGAGGGGGCAACCCCCCTCGCCACAAGTCAGTCTTATTCCATGTCCTTGAGCCAATCACTGCTCTTGAACCACTTGTCATGGATGCGATCGTAGGTGCCGTCGTTGCGGATCTGGTGCAGGAAGTTGTTGATGAAGTTGATGCTGTCGTAGTCGCCTTTCTTCAAGCCGAACGCCAGGGGTTCAAAGGTGAACGGCTGGTCGAGGTACACCAGCTTGCCGTTGCCGACCTTTTTCTCTGCTACCACGTTGTAAGGCGCGTCATAGACGAATGCATCGGCCTTACCGTTGACCACGTCGAGCACACCTTCCTGCTCGTTGTCGTAGCCGTGGTACTTGGCCTTGGAGATCAGTTTCTTGGCAACCATCTCGCCAGTGGTGCCGAGCTTGGAGGTCAGGCGATATTTCTCGTCATTCAGGTCTTTATAAGACTTGATAGTGCCTTCCAGCTCCTTGCGGATCAGCAGGGTTTGGCCGACGACGATGAAGGGTTCGCTGAAGTTCAGGCGCAGGTTACGCTCCTGAGTCAGGGTCATGCCGCTGCCGATCATATCGAACTTGTTGGTCAGCAGCGCCGGGATGATGCCGTCATAACCGGTGGAGACCGTCTCCAGCTTGACGCCCATGGACTTGGCCATGGCCTTGAGGATGTCGACTTCAAACCCGATGATTTCACCGCGCTTGTTGGTCATCTGGAACGGCATGTAGGTCGGGTCCATCCCGACTTTCAGCGTTCCGCGCTTGACCGCATCATCGATAGCACCGGCCTGGGCAGCATTGACTGCTACCAGCGCCGTAACGCCAAGCAACAGCATCGAAAGATACTTTTTCATCATCAAGTCCCCTGAACTCATTTTATTGTGAGGTCGGTGCGCAAAAGGGCTGCACCATTTCGGGGAGCGATGCTAACCCACTCGCCCACCAGCACATAGGTCTAGGCGGAATTTGTTGGCGGATATGACAGAAAAAACCAATAAAGGCTGCGCGAACAGCACAGGGAGACCGTCTGCTGCGGGAGCCAGGCACTCCTTAGATGTGAGGCTGTCGTCATCACCTTTCTTCAAACCAAACGCCAGGAGTTCGTAGGTAAAGGGGCTTTTGTGTCGAAATAACAAGGTGTTGTCGCAATGTGGCAGAAGGGAAAAACACTCTAGGAAGGGCGCTTCGAACGCCCCCGAGACTAGCCTCGGGGGCGTCTGAATCAGGCTGATTGAGCCTGGGACGACAGCGGTTGCAAAGGCAGCAACGGCGCGTGGGGGTCGGACTTGACCGATTCACGCCAGGCACCGAGCCATTCGGCGTGACCTTCGCTCCAGACCTGCTCATGCAAGCGTGCCAGGGCGACCGGATCGCTGAGCAAGGCCAGACGTTCGCCGTTATTGAGGCCGGCTGGGCCGACGCTCAATGCATGACGAACACGTTCGATACGCAGCAACTCAATCGGCTCCGCGTGACCATGCCGAGAGGTCGCCAGGGCACAGGCCAGGGCGTTCTGCTGAGGATCGACCACGGCCCGCACGAAACCGTCATTGAGCGCGTGCCAACGGTTTTCGTGGGTGTACTGGTCGGTCGACAGCAGCGCCTGGGGCGGATTGTATTCCTCAGGGATCAGGAACAGGCTTTCGTCGCGCGACTTGAGGCCCAGCTTGACCCGGCTTGAAATCACCGAAACCGGGATCGACAGCATCAGCGAACCGACAATCGGCACCAGCCACCACAGGAAGCTTGGGTTCAACCACACCACCAACAGCGCCCAGAAAAAGCCGAGCAACGTTTGCGGACCGTGACGCTTGACCGCCTCGCTCCACGGTGTGGAGTCGTCGTCACGCTGCGGCGAGTTCCAGGTCGCGGCCCAGCCGAGGAACGCGGCGAGCACGAAGCGGGTGTGGAAAATCATCCGCACCGGCGCCAGCAGCACGGAGAACAGCATCTCCAGCAGCATCGACAGGGTCACCTTGAACTTGCCGCCGAACTCTTTCGCGCCCTTGGCCCAGATCAGGATGATGCTCAACAGTTTGGGCAGGAACAGCAGCACGATGGTGGTGGAGAACAGCGCTACCGCCTTGTCCGGATGCCATTGTGGCCACAGTGGGTACAACTGGCGTGGCGCCATGAAGTACTGCGGCTCCATCAGGGTGTTGACCGCCAGCAGAGCGGTCGACAGCACCAGGAAGAAGAACCACAACGGCGCCGACAGGTACGACATCACACCGGTAAGGAACACCGCACGGTGCACCGGGTGCATGCCCTTGACCAGGAACAGGCGGAAGTTCATCAGGTTGCCGTGGCACCAGCGACGGTCACGCTTGAGTTCGTCCAGCAGGTTGGGCGGCAATTCTTCGTAGCTGCCGGGCAAATCGTAGGCAATCCACACGCCCCAGCCGGCACGACGCATCAGCGCCGCTTCAACGAAGTCGTGAGAGAGGATGGCACCGGCAAACGCGCCTTTACCGGGCAATGGCGCCAGGGCGCAGTGCTCGATAAACGGCTTCATGCGGATGATTGCGTTGTGACCCCAGTAGTGGGATTCACCCAACTGCCAGAAGTGCAAGCCGGCAGTAAACAGCGGGCCGTAGACGCGGGTGGCGAACTGCTGCATGCGCGCATACAGCGTGTCCATGCCCGATGCCCGTGGCGCGGTCTGGATGATACCGGCGTCCGGCGTGGCTTCCATCAAGCGCACCAGGCTGGTCAGGCATTCGCCGCTCATCACGCTGTCGGCGTCGAGCACCACCATGTACTTGTAGTCACCGCCCCAGCGACGGCAGAAGTCGTCGAGGTTGCCGCTCTTGCGTTTGACGCGACGGCGACGGCGGCGATAGAAAATCTTGCCGAAGCCACCCGCGTCGCGGCACACGTCAAGCCAGGCTTGCTGTTCGGCGATGCAGATATCGGCGTCGTTACTGTCACTGAGGACGAAGAAGTCGAAGCGATCCAGGTCACCGGTCGCGGCAACCGACTCGAAGGTCGCCCGCAGGCCGGCGAATACCCGTGGCACGTCTTCGTTGCAGATCGGCATGACCAGGGCGGTACGAGCTTCCTTGGGAATTGGCTCATCGCCAGCGCTTTTCCCGGAAATACGGTACTTGTCGTGGCCGGTCAGCAGTTCCAGGAAACCCATCAGCGCGGTCCAGAAACCGGCCGAGACCCAGCAAAACAGTATTCCGAACAGAATCAGGATGCTGGTTTGCAGGGCGTAAGGCAGGACCTGGGTAGCGGTCGCCATCAGGGTCTGGTTGCGGATCTCGTCCATGTCGACGAAGGACCAGCCCTGATACGGCATGATGCCTTTCATGTACCAGCCGGCGACGATCGTCTGGCCGAGCATCAGTGTCAACAGGATGTAACGACGGATCGAGCCGACCGTGCGCCAGCGGGCAGCGGGCAGCACACGCTCGTCCTTCGGCGGTGCCGGAGGATTGGAGCGACCGGTCAGCCGGCGCCAGCCGCGTACCAGGATATTGGTGCGCCAAGGTTCAGGCACCACCTTGGTCCGACGGATCGGCGGCGTGGCCTTGAGGCAGACGCGACCGCTGGCGTCGAGCACGAGCATCTCAGCATCTTGCAGCTCTTCGGCCGTGTTGAGGGTCAGTCGCCGACCGACCGACGCTTGGGCAGCGTCGGCCGGGGCGTCGAAGGTCGAAGACGAAAGGCGCTCGTGCAGCTCGGCGAAGGAATTGCAGCCCGCGAGTTCGGCGCGCTGCTCATCGGTCATCGGAAGATGCGCCAGATACTCGGCAAGCGTCTCTGGCTGGGCTTGAGAGTTACTCATCGGCAGGCAACTGATAGCTCCAGGTTTCGGTCAGGACTTGTTCAGTTTTGACCGGCTCCGGTGTGGCTGGGGCAGCTTCTGGCTGCTTGGCTTCCTTGTCTTTGGCGTCTTTCTTGGCCTGTTTCTCATGTTGCTTGGCCAGTACTTTGTCCGCTTTCAACACTTGGGTCGAAGCCTTTTCCGGTTCCGGCACTGCAACGTCCTGGACCAGGGCCGCACGCATCTCGGTCGGTTTGCCCGCGTCCTTGATCTTCATGCGCAGGGTCAGGCGCCAGCCTTTGGTGTGCGGGTTGTAGCGAACGCTGTTTTCCACCAACTCGGCATTGTCGCCGACGCTGACCTGGCTGCGAACCTGGGCATCTGGCAGCAGGGCCTTGAGGGACGGGCCCTCGAAGTCCACCAGATAGGCAACGCTGCCATCTGGCTGACGGATCAGGTTGGACTGTTTCACATCACCCGTAGAGCGCAAGGTCTGCTTGACCCAAGCACTGTCAGGGGAATGGAACGGCGCGTCATTGAGGGTCCAGTGCAGGCGGTAGCTGACGTCCAGCGGCTGGCCGGGCTCTGGCAGTTTTTCCGGGCTCCAGAAGGCAACGATGTTGTCGTTGGTTTCATCGGCAGTCGGGATCTCTACCAGGTCGACGGAACCCTTGCCCCAGTCGCCCTCAGGCTCAATCCAGGCGCTTGGGCGCTTGTCGTAATTGTCGTCCAGGTCTTCGTACTGGCTGAAGTTACGACCGCGTTGCAGCAGGCCGAAACCACGCGGGTTTTCCACGCTGAAGTTGCTGACCGACAGGTGTTTAGGGTTGTTCAACGGACGCCAGATCCACTCGCCGTTACCGGCATGGATCGACAGACCGCTGGAGTCGTGCAGCTCACGGCGGTAGTTGAGGACCTTGGACGGCTGATTGGCGCCGAACAGGTACATGCTGGTCAGCGGGGCAATGCCCAGCTTGGTGACTTTGTCGCGCAGGAACATCTGGGATTTGACATCGACGATGGTGTCGGTGCCCGGACGCAGGATCAGGCGGTAGGCGCCGGTAGCCCGTGGCGAATCCAGCAGGGCGAAGATCACCAAGTGCTTGTCACCCGGTTTTGGACGCTCAATCCAGAACTCGGTGAAACGCGGGAATTCTTCGCCAGACGGCAGCGCGGTGTCGATGGCCATGCCGCGGGCAGACAAACCGTAGACCTGATCCTTGCCAACGACGCGGAAGTAGCTGGCGCCGAGCATGGTCATGATTTCGTCTTGCTTGTCGTCCTTGTTGATCGGGTACAGGACACGAAAGCCGGCATAACCCAGCTGTTCGGTGGCCTTGGGATCAAACTTGACGTCGCCGAAATCGAAACGAGCCGGGTCGTACTTGATTTCCTGGACGTCAGTGGCGGTGACTTCATTGATCTTCACCGGTGTATCGAAGTGCATACCCTGGTGATAGAAGGACAGCTTGAACGGAGTTTTCTGATCGGCCCACTCGGCTTTTTCATGGCGAAAACGAATTTTCTGGTAATCAGCGAATTTCATTTCGCGAAATTCGTTTGGCAGATTGCTGCGCGGGGCTTGGTATTTCTGCCCGGCCAGCTCTTTTGCCTTGGCCGACACATCATCCAGACTGAATGCCCACAGTTGACCCGCGCCGAACAGGCAAAACAGGGCGGAGCCCGTTACCAGTGCGTTTCGTAACCGCTTGGCAGACAATTTTGGTGCATTACAGGGACTAACAATCACGAGCAACCCTCGCCGAAAACAGATCAAAAAACCAACGGCCAGCTATCTATATGCCAGGTTGGCGAGCATTGTTCCGACTCCCACGGGGCTAAATGATTCCCCAATGGCTATCGGACAAGTCTCTACCTAAGTCAAAAATGGACCAATTAACGCTGATCCCCGTAGCGCGCGATTATCTAGTAGCCCGCGAGACAACGCATCAGGGGCAGCGAAGTATTTGTAGTGAAAACCTGTGTTTTGGGGCATTAAACGTCGTTTTCAGTACATTCAGGTCTGAAACAGGAAGGTGACCGGCCCGTCATTGACCAAATGCACCTGCATATCCGCGCCAAAACGCCCCGCCGCCACCGTGCCATGCAATTGTTGCGCTTGTAACAACAAGTGGTCAAAAAGCGCCTCTGCCAGCGCCGGAGGGGCCGCCGTGGAGAAGCCGGGGCGCAGGCCACTTTTGGTATCCGCCGCCAGGGTGAACTGTGAAACCAGCAGCAACCCGCCGCCGATGTCCTTCAACGACAGGTTCATCTTGCCCTCGTCGTCGCTGAACACCCTGTAGTTAAGCAGTTTATGCAGGAGCTTGTCGGCACTTGCCTGGGTATCTGAAGGCTCGACGGCCACGAGCACCAGCAAACCCTGGCCTATTGCGCCGACTACTTCCCCCGCCACTTCGACACGGGCGCCTCGCACCCGCTGCAAAAGCCCCTTCATGCTTCTTCTGGAGGTAAATCAAGCAGGCGTCGTGCCATTTGGCTCGCCGCACGCACCAACGCGTCAGTAATGCCTGGCTCGGAAGCGGCATGGCCGGCATCACGGATCACCTGCAGTTCGCTGTTGGGCCAAGCCTGATGCAACGCCCACGCGTTATCCAGCGGGCAAATCACATCGTAGCGGCCGTGGACGATGACGCCAGGCAGGTGGGCGATCTTGTGCATGTCGCGAATCAGTTGGTTGGGCTCAAGGAAGGCATTGTTGGTGAAGTAGTGGCATTCAATACGGGCAATGGACAGCGCGCGCTGCGGCTCGCTGAAACGATCAACCACCAACGGATTTGGACGCAGGGTGGCAGTACGGCCTTCCCAGGTCGACCAGGCCTTGGCGGCGTGCATCTGGGCAATCTGGTCGCTGCCGATCAGGCGCTTGTGGAAGGCGCTAAGCAGGTCGTGACGCTCGTCCTGTGGGATCGGCGCGATGTAGTCCTGCCAGTAATCGGGGAACAGGCGGCTGGCACCGGCCTGATAGAACCATTCGATTTCCTGGGGACGGGCGAGGAAGATGCCCCGCACGATCAAACCGTGGACACGCTCAGGGTGGGTTTGCGCATAGGCCAGGGCCAGGGTCGAACCCCAGGAACCGCCGAACAGCACCCATTTGTCGATGCCCAGGTGTTGGCGAATCCGCTCAAGGTCGGCCACCAGATCCCAGGTAGTGTTGTTTTCCAGGTTGGCGTGAGGCGTGGAGCGACCGCAGCCGCGCTGATCGAAAGTAATGATCCGATACATGTTCGGGTCAAAATAACACCGGCTCTGGGCATCGCACCCGGCGCCAGGGCCTCCATGGATGAACACAACGGGCAGGCCTTGCGGGGAACCGCTTTCGTCGACGTACAACACATGGGGTTCATCGACGGCCAGATCGTGCCGGGCGTAGGGTTTGATCTGCGGGTACAAAGTCTGCATTGCGCGCTCCGTAAGGGGTCGAGTTCATCCCTGGTGGGACATCTATTATTTTGCCGTCTGGCATCATAAACCCGAATGGTGCAATGAGCATGTCCTTGACGAATCAGACCTCGGTCAACAGAACCTCACGCAGGTAGCTGAGCAGGTATTCGTACAGGCTATCCACCTCAGCCACCTGGCCCCGCGCCCGCAAACAACCGTGAATCAGGCCTTTACCCGGGTACAGCGTGGCAGCCACCCCAGGCGTTTGCAGGCGCTCAGCGTAAAGCATGCCGTCATCGCGTAATGGGTCGAACTGCGCCACGGCAATCAGCAACCTCAAGAGCTGTGTAAATACCTATGGCTGCCGCAAGTCACCGATAATGCTTCTGCCCCCACGCCAGGAACCCTTCCAGCAATTCCTTCAACACCACCCGTGTCGGCTCAGCCACGTCCGCCCGATACCGGAACGGCTCAAACTCTTCCATATATGTGCACTGCCCCAACTCCAGCTGCACCGCATGGATATTGTCTGCCGGGTTGCCGTAATAGCGGGTGATATGCCCGCCCTTGAAGCGACCATTAAGCACATGGCTGTACTGTGAATGACCGGCGCATATGGCTTCCAGTTGGCTCGCCAGTTCAGGATCGCAGGCGGCACCGTTGAAGGTGCCGAGGTTGAAGTCGGGCAGTTTGCCGTCGAACAGGTGCGGGATCACTGAGCGGATCGAGTGGGCATCAAACAGCAGCGCGTAGCCGAACTCGGCCTTGAGGCGGGCCAACTCTTCTTGCAGGGTGCGGTGATACGGCGTCCAGATCTGTTCCAGATAGGTCGCGCGCTCGGCCTTTGAGGGCTCCAGGCCTTCGCGGAACAACGGCACGCCGTCGAACAGCGTCGCCGGGTACAGGCCGGTGGTGGCGCCGACGTACAGCGGCTTGTCGTCGGACGGCCGGTTGAGGTCGATGACAAAGCGCGAATACTCGGCGGCCAGGGTGCTGGCGCCCAGCTCTTTGGCGAAGTCATAAAGCGTGGGGATATGCCAGTCGGTGTCCGGCAGGCTTTGCGCCTCGGGGATCAACCCGGCCTCGACCACAGGGGTCAGGCGCAAACCAGCGTGGGGCATGCTGATCAGCAGCGGTGTGCTGCCTTGTTTGAAGCTCAAAACCTTATCCACAACGGTGCTCCTTAAACAGTGACGTCGACGCCGTGGCGCACGACGCGTTTATCCAACTCGCCGCCCAGCCAGTAAGCCAGGTCGGCGGGGCGATCGATCTGCCAGGCGACAAAGTCCGCCACCTTGCCCACTTCCAGCGAACCATGGGTATCACCCATGCCCAAAGCGGTAGCCGCATGTTGGGTCGCGCCAGCCAGCGCTTCCTCGGGGGTCATTCGAAACAGGGTGCAAGCCATGTTCAACATCAGCCGCACCGACAACGCTGGCGAGGTGCCTGGGTTTAGATCGCTGGCGATGGCGATCTTCACCCCGTGTTTGCGCAGGGCGTCCATGGGCGGCAGTTGGGTTTCGCGCAGGAAGTAGAACGCTCCCGGCAGCAACACCGCGACGGTGCCCGAGGTGGCCATGGCGATGGCATCATCTTCGGTCATGAACTCCAGATGGTCCGCCGACAAAGCCTGATAACGCGCCGCCAGGCTGGAGCCGTGCAGGGACGACAGTTGCTCGGCGTGCAGTTTCACCGGCAAGCCAAGTTGCTGCGCGGCGATAAACACCCGTTCCACTTGTTCCGGGGAGAACGCCAGGTATTCGCAGAAGGCGTCCACCGCGTCCACCAGCCCTTCGGCCGCCAGGGCCGGGAGCATTTCACTGCAGATGTGCTCGATGTAGGCGTCGGCACGATCGACGTATTCCGGCGGCAAGGCGTGGGCCGCCAGGCAGGTGCTGCGCACGCTAACGGGAAGCTCGGCGCCCAGGCGACGGATCACCCGCAGGATCTTGCGTTCGCTGGCCAAATCCAGGCCGTAGCCGGACTTGATCTCCACCGTGGTCACGCCGTCACGCAGCAAACTGCGCAGACGCTTATGGGCGCTGGCGAACAGCTCATCTTCCGTGGCGGCACGGGTGGCGCGCACGGTGCTGGCGATACCGCCACCGGCAGCTGCGATCTCGGCGTAACTCACGCCTTGCAGCCGCTGCTCGAACTCACCGCTGCGATTGCCACCAAACACCGTGTGGGTGTGGCAGTCGATCAACCCGGGCGTGACCCATGCGCCTTGCAGGTCATAAGTCTTCGCATAGTCAGCACCCGGCAGTTCGCCGCGAGGGCCGATCCACTCGATGAGCGTGCCTGATGTCACGATGGCGGCGTCCTCGATAATCGAGTATTTGCCCTGGGCCATGGTTGCGACGTGGCAGTGTTGCCAAAGCGTTTTCATTCAACACCTGCGTTGGTTATCGATGAGACAAGGCTGAGTCGTAATGGACCTTGGCTGCTTGCCCGGCGGCGGGTTTTACCCACAGCAGATAGGCAACGACCAGCAAGGCGATCCATACGACACCGACCATAAGGGCTGCCTGGGTGTCCGGGAAATACCCCAGCACGCCGAAAATAAACAGCATGAACACGATGGCCGCTGCCGGCGCGTAGGGCCAGAACGGCACCGGGAATTTCAGTTCGGCGATCTGCTCTTTGGTCATGGCGCGACGCATCGCCACTTGTGTGATGAGGATCATCAGCCAGACCCAGACCGTGGCGAAGGTGGCAATGGAGGCGATCACCAGGAATACGTTTTCCGGGATCAGGTAGTTCAACACCACGCCGCCCAGCAGCGCAGCGCCCATCACCACCACGGTCATCCACGGCACGCCCTGGCGGGACAGTTGCGCAAAGCCTTTGGGTGCCTGCCCTTGCTGGGCCAGGCCGTACATCATGCGGCCGGCGCCGAAGATGTCGCTATTGATGGCCGAAACGGCTGCCGAGATCACCACGATATTAAGGATGGTCGCCGCCGAGCCGATGCCCAGGTTGCTGAAGATCTGCACGAACGGGCTGCCTTGGCTGCCGATCTGCGGCCATGGGTAGATCGCCATCAGCACAAACAGGGTCAGCACGTAGAACAGCAGGATACGCAGCGGTACGGCGTTGATCGCCTTGGGAATGACCCGCTGCGGGTCCTTGGCTTCGCCGGCAGTGATGCCGATGATTTCGATGCCGCCAAAGGCGAACATCACCACCGCAAAGGAAGCGATCAAACCGCCGACGCCGTTGGGCATGAAGCCACCGTGGGCCCACAAGTTGCTCAGGCCGGTAGCCGGTGCGTCACCCGCTGAGTGAATGCCGAACAGCATGATGCCGAAACCGCCGAGGATCATTGCGACAATGGCGCCGACTTTGAGCAACGACAGCCAGAACTCCATTTCACCAAAGACTTTGACGCTGCACAGGTTCAGGCCGCCGATCAGGAACACGATGCCCAGCACCCAGATCCAGCGCGCCACTTCGGGAAACCAGAAGCCCATATAGATGCCAAAGGCGGTGACGTCGGCCAGGCAGACGATGATCATCTCGAAGGCGTAGGTCCAGCCGAGAACAAAACCGGCCATGGGGCCCAGGTAGGTGCTGGCGTACTGACCGAAGGAGCCGGACACCGGGTTGTGCACAGCCATTTCGCCCAGGGCGCGCATGACCATGAACACCGCGGCGCCACCGATCAGGTAGGCCAGCAGCACGGCGGGGCCGGCCATCTGGATGGCTGAGGCAGAACCGTAAAACAGCCCGGTGCCGATCGCCGACCCCAGTGCCATGAAGCGAATATGGCGGGCGGAGAGCCCGCGTTTCAAACCCGTTTCTTGCTGGTGCATTTCTCGTCCCTAATTGTTCTTGTTTTCTGTAGGAGCGAGCTTGCTCGCGAAGAACCCAAGGACACCGCGTTTCTTCTGGCTCCCCGCGTCATCGTTAACGTCCATCGCGAGCAAGCTCGCTCCTACAGGGGGTATTGCGGGTTACAGGCTCGGCAACAGCTTCGCCGGTACCAACTCATTCAGGCAGCGCGTGGCCAGCAACTCTGTGGCGGCGTTGATGTCCGGTGCAAAGAAGCGGTCCTTCTCATAGAACGGTACTTTGCCGCGCAGGATGCCACGGGCTTTTTCCAGCTTCGGCGAGGTTTTCAGGCCGTCGCGCAGATCCAGCCCCTGGCAGGCCGCCAGCCATTCCACAGCGAGAATGCCGCGCACGTTCTCGGCCATTTCCCACAGGCGCTTGCCCGCAGCCGGGGCCATGGAGACGTGGTCTTCCTGGTTGGCGGACGTCGGCAAGCTGTCGACGCTATGAGGATGGGCCAGCGCCTTGTTCTCACTGGCCAGGGCCGCTGCAGTTACTTGGGCGATCATAAAGCCGGAGTTAACACCACCGTTGGCCACCAAAAACGGCGGCAGTTGCGACATGTGCTTGTCCATCATCAACGAGATGCGGCGCTCGCTCAGGGAGCCGATTTCAGCGATGGCCAAAGCCATGTTGTCAGCGGCCATGGCCACCGGCTCGGCGTGGAAGTTGCCGCCGGAAATCACGTCGCCTTCAGCGGCGAACACCAACGGGTTATCGGACACGGCGTTGGCTTCGACCACCAACACCTCTGCCGCCTGGCGGAGTTGGGTCAGGCAGGCGCCCATGACTTGCGGCTGGCACCGCAGGGAGTACGGGTCCTGGACCTTGTCGCAGTTCTGGTGGGATTGCGAGACTTCGCTGCTCTCCCCCAACAGATCACGATAGGCGGCAGCCGAATCGATCTGGCCGCGCTGACCGCGAGCGGCATGAATGCGCGCGTCAAACGGAGAGCGCGAGCCCAGCACCGCTTCCACCGTCAGACCGCCACAGGCCAGGGCACCGGCGAACAGGTCTTCGCCCTCAAACAGGCCGCGCAAGGCATAAGCAGTGGAAACCTGGGTACCGTTAAGCAGCGCCAAGCCTTCTTTCGCAGCCAGGGTCAGCGGGGTCAGACCAGCGACTTTCAGCGCTTGCGTCGCCTCCAGCCATTCGCCTTTGTAACGAGCCTTGCCTTCGCCAAGCAGTACCAGGGACATGTGCGCCAATGGCGCCAAGTCACCGGAGGCACCCACCGAGCCTTTCAGTGGAATGTGCGGGTAAACCTCGGCATTGATCAGGGCGATCAACGCGTCGATCACCTGCCGGCGAATCCCGGAGAAACCCCGGCTCAGGCTGTTGACCTTGAGCACCATGACTAACCGCACCAACGCATCACTGATGGGCTTACCCACGCCGGCGGCGTGGGACAGCACCAGTGAGCGCTGGAGGTTTTCCAGGTCTTCACTGGCGATACGGGTGGAGGCCAGCAGGCCAAAACCGGTGTTGATGCCATAAGCGGTGCGGTTCTCGGCAAGAATCTGCTCCACACAGGCGACGCTGGCTTCGATCTGGGCCGAGGCGCTGTCATCCAGGGTGAGGGTTACCGGCTGCTGGTAGATGTCACGCAGTTGGGCAAGGCTCAGTTGGCCTGGAATCAGGTTTAGCGCAGTCACATTCATGCTCCTTTTGAGAGTGTTGTTAACTACCAGTCGCTCCGGATGCTTCCGTTATCCGCCGTTGTCCTCTTTTAGATGACTGACGGCTTGGCACGCTGGTTATTGTTGGGATTTTTTATTACAAATCTGCTCAGTGCAAATTCGGTAGTGCGTTGTGCAGCAAGTCGGCGTTCTTGAGCAGCGTTGCGGCCGCCGTGATGTCCGGCGCCAGCCAGCGGTCCTGGTCGTAGGCCGGGACCTGTTCGCGCAGCAGGCGCCAGGCGGTGTGGGTGCCTGCGCCGAAGCGTTGCTCCTGGAGAAATTCGAAAGCCTGGGCCGCCAGCAGGTACTCGATGGCGAGGATCTGGGTGACGTTTTCCAGCACTTGGTGCAACTTCAGCGCGGCGTTGGTGCCCATGCTCAGGTGATCTTCCTGCAAGCCGGAGGTGACGAAGTTGTCGAGCACCGCCGGTTGCGCCAGTTGGCGGTTTTGCCCGCAGAGGGACGCGGCGACGTACTGCACGATCATCATCCCCGAATTGACGCCGGGGTTGCTCACCAGGAACGCCGGCAGCCCGCTGACGTGGGGGTTGATCAGGCGATCAAGGCGACGCTCGGCGATGGAGCCGATCTCTGCCAGGGCGATGGCCAGCATGTCCGCTGCCAGTGCCACCGATTGACCATGGGGATTGGCCTGGGACACCACGCGGTAGTTGTCCGAAGTGCCGAGCAGCAATGGGTTGTCGGTGGCGCCGTTGAGTTCGGTTTCGATCTGCCGTGTGGCGTGTTCCAGTTGATCGCGCGCCGCACCGTGGACCTGGGGAATCGAGCGAATGCTCAAGGCATCCTGGGTGCGAATGCCTTTGCTTGCAGCGATCACTTCACTGCCGTCCAGCAGTGCCCGCAGGTTGCTGCCCACTTGCTGCATGCCCGGATGCGGCTTGAGGGCGATGATTTCTTCGTCGAACGCGTCGATCTGACCGCGCTGCGCCTCGAAGCTCATGGCGCCAATCACGTCGGCCCATTGCAGCAGGCGATGGGCATCGGCCAGGGCCAGGCAGCTCAGGCCGCTCATGCACGGCGTGCCGTTGACCAGGCACAACCCGTCCTTGGCACCCAGCACCACCGGCGGCAAACCTTCGGCGGCCAGGGCCTCGTGCGCCGAGACGATCTGGCCCCGGTAGCTGACGTTGCCGATCCCGAGCAAGGCGATGCTGATATGGGCCATGTGGGTGAGGTAACCCACCGAACCCTGGGACGGCACTTGCGGGGTGATACCGTGGTTGAGCAGGGCCAGCAGCGAATGCACCACCTGCGGATGTAGGCCAGACTTGCCCTGGCTGTAGTTGATAATGGCGGCGCAGATGATCGCGCGGGTTTGCTCGTTGCTCAGCGGCGCACCGACGCCACAGGCGTGGCTGAGCAAGGTGTTGCGCGACAGTTGGCTCAGTTGCTCGCCTTTGAGGGAAACATTGCACAAGGCGCCCAGGCCGGTATTGACGCCATAGGCCCGTTCGCCACTGCTGACGATGCGCTGGACGATGGCCTGGGCATTATCGATCCGCGCCCAGGCCTGGCCCGACAGTTCGAGGACAGCACCGTGGCGGGCCACGGCGACCACGTCCTGCCAGCGCAATGGGGTGTCGGCGATGATGACTTTTTCAACCTGGGACATCGTTGACCTCTTCATACAAATCTTGAATTTATGACTAACCCTGGTTCACCACACATTCCGGATCAAACCACCGCCGCCCGCCGTTTAACAAACCGATCCACATACTCATCCGCCGGCGAATGCAGGATCTCCCTGGGCGTGCCGACCTGGATCAGCTTGCCGTCCTTGAGGATCGCAATGCGGTTGCCGATGCGTACGGCCTCGTCAAGGTCGTGGGTGATGAAAACGATGGTCTTGTGCAGGGTCTTTTGCAGTTCCAGCAACTGGTCCTGCATCTCGGCGCGGATCAGCGGGTCGAGGGCGCTGAAGGCTTCGTCCATCAGGATGATGTCGGTGTCGGCCGCCAGTGCGCGGGCCAGGCCCACCCGTTGGCGCATGCCGCCGGATAGCTGGTGCGGATACTTGTTCTCGTAGCCCTTGAGGCCCACGATTTCGATCCAGTGCAGCGCCCGTTCGGCACACACTTGCTTGGTCTCGCCGCGCACTTTCAAACCGTAGGCGACGTTGTCCAGCACGCTCTTGTGGGGCAGCAGGCCGAAGCTCTGGAACACCATGCTGATCTTGTGCCGACGAAATTGGCGCAGGGCTTCCATGTCCAGTTGCAGGATGTCTTCGCCGTCCACCAGGATCGCGCCACTGGTAGGGTCGATCAAGCGGTTGAAGTGGCGTACCAGGGTCGACTTGCCGGAGCCCGATAGGCCCATGATCACGAAGATCTCGCCAGTGTTGATGCTCAGCGACAGGTCGTTCACACCCACCACGCAACCGGTCTCGGCCAATACCTGGTCCTTGGTCTTGCCCTGGCCGATAAGAGCCAGCGCTTCCTTGTAACGGGAACCGAAGATCTTGAATACGTTTTTGACTTCAATCTTGCTGACGGTAGTCATTTGCTCGCCTCATGCCGTGGACGACCATAGGCCTGGGTGATGCGGTCGATGACCACTGCGAGAATCACGATCGCCAGACCGGCTTCAAGGCCGCGCCCAACGTTGAGGGTCTGGATGCCCACCAGCACGTCTTCACCCAAGCCACGAGCGCCGATCATCGAGGCGATCACCACCATCGACAAGGCCATCATGGTGGTCTGGTTGATCCCGGCCATGATGCTCGGCAGGGCCAGGGGCAATTGCACGCCAAACAGTTGCTGCCAGCGGTTTGCACCAAAGGCGTTGATGGCTTCCATGACTTCGCCATCGACCTGGCGAATGCCCAGGTCGGTCAGGCGAATCAGCGGCGGTGCGGCGTAAATCACCGTGGCGAAAATCGCCGGGACCTTGCCCAGGCCGAACAGCATCAGCACCGGAATCAGGTACACGAAGCTGGGCATGGTTTGCATGATGTCCAGCAGCGGCATCAACACCGAACGCAGGCGATTGCTGCGGGCCGAGAGAATCCCCAGAGGGATGCCGATCAACACCGAGATCACCGTGGCCACCATCATCAGCGCCAGGGTTTGCATCAGTTTGTCCCACAGCCCGACCGCGCCCACCAAAAACAGCAGGCCGACGATCACCGCAGTCATTACCACCTTGCGGGTGGCGTGCCAGGCAATGCCGCCGACAATCGCCAGCATCAACCACCAGGGCGCCGCGCGCAGCAACCCTTCCAGGTTGACGATGGCCCATAACAAGGTGTCGGAGATCTGCCGGAACACATCACCGTAGTTGGTCACCAGCGAATCAACCCAACCGTTGACCCAGTCAGCGATGGAAAACGTAAAACTCTCAGGAAACATAGCGTGCTCTCGATCCAGTGGGTTGTGGCCGGCCGCCCGATTGCCTGTTGGGGCAACCGGGAACGCTCAACCTACAAGGCCGCGTCGATTTTCTTGGCTGCGTCGTCGCTCACCCATGCGTGCCAGATTTCAGGGTGTTCCTTGAGGAAAATTTTCGCCAGTTTTGGCGATTCGATTCGCTCTTTAGTCATACGAGCCAGGTTCTGGTTGAGCAGGTCGATCGGCAGATTGACCTTCTCCAGTACCGCTACCAATTCCGGCGCTTGCTCGTGGAACACCTTGGACAGGCCTACCTTGATGGTCACGCTTTTATCCACACCGGGTTTTTCTTCCAGCTTCACCAGATCCACCTGACCCATGAGCGGGGTAGGCGACCAGTAGTAGAACAGGATCGGCTCGCCACGCTTGTAGCTGGACAAAACCGCCGCATCCAGCGCCGGGCCTGTGCCTGGGCGGAAGTTGGTGTAGGTGCTTTCCAGCCCGTAGCTTTTGAGCATTTCGCTGTTATCCAGCTCGCAGGTCCAGCCGGCCGGACAGTTGTAGAAGCGGCCCTTGGCCGGCTCTTCCTGGTCCTTGAACACGGCGGAATACTTGGCCAGGTCGGCGATGGTTTTCAGGTCTGGCGCCTTGGCTTCGAGCTTGCGTTTGGCGTCGCCTTCGATCACATAACGCGGCACGTACCAGCCTTCAATGGCGCCCACTACCGGAGCGCCGACGCCGACGACTTTGCCGGCCTTCTCGGCCTTGTTCCAGACTTCGCTGCGGCCTACCCACTCCTCAGCGAAGACCTGGATGTCATTGCTGCCGAGGGCGTTTTCCATGGTGATGGAGTTGCCCGGCAGGCTATCGGTTTTGCAGTCGTAGCCTTTCTCCAGGACGATTTGCAGGACATCGGTCAGCAACATGCCGCTTTCCCAGTTCAGGCCGGCGAATTTCACCGGCTTGCCTGACTCGCACCAGCCTGCTGCCTGAGTAGCACCAGCGCTGGCCAGCAAGCCTGTGGCGAACAACGTGGCCAGCAGGGTCTTATTCATTTTCATTGTGTGACGCTCCCAATCATGAAATGGATTACGGCAGTCAAAAGGCATCCTGCCTTGTCCACGTCCCATCAGGCTTGTGCCAGCAGCCCGCTTGTTGTTGGTGCAGCGCCCTGCTCTACCGGCAGGATCAAGCGTTCAGAAAACGGGCTGTGCCACTTTGGTTACTTGATCATCGGCAGGTTCAGGCCCTGCTCCTTGGCGCAATCAATAGCGATCTGGTAACCAGCGTCGGCGTGACGCATCACCCCGGTGGCCGGGTCGTTGTGCAGCACGCGGGCAATACGCTCAGCCGCTTCATCGGTACCGTCGCAAACAATCACCATCCCCGAGTGCTGGGAGAAGCCCATGCCGACGCCGCCGCCGTGGTGCAGCGAGACCCAGGTCGCACCGCTGGCGGTGTTGAGCAAGGCGTTGAGCAGTGGCCAGTCGGACACGGCGTCGGAACCGTCCTGCATGGATTCGGTTTCACGGTTCGGGCTTGCGACCGAGCCAGAGTCCAGGTGGTCGCGACCGATTACGACAGGCGCCGACAGCTCACCGCTGCGCACCATTTCGTTGAATGCCAGACCCAACTTGGCACGCTGGCCCAGGCCAACCCAGCAGATACGCGCCGGCAGCCCCTGGAACGCAATGCGCTCGCGGGCCATGTCCAACCAGTTGTGCAGGTGGGCGTCGTCAGGGATCAGCTCTTTTACTTTGGCATCGGTTTTGTAGATATCTTGCGGATCACCCGACAGTGCAGCCCAACGGAACGGGCCGATACCACGGCAGAACAGCGGACGGATGTAAGCCGGTACAAAACCCGGGAAGTCGAAAGCGTTTTCCACGCCTTCTTCTTGCGCCATCTGACGGATGTTGTTGCCGTAGTCGAAAGTCGGTACGCCCATTTTCTGGAAATCCAACATCGCTTTAACGTGCACGGCCATCGATTGCTTGGCGGCTTTGATCACAGCAGCAGGTTCGGTCTTGGCGCGAGCGCGGTATTCGTCCCAGGTCCAGCCAGCCGGCAGGTAACCGTTGAGCGGATCGTGGGCGCTGGTCTGGTCGGTAACCATGTCTGGACGCACGCCACGCTTGACCAACTCCGGCAGAATTTCAGCCGCGTTGCCGAGCAAAGCGATGGAAATTGCCTTGCCTTCCTTGGTGTATTTGGCGATACGGGCCAGAGCGTCGTCGAGGTCAGTGGCTTGCTCGTCGACATAGCGGCTGTTCAAACGAAAATCGATGCTGACCTGCTGGCATTCAATGTTCAGCGAACAAGCGCCGGCCAGGGTTGCGGCCAAAGGCTGAGCGCCGCCCATGCCACCAAGGCCTGCGGTCAGAACCCAACGACCCTTGAGGTCATTGTTATAATGCTGGCGACCGGCTTCGACGAAGGTTTCGTAAGTGCCCTGGACGATGCCCTGGCTGCCGATGTAGATCCAGCTGCCCGCGGTCATCTGGCCGTACATGGCCAGGCCCTTGGCATCCAGTTCGTTGAAGTGTTCCCAACTGGCCCAGTGCGGCACCAGGTTGGAGTTGGCGATCAGTACGCGTGGGGCGTTGCTGTGGGTCTTGAATACGCCAACCGGTTTGCCGGATTGCACCAGCAGGGTTTCGTCGTCATTGAGGTTGGTCAGGCTTTCGACGATCTGGTCGTAGCATTCCCAGTTGCGCGCCGCACGGCCGATGCCGCCGTATACCACCAGCTCTTTCGGGTTTTCGGCCACTTGCGGGTCGAGGTTATTCATCAGCATGCGCAGCGGCGCTTCGGTCAGCCAGCTTTTGGCGGTGAGCGTGTTACCGCGAGCAGCGCGGATTTCGACGTCACGGTACTTTGTAGGCTTAGCCTCGGAAAAATCAGTCACGAAAAACTCCTCAACGATCAATGCGCGAACATGATTGGTGCGAAGAGGATGCTCATGGACTCTTACGCACACATCTTTACTTGTACATACAAGCATATGCAATCAAGCGGCCAACTTGGATGGGGAGGGTTGTAGATTTTTTCGGACAGCGGTGAAAGCCTTTGAAAACAAGGCTTCGCGGCTTGATGAATTTTCTTTCAGAGGGCTTTTACGGCGAGGGAGGCTTGTCACTCAGGCAGGCTTTTGCGCCATGCTGGGGCATTCGGTAACAAGTTGGTGCGGAGCCTGGAAACAGATCGAGAGACCAACAGAAACCAAATGTGGGAGCGGGCTTGCTCGCTCCCACATTTTTAACCGCGTGCAGTCAGTTCGATGACGCAGCAGCGGCCGGCGACGCTGACGTCCAACAGGCCAGCGTTACCGTCCAATTGCAGGCAATCGTGACGGCCCAACACTTCACCAAGCACCGCCACTTCATCCGCCACACTGAACACCAGCACGGTCTGCGCCTCACTAAAGAAGCGCTGCGCCCCATCCATCCACTGCAACCGCGCCTGATAGCGCTGCGGTGAATAGATCAGGTTGAAATCGCGGATCGGCCCGCCCACCAACTTGCAGGACACCTGGCTTTCACCCTTGAACGGGAACGGATCAAGCGGTAACAACCCACGCGTATCCTGGCCATCCACCGTCAGCACCATGCCCGCTCCTTGCAGCACCGTAATGATCCGCTGATACCCGGAAAAGGTGGAGAACCCGCCCGACTCACCGATATCGGCAATCGACAGGCGCCAGCCAAAACCGTCCAGACCCTCACCCGCATCACGGGTGATCTCTTCGGTGCTACCGCCGCCGTTCTTCCACGGCATGCGTACGTAATCAGTGGCGCGCCAGACTTTCATCGAACTCATTTACTGAAACGTCCTTCCAGGCGGTGACGGGAGCCGGGGTGGATCAAACGGGCGGCGGTCACCGGCTGGCGGCCGGACCAGGTGCGACGGCGGATCAGCAGGCACGGCTCGCCAGCTTCGATCTGCAGCAGCTTGCATTCCTGGGCGTCAGCGAGGATCGCTTCGACCACGTGCTCGCCTTCGGTCAGCGGCGCCACCTGGTTGAGGTACGCGTAAGGGGTTTGCAAGGTGAAATCCTGGGCCAGGTAGTCCGGCGCCACCTGGGCGTTGACGAAACGATCTTCGATTTGCACCGGAATATCGTTTTCGTAATGCACGATCAGCGAGTGGAAGACCTTCTGCCCTTCGCGCATGTCCAGGGCCACGGCGCGTTCGGAACCGGCGGCCTCTTCGCCCAAGGTGATGACCTTGCAGGTGTGGCGGTGGCCGCGGGAGGCGATTTCATCGGCAATGTTGTGCACTTCAAACAACGCCGACTGGCTCTTGGGCTCGGCGACAAAGGTGCCGACGCCCTGCATGCGCACCAGCAGGCCTTCGACGGTCATTTCCCGCAGGGCACGGTTGATGGTCATGCGGCTGAAACCCAATTGGCTCACCAGTTCGCTTTCAGACGGAACGCGGTAGTGCGGCGGCCAGTTTCCGCTGAGGATCTGTTGGCTGATCATCTGCTTGACGCGGGCATACAAGGGCGCCGGACTTTCGTCCATGTGGGCAGCCAGCGGAGACTTGGCGGGCGGAGTCGGCACAGGAAATCCTTGCAGGTGAAAAAAGAAGCCTAGCTTGCCGGAGTTTACCGAGCAGGCAAACGTCTGTATATGTATATACAAATAACACACGATGGGGTGCTTGAACCATGTCCGCTTTCTTTGCCGAACGCGCGCTGCTGCCTAATGGATGGGCCAATGATGTACGTCTTGAAGTCAGCGCCGATGGCCTGCTGACAAAAGTTGAGGCCAACGCCAGCGCGGACGGCGCCGAGCGGCTCAGAGGCCCGCTGTTGCCGGGCATGCCGAACCTGCATTCCCATGCGTTCCAGCGGGCCATGGCCGGGCTGGCAGAAGTGGCCGGCAACCCCAATGACAGCTTCTGGACCTGGCGCGACCTGATGTATCGGATGGTCGGCAAGATCAGCCCCGATCAGTTGCAGATCATCGCCCGCCAGTTGTATATCGAGATGCTCAAGGCCGGTTACACCTCGGTGGCCGAATTTCATTACGTCCACCACGATGTCGACGGCCGGCCCTACGCCGACCCGGCTGAACTGGCGCTGCAGATCAGCCAGGCGGCGGCAAGCGCGGGCATCGGCCTGACCTTGCTGCCGGTGCTGTACAGCCATTCCGGTTTTGGCGGCCAGGCGCCCAATGAAGGCCAGCGTCGTTTTATCAACAGCACCGAGAATTACCTGCAGCTGCAAGCGCGCCTGCAATCGCAGCTGGCGGCACAACCGGCGCAGCACCTGGGCCTGTGCTTCCACTCGTTGCGTGCGGTAACGCCACAACAAATCAGCGACGTATTGGCCGCCAGCAACAAGGCGTGCCCGGTGCATATCCACATCGCCGAACAGCAGAAGGAAGTCGACGACTGCCTGAGCTGGAGCGGGCGCCGCCCTCTGCAATGGCTGTATGAAAACACCGAAGTTGATCAACGCTGGTGCCTGGTACACGCGACCCACGCCAATCCGGAAGAAGTGACATTGATGGCTCGGAGCCGGGCAATTGCCGGCTTGTGCCTGACTACCGAAGCCAACCTGGGCGACGGGGTTTTCCCGGCGGTGGACTTCCTCGCTCAGGGTGGGCGCATGGGCATTGGCTCCGACAGCCATGTCTCGCTGAGCGTAGTGGAAGAATTGCGTTGGCTGGAATATGGCCAGCGCCTTCGGGATCAGCGGCGTAACCGGCTGTACCGCAGTGATCAACCGATGGTCGGCCGCACGCTTTACGACGCCGCGCTGGACGGCGGCGCCGAGGCACTGGGGCAGCCGATTGGCAAACTGCAAGTCGGCAAACGTGCCGATTGGCTGGTGCTGGACGGTAACGACCCGTACCTGGCGACAGCTCATGAAGACGCGATTCTCAATCGCTGGTTGTTTGCCGGCGGTGATCGACAGGTGCGGGATGTACTGGTCAACGGCCAGTGGGTGATTCGCGACGGGCGTCATGCTGGCGAAGAAGACAGCAGCCGGGCGTTTACCCAGGTCTTGCGGGATTTACTGGGCTGAAAAAAACGCCGCCTGAATCAGGCGGCGTTTTTTTATTTACTGCGAAGTCTTCGCCATCTGCTTGTCCGATGTGCGCCAGATCAAGCGGGTGGTGTCGTAACCCTGTTGCCGTGCCCTGCTCAGCAGGTCTTCACGGGTTTCGGCGCTGACCGTCGGTGTGCGTGACAGCAGCCACATGTAGCGCCGGCTCGGGCTACCGACGATGGCAGTCTTGTAGTCATCGCTGATGTACAACACCCAGTAATCACCCTTGGCGATGCCCGGTAGCAGTGCGGTAAACCAGTTATTGAATTCGACCCAAAGCTTGTCAGTCTTGCCCTCGACCTGCGGCGTGGCTGTGCCCTTGGCTTCTTCCCACTTCCAGTCTTCGGTCAGGCAACGGTTATATACCGCCAGGTTGCCGTCGGGCAGCAGGGAGTAGCGGGCTTCAGACTGCGCACAGTTGCGCTGGAAATACATCGGCAATCGAGCCAGCTCATACCAGGTGCCCTGGTAACGCTTGAGGTTGACGCTGCCAACGGTCTTGGGTTGCAGATCATCGCCAGAATGGCTGGCGCAGCCCGCCAAAAACAGGCTGGCGCAGAGGTATAGAACAAAACGCATCATTGTTTTTCTCCCGCAGGCTTGCGCCCCGGTTTACTTCAGGCCTTGCCCGGAAAACATCAGAACTTTGTCACCGGCGTATTGCACGCTGATAAAGCTGTTTTTGTCGCCCCATGTGCAGCTGGACATGCCCAGCGCGCCGGAACAATCAGTCGGCTTACCCAGCAGCGATTCCACCTCGGCCTTGGGCATTCCTGCCGACAGCTTCGCGTAATTTTCCTGGGTGACCTTGCTGCAAGCGGCCAGCAGCACGCAAAAACACAACAGGGCGAGACGGCGTAACGACATGGAATAACTCCTGGAGAGACGAAGCAGCGTGGGTATCTGCCAGAAGCTTAGAAGGAAAAAGGGGTGTCTGGTTCCCGACAAGCGAAAACAAAAAAGCCCCGAAAACGCTGAAACGTTTCGGGGCTTTTTATTAGCTCAAAACCGACCTTAAAAAATCAGTCCTTGTGGTAACCGGTCACACGTTCCACTTCTTCTTTCGAACCGAGGAATACCGCCACACGCTGGTGCAGGCCCTCCGGCTGAATGTCGAGAATACGCTGATGGCCGTCGGTGGAGACACCACCAGCCTGCTCGACCAGGAACGACATCGGGTTAGCTTCGTACATCAGGCGCAGTTTGCCTGGCTTGGACGGCTCGCGGCTGTCGCGCGGGTACATAAACAGGCCGCCACGGGTCAGGATACGGTGTACGTCGGCGACCATCGCGGCGACCCAGCGCATGTTGAAGTCCTTCTTCAACGGGCCGGTTTCGCCTTCCAGCAGTTCTTTGACGTAACGCTGCACCGGCGCTTCCCAATGACGCTGGTTGGACATGTTGATCGCGAATTCCTGGGTCTCTTCCGGAATCTTGATGTCTTCGTGGGTCAGTACGAAGCTGCCCATTTCGCGGTCCAGGGTGAAACCTTTGACGCCGTCGCCCAGGGTCAGCACCAGCATGGTCTGCGGGCCGTAGATCGCGTAACCGGCACACACTTGCTGGGTGCCTGGTTGCAGGAAGGCTTTTTCGTTGAGGTTTTCGTTCTGGGTCAGGTATTCGTTCGGGCAACGCAGTACCGAGAAGATGGTGCCGACCGACACGTTGACGTCAATGTTCGACGAGCCGTCCAGTGGGTCGAACACCAGCAGGTAGGCGCCTTTCGGGTATTTGCCCGGAATCTGGTAGGCATTGTCCATTTCTTCGGACGCCATGCCGGCCAGGTGACCACCCCATTCGTTGGCTTCAAGCAGGATTTCGTTGGAAATCACGTCGAGCTTCTTCTGCACTTCGCCTTGTACGTTTTCAGTGCCCATGCTGCCCAGGACGCCGTCCAGCGCGCCTTTGGAGACGGCGTGGCTGATTTCCTTGCAAGCACGCGCCACCACTTCGATAAGGAAGCGCAGATCGGCAGGCGTGTTGTTGCTGCGGGTCTGCTCGATCAAATAGCGACTCAGGGTAACGCGGGACATGGACGGCTCCGGAGAATGGGGGGGGGCTAAAAACCCGCGCAGTTTAGCGCGAGTCGGGGCGTATTTCCTCCTATCAGACGAGATAACGCCGATAGAGTTCATGCAGGGCCTGCGTCAAGACTTGGCCGGCGGCTTGCGCAACAAACTGTTGGCCATCGCCCCAAGAGCCGCCACGCCCAGCAGTAGCACGGCCCATAAGCCTATCGTCTTCCAGTTCATCCCCGTTGGCGCAGGTGCGACAGTGGAGTTGACTACCAGCTCCCCAACCATCCTGGCCTGACCCAAACTGGCCAGGCGCTTTGCGCTGTAATCGGGAATCAGCGTCGACAACGGCAAGTTGGCCGCTTTCACTGAAGGGTTGCCCAGCACCAGGGTAAACGGCGGCTCGCCCCGCGCCAGGAACACCAATTGCGTGGCCCTCACCGCAAAGGTCAATGCTGGCGCCTCAGCGCCCAGGCCACCGCCCCGCTCGTCCACTTCAAGCTTGAGCTGTTGAACGGTCTGCCCCGGTAACTGCAACTCGTCCTGCACCACTTCCTGGCTATTCTGCGTCAGCCGGTAGAGCAAGCCGCTGCTCAATGGCTGCCAGGCCTGACTGCTTTCACGGCGTCCGTACAAGGTCACAGGCGCCAGGCTGTTGGACTGACTCAGCTGAATACGCAAGCGCTCAACGTTCAGCCCGGCGGGCAATTGCCAGCTGTATTCGCCCGTCTTCAGGCGGTTGCCTGCCAGAGGCTGGGACCACACCAAGGGCAAGGGCAGGCTGCTGGTGCTTTGCAGTTGGACGGACGTCAACGTCGGCGCCGCCTGGCCTTTCCACAACAACCGAAGATAGCGGGCCGACTGCCCCGGCAAGCCGACTTCATGCTGCTCGACCCGTTCGTCGGCAAACGCCAGCCGTGCCACCTGCCCTTCGCCCCAGGATTGCCAGTGCTGCAAATCATCACTGGCTTCGATGCTGAAACGCTGAAAGCCGTCGCGCTCGCTGGTCCAGTCGAGGATCAATTGCTGCAACGGCCTCTTGATCGCACTGGCGTCGAGCAACCAGCCGCGTAGCACTTCTTCGCCGGCTTCCACCTGGCTCGCGGGTTGCACCTCCACCAGAGTGCCGCTGGCGCTCGACTGCACGCGTACGCTGGGCACCGTTTCGCTGGCATCGGCCAAGGCATACAGCGGGAACCACTTCACATTGGTGAGGCTGCGACTTTCGCTGCGTTGCGCAGACTCCCGTGCCAAGGCGTAGGCCTGGGGTTCGCCGGCAGCGTTGAATACGCGCACATCGCTGAGGTCGACCTGCCGGGCGCTCAGTTGCACTGCCAACGGTAATTCAAGTCGATACCATGGGCCTTCGCCGCTGACGGTTAGCGGCACCTGGGTGGTGAAGTCGGCGGGGGCTTCCCGAGCCCATGCGGATAACGTCATACACAGGCCCAATACCGCCACGCTCAACTTACCGATCAAGAGGAAGCTCCTTGAGTTTCAATCACAGGTTCGGCGCGCTTGGGCGGCAGCGGTGCGAAATAACCCACCACCAGCAACAGCCCACCCACACCGATAAACGACACGATCCGCGCCAGACCGCCACGGTTGCTCAGTTCGACGAAGAACAATTTGGCGACCACCACGGCAATCAGCGCCGCGCCGATCAGCCAGACTTCCCGGCGATGGCGCAGGTGGCCGCCGATCATCAGGCTCAGGGCAATCAGGGTCCAGACAATCGACAAGCCGGCCTGGACCAGCATCGACTCCAGCAACACATCCAGATGGAACGGCACACCGCTCCAATGGTGAGCGGTGCGCATCACCAGCGCGGTGAAGAAGGCGAACAGCGAGACTCCAGCGATTCCCTGGGCAATCTGCTCGCCACGCGGTCCCATGTGTGGAACCGCGCTGCGTGCCCACAGGTAGACGCCCAGCAGCGCAAACAGCAGGCCCAAATCCAGCGGATTGAGCAACGGCACGTAAGGCAGCGGCTCGGCAGTCCCGTCGCTGAAGATATTGGCCAGCCAGAACCAGCCAAGCATCAGCACCGCCAGAGGCAGCGCCGCGTAGAAACGGTATTGGCGAGGATAAGCCGACACCGGCCACGGCCAACTGCGCGGCGCGGCGGCCAGCACCAGATACAAACTCGGCAGGATCGCCCAACCCAGCCAGCGCCAGGCGTTGTACTGCTCGGACAGCAGCAACAGACCGTAACGCAGCTCCAGCGCCAGCACGCCGATCAGCAACCAGCAGCCAAGCACATGAGCCGCGCCCAGGGCTTTTTCCGGCAGTGTCAGCGCCAGGCGCCGCAGCGAGACAAAGTGCACGGCGAACACCGCGCCCCAGGCAAGCCAGGCGAAATCCGCAGCCGGGTGATAGCGCGAATGCCAGGACGCCAGCAACACCACGCCGGCCGCTGGAATCAGCAGCGTGCACAACCATCCCAGCGAGGCCCATTGCAGACGCAAGGCCAATACCGCCCAGATCGCCACGCTCAACGCCGCTACTGCCAACAGCAAGGTGCCTTGCAGCGCCAGCGGCGCGAAACGCAGCACTTCGCCGATCAGCGCCAACGCCCACCAGGCCGCACCCCACACCAGCAGCAGGTCCGACAAGCGCTGTAACTTCAATGCCTCGAACACCGGCGCATGCAGGCCACGCTGCAAACGCCAGGCGCCCACCAGCGCCGCCAGCCCCAACACCATCGGCGTCCAGAAACCGCTATGTCCCAGAGGCCGCAAGCCTTCGCTGGTCAACGGCCCTAGCAGGTCCGGCGCCGCCAACAGAAACGATCCACCGCCAATCACTTGCAGCAACAGCCCGAAGACAAAGCTGACCCGCTGTTGCAGGTACAGGCTCAACCAGATGATCAACAAACCGCTAGCCGCCCACACGCCGCTGGCGGTCTGCCATGGCAATACAAATAGCACCGCCAGATTGATCAGCACCAATCCGGCCAACAGCACCACCGACAGGCCTCGCAACAAACGCACATCGCTGCGCACCATATCGTCACGCGCCGCCAGCAGCATGCCGCCCACCAGGGCCAGGCCGATCAGCGAGGCCGTGAGTAATCCGCTCCAACCGGCATTGAACACGGCCGCCGAGTCTGCGCTGGCGCCTTGCAGACGCAGCAAAAACAGTGCGCCGCCCAGCAGTTGCACGGTAAATGCGCTGAACAGGAACGTGCGCGAGCCGATGCGTAGGCCGACAAACAACGTCACCAGGCCGGCCAGCGCCCAACTGATGGCAGTGCCGTGGGTCGACAGCAGCAGTGGCGCGAGCAAATACACAAAGCCCAGGCCGACACTGGCCAGTACCGGCAAACCTTGACGTTCCCAACCTGAAGCCTGCTCCAACGGGGCCTTGCGCAGTTGATAGAAACTGAACAACAACGCCGCCCCCAACAGCAATGCACCCAATGGCGCACCGTCCAGCAGGCTGTTGTCGCCGACCCGTAGCTCACTGAGGAACGCCAGCGCCGAACCGATCTGCAACAGCAAGCCAAACACCCGCGCAAATGGTCGTTGCTGGCGCAAGCCGAGCCAGAAAATCCCAGCGCCTTCGACAGCCCAAGCCGCTGCCGTCCAACGCGCATCCAGCCCGAGAGGAATCGCCAGGCTGGCAAAGATCACCCCCAGCGCCAGGCAGGTTTCCGCCAGCAGCAAGGCGCGGCCGCCGCTGAGCAGACGCGCCAACCCCATATAAATAATGCCCAACGCCAACGCACTGAAAGCGGCGGCAAATTCCAGGTGCTGCACCAGCGCAAACTGCAAGCCAAAGCCCACCAGCGGCGGACCAAATAGCATGCTGCCGTCAACATAGTCACCCTTGGCCGCCGACCAACGCAGCAACGCGCCACGGCTTTCATCCTCGGGAGCGTCGGTCATCTCCAGCAATTTGCGCCGGGCGAACAACAGGCCGATGGCCAGGTACATCAGGAAAAATAGAATCAGGAACGGTTCGGTGCTCCACAGCAGCTCAGGCGTATAGGAGCGCATGCCCCAGGCGAAGCCAATGCCGAAGGTGCCGACAAAGCCAATCAGGTTGAGCAAGCGCCAGGCCTTGAACCAGGCAATGGCGAGGATGCCGGCGTTGAGCAGGGCGAAGTAGCTGAACAACGCCACATGGTTGCCGGCGCCGGTCGAGGTGAGGATCGGCGCGGCAAACCCGCCAAGGGCAGCAGCGCAGGCCAGGCCGAGGGCGTCCTGGGTGATCGCCAGAATCGCCGAGAACACGGTCACCGCGACCAGCAAACCGAGGGCGGCACCGGGATCGAGCAGCGGATGCAAACGCATGGCGGCGAACACCGTCAGGTACAACACGGCGATGCCGGTGCCTTGCAGCATCAACCCGTAGTTGCTGTTGCGCAGCCGCAGCCACCAACCCAGACCGAGCAGGCCCACGGCACAGGCGGCAACCCCGGCGTAGCGCAGCTCCACCGGGACGACCATGCCTTCGGTGGCGTAGCGCAGCAAAAAGGCCAGGCCAAGGAACAACAACACCACACCGACCCGCAGCACCGTATTGCCGCCAAACAGCCAGCTGCGCGCGCCGCTGATGGCGCGCTCGATCAGGTTGGGGCCACGGGGGATGACGGGCGCAGCAGGTTGCGTCGCCGGCGCAGGTTTCCAGGCATCATCCGGCAACGGACGGCTTGGCTCAACCGCCGCTGAATAGACCGGCTCCAACTCGATGGGCAGTTCCCAGACCAGCTCGGGAGCTGTCGGCAAAGGTGGCGGCTCGGAAATCGAGGGTTCAACCAATACACTGGGCGCGACCAGCACAGCCTCAGGTTTTTCCAACTGCGCCAGGCGTTGTTCCAGAGACGTCAACGCCTTTTGGGCAGTCTCCAACTGACGGCCCTGCTCGTCGGTGCGCGAAGCCAGCATCGACAGGCGAATCGCCTGGCCAATGCCCAGACCCAGCAGCGCACCAATGCCCGCATCACTGAACGACTCATCGAGTGTCCAGCCGAGCACCAGGCCAATCAGCATGAAAATCCATTGCATGGTCGATATCCCTAAGCAGCCCGGAGCGGGCGGAACCGCCGCCTAGTATATCGAGGGAGGAGCCGCAAGCCGCAAGTTATAAGCTTCAAATTTGTCGCTCAAGGCTTGAAGCTTACGGCTGCCGTCCTAGTCCAACGCTTTCCAGATCTCTGTTGCGTATTCCCTGATGGTCCGGTCGGATGAGAACCAGCCCATCCGCGAGGTATTAAGCACCGCCGAGCGCCACCATTCCTTGGAGTCGTGCCAATGAGCCTCGACTCGCGCCTGAGCATCCCAATAGGAATCGAAGTCGGCGCATACCAGGAAGCGGTCGTAGTCGATCAAAGAATCGATCAAGCCGGCATAACGGCCCGGATCATCCGGCGAGAACACCCCGCCGCGAATCGCTTGCAGCACATCGTTCAAGCGATGAGACGCGGCAATTTCCGGCCCTGCGTTGAACTCGCCGGCGTGTTTGCGCGCTTCTACCTGCTGGGCGCTGAGGCCGAAGATAAACATGTGTTCGGCACCCACACGCTCGTGCATCTCGACGTTGGCACCATCCATCGTGCCGATGGTCAGCGCGCCGTTGAGGCCGAACTTCATGTTACTGGTGCCCGACGCCTCGAAGCCGGCGGTGGATATCTGCTCCGACAGGTCGGCAGCGGGAATGATGCTTTCCGCCAGGCTGACGTTGTAGTTGGGCAGGAACACCACCTTGAGCAGGCCGCGCACGGTCGGGTCGTTGTTGACGGTACGGGCGATGTCGTTGGTCAGTTTGATGATCAACTTGGCCTGGTGATAACTGGCCGCCGCCTTGCCAGCGAAGATCTTCACTCGTGGCACCCAGTCGGTTTCCGGCTCGGCACGGATCGCCTGGTACAGAGCGACGGTGTGCAGCAGGTTCAACAGTTGGCGCTTGTATTCGTGGATGCGTTTGACCTGCACATCGAACATCGCCGCCGGGTTGACCGAAATCCCCAGGCGCTCATGAATGATGTCGGCCAATGCCCTTTTACTGTGCAGACGCTGTTCGGCGAAGGCTTTGCGAAACGCTTGTTTCTCGGCGAAGGTTTCCAACTCCACCAGGCGCTGCTCGCAAGTGTCGAGAATGTCCGGGCCTAATGCCTCGACCAACATCGCCGTGAGCTTGGGGTTGGCCTGGTACAACCAGCGGCGAAAGGTGATGCCGTTGGTCTTGTTGTTGATCCGGTCCGGGTAAAGCTTGTGCATCTCGGAAAACACCGTGCTGCGCATCAATTGCGTGTGCAAACCGGATACGCCATTAACGCTGTGGGAACCCAGGAACGCCAGGTTGCCCATGCGCACGCGGCGGCCGTTGTCTTCTTCGATCAGTGAGACAGCGCGTAGCACGTCGAAATCGTGGATGCCCTTGGCCCGCAGCGAGTCGATGTGCTGGGCATTGATCAGGTAAATGATCTGCATGTGCCGAGGCAGCATGCGTTCCATCAGGACCACTGGCCAGGTTTCCAGGGCTTCGGGAAGCAAGGTGTGGTTGGTGTAGGACAGCGTTTCGACGGTGACCTGCCAGGCCGCATCCCAGGCTATGTCGTGCAAGTCCACCAGTTGGCGCATCAACTCGGCCACGGCGATGGACGGGTGGGTGTCATTGAGTTGGATCGCCGCGTGTTCGCCCAGGCTCAGTACCGAGCCGTGCATGTTCTTGTGGCGGCGCAGCAGGTCCTGCAGCGAGGCCGAGACGAAAAAGTATTCCTGGCGCAGGCGCAGTTCCTGCCCCGCATCGGTGCTGTCTGCCGGGTAGAGCACTCGTGAGATGCTTTCGGCCCGCGCCACTTCAGCGACAGCACCCAGGTGATCACCCGCATTGAAGCGCTCAAGGTGCAAATCTTCCACCGCTCGCGCACGCCACAGCCTCAGGGTGTTGACGCTGGCACCACGCCAGCCGACCACTGGCGTGTCGTAGGCCACCGCGCGCACGGTCTCATTGGGCGACCAGACCTGGATCGGCTTGCCGGACGCGTCCAGCACCGTTTCCACGCCACCACCAAAACCAATGGGGTAAATCACTTCCGCCCGCTCGAACTCCCAAGGGTTGCCGAAATCCAGCCAGCGCTCGGTCTGCTCCTGCTGCCAGCCATCGACAATCGCCTGGCGGAACAAACCGTGTTCATAACGAATGCCATAACCGTGGCCAGCAATGCCCAAGGTCGACATGCTTTCCATAAAGCACGCCGCCAGACGGCCAAGACCACCGTTGCCAAGGGCCGCATCGGGCTCCAGCAGGCGAATGCGCTCCATGTCCACACCCAACTCGCTCATCGCTTCGCGCGCCACGTCCAGCAGGCCGAGGTTGCTCAGGCTATCGTAGAGCAGGCGGCCGATAAGGAATTCGAGGGAGAGGTAATAGACCCGTTTCTGGCCCTTGCGGTAAATGTTGCGGGTGTGGTCCATCCAGTGTTCCACCATATGGTCCCGGGCAGCCAGGGCAATGGCTTCAAACCAGTCATGATCGAACGCGTGATCCGGGTCCTTGCCCACCGCGTAGGTGAGTTTGGTCAAGACAGCATCGCGGAATGCGGCTACCTCTGCTTCTCGTACAAGCGGTTCCTGAGACATTGATGCGACCTCGGGCGAGATAGAAGGAGTTGCTAGAGCCTAGTCGGTCTGACCCACCGCAGACGCTCTGGTTCGGCAGTTTTTTCATTCATTCGCATTTACCGAAAAGGATGCAGGGGCCGTGCCCGAACGTCCTTTGAGCCGAAATCTTCGAAATATTGTTCAAAAAACCACCAATCCCGGTATGATCCCGCGCCCGGACAAAGCCCCTCTTGGAAACCTGATGAAGCCTCAACTGATTGCCGCCGCCGAACTCGACCGTCTCGAGACTTGGCAGAAGTACTCCAGCCATATGTGCGGCGGCTGCGTGTCCAGCTGCTGCACGCTGCCAGTTGAGGTGAAGATCAAGGATTTGATCCGCATTGGCATCGTCGATGAGTTCGAGCGCGGTGATCCGCCAAAGAACATCGCCAAGCGTTTGCAGAAGGAAGGGATCGTCGAGCGCTATAACCAGAAGTCCGAGATCTTCACCCTGCAGCGCATGAGCAATAACGATTGCCTGTACCTGGATCGTAAAAGCCGCTTTTGTACTATTTATGACAAGCGTCCGGATACTTGCCGCAATCACCCCAAGATTGGCCCGCGGCCTGGGTATTGTGCGTACAAGCCCAAGGAAGTGGTGCGCGATACCAAGGTTCGGGTTCTGGAAAAGTTCTAAACCGATACCTTGTGGCGAGGGAGCAAGGTATTCACCGACCATAAAGCCCAGACAAACAAAAACGCCCCCGACCTTGCGGTCGGGGGCGTTTTTTTTGCCAGCTAACTAAATAACTTAGTTACCGGACTTCTTCGCAGCGCGGGTACGCTCGCTTTCGCCCAGGATCTTCTTGCGAAGACGGATGGACTTAGGAGTGACTTCGCACAATTCGTCTTCTTGAACGAATTCCAGAGCCTGCTCCAGGGTGAAGCGGATAGGCGGAACCAGAGCGATGGTTTCGTCTTTACCCGAAGCACGCATGTTGTCGAGCTTCTTGCCTTTGGTTGGGTTAACGCCCAGGTCGTTGTCGCGGCTGTTGATGCCGACGATTTGACCTTCGTACACGTCTTCGCCGTGACCCAGGAACAGTTTGCCGCGAGCTTGCAGGGTTTCCAGCGAGTAAGTCAGAGCCTTACCGGTAGCAACCGAAACCAGCACGCCGTTTTGACGGCCGGACATGTCGCCGGACTTCATCACGTCGTAACGGTCGAAGATCGAGGTCAGGATGCCTGCACCGGAGGTCAGGGTCAGGAACTCGTTACGGAAACCGATCAGGCCACGAGCCGGGATGTTGTACTCAAGGCGCACACGGCCCTTGCCATCCGGAACCATGTTGGTCAGGTCGCCTTTACGGATACCGATCTGTTCCATGATCGCGCCCTGGGATTCTTCCGGCAGGTCGATGGTCACGTTTTCGTACGGTTCGTGCTTAACGCCGTCAACCAGACGGATGATCACTTCCGGACGACCAACACCCATTTCGAAGCCTTCGCGACGCATGGTTTCGATCAGTACCGAGAGGTGCAGCTCACCACGGCCGGAGACTTTGAACTTGTCGGCGGTGTCGCCTTCTTCAACGCGCAGAGCAACGTTGAACAGCAGTTCCTTGTCCAGACGTTCCTTGATGTTACGGCTGGTGACGAACTTGCCTTCTTTACCGCAGAAAGGTGAGTCGTTTACCTGGAAGGTCATCGAAACGGTTGGTTCGTCAACGGTCAGCGGCTTCATCGCTTCAACATTCAGTGGGTCGCACAGAGTGTCGGAGATGAACAGCTGGTCGAAGCCGCTGATGCAGACGATGTCGCCGGCAGCTGCTTCGTCAACGTCGATACGGTGCAGACCGTGGTGACCCATCAACTTCAGGATACGACCGTTACGGCGCTTGCCGTCAATGTCGATAGCCACAACTTGAGTGTTCGGCTTGACGCGACCACGAGCGATACGGCCAACGCCGATAACACCCAGGAAGCTGTTGTAGTCCAGTGCCGAGATTTGCATCTGGAACGGGCCGTCACGGTCAACTTGTGGAGCCGGGACGTGGTCAACAATGGCCTGATACAGCGGGGTCATGTCTTCAGCCATGTCGGTGTGTTCCAGACCGGCAATGCCGTTCAGGGCCGAGGCGTAGACGACTTTGAAGTCCAACTGTTCTTCGGTAGCACCGAGGTTGTCGAACAGGTCGAAGATCTGGTCCAGAACCCAGTCCGGACGTGCGCCTGGACGGTCAACCTTGTTGATCACCACGATTGGACGCAGGCCGGCTTCGAAAGCCTTCTTGGTCACGAAACGGGTTTGCGGCATAGGGCCGTCTTGAGCGTCAACCAGCAGCAGAACGGAGTCAACCATCGACATTACACGTTCAACTTCGCCGCCGAAGTCGGCGTGGCCCGGGGTGTCCACGATGTTGATGTGGTAGCCGTTCCAGTTGATGGCGGTGTTTTTCGCCAAAATGGTAATACCGCGCTCTTTCTCCTGGTCGTTGGAGTCCATCACGCGCTCGTCGTTAAGCTCGTTGCGCTCCAGGGTGCCGGATTGACGCAAGAGTTTGTCTACCAGGGTGGTTTTACCATGGTCAACGTGAGCAATGATGGCGATGTTGCGTAGATTTTCGATCACTTGTGTATCTCGATCAGAGGATTCGGTGTGCTGACAGGTCGTGGCAGCGATTAACAGTAGAGTCAGGCCTTGCCGTTACAGCTTGACGGCAGAGTCGGGGGGCCGGTGACGCAGACCACAGGCGAACAGCCCCGGGCTCTTAGCTCGGTCGATAAACGCGCACATTGGCATGCCCCTCACTGAGCAAATGGTGGGCATGCAGGCGACTCATCACGCCTTTGTCGCAATACAACAGGTACTGACGGCTGTCATCCAGTTCCTTGAAACGTGCGTTCAATGCATAGAACGGCAACGTTTGTACGTCGATGCCAGCGATTTCCAGCGGCTCGTCCTCAGCAGCATCCGGGTGACGGATGTCGATGACGATCTGACCGGCTAGAGCCTCGCTGACTTCTTCGATCTGCAAATCCTGGCCCAACTCGTCGATTACGCGATCGATCGGCACCAGTTTAGCGTTCTCAAGCGCACGCTCGAGAATCGCCATGTCAAACTGTTGTTCTTCGTACTCCACGCGGTTGCGCTTGGCGTGGGTCTTGGGGTTCACCGAAATGACCCCGCAGTATTCCGGCATGTGCTTGGCGAAATCCGCCGTGCCAATCTGGGTCGCCAAGTCGATGATGTCCTGCTTGTGACTGGCAATCAGCGGGCGCAACACCAGCTTCTCGGTCACAGAGTCGATCAACGACAGGTTCGGCAGGGTCTGGCTGGACACCTGGGAAATCACTTCACCGGTAACCAGTGCATCGATTTCCAGCCGATCCGCGATTCGGGACGCAGCGCGCAACATCATACGCTTCAATACTACGCCCATATGACTGTTATCGACTTTCCCGAGAATTTCTCCCAGGACTTCCTCGAAAGGAACGCTGACAAACAGCACACGCTGGGAGCTGCCGTATTTTTTCCAGATGTAATGCGCGACTTCCATCACGCCCAGTTCGTGTGCACGCCCGCCCAGGTTAAAGAAGCAGAAGTGGCTCATAAGCCCGCGCCGCATGATCTGGTAGGCCGCCACCGTGGAATCGAAACCGCCGGACATCAACACCAGGGTCTGTTCCAGGGCGCCCAGCGGGTAACCGCCGATGCTGTCGTGCTGGCTGTGAATCACAAACAACCGTTGGTCGCGAATTTCCATCCGCACTTCAATTTGCGGCTCTTTCAGGGAAATTCCGGCGGCGCCGCACTGACGACGCAGCTGGCTGCCGACGTATTTCTCGATATCCATGGAGCTGAAGGTGTGCTTGCCAGCACGCTTGCAACGCACGGAAAAAACCTTGCCCGCCAACACATCGCCGTAGTGCTGCTTGCACTTGGCCGTGATGTCGTCGAAATCGCCAAGCGGGTACTCGTCGACCTGCAGGAAGTGCGCGATGCCCGGCACACAGCTCAGGCGCTCGGTCATGTCCTTCAAGGCTTTGGGGTCTGTAATGCGGGTTTCCAGTTCGATATTGTCCCACACACCGCTCACCACCACCGCCGGGTCCAGATCGCGGAGCACGGCACGGATATTTTTGGCCAATTGACGGATGAAACGCATCCGTACCGGTCGGCTCTTGATGATGATCTCAGGGAAGACTTTAACGATTAATTTCATGAAAACAGTGCGCGCAGGCCCAGCCGAAAAAGGGGGGCGCGGATTATAGCGGAAATCGCTCAAGGTTTAACCAGTTAATATGCGGCCGGCTTTTCGCGCACTAAATCGGGGCATTTGTGATTTCATGCGCTACATTGCGGTGCGTTATTTCCCCTGCTTTGGCCCTTTGCACCTTTATAGGGGCCTTTTTAAGGCAAAAAACCCATGGCGGGGCACTGGCATGCAATTTGCTCTCTTGTGAGGCAGGTTGCCTTGGCAGAGTATTCGCGCCGGCATCACCCACATTTAAGGGCTAACTCCACTACCCAGCCCGAAGCCACCCGGAGGACACTATGTCGAAGTCGGTTCAACTCATCAAAGATCATGACGTCAAATGGATTGATCTGCGCTTCACGGACACCAAAGGCACTCAGCACCACGTGACCATGCCGGCTCGCGACGCGCTGGATGACGCCTTCTTCGAAGAAGGCAAAATGTTCGACGGCTCCTCCATTGCTGGCTGGAAAGGCATTGAAGCTTCCGACATGATCCTGATGCCGGACGACAGCACCGCCGTACTCGACCCGTTCACCGAAGAGCCAACCCTGATCCTGGTTTGCGACGTGATCGAGCCTTCGACCATGCAAGGCTATGATCGTGACCCACGTGCGATCGCCAAGCGTGCCGAGGAATACCTGAAGTCGACCGGTATCGGTGACACCGTATTCGTAGGCCCGGAGCCAGAATTCTTCATTTTCGACCAAGTGAAGTTCAAGTCCGACATCTCGGGCTCGATGTTCAAGATCTACTCCGAACAAGGTTCGTGGATGTCCGACCAGGACGTGGAAGGCGGCAACAAAGGCCACCGTCCAGGCGTCAAAGGCGGCTACTTCCCGGTTCCGCCGTTCGACCACGACCACGAAATCCGTACCTCCATGTGCAACGCCATGGAAGAAATGGGCCTGGTCATCGAAGTTCACCACCACGAAGTGGCAACTGCCGGCCAGAACGAAATCGGTGTGAAGTTCAACACCCTGGTTGCCAAGGCTGACGAAGTTCAGACCCTGAAGTACTGCGTACACAACGTGGCTGATGCCTACGGCCGTACCGCTACCTTCATGCCTAAGCCGCTGTACGGCGATAACGGTTCGGGTATGCACGTTCACCTGTCCATCGCCAAAGATGGCAAGAACACCTTCGCTGGCGAAGGTTATGCCGGCCTGTCTGACACCGCCCTGTACTTCATCGGCGGCATCATCAAGCACGGTAAGGCCCTGAACGGCTTCACCAACCCGTCGACCAACTCCTACAAGCGTCTGGTCCCAGGTTTCGAAGCTCCAGTAATGCTGGCCTACTCGGCTCGCAACCGTTCCGCTTCGATCCGTATTCCTTACGTGTCCAGCCCTCGCGCTCGCCGTATCGAAGCTCGCTTCCCGGATCCAGCAGCCAACCCATACCTGGCCTTCGCTGCCCTGGTAATGGCCGGCCTGGACGGTATCCAGAACAAGATCCACCCAGGCGACGCCGCCGACAAAAACTTGTACGACCTGCCGCCTGAAGAGGCCAAAGAGATCCCACAAGTGTGCGGCAGCCTGAAAGAGGCCCTGGAAGAGCTGGACAAGGGCCGTGCGTTCCTGACCAAAGGCGGCGTGTTCAGCGACGACTTTATCGATGCCTACATCGCCCTGAAAAGCGAAGAAGAAATCAAGGTCCGCACCTTCGTACACCCACTGGAATATGAGCTGTACTACAGCTGCTGATCCGGTAGCGCTGCTTAACGTGGCGTGACGAAAAAAGGCCTCCTTCGGGAGGTCTTTTTTTTGCCCGCAAAACCCTGTGGGAGCGGGCTTGCCCGCGAAAAACTCAAGAACGCCGCATTTCTTCAATATTTACGCGTTATCGTTAACGACCATCGCGAGCAAGCTCGCTCCCACAGAGGGTTCTCCGTTGAAATTCAAACTCGCCTTTATCTTGCTGGCCATCAGCGCCAGCGCATCCGCCGCGCCACCCACCCTCGCGCCACTGCTCGCCAGCATCGCCGAACGTCTGGCGATTGCCGACCAGGTAGCCTTGAGCAAATGGGATAGCCACAAGCCCGTCGAGGACCGTCCACGGGAGCAGGACGTGATCGCCAGCGTCGTCGCCCAGGCCCCAGGCTACAAACTGGCGCCGGCGCAGGCCGAGCTATTTTTCTCGGCACAGATTGAGGCGAACAAACTGGTGCAGTACGCCCACTTGTCCGATTGGCAGTTGCAGGGCAACGCGCCCAACGAGCCGCGTCCGGACTTGGTCGGGCAGATTCGCCCGCAACTGGATCAACTGCAAAAGCGCCTGCTGCAACAACTGGCAGACTTCACCCCCCAGCGTAGCGATCCACAATGCCCACAGTGGCTGGCAAAGGCTGTTCATCAACCCCTTGATCCATTACGGCAACTGGCAATGATCCGCGCCACCGCGCAATTGTGTATCTACAAAGGGTAAGTACCCGTAGCCGCTTCATGCAGCCTTTACAAAGTCGCACTATATTGGTGCGATACCCTGCACTCTTCCCACATGACCAGCCCATTTTGGTTCGAAACTTCCCGTCCAGGTTGGCAGAACGCTACAGTTTCGCGCCTTAAACCCTTATTTCAGGGCTTTAACGCTTCTTTTCGGAGCCTTGGTTTGGTTTTTGCATTTTCCTTGTATCAGCGCATGCCTCAAGCCTGCGCCTTGCTCCAAAAGAGGTCCTAATGACCATCAGCGACGCACTGCACCGTTTGCTACTCGATAACCTGACCACCGCGACCATCCTGCTCAACGACGAACTGCGCCTTGAGTACATGAACCCCGCGGCGGAGATGCTGCTGGCCATCAGCGGTCAGCGCAGCCATGGGCAGTTCATCAGCGAGTTGTTCACTGAGTCGGCTGAGGCCCTGAGCTCCTTGCGTCAGGCCGTGGAGCAGGCGCACCCGTTCACCAAGCGCGAAGCGATGCTCACCGCTCTCACCGGCCAGACCCTGACGGTCGACTACGCGGTTACACCCATCCTGAGCAACGGCACTACCTTGCTGCTGCTGGAAGTCCATCCTCGTGACCGCCTGCTGCGGATCACCAAGGAGGAGGCGCAACTGTCCAAGCAGGAAACCAGCAAAATGCTGGTGCGCGGCCTGGCCCACGAGATCAAAAACCCACTGGGCGGGATTCGCGGTGCCGCACAGTTGCTGGCCCGTGAGCTGCCGGACGAGAACCTCAAGGACTACACCAACGTCATCATCGAAGAGGCCGACCGTCTGCGTAACCTGGTGGACCGCATGCTCGGCTCCAACAAGCTACCGTCGCTTGCAATGACCAACATCCATGAAGTGCTGGAGCGTGTCTGCCATCTGGTAGAAGCTGAAAGCCAGGGCTGCATCACCTTAGTGCGCGACTATGACCCGAGTATTCCCGACGTCTTGATCGACCGCGAACAGATGATCCAGGCGGTGCTCAATATTGTGCGCAACGCCATGCAGGCCATCAGCAGCCAGAACGAACTGCGCCTGGGCCGCATCAGCCTGCGCACCCGCGCCCTGCGCCAGTTCACCATCGGCCATGTGCGCCATCGTCTGGTGACCAAGGTCGAGATCATCGACAACGGTCCAGGCATTCCTGCCGAATTGCAGGACACCATCTTCTTCCCCATGGTCAGCGGCCGCCCGGACGGTACCGGGCTGGGCCTGGCCATTACCCAGAACATCATCAGCCAGCACCAGGGCCTGATCGAATGTGAAAGCCATCCTGGCCACACCACGTTCTCGATCTTCCTGCCACTGGAACAAGGAGCCCCATCGACATGAGCCGTAGTGAAACTGTCTGGATCGTCGATGACGACCGTTCCATCCGCTGGGTCCTTGAGAAAGCCTTGCAACAGGAAGGCATGACCACCCAGAGCTTTGACAGCGCCGACGGGGTGATGAGCCGCCTGGCCCGCCAGCAGCCCGACGTGATCATCTCCGACATCCGCATGCCCGGCGCCAGTGGCCTGGACTTGCTGGCGCGGATTCGCGAGCAGCACCCGCGCTTGCCGGTAATCATCATGACCGCGCATTCGGACCTGGACAGTGCTGTCGCCTCCTATCAGGGCGGCGCCTTTGAATACCTGCCCAAGCCGTTTGACGTCGACGAAGCCGTCGCGCTGGTCAAGCGCGCCAACCAGCACGCCCAGGAACAGCAAGGCCAAGAGGTTGTGCCAACCCTGACCCGTACCCCGGAAATCATCGGTGAAGCGCCGGCGATGCAGGAAGTGTTTCGCGCCATCGGGCGCTTGAGCCATTCCAACATCACCGTGCTGATCAACGGCGAGTCCGGTACCGGTAAAGAACTGGTAGCCCACGCCCTACACCGTCACAGCCCACGGGCGGCTTCGCCGTTCATCGCCTTGAACATGGCGGCGATCCCGAAGGACTTGATGGAATCCGAGCTGTTCGGCCATGAAAAAGGCGCGTTCACCGGCGCGGCCAACCTGCGCCGTGGCCGTTTTGAACAGGCTGATGGCGGCACGCTGTTTCTCGATGAAATCGGCGACATGCCGGCCGACACCCAGACTCGCTTGCTGCGAGTATTGGCGGACGGCGAGTTCTATCGGGTCGGCGGGCATACGCCGGTCAAGGTCGATGTGCGGATCATCGCCGCGACTCACCAAAACCTGGAAACCCTGGTGCAGGCCGGGAAATTCCGTGAAGACTTGTTCCACCGCCTCAACGTGATCCGCATCCATATCCCACGGATGTCGGACCGCCGCGAAGACATCCCGACCCTGGCCCGCCACTTCCTCGCCCGCGCCGCGCAGGAGCTGGCAGTCGAGCCGAAGCTGCTGAAGACCGAAACCGAGGAATACCTGAAGAACCTGCCATGGCCGGGCAACGTGCGCCAGCTGGAAAACACCTGCCGCTGGATCACGGTGATGGCGTCCGGGCGCGAAGTGCACATCAGCGACCTGCCGCCAGAACTGCTGAGCCTACCGCAGGATTCGGCACCCGTGACCAACTGGGAGCAGGCGCTGCGCCAATGGGCTGACCAGGCGCTGGCACGCGGCCAGTCGAACCTGCTGGACAGTGCCGTGCCAGCCTTTGAGCGGATCATGATCGAAACCGCCCTCAAGCATACTGCCGGCCGCCGTCGCGACGCCGCCGTATTGCTGGGTTGGGGCCGCAATACCTTGACCCGCAAGATCAAGGAACTGGGGATGAAGGTCGATGGTGGGGATGATGACGAGGGTGACGAGGGCTGATTTCCGCCCTCAACCACACCGAAGATCCAGGGCGGGCCGGGCTTACCCGTGATCAAAACGTGCACTGCTTCAATGCACCACGATCCAGCACCGCGCACAAACCCCTGGCGTTAAACGCCTGCACTGCTTAAAAACTCTTAAGCGCTGAAAACGCCAAAGCCCCGTAACCCGGGGCTTTTCGCTTCTTGCTGAAATTTTTTGGCACACCTGAACAACGTTGGCACGCCCCCTGCAATACCTCTATCACTACCCAGTTTCGGGGACCTTGGTACAGGCAGGCCGAGAATCCCCTTCTTTACATCCGGGGTGCTTGATGCGATCCGCGTCGCACTTCAAACCGTTTTGGGAGCCCTGGTACAGGCAGGCCGGGAACTCCCTCTTTTATTGCTCTTGGAGATGGATCTTGAGCCGCCAGCGGCCATCGACCTTCTCTCCCGACCATTCCCCGCGCAACGGCCGAGCCGCCACCAGGTTCAGCAGCAAGCCACCGTCGGTCTTGCGTACCCGCCAGTTCACATCCTTGTCGCTGACCTTCAGTTGTCCGCCCTGAGCCTTGCCCAGCGCGTCGAACAACAGCGCCACGGTGCCATCAATGTGCTCGCCATGGAGCTTGGGTTCGCTGTTGAACCACACCAGCAGGCCATCGGCCGTCGGCTCCACCTGTTGCAGCTCAACAGGGTCGGCAGTGGTCAAACGACCAATCATCAAACCCACCATCAACCCGACAATCGCCAACGAGCCCAAAACCCGTGGCAATAGCTTCGGCCTGGGATCTTCTTCAGGGGTAGAATGCAGCGCATCTTTGCCTTCGGAGCCGTGCATGTTTCACGTCATCCTTTTTCAACCAGAAATTCCGCCGAATACCGGCAACGTTATCAGGCTGTGCGCCAACAGTGGCTGCCACCTGCATTTGATCGAGCCCCTGGGCTTTGACATGGACGACAAGCGCCTGCGTCGGGCGGGCCTGGACTACCACGAGTACGCCACCCTGCAACGCCACGCAGACCTCGCCAGCTGCCTGGAAAGCCTGAACTATCCACGACTATTCGCCTTCACCACCAAAGGCTCGCGGCCATTTCATGATGCCAGCTTTGCCGAAGGCGATGCCTTCCTGTTCGGCCCGGAAAGCCGGGGCCTGCCGGCGGACGTGCTCGACGCCCTGCCCGATGGACATCGCCTGCGTCTGCCGATGCGTGAAGGCTGCCGCAGCCTGAACCTGTCAAACACCGTAGCCATCGCCGTCTACGAAGGTTGGCGGCAGTTGGGCTTCAAATAAAAAAAGCGCCGGCAACGGCGCTTTTTTTGGCTACATCGACGTCTTACTGAACCGTCGGCGAGCCTTCCTGTTGCATGCGCTGCAGCTCTTGCGCATACAGGGCATCGAAGTTCACCGGAGCCAGCATCAACGCCGGGAACGAGCCACGGGTGACCAGGCTGTCCAGGGTTTCGCGGGCATACGGGAACAGGATGTTCGGGCAGAACGCGCCCAGGGTGTGGCTCATGGAGGCTTCGTCCAGGCCCTGGATCAGGAAGATACCGGCCTGTTGCACTTCAGCGATGAAAGCGACTTCTTCGCCATTCTTGACGGTGACCGACAGGGTCAGTACGACTTCGTGGAAGTCGCCTTCCAGTGCCTTTTGACGGGTGTTCAGATCCAGGCCGACGCTTGGCGTCCACTCCTGGCGGAAGATCGCCGGGCTTTTGGGCGCTTCGAATGACAAGTCACGCACATAGATGCGCTGCAGGGAAAATTGTGGGCCTTGAGCCTCTTCTGCTGCCGCTTCGGTGTTCTGTTGGTCAGTCATCGCAGATCCTTCTTGATCTTGGGGTCTTTTAGGGTTTAGGAGTCAGACGTGAAGCAGCGCATCCAATTTACCAGCGCTCTCCAGGGCGAACAGGTCGTCGCATCCACCGATGTGCCGGGCGCCGATCCAGATTTGCGGCACGGACGTGCGTCCCGCTTTCTGGACCATTTCGGCGCGCACCTGTGGCTTGCCATCGACCTTGATCTCTTCGAAGGCAACGCCCTTCTTTTCCAGCAAGGCCTTGGCCCGCATGCAGTAAGGGCACCAATCGCTGGAATACACGACAACCTGGCTCATATCACTTCACCAATGGCAGGTTATCGGCGCGCCAGCTGGAGATACCGCCCGACAGCTTGGCGGCGGTGAGACCGGATTTCAGCATCTCGCGGGCGTGACCACCGGAGTGCTGGCCCTGGGCGTCGACCAGGATGATGGTCTTGTCCTTGTGCTTTTGCAGTTCGCCGAGGCGTGCAATCAGCTTGTCCTGGGGAATGTTCAGCGCGCCAACAATGTGACCGGCGGCGAAATCCTTGGCCGGACGAATGTCGACCACAACGCCCTCATCCTTGTTGACCAGCGCGGTCAGCTCAGCAGTACTGAGGCTGCGGCCACCGCGGCTCATTTCGTGAGCGATCAGCAGCGCCAGCAATATGACGAAGGCACCGACGAGCAAATAGTGGGAAGTGGCGAATGCAATCAGGTGATCAACCATCAAGGAGGTTCCAGGGCGTTAAAATGGCGGTAAGTATACACAGCCACCATGGCCGGCCAACCCCCGTAAAGCGGTGACGTCACCGGAACTTCGCTTTAAACTGCCACTCCCTTTTCAATTGCCTTCCTTTAATACCGCCGCGAGAGGATCTATGACTACCACGCCTAAACCTTTGGTCCTGATAATTCTCGATGGCTTCGGACACAGTGAAAGCCACCACGACAACGCCGTGTACTCGGCCAAAAAGCCTGTACTGGACCGTCTGAGCGCCACGGTGCCGAACGGCCTGATCTCGGGTTCGGGCATGGATGTAGGCCTGCCGGACGGTCAAATGGGCAATTCGGAAGTCGGCCATATGAACCTGGGCGCCGGACGAGTGGTATACCAAGACTTCACCCGAGTGACCAAATCCATCCGCGACGGTGAGTTCTTCGAGAACCCGACCATCTGCGCAGCGGTGGATAAAGCCGTCGCTGCCGGTAAAGCCGTGCATTTCATGGGCCTGCTGTCGGACGGTGGCGTACACAGTCATCAGGACCACCTCATCGCCATGGCCGAACTGGCCTTCAAGCGTGGCGCCGAAAAGATCTACCTGCACGCCTTCCTCGACGGCCGCGATACCCCACCGAAAAGCGCGCAATCGTCCATCGAACTGCTGGACGAAGCCTTCAAGACCCTCGGCAAGGGTCGTATCGCCAGTCTGGTAGGCCGTTACTTTGCCATGGACCGTGATAACCGCTGGGATCGCGTCTCCCAGGCTTACAACCTGATTGTCGACGGCAACGCCGAGTTCAACGCCGCCACCGCCCAGAAAGGCCTGGAAGCCGCCTACGCCCGTGGCGAGAGCGACGAGTTCGTCAAGGCCACCACCATCGGTGAGCCGGTCAAAGTGGAAGACGGCGACGCCGTAGTGTTCATGAACTTCCGCGCCGACCGCGCCCGCGAGCTGAGCCATGTGTTTGTCGATGACCACTTCAAGGACTTCGAGCGCGCCCGCCAGCCAAAAGCCCACTTTGTCATGCTGACCCAATACGCCGCCAACATCCCGGCCCCGTCGGCCTTTGCCCCGGGCAGCCTGGAAAACGTGCTGGGTGATTACCTGGCGAAAAACGGCAAGACCCAACTGCGTATCGCCGAAACCGAGAAATACGCCCACGTGACCTTCTTCTTCTCCGGCGGTCGCGAAGAACCGTTCCCGGGCGAAGAACGCATCCTGATCCCGTCGCCAAAAGTCGCCACCTACGACTTGCAGCCGGAAATGAGCGCACCAGAAGTCACCGACAAGATCGTCGATGCCATCGAGCACCAGCGTTATGACGTGATCGTCGTCAACTACGCCAACGGCGACATGGTCGGCCACAGCGGCAACCTGGAAGCGGCAGTCAAAGCAGTGGAATGCCTGGACCTGTGCGTGGGCCGCATCGTCGACGCACTGGAAAAAGTCGGCGGCGAAGCGCTGATCACTGCCGACCACGGCAACTGCGAGCAAATGTCCGACGAATCCACCGGCCAGGCACATACCGCCCACACCACCGAGCCAGTACCGTTCATCTACGTCGGCAAGCGCGACCTGAAAGTACGTGAAGGCGGCGTGTTGGCAGACGTGGCACCGACCATGCTGATGTTGATGGGGTTGGAGAAGCCGAAAGAGATGACTGGCACTTCGATATTGGTTTAACCGCAAAACCGACCGATGAAACAGCCATAAACGGCTTTTTATGACGAACGCCTCAAAGCAGTTGGCTTTGAGGCGTTTTTTTTGCAGCGCTTGGCGGGCATACTAGGCCGTCCCTTTCCCTGGTGTCGCCCGCCTCTATGCTTCGCGCCTTGATTACCCTTGCTCTTGTCTGCCTGCTCCAACCGGCCTTTGCCGACGAGCGCGCGCAAACCCAACAACAGTTGGACGCCACGCGTCAGGACATTACTGAGCTGAAGAAACTCCTCGGCAAACTCCAGGAAGAAAAATCCGGCGTGCAGAAAGACCTGCGCGGTACGGAAACAGAGATGGGCAATCTGGAGAAGCAGGTCCAGGAGTTGCAAAAGGAACTAAAGAAGAGCGAGTCGGAACTGGAGCGGCTCGACGGTGAGAAAAAAAAACTCCAGAGCGCCCGCGTTGAACAGCAACACCTGATCGCTATCCAGGCCCGCGCCGCCTACCAGAACGGCCGCCAGGAATACCTCAAGATGCTGCTCAACCAGCAAAACCCGGAAAAATTCGCCCGCACCCTCACTTACTATGACTATCTGAGCAAGGCCCGCCTGGAGCAGTTGCAAAGCTTCAACGAGACCCTGCGCCAGTTGGCCAATGTCGAGCAGGAAATAGCCCAGCAACAGACGCAATTGCTGGAGCAGAAAAGCAGCCTCGACACCCAGCGCGATGAGCTGGACAAGGTCCGCAAGGAGCGCCAGCAAGCGCTGGCCAAGCTCAACAATGACGTGAAGGCCCGCGATGCCAAGCTACAGGCCCGTCAGCAAGACCAGGCCGACCTGGGTAAAGTACTGAAAACCATCGAGGAAACCCTGGCACGCCAGGCTCGTGAGGCTGAAGAGGCGCGGCAAAAAGCGCTGATCGCCCAGCAGGAAGCAGAAAAAAAGCGCCAGCGTGAGGCCGAGGCGGTCGCCACCGACGCCCCGCGTAAATCAGCGCGCGCAGCCCCTGGACCACTGGTTTCCAGCACAGGCGAATCCTTTGGCGGACCTTTTGCTTCAGCTCGCGGCAAACTTCCATGGCCAGTTGATGGTCGATTGCTTGCACGCTTTGGTCAAACCCGTGGCGATGACACCCGCACCAAGTGGGATGGCGTGATGATCAGCGCCTCCGCCGGCAGCCAGGTGCACGCCGTTCACGGTGGCCGCGTGGTGTTTGCCGATTGGCTGCGCGGCGCCGGTTTGCTGGTGATTCTTGACCACGGCAATGGCTATTTGAGCCTTTACGGCCACAATCAGACTTTGCTCAAAGCGGCAGGTGATGTTGTAAAAGCCGGTGAATCCATCTCCACTGTCGGTAACAGTGGTGGCCAGGATACCCCGGCGCTGTACTTCGCTATTCGTCAGCAGGGTCGCCCGAGCGACCCTGCACAATGGTGTCGCGCCCAAGGATAAGGGCCGTACCTACATTAGGAGTTCGTTCGACATGCTGCATTTGTCCCGCCTCACTTCGCTGGCCCTGACGATCGCTCTGGTGATCGGCGCGCCTCTGGCATTCGCCGACCAGACCGCTCAGACAGCCACGGCCGCGACCACCAAGGCACCGTTGCCGCTGGACGAATTGCGCACCTTTGCCGAGGTCATGGACCGGATCAAGGCAGCCTACGTCGAACCCGTGGACGACAAGACCCTGCTGGAAAATGCCATCAAGGGCATGCTCAGCAACCTCGACCCGCACTCCGCCTACCTGGGCCCGGAAGACTTTGCCGAGCTGCAGGAAAGCACCAGCGGCGAATTCGGTGGCCTGGGGATTGAAGTGGGCGCCGAGGACGGCGTCATCAAGGTGGTCTCGCCCATCGACGATACTCCCGCTTCCAAGGCCGGGATCCAGGCCGGCGACCTGATCGTCAAAATCAACGGCCAGCCGACCCGTGGCCAGACCATGACCGAAGCTGTCGACAAAATGCGCGGCAAGATCGGCCAGAAAATCACCCTGACCCTGGTGCGCGACGGCGGCAACCCGTTTGACGTGACCCTGGTGCGGGCGACCATCACGGTCAAGAGCGTGAAGAGCCAGTTGCTGGAATCGGGTTACGGTTACATCCGCATCACCCAGTTCCAGGTCAAGACCGGCGACGAAGTGGCCACGGCCCTGGCGAAGATGCGCAAGGACAACGGCAAGAAACTCAGCGGCATCGTCCTCGACCTGCGCAACAACCCAGGCGGCGTGCTGCAGTCGGCAGTGGAAGTGGTCGACCACTTCATCACCAAGGGCCTGATCGTCTACACCAAGGGCCGCATCGCCAACTCCGAACTGCGCTTCTCGGCCACCGGTAATGACCTGAGCGAAGGCGTGCCGATGGTGGTGCTGATCAACGGTGGCAGCGCCTCGGCTTCGGAAATCGTCGCCGGTGCCCTGCAAGACCAGAAACGCGGTGTACTGATGGGCACCACCAGCTTTGGCAAGGGTTCGGTACAAACCGTGCTGCCGCTGAACAACGAGCGTGCACTGAAGATCACCACGGCGCTGTACTACACGCCGAACGGGCGCTCGATCCAGGCCCAGGGCATCGTGCCGGACATCGAAGTGCGCAGGGCCAAGATCACCAACGAGCAGGACAGCGAGTACTTCAAGGAAGCCGACTTGCAGGGCCACCTGGGCAATGGCAACGGCGGTGCCGACCAGCCAACCGGCAGCGGCACCAAAGCCAAACCGATGCCTCAGGACGATGACTATCAGTTGGCCCAGGCCTTGAGCCTGCTCAAGGGCTTGAGCATCACCCGCAGCCGTTGATATGCGCTGTGGACTGATCATCGCTCTGCTGTGCTGTGTGGCGGGGGTTGCCCAAGGCAACCCTGCCGTTACACCCTCCCCCCACAAAGCCTACCTGACCTTGATCATCGACGACCTGGGCCAGAACCTGCCGCGGGATCGGCGCGTGCTGGCGCTGCCCGGCCCGGTTACCACGGCGATCATGCCCGATACACCCCATGCTGCCGAATTCGCCCGCGAAGCCCACCGTGCCGGCAAGATCGTCATCCTGCACATGCCCATGGACCCCGCCACCGGTCCCTTCGCCTGGCATCCGGAGTTGCCCATCGAAGAGCTGGGCAAGCGCCTGGACGCTGCCTTCAAGGCCGTGCCCTACACCGCCGGCATCAACAACCACATGGGCAGCCGCATGACCGCGCAACCTGAAGCCATGGCCTGGCTGATGGGTGAGTTGCAGCGCCGTCACAAATTCTTCGTCGACAGCCGCACCAGTGCCAAGACCGTGGCAGCCGCCGAGGCGCAGAAGATCGGCCTGGCCAGCGTTTCGCGGGACGTATTCCTTGATGACGAGCGCACCGAAGCGGCGATTACTACGCAACTGCAGACCGCCATCAAGCTGGCTCATAAACAGGGATCTGCCGTGATGATCGGCCACCCCTACCCGCAAACCCTGGCGGTGCTTGAGCGCGAACTGCCCAAGCTCAAGGCCCAGGGCATCGAGTGGATTGATATCAAATTGATGATCAGTGTGCGCAGCAATAAGGCCATGGCCGGGCACGGGAAGGATGGGGCTTACCGCTAGAGATACCGCGCCATGATCTCATCCACCACGCCGTCCTTGCGTAGCTGATCAAGCGCTGCCTGCAACTTGGCCACCACCTCATCAGACACGTCCTTGTTCAGTGCCAGGAATAGCTCGGCACTGTTGAAGCGCAGCACGGTCTTGAGCCCGGTAATCCCGACCTGCCGCGCCAGGTAACGCCCGGCCGGATCGCCGGTGGCCCACAGGTCGATCTGGCCATCGCTCAGTTTTTGCGCGTTGTCCTGGTCACGCAGCACAATCACCGGTTTGAGCCCCTGTTTTTCCAGGGTCTCGGCAATGGCATCGCCCTTGTAGGCGCCGATCCTGTAGCCCTGGGCCTGCTCAAGGTCAGTCAGCTGAATCTTGCTGTCGGCCCTGGCCAGCAGCACCCAATCGTCTGGGCCGATGGGGCCAACCCACTTGAATAGCGCCTCGCGATCCGGCAGGCGCGCCATCACAAACACGCCGTAACCCGGTTTTTCCAGGGTGAGCTTGTAGATTCGCTCCCAAGGGAAGCGCAGGGTCAGGTTGTAGGGAATACCGGCACGCTTGAAGGTCTCGCGGACGATGTCCACGGCAATACCTTCGATGTTCTCGTCCTTGGCGAAGTTCTTGCCGTTTTTCGCCATGTTGTAGGGCGGGAAATTTTCCGTCAGCAGCACCAGGGAGGCGTCAGGCCGCTCTGCGGCTTGGGCCGAACCTGCCAACAAAATCGAGATGCTGGCAAGGGCAAGAAGAAGGTCTTTGAACATGAAGAGTTACCGAAATCCATGGCAAGCCCAAGAGTGCCGCGAGCCTGCCATGGTGTCCAGTGACGTTTAGCGAACGACGATGCCGCGTGCGGCCATGTAGGCCTTGGCCTCGGGCACCGTGTATTCGCCAAAGTGGAAAATACTCGCCGCCAGTACCGCGCTGGCGTGGCCTTCGATAACGCCGTCGGCCAGGTGCTGCAGGTTGCCGACACCGCCCGACGCGATCACCGGAATGCCCAGGGCATCACTGATGGCGCGGGTCACGCCCAGGTCGAAGCCGTTTTTCATGCCGTCCTGGTCCATGCTGGTCAGCAGGATTTCACCGGCGCCCAGGGCTTCCATCTTCATCGCCCACTCCACCGCGTCCAGCCCGGTAGGTTTGCGACCGCCGTGTGTGAAGATTTCCCAGCGCGGGGGTTCGCCAGGGCCTGAGACTTTTTTGGCGTCGATGGCAACGACGATACATTGCGAGCCAAAGTGCTGCGCCGCTTCGCCGACAAACTCCGGATTGAACACCGCTGCAGTGTTGATCGAGACCTTGTCGGCACCCGCATTGAGCAAGTTGCGGATGTCCTGCACGGTGCGCACACCGCCGCCGACAGTCAGCGGGATAAACACCTGGCTGGCCATGCGCTCGACGGTATGCAGCGTAGTGTCGCGACCATCGACGCTGGCGGTGATGTCGAGAAAGGTAATCTCGTCGGCGCCCTGTTCGTCGTAGCGACGGGCGATTTCCACCGGGTCGCCAGCGTCACGGATGTTCTCGAACTTGACGCCCTTGACCACCCGACCGTTGTCGACGTCCAGGCAAGGGATGATGCGTTTGGCCAGCGCCATGGTCAGTCCTCAGCCTTTGTAGGAATCGCAGAAAGCCTGGGCTTCGGCGACGTCCAAAGTACCTTCATAAATCGCGCGGCCCGTGATAGCGCCGATAATTCCTGGCGCCTTGGCGTCCAGCAGCGACTTGATATCGCCCAGGTTGTGGATACCGCCGGAAGCAATCACCGGGATCTTCGTTGCTGCGGCCAACGCGGCGGTAAACGGCACGTTGCATCCCTGCATCATGCCGTCTTTGGCGATGTCGGTATAAACGATGGCAGACACGCCGTCGGCTTCAAAGCGCTTGGCCAGGTCAATGACCTGCACAGTACTGATTTCAGCCCAGCCGTCGGTGGCGACAAAGCCGTCCTTGGCGTCCAGGCCGACAATGATCTTGCCCGGGAACGCGCGGCAAGCCTCAGCGACAAACGCCGGGTCTTTCACGGCCTTGGTGCCGATGATCACGTAGCTGACGCCCGCTTTCACATAATGCTCGATGGTTTCCAGGGAGCGGATACCGCCACCGATCTGGATCGGCAGGTTCGGGTAGCGCTTGGCGATGGCAGTGACCACTTCGCCGTTGACCGGGCGGCCTTCAAAGGCGCCATTCAAGTCCACTAGGTGCAGACGGCGGCAACCGCCTTCCACCCACTTGGCAGCCATGCTCACCGGGTCATCGGAGAACACCGTGGAATCTTCCATGCGGCCCTGGCGCAGACGTACGCAGGCGCCGTCCTTGAGATCGATAGCGGGAATAATCAGCATCTGGCAAACCTTATTCGATATTCAGCATTGCTCGGAAAATCAGGGTTTTTCGAGCGCCCACAAGTCGCTTTCGATGCTTTCGAACCTTTCTTTAAGGTGCGTCTGCACATCGAAAATCGCCCTGTTGTAATAGTGCGGAGCAATTTCAGTGGTGAACAGCTCGAGGATTTCCGCCACCTCGAACGAGCCAAGCTTGAGCTCGAAGCGCTCCTCCATGAAACGCTTGATCTTGTCCGTGGCCTCACTCTCCTGCTGGGGAGTGAGGTTGAGGATCGGCGGCTTGGCCTTCTTGGCCATTACCAGCGCCCGTCCCAGGCAGCGAAGTTCTGCAGCAACTGCAGGCCATGGGTATGGCTCTTCTCCGGGTGGAACTGCACGGCAAAGCGCGAACCATCGGCCAGGGCCGCGGCGAAGTCGACGCCGTAGTGTCCGCCACCTACCACATGGCGCGGGTTACCGGCGGCGATGTAGTAGCTGTGGACGAAGTAGAAGCGCGCAAGGTCAGGGACGTTGTGCCACAGCGGGTGATCCACGGTCTGGCGAACTTCATTCCAGCCCATGTGCGGGACTTTCAGATGCTCGCCGTCTTCATGCAGGTCTTTGCCGAAGAACTTCACCTGCCCAGGGAACAGGCCGATGCAGTCGACGCCGTTGTTCTCTTCACTGCTGTCGAGCAAGGCTTGCATGCCCACGCAGATACCAAGAAACGGACGGTCCTGGCTGACTTCGCGCACCAGAGCGTCGAAGCCCAGGCGGCGAATCTCGGCCATGCAGTCGCGAATCGCGCCGACACCGGGAAACACCACCCGGTCGGCTTCGCGAATCACCTCGGCATCGCTGGTGATCAGCACCTTGCCAGCGCCTACGTGCTCAAGAGCCTTGGCCACCGAGTGCAGGTTACCCATGCCGTAATCGATAACCGCGACCGTCTGCATTACAGGACGCCCTTGGTCGACGGCATTTGTCCGGCCATGCGCTCATCCAGCTCCACGGCCATGCGCAGGGCACGACCGAAGGCCTTGAACACGGTCTCGATCTGGTGGTGGGTGTTGGTGCCACGCAGGTTGTCGATGTGCAGGCTGACGTTGGCGTGGTTGACGAAGCCCTGGAAAAATTCCTGGAACAGGTCAACGTCAAAACCGCCGACGGTGGCGCGGGTATACGGCACGTGCATCTGCAGGCCTGGGCGGCCGGAGAAGTCGATAACCACCCGCGACAGCGCTTCATCCAGCGGCACATAGGCGTGACCGTAGCGACGGATGCCTTTCTTGTCGCCGATGGCTTTGCTGAAGGCCTGACCCAGGGTGATACCGACATCCTCCACGGTGTGGTGGTCGTCGATATGCAGGTCGCCCTTGCTTACGATATCCAGGTCGATCAGCCCGTGACGGGCGATTTGGTCCAGCATGTGCTCAAGAAAAGGAACACCGATATCAAATCGGGCCTTTCCGGTGCCATCCAGGTTGATCGAGGCTTTGATCTGGGTTTCCAGAGTGTCGCGCTCGACTGACGCCTTACGTTCGGCCATCACCAGCTCCGCAAAATCATTGGGCGAAAAAGGCAGCCAGTATAGGGGCGCGGGCGCTAAACAGAAACATCGGAGGGGATAAGACTGACGAGTTGAAGCGAAGGGTGTCGGGGATAGACATGTCAGTACAAGCGGGCGCTCCAGGATGGTGCGCCCGCTTGACGATCAGCTTAGTGGAACAGTACCGCCGTCTTCTGCAGGGTCACCCAAACACCCCACGCCAACGGAATACCTACCGCGAGCCAGGCAGCCACAGCCAACGGCACGCTGCCGGAAGAGGCTTTCCATTCCAGCACGGTGCTGGAATCGGCGCCCTTGTCATGGCCCAGTGCCTGTTCGGCGGCCAGTTCAGCGTCGGTCATGAAGTACTTGTCTGCCACCGGACGTACCAGCATGTTGCAGACAAAGCCCAACACCAGCAGGCCGGCGAGGATGTACAAGGTGATGTCATAGGCCGCGGCGCGCTCCACGCCGATGCTCAACTGATACTCACGCAGGTAGTTGACCAGCACCGGACCCAACACGCCCGCTGCCGCCCACGCCGTCAGCAGACGGCCATGGATCGCACCGACCATTTGCGTACCGAACAGGTCCGCCAGGTAGGCCGGGACGGTGGCGAAACCGCCGCCGTACATCGACAGGATGATGCAGAACGCTGCGACGAACAGCGCCACGTTGCCCAGATGGCCCAGGTTCGGGATCAATGCATACAGGGCAAAGCCCAGGGCGAAGAACACAAAGTAGGTGTTTTTACGGCCCAGGTAGTCGGAGAACGACGCCCAGAAGAACCGGCCACCAATGTTGAACAGGCTCAGCAGACCCGTGAAACCGGCAGCGATGGCAGCAATGGAAGCCAGTTGCCCTGCATCCAGTTGGCCGAACGCCAGGTCATTACCCAGCAACTTGCCACCAAACACTTCCTGCAGCAGCGGCGAAGCCATGCCAAGGATGCCGATGCCAGCGGACACGTTCAGGCACAGCACCAGCCACACCAGACAAAATTGCGGAGTTTTCCAGGCCACGTTCACGTGCACGTGACGGTGGGTGATCATCGCATTGCTGGTTTTTTTCGCAGGTGCCGTCCAGCCTTCAGGCTTCCAGCCGGTGGGTGGAACGCGGTAGGACAAGGCGCCACCGATCATGAACACGAAATAGATCGCAGCCATCACCAGGAAGCTCTGCCAAACGCCAACGCTGGTCGGGGAGCCGAAGTGGCCCATCAGGGCTGCCGCCAACGGAGCACCCACCATCGCGCCGCCGCCGAAGCCCATGATCGCCATGCCGGTGGCCATGCCGCGCTTGTCCGGGAACCACTTGATCAGGGTCGAAACAGGCGAGATGTAGCCCAGGCCCAGGCCGATACCGCCAATGACCCCAGAGCCGATCCACATCAGCCATATCTGGTGGGTATAGATCCCCAACGCTGAGATCAGCAGGCCGCCACACCAGCACAGCGCCGACACGACGCCAGCCTTGCGCGGCCCGGCATGTTCCAGCCAGCCGCCCCAGATCGCTGCCGAGCAGCCCAGGAAGATGAAGAACAGGGTGTAGATCCAGCCCAACATGGAGATGGGCCAGTCACACTGGGAAGAGAAAATTTGCGCGATAAAACTCATGTCCGGCGTACAAGCGACCGGCGCGGTGACGCCCAGGGCTTTGGACAGCGGTAACCAAAACACCGAGAAGCCATAGGCCATACCGATGCACAAATGGATGGCCAGGGCGGCCGGTGGTACCAGCCAGCGGTTGAACCCCGGCTTGGCGATAATGCGTTCCTTGGACAGGAAAGCAGGCTGTGCGGCAATATGACCTGCCGCAGTGCTAGTGCTCATTGGTGTTTCCCCCAGTTATTAGTATGTGTCCGTCAGGCGCTCTCTCCCTCGGCCTTGCACGCAAAGCGTGGCCGTTTTGTTGAGTGAAGCTCCATTGACGCGCGACGTTAAGTCGCAGAAGGCGGACGAACGTGCGCAGATTAGCATCTGCGGATGACAGAAAAACCAAACTGACATCACCTTTTTTGGTCTGTCTGTTTTTTCTGACGCCAGGGTTCCGTTTGCCGCGCCTACGGGGGATCAGCAGGGGCCTCTAGATACAATGTAACGATCCGTGCACAGTCGCGGGCCTGCGGGCGTTATACTCTGCGGCTAAATTTTGAAATCGACATACAAGGACTCGCCCATGAAAGCGTTCGGCAAAATCCTGGGTCTGGTACTTCTCGGGCTGTTGCTGATCATTGTGGCTCTAGGCTTTGCCCTGACCCATCTCTTCGATCCCAACGACTACAAAGACGAGATTCGCCAGATTGCCCGCGACAAGGCCCACATCGAGCTGACGCTCAATGGCGATATCGGCTGGAGCCTGTTCCCCTGGCTGGGCCTTGAATTGCACGAAGCCAGCGTTGCGACCCTGAGCAACCCGACCCAACCGTTCGCCGACCTGCAGATGCTCGGCCTGTCGGTGCGGGTGCTGCCGCTGCTGCGCCGCGAAGTGCAGATGAGCGATGTGCGTGTCGAAGGCCTGAACCTGCGCCTCAACCGCGACAAGCAAGGCCACGGCAACTGGGAAGACATCGGCAAGGCCGCACCTGCCGCCAGCGCCGAAGCGCCAACTGCTGCGGTGCCGGCCACTGCGCCAACCCCGGAAAAACCGGCGCAACCGATCCGCCTGGACATCGACAGCCTGACGGTCAACAACGCCCGCATCGAATACAACGACGAACAAACCGGCAAGCAGTACAGCGCCGAAAGTATCCAGCTGAGCACCGGCGCCGTGCATGAAGGCACCAGCATCCCGGTCAAGCTCACCGCGTTTTTCGGCAGCAACCAGCCGGTCATGCGGGTCAAGAGCGAACTCCGCGGCGAACTGCGCTTTGATCGCGCCCTCAAGCGCTATCAGTTCGAAGACATGAAAGTCGCAGGCGAAGCCACCGGCGAGCCGCTGCAAGGCAAGACCATAACCTTCGCCACCCAGGGCCAGTTGCTGGTGGACATGTCGGCCAACATTGCCGAATGGACCAACCTCAAGTTCTCGGTTAACCAACTGCGCGCCCTTGGCGAACTGAAGGTCAACGACCTGGACAAGACCCCGCAGATCAGCGGCACCCTGTCGGTTGCCCAGTTTGACCTGGCGAAGTTCCTCGACAGCGTCGGCCAACCCCTGCCAGCCATGGCCGAGGGCAGCCTGAGCAAGGTCGAGCTGGTCAGCCGCCTCAAGGGCACGCCTACCAGCATGGCCCTGGAAGACCTGAGCCTGAAACTCGACGCCAGCACCTTCACCGGTCGCGTGGCCGTGAACGATTTCGCCAAGCAATCCCTTCGGGTACAACTCAAGGCCGACACCTTCAACGCCGACAACTACCTGCCGGCCAAGTCCGAGGCTGCCAACAGCGCAGCGGTCGCTCGCCAGGCTGAAGTGCAAAGCAGTGAAGCGGGCGCCATGGCCGCCGGCGGCACCACGCCGCTGCCGGACGCTCCGACCAAGGGCGCCTGGAGCACAGACAAACTGCTGCCGCTGACCCGCCTGCGCACCCTGGACGTGGATGCCGACCTGTCGTTCGGCCAACTGACCCTGAGCAAACTGCCGATCCAGAACGCCGCCCTGAAGGCCTCCGGCCAAGGCGGCCAGCTCAAGCTTGATACCTTGAGCGGTGGCCTCTATAACGGCACCTTCCAGGCCAACGGCAACCTCGATGTGCGTGAGGATGTACCGGTACTGGCGCTGCAAACCCACATCAAGCAAGTACCGGTTGAACGCATCCTGCAAAGCCAGGGGCAGAACCCGCCGGTCAAGGGCCAGATCACCCTCGACAGCAATCTCAGCGGTCGCGGCAACAGCCAGAAAGCGCTGATCGACAGCCTCAACGGCACCGCCAGCTTTGTGATCAACAATGGCGTGCTGCTTAACGCCAACCTTGAGCAACAGCTGTGCACCGGCATTGCCCTGCTCAACCGCAAAACCCTCACCAGCGAGCCACGGGGCAAGGACACGCCATTCCAGGAACTCAAGGGCAACCTGACGTTCCGTAACGGCGTCGCCAACAACCCGGACCTGAAAGTGCGCATCCCCGGCATGACCGTCAACGGCAACGGTGACGTCGACCTGCGGGTGCTGGGCATGGATTACCGCGTCGGCATCATCGTCGAAGGCGACAAGCGCGACATGCCGGACCCGGCCTGCCAGGTGGGTTCCAACTTCCAGGGCATCGAAGTTCCGTTACGCTGCCGTGGCCCGCTGGAACTGGGCGCCAAGGCCTGCCGCCTGGACAAGGACGGCCTGGGCCAGGTCGCCGTCAAGGCGGCGGGCAACAAGCTCAGCGAAAAGCTTGAAGAGAAGCTCGACAAGGTCAACCCGAAGCTCAAAGACGCGCTTAAAGGCCTGTTCAATCGATGAGAACCGAGCATTTTTCCACTGCGGTGCTGGATTGGTACGACCGCCACGGTCGCCATGACTTGCCCTGGCAACAGGGCATCACCCCTTACCGGGTGTGGGTCTCGGAAATCATGCTGCAGCAGACCCAGGTCAGCACCGTACTGAACTACTTCGACCGGTTCATGGCATCGCTGCCAACGGTCGAAGCCCTCGCCGCCGCGCCGGAAGACGAAGTGCTGCACCTGTGGACCGGGCTGGGTTACTACACCCGGGCCCGCAACCTGCAAAAGACCGCGAAAATCGTGGTTGCCGAATACGGCGGCGAGTTTCCCAAGAATGTCGAGAAACTCACCGAGCTGCCAGGCATCGGCCTGTCCACCGCAGGTGCCATTGCCAGCCTGAGCATGGGCCTGCGGGCGCCAATCCTGGATGGCAACGTCAAGCGGGTGCTGGCGCGCTTTACTGCCCAGGAGGGCTACCCAGGCGAGCCCAAGGTCGCCAAGCAGCTGTGGGCCACCGCCGAGCGCTTCACCCCTCACGACCGTGTCAACGCCTACACCCAGGCGATGATGGACATGGGTGCCACCCTCTGCACCCGCAGCAAACCCAGTTGCCTACTGTGCCCGCTGGAAAAAGGCTGCGAAGCCCACATGCTGGGCCTGGAGACACGCTACCCGATCCCCAAGCCGCGCAAGACCGTGCCACAAAAGCGCACACTGATGCCGCTGCTGGCCAACGGCGAAGGCGCGATCCTGCTTTACCGCCGCCCTTCAACGGGCTTGTGGGGCGGCCTCTGGAGCTTGCCGGAGCTCGATGACCTGAGCGACCTGGAACACCTGGCCAACCAGCACTCGCTGGCACTGGGCAGGCACCAGGAGCTGCCGAGCTTGATCCACACCTTCAGCCACTTCCAACTGGCTATCGAACCCTGGCTGGTCCAGGTCGAGGAATCCGCTCATCACGTGGCCGAGGCCGACTGGCTCTGGTATAACCTCGCCACCCCGCCGCGCCTGGGCCTTGCCGCCCCGGTGAAAAAACTGCTGAAGCGCGCGGCTGAAGTATTGAACGCAGGAGTTTCGTCATGACCCGCACCATCATCTGCCGCAAGTACCACGAAGAACTGCCCGCCCTGGAACGCGCCCCGTTCCCCGGCGCCAAGGGCCAGGACATCTACGATCACGTCTCCGCCAAAGCCTGGGCCGACTGGCAAAAGCACCAGACCCTGCTGATCAACGAAAAACGCCTGAACATGATGAACGCCGAAGACCGCAAATACCTTCAGGGCGAGATGGACAAGTTCTTTTCCGGCGAGGATTACGCCAAGGCCGACGGCTACGTACCACCTGCTGAATAAGTGATCAAAATGGGGGGTTGGCCCGTAAGCGACGGTAATAATTAAATATTTTTTGAAAACTTGCTTGACGACCCCCTGAAAAACCAGTTTAATGCGCCCCGTTGCCCAGATAGCTCAGTCGGTAGAGCAGGGGATTGAAAATCCCCGTGTCGGCGGTTCGATTCCGTCTCTGGGCACCACTAATTAGTTTCAGGTGGTGCCAGCATCATCCGAAACACACAAGAAACCCGCCTAGTGCGGGTTTTTTGTTGTCTGCGATTCACTAGCCCATATTCGTTGATAGATCGGGGCTGGGTAAGGATAAAGTTTTCATCAGGCACGCGAGCAAACCCTCGTCTACCTTGATGGCATCATTTGACCTTAGTGCTATCACTGATAGCCAACGGATATGCGCAAAAATTCTCAACCTTCGCTCACACCTCTCATCACCCTGATCGCAATCACATGATTACTCGGCAAGAACACGCCGACGTCACCTGACCCCCGCGCCGACGCGCCCCACCTCTCAAGCCTTTCCCGTAACGCCCTCCCAGTAGGTGCGAGCAGTCCATCTGTCAGAAAACAGTACGTACCCATCTGTGATTCAGCACAGCTATAGAGGTGCTCAATTTACTGCTCTCTGTGAGTTCCATTTATCGGAACTTGAATTTAGAGATAACTCGGTTCCTAATCATGAACCAAAGGCCTATTCTACTGGCATTAAACCACCTTATTTTCGAGATAACCTCTCAACCAATTTGAGATATTTTTCACCATGGCTGAGTTTCTTCACCACGATCTCGAGCTTTTGAACCCCTCATTCGACTCAAGTCTGGTCGACATTCTGGGCGAACTGGAGCAGTTGCGACGCCTGCAACTGGGAGGCGATACACCACCCGCTGTTTTCTTCCAGCTCAAAGAGATTTTTCATACGCTGGAAAGCCTGGGGTCCGCTCGCATCGAGGGCAACCACACGACCCTGGCCGATTACATCGAAAGCAAGGTTGAGGGAACAGCGCAGGCGACCGACCAGTTGCGGGAAATCGTGAATATCGAAAACGCCATGGACTACATTGAAAGCATCATGGAGCCGGGCGCGGAACTCACCGAATTCGCTATCCGCGAGCTTCACTCAATGACTGTTCAAAACCTGCAGCGTGAAGGAGATCGCACACCCGGCGCTTACCGTGAGACCGGGGTGCGTATCGCTCAGTCCGACCACCTCCCCCCAGACGCAGTGATGGTGTCTGGGTACATGCAAGAACTGGTCGCCTTTGTTAATAAAAAAGACCCGCCCAAATATGACCTGATGAAGATCGCCCTGGCTCACCATCGATTCGGCTGGATTCACCCATTTGGCAACGGAAATGGCCGAGTCGTGCGTCTTCTTACCTACGCGTTGCTGATGAAGTACGGTTTCAATGTCAGTACTGGCGGTCGAGTACTTAACCCTACTGCAGTTTTCTGTATTGATCGTGAAAGGTATTACGCAATGCTCTCGACCGCGGATACAGGCACAAGAGAAGGCCTTGAAGCCTGGTGCACGTATGTTCTGGGGGGCATCAGAGATGAGCTGGAAAAGGTAAATAGGCTGACTGACTACCGCTACCTGACCAAACACATTCTGGCTCCTACCGTTGCGATGGCGAGGAAGCGTGAATGGATAACAACGTCGGAAGAGACCATCCTGACGACCGCAATCCAATTGAAGGTGATCAAGTCAGTCGATATCGCGAATGCTCTGCCGAAACTATCTGCTGCACAACGAACCTATCAAATAAAGAAATTGGTCGACCAAGGCATGCTGCTACCCATCAGCCCGGGTGCGCGACAATACACAATCGGCTTCTCAAACAACTATTTGATACGAGGTGTCATCAAGTCACTTCGGGAAAAAGGCTTCATACCAGAGCAACTGGATAGGCCCTATGCATAACCAGGTCTGAGGCAGACTCTCATTGAACGATCCTGAACACTCACCCGCTTACCGACCTGCGGGCCATACCAGCGCCGGAATCAGGCGGATATAAATCAATTCCCCCACCAGTTCCACCAGCGTCTGCATGATCACCGCTGCGGCGGCCAGCCCGCGAATGTCTTCAGGCAACGCCAGCGCCAGGGGCAGCACTACCAGGGAGTTGCGGGTCGACGCACTGAACGTCACCGCCCGCGCCGTCACCGAAGGCAACCCGAACAACCGCGAAGCCAGAGCGCCCATCAGCGGCGCCAGCAACACGAAGCCGATATACACCGGGATCACCGGCGCCAGCAGGCCGATATCGCGCACCACCGAAGTGATCTGCGAACCGATCACCACCAGCAACACCAATGCCATTGCTGGCACCGGCAACCAGGCCCAGGAATCGTTCCAGACGCTGATGGCTTTTGATCGCCGGGCCAAGGAAGTCGTCAGTACCGCCAGCAGCATCGGCGCGGCGATCAGCAACAGGAATGCCTCGACAAACGGCCCCGCTGAAACCACCACGCCCGACTGCGACCCCAGCATCAAACTCAAATACACTGGCAACAGCAGCAATTGCAGCAGCAACAGAATCGGTGTTGCTGCCAACATCAAGCGCGAATCGCCCTTGCCTATATGGGTGAACACCACCACGTAATCGATGCACGGCGTCAGCAACACCAGCAACGCCCCCACCAGAATCGCCGGGTGCTCCACCAGCCCACGGGTCAGCGCCCACACCAGCAGCGGAATCAGGATGAAGTTAGCCAAGAGCAACGCCGACATGAAGCGCTTGTTGCTCAAGCCCTCGCGCAGGTCCAGAAACGGGATTTGCAGGAACATCGCGTACATCAGCACCGCAATGGCCGGCGTGACCAGCGCGCCCAGGCCTTGGGCCATCGAAGGCGCCAGCAGGCCGAGGGCGGCGGCTAGCAGCACGGCGACGAAGTAGACCGGGATCTGGTTTTGTTCGAGGGTGTCGCGAGTCATGGGGCGTCTCGGATGGGGCGAAAGGCTGTCAGCCTATGCACCTGCGGGGCCAAGGTCGAGCGTCGTAAAATCTCTACGCCTTTGACCCGCGAATTTTGTTAGCTTCGATCTCCTATAAAACTGCGCATGGGCTTCTGTAGCCCCACCGAAAGCGCAAGGGATCGAGCCGCCATGAACCTGCCCACCCGACCGCAACCCGAAACATTCAGCGAGCCCGCCACCGACGGTCACCTTATAGGCGGCTTTACCTGGCGCCATATTCGCACCGACATCGAACGCCCCGTAGTGATCATCAACGCCGCCACTTCGGTACGTTGCCGTCACTATTCGCGCTTTGCCGATTACCTGTTCACTCACGGTTTTGACGTGATCACCTACGACTACCGTGGCATCGGTGAATCACGCAGCGGATCGTTGCGCGGGTTCAAGGCGTCGTGGTCGGATTGGGGCATGCTGGATTTCGAGGCTATGTTGCAGCGGGCGCAGCGGGAGTTTCCAGGGCAACCAATTGATGTGGTCGGCCATAGCTTTGGTGGCTGCGCGGCGGGGCTCGGGGCCTCAGGGGCGGTGATTCGACGGCTGGTGACGGTAGGCGCGCAGTTTGCGTACTGGCGCGACTATGAAGCGAGCGGGCGCTGGCGGATGTTTGGCAAGTGGCATGTGGTGATGCCGTTGGTGACGGCGCTCTGTGGATACTTCCCTGGTAAGCGGCTGGGCTGGCTTGAGGACACGCCTGCAGGCGTAGTGCGCGACTGGAGTACCCCGACGCCAGGTTATGAAGGACGGCCTAGTGGGCGCGCCTTGGGCGAGCTGCCATTCTCACGGGTGAAAGCGCAGATCCTGGCGATCAGCATTACCGATGATCCGTTTGGGACAGTGGCAGCCATCGAGCGTCTGCTGGGTTATTTCAAGGCGGGCGAGCGCACGCATCTGCGGATTGCGCCGCAGGATATTGGCGAAGAGGCAGTCGGGCACTTCGCGTTTTTTCGCAGCCAATATCAGGATCGGTTGTGGCCGATTGCGTTGGCGTGGCTGCGACAAGGCGAACTGGCAGCGAATACACCGGGGCGCCGAGTGACGGATCGTGCCTAGAAACCCTTGGGGTTTTCCCAAAGCTGCGCTTCAATAGCCCACCCAGATCCTGACCCAAGGACGTGAGCCCATGGCCTCGCCGAACAAACAGCAAAAACGCGCCCACCGGGCAAAAGCCAAGGCCAAGCAGAACCGCACACAGCGAGCCGGCGCGCCCAAGGATGCCTTTGACGGCGACGACAGCCGCATTGATCTTGAATCGGTGGATTTGACCGAGCTGTTTGTGGAAATGCGCAACGCTGGCGAAACCAGTCAACAGGCGCTGTGCGCGGCGTTCCTGGCACATCCATTGTTGGCGCTGGTGTTGGAGCAGGAAGGCGAAGAAGAAGCGACCGACTTTATCATCGCGGCGCTGATCGAGTATCGGCAGTGGTCGACTGATAGCGATGATGAAGCGGCGGCGTTGGCGTGGGTTGAATCGCCGGAGTTCCAGGTCGATTACTTGGCGGCATCCCAGGCACTGACCAACTCAGAGAACTAACACAAAACAAATGTGGGAGCCCGGCTCCCACAGGTTTTCGCATTGCTTGGCAGAGGGTATTTCAACCCATCAGTTGAGCACTGCAGCCCCCACCTTTTGGCCCCTGCGCCGACTCGCCACAAACAGCCCCGCCGCAACCACCAGCAAGCTCAAGATACCGGTGGACATGATCTCCACGCGGTGCGCTTCCTGGAACAGCATGATTGTCAGCACGCCGACGATAAACACGATCAGCGCATAGGTCAGGCCCGGGAACAGCCACATTTTGAAGGCAACTTCCTCGCCCGCCGCTATACGCTTCTGACGCATGCGCAGTTGCGACACCGCGATCACCAGATACACCAACAGCGCGATGGCGCCAGAGCTGGCCAGCAGGAATTCAAATACCGCAGCCGGTGCCACGTAGTTGGCAAACACTGCCAGGAACGCCGCACCAGTGGACAACCACACCGCCCAGTAAGGCGTGCCGCTCTTGTTGGTGCGCTTGGCCACAGCGGGAGCATCACCGCGACGGCTCAGTGAGAACAGCATCCGCGAAGCGGTATATAGCGCCGAGTTCAGGCAACTGGTTACCGCAACCAATACCACCAGGTCGACGATCAGCTTGGCATTCGCAATGCCCATGCGCTCCAGCACCGTCTGGTAGGAACCGACAGCCGCCAGCGCCGGATCATTCCACGGCACCAGTGCGACAACGATGAAGATCGACACCAGGTAGAACAGGCCAATCCGCCAGATCACCGAGTTGGTGGCCTTGGAGATTTGCTGGCCAGGGTTCTTCGATTCGGCGGCCGCGATAGTGACGATCTCGGTGCCCATGAACGAGAACATGGTGGTCAGGATCGCTGCCAATACCGCGCCCATGCCGTTAGGCAGGAAACCTTGAGTGTCAAACAGGTGCGATACACCGCTGACCTGGCTGCCCGGCAAGAAGCCGAAAATCGCCAGAATCCCCAGGATTACAAAACCAATGATCGCCACGACTTTGATCAAGGCGAACCAGAACTCGAACTCGCCGTAGTGCTTCACACTGAACAGGTTGGTGGCGGTCAGCAGCAAGGTGATGATCAGGGTGAATGCCCAAATCGCCACGTCCGGGAACCAGGCATGCAAGATAGTCGCGGCGGCGTTGGCTTCCAGCGGAATCACCAATACCCAGAACCACCAGTACAGCCAGCCAATGGTGAAGCCCGCCCAGTGGCCGATCGCCCGGTCGGCGTACGTGGAAAACGAGCCGGTGTCTGGCGAGGCCACGGCCATCTCGGCGAGCATGCGCATCACCAACACCACCAGCGTACCGGCAGCAGCGTAGGCCAACAGCACCGCTGGGCCCGCTGCGGCAATCGCGTGGCCGGAGCCGACAAACAAACCGGCACCGATCACACCGGCAATCGACAACATGGTGACATGCCGTGGTTTAAGCCCCTGTTCGAGGTCATTGGAGCTTTGCGTACGACTCATTGACACACCTGTGCGAGGAGTTGCGAATACGGTCCACCCGGCCTGCCGCCTTTTTCGTGAAAAGAAACAAACAGAGCGTTCTTTATTCTTTACGCAAGATTTGCGCCAAAATGTAACAAAGCCCGGTTTGTCGTGGCCTGTAAAGAGATTCTTCATCCGTCGCAAGTCATTGAGATTACTGGCAATTCGCCACAGCGTTACCCGGCGACTCACTTCAAGAACGAATGAGCGCACCAAGAACACACACAAAAAGTACGTGACGCCCCATTAAAGGGCTGATGCGGACCGTTTGCCCGTTTAACCCTTCCAACACCCGGCCAAAGCTGGCACCATCGCGCCTTTTTTTACGCGAAGCCTTGGGCGAATCGGGTTCAAACGACTGTTCGGTTGTTGATGGCGCGACACACTGCTGCGCCGATGCGACAACCTGCCACACACCGCCGATTTACCCCTGGTAACGCTGTTGGCTGTCATCCAGAGGCTATGCTAGCTTGGCGCCTCGCCAGGAAGGCGGCCCAACAGCAGGAACGCAACGAACACAATGAGGACCCCACATGGCCGAGGCCACGCCCGCGCTTGAAATCCGCAACTTGCATAAACGCTACGGTGAGCTGGAGGTGCTTAAAGGCATCTCGCTGACCGCTCGCGACGGCGATGTGATCTCGATCCTGGGTTCCTCCGGTTCCGGCAAGTCCACGTTCCTGCGCTGCATCAACCTGCTGGAAAACCCCCATCAAGGGCAAATTCTGGTGGCTGGCGAAGAGCTCAAGCTCAAGGCCGCGAAAAACGGTGAGCTGGTGGCGGCCGACGGTAAACAGATCAACCGCCTGCGCAGCGAAATCGGTTTTGTGTTTCAAAACTTTAACCTGTGGCCGCACATGAGCGTCCTCGATAACATCATCGAGGCCCCGCGCCGGGTGCTTGGCCAGAGCAAAGCCGAAGCCATCGAAGTCGCCGAAGCCCTGCTGGCCAAGGTCGGCATCAGCGACAAGCGCCACGCCTACCCCGCGCAGTTGTCCGGCGGCCAGCAACAACGCGCCGCGATTGCCCGTACCTTGGCGATGCAGCCCAAAGTCATTTTGTTCGATGAGCCGACCTCGGCCCTTGACCCGGAAATGGTTCAGGAAGTACTTAATGTGATCCGCGCGCTGGCCGAAGAAGGCCGCACCATGCTGCTGGTCACTCATGAAATGGGCTTCGCCCGCCAGGTGTCCAGCGAAGTGGTGTTCCTCCACCAGGGCCTGGTCGAAGAGCAAGGATCGCCACAGCAGGTGTTCGACAACCCGCTTTCGGCGCGCTGCAAACAATTCATGTCCAGCAACCGCTAACGGAGCAACATGCATGCAGAACTATAAAAAATTCCTCCTGGCCGCCGCCGTCACTATGGCCTTCAGCGCCACAGCTGCAGCCGAGACGTTGAAAATGGGGATCGAAGCGGCCTACCCGCCCTTCAACAATAAAGACGCCAGCGGCCAGGTTGTCGGCTTCGACAAAGACATCGGCGACGCCCTGTGCGCCAAGATGAAGGTCGAGAAATGCGAAGTGTACGTCTCCGATTGGGACGGCATCATCCCGGCCCTGAACGCCAAGAAGTTCGACTTCCTGATTTCTTCGCTGTCGATCACCGACGAGCGCAAGCAAGCCGTCGATTTCACCGACCCGTACTACTCCAACAAGCTGCAGTTCATCGCGCCTAAAACCACGACCGACTTCAAGACCGACAAGGCCTACCTCAAAGGCAAGACCATCGGTGCGCAGCGTGCGACCCTGGCCGGCACCTGGCTGGAAGATAACCTGGGCGACGATATCAAAACCACGCTCTACGACACCCAGGAAAACGCCTACCTCGACCTGACTTCCGGTCGCGTTGACGCGATTCTGGCGGACAAGTACGTGCAATTCGATTGGCTCAAGACCGACGCCGGCAAGGCTTACGAGTTCAAGGGCGAGCCCGTGGTAGAAAGCGACAAGGTCGGTATCGCCGTGCGTAAAGGCGACCCGCTTCGCGAGCGACTGAACAAGGCCCTGGCGGAAATCAAGGCCGACGGTACCTACAAGAAAATCAACGACAAGTACTTCCCTTTCAGTATCGAATGATCCTGAATTGCCTGCCCGGCGCGCTCGCTTGAGCGCGTCGGTCCTTCGCAATGCCTGCCGCGATATGAATAAACACCCATGACTATCGATCTCTACGGATTCGGCCCGGCGCTCGCAGCCGGCGCGCTGATGACCGTCAAACTGGCACTCACGGCCCTGTGCCTGGGGCTGGTGCTCGGCCTGGCCGGTGCCTTGGCCAAGACTTCCCCGTACAAGTCGCTGCAATGGCTTGGCGGCACTTACTCGACGCTGGTTCGCGGCATTCCCGAGCTACTGTGGGTACTGCTGATTTATTTCGGCACGGTCAATATGATGCGGGCCCTGGGGGAGTTTTTCGGCAACCCCGACCTTTCCCTCAGCGCCTTCGCCGCCGGGGTGATCGCCCTGGGCCTGTGCTTCGGCGCCTACGCCACTGAAGTGTTTCGTGGCGCGATCCTGGCAATCCCCAAGGGCCACCGTGAAGCCGGTGTTGCATTGGGCCTGTCGAAGCTCCGAATCTTCACCCGTTTGATCATGCCGCAAATGTGGCGCATCGCTCTGCCGGGGCTGGGTAACCTGTTCATGATTTTGATGAAGGACACCGCGCTGGTCTCGGTGATCGGCCTGGAAGAAATCATGCGCCACGCGCAGATCGGCGTGAGCGTTTCCAAACAGCCCTTCACGTTCTATATGGTCGCCGCCTTCATGTACCTGGGCCTCACCGTCCTGGCCATGACCGGTATGTACTTCCTGGAAAAACGCGCCGCTCGCGGCTTTGCGAGGAGCACGCAATGAACGGGGACTACAGCTGGCTGTCGCATTTTGACCTGGGCCTGAACTGGGCCGTCATCATCAAATGGCTGCCAAAACTGGCCCAGGGCGCAACCCTGACCATGGAGCTGGTGGCCATTGCCGTAGTCGTCGGCCTGCTGCTGGCGATCCCCCTGGGCATCGCTCGCTCGTCGCGCCTGTGGTACGTGCGTGCCCTGCCCTACGGCTACATTTTCTTCTTCCGTGGCACGCCGCTGCTGGTGCAGTTGTTCCTGGTCTATTACGGCCTGGCGCAGTTCGACGCCGTGCGCGAGAGCGCCCTGTGGCCCTATCTGCGCGACCCATTCTGGTGTGCCACCGCCACCATGACCCTGCACACCGCCGCCTATATCGCCGAGATCCTGCGCGGCGCAATCCAGGCTATTCCACCGGGTGAGATCGAGGCGGCGCGGGCCCTGGGCATGTCCAAGCCCAAGGCGCTGTTCTACATCATCCTGCCTCGGGCGGCGCGCATCGGCCTGCCGGCCTACAGCAACGAAGTGATCCTGATGCTCAAGGCCAGCGCTCTGGCCAGTACCGTGACCTTGCTGGAACTGACCGGCATGGCCCGTACCATCATTGCCCGCACCTACCTGCCGGTGGAGATCTTCTTCGCCGCCGGGCTGTTCTACCTGTTCATGGCTTACATCCTGGTACGCGGCTTCAAGCTGCTGGAACGCTGGTTGCGGGTCGATGCCTGCCAGGGACGCTGAAACCCGGTTGACGGGTGAGTACCTGCTCGCCCGCTTCCAGGCGCTGGATGCCTTCCTCACCGAACATCAAGGACTGTGGCAGCCACGGCCCTTTACCCATCTGCAATTGCCGTGGGAAGCCAGGCATCCCGAGCTGGCCCAATGGTTGCGCCGACGCTCCCTGGCCGAGGCCGAGAGCAGCCATAACCAGCCACATACCTTGCCAGCACCCGCACCGTTTCCTCAGTTGGCAGCCCAATCCCGGACGCTCAGTGCTGTGGATAACTTGCCGACGGTTGCCCTTGCACCTGCGCCACCGCGCTTGAACGTCGACGTTCCCGGCCGCAAGTGGCAGCAGATCGAAGCCTTCGGCGCCGCCCTGCAGTTTGCCAACAGCTCCACACACTGGCTCGATTGGTGCGCGGGCAAAGGCCATCTCGGCCGTAGGCTGCTGCAACCAGGACAACAACTGACGTGCCTGGAATACGACCCCGCCCTGATCGCTGCCGGCATTGCCCTGAGCGAGCATCATCGATTGCCCACGAGCCATTGCCAGCAGGATGTGATGGCCGAGGATGCCGCGCTGCAACTCAACCGCGAACACACACCCATCGCCCTGCACGCTTGCGGCGACCTGCATGTACGCTTGATGCAACTGGCAAGCACCGCCGGTTGTAATCAAATGGCCGTGGCGCCCTGCTGCTATAACCGCATCAGCGCCGAGCAGTACCAGCCGCTGTCCGACCCCGCCCGACGCTCGGCTTTGCGCCTGTCGGTGGAAGAACTCGGCTTGCCGTTGAGCGAAACCGTCACCGCCGGCGCCAGGGTCCGCCAGCAACGGGACATCTCAATGGCCAGGCGCCTGGGGTTTGATCAGTTGCAACGGCAACTGCGCGGGTGCGATGACTACCTACCAACACCGTCGCTGCCCAGCAGTTGGCTGGGCAAGCCTTTCGCCGATTACTGCCAGGAACTGGCAGCGCTCAAGGGATTATCCACAGGCGAACAGGACTGGACGACGTTGGAAACGCAGGGCTGGCAACGCCTGGCCGAGGTGCGAAACCTGGAATTGGTGCGCGGTCTGTTTCGACGCCCGCTGGAAATGTGGCTGGTGCTGGATCTGGCTCTGTTTCTCGCGCAAAACGGCTACAGCGTGCAAGTGGGCCGCTTCTGCGAAACGGCGCTGACCCCGCGCAACCTGATGGTGCTGGCCGAGCGCGATTAAGGGGCAGACTTTCCAGTCACAGCCTGTGGATAACTCTGTTGATGAAATCCTGGCGAAGGCAGTAGCAGCAAGCGCTGCAGAGCAAAATGCTGACTGGTTATTTTTTGTTCACAAAATAAAACGCACGCAAAACAGGCAGTTGCAGCCCAATGAGTGCAGCGCTACAAAATATCTGTTTCAGCCCATTTACAACCACCAGATTGTGCATAAGCATCTGGCGGTAACGGCATAACCCGGCTGGACAAACTAACCCCAAGACTCATTGCGCAAGCTGGTGCGACCGATACCGGGCAAGGCGTGGCTCAAGCCAAAGTGATGATGCAAGGCATTCTGCGGGTCCAAGTCCAGGGCCAGCACCGACTGCCCCAAATGCTGTAAACCGCCCGGACTCAAATTTGGCGCATTGACGAAAAGCGCCCGTTCGACAACCCCCTTCACCCGATCCCCTTCAACCTGCTCGACCGTGCCGACAAACCGCACATCCGCCCAATACGTGCGGCCGTCAGGAAAACCGAAACTCCATGGGAGACTCTCGCGTGATAGCAATTGGCGACCGCCCATAAAATGGATAGCGGGGAATCTGCGGCGCATTGGGAAACCACCTTCGAGCGGTGTCGACGGCGCGGGCGGTGAGGTTGAATCCGAGGGGTTGCTGCGGGGCGGACGGGGAAAAAGCTGGGGGTCTGAAAAATAGTAAGAATTCAGGGGTTTACAGAAATTTTCCAATCGCTATAATCAGCGCCCTAACACGCCGGTATAGCTCAGTTGGTAGAGCAACTGACTTGTAATCAGTAGGTCCCGAGTTCGACTCTTGGTGCCGGCACCATACAAGGTTCCAGAGAAGGCTTTCAAAATCTCTGGAACCCCCGAAAAACCCGCCTTCTGGCGGGTTTTTTCGTTTTGGGGTTCCGGTGAATGTTACTCGGATGAAGGTGAAGCGGATCATTGTATCGCGTCGTGATTGGAGGTCGATCTCACCAATCAACAATAAAGGCACTCCGAGGAGCGCCTTTATCTAACTTATTTTAATGCTCGCTGGTAGGCTTGGAATCAACCTGGGCGTATCGTTGGAGAGCTTTGCTCCCTGCACTAGCTATTACTCGACTAAGCCACTTCAGCGCGTCGCTTGGTCAAACCGTCACGCCAGGCCTTGAGTGTTTCCAAGTCCTGACGCAGCTCTGGCTCATCCGGGATAAACACGGGGATTTCACTAGATTGACTGTGTTCGTAGCAGCTGTACTTGGTCATCAATGTATCAATCAGTTTGCAGTCCTGTGGCAAAATGCCCTGGATAGCATGCAGACGGTTATCGGTGGTAATGCTACGCCGATGCCGGAGCACGACCTTGTTGAGCAAATCCTCTTCAACTGATCGCTCAATCAGCTTGCGAAACTCACTGCAAACTCCTTGGGCGAGCATCCGGTAGGCCGCAGCCCCCCCCGTCTCACCCGCCTTGCGCGCGGTATCCAGCTTACTGATCAACATGTTGTTGGCCTTTTTTGTATTGGCGTTCCAAACGTCTTGGTCTGCCGGGTGGCCCGCAACACCAGCGTAGGCTTCGATACACATAGGCTGGTGGTGATCTGCTTTCCACCTATCGCCTTCTTTTCGTGCCAGATCTTCCAGGATTCCGTAAAGGGACAATCGGTGAGTGAGCACAATCACCTGCCTGGTTTTGGCAAGCTCAACGAGGCGGCATGCCACAAACCACTCGAAGTCATGGTCGAGAGAGGAGATAGGATCATCAAATAAGAAAGGGGCCGCTCCCGGCTTATCACAGACATCGGCAAGAAATGCCGCAAGGGAAATAATACGACGTTCCCCGTCACTCAAGACACTGTCGGGCATGGCGCGGCCGTTTTGAGCACCTTTGAGCTTGAGCTGATGCAGTACCTTGGCGTTGCGAGTTCTGGTCTTGACCAGTTCGACTTGTATACGGGTTGCGCCGAGTGCCAGGAGCTCACGATTGAAGCGTTCAACGTACACCTCGGTGACGACGGCCTGGGTCACTTCTGCTGATTTCATCGATATCGCCCGGGTGCCTGCTAACCCTTTCCAGGACTCATAGTCTTTCACCTTACGCAAGCGATCGATCTCAATACCAATTGCCGCAGTTTGCTCTGTAATCCACTTCTTGGCTTCCAGCGCGAGTTTTTGGTTCGACGCCTGCGCTCTATCAAAGCCCAGAGCATCCTGATCGTACTGGGCGGCGGTCGCTTCCAGTTCATCTAGATAAACCGTCAACTTAGTGATGGCTTCATCGACTCCGTGAACTGGGGTTGCAGGCTGGCCAACCTCATGGGCATTCAGAGCGTTTTTGGCTGAAAGCGCTTGCTGCCAGAATCCTTTGAGGTAATTCCACCAAGCCTCATCTGTCACGCTGGCAGCCTGGCACTGGGTCTGCATATCTTGTTCAGCGGTGATGCCTGGCAGTTGATCAAGACTCGCTTTGTACGTTGCTTCAGCGGTCTTGGCATCCGATTCAAGCTTGCCGTGCACGAAGGATTCAAAGTCCTTCAAACGCTGCTGCGCATCTTCAGACAGTTCTTGGTGACATAGCACGCACCGTGCATCCGCAGTCGCCGGAAAGACAATTTCTGGATATGGCGTTGCGGAATAGAGCCTGGCAGCCTCCCACATCGCACGCCATGTGGCGGTACCCACCCCTTCAAGCGCGGCTGACTTTACTTTGGCGCCCTCGACAGCAATTTGTCGTTTGGACACCGCATCCTGTCTGAGGAGGCGCAGCGCCTGGATGTTATCGACCCCAAAAGCAGTAGACGCTTGCTGGAGTGCACTGATGATCTTCTGGAGCTCGACCTTGGTGCGTCGTTTCTGTTGTGCCAGCGCGGAGGGGTCTTCGGTCTTGAGGCGTTCCACTAGGTCTAAAAGCCGACGCTCGTCTTCGGCGGCCCAACGTAGGGCCGTTTCAAGTTCAGCCACGGACAACTTACCGAGCTCGCTGTACAGCTTTTTGGAGGGAGTTGCGCCGTAAATCGATGGGAGCACGGGTAATGCGCTGACCAGTTTGTCTTGCTCGGACTCTAGAGTCTGCCGAACCATTTCGACCGAAGAAGCGAGCTTCTCAAAGAGACTGATGACGGGAGGGATGTAGGTCGCTGCGCTTTCAGCTGTAAGATAATGGCTGGCCTCGTCACTGTCGAAGATGTCGATGCCTCGCAGTGTGTCGACGGCATCGCCTTCTACGCTCCACTCATGCAAGCTCTCTACGCCGTTGAGCTGAGAGGTGATACTGCATTTGCTGTGCGCCGGTGCGGCCTTAAACACGTTGGTTTTCAGGTCAACGGCCCTTGGCTTGCCTGATATCTTTTTGAGAATGCGGGTATAGCTGGATTTACCTGATCCGTTGTGACCGTAGATCACGGTGAGGTTCGCGCTGCCAAATTCAAGTGGAACACGGGGCTCCAGATTTTCGATCCCGACAACCTCGGCGATTCGAACCAGCCGTAGCTCATCTCCTACCTTTGGATTGTTGGTCAACTCCACAAAGCCGCGGTGCTTAGTAGGTTTTTGGCCTGCTGGAGTCTTGATGATGGCCACTAGGGCTGTAATGTCCGCCGGACTCAGCTCTCCATTTTTCAGAAGCCTGTCAGCGGCCTCTTGTAGCCAGTCATTTTGTTTTAACAGCCATGTACGAATCTCTGCTTGAACGTCCACTGTATTCCCTCCCTGATGGTAGATCGTAGCAAAAAGCTATCAGAGCCAACGGTGCGGAGCTAGGTCATTTACAAATGTAGAGTTGCGCGTATTTTCCTGAAGTTTTTCACGGACGCTAAAATGAGCGTTGCTTACTGAATCGGCCATAGATTCGTATACTCCTTCGAGCGGCTGCCTCTGGCCGTCTGCTGCCTGTCGCCACGGCAGCTTTTAGCGGATTTCTGCCTATTCTCTACGAAAGAGATGATCGACAACTTTCAAATTCAGGGGGGGTTGATCAAGGAAATAAATCTGTCCCCTTTTCCCCGCTTTGTGACCGTCAGGCGTCCCGCTGTGCAGCCACGCTGCATTTCTCTTCCAATCCTTTCATTTTGTGAAATCCCCGATGCTCTGCGAAGCCCCACGGCCCGCTTGGGCTGCAGGTTCGTTTGCACTACATCGGGATTTGCACAAAAAACCGATGCAAAGCCCGTCGGCGGGAGGGGGATAAGTGCTTTTTCTTTAATTTTTTATTTTCGCGAAGGTACTTTTGGTCCTCCGTCACCAGACCTAAGTACACACCGTAACAGCGCGTAAAATCACCTAACAAAAAAAACGCTGAGCCCCTCAGCGTTTCAAATTTCAAAAACTATACCTTTAATAACAAGTCGAGTTCTTGCATACGATTCTCATGCTTAAGTTTTATTTTTTTAAATCCACCATAAGCAGCCTGAAAGTACTTAATAGAAAAATTACCCTCCCAATCCAGCAACTTACTGAAAACAGGGTGTTTCGAACTCAAATTCCTAGTGTTGATAGATATGGTATCAGTCGAATGACCATGCTCTTCTACCAAACGGGCTTCCATCTCATCAAATATTTCTTTCGGAGGAAAAACATAACCTCCAACCCCCCTTGCTACTAGTGAGACCAGATCAAACACGTTGGCCTTAAAATCTGGACTCGAGCTAGTCGCAGTGATACCTTTTGGCTCAATATTTAAGCGGCTAAACTGCATCTTAAAAGCTCTTACAGTATGAGTTATACCAACCTCACGCTTAACCCCTATTTCCTGAAAAAGCTCTTCTAGCTTTGGCATGAGCAAAGTGCGTTCAACTAAACCAGGATTGAGCTCATACAGTAACTGAATCACATTATCAGAATTCATGTTCTGCCAATAACGCGCAATCAATTTTTCTTGGATTTCCGGCATCGCCGATGATATATGAAGAGCAACAAAATACTCTTGAAACGACCTATGTGAAAAAGCAATCTCAAGCCCTTCTTCTGTCAACAGACAGGCAGCACTTAAAAGATCATCCAAATAATCCTCAACTACAAAGTCAAGCCCTAATGAGGCTTTACTGTTGCCTATATACTTCAAGCAAGCAGTTCTAGGCATTTTAAAGTTTCGTCGATCATAGGTTTGCAAGGAAAACAAAGCAAACACCCTCGCGAAGTCTTGTATATCAAGCGTCGTTAACCTAGACCTGCTAAATCCACCTTTATAAGCATCATGCCTTAAAAAAAGAGCTTCAAATGCTTGATTATAGAAAATACTAAGTTTTGAAGGAATTTCAGAATTTTCGCCATACGTTAGCAACATTATGGAAAGCAAAAGGGGATTTGAAAGAAACGAAGCGTGACTCGCGAATAATTTAGCATGCAAGTCTTTTTGAAACTTCGCTTTAATCTCCACATCAAATGGTAGCTTCTCAACTAATTGCGAAGCAGTTTCTAGAGTAAGCGGCCTAACATGATAATTTGAATATTCCTCAAGCCCGTTAAACACTTCATCTGGGCGAGACGATATCACTATAGGACAGTCAGAATACTTTCTTGAAAGAGTTTTAATCTCTTTCATAAGTTTCTTTCGATCCGTATGATTAATTTCATCATACCCATCCAAGAAGAAACAAAAATGACCAGCTTTTTTGGCTTTTTCTACATACCCCCCAGTCACTTTAAAGCCAAAGTCAGATAACAGCTCAGTAATAAATGCATCAAGAGTCATACCCAAACCATTGAGATCTCTCAATTCAACCATCACGGGTACATATTTCCCACTTGAAATACAATCAAGAAACAAATGCTTAAGCAGTACAGACTTTCCGCTCCCGCCCGAACCAGAGATAACCAACCGTTTTGTATTAGCTGTACACAACTCAATATCAGGCTCAGAAATCAAGTTAGCATTACAGGCTATCCCTATAGGCACATAGTAGCTATATAGGTTTGTTGGTTCATTTCTGATAAAAAAAGATTTTGACTTTGAATATTTTTCTGCTGTTGCAGAAAGATAGTCTGTATACGCCGTTCTCAGGGCAATCTGAAGGTTTTCATCAGCAGCGTCATATGTTTTTTTGGCTATTGAAAAAATCTTTTCGAAGTTTTTCGTTACAAATCCTGCTACTACGGCACCAGTGATAACCGGCTCTTCGCATTTAAGGGTGTAGCTGATTTCTAAACCCTCCTGACTTCAGCAAGCACCTGGCTATGTAATTGGTTAAATTTCTAAAGCCCAAGGCGGT
>NZ_JBUZRB010000005.1:0-532647 GCF_055407105.1 Pseudomonas sp. C321 | reverse complement strand
AATTCAGGGGAAAAGGTACGGCGTTGTTTGATCATCTGACACCTCGTTCTGGCGAGCATTCTCGCCTAAATGGATGTCCGGTTTCATTAGACCACTACAGGGAGGCGTTAGTTGCAGTAAACGGAGTGGGGCGGTCTGCAAGAAACGCCGCTGGGTTCGGATAGGCACGAGAGTGATTACTTGGGTACATCCCGACTTGCAAAGCCAAAGAGGATCGAGCTTTCGGGAAGGATTTTTTCCTTGCGTCCTCCATGGTTCTCAACACAAGCGCGGATGCTTCCTCGGGTGAGTGTGCGAGTTCGCTGGGTACCCATGCGGCAGCCTGGTAAGCGCGGGCTGGATGGGCCGATCCGCCAAGCAGCATCAGACCGATACCAACCCCAGCAGCAGCGCCGCCACTGAAGCCAGTGGGAGGGGCGGCAAAGTTAATGCCTGCTAAAGCAGCGTCTGCGGCTGTACCACCAGAAGATGTTCCCGCCGAACCCCCAGAAGCTTTACCCACAAGCTCAAGGGGAACGTCGCGCTGGCCAGTGATCCCCATAGCGGTCAGGACGTTCATGGCATCAGACCATTTCTCTTTCGGCACATCTTTAGGATCGGGCAGTTTCACAGGGTTTTCCTGCGTTCCCCCTGCGCAGCCAACCAGTACCGCCAGTGTCGCTGTAAGGATGGTCATGCGAATCGTTGTCTGTTTTTGCATCGTGAACTCCTTGTTTTGATGGCTATAGGCTATCAGTGTTGCTTGGTAACCCAAACAACACTGATCCAAGGCTGGTAATGCCTTGCGATCCTTTTCTTGAACTGAAAAACGGAGAGGGCAGCTATTCCCACCCAAGAAGAGCGCCTAGTGAGCTGCTTTTCCTGGTTGGGGGCTTTATCTCGGTAATGGCTGGATTTTCCAGCTGACCGTCCACCACTTATCGATTTTCATGAATAGAAAAGGAGAGGTACCTACAAAACCTACAGAATTGGCTTTCGTAGGTTTTGTAGGCGAGATCGCAGGCCTTTTTGAGTAAATCGGACGGGTCCAGCCTACGTTCTCCGCCAAACATACCGTGTTGACGGACGTCCTCCTTTCTCGCCGGCAACCTCGTAACCAACAATGAAGTCGTGTTCCAGCAGAATTGCGAGTGCATTGTTCACCGCGTCCTGGGAGCCCAATCCCGTCCAGTCCTTCTGGCGTACCTCCCGTGGGGTAAACGGCTCGGGCAATTTCTGCTGTCGTTCCAAGATCAACCGTGCCCCTAGTAGCGGAGCGTTGATTGCAGCGCCGTATAACCTCTGGGCGTGGCTCATAAGATAACCCGCCCACTTGACCGCTCGTGTGGTTGCAGCGCTACGTACCTCCTGCCTTCCTCCGTCGATTAGCTCAAACAGAAGGGCCAATCCAGCAATGGTTTGCGGCATTTTCATGTAGTGAGATTGCAATGCTGGATGTAAATCTCCGCATCTGATTTGCTGCATGTGACGGGAATACCACGCGTTAAATATCTCCTGCGCCTCAGTGCTGAATCGGAGTTCGGAGCGAGGTGCATCGGGGAGTTGGTCTAGTTTTTCGATAACCTTCTCTGCTCGTTCAGCAGCGGCTTTATTGGGCATACGGTCCACGAGTCGCCATTCACGACCATCGTCGGGATACACGGCGAGTTGCATACGTTGAATGAGACCATCATCCATTTCACCGTTGATTGCTGCACGTACGAGGGATTCCAATCGTGATGGTTGAATACCTCCTATCAGCGACAAGCAGCATGACTCGATGAAAATGGTGCCGCGACCGATTCGGTCGTAGGTGAACGATCCATTTCCATCAAAGCACTCTAGGTAGAAGGCCCTGGCTACGGAGCCTTCATCACTCTGTATTGTTGCCAACCAACCACCGAGCTCGTCACGCGCGAGCAACAGTCCATTGGGGTTCTCGTTGAGCAGCTCTCCAAGCTTCTCAACGGAAGAGTCGTTGACAATGTATCGGCGCGGGACGGGAGCCTGCAGGGCACTGGAAAATCTGTTCAACTCAGCCAGTGCTGCACTTTTGTCTCCGCTGTTGAGAAGTTTTTTTGCTTTCTCTCTAGCGCTCTTGCGCTCCATCTCAAGCAGCTCGCAGTTTGCATTGTGGTCGGCGTCAGCTTGACAGTGCTTTGTTCGCTCCCTTGATTCCAGTGCTTCCAGAGGACGTAAAGCTAGCTTTAACGCGGGCGACTTCATCGCTGATGGGCGACCAATGATGATGCCCCACTGGTTGGGAATCACAGTCCAGTCATCATGTTGCTTCGGGCGGATGGAATACTTGCGACCGACCACAGCGCTGATAGCAACCACCAGCGCCACTCCAACAAAATCTGCCGGACATTGGGTGCGTTCAGCTACATCGCTGACGAGCTCGCACAGGTCCATTGGTAGGAGTTCATCGTACCAAGGCATGACCTTCGGAAGACCGTTTGGGAGTGGGATTGGAACAATGCTTGGGTTCAAAAACAAGGAAAGCGCAGGCTCAGGCATCTCCACTGTACAAGCAGGGAGCTGCTCGTATTTGGTCATTGCTCATCCCGCCTTACGATGTCGAGTGCATCTCCATCTCGCTCGAGAATTTTGTTCTCTAGCCAGGCCTCCACCTCCGCGACGACAAAATATATTGCAGCCTGTTTGCTCTGCCCGAATTTGATTGGGCGGGGGAAGCTGAGATCTGATTCGCGCATTTTTTCTAAGCCGGAGCGGCTTTTGTCAAAGCAACGCTGCAGGGTGGCATGGCTGATTAGATACTTTTGGTGGGTATGTGTCGGCATGTCTGGGTCTCTGTGAGTAAGCCGACACCTATTAGATACGCCCTTCCGGTAGCTGGGGTGCTATTTCACAACACAAAAGCGACTGAAAACATTCGCGAGGACGTGAGGCGGAGAGTGGTTCGCAGGGTAAGTATAGAGGCTGTCATAAAGCTGGCATAACCGAGCCAAAACCACCCAATCAGACACAAAAAAGGCACTTGCGATAAACGCTAAGTGCCTTATTTGTATAGCTTATTTGGTGGAGTCGGGGGGATTTTAACCCCCGTCCAGTCGTGCAATGCTGCGCAACGCAGCAGCCGAGCGTCGAAAGCTGGCTTGGCAGGTAAGGACCTGAAAAAGGCCGAGTGACTTTCCGAGTGACTTTGTCATTCCCTGTTCCCCACAGTTGGGCATCGTTGCAGCGAGCGCCAAGCGCGAAGCCTTGTGTTTAGCGGCCTGTAGAGGGTTTCGCTTGCATGGGGTGCTAGGGGTCGAGTGTTCGAATCACTCCGTCCCGACCATATTTTTCAATGACTTGGGCCAATGTTTACCGCATTGGCCTTTTTCATGTGCGTGACATTTGCGTGACTTCTCCAGTTTTCATGCCTGCCTCCTCTTCAAAATTGTCAGCACCGGTCCACGCGAATCGGTTGCTGATACCATGTTCGCAGCTTCAACCAAATGACCGAGCTCCGCGCCCGAGCAATGCCTTGCGGTCTTCCTCGGTCACGCCTGCCGCCCGAAGACGTCGACCAAAAGTGTGCTTCAAGTCGTGAATCCGAATCGACAGATAGCCTGGGTGAGCGGGGCGAAGGTTTTCCTCCTGCCAGAGTTTCGCCGCTCTCACCCGCGCCTTCTTCCAGGCCGAGTCATTCATTCGATGCATTGCGTTGCCGTTGTAAGGGAAAACCCATTCCTTGCTCAGGCCGCGCTGTTTCTCGATGATCGACTTGGCCACGCTGTTGAGCACCACCAGCCGCTCGTCGCCGTTCTTCACTCCGGACCGTTCGTGTCTGCCGCCAAAATCAGCAGGAATCAGAAACACGCTCGTTCCAAGCTCCGGTACCGAAATCTCCCAATCCCACCTCAGCTTGCAGACCTCCTGCTCTCGTGTGCCGGTGTTCACCTTGAACAGCGCCATCGTTTGCAGGTGAGCCGGCAACTCTCCGAAAAGAATCGACTGCTCCGGCCATGACATCGGGTACGGCTTGCGGCTCGACTTCTTCTCTTCCAGCTTCGTGAGCATCGGCACGCTATCCAGCCACGGCCTGTGCTCATCGTCTCGCCACTTCCTGGGACACAACGACAAAACCCGAACCACGCGTTCAATCGATATATTCACCGTTCTGTTGCTGACGCGCTTCTTTACCTTGCCGTCATCGAGCGTCTTGGTCGCCAACCTGTCCTTGATGAACGGCACCAGGGCCTGGTCATCAATGTGGGTCAGCGGCATGTCACCAATGAACGGGTCCAACTGGCTCAGGTGATGGGCAGAAAGCTTGATCGAAGGTTGATCTTTGAATTCGACCAAGAAGCGCATCGCGGCATCCCGCCACGTCCTGACCCGTCTTACGCCGTAGACCTTCTCCTGTCGGATCTGCTCAAGCCGGCGTATCAGGTAGCGCTCTGCTTCTTGCCGATCACTTGTTCCAGTAGATTCGTAAAGTCTTTCGCCGTTGATTTTCTTGTCGATATGCCAGAGACCTTTCCTTTGAGAGAGGCCGGTGATTGTTTTTCGCGCCATCGTGTTTCTCCTTTCTGGCGCTCGCTGCGGGGCAATTGTTGCTCCTGCGCACCTTTTTTATCAATTGTCTTGGCTGCCACGTAGGAGGATGCCCACTCGTCCAGCTCTTGACGGTCAAAGCCGACCCCGCGCTCCCCGATAGGAAACTCACTTACGTACGGCCGGACGATCTCGTTAAATAGCGGCAGTGACATGCTTAGGTATGTAGGCGCCTCGCCAGCCCGAATGAACCTGGGGGCAAGTGGCAGACTTCTGGCTGATGCTTTATTGCCCATGGGCGTATTGCTCCTTGCCGCGCTGGGCGGCAGAAGGTGGCCCGCCGCTCACCGGCAGGCATGTAGGGGGATTGGGGTTAGGGTTGCATATGCGGCAGCGACAGAACTGAAACGGGTAATTTTTGCCCGGATGGCTTCGACACGTTCAGATTCGATACGCTCGCGCTCGGCCTTGGCGTCAGCTACGCGCTTTTATTCGGCCTTGATTGCTTCGTCGATAGGCGTCTCAATCGCAAGCACTCGATCCTTCAGGGTCTCGCCGAACTCCTTAACCTGATTGACACGAGTCTGGGCATCCTTGACTTTCTGCTGATAGGGAATGAGCGCCGTCTTAGTGGTATTCGCCAGGGCGTAGCGCACGTCGCGGATAGCCGCGCCAACAAAACCAGCGGTACGCGCGTTCGTGACAATCGCTTGTAAAGACACAATGGCGTATCGGCAACCTTGATTTGAACTGCAACTTCAATCGTGCCAGAAACGATACCAACCGTTTATCTCGGTGATTTGTAGCCTGGTCTGATACAGCTCCGACAAGTTTTTACTCATCAAAATGTCGGTTTTTTGGCCGTCAGCAATAATTTTTCCTCGGTTGATCAGCACCACACGGTCGATTTCTGGAACGATTGAGCACCGGCAACAATAGAGCAAACTCTCGGATGAAATGGGGGCTGCGCATTGCCTGGGAAAGTTTTGCTCCGAGGTATGCGGGATGCCCCGACGTCGAGATTGCTCTCGTCATTGAAGTCATCGCCCAACTGGCGGGAGACTCAGTAATGAGCCGAAAACCGCGTGCCGCGGAAAAACCTTGGCGGGGCGGCTCTAGTTCACGCTGATACCAGTCGTCTGATCCAGTCCAGCAGCACACTGGGCAGCAAATCTGGTCTGTGCAGCAAGGCATATTGCCGCGAGCCGAATACCGCCGGCAGGTAATTCGCCGCCTGGCGGTCGATGGTCAAACAGAACGGATAGATGCCTTGGAGCTTGGCTTCAGTCACGGCCTGACGCATGTCTTCGACACCATAGCGGCCTTCGTACTGGTCAACATCGTTCGGCTTGCCGTCGGAGAGCAGTAACAAGAGACGGTGCGTGGCGGCTTCGCGCATCAGCAATGTGCTGGCGTGGCGCAGGGCGGCGCCGGCCCGGGTATAGCGTTCCGGCTCGAGGGCGGCAATGCGCCGACCGACTTCATCGCTGTAGCGCTCATCGAATGCTTTCAGGGTGCGGATTGTGACCCGCTGCGGCCCTTCGCCGGAAAACGCCAGCACGCTATAGGGCTCGCCCAGGCTCTCCAGCGCCAGACAGACCAGCAGCAATGCCTCGCGCTCGACATCAATGACCCGGCGATGGTTGGACAGCCAGCTGTCAGTGGAGCCGCTGACGTCGATCAGCAACATGATCGCCATGTCGCGTCGGCCACGACGCTGGGTTTGATACAGCGCCTGCGGCATGCTCAGGCCGGCGCGGGCCTCGGCGCAACCGTCGATATACGCCTCCAGATCGATATCGTCGCCCTCCCATTGTTTGCGCAGCCTGACACGCTGCGCCCGCAGGCATTCGAATTGCCGGCGGATGGCATCGAGCACCGGGCGGTGAGTCTCGAGGGTTCGCTCGACCCACTGCTGCGGGCCATCCTGGGCGGGACACAGTTGCAGGGTGGTACCCGGATCATGGTAGATCTGGCGGCGGTAATCCCACTCGGGGTAGCTGATTGCGTTGCTGGGAATGTCCTGTGCAGCGCGCTGGACCTGGGTCTGTGGAGGGTCGTCAGACAGCAACACTTCTTTCGGTCGGCCTGCCGTGACCACCAGTCGGGCTTCGTTGAGTTCGGACAATGACTCGGCGAAATCAGCCGCCGGGGTATCAGTATCCCGGTCGGTCGGGCGTTGCATGCCCATAGGGTCTTCGGCTTTTTCCAGCGGTTCGGCGGGTTGCACCATCCACATGCCTTGTTCCCGCTCGTCGTCCTCGTCGGCACAGGCCTTGCGCGCAGTGGGCTGACGTGTGAGGCGGGCACTGCGTGGCAGGGCGTCTTCGTTGTCGATTTCACCGGGCAGGGGCGACACCTTCTGGCCCGCCGGTGGCTCGCGCAGGTCGCCGGTCCAGGCATCGAGAAACAGCACATGAGCGCCGAGCCCGTGAGACGCTTCGGCGCACTGGAGACGTTGCGCGAGGGTTTCTGATAGTTGCAGCGAGTCGGCCGTTTCGGTGGGGATCGCCAGCCCTTCCAGAGGCGCGCCAACTTCGCTGCTCAGCAGTAACCGAAGGAAGTTTTCCAGGGGTTGTCGCTGTTTGGAAAAGGCGTGAAGCGGTGGACGGGTCGCCAGGGCATGTTGGCGCAAGCCACGAATTGATGGCGCCAACCCCGGTAACAGGCGTATCAGATCCGCATCAGCCGCCCAGGCTTCGAGGAGCCGATAGACGCTACGCTGCATTGGGTTGTCGAGGGCTGACAGGGCGTTGGCACTGCCTCGTCGGGCGCGCATCGCCTGTTGCAAGGCCAGCGTTCTATAACGTTCCAGCGTCAGCGGACCTTCGCCGCTGCCCAGGTGCGCCGGCAGCCATAAGGACACGCCGTCGGTCGCCGGGACGGCGCTTTGCCCACACGGTTTTTCGTTACGTAGCAAAAGCTTTTTCAGTAGCGTGGGCGGCGAGGGTGGTTGCGCAACGCGCAGCGAATAATGGGTGTTGAACACCGCCTTGATCAGCAAATCGAGGTGTTGTGCAACATCCCCGAGGGTGACGATTTTTGCAGTGTCCCAAGGGGCCAGGTGACGACGCCACAACGCCTGTGCATACACCGTCGCGTGGCGTGCGACATCGGTGATGACGTCCTCGGCTTCGGCCATCTAGATAAACGACAGGTCGACGAGGTCGCGCATGGCAGCGACCAGCACCGCGTCATCGGATAGCGGCGAGATCAGCGCAACCCGGCAGGCGATGGGCGCAGCAATGCCGCTGCTAATCAGTCGCGAAGTGGCAATCAGCAGACGGGTACTGGGGACTTCCGCCAGGCCTCGATCCTGCAAGGCGCGTAGCCGCTGGGCGAGGGTGACCAGGGCGTGGGCGGTGGCGTAGTCGGTTCCACCTTCATGGATAACGATGGCGATTTCGCGCTCGGCCGGCGGGAAGTCAAAATCCAGCGCCACAAAGCGCTGTCGGGTACTCGGCTTCAAATCCTTGAGAATCCGTTGGTAGCCGGGGTTGTAGGACACCACCAATTGAAAGTGTGGCGAGGCTTCGACGATCTCGCCGATTTTGTCCAGGGGCAGAATGCGTCGGTGGTCGGTCAGCGGGTGCAAGACGACAATGGTGTCTTGCCGCGCTTCGACCACCTCGTCCAGGTAACAGATCGCGCCTTCGCGCACGGCTCGGGTCAGCGGGCCTTCCGTCCAGTGGGTGCCTTGGTGACCGATCAGGAAACGCCCGACCAGGTCGCTGGCACTCAAGTCGTCATGGCAGGAAATAGTGATCAGCGGGCGCTTCAGACGCCAAGCCATGTGTTCGACAAAACGGGTCTTGCCACACCCGGTGGGACCTTTGAGCATGACTGCCAGTTGCTGTGCATGGCATTGCTCGAAGATCGCCACCTCGGCGCCGCTGGGCTGGTAATAGGGTTCAGCTTGCAGCCGCGCGGATTCTGCGGCCGACAGGTTCTGCTGCATTCGCGAACGATCCATCACAACGTTGCGCCCGACGCACGAGGCGCGTCCAGAACCGGATCGGCTTCATCGACATTGAATTGCGGCGCATGGCGGAAAAAATCGAAGATAAACAGCCCGACACCCAGGCTGAACATCGACGCCGTCGCCACCAGCATCAGGAAATGCACCTGAATCTTCAACTGCACATCCAGATAGCCCATGCCGAGAATGCGTTCAAGGTACACCTGAGCAATGCCCGCAGTGGCAAATGACAGGGTCATGCCGAACATCCCTCCCAACTGCAGCCAAAATGCCCAATAACCGATACTACTTTCTTCCACGGGACGACGGGTCATGCCTGGCAGCGCATAGGTGATCATCGCCAGGACAATCATGACGTAGGCTCCATAAAAGGCCGCATGGCCGTGCATGGCGGTGATCAGGGTGCCATGGGTCCATTTGTTGACGTCGGGAAAGGTGTGGGCCAGACCCAGGAGGCCGGCGCCAAACATGGTGAACAGGGCGCTGCCTATGGTCCAGTGCAAGGCCAGTTTATTGGGATGAGAGAGGCCGGAGCGGCGCATTGCGTTGTAAGCATAGATCGCCATGCCGACTAGCGCCATAGGCTCAAGTGCACTGAAGAAGCCGCCCAATGGAAGCCAGTAATGGGGGACGCCGATCCAGTAATAGTGGTGGGCGGTGCCAAGGATGCCGGCAATGAACACCAGGCCTACAATGACGTACAGCCACTTCTCCATGACCTCGCGATCAGCGCCGGACAGCCTGATCAGCAGATAGGCCAGAAAGCCGCCCTGGATCATTTCCCAGACACCTTCGACCCACAGGTGAATCGTCCACCAGCGGTAGTAGATCGACACCACGTAGTTTTCATAATGCAGCAGCGCCGGCAGATAAAGCACAGCGGCACTGGCCAGACCCAACAAAAGAACGCCTTCGGTGGCAGTGAAACGCCCGGCTTTCTTGATGGTCATGCCGATGTTGTAGAGAAACATCAGCATGCAGATCACGATCACGATCTTGTGCGGCAGCGGTTGTTCGAGCAATTTGTTCCCGGTGCCGTAACCGAACAGGTAGCCCAGCACGGCGGTGACCCCCATGGCCGTCCACAACCCGAGCTGGATATAGGCCAGTTTGGTGCTGTGCAACTCGCCACGGGACTCGTCGGGCACCATCCAGTAGGTTGCCCCCATGAACCCGGTCAGCACCCAGACGATCAACAGATTGGTGTGTATCGCCTTGGTGACATCAAAGGGCAACAGGTCCAGCAGGGGATCCGGTCCGAGGTATTTGGCTGCCGAGAGCAAGCCGAATACCAGTTGCAGACCGAATAGCGCCATGGCAACGGCGAAGTACCAGTAAGCGACGGATTGAGATCTGTAACGCATGGTCATCCCCTTTGATTACTGGAACGACGCCAGATAGGCGACCAGTTGATCGATCTGTTCGGGCGTTAGCGATTTGGCGAAGGTGTCCGGCATGAAAGACATGCCATTGGCGGAATACATGTCGCCCGGATGCAGGTAGGCGCTTGGCGTGACGATGGACTCGCGGATGAAGCCTTCGGCGTCCTTGGCCTCGCCCTTGTAGTCAGGCGAGGCAATGACCTTTTTGGCCCGAGCTGCCAACCCGGCCAGTGTCGGTCCGGCGAGATTGACCCCCGGTGCAATCGAATGGCAAGCGCTGCACACCGGTGTGGCCGTGGTTCGAAACAGCGCCTCACCCAGGGCGATCGGGTCTTCCTTGTCGGACACCGGGCGTGCGGCGGGTGGCTGGTTGCCACCGGCGACATTCTGTTGTGCAACGGTTAGGTCCATGCCGGGAATCGACGTGCCGGTCACCAGAATCGGCCTTGGTGGCCAACCTTGATTGTCGACCTTGCTCACCCAATCCATAAAGGCGATTAACGCCGCGATTTCTTCGTCATTGAGATTCAGATTCGGCATCAACCGGCGATGGCGTTGCTCGTCATAAAACTTTGAGGGGTCTTTGAGGAACGCGGTGAGATAAGGCGCGCCGCGCAGCTGGGTGATTTTTGTCAGGTCCGGAGCGTAATACGCGCCTTCACCAAACAGCGTATGGCAATTGATGCAATTGTATTCATGCCATACATCCTTGCCGCGAGTGACCTCTGGCGTGATCTGTTGAGCGTTGGTCAATTTTGGAAACTGGCGGTGACTATCAACCGTCATGCCGAGAAACACCACGGCGGCGATGGCCGTCGATATCAGTGCGAACGAGCGTGTCTGGCGTTTGTTCATTGCGAACTCCCTAGACGCCGATACCAGTCCAGTAGGTGATGCCGATAATGCTGGCATAAACGACCGCGCTGGCCATCAGCACGAGCACCGCATAGCTGACTATCTTCAAAGCTTTTTGCACGGCTGCCTCCCGAGTAGAAAGTGCAGGTGGAAAGTTCCCGGAAAAGCGCTCTGCCGGGTGGGTATTAATCAACAGGAAGAGCGTTAGGCACATGCACAGCGGCTTTGCGCTGCTCAGAACGAGGCGGGCGACCTCGACTTCTGCTGCACTGACGATTGCCTGAGGTCAGGATTCGAATAGCCGAGAACAGGCACTAATTATTAACGATACCAAGCGCTGCATATTTGAGTGCCGTGGTTCAAGTTGGGAAATTGAATGATCTTGAGAGTAGTAGAGTTCGCATAACTGTCAAGAAATTGAATAAAATTTGAACCAGTCGTAGTGGCGATCACACAGAAGAGATTGAAATAATCGAGGCGAAGCAAATGATCAGCGTATATCTATTGAGGACGGAGGCGCATGGTATTCAGTCATGATCAACCGTAAGTGCTCGATGGCGTCATGATATTTTGAGATCGGTATTTCGTCTCTTCTCATGATACTGGCTGAAAATTTCCAATCCAGATAGAGCCGATCGAGAAGATCAAGGGCGGCGCAGCTCAAGCTATGTGCAGTTCGCTGAACTGCTGGTTGTTACCTTCAAACATCAGCTTTAGACATACTTCGGCTTGACCGGAAATCCAAGACCGGGCTTCTGCATCTCCTGACGATTTATACGGCCTCCAAAATGGTCTATGGCGTCGATCGTGTGGTGCGATTTCGAAACTGTCCGAGTTGTGAGCCCGCCATCGACGTACCTGCCGGACACCCTATCATCCGCCAGTTGCTGACGGGGACAAGCGAATCCCCCCAAAGGAGTCGCGGCCCGGTCAACGTTCTGGGTTCGGCTTTGATTTTGGCTCGGCCCATCAAATGTACAACTTCCTGCCGCGATGGCGAAGGTTGTCAACTACCATTCTACGATGGCAACGCCACAAAACGGCTTCTGAATACATGAGCGCGCATCGCTGGTCCTGACTGGGTACCGACAACTGTAAAAAGTCATGTTCAAACTCTTCGGACAACGCATAATCGGTATAGTTATGGAAACTTTGGTTGATCCAAAATACCTTAATGTTTAGTGCACGGTTATTTTCGAAAATCATCAAGCTCCGGTATTTGTATGTGACCGATTTTTGCGTAGCGCAGAAGGGCTAATCGACGACAAAGAGGATCATGCATCAGGGTTGACCGGGCAAGCCATGGGGAAGAACATCGAGTGGAGGGGATCTATAAGAAAGCTGATCAATCATCGAATTCGTTAATAATAAATTTCAAAAAACGACTTAAAAAAGGCCCGCAAGCGGGCCTAAAAAGCGGTTCTATTAGTTGCATGAAACTGTTTCAGCTTCTTACTCCTCAGATGCCACCAGTCGCGCACCTTTACGCGTGACCTGCTGCCCGACTTCAAAACTCGCATTGGGTGAGCGCACCGTATTAATCTCACCTTGGGCGTTTTTCACTTCATAAGCGGTTTCAGATTTGCCAATGCCTACTTGCACCGCACTGCCTGCGAAAAAACCGCCAGCTGCGCCGACTAATGCACCAATCGGGCCGCCTACCGCGCCAACCATCATTCCGGTCAAGGCGCCGAAACCCTTGCCAGCGGTTGTGTCGGGGACTTCACGGATTATCTGGTCTGCCTGGCATAGCGGAGACAGCAGTGTACACAGGGTAAAACCGAGCGCGATTGAACGAGTCATGACATTGTCCCTTTGGGGTTTGCGTTAAGTTCGTTATTCAATACACAAAACGGGCCAATAATTTTGTTGTTTAATTTCAATTAGTTAGTGAGGTGCATGGTCATTATGACCTATCCATACTAAGGTCATAATGACAAATAAATAGTCAATATGACTATCTCGACTGATAGCTTGTGCGTGCGTGCATGGCTGGACGATTGGTACTCGATGAGTGACTTTGACATGGGGGCGCAGTACCAATGCTAGGGATATTCCGACGCCTCCAGTGCTCAACTAACATTTGTAAGCTGCAATGCCGGTAAAGGCCACAGTTCCGATACCAGTCGGGCAGGCTGTCGTTTGCTTTCCCACTGACCACTTGTTTGCATTCGAGCTGACCAGCGACAGATGACGTATCACTGGACTTGCCCCTACAAAACCGGACACCAACTCTCTGTTAAATTGATGCCGCCGCCAAGCACCTGAACTCCCTCGGCGAGCGATATTTCAAAGCGCTGTGCGGATGCTGCTCGTTGTAATGTTCAAAGGCAATTGCCAGGTTGCGCAACGCTGTTTCCCGATCCGGTTTGGGCATATGCGCCACTTAATCGCGCTTGATCGTTTTCACGAAGCTCTCGGCCATGCCGTTGCTCTGGGGGCTGCGTACCGGAGTGGTCACCGGCTGCAAACCGATCTGTCGAGCAAACAGGCGTGTCTGTTCGGCGGTGTACGCCGAACCGTTATCGCTTAGCCATTGCACAGGCGTTATGGGCAGTTGATCGCCAAAGCGCTTTTCCACGCTTTCCAGCATCAAGTCGCGGATGTCACGCTCAGTTTCGCGCCGTCCTCGCAGCGGAACTCAAAGCCGTCCGAGCACCAACGCGTATCGCTGGTTTCATCGCAATACGGCCTTCGTGCCGACGCGGCACGCCGGGCTGTTTGATTCGGCGTTCAAGCAGCAAGTTCTGATCGCACATGACCCGGTAAACCCGCTTCACATTGATCGCCGGTAGCGACTGAGTTTCACCGGCGCGACGCAGTAATCCCCAGACCCGACGGTAGCCATAGCTGGGCAGTTCGCTGACCTGTTGCTGGATTTCAACCATCAGATCAGCATCGTCCACAGGCCTGCTTCGCCGTACTTTGGGCGATACCGATTGCTTGACTCGAACCGTTAATTGCGAGCGCGCTACGCCGAGACATTTCCTGACCAGTTTCACTGGTCGTCCCCCGGGAACAAGGGTGAGTGCGCAATCCATTTTCGCGACCGGGCGATCTCCACGGCCTCTTTGAGGATCTCTGCTTCCATCGTTTTCTTGCCCAGCATCCGTTGCAGTTCACGGATCTGCTTGAGCGCATCGCTCAGCTCGGAGGCAGGCACCACGGCTTCACCGGCACTGACCGCCGACAGCCTTCCGTCTTGGTAAAGCTTGCGCCACAGGAACAGCTGGTTGGCATTGGTGCCGTTACGCCGAGCCACCACCGAAACGCTTTGCCCTGGCTCAAGGCTCTCGCGAACCATGGCCAGTTTTTGCTCTGGGCTCCAGCGGCGCCGCCGCTCCTGGCCCAAAAGCTCCCCACTCTTATCGTTGCTGTTAGTCATAAGCATAACCGTTTGCCTATCCCTTATCGTAAGGGGGAAACGGTGTCCTGTCTTTCATGGGGCTCGTTCAACATCATTGATAGATCATCCGGTTAGCATCGTTTAAGTTGTCTCAAGCGGTCCGACATCTACCTCCTTTTGGAGAATCCTCTTATGCCTGAAGAAAAGACCATCTCGTCAGTTGCTTCCCAACAACTCCAGACGACGCTTTCAAAATGGGAGAATGAAGATTTAGCAGAAGGCCTCCTTACCCAAAGGGCTAGTGAGATTCCTGAATTGTCGAATGCCGAACTGGTACATCTTCGTGTCCGTGTGATTGCTTTGGAAAATCTGGTGATCGCTTTGCTCGCCCAAGGGTCGGATCAACAGATTGCTGTCGCGCGCGAAATGGCTAGCTACATCACACCAAGACCGGGTTTCACCCAGCACCCGCTGACGATTCATGCTGCCTCCCAAATGGTCGACAGCGTCGACCGTGCGGTGAGATTTCGAAAACTGTCCGGGATATGAGCGCGCCGTTAACCTCCATGTCAGGTGCACCTCATCCGACAGGTCTGCGCCGGGTAGACAAGAGAATGCCCCATAGGGGTAGCAGCCTTACTCAATGTTGCTGATTTAGCTATGGTCCGGCCTATCAAATGAACGACTATCCGGCCGCGGTGGATAAGATAGTCAGCAACAATCCGACGATGGCAACGCCACCAGACGGCCTCCGCACACATGATCGCGCACTGCTGGTTCTGACTGAGCGCTAACAATTGTGATAGTCCCGATTCAAATTCATTAGACAATGCATAATCAGCGTAGTTGTGAAAGCTTTGGTTGATCCAGAATCCATTAATGTCTGGCGCCACAGTTTTTGATTTTTTTCGTAATCCGCCAAGTTTGGCCAGTTGTATGTAATCGATATTTTGCGCAGCAAGCGCTTGCGGTAATGTATTAAAGTTGAATTGAGGGTTAGTTCGCGATAGGGGCGCGGTACGAATATCCGCGAGCCATTCAATATGTTCGGCCTGAAGTAGTTCAATGAACTCAGATAGGGTTCTGGTGGAATGACCTATTGTATAAATTACTGGAAGCTCGAACATTAGCCTGGGTCCAAAATACCAATAGTGCTAAATATGACAATGAGTAATCGACTTCGTTTACTTTCTACTAGAACGCTTAGGCGAAGGGTCAAGCGCTTCACCATCGATTGATGGTCCTTCGCCTGAAATTGTATTCGCAAGGGGGGGGATTCGGAAATTCCAGTTTATAGTCAAGAAAATAATTTATTCAGGTCTGTATTTTAGACGAAAACGCGATGAAAATCAGACATGTGGAATGACTAAAAATATGCCGACCTATTTGAAGATGATTATTTGTCTACTGGATGGCCTTCCTTCCTTAAATAAAAATTGAACCATTGGTGCTGAAAGTTGTTTTGACCCGCTTATAGAATATGATTTGCAATGTCCGTGAGTAAGGGGGAGTGTTGATTACATAATCCTAATTAAGAGGCGATGGAGCATAATCGTTACTCGGCGGGTCATTCGTCAGAGGTCGATCGCTCAGCGAACGCATGCGTGCTTCCAAGTTCTCACTGCCCGGTGTCCGGCGTCCATTAAAATATGGGCTGATCATTTTGTTGTGCCTGGTGTTAGGTGGGTTTTCCGGATTACAGGCGAAGGACTACGGCGGGCTCGAGCAGCAGCGTGTAGACGCCATATTTCCTGGCAGTGATAAGCTTTCCGAGCCGACAGGCGAGTTCAAGGTTCGCACCATCGGCACCGGCAAAGAGGTGCTTGGTTATGTGTTCCAGAGTCAGGACGTGGTGGATATTCCAGCCTACTCGGGCAAGCCGATTAACATGCAGGTCATCCTCGATACCCACGGTGTCATCCAGGATGCCTACGTGCTGGAACACCATGAGCCGATTCTGCTGATCGGCATTCCCGTGGAAAAGCTTCATGCCTTTGATGCCAAATACAAAGGGATCAAAGCCGACCGAAGGGTGGTCGTCGGTCACTCCAGTGATCCAGAGGCGGTGACAGTCGATGGGATCTCTGGAGCGACGGTCACCGTCATGGTGGTCAATGAGATCATCATGCGCGCTGCGCACAAGGTGGCCGTATCGCTGAAGCTTATTGAGGACAAGGGTGGCGCAACACAGAAGCCCGCCACCGTGCGCCAGGACTTTTACGAACCCGCCACCTGGGAGCAACTGACGGGCAACGGCGCCATCCGCCGCTTGAACCTGACCCGTGGCCAGGTCGACGCTGCCTTCAAGGGCACCGAAGCCGAAGGCGTCGACAACGCCAGCGCCGATCAGGTTGATGAGACCTTTATCGAGCTCTACACCGCCGACTTGAACCCGCCGACCATCGGCCGCGCGCTGCTGGGCGACAATCAATACCGTTTCCTCATGCAAGATCTCAAGCCCGGCGAGCAGGCCATCGCGGTGCTGGGGCGCGGCCTGTATTCCTATAAAGGCTCGGGGTATGTGCGCGGCGGGATCTTCGATCGGGTGCAATTACGCCAGTTCGGCAACATCATCAGCTTCCGCGACATGGACCATCAGCGGCTCTCCGATGTCTTTGCCAAGGGCATGCCGGAATTCACCGAAATGTCGATTTTCATTGTGCGCGAGCCGGCCCGGTTCGACCCAGGATCGCCCTGGTCCCTGGAGTTACTGGTGCGTCGCCAGATCGGCGCTGTGAGCGGTGTGTTCAGTAGCTTCGAGCTGTCTTACCAGTTGCCCGAGCCATACCTTTTGCGTCCACCGCCCAGCGCCGAAGAACTGGCCGCCATCGAGGTTGCCAACAGACCGACGTGGGTCAACATCTGGTACCAGAAAGCGTTTCAGATCGGGATCCTTTGCACGGCCCTTGCTGTGTTGATGGTGATCTTGTTCCTGCAGGACACTTTCACCCAATACCCGCGTTTCCTCCATTGGCTGCGTCGCGTCTATTTGGTCTTCACCGTGGTGTTCATCGGCTGGTACGCCCTGGGGCAGATTTCGGTGGTCAATGTCCTGACCTTCGCCCATGCCCTGTTTGAAAACTTTCGCTGGGAACTGTTTCTCACCGACCCGATTGTTTTCATCCTCTGGACCTTTACCGCCGCCAGCATTCTGCTCTGGGGGCGAGGCGTGTTCTGCGGCTGGTTGTGCCCCTTCGGTGCCTTGCAGGAACTGATCAACGAAGCCTCGCGCAAACTCAAGGTTCCGCAATTTGAATTACCCTTCGCATTGCATGAACGCTTGTGGGCCGTGAAGTACATCATTCTGCTGGTGCTGTTCGGCATCTCGCTTGAGTCGATGACTACCGCCGAGCAATTTGCCGAAGTGGAACCCTTCAAGACCGCCATCACCCTCAAGTTCGATCGCCAGTGGTGGTTCGTGGCCTATGCGGTGGCGTTGCTGGTCATCAACATCTTCACGCGCAAAGTCTATTGCCGCTACGTCTGCCCGTTGGGTGCCGCGCTGGCTATCCCCAGCAAGCTGCGTCTGTTCGACTGGCTCAAACGCCGGAAAGAATGCGGCACCCCCTGCCAGCTGTGCGCCAAGGAATGTGAGATCCAGGCGATCCACCCGGATGGTCACATCAACGGCAACGAGTGCCATTACTGCCTCGATTGCCAGATGACCTACCACAACGAAAACAAATGCCCGCCGCTGGTGCTCAAGAACAAGCGTAAGACGCGGGACAAGCCAGCACCCGTGCCAGAGCACGCCGAGTTGATTCCGGTGGTGCAAGTGTTCGAACCCTGACCCGGAACACGCATCGATTGACCGAGCTTTCTCATATCTGCCCCCGATGGAGCAAAACCCATGAGCGATAAAAAGTCGAAAAACGATCATGAACCAGTGATTGGCGCTGGCCTTAACCGGCGCGGTTTTCTTGGCGTCTCAGCCCTGACAGGTGCCGCGCTGGCGGGTGGCACGGCGTTGGGTAGCGCGGTATTCACTCGTGAGTCCTGGGCCGCGGCGGCCAAGGACGCGCAGTCAAAAATTCATGTAGGGCCGGGCGAGCTGGATCAGTATTACGGTTTCTGGAGCGGCGGCCATCAGGGTGAAGTGCGGATCATGGGCGTTCCATCCATGCGTGAGTTGTTGCGCATCCCGGTGTTCAACGTCGATTCCGCTACCGGCTGGGGCCTGACCAACGAAAGCAAACGGGTCATGGGCGACAGCGCCCACTTCCAGAATGGCGACTGCCACCACCCGCATTTGTCCATGACCGACGGCAAGTACGACGGCAAGTACCTGTTCATCAATGACAAGGCCAACAGCCGCGTTGCGCGTATCCGTCTGGACATCATGAAGTGCGACAAGATGCTCACCGTGCCGAACGTGCAGACCATTCATGGGTTGCGCCTGCAGAAAATGCCGCACACCAAATACGTGTTTGCCAATTCCGAGTTTGTCATTCCGCACCCCAATGACGGCAGCACCTTCGACCTGCAGGACAAGAACAGCTACACCATGTTCAACGTCATTGATGCCGAAAAAATGGAGATGGCCTTTCAGGTGATCGTCGAGGGCAACCTCGATAACACCGACGCCGACTACACCGGCAAGTACGCAGCGTCGACCTGCTACAACTCCGAGAAGGCCTACGACCTGGGCGGCATGATGCGTAACGAGCGCGACTGGGTGGTGGTGTTTAACATCCCGCGCATCGAAGCGGCGATCAAGGCCGGCAATTTCATCACCCTGGGTGACGCCAAGTCACCGGTGGTCGATGGTCGTAGAACTGAGGGCAAGGACAGCGATTTCACGCGCTATATCCCGGTGCCGAAGAACCCTCACGGGATCAATATGACGCCCGATGGCAAGTACTTCATTGCCGCTGGCAAACTCTCACCGACCTGCACGATCATAGCCACCGCCAAACTGGATGATCTGTTCGACGACAAATTCAAGGACCCGCGCGACGTGGTGGTCGGCGAGCCGGAACTGGGGCTCGGGCCGCTTCACACCACCTACGACGGCCGCGGTCACGCCTACACCACACTGTTCATCGACAGCCAGGTGGTGAAGTGGAACATCGATGAAGCCGTTCGCGCCTACGGCGGCGAGAAGGTCAACTGCATCAAGCAGAAACTCGACGTGCACTATCAGCCGGGCCACAACCATGCCTCGCTGACCGAAACCAGTGAAGCCGACGGCCAGTGGCTGGTGGTGCTCAGCAAGTTTTCCAAGGACCGCTTCCTGTCGACCGGTCCGCTGCACCCGGAGAACGACCAGTTGATCGATATTTCCGGCGACGAGATGAAACTGGTGCATGACGGCCCGGCCTTTGCCGAACCCCACGATTGCGTCATGGCCCGTCGTGACCAGATCCGGACCAAAAAGATCTGGGACCGTGACGACCCGTTTTTCGCCGAGACCGTGGCGATCGCCGCCAAAGACGGGATCAAGCTGGAGACCGACAACAAGGTCATCCACGACGGCAAGAAAGTGCGCGTCTACATGACCTCGATGGCCCCGGTCTACGGTGTCACTGAGTTCACCGTCAAGCAGGGTGATGAGGTCACCGTGACCATCACCAACATCGATAAGGTGGAAGACGTGAGTCACGGCTTCGTCATGACCAACCACGGTGTGAGCATGGAGATCAGCCCACAGCAGACATCCTCGATCACCTTCGTCGCCGACAAGCCGGGGTTGCACTGGTATTACTGCAGCTGGTTCTGCCATGCGCTGCACATGGAAATGGTCGGCCGGATGCTGGTCGAGAAGGCTTGAGGGCTGGTCGCATCAGGGCCGCAAAAAGGTAAACGCAGTGTTCAAACCCCTGACAAATGACTCATTACACGGCATGGCACTTTTGGTGTTGGTGTTTCTATCGGCATTTGCCCAGGCGTCGCCACGGCCCATCACCGAGCTGCCCCTGCAACCCGATAGCGATCACCACTGGAAGTTGCCGGCCGGAGAGTACCCGGGGCAGTTCACTATCGATCAGCCGATGCAGATCGATTGCGAGAAAGGTGCGGTCATCAATGCGCAGGGGCAGGGCAACGCTGTGTTCATCAGCGCTCCCGACGTGCGGATCGAGGGCTGCACATTGCTCGACTGGGGGCGCGACATGACGGCCATGAACTCAGCGATTTTCATCGGTCCCAAAGCCCGGGGTGCGGTGATACGCAACAACCGCATGAAAGGACCAGGCTTCGGCATCTGGGTGGACAGCACCCACGACGTCAGCCTGATTGACAACGATATCGAAGGCGACCCGAGCATTCGCTCCCAGGATCGCGGCAATGGGATTCATCTGTATGCCGTGCACGGCGCCAAGGTGATCGGTAATCACGTGCGACAGACCCGCGACGGGATCTACATCGACACCTCGAACGGCAACCTGCTGCAGGGCAATACTTTGGAAGACCTGCGCTATGGCGTGCACTACATGTACGCCAACGACAACCAGTTGCTCGGCAACACCACCCGCCGGACACGCACCGGCTATGCCTTGATGCAGAGCCGCAAGCTGACGGTGATTGGCAACCGTTCCGAGCAGGACGAGAGCTATGGCATCCTGATGAACTACATCACCTATTCCGAGCTGCGCGACAACTTCGTCAGCGACGTGCGCAGCGGCTCCGCCGATGGCGGTATGGTCAGCGGTGCCGAGGGCAAGGCGCTGTTTATCTACAACTCGCTGTTCAATGTCATCGAACACAACCACTTCGAGCGCAGTGCCGTGGGCATTCACCTCACTGCAGGCTCCGAAGACAACCGGATCGCCAGCAACGCCTTCGTCGACAATCAGCAGCAAGTCAAATACGTCGCCACCCGCTTGCAGGAATGGTCGGCCGAGGGGCAGGGCAATTATTGGAGCGATTACCTGGGTTGGGATCGCAATAACGATGCGGTGGGCGACGTGATCTACGAACCCAACGACAACGTCGACCGCCTGCTGTGGCTGTACCCGCAGGTCCGTCTATTGATGAATAGCCCGAGTATTCAATTACTGCGTTGGGTTCAGAGCAGTTTCCCCGTGACGAAATCGCCGGGGGTCAAAGACAGTTTCCCGCTGATGAACCTTCCGACGATGCCCCAAACACAGCGGCCGACCTTATGAACGCCGTCGAGATCGAAGGGGTCAGCCAGCGTTACGGCAGCATGACCGTGCTGCACGATCTGACCCTGAGTCTGGGTGAAGGCGAGGTGCTGGGCTTGTTTGGCCACAACGGTGCGGGCAAGACCACGGTGATGAAATTGATCCTTGGCCTGCTCAAGGCCAGCGCCGGCCAGGTGCATGTACTCGGCTGCCGACCCGCACAAGCCGACGTGCGACGCCAACTCGGTTACCTGCCGGAAAACGTGACGTTCTACCCGCAACTCAGTGGCCGCGAAACCCTTCGGTATTTCGCCCGTCTCAAAGGAGCCGCCCTGACGCAAGTGGACGAGTTGCTCGAGCAGGTCGGGCTTGCGGGGGCCGCAGACCGTCGGGTGAAAACCTATTCCAAGGGCATGCGCCAGCGTCTGGGCCTGGCTCAGGCGGTGCTCGGCGAGCCGCGCCTGTTGCTGTTGGACGAACCGACGGTGGGGCTGGACCCGATCGCTACCCAGGATCTTTACCTGTTGATCGACCGTCTGCGCCAACAGGGCGCGAGTATCATCCTTTGCTCCCATGTGCTGGCAGGCGTCGAAGCGCATATCAACCGTGCGGCCATCCTGGCCAATGGCTGCTTACAGGCGATCGGAAGTCTGTCCAGGCTGCGTGAAGACGCCGACTTGCCGGCGCGGATCCGGGCCAGTGGTCTTTGCCGACGCGAGCAATGGTTGCAGCGCTGGAATGCCGCCGGGCACATCGCTACGGCCATGGGCGGCAACGGGGTCGAGGTGATGGCTGTCAATGGCCACAAAGTTGATCTGCTGCGCCAGTTGTTCCACGAGGATCAACCGCAGGACATCGAGATACTGCAACCGTCCCTCGAAGACCTCTACGGCTACTACATGAGTCGTGCGACCACCGGCACAGAAGGCACCCAGCCATGATGCAGATCTGGAGTATCGCCGGTAAGGAGTTCAGCGACGGGCTGCGCAATCGCTGGCTGCTGGCAATCAGTCTGTTATTCGCCATTCTGGCGGTGGGTATCGCCTGGCTCGGCGCGGCGGCGTCCGGGCAAGTGGGCTTCACTTCCATTCCGGCCACCATCGCCAGCCTCGCCAGCCTGGCGACGTTCCTGATGCCGCTGATTGCCTTGCTGTTGGCCTATGACGCGATCGTCGGCGAGGACGAGGGCGGAACGCTGATGCTGTTGCTGACCTACCCCTTGGGGCGTGGACAAATCCTGTTGGGCAAGTTTGTGGGTCACGGTCTGATCCTGGCGCTGGCCACGCTGATCGGATTTGGCTGTGCCGCCGTGGCCATTGCCTTGCTGGTCGATGATGTTGATTTGGGAATGCTGCTCTGGGCGTTTGGCCGCTTCATGGTGTCTTCCACGCTACTGGGCTGGGTGTTTCTGGCGCTGGCTTACGTGCTGAGCAGCAAGGCCAGCGAAAAATCCAGCGCAGCCGGAATGGCCTTGGGCGTGTGGTTTCTCTTCGTGCTGGTATTCGATCTGGCGCTGCTGGCGTTGCTGGTGCTCAGCAAAGGCACGTTCAACCCGGATTTATTGCCGTGGTTGCTGCTGCTCAACCCGACCGACGTCTACCGCTTGATCAATCTCTCCGGTTTCGAGGGCAGCGGCAATGCCGTCGGCCTTATGGCGTTGAGCAGCGATTTACCCGTGCCGACTTCGTTGCTATGGCTCTGTCTGCTGCTCTGGGTAGGCGTTTCGTTGCTGTTGGCTTTTTGGATGTTTCGCCGTCGACTGACTTGATTTTTTACGCTCGGGACAATTGATATGAACACTCTGTACCTGGCCGGGGCCCGTGTCCTGGTCGTCATCATTACCTGTTTGGGATTGGCGGCGTGCAACGATCGCGCAGAGGAAAAGCAAACCCTTGGGCCCGTGGCCTTCCATCAGAGTGACGAGTGTCATGTCTGCGGGATGGTCATCGCCGACTTTCCGGGCCCCAAAGGTCAGGTCGTGGAAAAAGGCACGGTCAAGAAATTCTGCTCCACTGCGGAAATGCTCGGATGGTGGCTTCAACCGGAGAATCACCACACTGAAGCGAAATTATATGTGCACGACATGGGGAAAAGTACTTGGGAGAAACCCGACGACCATTATCTGATTGATGCGACCAAAGCCTACTATGTCGCCGGCACCTCGCTTAAAGGTTCCATGGGTGTCGTTCTGGCGTCATTTTCCGAGGAGGCTACCGCACGCAAACTGGCCAGCGAGCAGGGGGGCAGGGTGTTGCGTTTTGATGAAATCGATTTGGCGCTATTACAGCAAACCCCGACGATGTAGCCGAGCGGCCCGTTTCGCAGAAGAGAGCGGGCTCGCTTCTGCGATGTGGTTTTTTTTACTGGGGCACTCTTACTTCAGCGTCAGGATCCAGTCGGCCAGGGTCTTCGCTTCTTCGTCGGTCACCTGGTTGGCTGGCATTGCTATCGGCCCCCATTTGCCCGTACTGCCTTCTTTGATGCTCTTGACCAGGGTTGTCGATGCGTCGGCCTGGCCGGCGTATTTGGCCGCCACTTCCTTGTAACCTGGACCGACCATTTTGGCGTCGATCATATGGCAGGCAACGCAGGTTTTGCTCTTGAAGAGCGTCTCGCCATCAACGGCTTGAGCTGATTGCAAAGTCAGCGCGGCACCCAGGGCCAGCAGTGGAACAAGAATACTTTTCATCAGTGTCTCCTCAGACAAAGAAGCAGATTCGAAACGACCCGCTTCCGGTTTGTTCAAAAGGCATCGCATTGATTATTATTAGGGTGAGTTTTTCGGCAATACAAACTCATTTCTTCAGGTGTTGATGATTGTCGGCGGGGAGCCGAGTGGTGTAAAAACGCTCTTTACACCTTTATTAGATTTGCCATCTTGAGCAATCGTTCAATTTTATCAGGATGTATTGGAATACGTGTGGTTAATTGTCGCCAGTGGATAATTAATTGTTGCGCGCTAAGTGTGTCGTATTCGTAACTACCGGAGTTGAGTGCTGGTGATTTACCTTGATAATCGCTCCTTTAAGTTGGTGTTGCGTAAGTCACTAAAATATATTGAGTTTAAAGTATGGCGGGAAGGATATGTTGGACGTCAGCAAAGCCTTGTGTACGCTCTGCAATATGTCCGCGGTGTTTAAATTAAAAATCGCTTCTCGAAAAGACGTTTTTCATCCTTGCCTTGATATTGATCAACTATGCAGGCAATCAATTGGCGCGATAATCGGTGACTCCGCAATGACTTGGGTAAAGGCCGATCACGCCCGGGATGCCATTCTCGAGATTGAAATCGCCCAGGCTGACATTGCGCGCCTGCCGCTGTTTTCGACGCAATAGCTGAGGGGTTTGCTGAGGCTTGACCAGATCGAGAAGGCAAATAGTCAGGGCTTTAACGTTCAAGTCCCACATTGAGGGCCCTGGTTATTTGGGTTTAAAAAGGGAGCAGCAGGGGGAAGGCAATAGCATTCAGATGGCCCAGGAAGAGAAACCCCGAAACCAATACCGCGTTGATTGACCAGGCCACCGTGAGGAAACGAGCGATCTGACCGTAGATGGGGTCACAGACATTATCCGCATTGCGCCATACAGCATTGCTGAGCACTACGCCGTAGAGCCAGAACACCACCCACAGTGCAGTGCTGCCCTGCGAGTTTAACCACTGCTGAAGCTTACTCATCACGTCTCCCAGGTCAGCTAGTGGCCCGACTTTCCCTACACTCTCGTACAGACTTCACCCTGATGATGCCGACATAGTGGACGTCGTGCACTGTTTCAGTCTAGCGGGCTTTTCCGACATATCCGGACCCAGTACGGGTAGGTCGACAAACCTTGCTACCATGTTTCCGGATTCAGCGGGACGGGTTTATGGAGTAAACGATGGACAAGAAATCGCTACCTGATTGGGATCCCAGGTCTGAAGCCGTATTAAAGGATCAGACGACAGCCTACGACGACATGCGCCACCGTTGCCCGGTCGCATACAGTCAATATGGCTATACGTCATTATTCAGGCATGAGGATGTGCTGCGCGTACTTAAGGATCATGAGACCTTCAGTAATGCCGTCTCGCGTTTCCCCTCGGTCCCCAATGGAATGGATCCGCCCGTGCATACGGTGTACCGGAACCTCATAGAACCTTATTTCAGCCCGGAACATATGGATGCCTTTGCCCCGGCGTGCCGTGACATAGCGGTTCGTCTGGTGAGGGCGTTACCGGATGAAGGCCCTTCAGAACTGATAGGCGAATTTGCTCAGATCTTTGCGTTGCAGATCCAGTGTGCCTGGCTGGGCTGGCCGGCGGATCTTCATGAACCGCTGCGCCTGTGGACGCTGAAGAATCACTCGGCCACCCTGTCCAGAGACGACGCCGCCCTGAGTGCCGTGGCCCTCGAGTTTGACGGTTACATCAAGGATCTGCTGGACGTGCGCCGTACAGCCGGCGCTGCTGCGCCGAACGACATCACGACCATTTTGTTACGCGATCAGTCCTTGGGAAGGCCCCTGACAGACGACGAGATCGTCAGCATTTTACGTAACTGGACGGTCGGTGAACTCGGAACCATTTCCGCCTCAGTCGGCATTCTCGCGCATTATCTGGCCATCAACTCCGGGTGGCAGCAGAAATTGCGCGAACAACCCGCGCTGTTACCTGCCGCCATTGATGAAATACTGCGTATTCATGCACCACTGATCATGAACCGTCGGGTAACTACGAAACAGGTCTCGCTGGGCGGGCGCACGCTGGCGAAGGGTTCGCGTATCGCCCTCAACTGGGCGTCCGCCAATCGGGACGAAGCGGTCTTTGGAGATTCCGATGAATTGCGCCTCGATCGCGATCCCGAGCTGAACCTGCTCTATGGTGCCGGCATTCATGCCTGCCCCGGTGCACCGCTTGCCAGACTGGAGCTACGGATCGTGATGGAAGAACTGCTTGGACGCACCAGCCGGATTATACTGGCGCCGGATAAGGAACCAGTGAACGCGTTTTTCCCTGCCAGCGGGTTTTCTTCTCTACCCCTGCGGATTCAAAAACCGTCTTCCCAAGCTTTGGGAACCTGCCTGACCCCTGAGATCCGATGATCCCGGGACAGGCCTTTTATACTGGACGGCTTGGCGGCGAGACCAACATGTGGGTCAGCATGATTGACGTCAGTTTAGAGCGGGCGCTGCGTCGGGTAATGCAGCTTCGCAACGCCGGTGTCGATAGCGGCCTTGAGTGACTTACAATAGGTCAGTCGATCAATGCTTGGTTCTGGCTGAATTGAGCCTTGATCGGCCGTGAGTGTTATTTCAAACCAAGCCGCTTCGCCAGTCGGTGCAGGTTGGCTACGTCCATATCCAGCATTCGAGCACAGGCAGACCATTTCCTTGCGCAATTATTCAGCGTGTTGTCAATCAACTGACGCTGGAAGTCATCCGTCGCATCCCGCAGACCCTGGTCAACGCCGAGGGAAGGAACATCCAGAGCAACAGGCGGCGTATCCATCTGCTCGGGTACTTGATTGAAATGCTGTGCTTCAAGCAGCAGCTCGTCACTTTGCTGGGTCGCACGAGCAATGATTGTCGCTCGATAAACAGCATGCTCCAGTTCGCGAACGTTTCCTGGCCACGTATACTGCTTGAGCAACGATAGACAGTTGGCAGCCAGAGCCACCCGTTTCAATCCCATGCGTTCCCTGCTCTTCTCGCAGAAAAAACCCGCTAGCAATGTGATGTCCTGCCCTCGCTCACGCAGTGGTGGTACATGAATCGGGAATACGCTTAAACGGTGGAACAGGTCTGCACGGAACCGATTGTCTAACACCTCCTGCTTCAGATCACGATTGGTCGCGGCAAGCACCCGTACGTTGACCCGCAAGACGTTATCGTCACCGACCCGTTGCAGGTCGCCGTATTGCAGTACCCGCAACAGTTTCGCTTGCAGACTCAGTGACAGTTCACCGATTTCGTCGAGAAACAGTGTGCCGTTATCAGCCATTTCGAATTTGCCGGTGCGATGATGGATAGCGCCGGTAAAAGCCCCTTTGACATGGCCGAACAACTCACTCTCAGCCACTGATTCCGGCAGCGCTGCGCAGTTCAGATAGACTACAGACTGACCGGCGCGTGATGAACCTTCATGTATGGCCTTGGCGACCAGTTCCTTGCCGACTCCGGTTTCTCCAGTGATCAAGACGTTCAGGTCGGAACCTGCCACCATTTCGATCTCTCTTTTCAACTGTCGCATGACTTCGCTGAGCCCGACCATTTCGGTGCCGGGTTTGCCCGCCGGGATATTACTGATGGAGAGAGGAGTAATGGTCTGACTTTCCAGTTGCTCCACCAGCAATGCATTGGTCAAGGCAGCAGAAGCGAGGGCTCCCACCAGTCGCAGCTCTTCGTCGCTGAAGTGATCAAACTGTGCCGGGTCCATGCCATCGATCGTCAGCGCACCAATCAGTGTCTGGTCCGCGAACAACGGTAATCCGATACAGGCATGCACTTTGAGGTCCTGCCGGTTCGGTATCAGTCCGTCATAGGGATCAGGCAAATGACTATCTGCCGGAAAGCGCACCACGTCACCGGCGCGGGCAATGGCTTCCAGTCGCGGATGTGCATCAAGGCTGAAGCGACGCCCCAGAACATCCGGTGCCAGGCCGTCAATCGCCAGCGGACGGAACTGTCGCTGTTCATAACGCAACAAGGCAGAAGCGTCGCAACCCAGCAATTGGCGCAAGGTATTGATTAAACGTTGAAATCGGTCCTGATGGGAAATGCCGCTCTGCAACTGAATAGCGATGCGTGCCAGGGATTCAACGGAGAGACTCATATTTTGTCACTTTGACAATGAATTAGTCATAAAGACAATAATCGGGCAATGTCATATTGACAATCGTTGTTTTATTTATCCTTTTTTATCAACAGCTTATGATCTGGCATAAACATTGCCATCTTCGGTGTAGAACATCATTTCTATACCGAGGTAGGTCATGTCAATTCACGTCAAGAACAACATTCATTGGGTCGGTCAGCGCGATTGGGAAGTGCGGGACTTTCATGGCACAGAATACAAATGCCACAAAGGTAGCAGTTACAACAGCTACCTGATCCGTGAAGAAAAGACCGTACTCATTGATACGGTTGATCACAGGTTCAGCCGGGAGTTCATAAAGAACTTGGTGATGGAAATCGACCTGAACACGTTGGACTATATCGTCATCAATCATGCCGAAGAGGACCATGCAGGGGCGCTGACAGAGTTGATGTCGCTGATCCCGAATACGCCGATCTATTGCACCGCCAATGGCGTGGACTCGATCAACGGTCATCACCATCATCCAGAGTGGAATTTCCACGTTGTATATACCGGCGACACCCTGGATGTCGGCAATGGCAAACAGTTGGTTTTCGTGGAAACCCCGATGCTGCATTGGCCAGACAGCATGATGACGTACATGAGCGGCGATGCCGTACTGTTCAGTAACGACGCCTTTGGCCAACATTACTGCGACGAACACCTGTTTAATGATGAAGTGGATCAAAACGAACTGTTCGATCAGTGCCAACGCTACTACGCCAACATCCTCACGCCATTCAGTCGTCTGGTCATTCCGAAGATTACCGAGATCCTCGGTTTCAATCTGCCGGTCGATATGATTGCCACCGCTCATGGCGTGGTGTGGCGTGATAATCCGACGCAGATTGTGCACCGCTATCTGGAATGGGCGGCGGACTATCAGGAGGACCGCATCACACTGTTTTACGACACCATGTCGAACAACACCCGCATGATGGCCGATGCCATCGCACAAGGCATTCACGAAGTAGATCCGGGTGTGGCGGTGAAGATTTTCAACGTCGCGCGTCACGACAAGAATGAAATTCTGACCAACGTGTTCCGCTCAAAAGGTGTTCTGGTGGGCTCGTCCACCATGAACAACGTCATGATGCCGAAAGTCGCCGCCCTGCTGGAGGAAATAACCGGGCTGCGTTTTCGCAACAAAAAGGCTTCGGCGTTTGGCAGTTACGGCTGGAATGGCGGGGCGGTAGACCGTATCCAGACGCGCTTGATGGACGCTGGTTTTGAAACCACATTGGCGCTCAAAGCCAAGTGGCGGCCAGACGGTGACTCGCTTGAGGTTTGCCGAGCTCATGGCCGCGAAATCGCTCGGCAATGGGCGCTGCATCCATCGACGGACGCACAAGTCGCACGACCTGCAGCCACCGCAACTGCCCAGGCAGAACCAGTCGCGGACAACGGCCCGCGCATGCAGTGCAGTGTCTGCCAATGGATTTACGACCCGGCGATCGGGGAGCCGATGCAGGATGTACAGGCCGGTACGGCCTGGTGTGATGTGCCTGATTACTTCCTGTGTCCTGAATGTTCACTGGGTAAATCGGTATTCGATGAGCTTGCTTCGGAGGCGAAATGAACAAGGAAATCGTCATTGTGGGCTCCGGCTTCGCGGCTCGTCAGGTGGTCAAGAACTTGCGCAGGCTCGATGCAGCGGTGCCCATTCGGTTGATCGCTGCAGACAGTTGCGATGAGTACAACAAGCCCGACCTGAGTCACGTCATCAGTCTCAATCAGACAGCGGACGACATGACTCGTCAGTCTGCGGCGGAGTTTGCCGAGATGTATCGGTTAACCCTGAATGCTGGTTGCCAACTGACTGCAATTGATCGCGAAAACAAGCGTATCAGCGCCGGCAGTGAGGCATTCAGCTATGACAAACTGATTCTTGCCACGGGTGCGCAAGCCATCGTTCCGCCGATTCCCGGACGGGAGTGGATGGTGACTTTGAACAGTCAGCAGGAATACCGTCATGCACAACATGCACTGCGAGCTGCACAGCGCGTACTGATCCTCGGAGCCGGCTTGATTGGCAGTGAACTGGCAATGGATGTCAATCGTGCCGGAAAGCAGGTGGTACTGATGGATAAGTCCTACAGCCTGCTGGCATCGTTGCTGCCTGTTGAGGTGAGTAGCCGCTTGCAGCATCGGTTATGCCAGATGGGGGTGGAAATGGTGTTCAACCAGGCTTTGGAATCCATTGAAAAGAAAGGCGATAGCCTGTTGGCGACTTTGTCCAATGGTCGGCAAATCTCCACCGATGTGATCATTGCCTCAATCGGATTGAAACCTGATACGAGGTTAGCGGCGCAGGCTGGCCTACGGGTTGATCGTGGCATTGAAGTTGATGACCGCATGTGCACCGCTGACCCACACATATTTGCCGTTGGCGATTGCGCGCAAATCCAAGGCAAGCTGCTGCCGTTTCTGCAACCCATTCAGTTAAGCGCCATGACCCTGGCGCGTAATGTGCTGGGTGGCGATGAGCAAGTGAAGTTCCCGGCGATGCTGGTGAAGATCAAGACCCCGGAAATGCCGATGCACCTGGCCGGAGAAACCAACCGGAAGGACTTACAATGGCAGATCAGCCTTGAGTCACAGGGGCTGGTAGCCAAAGGGCTGGACATGGCAGGGCAGCTACGGGCGTTCGTCGTCAGTGAGGACCAAATGAAGCAGGCCTTTACATTACTACGGCAACTCTCGTTGTAAATCAAATTGGCAGTGCTCACCCGGATCTAGCGCTTCCTCATCTCGTTCGAAAATTTGCCTCTCCAACCAGGCCTCCACCTCTGCGACGACAAAATATATTTCAGTCTGTTTGCTCTGCCCGAATTTGATTGGGCGGGGGAAGCTGATATCTGTTTCGCGCAGTTTTTCTAGGCCCGAGCGACTTTTGTCAAAGTAGCACTGTAGAGAGGTATGGCTGATTAGGTACTTCGTGGTGATGTCCAGCTGCATTTTATAGCGGGCTGACTTCTGCCTCTCTCGCCTCGAAGTGCTGTTTTCTCCTTGGCGGACTGCTGTCGGACATTGTTCTGTGCGGCGCGGTGGCTCTCATTGGCATGCTCGATCAGATTTATGAGTTGGGCCGTATCACTCTGCTCATTACTCTTCGCTAGGCGTGAAAGGGCTTTTATCGAGGCGCTCGGGAGTGAAAAAAGTCTGGGCTTGCTCACCGTTTTGAGGGCTGCCGTACTGCTTCTAGCGCCAGGAGTTTTTCATGGAGTTGAGTGTGATAAGGTAATGAACTGTGTTTTCAAGCACTCTCCTCAGGGCAATCAAAGCGCCGAGATGGGTGCGTGTCAACGCCAGCAAAAAAGTGACCTCCAGGGGGTCACTTTTACATTGGCGGTGACACTTAGGACTCAACACGGGCGGTTCATGCGCTCATATCACTGACGGCTCATGCCGCCCAGGCGCTGCGACAATGCCTGCATGCCCTGGCTGAGGGTGCTTAGGCTGGCCGCGTCGCGGGCGCCTTCCTCGCTGGCGGTATGGATGCGCACGGCCAGCTCATTGATTTCCTGAGTCACATGGCTCTGTTCCTGGGCCGCCACGGCAATCTGCTGCGTGCGCTGAACGATATCGTCGAAGCCGAGCACCGTGGTGCCCAGCGAGGTCGCCAGCAGATCGGCCTGGGCTACCACCGAACGGGTACGCTCCTGGCCGGCGAGCATGGTGCTGACGGCGGTGACCGAAGCCTGGCGCAATTCGGCGATCATCTGTTGGATTTCGTCCGCCGAAACCTGGGTGCGTCCAGCCAGGGTGCGCACCTCGTCGGCCACCACGGCGAAGCCGCGGCCCTGTTCGCCGGCCCGGGCGGCCTCGATGGCGGCATTGAGCGCGAGCAGGTTGGTCTGCGCGGAGATCGACTTGATTACGTCGAGTACTCCGCTAACCCCTTCGATATCCTGGCCGAGGCGGGTGATCGCGGTGGCCACGCTGCCGATGTCGCTGCTCAGGGAGACGATGGCCTGGCTGTTCTGGGTCACGTGGCCCTGGCTTTCGCGCGCTGTGCCAAGGGATTTTTCGGCAGTGTTGGAACAGTCGCTGGTGGTGTGTGCGACCTCCTGGGCACTCGACGACATTTCCGTTACAGCGGTGGCGAGCAAGGTGTTGTCCAGGCGCTGGGTCTCCGCCCGCTCGGTCATGACTACCGACAACCGCGCAACGTCGTCGGCTTGGCGCAGCAGCTTCGAGGACTCATCGGCAATTGTGCGTAGCATCAGCCGGAGGCTGCCGGCGTAGCGGTTGACCGCGCCGCGCAGCAGGCCGATTTCATCCGCACGCAGAATCTCCAGCTCGGCCGCGCCGGCACCTTGCTGCTCGCCCAGACGGTTGATTTGCAGAGTGGTTTCGTCGATCTGCCTTAGCAACGTGCGCCCCGCTAGCCATGCCAAGCCGAAAATAAGCAGCAGCACTGGTACCAGGGTAGTGAGGATGTCGATGGTCAGGCGGCTGGCGATCGCGGTCATCTGTGCTTTCGGCGTGACTAGGCCAATCACCCAGCCACTGGCGTTGATGCCCGTCAGGCTGACGTAGCCGGCCGAGCCGAGTCGGCTGTCGTCCTCAATGGCGAAGGTATGCGCCTGCTGCTGGCCGGTCTTGCGCCATTGCGTCACGCTGTTGAACCATGGCGCGCTGTTCAGCAAGCCGGTTTCGTCGGCTACAGCCTGACCTTGGCCGACTGGGAAATAGAGCACCTTGCCTGAGGCGTCTAGGGCGAAGGCATAGCCGCCGGTCACGTTGCCGTTTGCCTTGAGAAAGTCTGCCAGGCCGATGAGGGTCAGGTCGATGGTGGCGACCCCGGCGAAGCGCTGATCGCGGGTGTAGCCGATGCTGCAGGTGGTCATCAGGATCTTGCTGACCGGGTCCTCATAGGCGTCCGACCAGTTGCAGTGGCCATCTTTGCCGGTCTTCCCCTGGGCGTACCAGTCGGCTGCATGGTAGGCCTCAGCCTGTGGCGCGTTGTATTCCTCGGAGTAGCCCAGGCTGCTCTGGTTGCGCGCCCAGTAGAAGCTCCGTCTTTCGACACCGGGAGTGAAGGCATTCGGCTCGGGCCAGAGGCCACCACCGGCCACCGCCGCGTCGCCCTGGGAGTCGATGATGCGCGCAAGGCTCGGCTTGATCAGTTCCACGTCGTTGGGCAGGGTCGCGCCGAGGCTGGCCATGGCACCCACCCGTCCGTCGATTTCGGCTAGCTTGATGCTCAACTGGCGCGCGATGGCCACCGCCGATTGCTGGGCGCTCTGGGTATTCGACGCGATCAGCTTGGGCTCGCCACTGAGCACCATCACCGCGTAGATGGAGCCGGCGGTGACCAGCACGATGGCGCCCATCGCCAAGCTGAAGCGCGGCATGATTTTTACAGGCAGCAGGCGCATGGCCGTCTCCTTGAGGAGTAAGAGAACCGGCGCCCTAGGCGAACGGCAAACACAGTATCATCTGGGCTATCGGCGCCTTGCCAGGGATCATGAGGGCGCCGGCCCAATAAACTGCACCTTTGAACGGTCATCAAGCCGCCGTGTCCGCCAATTTGAGGCCAGTTGATGGATACCCTTGCGGCCGCTGATCGGTGGCCCGATCGCGTAGGATATTTATCTCTACTTCGCAGGCTTGACCGAAACGACCTCAATGAACCTGTATTTTTTCCGTGCCGTCTTCGTCGCGTCCAGTTCAGCCTGAAGCGTGCTTAACGTGTTGGCCTCGTGGGTGAACAACTCGGTCTTCCCTTCGAACTCGTTACCTACGCGCAACGTAACCTCCAGTTCAGCCACCTATAACGTCCCCTTGACCTGCGCCATGCTGTGTTTTTTCCACGGTACGACACAGATGAAAACCCTCTTAGTTCGTCGAAAACTCTGGGCCAAACATGTCCTCGACACGACCTGTAACAATGCAAGTGTCGTTATCCCGTTTGCGCAGATACCATGCCCTCTCTTATGCCTGGCGCCTATCAGGCTAAACACGACTCGAATATACAACCTGAAACAAGAGGTATTAAACGGTGAGAATTGTACTTGTGCTGCTATTGAGTGCGCTGTCCATGCAGGCCTTGGCGGCCAATATGGGTGAACGCCTGACACCCTGGACCTTACAAGATCAGCACGACCAACCCTATACCCTGGACGCGAAAACCCACGTCTTGCTGGTAGCTCGAAATATGGACGGCTCCAAGTTGGTAAAGGCCGCGTTGGAAGATCAACCCAAAGGCTATCTGGAAGCACGCAATGTCGCCTTTCTCGCTGATGTGCAGCGTATGCCTTCGTTGATCGGAAAATTTATCGCGATCCCGGCCATGCGTAATTATAGCTACCGTGTCGTCCTCGACCGCGATGGTAGTGTCGCGGTTAATTACCCAGGTGCAGAAGATAAGGTGCTGTGGCTGCAACTGGATAACGGAATCCTGGTGGCCCAGCAGGAGTTTACCAATGCTGATGAACTGCGTTCAGCGTTGGAAAAGTTGCCAGCTCAATGATTTCGATGATCTGTCCTTGGGGCAATAGGTGTAGGGGGATAAGGTCCAAAGGAATGCTTTTGGCAAGCACCCGGTAGTAGATTTTGAGCAGGTTAAATGGCTAAACAACAGCCTCAAGGCGATCATATGAAAAAAACGGCCATAATAACGGGCGCGAGCCGTGGGATAGGCCGTGAGATTGCTTTAAGGGCTGCGCGTGACGGTGCCAATATTGTTATTGCCGCCAAAAGTGCTGAGCCTCATCCCAAACTGCCCGGCACCATCTACAGTGTCGCCCAGGAAGTCGAAGCAGCAGGAGGCCGGGCGCTCGCCCTGCAAGTGGATGTGCGCGATGAGACCAACGTGCGCGAGGCACTTGCCCTTGCTGCCGAGCACTTCGGTGGCATCGACGGACTGATCAATAATGCAGGCGCGATCAAGCTGACTGGGGTTCAGCACATCGAACTCAAGCGTTTCGACCTCATGCATCAGATCAACACCCGTGCCGTGCTGCTGTGCAGCCAAGCGGCGCTTGCGTATCTGAAAAAGTCCGGCGGGCACATTCTCAATCTTTCGCCACCGCTTAACCTCTCCACCAAATGGTTTGCCCAATACAGCCCCTACACCGTGACCAAATACGGCATGAGCATGTTGACGTTGGGAATGAGCGAGGAATTTAAGGCCCATGGCATCAGTGTTAACTCACTGTGGCCACAGACCATGATTGCCACTGCTGCGATCGAGTTTCAGTTGGGGGCACGCGAAGCGTTCAAGTATGCCCGAACACCAGCAATCATGGCGGATGCCGCTCACACAATTCTTACCAGCAACGACCGCAGGATAACCGGACGCTTGTTGATTGATGAGGAAATACTACGAGAAACCGGCGTCACCGAGTTTGAACACTATAGGTTCGCCCTAGATACCACTGACAATCTGATGTCGGATCTGTTCGTGGATTGAATAACAGCCAGGCTACTAGTGCCCCGTGCGGCTTGGTCGTCAGCCTAAAGTAATTTGAATACCCTTGCAGTCCACTAATCAGCGAATCCGGCATAGGGCTCACAAAGTATTATCCATGGAGTCGGTAAGCTCAATGCAACTGTCCGTGTAAGGCGGTGCGCCTTCTGATTGGAGCATTACAGATGCCATTCCAGATTCAGAAACGGCGTATTGGCCTCGGTGCCAGGTGTGTTGGCTGAGTTGTTACCGAACTTGTTCTTCCAGTATTCGTAACCCACCCCGGCAAAGAAAGTATCTTTCTTGCCGAAAGTGAGCTCGCCCACGTCCACAAGTAAAGTGGCGTGCACGAGCGTTTCGCTCACGGTGTCGTTACCGAAGCCGTCCTTGCCCTTGGGCGGGATGAAGTTGGCAAAGCCCTTGAACTTGAGCGGTGCTGAGCCGAGCTGGAATGGAATCTCCCAGGCGGTTTCCAGGTAGTACGTGTTGTTGAAGCGAATATCGTGCTCCTGGGCGAACGGCAAGCCGTTGTGGTTGCGCTCGGAGCGGTACATCACACTGAAGTCCCAAAAACCTGTCACGTTGAAGTTGATAGTCGGGCCGATGACGAGCATGCGTTTTGCCGGCGCGAAGGCAGTGTTTTTGGTGTTCCAGTCGACGCCACCCGAAAGTGACCAGTCCCGAATGGGTCCCCACTTGAAATCCTGGCCGGATATTTTACTCAGTGAAAGTTGATGGCGATATATCGCATACACCTCGGTAGCACCGTCGCCGCCGCCGTCGGCTGGATCGTCTTTACCGGAAAACAACACCTGCACGTCGAGGAAGTTGCTGCCGTATTTGTATCCGTCAACGTGAGTGAACTCAACGATGTGCTTGGCGATCGGGCCATCGATGCCCGGCTCAGCGAAGTGGGTGCCATACCAGTAACTGATTGAGTTATCGCTCCAGTCGGCAGCTTGCAATGAAGTGGCCGTCGTCAATAACAAAGTACTGATGGCAAAGGTCTGCCGAACGAGAAACGTGCGGTTCTGCATCTTTCATTTCCTTGAGTAGTCGTCCACTTCGGCTTGAGGGACTTTTTTATCGGTGCCGAGAAACTGTCGCCGTTTGAAACCAGCTCAATCGACCGCTGCCGCTGCCTCCAACTTTTCACACACCAGCAAATCCACGTAATGAATCGGTTTGCTCCGATGCTTGAGCATCCCGCCGTTACGCAGATTCAACGCCGCCGTCATCTCCGCCAGAATCGAGAGCGCGACGCTTTCGGGCGCATCGCCACCAAGGTCCAGCCCCATTGGGTAGTGCAGCTGTAGCAATGCATTCAGGGCAGGACTATGTTGGCGAATGTCGGTCAACAAGCGATCGGTCCGCTCGCGGGGGCCGAGTTGGCCGATGTAGGCCGGTGCGCCTTGCAGCAATTGGCCGAGCCAGTGTCGGTCCTGGCGGTAGCTGTGAGTCATGACGGCCACTGCGGCCCCCTCGATCAACGGTCCGAGGACGATGGAGGCGTCGAGGTTCGCGACGATGACCGCATCGGCCTGCGGAAAGCGTTCAGGGCGGGCAAAGTGGCTGCGGCTGTCGATCACACTGACGTGCCAGCCCAGCAGTTTGCTCATGCGCACCAGTGGCTGGGCGTCGTGACCGGCGCCGAAGATCACCAGGCGCGGGGGCGGAGCCACGTATTCGAAGAACACTTCGACTTCTCCACGGGCATCGGTGTAGAGCCGCAGAGATGATTTTTTCTCGGTGAGTGTTTGGCGCAGGTCTTTGCGGATGCTTCTGTCGAGTGCGCGATTGCGCAGCGCGGGGCTTGAGTGCGACACCACCCGATCACCGACCCGCACTGACGTGTGGCGAGACGTGGCAATGATGGTCGCCATGGCCGCGGGTTGCAGACTGTCACGCACCTGTCGCAACAGTTCGATGGCCAATGACGGGGTCTTCGCGCGCAGGCGTTCGAGCATGACGAAAACCGTGCCGTTGCAGCCGAGGCCGAAGGTCAGGGCGCTTTGGTCGTCGTCTTCATCTTCGGTGGCGCCGGTGCTGTAGCGGCGCACCACAGGCTCGCCGGAGTCGGTTAGCCACCAGGCCTTTTTGGCCAGGTCCTGTTCCAGGCATCCGCCGCTGACGGTGCCGATGGTTCGGCCGTGGAGGGGGATGAGCATGCGTGCGCCGGGGCGGCGGTAGGCGGAACCTTCGACCTTGACCACGGTGGCGAGGACGGTTTCTTCGCCTTGCCGGGCGCAGGTTTCAATGGCTTGGAGGAGGTCGTTGAGGCCGGACATGGTGTGTTATCCCGAAGGTTGGTGCGGGACCTGTAGGAGCCGGCTTACTGAGGGGGCCTTTGAACCTGGCACTTTCCTTCAGGCCGTCATCGCTGGCAAGCCAGCTCCAACAGGGGAGGTTGTTGCCGTTAGATCAGTCGACGACATGCATTAACTGCTGCACCCCTTCCCACGCTTCAGCGCGCATGCGCTCCAGATCCAGCCCCGGAATCACGCCGTCGTCGACCACCAGCCGCCCCCCGACCATGCTGTACCGCACGGCAATCGGCTCACCCGCGACGACCGGCGCCAGCGCGATATCGTGAAAGCCGAAGAACCGTGGATGATCGAGGCCATAGATCACCAGATCCGCAGCCTGGCCAACTTCCAGCGTTCCTACCGAACCCAGCCCCAACACTTGCGCGCCGCCGGCCGAGCCCCAATGAATCACATCTTCGGCGGTGGTCGCTGAAGCGCCTTGTTCGGCCCGATGAATTAACCACGCCGTGTGCGCCTCACCGACCATACTTCCGGATTCGTTCGATGCCACGCCATCCACCCCAAGCGATATCGGCACCCCGGCCTCATACATTTGTGGTACCGGCGCGACGCCGCTGCCCAGCCGTGCGTTGCTCACCGGGCAATGAGAAATGCCGGTGCCGGTTTGCGCGAGCATGCGGATTTCCCCCGGCTGCAAATGCACCGCGTGGGCGAACCAGACGTCGGGGCCGAGCCATTCGTGTTCGGCGACGAATTCCACCGGGAGGCAGTTGTATTTCTCGCGACAAAAGTTGACGTAGTTCTGCGTCTCCGAAAGGTGCGTGTGCAAGCGCAATCCGAGGCCGCGAGCGGTGTGCGCAAGCTCGCGCAGCAAGGTGGGCGGCAGCGAGAACGTCGGCGTCGTCGGCGCCACCACCACTCGACGCATCGCGTCCGGAGTGTCCTGGTGGTACAGCGATTTGAGCCGTTCGATGTCACCGACCATCTGCTCAAGCGTCTCCGGTTGCAGCACCGTTTTCGAGAATCCCGGATGAGCGCTGGCGGACTCCAGTGCGCCGCCCCGGCACAGCACAAAACGCATCCCGAACGCGTCAGCCGTGTCGAACAGCAGGTCACCGGTCTCCGTTGTGCCGTTGGCGTGATAGAGGTAATGGTGATCGGCGCAGGTCGTTACCCCCGACAACAGCAACTCGGCCATGCCTAATCGCGCGGCGATCTGCGCCAGTTGTGGTGTAAAACGGTTGAGGCGCGGGTAGGGCACGCTGGCCAGCCAGCCTTGCAAGTCTTGATTCAAACCTTCGGGCACGGCTTTAAGCAGGTTCTGAAACAGGTGGTGGTGGGTGTTGATCCAGCCTGGGTAGACCACTGAGTGACGGGCATCTATCACCCGTTCACCGGGTTGTGCCACCAAGTCCGTAGCCATTTCAGCAATGCGACCGTTGACGATGCGAATGTCCACGTTGCCTGCCCGGGCACGCGGGCCTCGCAAGCCGGTCATCACCGCCACCGGGTTTTTGATCAGAATGTTTTGAAGTTGAGTCATGTGCTTCTCCGGTCAGAGGCTGTGGGGCGCAGGCTTGGAGGCTGCGCTGTCGGGAACGCTGACGCCGTTGAGCGCCGCGTTGAGCAGCACCGACACCAGGCAGGCAATCACCACGCTGCTGTGCAGGAACGGCTGGGACCAGTCGGGCATTTGCTTGAACAGGGCAGGCGCCAGCACCGGCACCAAGGCGGCGGCGATGGTGAAACCGACGATCAACACGTTGAAGCGGTTGCGCTCGTAATCGACTTTGGCAAGGGTCTGAATGCCCGCTGCGGCGACCACGCCGAACATGGCAATCCCGGCACCCCCGAGGGCGGCGGTCGGCATCGACGCGATGATCGCCCCGGCCTTTGGCACCAGCGCCACGGAACACATCAGCAAACCACTGATCGCCACTACCCAGCGACTGCGCACGCCGGTCAAAATCACCAGCCCGACGTTCTCCATGAAGGCAATGAACGGAAACGCGGCGAACATCCCGGCGATGGTGCTCGCCAGGCCATTGGCGCGCAGGCCATTGATCACCTGTTTTTCTTCCACCGGTTTGTCGACGATGTCGCCGATGGCCACGAACAGCCCCATGGACTCGACCATCTGCACGATCATCACCACCACGATGGTCGCAATCGGGATCAGGCTGAAGGTCGGCAGGCCGAAGTAGAACGGGTAGGGCACGGTGAGCCAGGGCGCGTCCTGCACGCTGTGAAAACTGCCCATGCCCAGACCGTAAGCCAGTCCCGCACCCACCAGCATCCCGATCAGCACCGCCATGTTGCGCATCATCGGCCCACCATAGCGGTTGACCAACAGAATGGTCGAAAGCACCACGGCGGCGACGGCAAGGTACGCCGGGGCCCCAAAATCACTAGCGTTGCGGCCACCACCGATCCACTCATAGGCAATTGGGAACAGCTGCAAACCGATCACCGTGACAATGCAGCCGGTGACCACCGGCGGAAAGTACCGGCGCAATCGGCCCACGAACGGCGCGACGAGCATCGTAAAGATCCCCGCGCCGATCACCGCCCCGCAGACCCCGGCGAACCCCACCTCCGGGTTGGTGCCGATGGCGATGACCGGGCCGACACTGCTGAACGCCACGCCCTGCAAGATCGGCAAACGCACGCCGAATTTCCAGAAGCCGACGGTTTGTAAAAGCGTGGCGATGCCGGAGCAGAACAGCGTGGTGCTGATCAGCACCACGGTGTCGGCCTGGGACATTTTCAGGGCGCTGGCGACAATCAACGGCACGGCGATGGCGCCGATGTATGAGACGGCCATGTGTTGCAGGCCAAGGGTGAGCATTTGGCGGACCGGCAGAATCTGGTCGACTGGGTGGACGGTGGAAGGGGTAGTGGCTGACGACATGGAGAATCACCTCTTGCTGTTTTTATGCTGTAGAGAGGGGTATTCGTTCTGTGTGCCCGGAGCCGCCATCCACCGGCTCCGATGCCGTTCTTTCAGCCTGCCAGGCAGGCGGCAAAGCCTTGGTTCAACGCAGCGCGGTCCAGGTCGCGGCCGATGAACACAATCTTGCTTGAGCGTGGTTCCGTGCCCCATGAGGTGGAGGCACGGAACTCAACCAGGCTGTGAACGCCCTGCAGCACGTAACGCTGATCCTGATCCGCGACGGCCAGCACACCTTTCATGCGGTAGAGGTTGTCGGCCTGCTCATTGCGCAACTCGCTGATCCATTGGTGGAAGGCGAGCAGATTCACGGCGCCGTCCACGGCGATACCGACTGACGATACGCTCGGATCATGATCATGATCCAAATCATGGTGGTGTTCGTCGGCGTGGTGATCGTGCTCAGAGCCGATCTCCATCAGCTTTTGCGTCGACTCGAACGCACCGATGCCGAGAATCTTCGACAGGTCGATCTCGGCGTAGCTGGAGGTCACCAGATCCGCCGTGGCGTTTAACCCACGAATCTTGCCGCGCAGCGCTGCCACGTCGTCCTCGCTCACCAGATCGACCTTATTGATCACAATGCGGTCGGCGCAGACGATCTGATCTACTGCCTGGTTGTCCACGCCATCCAGCTGCAAATCCTCCAGATGCTGGGCGATGTGCTTGGCGTCGACCATGGTCACGATGGCGTCCAGTTCGACTTCATCTGCAATCGGGTCGTTGATAAAGAAGCTCTGCGCCACCGGGTACGGATCGGCCAAACCACTGGTCTCGATCAAGATGTGATCCAGCCGCACCGGACGCGCCACCAGTTCGCGGACGATGCGCACCAGGTCCTCTCGAACCTCGGCTGTGCAGCACACGCAGCCGTTGACCATCTCGTAGATCTCTTCGGTCTCAGAGCTGAGCACCAGGTCGCCGTCGATGCCGACTTCGCCGAATTCGTTTTCGATCACGGCAATCTTGCGGCCGTGGTTTTCCCTGAGGATGTAGTTCAGCAGGGTTGTTTTGCCGGCGCCGAGGAAGCCGGTAAGGATGGTCACGGGAATTTTGCGGTTCGGGGTAGGGGCGTTGAATGGGCTGTTCATGCGAGCTCCTTTGTTGTTGCGAAATGGCCAGTGGCCGATGGGCCGGGTTCACCCCAGCGCAGCGCGGTCCCGGCGTCGAGGCCGAACAGGTCGAGGACACGGCCGAGGCTGTGATCGACCATTTGCGAAAGGTTTTGCGGACGGGCGTAGAAGGCCGGCACCGGTGAGGCGATGATCCCGCCCATTTCGGTGACGGCGGTCATGTTGCGCAGGTGGGCGAGGGTCAGCGGCGTTTCCCGGGCCATCAACACCAGGGTCCGGCGTTCTTTCAATGTGACGTCGGCAGCGCGGCCGATCAGTCCCGAGGAGGAGCCGGTGGCAATCTCCGCCAACGTGCGCATGGAGCACGGCGCGACCACCATGCCCAGGCAGCGAAACGAACCGCTGGCGATCCCAGCAGCCACGTCGTCGGCCCGGTGGTAGTGGCTGGCCAGCGCGGTGACGTCCGCCAGTTTGTAGTCGGTTTCATGGGCCATGGTCAGCAGCGCGGCCCGGCTGATGATCAGGTGGCTTTCGATGTTCAGTTCAGCCAGCAACTCCAGCAGGCGCGCGCCGTAGATGAACCCCGACGCGCCGCTGATGCCGACCACCATGCGCTGGCGGTTCACGATTGATAGCCTTTGAGCAGAGTGCGGGCACGCTCGACCACGTCCTGATTCAGCTGCGCCTTGATCCCGTCGAAGCCTGAACCGCGTGTTGCGTCCAGGCCCATTCGCGAGGTGGTGCCGTTGACCGAGGACGATGGGTCCAGCGGACTGCCGGGCAAACCGTCGATGACGAAAATATCCTGATGCGGCTGAAAGTGCGTGGCCAATGCCCACAGCACCTGGCTGTCGTCGCTGATGTCAATATCACTGTCCACCGCGATCACGGTTTTCAGGTACGGGTCCCAGCCGAGCAGGGCGAGCATGATCTGCCGCGCCTCGCCGTCGCGGCTTTGATCCAGCGCCACGTAGCAATGAAAGTGCGTGCCGGAGTTGGGGTAGTGCACGGCGGTGACGGCGGGGAAGCGTGCCTTGAGTTTCTCGCTCATTTCCGCTTCCCGTGGCAGGCGCGCCAGGGTCAGGTGTTCGGCGTACCGTCCGCCGACCACGTCCACCAGCCAAGCGTCCTTGCGCCGCATGAGGGTGTCGACCCGCAGCACGTTATTGGTTGAACGGTCTGAGGAATAGCCGCTGAACTCGCCGAACGGACCTTCCTCGGCATAGGCCGCCGGATCGATGGCGCCTTCCAGTACAAACTCGGCATAGGCCGGTACGCCGATGTCATAAAGCGGGGTCTTGACCAGTTCCAATGGGGCACCAAACAGGCCACCTGCCACTGCGCGTTCATCGCTGCCGAACGGCAAACGTGCTGCTGCGGCAAGCATAAACAGCGGATGGGCGCCGACCACCATGGCCACGCGCAATTCTTCACCGCGCTCGCGAGCGGTTTGCAGCATGCGCCACAAGTGACCGCGCGAATGCAGGCTGGTGGCGAGGGTCTGCCGGGCATGGCGCATTGAGCGGTGATAGCTCATGTTGGCAATTCCGGTGACCGGGTCTTCGGCGATGATGATCGCGTTGGTAATGTACGGGCCACGGTCACTGTCGAAGTGCTTGAGCATTGGCAACAGCGCCAGGTCCACGGCTTCGCCTTCGAAGATCTCGTCCAGTACCGGACCGGTTTCGACGTAACGGGGCGCGATCGGATGATTGGCGCGGGCCTGGAAGGTTTCGTGCAGCTGCGCCGGCGTGACACCGAAGATCCGCGCGATGCGGGTCCGGGAGGCGAACACATTGGTGGCTACTGGCACACCGAGTTGGCCGACCTTTTCGCAGATCAGCAGCGGGTCAAGGCCCTGGGTGGCCAGGGCATCGACCAAGGCGGTGACGTCCTGATCGGCGGAAAGTTTTTCGTGAACGGTCAACACATCGTCCGGGTACTGCCGGCGATAGGCGTCGATAAAATCGTGAAAATCCTGGGTATCGCCGAGCGTAGAGAGGGTCATGGTTTCACCTCGTAAAAAGCAGGCGCGCAGGGCTGAGGGCGACGTTCGATCGACAAACCGTTGGCCTGCCGGTCGATCGAACGCCGGGTCATCTGTACGCCTGTAAAGTCGCTGTGCTCTGGTTTTAAAACGCTTAGAGGTAGGTCGTGGTCAGGCGAATGTCCGCCTCGATAAGGTCCTTGGGGGGTGGTGTCGGTTCGATGCCGCACAACCGGGCGATGTTGTTGCCCAGGTAATCCTCAAGGTGATCCTCATCAATCCCCAGGCCTTGTGGCGCTGGCGAACACAGGACTTCGAGTTCGCGCAACCACATGCCCGGTTCGTTCGGCGGCGAGTCGGTGCCGAAGACGATCTTGTTGCGTGGCAGATCCTTGGCGAACTCGACGATCCGCGACTGGAAGCACCAGCCGGATTCGCAATACACGTTCGGCGTGTCCATGGCCATCCAGAATGCTTCGAACGAGTAGTTGCCGCCGGTCTGGATGCCGAAGTGACCGATGATGAAGTTGACCATCGGGAATTCGCGGATGATCGGGTAGAACATCGTCGGGATGGTGTAGGGACCGTCACCCGTGTGGATCAGCACCACGATGTTGTACTTGGCGCAGACTTTCATCGCCGGCCGCAGCCAGTCCAGTGCCCTATCGGGACGATAGCCGTGCATGTTGGCGTGCAGCTTGAGCATCTTGAAACCGTATTCCTTGATATGAAACTCCAGCTCTGCCGCACCGTTTTCCGGTCCCCAGCGCGGGTTGAAATTGAAGTTGCCAATGAACCGATCCGGGTACTTCATGCACAGCTCGGCGATGTATGACATGTAGTCGCGCACGCCTTCGCGGCCCCGCCGGTTGCCGTCGCGATAACCGGTGTTGCCCGGTGGCGGCTGGATGAAGCCCATATCGATGCGGCGCGGTTTGCCGTTGATCATGTACGGGCCGTCCATCAGCTTGAGCATGCGCTCGCCGGTAAACGGTTCGCCGGTGTGGCGCCAGGCCTCATCGACCAGGTTGGTGGGGTGCAGATGGGTATCGATAATCATCGGTTCAACTCCTGGCCAGTTGGGTAGTGACCGGGCGCTTCAACTGCGCCTCGGCTTCGGACACGGAACGTGGCGGCGGGGTCGGTTCGAGGCCGATCATCCGTGCGGTGTTGTTGCCCAGGTATTCTTCGAGGGTGTCCTCGTCGAGATTCAGACCTTGCGGCGGCTCATGACAGAGCACTTCCAGCAGGCGCAGCCACATGCCCGGCTCGTTCGGAGGGGTGTCGGTACCGAAAAGGATTTTGTGGGTCGGCAGGACCTTGGCGAACTCGACGATCCGCGATTGCAGGCACCAGCCCGATTCGCAGTAGACGTTGGGCAGCTCCATCGCCCACTGCATCGGTTCGAACACGTAGACGCCGCCAGTCTGCACCCCGAAGTGCGCCATGATGAAATCGACGTTGGGGAACTCCTTGATCATCGGCACCCATTCCGACGGGATGCTGTACGGCCCGTCGCCCGTGTGCAGTTTGACCGGGATGCCCAGCTCGGCGCATTTCTCGAAGGCTGGACGGACCCAGTCCAGAGCACGGTCCGGGCGATAGGCGTGCATGTTGGCCTGCATCTGGACCATCTTGAAACCGTGTTCCTTGACGTAACGCTCAATCGCCTCGACACCGTTTTCCACGCCGCAGCGCGGGTTGTAGACGAAGCAGCCAATGAAGCGATCCGGGTAGGTCTGGACCATCTTCAGCGTGTAAGCCATGTAGGCGTCGATGGACTCGCGCCCGGTGAGGTCGCCGTCGGTCCAGGTGTAGATGGTGTTGCCTTGTGGCGGTTGGATGAAGGCTTTGTCGATGCGGCGAGGTTTGCCGTTGACCATGTACGGGCCATCCATCATCTCCAGCAGACGCTCGCCGGTGAACGGGTCACCGTCATGCCTCCAGGCGAGGTCCACCAGGTCGGTGGGATAGCAACTGATATCGATGATCATTGAAGTCGATCTCCTGATAGCGGGGAAGGGAACCTTGCGGTTCGCAGCAGCCACGTCCCGGGCAATCGGCCATTTCTATGCGCACTGCTGCGCATTCCCTCGCCTGGTCGCATCCGGCTCGGGACGCTGGCTGCTTGGGGGGAAGTATTGGAAGGGGGGGAGGGGTTCGTACAATATTAATTGGGCGGGGTGTTGATATGTGTTCGATATGGAGCAGGGTTTTGTGGTGGATGTGCCGGCGCCATCGAGAGCAAGCTCGCTCTACAGGGTTTTTTGTTACGGCACAGATCGTAGTCACTCCCGAGAACTCTGTGGGAGCGAGCTTGCTCGCGATGGCGTCAGTCCAGTGTTTGCCGAGCCAACTGGCGGATCACCTCAACCACCGGAGCCACCCGCTCGGCCTGCCCCGGCGGCCACACGGCGTAGAGGTTGTAATGCGCCGGAATTTGCGCCGCGTTCAGCTCTACCAAACGCCCCGCGCGCAACGCATCCGCCGCTAGCAACCCGCGCACCAGACCCGCGCCAACCCCGGCTTCGGCCGCTGCAATCAGGTTTGCCGCATTATCGAAAACCACCCGCGCATTCGGCTCAGTCGGCGCCATTGCTGCTGCATCCAGCCAGGGAATCCACGAGCGCCGCGTATACCCCAGCAGCGGTAATTCCAGCACCTGCGCCGGCGTAATTGGCACCTGCAGCCCATGGCGCTCAAGCAACGCCGGGGATGCCACCGCAGTCACTCGATCACTGCAGATCTGGGTCATCTCGCAGTCTTCCCAATCGCCATACCCGTAGCGCAGCGCCAGGTCCACCCGCTCGAACGAGCTGCGATCCGAGCGCGGCATCGACAGCAATACCACTTCATGGTCAGGCAATAAATCGAGTAGTTCCGGTAGCCGTGGATTGAGCCAGCTTTGGGCCAATTCACTGTCGACATCGAGGGTCAGCCGCTGCGCGACCCTGCAGTTTTTCACCGAGGACAGCGCCCGGTCGATCTGCGCCAGGCCGTCGGACAGCACGCTGGCAAACAATTGCCCGGCATCGGTCAGGTTACTGCCGCCACCTTCGCGGACGAACAGCGGCTGGCCGACGAAGTCTTCCAGGCTGCGGATCTGCTGGCTGATAGCGCTGTGAGTCAGGTCGAGTTTGCGCGCGGCACTGGAGAAGCTTCCGCTGCGCGCGGCCTGGATGAATGCACTCATGGACTGCACCGACGGGTATCGCTTGTACATGCTGTTAGTCCTACTTACACACGATGGCAGAAATCGTCGCTGGCCCGATTTTCCACAGACTCCCAATAATCGGCGACTAGGCCTGCACAAAGACGGGCCGCTCTCTTGGAGCCTGACAATGATCGAATTCACGATAAACGGCGAACGACACGAGCTGGTAGAGACATCGCCCTCCATGCCCTTGTTATGGGTGTTGCGTGATCACTTGAAACTCACCGGCACCAAGTTCGGTTGCGGCATGGGCCTGTGCGGTGCCTGTACCGTGCACCTGGACGGTGTCGCAGTACGTTCCTGCCAACTGCCGGTCGCCGCCGTGGCGGGGCACAGCATCACCACCATTGAGGGCTTGTCGCCCACCGAACAGCATCCGCTGCAACTGGCCTGGGTTGCCGAAGATGTCCCTCAATGTGGTTACTGTCAATCCGGGCAGATCATGTCCGCGGCCGCGTTGCTCAACACCGGTGCCACAGTCACCGATGACTCGATCCGCAACGCCATGTCCGGCAACGTGTGCCGCTGCGGCACTTACGGGCGAATCAATAAAGCCATCAAGCGCGCAGCTGCCGCGCCGAAGGAGGCGTGATGACGTTTATCGACGACACTCAGATCGAACTGCCGCGCCGTCTCTTTCTCAAGCAGGCTGGCACTGTTGCGTGCGGCTTGGCAATTGGGTTCTATCTGCCCTCAGGTATCGCCGCTACGGACCTGAAAGGACCTGCGCCTGCGGGTGAATTCGAGCCCAACGCCTGGGTTCGGGTATTGCCCGACGGCACGGTGAAACTGGTGGTGCACAAACACGATTCCGGCACAGGCACCCACACCGCATTGGCCGCTTGCGTGGCCGAGGAACTGGACGTCAACCCGATGACCGTGCAGGTGATATCGCCGGAAAATCCGTTCTTTGAAACCTACATTCACCCGATATGGAAAGTCTTCTCGACGGGTGGTAGCACCAGTGTTTCGCTGGAATACGATCGCCTGCGGATGGCCGGTGCCACGGCGCGCGCACTGCTCATCACTGCGGCGGCCAAGCAATGGAAAGTCAGTCCCGACAGTTGCACAACCGAAGAGGGCCGGGTGGTGCACTCCGCCAGCAAACGCAGCCTGGGTTACGGTGAGCTGGTGAGTGTTGCCGCGAAATTGCCAGCACCGGCCAAGGTCACTCTGAAGGACCCCGAGCAGTTCAAGTACATTGGCAAACTGCGGCACAAGCGCGATGCGGCGGCCAAGGTTTGCGGGCGCTTCAAGTACAGCATCGACGTGGAATTGCCCGAGATGCTGGTGGCGGTGATTCAGCGCACGCCGGTGGTCGGCGCCAAGGTTGTCTCGGTGGATTCCAGTACGGCGTTGCAAGTACCGGGCGTGCGTAAGGTGATCGCGATTCCCGGCAGGGCTGATGTGCTCGGCGGCAATCAGGAAGGCGTCGCAGTGCTCGCAGACAGCTACTGGGCCGCCCAACAGGGTCGTGCGTTGCTCAAGGTGCAATGGAGCGATTCACCCCTGGACGGTTTCGACAGCGATCAACTGGCGACGGCGCAAGCGGCGGCCATCCACGACAAAAATGCACAACGGGTGTCCGCGATGGTTGCAGGTGACGTGAGCGCCCAGTGGCCGAAAGCCGCGAAGCTGCTCGAGTCCGATTACCTCATGCCGTACAAGGTGCAGAACCCGCTGGAACCGATCTGCATTACCGCCGAGGTGAAGAATAACGCCATCACCTACTGGGGCGGCGTTCAGGTGCCATCCTCGGCGCTGGAAGCTGCGCAAACGGTGTGCAAGATCGCCAAGGACAAGGTCACCATCAACGAGTTGGTGTCCGGTGGCAGCTTCGGGGCGCGGGAGGCCAAGTACTGGTTGTTCGAAGTGGCATACCTGGCGCAGCAGGCCAAGGTGCCAGTCAAGTTGATGAACAGCCGTGAAGACGAAATGCGTTCGCTGTTCATGCACCCGGCGACACTGCATCGAGTCAAAGGTGCGCTGGATGCTCAGGGCAAACTCATGGCGTTGAAACTTGACGCTGTCTCACCGGCTTCGCCGGAACAGTGGGAACCAGGCTATTTCGAACGCCCCGACCACATGGACTACAGCACTACCGAGGCTATCACCGCGTGGGACTTTGCTTATCGTCCTGCGAATCTGGACCTGGTCTGGGTCAGGCACGAAAGCAACGTGCCCAGCGGTTGGTATCGCTCCGTGAGTTTCATTCCCAATGTGTTTGCCGTCGAAAGTTTCATGGACGAATTGGCACACAGCTCGGGACAGGATCCGTTGGCCTTTCGCCTAGCCAACATGCAAGGCCGGCCCCGGCACGTCGCGGTGCTGAAGAACACCGCCGAACGTGCCGGTTGGGGTCAGCCATTGCCGCAAGGAACAGCCTTGGGGATCGCCACCAATCAGGGTTACACCAGCTTCATCGCGGTGGTCGCCAGACTTTCGAAAAAAGACGGTGTGATCAAGGTCGATAAGCTCACCTGCGTGGTCGATTGCGGCTTGGCGGTGTCGCCGGGCGGTGTCGAAGAGCAGATCTACGGCGGCTTGATGTGGGGCCTCGGCCACGCGCTGTTCGACCGCATGGACATCAAACAGGGCAGGGTGGTGCAGAGCAACTTCCATGATTACCGGGTGCCCCGGATGTCGGACATGCCGGCGATAGATATTCTGGTACTGGACGGCGAGCCGAGCAAACCTGGAGGTGTCGGTGAACTGGGCAGCACGTCGGTGGCCCCGGCCATCGCCAATGCGCTGTTCAGCTTGACCGGTCTGCGCCAGCGTTCGACGCCACTGACCCTGGGATAGCCGTCATGGACTTGCGATTGCTGCGGTATTTCATGGCCCTTGCTGAAGAGCTGCACTTTGGCCGGGCTGCCACTCGTTTGCACATTTGCCAACCGCCGCTGAGCCAGCAGATTCGTCTGTTGGAAGAGGAACTGGGTACGCCTCTGTTCGAGCGTAGTCATCACCGGGTCGAGCTGACGGCGGCCGGGCAGATGCTCAAGGAACAGGCGCCGCTGGTGTTCGAACAACTGAACCGCGCGCTGGACCTGACTCGTCAGACCGGTCGTGGTCAGTTGGGCGAGCTGGAAATCGGCATGATCAGTTCGGTAATGGTTGGCGTGCTGCCGCGGGCTTTACACCTCTTCTGCGAGCGCTATCCTCAGGTGTCCTTGCGGCTGCATGAAATGACGCCGGCGGCACAGGTCATGGCGTTGAAGGAGAAACGCATTGATGCCTGTGTGTTCCGGGTCGGCTATGACGATCCGCAGTTGCGCAATGAACTGCTGATCTACGAGCCGATTCGCGTGGTCATGCCTGTCGATCATCCTTTGGCTCGATGGGAAAGCCTGGCGCCGGCGGACTTGGCACAGGAGCCTTTTGTGGCGCTGGAACTCAAGCAGTCGCGGTTTGCTGATTTTCTCTATCAGTGCTGCATCAAGGCCGGTTTTATCCCACAAATCCGCCAACAGGTGATCGAGGTTCAAACCTTGTTCAGCCTGGTGCAGGCCGGTTTCGGTGTGGCGTTATTACCAGCGTCCCTCGAGCAGTTGGCGCCAGCCGGGTTGGTGTTTCGCCGCTTGATCCCAGCGTTGCCGGAAGTGCCACTGTATGCCACTTACCGCGCAGACGATGACTCGCCGGTGCTCAAACTGTTTCTCGATACGTTGCGCGAGCGAGTTCTCGAAGAGCGCTAGCAACCCCTCCTCAATTCCATAACGCGGATTTGATTTCACTTTCGAACCGGTGAATATACGATTCGCCATTCTGGGCAATGTCGGCTATCACGGCGAGCTGCATACGTTGAATTAGCCCATCATCCTGCGTCGCGCACTAGGGGTGCAATTCGCGATGGTTGAATACAGCCGATCAACGACAAGCAGCATGACTCGATGAAAATGGTACCTCCACCAATGCGGTCGTAAGTGAATGCGCAGTTGCCATCGAACATCTCTGCTGTGAATGTAGGGAACTGCTCGTATTTGGTCATTGTTCATCTCGCCCTAAGATGTCCAGCGCGTCTCCATCTCGCGCTCGAATTTTTTCTCCAGCCAAGCCTCTACCTCAGCGACGACGAAATAGGGGCCGCTTGCATGGGTGCCAGGGGTCGAGTGTTCGAATCACTCCGTCCCGACCATATTTTTCAATGACTTAGGCCAATCTGAAAAGGTTGGGCTTTTTCATGTCTAAAAAATACCCCCACATTTACCTCACAAAATTTTTAACCAATTAATCAGTGATCAGAGACTGCATCAAGCTGGATCATAGAGTCTAGAGGGGGCACTTTGGGGGTGAAATGTTTGGGCGCGCAAAGCAAGTGTCAGGCAGCGGCAGCTTTTATGCCGTTCGTCTCAGAATGATCGAAAGCCCCAAACTAACTCTACAAGTCGTTCTGCGATCAGCACATAAGCAGCGATAAGGGAAAGTTGGAGGAAAAGGGGGAACCGTAGCTTGGCGAGCCTGCGAACTCCGTCACTTATATTGAGCACCAAAAGGATGGTTGATAAAGCGATTAGGCCCCACCCAGCCATACCGGAAACCAAGACCCCAATAAAAAGATCATGTTTTCCTCTCAGCGCGCTGGTACCCGCTGCAAAAAGAAGAGCACATACAACCAAATTCTTAATGTTGTCAAAGATTTGCGAACTCAGATCGAGCTCTAGCAGTTCCAGATACCTCTTCCAAATATGCCGCATAGTCGATATGCCTAAATTAAGATGTGTTGCAAGCGGATGGGTATATAACGCCCAAATGTATCGCCCAATTAAATTGCGTGCCGGACTTAGCTGGCCCATTCAGACGTTATTACTGCGTCGCAGGGCAGCCATCCGATATCCTGCTGGCTGCCTCGCTGATCAACGCGGCTAGGCGTTTGACGTTGTTCTGTTGGGCTGTCACCAGATCTTCGATCGACGGTCCTGACGGCGTCTGCAACGTGCTGCGGCAGGTGACCAGCGTGTTATTGCCAGCGCCGAGTGGGCGCAGGCGCCACTTGACGTCGATCAAGCCATACTGGCCGGGAATCGAGTCAAAGCGCTGCACATCCACCCGCAACGACACTTTGTGTGGCGGGTTGGCGTTCGACAGTTGGTCCACCAGTGCACTGCGCAATTCATCCGCAAGACTTGCACCCCACCAGTCGGTTTCGAGGATCGCCAAGCTGCTATTGCCCTGGCGAATGACGATCTGCGGACGGTCAACCTGAGGCGGCACGCTGAGGCCTTCGATCTTGATTTCGACACCACTGCCTCGCGCCGGTTGTGCCGGGGTCAGGGTGTGAAAGTGAATCGGATCGCTGCGGCACGCGGTGAGCATTAGCAGCGCGGCGACTAACGTAAGCTTTGGCGAAAAAGCCATGGGTGTTGCTCCTGTGGTCAGTTACGCGGTGGCCCTTGCAGATCCGACGGCGCCGCATTGTCGGGACGGCCACGAATCAGCGATTCCGGGTGTCGTCCCAGATAATCCGAGAGTTCACGCAGGGAACGCGACATGCGTTTGAGTTCATCCAGGGTCTGGGTCAGTTGTTCACGCTGCGGCGAGTCTTCGGCCAGGGTCGAACTGGTCGACTGCAAGGTCTTGCTGACGTCCGCCAGGGTGGTTTGCACGCCGGGCAGGGTCTTGGCGTTGAATTGCGCCAGGCCTTTGCGCAACTCGACGAGGTTGCTGTCGAGGTGTCTGGCAATTCGTTCCACCGGCAGCTTGTTGATCTTGTCGACCATGGCTTGGAGTTGTTCCTGCAATTGCTCGAGGCTGCCAGGAATGGTCGGGATGCTGACCGGCCGGGCATTTGGATCGAACGTGACTTTTTCCGCTTTAGGGTAGAAATCCAGCGAGATGTACAACTGACCGGTCAACAGATTGCCGCTACGGGCTTGGGCACGCAGACCATTTTCGATGAAGGTACCCACTAGCCGTATGCTAGCGGCTTCGTCAATGGGGTCATGCTTTAGGGCTTCAATCATTTTGAGGCGGGCATGACCGAGGCGTTGCGGGTAAATCACGATGCCGACGTTGACCGGGAAACTACGTTTTTTTTCGTCGAAATCCAGATTTATCGTCACCACTTTGCCGATTTCCATGCCGAGGAATTCCACCGGTGCATCGACCTTGAGCCCGCGCAGGGCCTGCTCGAATCGCAGACTCAGATACTGCGCCTTGCCATTGGGCGGGGCGAGGGCAGTTTGCTGGTCGTCGAACAGCTCGAAGGATTTCTCTGCGGTGGCCGGTTGATCGTTGGGGCTATAGTCCGGGGCACGGAAAGCGATGCCACCGACCAGCAATGACGATAGTGATTCAGTCTTCACCGCAAAGCCGTTGGCGCCGATGTTCAGGTCAATACCGCTAGCGTTCCAGAACCGGGTGTTTTCGGTGACATAGGCGTCGTTGGGCGCGTGGATGAACAGTTCGAGGTTGACGCCTTTACCGTCGGGATCCAGCGCATAGGCCACCACTTGGCCGACCGGGATCTTGCGGTAATAAACCGGCGAGCCGATGTCCAGCGAACCAAGGTCCTGGGAATGCAGGGTGAAGCGCTTGCCCGGCTCGCCATAGGTAATGGGCGGCGGGTTTTCCAGGCCTTTGAAGTTTTTCGAGCGACCGTCGGAGTGACCGATATCGGCACCGATGTAGTCGCCGGACAACAATGTATCGATGCCCGACACACCGCCAGCGCCAATACGCGGGCGCACGACCCAGAATTGCGAGTCTTCGCTGGTAAAGGTTGCGGCCTGTTTGGACAGCTTGATCGTGGCGTCGACGCTCTTCTGGTCGTTGCTCAACTCCACGTCCGAGACTAGGCCGATCACCACATTGCGGTATTTGACTTCGGTCTTGTTGGCGGTAAGGCCGTTGCCTGTCTTGAAGGTCACGACAATGGTCGGGCCTTCCTGCATGAGACTGTGTACCACCAGGGAAATCCCCACCAGCACGGCCACAATCGGCACGATCCATACCAGCGATACGCTGAAACGTCGGGTCTTGATATTGGCCTGACCTGGGGCTTGCGGCCCGTCAGTGGCTTGGGACTTCATCCGTGACCTCCTCGTTGTGTGGTTTGTCCGGCGGGTTATCCCAGATCATTCTCGGATCGAAACTCATGGCCGCGAGCATGGTGAACACCACCACCAGCCCGAAAAACAGAATGCCCGGGCGCGGTTCGATATCGGCCAGGGCTTGAAACTTCACCAAAGAGGCAACCAACGCCACCACAATGACGTCGAGCATTGACCAATAGCCGATGACCTCGACAAAGCGGTACAGTTTCGAGCGCTCCTTGCGCGCCCATTGGCTGTCGCGTTGAACGGTAATCAGCAATAGCGTCAGGGCGACGAACTTAATGCCGGGCACCGCGATACTGGCGATAAAAATAATCAGTGCAATGTCCCACGCACCATGCTGCCAAAACTCCAATACACCGCTCATGATGGTGCTGTCGGCACTGTTGCCGACCATCTTGGTGTTCATCACTGGCAGCAGATTGGCCGGCACGTAAAACGCCAGCGCGGTGAACATATAGGCCCAAGTCCGGGCCAGAGCATTGGTCTTACGCCGATGCAGCGGGGCGCCGCAACGCTCGCATTCATGAGGGGCGAGGGTGATGTCACAAGCCAGACCACAGGAGTGACACAGGCACAGGCCGAGTTCGCTGGCGAGCGGAGGCGTTGTCATAAGGTGTCCCACAGCTCGCGAATATCGCGCCCGGCAAGGCGGATCATCATCAGGCTGAGAATGGCCAGGGCAAACAGGCCAATACCGGGCAGCACATTCAGCACCCCGGCGAGCTTGATCACCGCAACCATCGCCCCCAGCAGACAGACTTCGAGCATGCTCCAGGGCCTGAGGGTTTCGAGCCAACGCATGCAGAATTTAAAGCCGGGCGCGCGCTGGCGGGCGAGGGCGAAGCTCAATACCCAGATCAGCAGCAATAACTGGAAGATCGGCGCGATGATCATGGCAATTGCTGCGACCATGGCGATGAAGGTGATCGGTCCCAGACTCAGGGCCAGCATCGAATCCCAAAGCGTGGCGCTGTTTTTCAGGCCTTTGAGACTGATGCTCATAACCGGAAATAAATTGGCGAAAATCCACAGCACCAATGCGGTGAAGGTCAACGCCAGGCGCTGCTCCAATGTAAGGCCGTTATAGCGCTGGAGCACGCCGCCGCAGCGGGAGCACAGAGTTTTTTGATGTTTGGCGAGCATGACTTTTTCATACACGCAATCGCAGTGCTCGCAGATGATCAGTTGGTCAGTCGTAGCCATAGGCCGCACTCGCCAGGAGATAGGAAAGTCAGAGCACTTCCTCAATATAGAAGCGCATCGCGATTGAGCAAATTCTATTGAAGGAAATAAAAAACCTAATGTCGCCTCACCACAAGTCCAAATATTTGCTATACCCCTTATGCCTCTGTGCTCTTGTCTTTCGAAACTCATGAACGAGTGAAACCTGTCTGCTTTTCATTTTGCACATTGACTGAGCGGTCATTGCCATTGGCGCGGCAGTCAAGGCGATTCAAGAATGAGACTGGTTTTTGTTGAGTTCATCTGTGTGGCTTCGCTGACGACGACGGGGTGTGCGAATAAGTTAAGCGAACCTGATGAATACTCTGGCTTTCTGAAAGACTACAGCCGGTTGACAGAGTCCCAATCGGCCTCCGGCGTGCCGGTTATGCGATGGATTGATCCCAAGCTAGATTTGAGTCGGTACACCTCTTTCTATATCACGTTAGTAACAACGGCCGTCAGCACTGCCTCCGGTGCCGGTGATCAAGAAACCAATATTGCGACAGAAGCGGTATTTCTCGATGGTGCGACTCAGCAAGTCGTCGCGCAGGTGGTACGCAAGGGCACGGGGGCGCCGCTGGAAAATGATAGTAAGGTAATGAAAGCCACTGATATGAAAAGGTATTGGACGGCTGGGCAAATGACCTGAACCAAACCTACATGAAGCTCAAAGCAAAATGATACATAGCATGGATTAGCATATTTTCGATGGGCTGATTCCAACGCTCTCGCTTGGATCAGGCGACTTTACGGGTCGCCTGATCGAGAAAATGGCAAGTTACCTTGTGCCAAATGATGATCTGTAAAGTCACGCTGCTTCTACATTGGTCACTCGCGCTGTGCGAATAAACAAGGCTCGCACCTTGTCCCAAAAATTTCCACCCAGCACAAAAAAACTGCCGATCAACATGAGATCACCCAACAGCTGAAGCTGCCAGAGGTTTGGCCGCAGCCCCGGCCAAATGCTGTCGACGTAGGGTTCAAGAAAGGCCGAGATCAGCGGCAGGCAAAACATGACGAGACCGATGTGATGCCGCATCGGGCCAACTTCAGTTTCTGAACTGGGTGCCAGTGACGTCACGTAACCGAACACGCTGCGCTTCAACTGCTGGAACCCAGCCTTGCCCATGATGGCGATAACCAGGATCAGCAGGACCTTGTTACTGATAAACAGGACGCCCGTCAGCGCGGCGATTTTTGATCCCTGCACACCAAAGGCAGCACCCAGCGGTACCATCAGCCACGATCCCAGCATGAGACAAAGAATGACGATACCCAGTTTGAAACGCCAGCCGGCCGAATGGGGTTGGATAGTCATGATGGTTGCACCTTTTTGATGGATCGCTGCAGTTTGTTGGCACGCTGAAAAGCGTAGCAGCTGATACATGGCAGCGAGTCAAACTACGTTTGAATGACCTCCGCTCGGATTTTATTCGGCCGGCTATGCTCCAGTGATCTATCTGGTTGGAACCCGTTATGCATTCACGTGCAGTCATGCTGATCAGATCGGGGACGCTCTTGCTGCTGCTCGGCCTCTGCGGCTGCATGCGTGTAGGGCCGGACTTCCAGTCACCCGGCGAAGACTGGGTCAAACACTGGAGCACGCCGGCTTTGGAGAAGACCAGCGAGCGGGGGGCGAACCCGGATATCCGTCAGTGGTGGCAAGTTTTCGCCGACCCGGTGCTCGACCAATTGATTGTCGACGCAGATGCGCACAACTCCAGCCTGAAAATTGCCGGTCTACGGATAATGGAAGCCCGGGCGCAATTGGGCATCGCCCAGGCCGGACGTTACCCGCAACTGCAACAGGCCAGTGTTGATGGCCTCTACGTGGAACGCCGTCAGTACAGCGGCAGCAACCCGCAGAACAGCCGATTCTTGCAGTTCAGCGAAGGCGTCGACGTGGGCTGGGAACTGGATTTCTGGGGCCGCTTCAGCCGGGCCATTGAGTCTTCCGACGCCAGCTACTTCGCCGCCCAGGCCAACTACGAAGACGCGCTCGTGCTGCTGCGTGCCCAAGTGGCGGACACCTACTTTTCGCTGCGCACCACCGAGGCGCGATTGCGCGTCGCCCGCGACAACACCCGGCAGCAAAAGCGCAGCCTGGACATCACCCGCAAACTGTTCAACAGCGGCCAGACGGCTGAGCTCGACCTGCAGCAGGCCAAGACCCAGTACCTCGGCACCCTGGCGAGCATTCCCAACCTCGAAGATCAACTGCATCGAACCCGCAATACCTTGTCGGTGCTGACCGGGCAAGCGCCGGGTGAGTTGCCGCAAGTGACGGACAATGAAGGGCTGATCCCGCTGGTAGACCGCGCGGTGCTGCAGGATGTGCCGGCTAACCTGCTGCTGCGCCGGCCCGATGTGCGCGCGGCTGAGCTGAACGTTGCCGCCCAGTCGGCGCTGATCGGCGTGGCCGAAAGCGACTTTTATCCGTCGCTGAGTTTACTTGGGAGCATCGTCTGGTCGGCCAGTTCGGTAGGAGGCACGTCCAACAACCTGGATTTTATCGGCGGTCCCAGCCTGCGCTGGAACCTGTTTGATCACGGCAAGATCAGCAACAACGTGCGGGTGCAGGACGCGCGATTGCAGCAGTTGATTGAGTCTTACCGCGACACTGTGCGCCAGGCCGCCCGCGAGGCTGACGATGCCGCCAGCGGCCTGAGCAAATCCCTGGAACGTGAACGCATCCTGCGCCAGGCCGAGGTGGCGGCCAAACGTTCGCTGGTGCTGGCCAGCGCGCAGTATCGCGAAGGTTTTTCAGACTTTCAGCGGGTGCTGGATGCCCAGCGTGCACTGCTCGACCAACAGGACAATTACTTGATCAGCCGCAGCGATGCCGTGAGCAACCTGATTGCCCTGTACAAAGCCCTTGGCGGGGGCTGGTACGCCGCCCAGCCAACCATTGACAGCGCCACGCGCAAGCAAATGGAAAAACGAACGGACTGGGACGACCTGCTGGACGACCCCGCCGCTGCGCAGCCCGCCTATCCACTGCCCGATAAGGTGAACAACCATGAGTGAAGCCGCACCGCCCCCTGTCGAAGCGCCGGCGCCGAAAGCAACGGCACCGGCCGCCGACCCGGCGAAAAAAGGCATCAAGTGGGTGCTGCTGTTGATCATCCTCAGCCTCGTCTGGTACTTGCTCGCCGACCGCTTCACGCCTTACACGCAGCAGGCGCGGGTCGGGGCGTTTGTCATTCCGGTGGCGGCGGAAGTGGCGGGGCGGGTGATCCGCGTAAACGTGCGCAACAATCAGGACGTCAAGGCCGGGGACATTCTCTTCGAGGTCGATCCGCAGCCGTATCAGATCGCCGTTGATCGCGCCCGCGCGGACCTAGAATCGACCCGTCGCCAGATCGGCGCCGGCACCGCTGGCATAGCCTCGGCACAAGCGTCGTTGCGATCGTCCCAGGCCAACGAGCTCAAGGCCCGACAGGATAATCAGCGGCTGGAAGGCTTGTATCGCGAAGACCGGGGAACGGTGTCTGTGCGTCTGCTGGAAGTGTCGCGGGCCAATCTCGAACAGGCCGCCAGCCAAGTGGCGGCGGCCCGTGCCGAAGTTCAACGGGCGAAGGAGCAGGAGGGCGGTAACGAGGCGGAGAACGCACAGCTACGCAGCGCTGCGACGGCGTTGTCGAAAGCCGAGCTGGACTTAGCCAATACTCGCATCTACGCGCGTTCAGCGGGGTTGATCACTGACCTGCGCACCGACGCCGGACAGTTCGCCGCAGTCGGCAGCCCGGTGATGACACTGATCGCCATCCACGATGTGTGGATCAGCGCCGAAATGACCGAAAACAACCTGGGCCTGATCCAGCCCGAGACCCCGGTGGCTATCGTGCTGGATGCGCTGCCGGGCGAAGTCTTCGAGGGCCGTGTGCGCAGTGTCGGTTATGGCGTCAGTGTTGGCCAAGCGACAGCGCCCGGCACCTTGCCGAGTATTCAGAACAGCCGTGACTGGCTGCGCCCGGCCCAGCGCTTTCCGGTGGTGATCGAGTTCGGCGAAGACGCCTTGAACAGCCTGCGCGACAGTCGCGGCATCCGCGCCATACGCGCTGGCGGTCAGGCTGAAGTCATGGCGTTCCCGAGCCAAGGCAACCCTCTGAACCCGCTCGGGCGGGTATTTTTGAGTCTGATGAGCTGGTTGTCGTATGCCTACTGAGCGCACCGCCCGGGATCAGCGCACCCTGCGCCTGGCCACGGGTACGGCGTTGTGCCTGGCCGCCAGTTTCGGTCTGGCGTTGCCGATTCCTTTTCTCGCGCCAGTGCTGACGCTGCTGTTCCTTGCGACCCTTAATCAGCCGCTACCGTTCAAGACCGGGGTGGCGCTGGCGTTTGTGGCGATGCTGACCACCGGCATCGGGCTGTTGTTGATTCCGCTGCTGCGCTATTACCCGGTCAGTGGGCTGTTGCTGATTAGCCTCGGTCTGTTCGTGGTTTTTCGTTTTGGCCTGCGCGGTGGCAACAACCTGATCGTGACGTTTCTGGTAATTGGCTTGACCATGATTTCGGCTGCCGGGATCGCTGGTTTCGACCTGGCACTGATGGTCATCGGTGCGCTGGTCAAGGGGTTGCTGCTTGCCGTGATCGTAGTGACGTTGAGTCATGGTCTGTTTCCCGAGCCGGCCAATGCACCGCCAGCATCCGCCGCCCCGACACTGCCGGCAGAAGACGTCGACCGGATCGCTTTGCGCGCCACGTTGATCGTGCTGCCGACGTTCCTGCTGGCGCTGATCGATCCGGCCAGCTACCTGCCGATCATCCTGAAAGCAGTCAGCCTCGGTCAGCAGAGCTCTACCACGACCGTGCGCAACACCGGTCGCGAGTTGCTCGGCTCGACGCTGCTCGGCGGCGCATTGGCGATCCTGTTCTGGTGCGCCCTGAGCCTGTTTGTGCACCTTTGGATGTTCTTTTTGTGGATGCTGCTGTTCGGCCTGGTACTGGCGCGCAAACTCTATGCCCTGAGCCCGACCCGGTTCAGCCCCGGATTCTGGCTCAACAGCCTGATCACCCTGATTATTCTGCTGGGCCAGTCGGTGCAGGACAGCGCCGCCGGCAAGGACGTCTACACTGCAGCCGCCGTGCGCATGGGGCTGTTTATCCTGGTGACGTTGTATGCCTGCCTGATGGTTCACCTGCTTGTGCAACGTAAGCAAGATCGAAGCTCCGGCAACTCTCTCACTGAGACTCAGGGATCAACCTGATAACCCCGTCCTTGCAAGCAACTTGAATAGGCTGATGAATTGGTTCTCGCGGTGGTCTTTTGCTGCGCTCGTTTGTATAGCTTTTTTGGTAGAACCTGTGGGATTTGAAGCCCCGTCCAGTCGTGCACCCTGAATACGTAACGATGGGATGTTTTAACAATGTGATGTTCATCAATCTCCTGTAAACAGATGTGAGGATTTGACCTCTATATGCGGAACGCATGCGCATGACAATAAACAGCACGAATGATCGTGGACCGCTCTCTGTATTTCTTATCTTTTTGCGTCTAGGACTGACATCTTTCGGCGGCCCAATTGCACACTTAGGGTATTTTCGCGACGAGTTTGTCACTCGCCGACAATGGCTAACTGAGCGCAGTTACGCCGACTTGGTTGCTCTTTGCCAATTCCTGCCGGGACCCGCGAGTAGCCAGATTGGCATGGCACTTGGGCTTTCACGTTCGGGTTACCGTGGGGCGCTGGCTGCGTGGGCGGGATTCACATTGCCCTCGGCGATCCTTCTCATCCTGTTTGCTTTAGGTATTTCCAACTACGGTGAAATCATCGCGCCTGGTGTGCTGCATGGCCTGAAAGTCGTGGCTGTAGCGGTAGTTGCTCAAGCGGTATGGGGAATGGCTCGCAATCTATGCCCGGATGCGTTGCGGATTACCATCATGGCGATTTCGACGTGTGTGGCGTTGCTGGTGCCGTCTGCATGGGGGCAGATCGGTGCAATTGCCGTAGCCGCTGTTGCCGGCTTATTCCTGTTCAAGCCGGCACAAGCCGCCGAACATGATCCATTGCCGATCAAGGTCGGTTACCGGGCAGGTTTATTCTGGTTGTCATTATTTTTCGCGTTGCTGGTTGGTTTACCGATCTTGAGTCAGTTACTCCCCAGTCAGACGCTCGCCATGGTGGATGCATTCTATCGCTCCGGGTCCCTGGTGTTCGGTGGCGGGCATGTGGTCTTACCGTTGTTGCAAGCAGAAGTCGTGCCTTCAGGCTGGGTCAGCAATGAAACCTTTCTGGCTGGCTATGGGGCAACCCAGGCTGTCCCAGGGCCGCTGTTAGCGTTTGCTGCATTCCTTGGCGCCTCGATGAGCACCGCACCCTCTGGCTGGATCGGTGGATTCATTTGCTTGCTGGCCATTTTCCTGCCGTCTTTTTTGCTGATTGTTGGCGCTTTGCCGTTTTGGGAGCAGTTACGACGCAGCGTACACACTCAGGCAGCGTTGCTTGGTATCAATGCAGCGGTGGTGGGCTTGCTGCTCGCGGCGCTTTATCAGCCGGTATGGACGAGCGCGATCCACCAACCACAGGACTTCGGCTTGGCGCTGGCGTGCCTGGTCGCTCTGATGTTCTGGAAGCTAGCGCCATGGTTGGTCGTGATCGGTAGTGGTGTGGCCGGATGGCTGCTGAGTGTGGTGTTTTGACGTTCGCTTCAGTCCGTCAGGTATTTCCAATCGTCAGGATCGCTCAGGGGGAGGCTATCGACGTTTCCTTTTCTGGCTGACGGCCAGTTCAAACAGCAATGTCGAACGTCCAGTCACTTGGTAGTGGTCGCCAAACTTGAACACTTCCTCCGCCACCAGTTCCGGCTGGTTGGTATCTAACTGTAATTTCCAATGTTGCCCTTGCGGCACTTCGGGCAAGACGAAGGCAACTACGTCGAAATGTGAGTTGACGATAATCAAGAGCGAGTTTTCTCCGCCCGCTTTGCGAATGCCGGTAGGTTGTGCACGGCCATCCAGCAGAATACCCATGCATCGGTTGCTACCATCACTCCATTGCTCGTTGCCCATCTCCTGGCCATTGGGCTGTAGCCAGCTGACGTCCTTGATATCCAGATGCTCGTTGTAGACGCCTGTGAAGAACCGGTTGCGACGCAGCAACGGGTAGCGCTTGCGTAGCTCGATCAGGTATCGCGTGAAGTCCTGCAGCTCGGCGCTTTTTTCGCTGATGTCCCAGTTGATCCAGCTGATCTCGCTGTCCTGGCAGTAAGCGTTGTTGCTACCGCCTTGAGTTCTTGCAAACTCGTCGCCGGCGAGCAGCATGGGCGTGCCTTGAGCCAGGAACAGCGTGGCGAGTAAATTGCGCATCTGTCGGTAGCGCAATTCGATGATCTCGAGGTCATAGGTTTCGCCCTCGACGCCGCAGTTCCAGGAGCGGTTGTCCGAGTGGCCATCGCGGTTATCTTCGCCGTTGGCTTCGTTGTGCTTATCGTTGTAAGACACCAAATCGTTGAGCGTGAAGCCATCGTGGGCGGTAATAAAGTTTACGGAGGAGGCCGGCTCGCGACCGCGTCGGTTGAACTGATCGCCAGAGGCCAGGAACATCTTGGCGAAATCACCGAGGCGATCATCGTCGCCTTTCCAGAAGGCGCGGGAAATGTCGCGAAACTTGTCGTTCCACTCCATCCAGCCTGGGGGAAAATTACCAACCTGATAGCCGCCAGGGCCACAATCCCAGGGTTCTGCAATCAATTTGACGTGGTTCAGGGTAGGGTCTTGGCGGCAGGCGTCGAGAAAGCCACCGCCTTCATCGAAGCCGTGGGGTTCGCGGCCCAGGATGGTCGCCAAGTCGAAGCGGAAGCCGTCAACGCCCATCTCGTTACTCCAGTAACGCAACGAGTCGGTGACCATCTGCAGTACACAAGGATGGCTCATGTTCAGGGTGTTACCCGTACCGGTGTCGTTGATGTAGTAGCGCGCATCGTCCGGCATCAGGCGGTAATAGTTGGCGTTGTCGATGCCCTTGAGTGAGAGCGTTGGGCCCATCTCGTTACCTTCGGCAGTATGGTTGTAGACAACATCAAGAATGACCTCAAGGCCAGCCTTGTGGAGTCGCGAGACCATAATCTTGAATTCGCCGATAGAACTGCCAGCCATGTAGCGTGCATGCGGCGCGAAGAACGCCAACGTGTTGTAGCCCCAATAATTTCGCAGGCCTTTCTCAAGCAGGTGGTTGTCATCCAGGAAGTGATGGATGGGCATCAGCTCAACCGAAGTTATGCCTAGTGACTTGATGTATTCCACTACATCACTTTCGTGGAAAGCGGCAAACGTACCGCGCGCAACCTCCGGCACACTGGGATGTTGTTTGGTAAAACCGCGCACGTGGGCTTCATAGAAAACGGTACGGGCCCATGGAATATTTGGCTTGGGCGTGTTGCCCCAGGTAAACGCTGGATCGATCACCCGGCAGCGGGGCATGAACGGCGCGCTGTCGCGCTCATCGAACGATAGGTCAGCATCGGGATGGCCTATGGTGTAACCAAACAGCGCATCGTCCCACAGCAGTTCACCCACGATCTGCTTGGCGTACGGGTCGATTAGAAGTTTGTGATGGTTGAAACGATGGCCGTTTTTCGGCTCATAACGCCCGTGCACTCGATAGCCATATAAAGTGCCAGGCCGGGCGTCGGGTAGGTAACCGTGCCACGTTTCGTTAGTGAACTCTGGCAGCTCAATTCGCTCGATTTCCTCTTTCCCGTCGGCATCGAATAAGCAAAGTTCGACCTTTGTAGCGTGGGCCGAGAAAATTGCAAAATTGACCCCGGAACCGTCCCATGTTGCTCCGAGTGGATAGGGTTGGCCTTCCTGAACACGTGAATGCATTGATGAGATCCCTGCAACATGGCGTTGGGTCGATTGACTTGGAATAGAGTGACCTTGAAGGCATTGCATTGTTTAAACCATAACAACCTATTGTTTTTTATTGAAAATTTATGCGGACAAAGAAAAAGACAACAGCGCCTTGATACGCGATTCCAATACGCTCTCTCGCTGTTTATCCAAGGTATCGAGAGCATCACTATGAAGCAGTGCGTCACGCGTTTTTCAGGTATTGATGGTTGTCTCCTCGTTTCGGAAAAAAGTTCGAACCAAACCAGTATGTTTCTCCGTACATATGGTGGTGTTGCAGCCCTGCTTGCGGTCACCAGTGTTTCAGCCGACCCACTGTCCGCACCTAGTCTTTCCAGCACGTTACAGCCGAACGACAACCCTTTTGCCATTGATGCTGGCCCTCTGGGGAAAGTCTACGTAAGCGGGCAACTGACAGGAATTGCCCTGTGGCAAAACCATGTGGTCGATGCACCCGACACCGGCAATTCGCGGTCGCTGGCCGATGTCAGCAACGCCCAGGTGGAAATCCAGACGATCGAGGGGCCGCTGCAGTTCTACATTCAGGTCGGATCGTATGCGCTGCCCTCCCTTGGTACGGCCTATCTCAAGTCGAGCAAGACCGTGGACAGGCTTTACGGCGACGTCCCCGTTGGTTACCTGAAGGCAGTGATCAGCCCGGAAATCTCCGTGATGGCCGGCTCGCTGCCCACAATGATCGGGGCCGAGTCGACCTTCACCTTCCAGAACATCAACATCCAGCGCGGGCTGCTGTGGAACCAGGAACCTGCCATCAGCCGTGGTGTGCAGGTCAACTATTCCGGTGGCAAGACCAATGCAGCGCTATCGCTGAACGACGGTTTCTATTCCGGCAAGTACAACTGGGTGACGGGCTCCTTCTCATATGCCTTTGATGCCGCCAACACCTTGAGCGTGATCGGGGGAGCAAACGTCTCCAGCAACTCGAAGTCCTCGGCCGCGACACCCACGGCGCAGAACAACAGCCAGATTTACAACGTGATCTTCACCCACACCGATGGGGCATTGACGCTCACGCCTTACCTGCAATACACCCGGGTCGATAAGGACTCGAAAGCAGGTATAGATCGCGCAGCGCAAACGTACGGGGCAGCGTTCCTTGCCAAGTACAGCTTCTCTAGCCACTGGTCGATCGGCGCCCGCGCCGAATACCTCGACAGCAACGGCGGCGGCTGCGGAGCCGACGAGGACTGCTCGCCCACCAACCTGCTTTATGGAACAGGCTCCAACGCTTGGTCGTTGACCGCTACGCCCACCTATCAAGACGGTCGCTTCTTCGTGCGCGGCGAACTCGCCTACGTGCGCGCCGAGGAGGCCACCTCTGGCTCAACCTTTGGCGACAGCGGTACCCAGCACGATCAGGTTCGTGTGCTTGCTGAGGCCGGCGTGCTTTTTTAATTGGCGTTAAGAACCAGGTCCTTACCTATCTAAAGGGATGCTGATAGATCGACAGGCTGGCGCACCAATCTTGCCGAGTGCCAGATTGCGGATGTCAGTCAGGGATTTGCGCGGCCAGGACTCCTCTGGAGTACTCTTTGTTCTGGTCGCCCCACCGATAACGATAGAAAAAGCTGACCGACACGCCGTCCTCCACTCCGGCTCTGTCACTTCTCCCGCCGAAACCGGCCAGTATCAGAAACACGCTGGTGCGTAGATCCTGCCCCCGTATCTCCCATTCCCACCGCAGCTTGCACGCTTCCTGCTCTCGGCCGCCGATTTCCAGCCAGTGATATGGCGACACAGGATTTAAGTAGCCTTTTGCTTGATGTCCGTTATCGTGTCGGAAAAATTACCTAGCGTTGGGCGTTCTTACCCGACGAGTGCGGCAATTTCCGCCGATGTTCATTTAGGAGCGTACACGTGATCTGGTTTCTTGAAGGTCAATCCAGCCAGCGCGACATTATTATGGGCGCGCGTGAAGCATTGCCGGCGAGTGTCAGGGTTTTTGCCTCCCATCGTCAGGACCGGCCCGAAATTACAGGGCAGGCCGACGTTTGCTTTCAAGAGCCTCAAGACAACCAGGAGCGTATTGACTGGGTGATTGAAACGGCACTTGAGCACCGCATCGAGGTGGTGCTTGCTGGTCGTATCGGCAGTTTGTACGAAGCGGCCCGAGATCGGTTCGACGCTGCTGGCTTGCGCCTTGTTACGGGCGGTATGTCCATGGATACCTTCAATAACGTGGACGATAAAAGCCTGTTCACTGCCGAGGCCGAGCGTGCGGGGCTCGCTTGCACGCCGGCGCTGACGGTGACCAATGCCCAGGAACTGGCCGCTGCCTATGAGGTGTTGTCGAGCCAGGGAGAGGTTTGCATCAAGCCTGTAGTCGGGATCTATGGCCAGGGGTTCTGGCGGTTTAAGTCGGGTGTCGACCCGTTCCGCTGTCTGGAAAACCCAGACGCGCGGGAAGTCGACTTTGATACCTACCTGAAGATTTACATGTCCGGCGCAGAGCGGGTGCCCATGTTGGTCATGCCTTATCTGGCCGGCAACGAGTGCTCGGTGGACATGGTTTGCGAGTCGGGCAGGCCCGTGGCATTTGTGGGCAGAAGAAAGCAGGGTGTTCACCAGACATTCGAGCGCGAGTCGGTCGCCGTGGAGTTAGCCCTCAAGGCAGCCGCGCACTTTAAGTGCGATGGTTTGGTGAACGTGCAGACACGGGATGACCACGAGGGTATTCCCCATCTGCTGGAGATCAATCCGCGCTACTCCGGAGGTATTGGCTACACCCGGGCGACAGGGGTGAACCTGGCCGGAATATTTGCCACTCGTCGGCTGGGTCTGCCGGAGCCTGCGAAGCAGTGGGTCGAGGGCGTGCGCGTGAAGCCCATCACGGTTGCCGTGATAGCCTCTTCCTGATATTACAGCGCCATACAGACAGTGAATGATTCTTGATGTGTTGGCATAATTGCCACCACATCGTTCAAGGAAGACCAGGATGAAGGCGCTTACACCCGGAGCAAACACCGCGATTTCAGGTGTAAAGACTACATGGACACTGGACTGCAGTAACTCCAGCGCCTTCGGTGAGTACGCCGCCGTGGCGTTGCTCCCTGTCACCGAGAAGCGTATGCCGACAGGGGACCCTGCGCTGTTTCAAGTCACCCAGAAATGGATGGAGTGGAGCGGCACGCCAGCCTCAATTGGTTGCTCCCTTGATTTGTCAGCGCTGCCCGGCGGCAGTGAGGGGGTGTTGCTGGTCGTTTATACATTTGCCGCAGCAGGCCCTGTCAGTGAACTCAAGGAGTTGCGTTTACAGGTCGACAACGAGGTCGAGCTGTCCCTCGATTTGCGCAATAACGGCGAATCGGCCATTGTCATTGGCGAGTTTTATAAACGCAACAACCAGTGGAAGTTCCGCGCGCTCGCCGAAGGCTCGGCCTATGGCCTTGCCGCGATGGGGCGACGGATGGGCATTGTCATCGATGACGCACACCCGACCCGCCGTTCGTACTCAGGCGATTCACCGAGAAACCGTGGTTCTGCCACGGGCACCGGTTTTGCCGTTTCACCCAGTCATGTGATGACGTGTGCCCATGTGATTGAGGACATGCAGGAGCTGCACATTTCCTCTTTTGCCGGTCGTTACCGCGCCGAAGTGGTGGTGGTCGATCAACGAAATGATATTGCCCTGTTGCGGGTTCAGGATTGCCCGCCACTGGCGCCAGTGGTCTTCAAGGAAGGCGCCAGCGGCGCGTTGGGTGAATCGGTGATTGCCCTTGGCTTTCCGATGGCGGGCCTGGCAGGCGGTGGCGTTCATGTGACACAGGGAGGGGTGTCGGGCCTGTTTGGGCTACACAACGATGCCAGTTTGCTGCAATTCACCGCAGCGATTCAACCTGGGTCCAGTGGTAGCCCATTGTTTGATACCAGCGGCGCGGTCATCGCCATGGTGACGTCGACCTTGCCGGACGCGCAAAACATGAACTTTGCCGTCAAGGCCGGCCTGCTTCTGGCTTTCCTGGATGCCTGCCAGGTGTCCCCTTCCAAATCGCCAACGGGCCGCCTGTATTCGACCTCGCAAATGGCCCGTGAAGCACAATCCTCGCTCTGGCGGATCGAGGCCAGAAATCCGTAGAGGCATCTTGCTTGAAACAATAGTGAGCGATGTCTGACTCACTAAAACGCCTCTTTTAGGAATGTTGTACATGGAAGCCGCAGTAGTGAAAGCACCGATCTATCGACTCAGCGCGCAGCTCAAGCGCGGGTTAATGGAAGTTGATGTAGAGCAATCCTCCATCGCCCCCGAATCCTTGTTCGGGTTCGCCGAGCGCCGTAATCCAAAGCGTGCGTTCCTGTTTGTATCCCGCGTGCTGGGCAAGCATATTCCTGTGCGCCCATCGACTATGCAGGCCAGTTACGAAAGCCTGGCCGCCAAGATTCCCGCCGACTTGCCGGGGCCAGTGCTGGTGATCGGTATGGCCGAGACCGCAGTGGGCCTGGGGGCCGGTGTACACCGCGCTTATAGCAAGACTCGCCCGGACACGGTTTATCTGGTGAGCACGCGCCATCCGGTGGGCATTGAAATGTTCGCCCGTTTTGAAGAAGAGCACAGTCACGCCAGTGCACACCTGATCCATCAGCCCACCGACCCCGATATTCGGGAAATGATGCAGCAAGCGCGCTCCCTGGTGCTGGTGGACGATGAAGCCTCGACCGGCAAGACGTTCATCAATCTGCACCGGGCACTGATAGAGGCCGGACTGAGCAAGGTAGAGCGGGTAGTGACCTGCGTGCTTACCGACTGGTCCCAGGGCGCTGTGCGCAATGCGCTGGGCGAGACCGCCGATGAGGTGTCCCTGCTGCAGGGCACGTATCGTTTCCTTGAGGATGTGAGCGCGCCATTGCCGGAAATGCCCGATGTGGGGGCGGTTGCGGTGGGTGAGTGGCCGATTGATCCGTGCAATGACTGGGGCCGTCTGGGCGTGCGTCATGTGGATGACACGCTGGCACCGGATATTCAGGTCAAGCCGGGTGAGCGGATCATCGTTGTGGGGACTGGCGAGTTCGTGTGGCGTCCGTTCCTGTTGGCTGAGCGCCTTGAAAAGGCAGGGGCTGACGTCCATTTCAGCTCCACTACTCGTTCGCCGATTGCCTTGGGCCATGAGATCGGGAGCGCATTGTCGTTTGCCGACAACTACGGTCTAGGTATTCCTAATTTTCTTTACAACGTGCGGCCAGGGCAATTCGATCGGGTATTGATTTGTAGCGAAACACCTGTCGAAGCGGTTCCCCAATCGTTGATTGACGCACTGAGCGCAGAGGTCATTGTCGATGAGCAGTAAGCGTCCCCTGATACTCATCGACCTCGATGACACGCTGTTTCAGACTGCCCGCAAGATGCCCGAAGGCGCAGCCCGGCATACGGCGACGCTGGATGTCGATGGCCAGCCCAATGGCTACATGAGTTCGGTGCAGAAAACCTTCGTGGAGTGGCTGCTGGAATCAGCCGATGTGGTCCCGGTCACGGCGCGTAGTGTCGAAGCCTACAGTCGTGTGCAATTGCCCTTTGTCGCGGGAGCGGTGTGCTCCCACGGTGGCGTGATCCTTCAGCCCGATGGGACGTTGGACATGGACTGGCATGGGCAGATGACTGATGTGCTTGCGGCCTATCAAAGTCGGCTGCCTGCGCTCAGCGCGGCGACCTTGGCCATTGGCCAGGAAATGGGGTTCTCCCTGCGCGGTTGGGTGGTCGAAGAACAAGGCCTGCTCAACTACGTGGTGACCAAGCACAACGAGTCCGACGACTCGGTGCTGCAAAAGGTCCTGGCTGAAGTTCAGGCCCGCGGCCTGCTGGAAGGTCTGCATATTCACGGCAATGGCAACAACCTGGCCTTCCTGCCCAATGGCTTGGCCAAGCGCCAGGCGGTCCAGGAATTACTGCGTCGAGACCGAGCCGTTAATGGCGAACGCCCGGTGTTGGGGTTTGGCGATAGTGTCACCGACCTGGGTTTCATGAACGAATGCAACTTCTGGGCGACGCCGGCCAATAGCCAGCTGGCAAAGGTTGTGGAGGCGATGATCCATGCTTGATGCTTTCGCCCATCTGACAACCGTCGGCAGCGGTAGCTACCTGGCCGACGACGTGCTCTTCCTGTTGCAGCCCGTCGAGATCGAAGTGACGGATGTTCAGGAGAAAGAGCGCCTGATCCAGACACAACAGAAGCATTACTCGGAGATGATCAGCCAAGAGTCGGCGCCTACCGAGGTTCACAAAGAGCTGTACCAGCGCGCCATGCAGCAGAATGCGGCCAGGATGGCTGGCGACGTGCAGTCCCTGGCCATCGCTTTGGATCAGGCCTGCAAGGGCCCTTCGATTGCGCTCGTGTCTTTCGTTCGTGCGGGTCTTCCGCTGGGTGTGCTGCTGCGCCGCGCGCTACTTGACCTGGGGCGTGAGGCCCATCATTACGGCATCAGCATCGTACGTGATCGCGGTATCGACATGATCGCCCTGCAAGCCGTCATCGAAGCTCACGGCGCTGAAAACATTGTGTTCGTGGATGGCTGGACGGGTAAGGGCGCGATCTCTGGCGAGATCCAGCGTAGCCTCAAGGGCGATGCGCGGTTTCCTGAGCAGCCACGCCTTGTGGTGCTGGCCGACCCCTGTGGGCGCGCCTGGATGGCGGCTTCGGCCGAGGACTGGGTGATTCCATCCGGCATCCTCGGGGCCACGGTTTCCGGCCTGGTCTCGCGCTCCATCTGGCCTGCCGAGGGCGGGCTGCATGGTTGCGTGGTTTACGACCACCTCCACGAACACGACGTGACTCGCGACTTCATCGACCAGATCGAGGCCGTGCGCCGTACGTTGCCTGCGGTCGAGGCTGTGGCCCCGTGGACGCAAGCGCAACGCACCGAGTTGCAGTCTGCGGCGCTGGAGGTGATCGATGTTATTTCCGGGCGTTTTGGCATTACCAATCTGAATCGGGTAAAACCCGGTATTGCCGAGGCCACGCGGGCCGTACTGCGCCGTGTGCCGGATCAGGTTCTGGTGCGTGATCGCAGTGACCCGGACGTGCAGTTGCTGATGCACCTGACCGAACGGGCCGGTGTGACGGTAGAGGAAGTCGGTGCGGCCCTTGGCCCTTACCGTGCCGTGACCGTGATTCGGAGTTTGAGTTGATGAAAAGATTTTCGCCTTACGCCCTCGGCGCCACGCTTTACATGCCGGCCACCCGGGAGGACATCCTGGACGTGGTTTTTCGCAAAAAACTGCCTGAACTGCGGTCCATGGTGGTGTGCCTTGAGGATGCGGTTGCCGAAATAGATGTCGACACGGCATTGCGCAACCTGCACCGCCTGCTCAGTGCCATTGAACAGCAGGGCGGGCGTTCGGATGACGGGCCGATGCTGTTCGTGCGCCCGCGGGACTCGCAAATGGCCGCGGTGCTGAACGAGTGGCCGCTGATGGTCCATGTCGACGGTTTTGTCGTGCCCAAGTTGAGCCTGTCGAACCTGCGCGCCTGGGAGTCGGCGGTCACTAACCCGGAAATTCTGCTCATGCCGACCCTGGAGACCCGAGAAGTCTTCAACCCGGGGGCGATGGTCGAGTTGGGCGAGGCCCTCAAGGAAGCGCTGTTCCCGCGGATCATTGCGCTGCGGATCGGCGGTAACGACTTAATGGGCTGCCTGGGTTTACGACGCAATCCGGCCACGACCCTGTATGACACACCCATGGGCTATGTAATCCCCATGCTTGCCGGTGTGATGGGGTCCCAGGGGTTTGCCTTGACCGCGCCGGTGTTCGAGCAGTTGGCGACACCCCATCTGCTGTTGGAAGAGTTGAATCTCGATATTGCCCATGGTCTGGTGGGTAAAACCGCGATTCATCCAAGCCAGATCAACACCATCCAGGACAGCTTGCGCGTTAGTCTGGAGGATCTAAATTGTGCCAAATTAATGCTGAATGAAATTGCGCCCGCTGTTTTCAAACACAATGACGCCATGTGCGAACCAGCGACTCACCTCAAATGGGCAACCAATATCCTTGAACGCGCCAAGTGGCACGGTGTCAGGCATGTCGACGCGGGTCATGCCGACCCGTTAATCCGCCTTGCAGAGGCTGGCCGATGACCCAGGAAATGCTTGAGCGTGGCCCTGCGGGAGCTAAAGTGCTATCGGTCTTTGACTTTGATGGCACGTTGACGCGCCATGACAGCTTTGTACCGTTTCTTAGATTTGCATTTGGTAAGCGAGAATTTATCCAGCGCCTGCCGCGTCTCCTGGGCCCGAGCGTGAGCTACCTGACGCGTCGTTTGTCGCGGGACGAACTCAAGGCAAGGCTGATTGCTGCTTTCCTGACCGATACCAAGGAAGAATGGGTACGGCACAAGGCTGCAGAGTTCTGCGGCCTGTATTGGGCTCGCCTGATGCGCCCGGTTGGTTTGACCGCTGTCGCGGCCGAAAGACAGGCTGGCCATGAGGTCACGCTCTGCTCTGCTTCCCCAGCGTTAGTCTTGAAGCCGTTTGCCGATCGTCTCAATATCAAATTGATCGGCACTGAACTAGAGGTTGTTGATGGACGTCTGACAGGACGTATATCGGGTAATAACTGCCGCTGTGAAGCCAAGGTACATCGCCTTGAAGCTGTGTACGGCGACTTGACCCAATACCGGCTGCGCGCCTGGGGCGATACGCGCGGCGATCAAGAACTGTTGGCCGCAGCACAAGATCCACACTGGCGACACTTTCACCCCGTATGGCGCCGTGGGCGTATGCGGGTAGCCAAGGCCGGGGATCGAGGTGCAGGCATTATGGCCGTTGCAACTCACCCGGCTGAAGGCAACAACGATAAACACCAGAAAACGACGATCAACAAGGAGCGTACAGATGGCCCTGACTCTGACTAAAAACCAAACAATCTCCCTGGAAAAAACAGCGGGCGGTGGTGGTCTTACATCGATCAGCCTTGGCCTGGGCTGGGACCCAGAGAAGTCCGGGTTCCTGGGGCGATTGATGGGCAATAGCGGTGAAGTCGACCTGGATGCTTCCTGCATTCTGTTCGATGAAAACCTCAAGCCGATTGACTTGGTGTGGTTCCGTCAACTGCAATCGCGCGACGGTTCGATCAAACACTCCGGCGACAACCGTACCGGTGAAGGCGATGGCGACGACGAAACCATCACCGTTGACCTGCAGCGCCTGCCGGCCACGGTCAAATCGCTGGTGTTCACCGTGAACAGTTTCACGGGGCAGAACTTCGAAAAAATTGCCAATGCCTACTGCCGCATTGTCAATGCGAGCAACAAGACCGAATTGGCGCGCTTCAATCTGTCCGAGAAGGGCCGTCATACCGGCGTGGTCATGGCAAGCCTGGTGCGCGAGGGCGGCGACTGGGAATTCAAGGCCATCGGTCAAGTGACCAACGGCCGCACCGCTGACGATCTGGTCAGCCTGGCCGTTCAGGCAGTGCGCTCATGACGACCCTGGGACCCGGCGCAAACGCTCCGGTCGCCACCGGTCAGGCGCAGGTCGAGATCAGCTACTCGCCGATTCCGGGCGCTGATATTGATGTGTCTGCGTTTGTTCTGGGGGCCGCCGGGAAAGTCCGTGGCGACACCGACATGTGTTTCTACGGGCAGACCACTGTACTGGGCGGCACGGTGCAAATGACCGAGTTCTCGGCCGGTCGCGCAGTGTTCACCCTCGACTTGTCGCGCCTTGAGGCGGTGGTCGAGAAAGTGGCGCTGACCGCGACGATTTACGAGAACAAAGCCAGTTTTGATCGCGTATCTCATCTTGCGCTGACCGTCACGGGCGGTATCGAGGCGCAGATACCCACCACGGGCATGAAGGAAACCGCGTTGATTCTTGGCGAGTTTTACCGTCGCCAGGGTGAGTGGAAATTCCGCTGTGTGGCCCAGGGTTTTGCCGGTGGCCTGGAGCCGTTGGCCAAGCACTTTGGTGTTGAAGTTGCGGCGCCTGCTCCGGTCGTAACGCCTGTACCTGCTCCGGCCCCTGCGCCCGTTCCGGTAGCGGCGCCGAAGTCTCCGGTCAGTCTCAGCAAAATCACCCTCGACAAGACGCGCTCGTCGATCAGTCTGGAAAAAACGTCCGAGGGCTTTGGCGAAATCAAGGTCAACCTGAACTGGAACAAAGGCAAGGGCGGTGGTGGCTTTTTTGCGCGCAACACCTCCATCGACCTGGATGTCGGGTGCCTTTACGAGTTGCAGGACGGCTCCAAGGGCGTCGTTCAGGCGCTGGGCAACTGCTTCGGCGATCTGGATTACGACCCCTACATTCAGCTCAAGGGTGATGACCGTACCGGCGCCGTCAGTGATGGCGAATGGCTTCATATCAACGGTAAACACTGGGGCAATATTCGACGGGTTCTGGTGTTTGCTTTCATTTACAAAGGTGCACCAAACTGGCGGGAAACCGATGGTGTTGTGACCATTCATGTCCCGGGCCAGCCGCCGATTGAAGTTCGGCTGAATGAAGAAGGAGGCCGTCAGGGCATGTGTGCAATTGCCCTGCTGGAAAATGTTGGCGGCGGCGTCAAGGTGAGCCGACGCGTGGACTTCCACAATGGACATTCGGCCATGGACAAGGCTTACGGTTGGGGCATGCGCTGGTCGGCAGGTTCCAAGTAATCCGATTATCAAACTAAAGTTGAATGCGGCGGACCATTCCGGTCCGCCCTTGAGGTGAACAACATGTTGTCATGGCTGAAAACCAATGCGGCGCTTGCCCGCGAGAAACTGACCACCGAGGTGGCCAAGTTCAAGAACAAAGAGTTCATGGAAGCGGTCGCCAACAGCTGTGCCATGGTTGCAGCGGCTGATGGTGAAGTCAGCTCGGCAGAAAAAACGAAAATGGCCGGGTTCATCAGCAACTCGCCCGAACTGAAAGTGTTCAACCTGACCGACGTTATCAAGGTCTTCAACGACGCTTGTGCCAAGTTCGAGTTCGACTTCCAGATCGGTCAGGCCGAAGCCCTGAAAAACATCAGCAAGATCAAAGGCAAGGACGGTGCTGGACGCTTGCTCGTTCGTGTCGCCTGCGCCATCGGTGCCTCGGACGGCAATTTCGACGACAAGGAAAAAGCCGTTTGCCGCCTGATCTGCCTTGAGCTGGGCCTTCCCCCAGCTGACTTTGAACTGTAAGGAACGACACTGTGGAAGTTAGCCAATTGGGTTTCCCCCCGCTGACCATCGCCGTGTTCGTGGCGTTGGCGCTCGGCGCCATGATTATCGACATGTTTACCCATCGTGGTGACAAACCCATCAGCCTGGCCCAGGCCTCGGCCTGGTCGGTGTTCTGGATCCTCATCTCCTTCGCCTTTGCAGGGTTCCTGTACTTCGAGCACGGTTCAGAAGTCGCTACGCTGTTCATCACCGGTTACGCCCTTGAAAAAGTCCTGAGCGTAGACAACCTGTTCGTGTTCATGGCGATCTTCGCCTGGTTCAAGGTGCCCAATGGTCTGCGTCACCGCGTACTGTACTGGGGCATTCTCGGGGCGATCGTGTTCCGCCTGATCTTCGTGGCCATTGGTACCGGCCTGTTGGCCTTGGGGCCGTGGGTCGAGGTAGTCTTTGCCCTGATCGTTGCCTGGACCGCTGTGATGATGCTCAGAAGCGGTGGAGACGACGAAGAAGAAGAGGATTATTCCACGCACATGGCTTACCGTTTCGCCCAGAAACTCTTCCCTGTGTGGCCAAAACTGCATGGTCATGACTTCTTCGTGCGTCGCAAGACCCTGGAAGCCGAACTGACCAAACCAGAAAACCAGGGCATGTCCCTGGCCGCCAAAGGCGGTTTGTTCGCCACTCCGTTGTTCCTTTGCCTGGTGGTGATGGAAGTTTCCGACGTGCTGTTTGCGTTCGACTCTGTCCCGGCAATCATCGCCGTCAGCCGCGAACCATTGATCGTCTTCTCGGCCATGCTCTTCGCTATTATGGGTCTGCGGACCATGTACTTTGTGCTGGAAGCCCTGAAACGCTATCTGGTGCACCTGGAAAAAGCCGTCATCGCACTGCTGTTCTTCATTGCCGTAAAACTTGGCTTGAGTGCGACGGACCATATTTTCCAACACGGCTACACCATTGATCCGAACACCAGTTTGATCATCGTTGTCGTGGTTCTGGCTATCGGTATTTTTGCCAGCGTGCTCTTCCCGCAAAAGGAAGAAACAGAAGCTGACAAACCTTAACGTCAAACACATTACCCACAAGGAGTTGTACTCATGGCACTGACCCTTCAAAAAGGCGGCAACCTGTCCCTCTCGAAGACCGATCCGACACTGACCAAGATCCTGATCGGTCTGGGTTGGGATCCTCGCGCTACCGACGGTACGGAGTTTGACCTGGACGCCAGCGCGTTCCTGCTGGGTGCCAACGGTAAAGTACGTAGCGACGCCGACTTTATTTTCTACAACCAGCTCAAAAGCGCTGACGGTTCCATCGAGCACGCCGGCGACAACCGCACCGGTGCCGGCGATGGCGACGACGAAGTGCTGAAAATCGATCTGAGCCGCGTACCTGCGGATATCGACAAGATCGCTTTCACAGTCACCATTCACGATGCTGACGCTCGCAAGCAGAATTTCGGTCAGGTCGGTGGCTCGTTCATCCGCGTAGTCAACGAGATCAGCGGTGCTGAAATTGTGCGTTATGACCTCGCGGAAGACGCTTCGACCGAAACGGCGATGATCTTCGCCGAGCTGTACCGTAACAACGGTGAGTGGAAATTCCGCGCCGTTGGTTCGGGCTTTGCCGGTGGCCTGAAGGCTTTGGCCAACTCGTACGGCATGAACTTCTAACCCCCACGTCTATTGAGCAAGGAAATTGATCATGGCTGTAAGTCTCTCCAAAGGCGGCAACGTATCCCTGTCCAAAGAAGCACCAGGCCTGACCGAAGTAGTCGTAGGCCTGGGCTGGGATCCTCGCGTCACTGACGGCACCGAGTTCGACCTCGATGCATCGGTTTTCGTCGTGGGCGAAAACGGTAAAGTGCTAGACGACAACAGCTTCATTTTCTACAACAACAAAAAAACGGCTGACGGCTCCGTTGAGCACATGGGCGACAACCGCTCCGGTGCTGGCGAAGGCGACGATGAACAAGTGACTGTGAAACTGACTTCCCTGGCTCCGCTGGTGAAGAAGCTGGTATTCGCTGTCACCATTCACGATGCCGAAACCCGCAAACAAACCTTCGGCCAGGTTGCCAACAGCTTCATTCGTGTGGTGAACAAGGCTGACGGTAAAGAACTGGCGCGTTTCGACCTGAGCGAAGACGCTTCGACCGAAACCGCGATGATCTTCGGCGAGCTTTATCGCAGCGGTGAAGAGTTCAAGTTCAAGGCGATCGGTCAGGGTTTTGCTGGCGGCTTGAAGCCTCTGGCTGAAGCCCACGGCGTTAGCATTGGCTAACCCAAAGGGTTGAAAAAAAGCCCCGTCTTTCGAGCGGGGCTTTTTCTTGTCTGCCTTTTACGCATGCATGGCTGGCGGTGCCTGTCGTTCCATCACGCGGCTGATCAATTGTCAGATACAAAAAATCCGGCGGATGGCCGGATTTTTTATAACAGGGTCATGTCGTCTGTAGGACTTTGATCAATTTATCAAGGCCTGGTGACGTCGCTTCAGGCGACGCTTTACGAACAGAGCTACAAAAATAAGCACTAGTGTCATTATGCTGAAGAACACCGTATTGAACCATGGGAATGGCTCCGCACGGCTGTTCGTGGATTCGATAGCGGTGATGTTTGGGAAAACCGAAAGTATCTTAATGCGCCATCCGTAGTACCGAATGATCGCCAACTGCTCAGCATCACGAGAGTAGCCTTGGGCCTTCGCTTGGACGTCTGCAGAGTCGAACTTGAAATACCAGGGGAAGGACCAGCCAGTATCTTCATTGCGGTAGACCATGACTTTCTTGGAGTCTGGGTCTTCGGTGTTGATGAAATAAACGTCTCTGGTCGGGCCATCAGCTGGGTTTTCAGCATTGATGACGCCATCGTGGTCGACTCGCTTGACTTCAACTCCCGTGATCAGCACCACATCATGTTGAGGGAGGACGTAGAAAAGCCCCAGTGCGCCAGCGCTCACTATAAGCAGTACAGCAACTAGAATTACGCCTTTGAGCAACTTCATGCATTCACTCCATTTTAGAAGGTAGGAATTTTGCCCGTTTTCTTCGCAAGAGGGCATGTTTAGTTGATAGCTATCGTCAGTGTTGCATGGGGAAGATAGAGGAAGCGGAAAAATCCTGGTTCGCTAGCATTGCTGGGTGAAACAGCCGCCGGTGAAGTTTTCCAGACACTGCGGGTCAATTACGCCACACAGGCATGCACCGGTCATCAACCATCCAATGAGGCTGGCCGGCCTGTATGCATACGCCACCTACCCAACGCTCCCTGGCGCCATGGTCCAGCCAATACGCCGTTCCCTTCAGCACCTGATGCCCCAGCGGTGTCAGCGTCAGCAACCTCCGGGGCCATTGCAGATGGGTATCTGACTCGGTCAACAGCGGCGTCTCGCAGTCAATCAGCGGGCGCATAAGCGCATGGAACATCAAATCCCCCAGATAAGGCAGTGGCTCGCGCTGGGCCATTAACTCGGCGAACACTCTGGAGAATGCCACCGGGCCAGCTTCCTCTATAAATTGTAACGCCAGGTGTTCAGTCAATGATAAACCGTCCCGAACCCCCGGAAGCTCCTGCAGCTGGCGCAGCAGTGCCGGTGCTAGAAGTGGCAAGCAGCGATGCGTGCCGTGGGCGAGTTCGGCAAGTTTGACCGGTGAGCTGTCGCAATAGGCCAGCCATGCCTGCCGGGCCAGTTGCACGGTTTGCTCATCAATGGGGCGGCGCTGCGGCCATAACCAGGCCAATACGTCGGGAGCCAGTTGGCCGATGCCGATGAAGCGCTGGACGCCGGGGATACGGTCGACTTCTATCAGCTCAAGCTTGAGTGGTGCGCGCTCTAGGCCTGCCAGGGCACGAATCAGGAACAGTTGGTCGTAGGCGTCTGCCTCGCACCACAGCACGCTGTGTTCGTCGTTGGCCAATAACGTGAGGTGGTTGTATTCGTCGTCGAGCCTGCGCGCTACATCGGCGCAGTCCATCTCAAACGCCTCACTGATATAGCGGCTGCGTACTGCCCGGTATTGCTCGGCAGGCAGGTTTGGAACAGGCCCCATGCATAACGGATCGGACAGCATTCGAAAGTGGCCCTTGAACCCCGCCAACTGCAGGCTATGCGCAATATCGTTGCCGCATCGCCAGTGGGTGCTCAGGGCTTCATCGCTAGCCGCAAAATCTGGATGGCGAGCAGCGAAATCAACCGCATCCACGTGTGCCTTGAGTTTTGGCCAGCTACTGAAACCCAACTGTCTGGCGATCAGCCACTGGGCGTCGGACAAAATGGGCGGTGAGGATGGAGGGCTGCCAGGGATCAGGGAAAGTTGTTCGGGCGCCGCACCACTTTTCATGCGCAGCAGAAGCTCCTTGGCGCGCTTGCGTTGCTGCTCAAGGTTGATACGGCCGTCATGGGACGAGGATGCTGGATGTTGCGACATACGATCTCCTTGCACAAACCTTGTCCGCTTTAAGGTTGGGAGTCGTAGAGATGTGGTATTCAGTCAAGGTCCTGGGCGCAGCCCTTTCCGCGGATGGAGGCGTAGATGGCGCCTTGCGGGAATATAGGCAGTGGCGTATTTGATTGCAAGCCGTTCAGTATAGGATTGAGTCCATGACGGACACCGTTTACCCGTTGATCGAAGCCAGGGCACTGACGCGAATGGATGAGCGCCATCAGGCTCAGTTGCTTCACACCACTGACTTCAAGCTGTACCGCACAGACCGTATCTCCATCATCGGCTCATCAGGCTCGGGAAAAAGCGTTTTCCTCAGGGCGCTTGCCTTGCTGGACGCGCCGACGTCTGGAGATATCCTGTGGAACAACCAACCCGTCCCCAACGCGCTAATACCCAGGTATCGCAGTCGCATCTGCTACCTCTCGCAGCGGCCGGCACTTATTGACGGTACGGTGGAAGATAACCTGCGCTTTCCCTACAGCCTCAAGCTCTTGCAGCACCTGGACTTCGATCTGGAAGCGGTAAGAGTCCTGCTGGCCCATGCCGGAAAAGAGCCAGGATTCCTGTCGAAAAGGGCGGGTGATCTGTCGGGCGGCGAGTCGCAGGTCGTTTCGTTGATCAGAACACTGCAACTGGACCCGCAGGTGCTACTGCTGGACGAACCGACAGCGGCACTCGACCCTGCATCGTCTCTAGAGGTTGAGGCCTTGATACAGGCCTGGTTCGACAACGGCTCGGGATCGGCCCATGCCTACATTTGGGTTTCCCACGACCAGACCCAGGCGCAACGAATGAGTACCACCCGGTTGCACATGAGCGCCGGTGTGTTAACCGGAGCCGTCCCGTCATGAACTATCAAAACCTGTCGGTGCTGGATATTTCTATCGCCGCCTCGTTGATCCTCATCAACGGTGCGCTGTCACTGCTGCTGAAGCTGGGCCTTGAGCGACAACTTCTTTGGGCCGCTATCCGCACGGTGGTTCAACTGCTGGCGATTGGTTACCTGCTGGGCTGGGTGTTCGAGTTTGCCTACTGGTATGTGGTGTTGCCGCTGATGTGCTTGATGACCCTGATCGCCGGCATGTCGGCAGCGGGGCGGGGCAAGCGCACGTATGCGGGCCAGCGTGTCGACAGCATTGTGTCAGTGTGGGGCAGTTCGTGGCTGGTGACTGCCGTGGGGTTGTTCGCCGTCATCCGCATTCATCCTTGGTACGAGCCGCAGTACGCGATCCCTATCCTGGGGATGATCCTCGGCAACACGCTGACTGGCGTGTCCCTGGGGATTGAACGCATGACCCAGGAGTTGACCTCGGGGCGCAACACCATCGAAATGATCCTGGCGTTGGGCGGGTCGCGCTGGGAGGCCGCGCAGGACGCCATCCGCCAGGCCGTCAGGGCCGGCATGATCCCGACCCTCAACCAGATGACGGTGGTCGGCATTGTCAGCCTACCGGGTATGATGACCGGGCAGGTGTTGGCGGGAGAGAGCCCGGCGGACGCGGTTCGTTACCAGATCGTCATCATGTTTCTGATCGCCGCGTCATCGGCATTGGGCACGGTAGGGGCTGTACTGCTCACCTACCGACGGCTGTTTTCAGCCGATCATCGTTTCTTGAGGTACAGGCTAGAAGAGCGGCCTTAACCGTGACGGTTACGCTCGTTGGCGAGGAGTAGTTGGAACAGTGACGCAAAGACGGCAATTCAGCACAGGCATGAAGGGCAAGAACCTGCGCTATCTGAATGAAAATCCAGGCCAGGTGCCGCGAATGGTTCGAGCAGGCTTTCTGCTGCTTGAACACTTTTCGTTGCCCGCGTTTACCCAGGCCCTGGATACGATCATTACCGCGAACCTTCTGCGCCCCGGCTTGTTTGCTTCGCGCACGTTCGGATTGACCGAAGCAGAGGTTATCAGCGATTTGGGCCTGGTCATTCGCCCGGATGCTCGTATCAATTGTTCGGTGACTCAAGACCTCGACCTGCTGGTCATTTGCGGCGGCTACCGGACTGCGCTGAAGGCTGATGATGCGTTCATTCACTTGCTGCAAGCCGCGGCGCAGCAGGGTGTCAGCCTGGCCGGGTTGTGGAATGGCGCATGGTTCCTGGGCAAGGCCGGCGTTCTTGACGGTTATCGTTGCGCCATCCACCCCGAACATCGGCCCGCACTCACAGAGATCGCCAAGGTCAGCCATGTCAGCAGTGAGCCCTATGTGATTGATCGCGACCGGCTCACCGCGTCCAGTCCTTCGGGTGCTTTCCATATGGCGCTGGACTGGATCAAGGGGTTGCACGGTAAGGCGTTGGTGGAGGGTATCGAGGACATCCTGGCATTTGAGGAGTCTCGTTATCGGCGCATAAAGCCTGCTGAAAATATCTGTGTGAGCGCGCCATTGCGTGAGGTGGTGAGGCTGATGGACGCCAACCTCGAAGAGCCTTTGGCGTTGGAACAATTGGCGGGCTACGCGGGCCGTTCACGTCGCCAGTTGGAGCGGCTGTTCCGAGAGCAGCTCGGGACAACGCCGCAACGTTATTATCTGGAACTGCGTATTACTGAGGCGCGGCGGCTGCTCCAACACACCGAGCTGTCTCAGGTCGATGTGCTGGTGGCCTGCGGTTTTGTTTCCCCCAGCCATTTCAGCAAATGCTATAGCGCGTATTTTGGCTACAGGCCGTCGAAAGAAACTCGCCTGATCAAGTAGCCTCACCGCCGTGCTGCGCCAGCCCTGTCACTTCGATGCATGCGACGCCATCAAGGCTTGGCGGGGAGCGGTGATTTTCGTGCTCCTGGCCAGGGCTTGCTGCACATCCGCCAACAAGTCCGCGACATCCTCAAGCCCCACCGACAGCCGCACCAAACCTTCACTGATCCCATGGTGGGCGCGCTGCTCCGGCGTGTAGGTAGAGTGGGTCATGCTCGCCGGGTGCTGCGCCAACGATTCGGCATCCCCCAGGCTGACCGCGCGGGTGAACAGCTTGAGCGCGTTCATGAAGCGCCGACCGGTTTCGATGCCGCCCTTGAGTTCAAAAGCGATCATGCCGCCGGGTAATTTCATCTGCCGTGCGGCCAGTTCGTATTGCGGGAAGGACGGCAGGCCGGGGTAGGTGACCCATTCCACTGCCGGGTGCGCCTGCAAGGCTTCGGCCACGGCCTGGGCGTTGCTGCAATGGCGATCCATGCGCAGAGCCAGAGTCTTGAGGCCGCGCATCAGCAGGAAGGCGTCTTGGGGCGACATCACTGCGCCGGTCAAATCCTTCAAGCCTTGCAGGCGAATCCGCTGGGCCAGGGCGTGGCTGGTGACGGCGATGCCCGCGGTGATATCACCGTGTCCGCTGAGGTATTTGGTGGCGGAGTGCACGACTACGTCGGCGCCCAGTTCCAGGGGACGTTGCAGGTAGGGCGTGCAATAGGTGTTGTCAATCACCACAGTGATACCGGTTTGTCGGTGGGCGATCTCGGCCACGGCGGCAATATCCACCAGTTGCAGGTTGGGGTTGGCCGGGGTTTCGCAGTAGATCATGCGGGTCGCGGGGGACAGCGCATCGCGCAGGGCGGCCAGGTCCGTCAGGTCGACGTGGCGCACCTTGATGCCGAATTCGCCGATGCCGTGGTGCAGCAGGGCGAAGGTGCAGCCGTATAACGTCTGGCTGACGATCACCTCATCCCCCGGTCGCAGCAGGGTCCAGAACGTCGCCGCAATGGCGCCCATGCCGGAGCTGAACGCCACTGCCGCGTCGCCGCCTTCCAGCGTCGCCATGCGCGATTCCAGCAGGGCCAGCGTGGGGTTGGAGATGCGGGTGTAGAAGTGCCCGTTTTCCTCGCCGGCAAAGCAACCGGCGCCATATTCGACCGTGGGGAAGGCGAAGGTTGCCGACAGATAAATCGGCGGTACCAGCGCGCCGTGATGGTCTTGCGGGTCGTAGCCGTGGTGGATGGCACGTGTAGAAAAGCCGAACGTATTGTGTTTATTTTTCATGGTCTCAGGCTCCTTATTTCCTACAATGCTATGCTCATAATCAAAGCTGAACATTCCATACTTTGCTGGTAAATCCCTCCAGTCTGGTATGAAAACCAATAAAAATGACTTTTTGAGGCAAGACATGCCTGCAAGCCTGGACCGTACCGATAAAGCCCTGTTAAACGCGTTGCAGGGTAATGCCCGCCTCACCGTCGCCGAGTTGGCCGAACGGGTTTCCCTGACCACCTCGCCGTGCTGGCGCCGCGTGAAGAACCTGGAAGACAGCGGGGTGATCAGCGGCTACCAGGCAATCCTTTCGCCCAAGGCGCTGGGGTATGGGGTGACGGCGTTTGTCAGCATCATGATGGACACCCACTCGCGGGAAATCGCCAGGGCGTTTGAACAGCGCTTGCTGGAAATCCCCGAGATTGTGGCCTGCCATAATGTGTCCGGGCGTTATGACTTTTTGCTGGAAGTGGTGGCCAAGGATTTGGAGTCTTTCGGCGAGTTTGCGCGGGAGGTGTTGCAGACGCTGCCGTGTGTGAAGGAAATCTATTCGAGTTTTTCTTATAAGTCGGTGCGGCCGTTGCGGGTGATTCCGTTGCCGGGTTAACCCTGGGGAGGCATCGAGTTAACAAACGTTATCCAGCGTTAGTGCGGGCTTGGCACAAACGCTACGCTCCCGCCGTCACGCCTCTGAAACAGTCGCTCGCCATTGTCCGGCTGGGTGCGGATCACCTGATGATCGCTGCCCAGATAAGCCAGTGGCGCCGGGTCATCTTTTGAATACTGCGCGACGATGATCGTGCGTTGCGTATCGAAGTGTTGGCCGCTGGCCTTGTCCAGCCAGGCCATGAACGCCGCGCTGTCGCCCTCGCGCGGGAAGTCCTGGGTTTGCGCCACGTAGTAGAACGGCGCGCCGTGGTTTTGCAGGTACATCGGCACTTTGTTATCCACTTCCACCATCACTATCCGCCATTGGTCCCAGGGTGCGCGTTTAACTGCCTGTTCTTGCACGTCGGCGGCGAAACGGGTGACGCCGCCGTTGCCGTTGGTCCATGGATAGAGCACCCCGAGGACCAGCATCAATACGACGGCGGCGACAGCGAAGCCACGGTTCCAAACGGCTGCACTGTGTTTGCGGGCAACGCGCTCACTGACCCACCACGCGGCCAGCAACTGCGCAAAGGGCACCAGTGGCAACACGTAGTAGCTGCGCCGACTGCCGCTGGCGGTGAAGAACAGGAATAATAAACCCAGGCCCCAGACCAGCCAGCGCACGTTGGGTTCGGTGTGGCGCCAGTGCCGCAGCGCCAGCCACAAGCCGAGTATCCAGCATGGCGCCCATGGCAAGGTGTAGGCCGGCAGGTAGATCAGGTAGGTGTAGATCGGTCCCATATGGTCGAAGGGGTCGAAAAAGCGCACCACGTTTTCCCGGAAGACCAATTGCAGGCCGCTTTCACCGTAGGTGGGTGCGCCGTAGAGATGGGACAGCACAAAGGGAATGGCGTAGAACGCCCCGGCGATCACCAGCGCCAGCAGCAGGCGCAGGTTGAGATGGCGTTTGTAGCGTCCCTCGCTGAGCAGGTGCGGCAGCAACACCAGCCCCGGCAGCACGAAGCCAATCAGCCCCTTGAACAGTGAGGTCGCGGCCAGCAGCAGGAAAAACACCGTGTAGCGGCCCAGTCGCGTGTCGTCCGGGCCGCGCCAGTACCACCAGACCGCCGCCAGCACGCCACACACCGTTAGCACATCGGCCGTGGCCACTCGGGCCCAGAACATGAAGTAGAAGGTGGTCGCCAGCATCCACCCAGCCATCAGCCCGGTGCCCTTGCGATACAGGCGTTCGCCGATCAGGTACACCAACCAGATGCTCAGCCAGGCAGCAATCACCGAGGGCAGGCGCAACGACCATGGCCCGAGGCCGCCCATCAGCTTGGCGAACCCGGTGATCAACCAGTATGAGGGCAGGGGTTTGTCATAGTACGGCGTGCCCTTGAGGTATGGGTCGAAGTAGTCGCCGCTTTGCAGCATCTGCAGGGTGATGTTCGCCCAGCGGGTTTCCGGCCCCCACACATCACGGCTGCCCAGGCCCAGCAACAGGATCATGGCGGACACGCTGAGGAGCAGGAACAGGGCGCCTCGTTCAGTTTTCCAGAAGGTCATGGGTGATGTCCGGTTGAGGTTTTGAGGTGCAAACCGAATCAAAATAGCGCCGCTGTGTTACGGCGACTGCGGGTAAATCGTGATCACCAGATTGCCCTTGCGATAACGCTTGCCTCCTGGCGGCAATTGGCCGGCTTCGCGCATTTCGCTGGTGCTCTTGACCCGCAGCAGCACCCCCACCGACCCTCGCCGGCGTGCGTCGCTCATCCACGCCTGCACGCTGTCCAGGTCCACCTTGCGATGGATGGCGTCGGCGTATTGCAGGCCGTAACGCAACTCGCCGACGGTGTCGTAGAACGTCACGTCGGGCCGCTGCAGACGCCAGGCCAGGGCCGACGCAGAGCCCAGTTCATTGCTCAGCAGTGAGCGGGTTTGTTGCAGTTCATCCAGGTGTTCGAGGATGAACTGGTCGGGCATTTCGTTATCCGCCACCATGGCCGGCATTCCCGCCGGCAACAGTGCCACCAGCAACCAGATACCCAGTGCCGGCATGGCCCATAAGGTCAGCGGGCGAAAGGCTTGCAGCAGGTTGGTGAGCATCCAGCCCATCAGCACGATAAAGGCCAGGGACAGGCTGAACATTTCCCGGTGGCTGTTGCTGTACAGCGGATCGGCGATTTGCAGGTACAGCAGGCCGACCATCGCCGCCATGCCGATAGCAAAGTTGAGCAGGCCGTTGAGGCAAATGGCGCGAGGTTTGCCTCGTGCCAGCAGGTCCATCAGGGTATGGCCCATCAGCAGGGCCAGGGGCAGCAGGCACGGCATGATGTAGGTCGCCAGCTTGCCGCTACTCAGGCTGAAAAAGCCCAGGGGCAGCAACAGCCACAGCGCCAGGAACAGGATTTGCGGGTCGGTTTTTTCGCGCCAGGTCTTGAGCAGAGTCATCGGCAGCAACCCGGCCCAGGGCAGAGCGGACACCACCATCAGCGGCAGGTAAAACCACCAGGGCCGTGCGTGTTGCGCGTTGTCGGCGGTAAACCTTCGAATGTGTTCATGCCAGAAAAAGAAGCGCCAGTAATCGGCTTCCTGCAGATGGATTGCCAGGGCCCAGGGCAGACAGACCAACGCGGCCACGCCCATTGCCAGCGGGCCATAGCGCAGCAGTTCACCCAGCCGCCGCTGCCAGAGCATGTAGGGCACGGCGATCAGCACCGGCAACAGCCAGGCCAGAAAGCCCTTGGTCATAAAACCCATACCGCAGGCCAGGCCGAGCAAGGCCCAGGCCGCGAGTCGCGCTCGGCGGGTGCTGCTGTCCAGGGCAAACCACAGCGCCACCAGGCTCAGGTTGACCCAGAAACTGAACTGCGGATCGAGGTTGGCATAGCCCGCTTGGCCGGCTACCAGGCCAAAGCTCAGGTAGAGCAGTGCGCAGGAGAAGCTTTTACGCGGCTCGTTCCACAAGCGGCGGGCGATAAGCCAGGTCAGCAGCACACTCAGCGCGGTGGTCAGGACCGAGGCGATGCGCACGCCGAACAGGTTGTCGCCAAACACTGCCTGGCCTACGGCAATCAGCCAATAGCCAGCGGCGGGTTTTTCGAAATAGCGCACGCCCATAAAGTGCGGCGCTACCCAGTGGCCGCTCATGAGCATTTCCTGGCTGACCTGGGCGTAGCGGGTTTCGTCGGGAATCCACAGGCCGTGGTTGCCCAGGGGCAACAGGAAAAACAGGACAAATGCCAATGCCAGTAGCAGCAATGGTTTAAGGCGGGCGTGTGGGCTAATAGGGAAAGGAATCACAGAGTGTCCACTCGGTAATTTAAATAAGTCTTCAAGTCATAACTGTTAGTGAACTATTGCAGGGCTCGACATGCGCCTGAGTTACAGCAACTAACGATGCCACGTCGTGGCTGTCGTTTTGCTGAACATTCCCGGTGTTATTACCTGTAAAAAAGTGCCTAGAGTTGTTTAAGCGCAGCGGCCCAATCCTGGCTGTTCATGATGCCCAGGGCCTTGAGCGTGCCGTCGGCGTTCACCTCGACAAACAGTGAACTGCCGTATTCAGCGGCGTCGGCATGCTCAAAGCCCAGGGCCCGTTCAAAGTCGCTGATACAGGCGCTGTGGGTGATCAGCAGCAGGTTGCGCCCAGGGATCTTGTGGCCGAGGATTTCCTCGCCCATGGCGTTGCCGCAGATGGCCAGTGGGCCGGGGGACAATTGGGTCTTGCCAAACATGAACAATGAAGTCTGCGCCGTGCGGGTGGTGGGGCTGTTCAGCACATCGCTGTTGTCCATGCCCAGGGTGTGGAAAGCCTTGCCCAGGGCGCTCGCGGACTGGCTGCCCGGCAGGGTCAGGCCATCATCCGGGCCCAGGCAGGGATTGGTGGAGCGGTCGCAGCGTTCTTCATGGCGCACCAGTACGATCAGGTCGCCATTGTGCCAACTGGCCAATACCCCCGAGGTCAGCAGGCGATTGCCGACGCCCAGGTCCAGGGGCGAAGAGGGCCAGAACATCACGCCAGCCACCAGCAAGCCGATAAAGGCCAGGCCCAGGCAGAGTTTTTTCAGGCGTTTTACAGGGGCCCGGCGGGAGCGGGGCTTGGTCAGGGTCAGATCAACCACACTCTTCACCATGGGGCACTGTTGGCGGCGTTGAATTGAACAGGCGCAGCTAACAGACAACTGCCTGTGGTGAAGCTAAAGCCTGTCATAGGACCGCTGTCTTTTTGCTGAACATGTGGGTATTAAAATTGTGCGCGTGAGGTAACTAACAAGTTTCAGGTAGCGGTGTAGTTACCTGCGCTTGGTGAGTAATTTAAAGTGCGGCAGGTGGCAACTCGGTGAAATCAATGTGAAAAATTTGCATGGGTTGGACAGTCAGCCGTTATCCTCGACCGCAGTCCATCGGCAAGCGAGTCTTTCCATGCTTCAGGTGCAAGGTGTCTTCAAAAGCTACGACACGCCTCAGGGCCCGTTGGCGGTGCTGGCGGGTGTCGACCTGCACCTGGCCGAGCGCAGCAGCCTGGCGCTGATGGGCGAATCCGGTAGCGGTAAAAGCACCTTGCTGCATCTGGTGGCGGGGCTGGACCGTGTTGATCGCGGCAGCATCCAGGTGGGCGAACAGCGCCTGGACCAGATGAGCGAGGCGCAGTTGGCTCACTGGCGGCGCACCGACATCGGCCTGGTGTTCCAGCAGTTCAACCTGATCGGCAGTTTGCGGGTGGAGGACAACCTGGCTTTCCAGGCGCGGTTGGCCGGGCGTTTTGATCCGCTGTGGCAGGCGCAATTGGTGGAGCGCCTGGGCCTGGGGGATTTGCTCAAGCGCTATCCCGAACAACTCTCCGGCGGCCAGCAGCAACGGGTGGCCGTGGGCCGCGCCCTGGCGTCCCGTCCCGGCCTGCTGTTGGCCGATGAGCCCACCGGTAATCTGGATGAAGCTACCAGCGACGAAGTGCTGAAATTACTCCTGGACCTGCTGCGCGATAGCCCGACCTGCCTGTTGATGGTCACTCACAGCCCACGCATCGCGGCGCAGTTGGACCGGCAGGTGGTGTTGCAGCGCGGCCACGTATTGACTGCGGCTACTCACTGAGGTGCGTGTCTTCTACTGGACCTTGCGCGCGTTACTCAGCCATTGGCGCCGCCACCCCGTGCAGTTCTTCAGCGTGCTCACTGGCCTGTGGCTGGCCACTGCGTTGTTGACCGGCGTGCAAGCCCTCAACAGCCAGGCGCGGGACAGCTACGCACGGGCCAGCCAGTTGATTGGCGGCGAGCCCCAGGCCAGCCTCGGCACGCCGGACGGCGCCAGTTTCCCTCAAGCGTTATTCGTTACTCTGCGCCGCGCCGGCTGGCCGGTGTCGCCGGTGGTGCAGGGGCGGTTGATCCTCAAGGGCCATGAAGAGCAACGTTTGCAACTGATGGGTATCGACCCCGTCTCGCTGCCTGGTGGTGGAACGGTCGCCGGGCAGACGTTGGATCGGGCGCAGATGATCGCTTTCTTCAATCCGCCAGGACGCACCTGGATCGCGCCCCAGACCCTCCAGGCGTTGGGGTTGCACGAGGGCGACCAGCCGCTGAGCGCCAGCGGGCAAGCCTTGCCACCGCTGCATGCACAGCCGGACATGGCCCCCGGTTTGCTGCTGACAGACATCGGCTTCGCCCAACCGCTGCTGGGCATGCCCGAGCGCCTGTCGCGGCTGTTGCTGGACAAGGACTTTGCCGCGAGCGATCCGGCATTGCCGGCGCAGTTAAGTGGGCAACTGCAACTCAAGCACGGCGAAGAAAACAACCTGTCGCGCCTGACCGAAAGCTTCCACCTGAACCTCGATGCCCTGGGATTCCTGTCGTTCGTGGTAGGGCTGTTTATCGTCCACGCCGCCATCGGCCTGGCCCTGGAGCAACGGCGCGGCCTGCTGCGCACCTTGCGTGCCTGTGGGGTCAGCGCGCGGATGCTGATTGTCAGCCTGAGCGTCGAGTTGGGTGGCCTGGCCTTGTTGGGCGGTCTTGCTGGTGTCGCCAGCGGCTACCTGCTGGCCAGCCTGTTGCTGGCGGATGTGGCGGCCAGCTTGCGGGGTTTGTATGGCGCCGAGGTGCCGGGCCAACTGAGCCTGACCCCGCTGTGGTGGGCCAGTGGCCTGGGCTTGAGTGTGCTGGGCGCCTTGCTCGCCGGCGCCAGCAGTTTGTGGCGGGCGGCGCGTTTGCCGTTGCTGGCCCTGGCCAACGCACAAGCCTGGCACCAGGCCCACGGGCGCTGGTTGCGGCGTCAGGGTTGGGTGGCCGGCACGGCACTGCTGATAGCTCTGTTGGCGCTGCTGCTGGGTGACAGCCTGGCCAGCGGTTTTGTGTTGATGGCCGCCTTGTTACTGGGGGCGGCCCTGGGTTTGCCGGTAGTGCTCAACGGCCTGCTCAAGGCGGTATTGGGGCGCAGCCGTTCGGTGCTGGGGCAATGGTTTCTCGCCGATTGCCGTCAGCAGTTACCGGCCCTGAGCCTGGCCCTGATGGCGTTGCTGTTGGCGCTGGCGGCAAATATTGGCGCCGGCTCCATGACCTCGGGGTTTCGTCACACCTTCAACAACTGGCTGGAGCAACGCCTGACCGCCGAGCTGTACCTCAACCCGCAAAACCCTGCTCAGACCGAACACCTGCACAGCTGGCTGACACAGCAACCGCTGGTCCAGGCCGTATTGCCCACCTGGCAAGTCGCGGTGCAATTGCAGGGCTGGCCGGCGGAGGTCTTTGGCGTGGTCGATGACCCGACCTATCGCCAGCACTGGCCGCTACTGGAAGCGGTGGCTGGCGATCCCTGGGATCAGTTGCTGCAAAGCGACACGCTGATGCTCAGCGAACAACTGGCGCGTCGGCTGAAGGTGCAGTTGAACGATGTGGTGACGATCCCCACGTCCCAGGGGCCGTGGTCGCCCAAAGTCGTTGGGATTTATGCCGACTACGGCAACCCCAAGGGCCATCTGCTGGTCAATGCCCAGCACCTGTTGCAGCACTGGCCGGCCTTGTCGCCGGCGCGATTCAATCTGCGGGTATTGCCGGCCAATGTGCCGGCGCTGATCGGTGAAGTGCAAAAGCAGTTCGCGCTGGAAGACAGCCGCATCGTCGATCAACAGCAACTCAAGGGCTGGTCGAGCCAGGTCTTCGAGCGCACCTTCGCCGCCACCGCTGCGCTCAATAGCTTGACCCTGGGCGTAGCCGGCGTTGCGCTGTTTATCAGCCTGTTGACCCAGAGTCAAAGCCGCCTCGGCCAACTGGCGCCGTTGTGGGCGTTGGGGGTGACGCGGCGCCAATTGATGCTGCTCAATCTGGGGCAAACCTGGCTGCTGGCGGTGCTGACCCTGGTGCTGGCGTTGCCCCTGGGCCTGCTGCTGGCCTGGTGTCTGGATGCGGTGATCAACGTCCAGGCTTTTGGCTGGCGCTTGCCGTTGCAGGTTTTTCCCTGGCAGTTGGCGCAGTTGCTGGGGCTGGCGATGGTAGCGACGTTGCTGGCTTCGGCCTGGCCGCTGTGGCAGTTGTACCGCAGCCGGCCAGCGGATTTGTTGAGGACCTTTGCCAATGAAGATTAAGTGCCTGCTGTGGGCTGCCTTGCTGTTGTCGCTTGCTGCTTGCGACCAGCAGGCGCCGCCCGAGGAAAGCTTCGCCGGCCTTGGCAGCGACGCCTCGGACTTTGCCCAGGTAGTGCCCGGTAAGGTCTTCAGCTTTCCCGAGGATCACGGGCCACATGACGGCTTTCGCATCGAGTGGTGGTACGTTACCGCCAACCTGAAGGACGCTGAAGGCAACCTGTTCGGCGTGCAATGGACACTGTTTCGCAATGCCCTCAAGGCTGGCCCCGTGCAGCCGGGCTGGCGCGACTCTACCGTCTGGCTGGGCCACGCCGCCGTCACCTCGGCCACAAGCCACTACTCCGCCGAGCGCTACGCCCGAGGCGGTGTGGGCCAGGCGGGGGCCAACGCGCTGCCCTTCAATGCCTGGATCGACGACTGGAACTTTGCCACCCGCGCCGGTGCTGCAAGCCCCTTGGCCGACATGCAACTCAAGGCCAGCGGCGAGCACTTCAACTACGACCTGCAACTGACTTCCAGTCGCCCCTTGGTACTCCAGGGCGACCAAGGCTATAGCCGCAAATCCGATCAGGGCCAGGCGTCGTATTACTACAGCCAGCCGTTTTTCCGGGCCCATGGCACGGTCACTATCGACGGTAAACGCTATCAGGTCAGCGGCCCCGCCTGGCTCGACCGCGAGTGGAGCAGCCAACCCCTGACCGCCAACCAGACCGGCTGGGACTGGTTCTCCCTGCACCTGGACAGCGGCGAGCAGTTGATGCTGTTTCGTGTGCGGCAAAAAGAAGGCGCGGCCTACCTGACGGGCACCTGGATCGACCATCAGGGCCGCACCCAGATCCTGCACAATCAGGATATCCAGCTCACGCCGTTGACCAGTACCGAGATCGACGGGCGCAGCGTACCCACGCGCTGGTCGCTGAAAGTCCCTGGCAAAAATCTTGATATCACCACCGAAGCAGTCAATCCCAAGGCGTGGATGAACCTGAGCATCCCTTATTGGGAAGGGCCGGTGAAGTTCCAGGGTGGGGTGGGGTATCTGGAGATGACTGGGTACTAGGTCTGCGGGCCGTAACTCTGCTCATGGTCAAACTTTGGCGAGGCTGCGTCAGGCGCGCCGCGGTTCCTTTGCCTGGCTTGATGGCAGTGTGCGGCCAACGTAGCCTCGCTAAAGCTCGACAACTACCTTTTTTCGTTAGTGCGCCAGCGCCAGCTTCATCGGCAAGCGTGCCATGCTGGTGTTCTTCAGCGAGCCCAGGTAGAGCCAGTCGCCATATTCACGGGCGGTGGTGATGGGTGAGTAGTTGCCGGCGCTGCCATCCTGCAGGTTGGCGATTACCTGGCCATTGACGTCCAGCCCCAGGACAAAGGCTTTGCGCTCTATCGGCTTGGGCACCACCATCAGTGCTCGCACCATCACCTTGCGCATCAGCGGATAACCGGCAAAGCCATCGAGCAGCGGGTTGCGCGGCGAATACAGGGCCACCCAGAAACGGTCCCGGCCGTTGAAGCTGAGGTTGTCCGGCAGTCCCGGCAGGTTGTCGATAAACAGGTCATGGGTGCCAGCCTTGCCGCCCTTGAGCCAATAGCGGCTGATGCGATAGGCACCGGTTTCGTTGACCAGCACATAGTTCTCGTCAGGGCCCAACGCCACGCCATTGGCGAACTGCAACTGATCGAGCAGCACTTCGGTCTGGTTGTTGCTGAAGTCGTAGCGCAACAGTCGACCATCGCCGCCGTGTTCGATCACTGCTTCACCGTCCTCGCCATAACCCCAGCGGCTCGACGCATCGCTGAAGTAGGCATAACGCCCGGCAGCGTCCACGGTAACGTCATCGGTAAAACCGAACGACAGGCCGTTGGCACTGGTGCTCAGGGTGGTGAGCTTGTGCTGGGTATCCAGGGCCAGTAGGCCTTTGACACCGTCGGCAATGATCAGGCGACCGTCCGGGTGCAGTGCCAGGCCCAAGGGACGGCCACCGGTATTGGCCAGCACTTCCAGGGTTTTGCTTTCGGGCGAGGTGCGGATGATGCGGCCGTCATGCAGGCCGGTAATGAGAAACCCCAGGGCATCCACCAGCAACGCTTCGGGCCCGGCGATCTCCTGGGCGCCGATGCGTTGCACGTCCTTGAGGCGCTGATTTTCGGCGAAGGGCCCATCCTTCATCGACGGTGCCTTGGGGGGCGACCAGTTGACGGGCTGGACCTTGGTGGGCATCAACAGCAGGAAGGCAACGACCAAAATCAGGATCAGCAGGAGTAAATGGCGAACTTTTCTTGAACGGGTACTCATGACAATTTCCGTGAGTCTTTGGGTTGAGGGGCGGCCGGCTCCCAGTGCAGGGTGCCGAACAGGTAATCCATCAGCGGCAGCACGATATTGAAGTTGCGGCCTTGCATCAGCTCGCGGCGGTGATGCAGCGCGTGCAACTGGCGCATCTGCTTGATCCATGGCAGGCGGGCCAGGGGATGGTTCTCGTGCAGGTGTTCGCAGGCATGGAAGATTTCATAGAACAGGTAGCCGAGGATCATGCACCCGGCGAACAACCCGGCGACGTTGGGGTTCAGCTGTTTGAGCAGCCACCAGGCGGGCAGGGTAATGGCCAGGCTGTGAAGGACGATCAGCCAGGCGGGAAACAGGATCACTCGCCAGTCTTTCGGGCTGTCGTAGGTCATGTGGCCGGGGGTGAAAAAGCTGTGGTGGTCGCCGGTGTGGCGGGCGTAGAACAGCTTGGCAAAGCCGTGTTTGTGGTGGCCCAGGTAGCGGTGGACGAGGTAGATGCACAGGTTGAAGAACACCAGGGCCAGGGGGATGGTCAGCCATTCCCAGGGCTGGATCTGGTGAGTGCTGCGCCAGGATAGGGTGATGCATAGCAGGCCGTAACCCAGTACGAAGCTGGCATGCAGCCAGGGGTTGTAGCGGGGGTGGACGCTGGCGCGATAGCGGGTGCGGAAGGCCTCGGTGGGGTGGTTCATGGGCGGGGCTCGTTGTTGTTTTTTTATTGGGGGTGAGGTTAGTTGCTTGTGGGGATTATGCGAGCTCGTGGCGGCTTTAGGGTCGACCAGCCGCGGGCAACCCGTGGCTCAAATCACCGGGTCCCAGCGCTGTGACCAATCACTCTCCGCCTTGACCACGCCTCGAAGCAACACCAGCGCCTGTTGCAACACCGCACAATCGCGCTCTCGCGAATACACCAGGTAGGTGGGGAAACCAAACTCCGGCGCCTTGGGCACCCGCTCCATCACCCCACTGTCGAGATAACTCTGCACCACCCGCGTGCGAAAATACCCGGCGCCGCCGTTCTCCAGAATGTACTGCAACGCCAACGGCCCAAGATTGAAACTCACCGCCGCCCGCGCCTTGTCCGGCAAGGCCGCGTCGTGCTGCTTACGGAAACCCGGGCCCCAGTCGATATACACATAGGGATCGGGCCGAGCCACCAGCCGCACCTGGATCAACTTCTCTTCCAGCACTTGTTCCACCTGTAACCCCGGCCAGTACTGCGGCTGGAACACCAGCGCAGCATCCAGTACTCCCAGTTCCAATTGGCGCAACAGGTATTCACCGTCGCGGATTTCCGTGCGCAGGGCATGACCGGGGATGTGTTCGCGCAGGGCCTGGGCCCAACTGAGCATCAGCGGGTTGCACAGGCTGACTTCGCCACCGATGTGCAGCACGTTGCGGTAACCGTCCGGCAGCGGCAGGTCGCGGCGCGCCGCTTCCCAGGTCTGTACCAACTGATTGGCATACACCACGAAGGCCTCACCGTCTGCGGTCAGCCGGGCGCCGGCACGGTTGCGCACGAACAGCGTGCTGTCGAGTTGGCTTTCCAGCTTTTGCACGCGGGCAGTGATGGCGGTCTGGGTGACATGGAGTTTCTCGGCCGCGGCGGCCAGGCTGCCGCAGCGGGTGATTTCCAGGAAGGTGCGTGCCAGTTCGATGTCCATGTCGGTCCCGAGGGTGAGTAGGACGAGCATTGTAGAGCAGATCAAATGTGGGGGCTGGCTTGCCTTCGATGGCGGCCTGGTAGCCGGTCGGGAGATGCTGGATTTGATTGAGTACATACCCTCGTTTTCAGTCAAGAAGGGTCGCAAACAGGTCTGGCGCAGTAATTGCCTCCCTTCACCGCTCAGTCTTTATGCAGGAGCAACCCGACCATGCAATTACGAGCCTTGCGGTATTTCCACGAGGTCGCGCGCTGCGCTTCGTTGCGTAAGGCGGCTGAGCGGTTGTACGTCACGCCGACGGCCGTGAGCCGGCAGATCGAGCACCTGGAGCACTTCTTTGGTGCCGCCCTGATTGAGCGCGGGCCCCGAGGTATTCGTTTGACGGTGGAAGGCGAATGCTTGGCCGAACAGGTAACTTCCACACTGCGCGGCCTCGATCAAGTGCGTGATGTGATTGCCAGCCGACAAAGCCAGGTGGCGGGTAATATCAGCATCCATGTGTCAGAAAGTATCGTTTCCACCGTGCTGGCGCCGGTGCTCGCCGCGTTTTATCGCGCTCATCCCAAGGTCACCTTCAATATCGTCATCGCCAGTGCATCGGCCACCCTCGATGCCTTGTGCAGCGGTGAGGCCGACCTTGGGCTGGCGTTCTACCTGCAGGAGCGGGCCGACGTCGAAGTCACCGCACAATGTGAGTTGTGGCACCGGGTGCTGGTGAGCACCGAGCATCCCTTCGCCCAGCGCGACAGCATTGAATTGAGCGAACTGGAAGGCCAACCCCTGGCCATTCCCGACTCCGCCTATGGCGCGCGCCAGGCCCTGGAAGTGGCGGCAAGGAAGCGTGGAGTAACCCTTGAAGCGGTGTTCACCACCAGTTCCCTGGAGGTGCAGAAAAGCCTGGCCCGGCAGCGGGCGGCAGTGTTGATCCTGCCTCAGGTAGATGCCGAGGCGCGGGACCTGGGGGATGGTCTGGTGGCCGTGCCGATTGCCGATGAATACCTGGGCCGGATTCGCATCGACCTGTGTGTGTACCGCAATCGCCCCCGTTCGGTGGCGGTGCTCAAGTGCCAGGAAATGTTGGCCAGTGCCATGCAGCACTATGCGTTGGTGGAGTGAGTCATCAATCCGATGCGCCATTCGATGTCCGTCAACCTGTCGACGGCTGACGGGCTCGACTTAGAACAGGTTGATCGGGAAGTTGCCGACAATCCGGAATTCATCGTAACTGCCATCAATCTGTCCACCACTGGCGCGGTGGTTGTAGACGATGGTGCGCAGCACGGCGTTTTTCAGTTTTCCGGACTGCACCACATAGGCCAGCATCAGACCGTTTTCGTTGTGCTTGGCATTGTCCAGGCCGCGCACGTTGTAGCCGGTGTTGTGGCCGTTGCGGTCGCCGTCGTAGTGAGTACCGTCGATGCCCCAGCCCTTGGCGTGCCACAGGCTGGCAGTCAGGCCGGGAACACCGTAGGCCGCCAGGTCGATGTCGTAACGCAGTTGCCAGGATTTTTCGTTGGGGCCGTTGTAGTCCGAGTACAGCGAGTTGGCCATGTAGTTGCCAGTGGATTCCCACACGTAGTCGAAGTACTCGTTGCCGAACACCTGCTGCCAGGCCAGGGTCAGGCTATGGGCCTGGTGGGTGGCGGTGACGGCCAGGCTGGCGGCGTTGTTGTCGATGTAGCCCAGGCGTTGCTCGCCAGAATCGCGGGTGTGGTAGTAGTTGAAGGCGGTCTTCAGGGCCAGGTCGGATCTGTCGCCGATGCGGTGAGTCAGGCCGACATAGTATTGGTCCCACATGTCTTCGAAGCGCGAGCCGTAGAGGCTGGCTTCCAGGCCATAGCCCGGCTTGATCGTGGCGCCCAGGTAGCTGATGCGCGCACCGCTGTAGGCGCGGTTACCGAAGGTGGTGGTCAGGCGTTCGGCACCGGTGCCGGTGCGGGGGATCGCCCGGTCGAAACTGCCGCCTTGAATCGACAGCCAATCCAGTTCGTTGCTGTACAGCCCCACGCCCTGGAAGCTGGAGGGCAGGGCGCGGTTGTCCTTGTAGCGCAGGATTGGGTTGTCGGTCATCAGGCGGCCGGCCTTGAGTTCGGTGCTGGACAGCCGAAAGCGCACATCGCCCACCCCCAGCCGGCTCCAGGTCGGGATGGCGTCGCCGTCGCTGTCCACCAGCACGCGGTCGCCACCATTGGCCACCTTGCCATGGCCGCGTTCCAGGTTGACTGCGCTGAATACGCCCACGTCCACGCCGACGCCAATCAGGCCCTGGGTGTAGCCGGAGCTGTACTTGAGCATGCTGGTCTGCACCCAGGTCTCCCGCACGCGGGTCGGCTCGATGCCGCTGGGTTTCTTGATGCTCAGGTGGGTGGTGCGCTTTGTGTGCTGGTTGGAGTAGTAGTGGCGCAGGTTCAGGTCCAGGGTGCTGCCTTCAAGAAAACCGGGCGCGCTGGCCTGGGCATTCTCTTGAGCAAAAGCCTGAGTGCTTGTGGCCAGGGTGACGGCCAGCAAAAGACGTGGATACATGGTGAATCCCCACACAAATAAGACGTAAGGCGACCGTCCCGGCCAAACCCATGGGCTCGACCGGTCAGTGGCGAAAAGACGCGGGACAGTGGGAAGCGGTATCAGCGAACCGGGGCTTCTGCGAGCCGGGTTTCGCGGGCCGGTTGGCCAGGCAGCGATGGCCGGGTTTCCTTGGCAAACCAGGCGGCGGTCAGGCACACCACGTTGGCGATAAGTAAGTACCAGACCGGCGACATCGGGTCACCGGTGGTGCCGATCAGCCAGGTGATAATGATCTGCGCGGTGCCGCCAAACGCCGCCACGCCGAAGGCGTAGACGATGGAGAAACCGGTGGAGCGTACCGACTTGGGAAAGCTCTCCACCAGCAACACGATCAACGCCGCGCCGCTCATGCCATGCAGGCCCGACAGTACAGCCAGGGTGATGAGGAAGGTCGAAGGGCTGGGGTGTTCGGTCATCAGTTGCAGCGCGGGGAACAGGATCAGCAGCAACACCACCCGTGGCGTCATCAGAATCACGCGGCGGCCGAAGCGGTCGCAGAGCATACCGCCGGCGATTGCGCACACCGCCATCGCCGCCCCGGCCACCAGGGTGGAGAGCATGGAAATGCTGGTGGGCAACTTCAGTTCGGTGAGGGCGAAGGTGGTCATATAGTTGAGGAAGTACTGGGTAATGGTGCTGCCGGAGAGGATCAGCAAGCCCAGCACCAGCGCCCGCCGATGTTTGCCGCAGACTTCCCGCACCAGCTCGCCGGTGCTGGTCTGCTCGCCGTGGCCGTGGAAGGTTTCTGCCAGGTTGCGGCGGATGTAGATGCCGATGGGCAACACCAGCAGACCGAACACGAACGGCACGCGCCAACCCCAGCTGTTGAGGTCTTCGGGCGACATGACTTTGGTCAGGGTGTAGCCCACCAGGCCTGCAGCCATCGCCGCGACGCCTTGGGCGACCACTTGCCAACAGGCATAAGTGCCGCGCTTGTGTGGCGGTGCGGCTTCCAGGATGTAAGTGGTGGCGGGGCCGGCTTCACCGCCCCAGGCCAGGCCCTGGATCATGCGGGTGACCACCAGCAGGATCGGCGCGGCGATGCCAATGGTCTCGTAGCCGGGCAAGATCGCAATACTGCCGGTGCCCACAGCCATCATCACCAGGGTCAGCAACATCGCCGGTTTGCGCCCGACACGGTCGGCGTAGGCGCCAATCAGCACGGCGCCCAACGGCCGGACGATAAAGCCGATGCCGAAGGCTGTGACCGACAGCATCAAGCTGACGAAAGCGCTGTCGGAGGGGAAAAACGTGTGGCCGATCATCACCGCGAAAGTCGCGTACACACCAAAGTCGAAAAACTCCACCGCGTTGCCCAGCACCACGGCAAAGATGCTCTTTTTGCCAGCGTCCGGGGACGGTATTTCGGGTGTCTGATCCGGGTCGGATCGGGTCAATTGTTCAGTGTGCATACCAGCCCCTCGATTTTAGTTATAAGTCGTCCAGACCCCGGCCGGGTGGCCGAGGAACAGGCGTGTGGGTGGGCAGTTCAGTTACAGCATTAAAGTCAGGACGGGTTCGGCCAGTGGTGGATTGCGCCACGCCAGCTCTCATAGGTTTTAGCGATTTGCAGTAGCCAGATATCGGCGAAGCGCGGTGCGATCATTTGCAAACCGATGGGCATGCCGTCGGCGGCGAAACCGCAGTTGATCGACAGCGCCGGTTGTTCGCCCATGTTCCACGGCACGGTGAAGACGATGTGCTCGAACGGTTGTTGCGGGTCATTGCTCGGTGACGGCCACTCGGCGGGGAAGGCGTTGACCTGGTTGGTGGGCGAGAGGATCAGGTCCAGATCGCTGAATGCTTGCGCTGCGCGACGGCGCATTTCGAACGTCTGATTGAAGCCCTGCACGGCTTGCACGCCCGTGATGTCGGCGCCCGGTGCGGCCCAGTCGCGGATATAGGGCAAGACTTTGTCGAACTGCTCGCTGCTCAAGGCCGACAAGTCGCCCCATTGCCGGGCGCGCCAGAAGTGGTCGAGGCCGTCGAGTTGCGCACGGTCCATGATCGGAGGGATCAGCGTGACCTTGGCGCCATGGGCCTCGAACAACCGTGCGGCTTGCTCGACCGCCTCGCAGACAAACCCCTCCGGTTGCAGACCGGCACCGGGTTCGAGCATCAAACCGACGCGCAGGCCCTTGACCGACAGCGGCTGGTTGCTCCACTCGGTGGTGAGTGGCGGCAGGCTGGTGGCGTCGCGGGCATCGGGGCGGGCCAGGTGCTGCATCATCAATACGCAGTCGTCGACCGTGCGGGTCATGGGGCCGGCGGTGCGGCCGGTGTAGTACGGGTCGATGGGGATTCGTCCCAGCGTCGGTTTGAAACCCACCAGGCCACACCAGGCGGCGGGCAGTCGCACCGAGCCGCCGATGTCGGTACCGATGTGCAGCGGGCCGTAACCGGCAGCGGCGGCAGCGGCGGCGCCGGAGCTGGAACCGCCGGTGTTGTTGGCGATGTTCCACGGGTTGCGGGTGATGCCGTGGAAACTCGACAGACCGGAGGAGAGCATGCCGAAATCGGGGGCGGTGGTTTTAGCGAGAATGATGGCGCCGGCTTCGCGCATTCGTGCGGCAGGAGGGGCATCGTTCAAGGCCGGCGTGAGGCGGGTGGCGGCGCTGCCGAGGGGGATCGAGGTGCCTTTTGTGGCGATCAGTTCCTTGACGGTGACGGGGACGCCGTCGAGTACGCCATTGGGTTGGCCTTTGTTCCAGCGCTCGGTGGAGGCTTGGGCTTGCTGGCGGACCTGGCCCGGGTCGAAGGCGTAGAGGGCGCGGATTTTTGGTTCCCAGCGGTCGATATGGGCCAGCAGGTGGTCGTAGTAGTCGATGGGGGACAGTTGCCGGCTGGCAAATTGCTCCAGCAGTTGCGCGGCCGTGAGGGTGTGCAGATCAGTCATCGAGCGCTTCCTTGGATGGGCCTGGGCTCATGGCGGGTGGTTATTGGTCTGGACTATATAAACCCTTTGGGGGATCGGCCATCACAAACGAGGCAGGGCGGTGTTGCGCTTTTGTGTGCACTCGGGGTGGCGCAAGCAAGTTGGCGCGCCTATCTCAGTGGCGATTAACCCTCTGAGCGGTAGTGGCTATTGGCCGTTGCCCTGATAGACTTCCTGCATTCATTCAGGATCAACGAGACCATGCCAGCTACAGGAGGAAAAGGACTTCCGCTCGCCAAACGCCTGTACAAATCCCGCGGCCTTGGGCTGAGCCTCGGGTTTATCTGCGTGGTTGCCGGCATGTATCCATTGGCCCCACCCAACTGGGTCTGGGCCTGGATGATCATCAACGCCTTTGTCTGGCCGCACCTGGCTTACCAATGGTCGCGCCGCGCCAAAAACTCCCTGCGTAGCGAGCACCGTAACCTGCTGTTCGATTCGTTTTGCGGTGGTTTCTGGGTCGCTGCCATGCAGTTCAATCCGCTGCCCAGTGTCACCACCTTGTCGATGATGACCATGAACAACGTCGCCATCGGCGGCCCACGGTTCATGCTCATCGGTTGGCTGGCCCAGGCGCTGGGGATAGGCGTGTCGATGTTGATATTCACCCCGACATTCATCGCCTTGACCAGCGAAACCCAGCTCTACGCCTGCCTGCCGATCCTGATGATCTATCCCCTGGCCCTGGGTTGGATTTGTTACCGCCAGGCCATCACCCTGGCCCAGCACAAACGCGAGTTTCTGGCCCTGAGTCGCACTGACAGCCTGTCCGGTTTGCTCAATCACGGTGCCTGGAAAGACCACCTTGAAATCGAGTTCCAACGCTGCCGCGAAGAGCAGCAGGGCGCCGCCATCGCCTTGATCGACATCGACCACTTCAAGGTCATCAATGACACCTACGGCCATGTCACCGGCGATATTGTGCTGCGCCAGTTGAGCAAAGTGCTGCGCCAGAACCTGCGGGCCACTGACCTGGCCGGGCGTTATGGCGGCGATGAGTTTTGCGTGATTCTGCCGGACATGCCCCTGGGCCGCGCCACCGAAGTGATGGAGGCCTTGCGCGACCGCTTCAGTTCCCTCGGCTACGCCCAGGACCCGACTTTGCGCGCCAGCCTGAGCATCGGCCTGGCGCCGTATCAACCGTCTCACGACGATGCCACCAGTTGGCTCAACGATGCCGACCAGGCGTTGTACGAGGCCAAGAGCAGCGGGCGCAATCGGGTCAGTGCAGTGCAGGGGAGTTGGCTGAGGTCGGTTTGAGGATCAACAAACCGGTTTTTGTCAGGTAGGGTGTGGCGCTACCTTCCAACAAAAACAAGGATCGGTTCATGACCTTCAATTTTCACCGCACCTTACTGGCCGCCACCCTGGCGCTGTCTTTTGGCTTGGCAATGCCGGCCTTCAGCGCCGAACCTCACAAACTGATCCAGACCGATGCCGAACAGTACAAGGCCGATGCCCTGAAACTGCTGGAGCGCCTGGTGAATATCGATTCGGGTTCCGGCTACGAGCCCGGCCTGACCCAAGTGCGGGACATCGCCGTCGATGAGCTGAAGCAACTCGGTTTCAGCATCGAGCTGGTGCCGGATGCCGCCGCCAACAACAGCCATGTGATCGCCACCCTCAAGGGCACCGGCAAAGCGAAAATCCTGCTGATGGCGCACATGGACACCGTGTTCAAGGAAGGTTCGGCGGCCGAGCGGCCGTTTCATATCAAGGATGGCCGCGCCTACGGTCCAGGGGTGATGGACGACAAGGGCGGCATCGTTGCCGGGATCTATGCCTTGAAAGTGCTGAAAAACCAGAACTTCAAGGACTACGCGCAGATCACCTTCCTGCTGGACGCCAGCGAAGAAACCGGCTCCGAAGCCGCCACCGATCTGATCAAAAAAACCGCCAAGGCCCATGACGTCACCCTCAACCTGGAACCGGGTCGCCCGGCCGATGGGCTGGTGGTTTGGCGCAAGGGCAGCGCCACCGCCGTGGTTGAGGTCAAGGGCAAGGCCGCTCACGCCGGTGTCGCGCCGGAACTGGGTCGCAACGCGGCGATGGAAGTGGCGCACCAGATCCTGCAACTGGGCAAGCTGGGGGACGAGGAGAAGAAGACCACTATCAACTTCACCGTGCTCAAGGCTGGCGACCGCACCAACGTGATCCCCGATCAGGCCATCGCCAAGGCTGACGTGCGAGCGGCGTTACCGGAAGAGTTTGATCGCATCGAGAAGGATCTGGCGCGGGTTTCGGCCAATAAACTGATCCCGGAAACCGAAGTTAAAACCACCCTGCAACGCGGCTTGCCGCCGATGCCGCAAACGCCGGAGTCGGACAAGTTGGTGGCCATCGCCCAGGGGATCTATGGCGAACTGGGCCGCAAGCTGACCATCGAAGGCAGCGGCGGCGCGGCGGATGCCAGCCTGTCGGCAGGCGTGGGTACGCCGACACTGGATGGTTTCGGGATTGTTGGGGGCAATATCCACACTTCAGAGGAATATGCCGAAGTGGAGAGCGTGGCGCCACGGATTTACCTGTTGAGCCGGATGATCATGGAGCTTTCCAAGCGCTGATATGAAGAATAAGTACTGGCTCATCTTTGATACTCGTCATTAGCTTCGCGAGCGTTGACCGTCATAGAGGTGGATACCTATCTACGCCATATCGCTTTGCGCAAACGCTTCGCCAAGAAAATCGATCAAGGTGCGCACCGACGGCAACAAGCCCCGGCGTGACGGGAAGATTGCATGGACGATCCCGGTTCTCGGCGACCAGCCGGGAATCAGGCTCACCAAGCGGCCCGCCGCGATGTCTTCGCGCACCACCACGCTGGGCAGGTGCGCCACGCCGACACCACAGCACGCCGCATGCCGCAGGGCGAGCAGGTCATCGGTGATCATTCGCGGGAAATGCCGGATCACCGCACTGGCGCCGTTCTCACCAAACAACTCCCACTGATACTCCCGCTGCGCCGAGCCCCAATGCAGGCTCGGCAAGCCATTGAGGTCGGCCGGCAGCGGTGGGTTCGACAGGTGTGACACAAACAGCGGGCTGCCCACCAGGCACTGGGTACTGTTGCCCAACACCTTCATCACCAGGTCGGTGTTTTCCAGTGGCGGGAAGCGGATGCGCAGGGCGACATCAACGCCTTCGTGGATCACATCGACCCGCCGGTTGGTGCTCTCGATATGCAATTCCACCAGCGGGTACTTGAGCATGTAGCGAGTCAGCATTGGCCCGACCCAGGAGTTGAGCAGGGCGGTGGGGCAGCTCAAACGCACGATACCCTGGGGTTCGGAACGGTTGCGCTCGATCACTTCGGCGGCGCTTTCGGCTTCCACACGCATCGCCAGGCAGCGCTGGTAATAGGCCTGGCCGATCTCGGTGAGGGAACAATGGCGGCTGGAGCGGTTGATCAAGCGCACACCCAGGCGCTCTTCCAGCTCCGAAATACGTCGGCTGAGCTTGGACTTGGGCATGTCCAGCGCCCGGCCTGCCGCTGCAAAACCACGGTGTTCAACCACCTGGGTGAAGTAATAGAGGGTGTTGAGGTCTTCCACCATCGTTCTCCAAATAGAACGCTAAGGGTCATTTTTGCTGTCTAGTGCTGAAAAGGTAACGGATTTAAGGTGTGTCCATGAACTGCTTTCACCCATTTGGAGACACACCATGAAAAATATCATCGGTATCTACACCAGCCCACGAGGCCATTGGGTGGGCGACGGCTTTCCGGTTCGCACCCTGTTTTCCTACGACACCATGGGCAAGCACATCAGCCCGTTCCTGTTGCTGGACCACGCCGGCCCTGCCGATTTCACCCCCACCGAACAACGTCGCGGCGTAGGCCAGCACCCTCATCGCGGTTTTGAAACCGTGACCATCGTCTACAAGGGCGAAGTCGAGCACCGGGATTCCACCGGCGCCGGCGGCAAAATCGGCCCGGGCGATGTGCAATGGATGACGGCCGCCAAGGGGATTCTCCACGAGGAGTTCCATTCCGAGGCCTTCGCCCGCAGTGGCGGCGCGCTGGAGATGGTTCAGTTGTGGGTCAACCTGCCGGCCAAGGACAAAATGGCCGACGCCGGTTACCAGACCATCCTCGACGGCGATATCCCGTCGCTGCCCCTGGCCGATGGTGCCGGTAGCCTGCGCTTGATTGCCGGTGAGTTCGCCGGTACTCAAGGCCCGGCGCGCACCTTCACGCCGATTGACGTGTGGGATGTGCGACTCAACGCCGGCAAGGCCGTGACCCTGGACCTGCACGCCGGACGCAACACGGCCCTGGTAGTGCTCAAGGGCACGGTGCAGGTCAACGGTTCGGAACTGGTGCGCGAAGGGCAATTGGCGCTGTTTGAACGCGATGGCGATCAGATCAGCCTGGAGTCCAACAACGACGCCATGGTCCTGCTGCTCAGCGGCGAGCCTATCGACGAGCCTATCGTCGGCCACGGTCCGTTCGTAATGAACACCGAGCAGGAAATCCACCAGGCCTTCGCCGACTTCCAGTCCGGTCAGTTCGGCCAGATGCACGGATAAGCGTTCGCCGGGGCCATGGATGGCCTTTACTCCTTAATTTTGCGTGCGCCGACCTTTTGGTGGGCGGCGCCCGGCTGCACCCGATTCACCCACGCCGAACCGACTCGGCATAACCACTGAAACGAGGACTACCCCATGACTACAGCCTACAAACGTCTCGACAAGGACAACGCCGCCGTTCTGCTGGTTGATCATCAGGCTGGCCTGCTGTCCCTGGTGCGTGACATCGAACCGGACAAATTCAAGAACAACGTGTTGGCCCTGGCCGACCTGGCCAAGTACTTCAACTTGCCGACCATCCTCACCACCAGCTTCGAAACCGGCCCCAACGGCCCGCTGGTGCCGGAACTCAAGGCGCTGTTCCCGGACGCGCCGTACATCGCCCGCCCAGGCCAGATCAATGCCTGGGACAACGAAGACTTCGTCAAGGCGATCAAGGCCACCGGCAAGAAACAGCTGATCATTGCGGGCGTGGTGACGGAAGTGTGCGTGGCATTCCCGGCGCTGTCGGCCCTGGCGGAAGGTTTTGAGGTGTTTGTGGTGACGGATGCGTCCGGCACCTTCAACGAGATCACCCGTCATTCGGCCTGGGACCGCATGTCGGCCAACGGCGCGCAACTGATGACCTGGTTCGGCCTGGCCTGTGAGCTGCATCGCGACTGGCGCAACGATGTGGAAGGTTTGGGGGCTTTGTTCGCCAACCACATCCCGGACTATCGCAACCTGTTTACCAGCTACAACGCGTTGACTGGCGCCAAATAAAACAACACTGCCGCTCTCATGTGGGCAGGGCTTACTGTGGCGAGCGGGCAAACCCGCTCGCCACAGGGAGTCCGCCAGCCATACCTATGCAGTGACCGCATCGCGGGCAAACCACACTGTTTTGCAGCGTTGCGGGTATTTGCATTCTGGCCCTATACCCGCCATCCGCTTTTCATGCGATCTTCACCCCATTCGCCCTGGAGTCGCCTGGATGCTCTCATTTATCTCCGATCACCCGATGCTCTGCGCCGTGGTGTTGATCCTCATCGACATCGCCGTCTGGCGCCTTTTCTCCGTCAACCCCGGCAACTGGAAGTTGGTGGCACGCCTGGTGATCTTTGCCGTATTCAGCGCCGTGCTGTTCAACGACGGCATGAACCCGATGCTGATCGCGCCCTATGCCGACAACACGCCCTTGCACTTGGCTGCCACGGCCTTGCAGATCGGCTGGTGGTTGTTTGCCGCGCGCACCCTCACGGTGTTGCTCGGTGCGCTGATGATGCAACGGGTCGGCCACACCGGGCGGTTGTTGCAGGACCTGATGGGCGCGGTGATTTTCCTGATCGCCATCATCGCCGCCATGGCCTACGTGCTCGACCTGCCGGTCAAGGGCGTGCTGGCCACCTCCGGAGCCGTGGCGATCATCGTCGGCCTGGCGTTGCAAAGTACCTTGAGCGACGTGTTTTCCGGGATTGTGCTCAATACCACCAAGCCTTATCAGCTTGATGACTGGATCTCTATCGACGGCACCGAAGGCCGGGTCACCGATATCGACTGGCGCGCCACGCGCCTGCAAACCTCCCAGGGCAGCATGGCGGTGATTCCCAACTCGCTGGCGGCCAAGGCCAAGATCATTAATTTCTCGCGCCCGGCAGACATGTTCGGCCTGGCGGTGAGCCTGCAAGTCAGCCCCCATGCGCGACCACAAACCGTCCTTGATGCCCTGGAGCGGGCCATGCAAGGCTGCCGGCCGCTGCTGGCCAAACCTGCACCCAGTGTCGCCTTCAAGACCTCCGCCAGCGGTGGCGTGGAGTATGAGATCAGCGGCTTCGTACCCGCCATGACCCTCAAGCGCGAGGTGCGCAACCAGCTCTACGACCTGGCTTATCGGCACTTGCAGGCGGCGGGGGTGAGCTTGCTGTCATCCGCCGAAAGCGCCACGCCTGCTCACACTTCTCGGGCACGGGCGCTGCTGGAAAACTCGAACATTTTCTCTACCCTGCGCCAGGAAGAGAAAGAAACCTTCAGCCAGAACATGACCCTGCAAACCTTCCGCGCCGGCGACATGATCCTGCCTGAAGGCGAGATCAGCGATCACCTGTTTATCATCGAGTCCGGGGTTATTTCGGTAATCCTGAGCAAGGCCGGGCACAAGTTTGAAGCGGGTCGCATGGGGCCGGGCGAAGTGATTGGGGAGGGCGGGATATTGTCGGGCCAGGCCATGCAGGCGGACTTCACCGCCAAGACCTACTGCACCCTGTACCGTATTGAAAAGGAATACCTCAAACCGTGCCTGGACGCGCGCCACGACATCAGTGAGGCGATGAAAAACCTGCTGGATTTCCGCTTGCACGCAGCGCAGAACCTGACTCAGGAAAGCCCTGTGGTGCCGGTGAAGAAGGGCTTTATGCAGTGGTTGCGCAGCCGCACCTGACTCTGTTTTGCGTAGCAGCCTGGGTTTTCGCAAGATGCCCAAGTAAGAAGCTGCGGCGCTTACTTGAAGTAGCCCCGTGGTGTGGTACCGGTCATGGCCTTGAAGAAGGCGATCAACACGCTGTCGCTGGCAAAGCCCAGTTCAAAGGCGCAGTAGGCAATGCTACGCCCGGTGGCGAGCAACTCGATGGCGCGCATCAGGCGCCACTGTTGACGCCATTGCTGGTAACCCATGCCGGTTTCCCGCAGGAAGATGCGGCCGATGGTCTTGCCACTGGCGCCGACCTGCCTTTGCAAGGTTTGCAGTGCTGGCGGCAACTGCTCAAGGTTTTTCAGTAATGGTGCCAGGCGTTTGTCCTGGGGCAGGGGCAGGAGCAAGGGTTGTTCGGCAGCCTCGCCAATCTCGCTCAAACACAGCGCCAGTAAATGAGCATATTTGCCCTGTTCCCAATCGGTATCGAAGGCCGCCATCGCCATTGGCTCCAGCACCGCTCGCAACAGCGGGCTGACCTCTATCACCCGTACCTGCGCTGGCAACTGCTCGGCCAACGCCTGGCTTATATACACCGAACGGTAGTCGACGGCCTGCTGCATCACCGCCCGGTGAGGTACGCCGCAGGGAATCCATGCCGCACGGGTAGGCGGTAGCAGGCACATTTGATGGGCCAGAGTGATACGCGTGCAGCCCTGTTGGGTGAACAGCAACTGGCCGCGTTGATGGTGGTGCAGCCCGGAGTCATGCTCGCCGAGCAGGGCACCGATGCCGATGACCGGTGCCGTGAAATTGTCGGGGTCGAAGGACGCGTTGGCGGCAAGCCAGGCCATAGATTGTCCGATTTCATGGGTAAGTTGTCGAAAGTCGGATAATACGCCATTTGCTTCTCTTTAAAATCCCTTCCCTGTTTTCCTGGGAAGTACCTTTCGATGAACCTGAAAAATCTATTGGTGTTGGCGGTGGCATTGCTGATGTTTCCGCAAATCGCCCAAACCCTTTACAGCCCCGCACTCTCGGATATCGGCCAGGCCTTTGACGTGGGTCCGCATGTGGCGGCACAAACCTTGTCGGTCTACTTTCTGGCGTTCGCCCTGGGCGTGGTGGTCTGGGGACGCCTGTGTGATCGGTTCGGGCGGCGTCCGGTAATGCTCGCGGGGCTGACTCTGTATGTCGGTGCCACATGCCTTGCGTTGAGTGCCAAAGCGTTCAACGGGCTGCTGGTGGCCCAGGCCCTGGCGGCATTTGGCGCGGCGGTAGGCTCGGTGGTCACCCAAACCGTGCTGCGCGACCGTTTCAATGGTGCCGAACTGGCTCAGGTGTTTTCGGTGATGGGCATTGCCCTGGCGGCCAGTCCGGCGATTGGTTTGTTCGCCGGAGCAAACCTGGTGCAGCACTTTGGTTATCGCGGCATGCTCGGTTGTTTGCTGCTGCTGGCGTTGACGCTCTGGGTCTGGTGCCTGTGGGCTTTGCCGGAAACCCGTCCGGCCTCGTTGCCCACTGTGCCATTGCTGGGTACGTTGAGCCTGATGCTCAAGGACTTGGCGTTGTGGCGTTCGGTTTGTCTAGTAGCGGCCTTCAATATTGCGCTGTTCAGCTACTACAGCCTGGGGCCATTCATCTTTGAACGCCTGGGTTTGTCGGCCGAGCAATTTGGCTACAGCGGCATCCTCCTGGCGTTGGGCTCGGGGCTGGGGGCGTGGCTGAACAAATGGCTGCTCAAGCGTGGGGTCGGCGGTGAGCAGTTGGTCCTGGCGGCCGGTGCGGTGGCGCTGTTGGGCGGTATTCTGGTATTGGCACTGCGAGACCGTTGGTTGTTTGTGTTGCCGATGTTACTGGTGGTGATGGCTTTCGGCATGGCGATTCCCAATGTGCTGGGGGCGGCGCTGGTTGCTTATCGCGACCGCCTCGGCACGGCTGGGGCACTGTTCGGGTTGATGTATTACCTGGTGATCGGCGTCGGGTTGACAGTGGTGGCCTGGGTCCAGTCGTTGGAGTGGACCCTGGTGGCCTGCGCTGTGACGGCGTTATGCCTGGGGTTTTCCCTCCGTGCAACAGCCATCAAAAGTTGACCGATGCACTCAAGCGCGCCGTCAACGGTGCGCCCTGGAACAGATAGTCATCGCCCATGTACTCGCCCGCGTCGCGCCAGTAGCGCTTGTCGAACAGGTTGTCGACGCTCAGGCGAAACACCGTTTCATAGCCGTCGATGCGTGTGCTGTAGCGGCTGCCGACATTGACCACCGCGTAATCCCCCACCTCAACTTGCCCGGTGCGATTGGCGTACTTGCTGGCGCTGTATTGCACGCCACCGAGCACGGCCAGGCCATCAACCCAGGGCAGGGCGTAGTCGGCGTAGAGGCTGGCCCGCAGCTTGGGCACGTTGATCGCCTGATGGTCTTCGTACTCCGGCGTGCCACTGCCGCTGACGCGGGCGCGAATCGCCGCCACGCTGGCGGCAATCTGCAAGCGCGAGGTGGCCCAGCCGTTGGCGGACAATTCCAGGCCGGTATTTTTCTGTTCGCCCTGTTGGACGTAGGTGTAGTCGCCGGCTGCATCCGGCTTGGCGTATTGGTAGGCCTGGCGGGTCTGGAAAACGGCGGCGGCGAAGCTGATACGGCGCCAGTCGTATTTGACGCCGGCTTCGATTTGCCGGGAGACGGTTGGGGCGAGGGTTTCGAAACTGTTGAGGGCAAACCACGGTGCTTCGCCACCCAGGGACAGGCCCTTGCTGTAGCTGGTGTACAGCGACAGGTTTTCTATCGGCTTGTAGATCAGCGCCGCCTGAGGCAGGAATACATATTGCTGGGTATGGCGGGACTCGTTGCCGTCCTTGTCGTAGGCCTGTTCGTCGAGGCGCACTTCACGGCCGCCCAATACGGTCTGCCATTGCTCGTTGAAGCTGATGCGGTCGGTGACGAACAGCCCGTACTGGCGGCTGTCGAGGCGGCGGTGGCTGTCTTTCAGTGGGCCGTCGTAGCGGGTGAAGTTCTCAGGCTCCTGATTGATGTTGCCCGTGCCAATCCACTCATTGATCGGCTCACGTTTATCCACCACTCGCCGAAATGCGCTGCTACCAAACGTCAATTCGTGCCCCAGGCCACCGGTGTTGAACAACCCGGTCATTGCCGCCTGGATTTCGTCATTGCGTCGGGTGTCATCGGGGCTGCGGAAGTCGTAGATGCCGTAGTCGCCTTCCGGGCTGAAGTAATTACCGTTGCCGGCAGTATCGCCACCCCAGGCAAACGAACTGTAATCATCAATCACCACCTTGCTGCGGGCCGCGCTGACACTGCCTTTCCACTGATCGCTGAAGCGGTACTCGAACTTGCCATTGAGGTTCAGCGAATCGATGCCCACCTGCTTGGCGCCGCTCTGATGGCCCAGCAGCTTTTTCGGCGAAGCGTCGTGGGGCACTTCGGTACCGCCAAGCAACTGATACCCCGGCACCGAACGCTGCTCCTTGTTTTGATACTCCGCGTCCAGTTGCAGCACCGCGTCGGGGCTGATGTTCCAGTCAAACGCCAGGGACAGGAAATCCCGCTGACCATTGACGTGTTCGACATAGGAGTTGAGGTCTTCATGGGCGACGTTGGCTCGCAGGCCGAACTGCTGCTCGCTGCCAAACCAGCCACCGACATCGGTAGCGATATAGCCGCTGCCACGATCATCGGTGGACACCGTCACCGAACGCACATCTTCCGGGCGCTTGGTCACGTAGTTGATCACGCCGCTGGGCTCGGAAATCCCGCTTTGCAGGCCCGACAAACCCTTGAGTAATTCCACCCGCTGCTTGTTTTCCAGGGCGACGTTCTGCTCGCCGGTGATGGTGCGGCCATTGATTTTGTAGCTGCTGGCGGCGTTCAGGGAAAAACCGCGCACCACGAAATTTTCGTAATAGCCGATGGGCGCATAGCTTTCACCGACCGAGGCATCGTTGCGCAGCACTTCGCTGAGCAAGCGCGCCTGCTGATCCTTGATCAAGGATTCGTTGAACACCGCGATCGAGGAGGGCGTGTCCAGCAACGGCGCTTCGTCGAAACCGCCCACCGAGGCGGTGTCGTTCTGGTAGCCGGACGTGTCCTGCCCCTGGATTTTTACCGCTGGCAGCTCTATTTCAGCGGCCAGGCTGCTGCTTATGCCGCCGCTGAGCAGCAGGCCAAGGGTGAGCACATCAAGGGCAAAACGCGAGGTAACGGCAGGACGAAAACGCAAAACCATGGGGGAAGGCCTGAGAGCGCAGAGCGAAGGGCGCCTAAACTAGGCATAACGACGCTGGTTTACAAGTTTTCGACAATGGTTCGCTTTGGGATGAGCCCTTGAGACATCCCGTCTCAGGTCCCACGCCAATCAGCAAAGCCCTCGACGCCCAGCCCTTGCATCTGCGATAGACAAGTCTTCTGTCACCGTTAAAGGAGATCGTCATGAGCATCGCTGGAAAGGTTGCACTGGTAACCGGCGCCGGGCAGGGGATTGGCCGGGCCATCGCCCTGCGCCTGGCGGCGGACGGCGCCGACATTGCCTTGGTGGACATCAACAGCGCCAAGATCGAGGCGGTGGCGGCCGAGGTCGTGGCCCTTGGGCGTAAAGCGTCGGTGTTTGTCGCCGACGTCTCGCAACTGGAGCAAGTGGTCGCGGCGGTCGAACATGCCCACCAGACCCTGGGCGGCTTTGACATCATCGTCAACAATGCTGGGGTGGCACAGATTGACGCGTTGTTGGACGTGACGCCCGAGCAAGTCGACCGCACCCTGCGCATCAACGTCCAGGGCACACTCTGGGGGATTCAAGCCGCGGGCAAGAAATTCAAGGCGCTCAAGCAGAAGGGCAAAATCATCAATGCCTGCTCCATCGCCGGCCATGACGGCTTTGCCTTGCTCGGCGTGTACTCGGCCAGCAAGTTTGCTGTGCGTGCCTTGACCCAGGCTGCCGCCAAGGAACTGGCCAGCGATGGGATTACCGTCAACGCCTATTGCCCAGGCGTGGTGGGGACCGATATGTGGGTTGAGATCGACAAGCGGATGGCCGAGATTACCGGGGCCAAGGTGGGGGCGACGTATGACAAGTTTGTGAGCGGGATTGCCCTCGGGCGGGCAGAAACGCCAGAGGATGTGGCGGGGTTCGTTTCGTACCTGGCGGGGCCGGATTCTGACTACATGACCGGGCAGGCGCCGTTGATTGATGGCGGCATACTTTACCGCTGAGTCATTCCTCCTGTGGTGAACCTACACATCTTCTGAGCATTGATCCCCTTAGGAGCGGCATTGGGGAAAGCTCGCTCGCCACAGGAGGTTTTCTAAGCTTCAAAATCAGCGGCTTTTGATCAGTGTTTCCCGGGCATATCAATCCCCAGCTGATTGACCCGTCGATACAAGGTCGCCCGTGAAATTCCCAACGCCTGCGCTGTTGGCACTGGCTTCCAGCGATGACGAATCAATGCATCCAACACCAACTGCCGCTCAGGGCTGACACTCTCCTGCACCTGGGCCTGCGCATGCTCACCACGAATCTCCACCGGCAAATCCGCCACCTGAATCGTTGCCCCGTCACACACCGCACAGGCATAGGCCAGCACATGGCGCAATTGCCGAACGTTCCCTGGCCAGGCGTAACCCAGCAGCAATTCCAACGCCGCCGCGCCGATGCCCACCGACACGCCGCTATTGCGGGCTTCCTGCTCCAGCAGTTGATTGAGCAATGCCAGCTTGTCCGTACGCTCACGCAACGGCGGCAGGCAGAAGCGCGCGCAACCCAGGCGGAAGTACAGGTCCTCGCGAAAGGTTCCGCCGCTCACCAGCGCCGCCAGGTCGCGGTGGCTGGCGCAGATCACCTGGATATCCACAGCCTGGGTTTTCGCTGCGCCCAACGGCGCCACTTCGCCTTCGGCCATCACCCGCAGCAAGCGAGTTTGCAAGGCCAGCGGCATGTCGCCGATTTCATCGAGAAACAGCGTGCCGCCATCGGCCTGTAGCAACAGCCCGGTCACGCCCTTGGTCGACGCACCGGTAAAGGCGCCGGCCACGTAGCCGAATAGCTCGCTTTCAATCAGATTTTCCGGAATCGCTGCGCAATTGACCGCGACAAAAGGCCCGTCGCGCCGAGCACTGTGTTCATGCAACTGACGAGCGAAGACTTCCTTGCCTGCGCCGGTTTCGCCTTGCACCAGCACAGGCAGGTTGCGGTCCTTGACCCGCACAGCCAGGCGCAGGTGTTCTTCCATGCGGGGGTCGATCTGGCTATTGGCCGATACCAAGGCGCGCGGCGGTTTGCGCCGGGGCGCACTGACCCGCACCTGCAACGCTCCAGGTTCCCCCAGCCAGTGCAAGTGCTGCGAGGACTGAGCGGTGACCGCTCGCAAGGCGTCCAAGTTGAACACCTCGCCGATATGCTCCGGTACCTTGCCAAAGCGCAGGCGTAGGGCCTGGCGCGCCTTGCTGTTGAGGGCTTGCAGGCGGCCATCGTTATCCCAGGCCAGTAGCAGGTCCGGCTGGCTGTCGACATAACCGGGCGTGCTGTGGGCCTGCAATACCCAATGCTGGCGGGCGCTGTGCATAAAAAACGCGTTCTCGATGGCCCGCGCGCTTTGCGCCACCATCTGGCGCACCAGGTGTTGGCTACGCCGGTCATCCGGGGATTTGAGGGCCGAGGCGTCCATCACACCCAGCAGGTTGCCCTGGGGATCGAAGATCGGCGCGGCGGAGCAGGTCAGGCCGATGAAGGCGGCGCGAAAGTGATCGCGCTTATGCACGGTCACCGCAGCCTTGCTGGTCAGCACCGTGGCCACGCCGCAGGTGCCTTCCTCGGCTTCCGACCAACAGGTGCCCAGGTACAGGCCAGCCTTGCGGCAATCGGTGCGAATGGCGGCGTCGACCCGGTGGTCGATGGTCTGGCCCTGGGCATCGGTGAGCATCACGCAGTAGTCGGCATGGCGCACCCGGCTGTGGATCTGCCCGACTTCTTCACTGGCAATGCGCAGGAACAGTTCGGCGCGTTCGCGGCATTCCTTGAGCAGCGATTCGGTGAGGATGCGCGGCCCTTGCAGGGAACCGGGGTCGAGGTGGTGCTGCTCCATGGAGCGCCGCCAGGAATCGCAAATCAGCGACGGCACCGGAGCCTGGGGCAGGCGGTCGGCATTACGAACCACGCGACTGACGCAGTCGACATGGTCCTTGGAGTTCACGGCGAGCATTGAAGCCTCCGGTTCTCGGTCTTTGTTGTTATGCCCGCCATTAAGCGCGCAACGGTGGCAGGGGACAAGCGCGTACCGACCACAGGCCAGGCTGAGACGCAGCGTCTCACCGGGGCTGAGACAGCGCGGGCAGCTTGCAACGGCGCGTCTCATTCTGCGGGCATCAGGAGCGTCGGAACAACCGTCTGGCACTGCTCTGGGTCAAGGCTTTTCCAGGTTTTTGCGCAGCTTGGCACAGGCTGTGCTCAATGCCATGCAGCTGGCCTGATCCAGCCTTTTGTGTGTCGAGACAACCTGGAGAACAACAAGATGTCCACTCACCTGTCCACCGATCAATTGCTCCATGCCTACACCGTGATGCGCACCATCCGTGATTTTGAAGAACGCCTGCACGTTGAATTTGCCACCGGCGAGATCCCCGGTTTCGTCCACTTGTATGCCGGGCAGGAAGCCTGTGCCGCCGGGGTCATGGCCCACCTTAACGATGAAGATTGCATTGCCTCCAACCACCGTGGCCACGGCCATTGCATCGCCAAGGGCGTGGATGTGTTTGGCATGATGGCCGAAATCTATGGAAAAAAAACCGGCGTCTGCGGCGGCAAGGGCGGCTCCATGCACATCGCCGATCAGGAGAAGGGCATGCTCGGCGCCAACGGCATTGTAGGTGCCGGTGCGCCGCTGGCAGCAGGCGCGGCCCTGGCGGCCAAGCTCAAGGGCAGCCAGGGCGTGGCCGTGGCGTTTTTTGGCGACGGCGGCTCCAACGAAGGTGCGGTGTTTGAAGCCATGAACCTGGCCTCGATCATGAACCTGCCGTGTCTGTTCGTTGCCGAGAACAACGGCTATGCCGAAGCCACCGCGTCCGGCTGGTCGGTGGCCTGCAAGGACATCGCCGACCGCGCCGTGGGTTTCGGCATGCCGGGGGTGATCGTCGACGGCAATGATTTTTTCGCCGTACACCAAGTCCTTGGGGTGGCCGTTGAGCGGGCGCGCAGTGGCAGCGGACCGACCTTGGTGGAGGTTAAGTTGGGCCGCTACTACGGCCATTTTGAGGGCGACGCGCAGACCTACCGTGGCCCCGATGAAGTCAAAAACCTGCGGGAAACCCGAGACTGCCTGACTCTGTTTCGCCAGCGCTGCATGGCCGAAGGCTGGCTCGATGCCGGGCAGTTCGAGCGTATCAATCTTGAGGTCGCCCAGTTGATCGAAGATGCCGTGCGCCTGGCCAAGTCCGACCCCAAGCCCCAGGCCGCCGACCTGCTCAGTGATGTCTACGTCGCTTACCGCTAGAACCCACCCATTACAAAAACAATCCGTGGAGATTTCATCATGGCTAGAAAAATCAGCTATCAGCAGGCAATCAACGAAGCCCTGGCCCAGGAAATGCGCCGCGACCAGAGCGTGTTCATCATCGGTCAGGACGTCTCCGGCGGCACTGGAGCGCCTGGTGAACAGGACGCCTGGGGCGGTGTGCTCGGCGTCACCAAGGGCCTGTACCCGGAGTTTCCCGACCGCGTGCTGGACGCGCCGCTGTCGGAGGTCGGTTATGTCGGCATGGCGGTGGGTGCTGCCACCCGTGGCATGCGACCGGTGTGCGAATTGATGTTCGTCGACTTTATCGGCTGCTGCCTGGACCAGTTGCTCAACCAGGCTGCGAAGTTTCGCTACATGTTCGGCGGCAAGACCACTACGCCCCTGGTGGTCCGCGCGATGTACGGCGCCGGCCTGCGCGCCGCTGCCCAGCACTCGCAAATGCTCACCTCGATGTGGACCCACATCCCTGGCCTTAAAGTGGTGTGCCCGGCCACGCCCTATGACGCCAAGGGCATGCTGATCCAGGCGATCCGCGACAACGACCCGGTGATTTTCCTCGAACACAAAATGCTCTACAGCCTCCAGGGTGAAGTGCCAGAAGAGCTGTACACCGTGCCCTTTGGTGAAGCCAACTTTCTGCGCGAAGGCAACGACGTGACCCTGGTGACTTACGGGCGCATGGTTCACATCGCCATGGAAGCGGCGGCCAACCTGGCCCGCCAGGGCATCGACTGCGAAGTGCTGGACTTGCGCACCACCAGCCCGCTGGATGAAGACAGCATCCTTGAAAGCGTGGAGAAAACCGGGCGCCTGGTGGTGATCGATGAGTCCAATCCACGCTGCTCCATTGCCACCGACATCAGCGCCTTGGTGGCGCAGCGGGCGTTCGCGTCCCTGCGGGCACCCATCGAAATGGTCACTGCGCCCCATACGCCGGTGCCGTTCTCCGATGCTCTGGAAGACTTGTATATCCCCAACGCGGCGAAGATCGAAGCGGCGGTGTTGAAGATCGCTGACAAGAGGAACGCTGTATGAGCCAGATCCATACACTGACCATGCCCAAGTGGGGGTTGTCGATGACCGAAGGCCGGGTGGATGTCTGGCTCAAGCGGGAAGGCGAGCGAGTCGAGAAGGGCGAGGAAGTGCTGGATGTTGAGACTGACAAGATTTCCAGCAGCGTCGAGGCGCCGTTCAGCGGGGTGTTGCGCAGGGTGTTGGCGAAGACTGACGAAACCTTGCCAGTGGGCGCACTGTTGGCGATTGTGGTGGAGGGCGAGGCCAGTGAGGTCGAGATTGACGCAGTGATCGAGGCATTCCAGGCCGGATTTGTCTCGACTGCCGAGCAAGCCGAAGCTTCAGGTCCGTCAGCGCAGAAGGTCGAAGTGGGCGGGCGCTTGCTGCGTTATCTGGACCTCGGTGAAGACGGTACGCCACTGGTGCTGGTCCATGGTTTTGGTGGCGACCTGAACAACTGGCTGTTCAACCACCCGGCGTTGGCCAGCGAACGGCGGGTGATTGCCCTGGACCTGCCGGGGCATGGCGAGTCAGGCAAGGCCCTGCAAAACGGCAACCTGGGCGAGTTGAGCGAAGCCGTGCTGGCATTGCTTGATCACTTGAACATCGAACGGGTCCATTTGGCCGGGCATTCCATGGGCGGGCTGGTGTGCCTCGACATTGCCCGTCAGGCACCCCGGCGAGTGGCGTCCCTGACCTTGATCGCCAGTGCCGGCCTGGGCACTGAGATCAACGGCGACTACCTGCAAGGTTTCACCGAGGCGAACAACCGCAATGCTCTCAAACCGCAGTTGATCCAACTGTTCAGCGACCCGGAGCTGGTCAATCGACAGATGTTGGAGGACATGCTCAAGTTCAAGCGGCTGGAAGGCGTGGATCAGGCGCTGCGGCAAATCATCGGGCAGTTGTTCAGCGGTGGCCGGCAGTTGATGGATTTGCGCAATGTGGTGGGGCAACAGCTGAGCCTGGTGATCTGGGGTAGTGACGACGCAATTATTCCAGCAAGCCATGCCCAGGGGTTGGAGGCCCTGGTGGAGATCCTGCCGGGGCAGGGGCATATGGTGCAGTTGGAAGCGGCGGAGCGGGTTAATGAGTTGATGGCGGCGTTTCTCAAAACCCAAGGCTAGTAGAGAAAAAAGGGGTTCGCCTGCGATGGCCATCGCAGGTAAACCACGCACATGGATAGCATGTCACCGAAGTTTCTGGTGGCGCTTCAGAGTCTCGCTGGGCAACTCCTGGAACAACGCCTGATAACTATTGGAAAACCGCCCCAAATGCCAAAACGACCATTTCATTGCCACCTCGGTCACGGTCGTCTCCACTGACGGCGGATTCAATAGTTCCCGCCGCGCACTGTTCAGCCGCCGCAGTCTCAACCATTGCGCCGGGTTTATTCCGGTGTAGGACTTGAACCCGTTTTGCAACTGGCGCAACGGCACCCCGGCAATGCGCGCCAGCTCCATCAGGTTGACGGTTTCATCCGGCATATCCGCCGCCCATTCACCGATCCGCGCCATGATGATTCGCTCTTCGGTACGGCGCTGAAACGAACCCTTGTCCAGGCATACGCAAGCGTTATCGAGAATGAACAGGCAATCGTCCAGCAACTGCTGAGTCAGGGCATCGCAGCTGGGCGCATCGATTACTTGTGACAAGCGAGTGAGCGTTGTGCTGAGCCAGCGACTGAACAGGGCGTTTTGCAGCGAATTAAGCGGGGCCATGAACAGCCCTTCCAGTTTCGCAACGTCCAGGGCATGCCTCTGGACAAACTGCGGGCCAAATACCACCGCCACTTCACGGTAGTTCTCTGGCGTGATCCAGATGTTGCGGCTTTCGCCATTGAGCATATACAGCGCGTTGTCGCTGCCATCGAAGCAGAACGCCAACGAACCTGGCGGCGCGTTGAAACTCTGCTCCACCCGCGTGTTCATCCGCTCTTCGTACACATGGACCCCTTGCAGGTCGAGATAGCGAATATGCCCGGCAAAATGCCCCGGGGACATCTGCTGATACTGCTGCACCCAGCCGGGTGTCGCACTGCATTGGGCGGCCACATCACCGGTGGTGAAGGCCTGTACGCGCAAAGCTGTTGCCTGTGTCATGGGTAACCTGGGCGCACTCTAATGGTGCGTTATGGTTGGCGAAAAGTGGATAGATGCTGTCGAGAGGCGGGTTCAAGATAGACCTCAACGCGCTGCGGGGGAAGTGGGCCATTGGAGCCTGATCGAACTGCCGGCGCTTTTCAAACCTAGACCGAGGTCTTTATGCACACCCCCTTCGATCAGCTGTCCGACTGGTTGAAAGAACACAAGATTATCAAAGTCGAATGCGTGATCAGTGACCTTACTGGCATCGCACGCGGCAAGTTTGCACCCACCAACAAGTTCCTGCATGAGCGAGGCATGCGCCTGTCGGAAAGTGTCTTGTTGCAAACGGTCACCGGGGACTTTGTCGACGACGACATCTACTACGACCTGCTGGACCCGGCCGGTATCGACATGATCTGCCGCCCGGTATCCAACGCCACCTACGTCGTGCCGTGGGCCATTGAGCCCACTGCCATCGTCATTCACGACACCTTCGACAAGCACGGCAACCCCATCGAACTGTCGCCGCGCAACGTGCTGAAAAAGGTCTTGCAGCTCTACACCGACCGGGGCTGGCAGCCGATTGTCGCACCGGAAATGGAGTTCTACCTGACCCAGCGCTGCGAAGACCCGGACCTGCCGCTGAAAACCCCACTAGGCCGCTCAGGTCGCGCGGAAAGCGGCCGCCAGTCGTTTTCCATCGACGCCGCCAACGAATTTGATCCGCTGTTCGAAGACGTCTACGACTGGTGCGAAGCCCAGGGCCTGGACATCGACACGCTGATCCACGAAGACGGCCCGGCGCAGATGGAAATCAACTTCCGCCACGGCGACGCCCTCGACCTGGCAGACCAGATCACCGTGTTCAAGCGCACCCTGCGCGAAGCGGCGCTCAAGCACAACGTCACCGCGACCTTCATGGCCAAGCCGGTGGCCGACGAGCCTGGCAGCGCCATGCACCTGCACCAGAGTGTGGTGGATATCGCCACCGGCAAGCCGGTGTTTGTCGATGGTGACGGCAAGATGAGCCAGTTGTTTTTGCACTACATCGGCGGCTTACAGACGTACATCCCCAAGCTGCTGCCGATGTTTGCGCCGAATGTGAACTCGTTTCGCCGCTTCCTGCCGGAGACGTCGGCGCCGGTCAACGTCGAGTGGGGCGAAGAAAATCGCACCGTCGGCCTGCGCGTGCCCACTTCCAGCCCCGACGCCATGCGCGTGGAAAACCGCCTGCCGGGAGCCGACGCCAACCCGTACCTGGCCATCGCCGCGAGCCTGTTGTGCGGCTACCTGGGGATGATCGAAAAGATCGAGCCGAGCGCCCCAGTGCAAGGCCGAGCCTACGAGCGGCGCAGTTTTCGCCTGCCGATCACCCTCGAAGACGCCCTGACCAAGATGGAAGAGTGCGAAACCATCAAGCAGTACCTGGGCGACAAGTTTGTCCGTGGCTACGTCGCGGTCAAGCGTGCCGAACACGAGAATTTCAAGCGGGTGATCAGTTCCTGGGAGCGCGAGTTTTTGTTGCTGAGCGTCTAACGCACTAAACACGCCTCGACAGCTTGTCGTCGAGGGTGGGCGATTACATAACAATAAAATCATGCAAAGGGGTGTCGATATGCGTCGTGTGAAAAAGCTTCTTCCACTGGCCTTGGCGGTGTTGTTCAGCGCTACGAGCCAGGCCGCGCCGACGGTCAGCGTCTACAACTGGACCGACTACATCGGCGAGACCACCCTGGTCGACTTCCAGGCCAAGACCTCGATCAAGGTGATCTACGACGTGTTCGACTCCAATGAAACCCTGGAGGGAAAACTGCTGGCGGGCCGCACCGGCTATGACGTAGTGGTGCCATCCAACCACTTTTTGGCGCGCCAGGTACAAGCAGGGGCGTTTCTGAAACTGGATCGCTCGCAGTTGCCAAACTACAAGAATCTGGACCCCAAACTGCTCACGCTGCTGGAGAAAAACGACTCGGGCAACGCGCATTCGGTGCCGTATCTGTGGGGCACAAACGGCATTGGCTATAACGTCGACAAGGTCAAGCAGGTGCTGGGCATCGACCATATCGATTCCTGGGCGGTGTTGTTTGAACCCGAGAACCTGAAGAAGCTCCACCAGTGCGGCGTGGCTGTACTGGACTCGGCGGATGAAGTGTTCCCGGCGATCCTCAACTACATGGGCATGGACCCGCTCAGTGAGAATTCTGAAGACTACAAAAAGGCCGAAGCCAAGCTGTTGACTCTGCGGCCGTACATCACCTATTTCCATTCATCCAAGTACATCTCCGACCTGGCCAACGGCGACATCTGCGTGGCCTTCGGTTACTCCGGCGACGTGTTCCAGGCCGCCAACCGTGCCAAGGAAGCCAACAACGGCGTCAACATTGCCTATTCGATTCCTAAGGAAGGCAGCAACCTGTGGTTCGACCTGCTGGCCATTCCGGCAGACGCCGCCAACCCGAAAGAAGCCCACGCCTTTATCAATTACCTGCTGGACCCGCAGGTGATTGCGAAGGTCAGCGCCTCCGTCGGCTATGCCAACCCGAATCCTGCAGCCAAGGCCTTTATGGACCCGCAATTGGTGAACAATCCTGAGGTGTACCCGCCCCAGGAAGTGCTCGACAAACTCTACATTTCGACCACCCCAAGCCCGGCGATCATGCGCGTGATGACTCGCAGTTGGAGCAAAGTGAAGTCCAATCAATGAATCTCTCGTCTTCAGACCACGCCCGGTCCTACTACCTGGCTTCGGCCAACGCCATGCCCCGGCATCCATCACTGGACGCTGACCTGAGCGCCGATGTCTGCGTGATCGGCGGTGGTTTTACCGGGGTCAACACCGCCATTGAGTTGGCTCAGCGCGGACTTTCGGTGATCCTGCTGGAAGCCCGGCGCATCGGCTGGGGCGCCAGCGGGCGCAACGGCGGGCAGTTGATACGCGGAATCGGCCATGACGTCTCCGGCTTTGCCCGCTATGTGGGCGAGGAGGGCGTGCGTTACCTGCAACAGGCGGGAATCGATTCGGTGGCGCTGGTGGGCGAGCGCATCCGCGAACACGCCATAGACTGCGACTTGCGCTGGGGCTTTTGCGAACTGGCCAACACGCCAGCGCAGTTCGCGGCGTTTCAGGGTGAGCTGGAGAGTTTGGCAACCTTGGGTTATGCCCATGAAACCCGGCTGGTGGGACCGCAGGATATACAGCAGGTGGTGGGTTCGGGTTTGTATGCCGGTGGCCTGGTGGATATGGGCTCAGGACACCTGCATCCGCTGAACCTGGTCGTGGGGGAGGCCCGCGTCGCTGCATCCCTTGGTGTGCGAATCTTCGAAAACACCCCGGTGCTGGAATTGATCCATGGCGATACGGTGCAGGTGCGTTGTGAGTTTGGCACCGTGCGCGCGGGCAGCCTGGTGCTGGCGTGCAATGCGCATCTGGAAGACCTGGAGCCGCGCTTGAGTGGCAAGGTGCTTCCCGCTGGCAGCTATATCATCGCTACCGAACCGTTATCGATTGAAGTAGCTAGCCAGTTGATCCCGCAGAACCTGGCGTTGTGTGACCAGAAGGTCGGGCTCGATTACTACCGGCTTTCGGCAGATCGCCGTTTGTTGTTTGGTGGTGCCTGTCATTACTCCGGTCGTGACCCGGTAGATATTGCCGCTTACATGCGGCCGAAGATGCTCAAGGTCTTCCCGCAACTGGCCAGCACCGCCATTGAGTTCCAGTGGGGCGGCAAGATCGGCATCACCGCCAATCGGTTTCCCCAGGTGGGGCGGCTCAGCCAATACCCCAATGTGTTCTACGCCCAGGGCTATAGCGGCCATGGCCTTAACGTTACTCATTGGTGCGCGCGGTTGTTGGCCGAAGGCATTCACGCCGGGCACAGCCAGGGCCTGGATATTTTCAGCCGGGTGCCACACATGACCTTCCCCGGCGGCAAGGCGTTGCGCTCGCCACTGCTGGCGCTGGGGATGTTGTGGTATCGGCTGCGGGAGATGTTGCATTGATCGTCGAGCCCGAGTGCGGATAAAGCGCAGCGCGATTGGATCCATTTACGGTATAACCCCTCGGTCGCTTTGTTCTCCCGAGGCCCCGCATTTCATGCAAAACCCTTTGCAACGCCCGCTGTGGCAGGTCTACCTGATCTTTCTGGCACCGATGGTGCTGTCCAATTTCCTGCAGAGTTTTTCCGGCACCCTCAACGGCATTTATGTCGGGCAAATGCTCGGCACCCAGGCGTTGGCGGCGGTATCGGGGATGTTTCCCATCGTGTTCTTTTTTATCGCCCTGGTGATCGGCCTGGGGGCGGGCGCCTCGGTGCTGATCGGCCAGGCCTGGGGGGCGCAGGAGACGGGCCTGGTGAAGTCGATCACCGGTGCCACCTTGACGCTGGGTGCGTTGATCGGGGTGATCGCGGCGGTGTTGGGCAGCCTGTTCGCCCGCCCGGCGATGCAGGCCCTGGGCACGCCGGCGGATGTGCTGGACGACGCGGTCGGCTATGCACAGATTATGATGTTGATCATGCCGCTGCTGTTGGTGTTTATCCTCTACACCCAGTTGCTGCGGGGGGTGAGCGACACGGTGTCGCCGTTGTTGGCATTGGTGGTGTCGACACTGGTGGGCCTGCTGCTGACCCCAGCGCTGATTCGCGGCTGGATCGGCTTGCCGCCCATGGGTATTCAGAGCGCGGTGTGGGCCGGGCTGGTAGGCAACGCCCTGGCCATGTTGTTTCTGGTGCTGCGCCTGCGCCACAAAAAGCACGTTATGGCGCCAGATCGCGAACTGCTCAAGGCCTTGCGCCTGGACCGGGCGATCCTCGGCAAGGTCTTGCGCATCGGCTTGCCCACTGGCTTGCAGATGGTAGTGCTGTCGCTGTCGGAGCTGGTAATCCTGGCGCTGGTCAACAGCCATGGTTCCCAAGCCACGGCGGCTTATGGCGCGGTGACGCAGATCGTCAACTATGTGCAATTTCCGGCGCTGTCGATTGCCATCACGGCCTCGATCCTCGGCGCCCAGGCCATTGGTGCGGGACGCCTGGAACGCATCGGGCCGATCTTGCGCACGGGGCTTTTGATCAACACTTGCCTGACGGGCGGGTTGATTGTGCTGGGCTATGTGTTGTCCCACTGGTTGCTGGGGCTGTTCATCACCGACAACGAAGCGCGGATCAAGGCCGAGCACCTGCTGCACATCATGCTCTGGAGCATCCTGGTGTTCGGCTTCCAGGCGGTGGTGGGCGGGATCATGCGCGCCAGTGGCGTGGTGTTGATGCCGGTGGCGATCTCGATTTTCTGCGTGCTGGGGGTGGAGTTGCCGGTGGCGTATCTGCTCAATGCGCGGTTTGGGCTGGAAGGGGTGTGGATGGCATTTCCGGTGACGTATTTGACGATGTTGGCGTTGCAGACGGCGTATTACCGGTTGGTTTGGCGGCATAAGCAGATTAAGCGGTTGGTTTGAATGGCCTGGGCGACGGGAAGCAATTGCTCCGCTTAATAGGAAGCATTACTATTCGCGCCCCGCCTACCCAGTGCATCCCGATGACTCCTCAGCCGCCCCGCAGAACAGGCTTTTTCGAGCACTACGAAGAGTTGATCGGGACCTGGACGCGCCGCCTGAGAAACCGTCAGCAGGCCGAGGACCTGGCCCACGATACCTTCGTGCGGGTACTTGAGTCCAAATCGACCCAGGTCGAGCAGCCTCGCGCCTATCTGCATCAGACCGCGCGCAATATCGCCGTTGATGCCTATCGTCGCGAGGACCGGCGGGAGGCGATGGCGTTGCAAGCCTTTGATCAGAGTTCGCCCCCCAGCGGCGACCCGGAGCACTTCATGCACGCGATCCAGTTGGCGGCCTCCATCGAGCGGGCCTTGGCCGAGTTGCCGCTTAATTGCCGCAAGATTTTCATCTGGCAAAAGATCGAAGGGCTGACCCAGCAGGAAATCGCCGAGCGCCTGGGGCTTTCTAAAAACATGGTGGAAAAGTATATGATCCGCACCCTGCGGCATCTGCGCGAGCGCCTGGACGCGATAGCCCCATGACCCATGCCCGTTTTGAAACAGGACCTTCCATGATGGATGCCCGTGAGTGTGCCGGCGGCAGTGCGACGACCCGAGACGAGGCTGCGCAATGGTTCGTGCGTCTGCAGGACAGCCCGTTGAGCACCGAGGAGCGCAGCCGTTTCGACGCCTGGCGTGAGGAAAGCCCTGAGCATCAGTACGAATTTGACGTGTTGCAAGGGCTGTGGAGCGCCACTGATTTGTTGCCCAAGGATCGGTTACAGGCGTTGTGCGATACGCCTCCGGCATGTACCAAGCGCCGCCCGTTGCTGCGTTATGCGGTGGCGGCCAGTGTGTTGGCGCTCGCCGTTGGCCTTGGGCTGTTTAGCGGCTTGAATCATCCGCAGGCTTATGAGGCCCAATTCAGTACAACCCTGGGTGAGCGCCGTCAGGTCGCGTTGCCGGACGGTTCGCTGATGGACTTGAACAGTCGCAGCGTGGTGATCGTGCATTACGAAAAGGGCCAGCGCGGCATTGAACTCAAGCAGGGCGAAGCGATGTTCAGTGTCGAGCACGACAGCAGTCGGCCCTTTGTGGTCAAGGCCGGAGCAGGGCAGGTGACGGTCACCGGTACCCGTTTCGACGTGCGCCGCGATGAGGATCAGACCCGCGTAGTGGTCGAGGCCGGTACGGTCAAGGTGCAGGGCCGATCCCCGGAGCATCTCGTCACGCTGACGGCAGGCCGGGGCACGGCGATTGATGGCCAGGGGCTGGTGGCGGCGGCTTACGCCGTCAATCCAGAAGAACTCACAGCCTGGCGCACGGGCAAGCTGGTGTTCAACAACGCGACCCTCGGTGAAGTGGCCCGGGAAGTCTCCCGCTACCGTGAGCAACCGCTTCGGGTCAGCACGGCGGCGAGCACTCTGCGCCTGACCAGCGTGTTCAAATCCAACGACACCGACGCGTTGCTCAAGGCCTTGCCGCACATATTGCCGGTGGCCCTGCGCACACTTCCCGACGGCAGCCAGGAAATAATTTCACGCTAGATTCAGGTTTTTTCCGAGTTCTTCGTCTTCTTGTCCAACTGCAACTGGTTTGCATTAACAGACGCACTCTCTTGCGATCACAGGACTAGGTTCGACGTGAAAAAACTCGCCGTGAAAAACAATAAATTGTTCCGTTGGGTTCCACTGGCCCTGGCTCTTGCGGTCAGTGCCGCGATCCCGGCGGCCTACGCTGACGACGCCATTCATATCCAGGCTCAACCCTTGAGTTCGGCGCTGAGCCAGCTGGGGCAGCAAACTTCCCTGCAAGTGTTTTTCAGCCCTGACATGGTGGCCGGCAAGCAAGCGCCTGCAGTGGACGGCAACCTGTCGCCAGAACAAGCCTTGCGCCAATTGCTGCAAGGCAGCGGCCTGGACTACCAGATTGATTCCGGGTCGGTGACGCTGCGCCCGTTGTCCGGTGGCACCGGTGAAGCCGGTTCGCCCCTGGAACTGGGCGCCACCGACATCAAGGTGGTCGGCGACTGGCTGGGCGATGCCAATGCCGAAGTGGTGCAAAACCACCCCGGCGCGCGAACGGTGATCCGCCGCGAAGCCATGGTGGAGCAGGGCGCGATGAACGTCGGTGACGTGCTGCGGCGCGTGCCGGGTGTGCAGGTGCAGGAGTCCAACGGTACCGGTGGCAGCGATATTTCCCTCAACGTCGGCGTGCGCGGCCTGACGTCGCGCCTGTCGCCACGATCCACGGTGCTGATCGACGGCGTACCGGCGGCCTTTGCTCCGTATGGTCAGCCTCAGCTGTCGATGGCGCCGATTTCCGCCGGCAACCTGGACAGCATCGACGTGGTGCGCGGCGCCGGTTCCGTACGTTATGGGCCACAGAACGTCGGCGGCGTGATCAACTTCGTGACCCGCGCGATCCCCGAGAAGTTCTCCGGGGAAGTCGGCACCACCCTGCAAACTTCCGCTCACGGCGGCTGGAAGCATGTGGAAAACGCCTTTATCGGTGGCACGGCCGACAACGGCATCGGTGCAGCGCTGCTGTACTCCGGAGTCAACGGCAACGGTTATCGCAACAGCAACAACGCCAACGACATCGACGATGTGATCTTCAAGACCCATTGGGCGCCGACCGATCAAGACGACTTCTCGCTGAATTTTCACTACTACGATGCCAGTGCCGACATGCCCGGCGGCCTGACCCAGAAGCAGTTCGACGCCAACCCGTATCAATCGGTGCGTGACTGGGACAACTTCAGTGGCCGGCGCAAAGATGTGTCCTTCAAATACATCCGGCAGATCGACGACCGCACTCAGGCCGAAGTGCTGACCTATTACTCGGACAGTTTCCGTGGCAGCAACATCGCTAACCGCGACCTGAAAGCCCTCAGTTCCTACCCACGCACCTACTACACCTTCGGCATCGAGCCACGGGTGTCCCATGTCTTTGACCTTGGCCCCACCACCCAGGAAGCCAGCATCGGTTATCGCTACCTGAAAGAAGGCATGCACGAGCAGGCCACCAGCTTGGCACTGGTCAACAACCTGCCCACGCCGGTCGGCCAGAATGACGGCCATGTCTACCAGGACCGCACCGGTGGCACCGAGGCCAACTCATTTTATATCGATGACAAGATCGACGTGGGCAAATGGACCATCACGCCGGGCATTCGCTTCGAAAGCATTCGCACCGAATGGCATGACCGCCCGGTAGTGGCGCTGAACGGCACCACGGTCCAGGAGAAACGTCGCCAGATCAAAAACAATGAACCGCTGCCGGCACTGAGCGTGATGTACCACCTCTCCGATGCCTGGAAACTGTTCGCCAACTACGAAACGTCTTTTGGCAGCCTGCAATACTTTCAGCTCGGCCAGGGCGGTAACGGCGACCAGACTGCCAACGGCCTGCAACCGGAAAAAGCCAAGACCTACGAGATCGGTACGCGCTACAACGACAACGTCTGGGGCGGCGAAGTGACGCTGTTCTACATCGACTTCTCTGATGAGCTTCAATACGTCAGCAACGACGTGGGCTGGACCAACCTCGGTGCCACCAAACACACCGGTATCGAGGCCTCGGCCCATTACGACCTGGCGAACCTGGACCCGCGCCTGGAAGGCCTGACCGCCAATGCCGGCATCACCTACACCAAGGCCACCTCCGAGGGCGATGTGCCGTTCAAGGGCCGTGACCTGCCGCTGTACTCCCGAGAAGTGGCGACCCTGGGGCTGCGTTACGACGTCAACCACTGGACCCACAACCTCGACGTCTACGCCCAGTCCGGTCAGCGTGCGCCGGGTACTACCAGTACCTACGTCACCCAGCCCACCGCTGACGGTCAGTACGGTGATATCCCAGGCTACGTGTCGGTCAACGTGCGCAGCGGCTACGACTTCGGTGCGCAACTGTCGAACCTGAAACTGGGCGTCGGTGTGAAAAACGTCTTCGACCAGCAGCACTACACCCGTTCCAGTGATAACAATGCCGGGCTTTACCTGGGCGAACCGCGCACGTTCTTTGTGCAGGCCAGCGTAGGTTTCTAAGTACCCGCTCAAGCAGACTCTTACAGAATGCGCAATGCAGGTCTGTGGGAGTCTATTTAGCTTGATAGAGGACGTTGGGCCTTTCCAATCGGTTCCATACTCGACATTGAGTCGGCGTGATGACTAGGTGATTCAAGTGGGTAGGACTATTCCTGCCAATGAGTATTGGCTGATTATTATCTGACGGCGCAATAAGGACTGTTAACAGATTTATATCGGATTTTTCCCTCAGCCAATAACGCATAAAAAACATATCGAGGAACCAACTCTGCTGGCTTGCCACATAACGTGTACTTGCTGGCGCCCGGACGTCGGCAGGTGGTGTGCTTTCACAAACTGAGCAGAGGGTTTCACATGACATATGCACAAACTGAGTTTCGCAGTAGTAACGGAGTGATTGTGTCCATTTCTGCCGGTCTAAAGCCTGATCCTCAACAGGCGATGTCCGGCATGCAAAGCACCTGTTGCCCGCGACAGCATTCAGGGTATCAATCGACACAGGCTCCGTTTGTATTCAACGGAGGGGGTGCGCCGCAAGGGCTTCAATTCTTTGAATCGCAACGCCAGAACCAGGTTTTTGGCTCCCCGAATATGAGGGACTTCACAAGTTCGAACTCATTCCAGGCACCGGGCAATAACGCTGCGCCCTCTTATGGCCAGGCACAGGCTTCCTATACGAACCCGCTCCAGCGGCTCTATATGAATATGATGAATTTTTTCATGCAGATGATGGGTCAACCTCCTATGGGTGGGGGCGGCCCAGGTTGGGGTGGAGGCATGCCCGCCCAGCCGGGGAATGGCTGTGGGCCCGGAGTTTTCCCGCAGCCTTTGCCGGATCCGGGGTATTGCCCGCCGCCATCCTACGGGCAACCCCCCAGGAATGAGTTCTCCCAGCAGTCTGATGCGAGTCTTGCCCAAGCACTGCAAAACAGCTTTGGCACGTTCGAAGATCCGAAACGACGTGGATATATCTCTGAAAAATCACTCAAGGCGATTGCTGATCGTCCATATCCTTCCGGTAATTTCTCGCAGGATCGTGACACTCTGCTGGCTCAAGAGTACTTGATGCGTCCCAATCTTCTCGGGCTTTCAGATAAACACTCTGAAACCGGAAAGTATGACGGGCTTATTGATCGAAAAAATCTACAGATTGCAGTAGATAAGTCCAAGGGTAATAGCAATCCGTATTACGGTTACGGAGTAACAACGTCGTCTTTGCCAGGCTAAAGCCAAGTAGTTTTCGCCCACACCATTCATAGATATTGAAGTCGTAATAACCTGCCTTGGGCAACTGACAACTGCATCTGGATAAACTTGAGGTGTCTTGTCAGCTTTGCTCAATGGGCAGGAACCATTTTCGCTGGTTTGCCACACAGACTTTGCTTGTCCCGCATTAATAGACGACCTGTTCTCGGATATTACGGTTGTCAGGGTCAAGGCATTGCAATCCCAATATGTGGAGTGAATCATGACTATCAACGGTATCAACCCCGGCGGCACACTATCTTTCGTACCGCCGCATATTAAGGCCATACTTGGTTCGGAGCAGCGCGCAGCCCCCGTGGCATTCGGTGGCACGGGTTACACTCGTCCGGGAATGGATGTCCGAGCGCTTGGCGCACCTGGTCAGGTCACTGCTTATGCCGCCCCTTTGCAGTTTCCAGGCATGTCTGCCCCCCAGACCCGTCACGTGGACTTTCAGAACATCCATGGCGGGATGCAGACTTCTGGAAATCCCTACGTCAGCTCGTCGGACAGCCTGTTGGCGACTGCATTCAAGAACAACTTCTCAGAGCTGGATAAATTTAAAAAAGATGGCAAATTGACCCAGTCCTCCCTGCAGAAAATCGCTGCTGAAAAAATGGGCGAGAGTGAAGGGCAGGACCGCAACATCATGCTGGCCAAGGCGATCCTCAATCGTCCGCGCTTGAACGAAGCGATCCTTGGCAATGGTGGCAAAATCACCGAGAAAAGCCTTGCCGAGGCGGCTGACAGCCTGGTGGGCAACACCGACCCCAATACGCAGAGCGCTGATCCGTTTCATTCAATGAGCAACGCCCAACTCGTCAAGGCGTTTAGAGGCGTATTTGATGATTTGAGGGACAAGTCAGAAGACCGGTCATTCTTTTTCGAAAAACACCGCTACGTGAATAAAGACAAGCTCATAGAGATGAGCAAGGACCCTGACGAAGTCGACAAGAGCGCGAATGTGGTCCTCGATCCAGCGAATGGGTTGCCCAAGAAAAAATACAGCGAACAACAGGTTTACATGGCAAAGAACCTGGTTGAACGTCCTGGCTTGCTGGCCTCGTTGGACAGCACCAAAGCCAACGGTACCAATATTTTTGGCAGCCACAATGACGATGGCTGGCTAAAGAACTACAGCATTGATCGCTGGCTGAAGAACGACAAGAAAGAAAAGGACATGTGACACATCCTCTCATCGGTGCTTGAGACGCCTCGAAGCATCTCAAGCGCTGAGCTGTCAAACCCGCAGGATTTTTCCGCTGACTGCCACACCCATCAGCAACAGCGCAATCAACAGAAACGCCGTGCTCAAGCTACTGCCATGAGCGACAAATCCGATCAATGCCGGTCCGGCGAGGATGCCCGCGTAACCCAGCGTGGTGATGGCCGGCACGGCGATATGTTCAGGCATGACATTCTGCTTGCCGACGGCGGTGTACAACACCGGCACGATATTGGAGGCTCCTGCCCCTACCAGCGCATAGCCGAGCAATGCCATTGCCCAGTCGGAGGAAAAGGTGGCAAGTAGCATGCCGAGGGCCGCAAGAGCCCCGCCAAGAATGATGACCTTGGTGGCGCCCAGACGACGGACGATGGCATCTCCCGTCAGGCGCCCCGCAGTCATGGTCAAGGCGAATGCGGCATAACCGAGCCCCGCATAAGCCTCGTCCAGACCGCGTTCGGCGCTGAGGAATACCGCACTCCAATCCAGCACTGCGCCTTCGGCGAGAAACACGATAAAACACAGGCAACCGATAAACAGCACTACGCCATGGGGAATGGCAAAGGCTGGCCCCGAGCTTTCACTGCCGTAGGGCAACAAGTGTGGCGCCGCCTTGAGCAGCGCTACCACCATGATCACGATGACCACCAGGATTGCCTGCAGCGGCGACAAGCCCAACCCCAGCAATCCGCTCACACCCGCCGCACCGACAATACCGCCCAGGCTGAACAGCCCGTGGAAGCCTGACATCATGGTTTTGCCACTGGCTCGCTCGACGATCACCGCTTGCAGGTTGACCGTGGAATCCACGGTGCCAAGGCCGGCGCCAAACAGAAACAGCGAAGCCATCAGCAGTGGGATCGAACTGACAGTGGCCAGCAGTGGCAGGGCCAGGCAGATCAAAATCGTCCCGCCAATCAACACTCGCCGGCAACCGAACCGTGACGCCAGGGCACCTGCGGCCGGCATGGCGATGATTGAGCCTACCCCCAGACACAGGAGTAACAAACCGAGGGTGCCTTCATCGAGCTGGGCGCGGGCCTTGGCGTAAGGCACCAGCGGCGCCCAGGCGGCAATGCTGAAGCCTGCGATGAAAAAGGCGATGCGGGTCGACATTTGTTCCAACCGCCCGGGGAGCACGGGTGCTGGGGTGCTGATGGCGGTCATGAAAATCCTTGGCTTTGCGTTCAACGACGATGTGCAGCGCAACATCCTTGCATATCAGGCCGTATCGAGCGAGCAGGGTTCCCCCGGTTTGCCGGGACAGGGGGCAATGGATCTTTATTTTTATAGGGATGGAACACTATTCAGCTTCCCAGCCACTCATGTATCACTGATCTGTATGGCACTTACCCGCTTGTTGTATGAGGTCATCTGGAAGGTGCGTAATCCGCTTGGGAACTGGTGAACCCCGGGCTTCTTGCAGTGGATTACCACCTTCCAGATGAACCCTCTGCGTTATCCCTGACGCAACCGGCTGCGGGCATACACCGCAACAATCACAAAACAGCCCAGCGGCAACAGGTATGACATGGCCACCGAACTGTGATCGGCCACCTTGCCCATCAGGTAAGGCATCAACGCGCCACCGACAATCGCCATGATCATGAACGAACTGCCACGCTTGGTATGAGGGCCGAGGTTTTTCACGCCCATGGCAAACAGCGTCGGGAACATGATCGACATGAAAAAGAACACCGCGATCAGCGCAATCACTGACACACCGTCCAGCCCCATCACCACCAATGCGCACAGGGCGATATTGATCAGTGCGTAAATCAGCAGCAACCGTTGGGCGCTGACCCGCCCCATCAACCAAGTACTGAAGAAACGCCCAAACATGAAGGCCAGCATGGCAATCGACAGCAGATACGCGGCCTGCTGACTGCTCATTTGCGCCCAATGCTCAGTGACATAGTTGATGAAAAACGCACCGACACCGACCTGGGCCGCGACGTAGAAAAACTGCGTGATAACGCCGCCAACAAACTCCCGATGCTGCCACAGTCCCTTGCCGGCAGCCGGTTGCAGCGCCTGCTCCTGGGCGCGCAAGTCCGGCAGTGGCGTGCGGGCAATCAGCACCGCCACCAGCAACACTAGAATCGCGATTACCACGTAGGTGGTTTGCAGCGAACTCATGTCTGAGGCGGGTGTGCTGCCGGCACTGAAAAACATTGCACCGCCAATCAGCGGCCCGAAGAACTGGCCGAGGCCGTTGAACGATTGCGCCAGGTTCAGCCGCCGCTCGGCACCCTCGGGTTCGCCCAGCACCGTGGCGTAAGGATTGGCCGCAGTTTCCAGGCAGCCCAGGCCGCAGGCGATGACGAACAGCGCCAGCAGGAAAAACGGAAAACTGGCCGCCGCCGCTGCCGGCATGAACAGCAGCGCACCGGCCGCATACAGGCACAAGCCCAGAAGGATCCCGGCCTTGTAGCCATGGCGATCCATCAACAGGCCCGCCGGCAGAGCGATCAGGAAATAGGCGCCGAAGTAGGCGCTCTGCAACAGCCCAGACTGGGCTTTGCTGACGTGCAGGGTTTCCTGGAAGTGCTTGTTCAACACATCCAGCAGCCCGTAGGACAAGCCCCAAAGGAAGAACAGACTGGTCACCAGTATCAGCGCCCAGCGATAGGTCGGCACGGCGCGGGCGCCGTCTGCCACTTGTGTGTCTTTGCTTAACATGACGCTTCTCCTGTTGTTTTTATTGGATCAAGGCGTGCGATGCAGCGGGGTTACGGTTGTTCCATCAGGCTGAAGATCTGCTCCATGGGCTGCCATTTTTCGCCGGCAGCGGTCCATGGCGTGGGCGTCTGGAAACGCCACATCAAGGTTTCCCAGGCTTGCACCTCGGGGTTGTCGCGGGCGGCCCTGTCCATCCCGTCGAAGCTGAAATCGGGCCCGGTGCCCATGACCATGAACAGCCGCGTACCCAGGCGCCAGATCTGCATGTCCAGTACCTGTTGGCTGCGCAGATGCTCGGCCACGGCTGGCCAGATGCGTTGATGCAACTGTTGGTATTCGGCGATCAGGACCGGGTCGTCGATCAGGTCCAGGGCCAGGCAGTAGCGTTGGCCGCTCACGTCAGCGCCCGGTCCAGATGGGTGTAGCCGCCGTCCACCACCAGCCATTGCCCGGTGGTGTGGGAGGCGCGGGGTGAGAGCAGGAACAACACGCTGTCGGCGATTTCCTCCGGCGTGGTCATCCGCTTGCCCAACGGGATTTTTTCGACGATGGCGGCCAGCTTGTCCTCGGGGTTGTCGAAGCCGTCGATCCAACGCTGATACAACGGCGTCAGTACTTCGGCGGGTACCACCGCATTGACCCGAATGCCGTGTTCCAGCAACGATGCCGCCCACTCCCGAGTCAGGGACAATTGCGCGCCCTTGGCGGCGGTGTAACCGCTGGTGCCGCCCTGGCCGGTGAGGGCGGTCTTGGAGCTGATATTGACGATGGCCCCGCGACTGGCCTTAAGCGCATCGAGGCACAGGTGGGTCATCAAGTAGTAGTGAATCAGGTTCTTTTCCAGGGACTCGACGAAGGCCCCGCGGCCCGCTTCCAGGCCCACGCCATCATTCACTCCGGCGTTATTGACCAGCCCGTCGATCCGCCCGAAGCGCTGCAACACTTCATTGACTGCCCCACGGCAAGCCTCTTCATTGCGCAACTCGACCCGCACGAAATGACTTTGGCCTTGCTCTTCAAGTTGTGCGCAAAACGCGGAGGATAAAGGCTGATGGCCGAAAATCACCGGAATCGCCCCTTCGGCGATCAGCCCCAGGGAAATGGCCGCGCCAATCCCCGAGCCACCGCCGGTGACGATCACAACACGGTCCTGCAAGTGCAGATTCATGGGCAGTTTCCTTCAAGTTGATAGACCCGTTGGGCGGTGCCGCCCCAGATAGCCTGGTGTTCACTGGGGGACAACTGGTCGAGGGTCTGCTCCAGCAATTGGCAGGTGCCTTCGTACTCGCCGGCCAGCAGGCACACCGGCCAGTCGGAACCGAACATCAGGCGCTCGGCGCCAAACAGCTCCAGGGCCAGTTCGATAAACGGCCGCAGCGTCTGGGCATTACGTTGACCGGGTCCGGCTTCGGTCAGCAGGCCCGACAGTTTGCAACTGACATGGGGCAGGGCGGCCAAGGGTGCCAGGTGATCGGCCCAGGCGCCGGGGCCTTTGGCAATGTCCGGCTTGCCCAGGTGATCGAGTACCAGATGATGCTGGTCGTGGCACTGGCACAGGGCAGTGGCGGCGCTTAGGTCGGCGCAGCGGATCAGCACTTCATAAACGTAGCCCTGCTGTTGCAACTGCTGCAGGCCGCGGGAAAAGGCTGGATCAGCCATGAACGTCGCCGGTCTGGGCTCATCCTGGATCTGATGACGAAAGCCTTTAAGTGGGGGCTGGTCACGCCACTGATGCAGGTGCTGTTCAAGGGCTGGGTCGCACAGGTCGACCCAACCCACCACGCCGAATATCCACGGGTGTTGCCGTGCCATTTCCAGCAGCGCGTTGGTTTCCTGTTCACCGGCGCGAGCTTGCACGGCGATGCAGCCATCCAGGCCAGCGGCGTCGAGCAAGGGCTTTAAATCCTGTGGGATAAAGTCCCGGCGCAGGCCGGCTTCAGGTACGCCGATCCACGGATAATCAGCGGCTCGGTAGCGCCAGAAATGCTGGTGCGCATCGAGCCTGAGCAGTGATGGGGACGACATTATTATTGTGCTCCGTCCATTCAAAGTGCGGTTCAGGTCACGGCCGGTGGCGGAATTGCTCCCGGGACGCGGCTTTCATCTGGATCGAGAAACCCGGCGCCTGGGGCGGCATATAGGCCGCACCACGAACCACGCAAGGCTCTTCGAAATGTTCGTGCAGGTGATCGACAAACTCGATGACTCGTCCTTCATGGGTACCGGCAATGCACAGGTAATCGATCATCGACAGGTGCTGCACATATTCGCAAAGCCCGACGCCACCGGCATGTGGACACACTGGCAAGCCATACTTGGCGGCCATCAGCATCACCGCCAGCACCTCGTTGACCCCGCCCAAGCGGCAGGCGTCGATCTGTACCACATCGATGGCTTCACGCATGATCAGTTGCTTGAAAATGATGCGGTTCTGGCACATCTCGCCCGTCGCCACCTTGACCGGTGCGACGGCCAGGCGAATCTTGCGATGGCCTTCGATATCGTCGGGGCTGGTGGGCTCTTCGATAAACCAGGGTTTGGCAAATGCCAATTCCCGCACCCAGTCGATGGCAGTGTCAACTTCCCACACCTGGTTGGCGTCGATCATTAGTTGCCGGTCTGGCCCCAGCACTTCACGGGCGATGCGCACGCGGCGCAGATCATCCTGCAAGTCGTGGCCGACCTTGAGCTTGACGTGGTTGAAACCGGCGTCCACTGCTTCCTGGCACAGGCGTCGCAGCTTTTCATCGCCATAGCCGAGCCAGCCCGCCGAGGTGGTGTAGCAGGGGTAGCCATTGGCTTGCAGGTCGGCCATGCGCTCGGCCTTGCCTTCGGTGCGCTGGCGCAGCAAGGCCAGGGCTTCGGCGGGTGTGATGCAGTCAGTGATGTAGCGAAAATCGATGCAACGCACCAACTGCTCCGGGCTCATGTCGGCGACCAGGCGCCACAGGGGTTTTCCTTCAGCCTTGGCCCACAAATCCCATGCCGCGTTGACGATAGCGCCGGTGGCCAGATGGATCGCGCCCTTGTCCGGACCGATCCAGCGCAACTGGCTGTCACTGGTGACATGGCGCCAGAAGCGGCCCATGTCTGCGGTGATCCATTCCAGAGTCAGGCCCACCAGCAGGTTTTCCATGGCCTTGATCGCTGCGCAGCAAATCTCGTTGCCCCGGCCGATGGTGAAGGTCAGGCCGTGGCCTTCAAGGCCCGGGTTATCGGTCTGCAGTATCACGTAGGCGGCCGAGTAGTCCGGGTCCGGGTTCATGGCGTCGGAGCCGTCCAGGGACTGGGATGTGGGAAAGCGGATATCTTCGACGAGAATCGCGGTAACAGTGGTCATGAACGGCTCCTTGGCTCTTGTCAGGCGTCGACGGTGATCTGGTTCTGTTCGCCGAGGCCTTCGATGCCCAGGCGGATTTTTTGCCCGGCCTTGAGGTACACCGGCATAGGCTTGATCCCCAGGCCGACGCCGGGTGGCGTGCCGGTGGAAATCACATCTCCGGGTTGCAGGCTCATGAACTGGCTCAGGTAGCTGATCAACTTGGGGATCTGGAAAATCATGGTGCGGGTGTTGCCGTTCTGGTAGCGATGCCCGTCGACTTCCAGCCAGATCGCCAGTTGATGGGGGTCGGCGATTTCATCGCGGCTCACCAGCCACGGCCCGAGTGGACCGAAGGTGTCGCAGCCCTTGCCCTTGTCCCAGGTGCCGCCGCGTTCCAGTTGGAATTCACGTTCGGAGACATCGTTGATCACGCAGTAGCCAGCCACGTGTTCCATGGCCTGGCTTTCGTCGATGTAGCGTCCGCCTTGGCCGATCACCACGCCCAGTTCCACTTCCCAGTCGGTCTTGCGTGAGTGGCGGGGGATTTCGATATTGTCGTTGGGGCCGACGATGGCGCTGGTCCACTTGTTGAAAAGGATCGGCTCATCAGGGATTGGCGCACCGGTTTCCGCTGCGTGATCGGCGTAGTTCAGGCCGATGCAGATGAATTTTCCTACTTGCCCGACACAGGCACCCAGGCGCGGGTTGCCGGGCACCAACGGCAGGCTGGCGGGGTCAAGGTCTTGCAGGCGGGCGAGAGTGTGCGGCAGCAGGGTGTCACCTGCGATATCGCTGATATGGGCCGACAAGTCTCGCAACTGGCCATCCGCATCCAGCAGGGCCGGGTGTTCCTGGCCTTTTTCGCCATAGCGCAACAATTTCATGGGCAATCCTCTTATAAAGGTGGGGCGGTCAGTTGCTCCAGCCGCCGTCGATAATCTGCGTGGTGCCGGTGGTAAATGCGCTGGCGTCAGAGCCGAGGTACAGCGCCAGTTGGGCAACTTCCTGCGGCGTGCCCAGGCGGCCCATTGGCTGGCGGGCGGTGAATGCGGCGTATACCTCATCCTGTTGCCGCCCTTCGCGAGTGGCCTGTTCGGCGATGCGTTGATGCAGTGACGGCGATTCAACGGTGCCGGGGCAGATGGCGTTGCAGCGAATACGTTGGGTGACGAAATCGGCGGCCACCGAGCGGGTCAGGCCGATCACGGCTGCCTTGCTGGCGCAGTAGGCGAAGCGGTTGGGCACGCCTTTGATGCTGGAGGCTACCGACGACATATTGATGATCGATCCGCCACCTGCGGCCAACATGCCGGGCAGGAAGGCGCGGATCATGCGGTACATGGCGGTGACGTTGAGGTCCATGGCAAACGCCCAGTCACTTTCCGGGCATTCGAGGATATTGCCGGCGTGGACCACCCCGGCGCAGTTGAACAGCACATCCATCGGGCCCAACTGTTCAGCGATGCGTTGGATGGCGGCTGCATCGGTTACATCCAGCAGCACGGTACGTGCGCCAGGCAGGTCAGCGAGTGCCTGTTGATTGATGTCGGCGGCAAATACCTCGGCGCCAGCAGCCAGATAGGCTTCGACGCTAGCACGGCCAATGCCCTGGGCGGCAGCGGTGATCAGCACGCGTTTACCGGTGAGGTCCATGACAGACTCCCTTGATTGTTATTATTGGCTCAATGGTCAGGCCATTAAGGGCGTAGCTAGCCTCGACGTAGCCCATAGCCAATCCTTGCGAGTTTGCTATGATCACTGCACTGGAAACGATCCAATGGTCAGGCCATTGGTCCAATTTTTAGCACGAGACTTCCCGGTCAACAAGCGGCTTTTTTGCAAGTTGAACCCAGTCGGCGTGCTGTGCGTGAACCGAGCTGAGCCTAGATGCCATTTCAAGTTATTGATAACCAACGCCTTTATCGTCAGATTGCCGACCAGTTGCGGGCCTTGATCGACAGCGGCGAATTTCCTCCTGGCAGCCGTCTACCGGCGGAGCGGGAATTGGCCAAATTACTGGGGGTGAGTCGCGCCTCGGTGCGGGAGGCGATGATTGCTCTGGAGGTCATCGGCCTGGTGGACGTGCGGGTCGGCAACGGCGTGTTGGTTTGTGAACCGGCGCAACCGAAAATCAGCCAGGAACCGGTGATGGCCCAGGCCACCCGTGACCAATGGAAGGAATTTGATCCGGAGCTGAACCTGCACGTCGACTTCAACGCCGAGATCCCGCCGTTTTCCCTGCTCCAGGCCCGTCGCCTGATCGAGCCGGAAACCGCCGCCCTGGCGGCCAAGCACGCTACCGACGAAGAACTGGCGGGTATCCGCGAGGCGTTCGAGCGCAACGCCCAGGACAACCGTGACGGTTCCCACACCCATCCCGGCGATCGCCTATTCCATATCCGCATCGCCCAGGCATCGGGCAACCCGGCCTATGCACTGATGATCGCGCACCTGCTGGGACATCGCTACGGCAGCATGTTCCAGCGTTTGCAGGCCCACTACACATCTGACGACATGCCCCATCGCTCCGAAGACGAGCACCGCCGCATCCTCGACGCCCTGGAACAACGGGATGCCGAAGGCGCCCGCCAGGCCATGCGCAAGCATCTGGAGGAAGTGGTGCGGATCTTTATGCGGACGGCGCAATGACCCGCTTTTACGACGCGCGCGGCAATATCTATGGGGTGGTCAGCCCGGCCGTGCTGCGTGAGCTGGGCATAGAGTTGCCGGCCACCGCCGTCCTGGCCGCCGGTTCTCGGCAGGCCTGGGCGCTGGCGGCCATCGCATCCGAGTGCGGCTGGGGCTCGTTGCCGCGCCCGCCGGACGCCAAGACCCATCGTTGTGACGGCCTGTTGGTGGGGCCGTTTCAGGCCGCGCCGCCATTTGACCTGTTGATCGTCAACACCGACGGCACCTTGGCCGAACGCAGTGGCAATGGCTTGACGATATTTGCCCAGGCGCTGACTGATGAGGGGTTGATGTCCGGGGCGTGTGAGTTGCGAGTCCATCACGATAAGGCGGATGCATTGTCGCCGGTGGTGACATGGGTCGAGCCTGCACTTCTCGAAGAGGTCCAGGGTTTCTGGTTGGCGCTGGGGCGGCCTGAGTTCGGGCCGTTGGCAGTGGGTGCGCCGTCGCTGGTGCTCAACAGCAGCGGACCGAGCCATGTCCCAGGGCTTTCTAGGCTCAATCCCCTGTGGAATCGCAGTCAGTTTGTGCGGGTGGGCAATCCCCATTGCGTGACCTTCGTGCCTGATGCTTCGGCGCTGCCGAGCAATCAGCAGATGCTGCAACCGGCGCTGTTTGAGCCGTTGATGGCTGTCGCCTTCGCACCTCCCGCTGGCGTGGGACGACCTTGTCCGGCCGGGGTCAACCTGCAATGGGTGGCCCGCGAGTCTGACAATCGCCTGATGGCCAGGGTATTCGAGCGTGGCGAAGGGCCCACAGCGTCTTCCGGCACCAGTGCCAGCGCGGTGGCCTGTGCCGCTTGGCATGTGGGCTGGGTTGCGGCAGGAGCGGTGGCGGTGGTCATGCCGGGTGGCACGGCACCTGTTCGGCTTGAGGAGCATGAGGGTGAGTTGAGTAGTGTCAGCCTGTTTGGAACGGCGCGGCGCCAGGATTTTTGAGGGCTGGACGTTGTATAGGGTTATTTTCGGTTTAATGAGTGCGCTCAGTTAATTCCTAATGGTTAAGTTTCCAATGTGAATAATGGCGTAAGACTTTTCCTATTGTTCAATGCTGGCTACTTGGCTGCATTTCTCTATTTAATAAAAGATACTTCCAATATCGTTGTACGAAACTTCTGTTTTATTTTGCAGAGGCCGAATTTTGCCTGAAATAGCTATGATTAACGCCGTCCAGACGCTTTTTATCATCCGTGCATTTCAATGTTTAAACAGCATTGTGCGCGGTTGTGTAGGAGGCGTTATTTTAGTTTTGTAATTAATGGCGGGTAACAATGGATGTTTAACGCGTTTGTTGCACCACGTTTCAAACTGATCATTGCGGGGCTGGCCAATGACTTTCAGGTACTTGCCTTCAAGGGCAGTGAATCCATCAATCAACCTTTTTCCATCCATGTACAGTTGGTCAGCGAAAACCCCTCCCTGGACCTGGAAAGCTTCCTGCACCAGCCCGCTTACCTGGATTTCGGGGACCCTGGTGAAGGCCTTCACGGGCAGATCTACGCCATTGGCCGGGATGAAACGGGTGAGCGGTTAACCCGTTATCACCTGACGCTGGCACCGCGCCTGGCGTATCTCACCCATCGCCGCGACCAACGGATTTTCCAACAGCGCAGCGTGCCGCAAATCATTGCGGCGGTGCTGGAACAGCACGGCATCCTGGCGGATGCGTATACGTTCGAGCTGGGCCCCGTGGTCTACCCGCCGAGAGTATTTTGTGTGCAGTACGGCGAAACCGACCTGTATTTCATCCATCGGTTGTGTGAAGAGGAGGGTATTCATTACCACCTGCGTCATAGCCCGGACGGCCATATGCTGGTGTTCGGTGATGACCAGACGGTGTTCCGCCGGCTGGCGGCGCAGCGTTATCGGCCCAGGGGCGGGCTGGTGGCCGAGCAACGGGTGATCCAGCGGTTTGATGTACGTCTCTCGACCCGTAGTCGCCAGGTGGTGCGGCGGGACTACGATTTCGAGCACCCGTCCCTGCACCTGCAGGATCAGGCCGGGCCATTATCCAGTGAGGTCCTTGAGGACTTTTATTACCCGGCGGGTTTCACCGGCCATCAGCGCGGTGCGCAACTGGCTCGACGCGGGCTGGAGCGGCATCAGCGGGACCGACATCGGGCATTGGGCAAGAGCGATCAGTCGGCGTTGCGCAGTGGGCACTTTCTCCAATTGCAGGATCATCCACAGGCGTCGTGTAACGACCTGTGGCTGGTGACCGGCGTACGTCATGAAGGCTACCAACCCCAAGTGCTGGAGGAGGCGACCGCGGACACCGGCGCCTTCCACGGCTACCGCAACCGATTCACCGCGACGCCTTGGCGTGCGCCTTTCCGTCCACCGCTCAAACACCCCAAGCCGCGCATCAGCGGGAGCCAGACCGCCACTGTCACGGGGCCTGCGGGTGAGGATGTGCATTGCGACCAGCATGGTCGGGTGAAGATTCGCTTCCACTGGGATCGGGCCGGCAAGGATGACGACAAGAGTAGTTGCTGGGTTCGGGTGGCTTCAGGTTGGGCGGGCGACGGCTTTGGCGCCGTGATGATCCCGCGGGTGGGGATGGAAGTACTGGTGACCTTTCTGGAGGGCGACCCGGACCAGCCGCTGATCAATGGCTGCCTGCCCAACGCCCGGCAAACCACGCCTTATCCGTTGCCGCAACACAAGACCCGGAGTGTCTTGCGCACTCGCAGTTCCCCGCCCGGTGGCGCCAATGAATTGCATCTGGAAGATCGCCGTGGCGAGGAGCTTGTCTACCTGCGGGCTCAACGGGATATGGAACAGGTCATCGGCAACGACAGCCGCCTGGAGGTTTCGGGCGAGCGCCGGGAAACCATTCATGGATTGAGCACTGTCACGCTCCAGGCTGAGGAGCATCGTAGCGGGGTCGGTGATCGCAAAGTCCGGCTTGAGGCGGATGATCATTTACAGGTGCATGGCAACAGCCAGACCCATGTTGGCCAGACCCTGATAATCGAAGCCGGGCAACAGGTTCATCTCAAGGCTGGCGCCAGCCTGGTGATCGATGCCGGTGCGCAGTTGAGCTTAAAGGCGGGCGGTGAGCATTTGCTGATTCAGGCGGGGGGCATTTTTAGCAGCCGACCCATTACCTTTGGCGGAATGCCTGGCACTACGCGGTCGGCAACTCCGTTGGCGCCGGGTGATGTAGCGGCGCTGGCGCCACTCGTTGCAACCAGTGCGAAAGTTGCTGTTGCACAAGGCGCAATCATGGAGTTGGCCAGGCAACTGGGAGCGGACTTCTGCCCGGTGTGTGTGCGTTGCCGGGAAGGTGTGTGTGAGCCGATGGGGAGGGTGGCCTGATGGATATCACCCTTGGCAAGTGGATGACTAAACAGCAGCAGGCAGGGCACCAACTATGCCTGGTACTACAAGATGTGGCCCCGTTCGAAACCCGTCAGCAACTGCTGGCGAGCCGCACCTTGTCGCAATACCGCAGCTTCTATAGTGAAACTGCGGTGGCGGAGTTGGCGGCAAATGGTCCGCTTATCCTGTTGCTCGAAACTATCAGCGAGCCCGCGCTGCAAACCTTGCTGCAAGCCCCGCAAACCCATTGGGGATGGTTGGGCAGTCTGGCCGATGACGACTTGGGCGCCGTTATCCGGCATTGGCGTGAGCGGCTGTTGGTGGGGCCAGCGGGAAGCCAGGCACTGTACCGCTTTCATGATAACCGCACCTTGGCGCGAGCCTTGGCCCACCTGCCAACCCAGCAATGGCCCGCCTTTCTCGGGTCACTTATCAGCGTGTGTTATTGGCAGGGTGAGCATTGGTGTAGTGCCGACAACCCGATGCCGGGTGAGTATCCGGTGCCTGATCCTGCGCCTTGGCTCAAAGTACCGAACCCTCAGGCCATGACGATTTTGCAGACCAATATTTTGCGCTATCTGTTGGCTGAGCACAGTGAGGACCTCTCCCGTTTGGCAGAACACCAAGACCCGAAAGTCTGGTTGAACAACGTGCTGGAACAGGCACGTATCTGGCAGTGGCAAAGCCCGGAACAGCTGGAGTTTCTGGTGGTTCAACGTCTGGCTGAGGCAGTTGGAACAGCTGTAATTCGCTGGCAGTCGATGCCGGAGGAGGTGGCCGCGGATCATTTTCAGCGGGTGGTTGAGCAGTGGCGTCGGTCGCAGGGAGAGAAATGTCATGAGTGAGCAGATCACGGTGATCGTAAGACGGATGCTGCTCGTCAGTGCTGTGTTTGCTATATCGGGATGTGCGTTGAAGCCTGCTGACAGTTTCAACCTGGAGGTCGATCTGCCGGCGAATTTTAGATTCAGAGGCGACGCGGTTTATCGTCCCGCGACAGGCGAGACCTGCACGTTGCCCAAACGTCGGGGCAAGCGGCCGGAGTTCAAGGTTTTCGATACGGCTGGCAAACCGGTAGCTAATCGGGTCAGTTTTGACGTGCCGTTGACGGAGCAGGTGAATGGCTGTCCGTTGGTATTGGGCAGTATTACGTTTGATATTTATGGCAAGTGGGGCGAGCACTGGTCAGCGGTTGGTGGGGATTATGCCTATATAAATGTACTGGATCGGTTGGAGACTGATATGCCCGGAATGCCTGCGTCGGGTGTTCAAGAGCTGGCGGCGCAGTGTCAGTGGTTGTTTCGGACGTCAGGGCCGTTACACGCGATCAGGAAGGTCATGAGGTGCAGTTCGTTGAATGTCGACGGACAAATGCATAAAGGCCGAGCAGGTGGTCTTGTGCAGTGGGATGAGCTGAGGGGAAACACAGTGAGGATGGTGTTGGCCGTTACGGAGGAGGAGCGACCTTACATGGGAGACAATTGGGTTCGCTTTCCCCAGGGCTGGAAGCGTTGCATGGGGAGAAACCTAGAAGATCAATACGCGTTTTGTCGGGGAAATACCACTGATTTCAAGCCTTTCAAAATGCCTGATGGGCGTCTATGCAATATTTATCCAACGTGCACTGAATAAGGATATTCGGCCATGGCTCTTGAAGAATGGAAGCAACCTTTTTTTAGCGGAAAAATGCCGGTTTGTCCGTTGCGTGGATGCTGGCTGAGTTTTTGTCTTGTGGACGACTCGGGTGATGGGAACGCCTACGGAGGCCTTGCCTATAAGGTATTCGACAGCACAGGGCAGCAACACGCGGGACGTTTGAACGGAAACGGTTTTGCACGGCTGGACAATCAATATCGCGGTCCCGTGGTAGTGATCTTCGATGCAGCCTATTTGGCAGGTGAGGATTACCACGGAGTTCTGCAGCGCCGCGATAGGTATCCATTACCCATCACCGAACTCCAAGTCCGTGCCGAACATACCCGTTTTTCTCGTGCCGACGCTCAGCGCCCAGAGAGCAATCCGGCGCGGCAGCAAGCGGACAAGTTCTATCAGGTCGAAGTGCGCGATTTAGTCCGGCACGTTGCGCACCTGCCGCCACCGGCGCCGCGGACTCATCAGCCTCAGCGGCATGCGCTGAAAATGATGGCAGACCTAGGGTTCGGACCACCTCAACCATCACTGGCAGGATTGGTCCTGTTTCCCAATCAACACACAGTGTTGGAAGTTCGCCCGCTGCGAGCACTGCGCCCGATACTGTCAACCGATGACCAATTCTGCGCTTTGAATCTGTATCAGTTGGCCCTGATGGCAACCCTCAGTTACTGCGATTTCGGTCAGCAACCTGCGACTCAGCCGGTGGATCAGGTGAGCTTTCCCCTGGACCCGAGCGTTGGTCATCTCTTTGCGGAAAAATTAGCGGGTTATCAGGAGGCCTGGAAAGTTGATCCCGCCCAGGTGCAATGCTTTTACCCGTTGTATGAAGATGTGCCGTACTCACAACGCTTTGAAATTTTGCCGTTTGATCCCGAGTTGTATGCGCAAAATCGACCGGAGTTGGGGAATAAACAGGAGCATCCTGCGCAGCTGCACTTTTTCGACGATGTTGAGCGAGGTACTGATACGCAGGCATTTATCTGCCATCACCATGAAGTGATCCTGATTGCGGTACGGGGCACGGCCAGTGGTGCCGATGGGATACGTGACGCGAACGCCCATCAGGTTCCATTCGTTAGTGGGGTAGGGAAAGCCCATGAAGGGTTTTATCAGGCTTATCAAGCCATGCGCGATTTTGTGCTGCGTTATCTGGACCAATTTTATTCAGGGCAACGCATTGTAATTTGTGGCCACAGCCTGGGTGGCGCGATCGCCTTGTTACTCGCGGAGGGTTTGCGCAGAACCCAAGATGTCCACTACAACATCCTCCTCTACACCTACGGCGCCCCGCGCGCCGCCGACTCTGAGTTCACCAACGGCGCCACCGCCCTGGTACACCACCGCATCGTCAATCACAACGACCCGGTCCCCAGCGTCCCGGCACCCTGGATGAACACCACTGCCAAACTCTGGGTCCCGGGTGCCGTGGCGCTGTTCAGCCATCCTGCAGCCGGCGGCCTGCTATTTGCGCTGGGGCTGGTGCGCCTGAACGGCAACCCCTATCAACATCACGGCGCGCAACAACATTTCATGCCGATCATCTTGCCGGACGGCACTCAGTCCTCTGTCTTGTGGACCCCAGGCTGTGAATCCATCGAGGAGGCAGCCTGCAATCGCGCCTTGCGACTCAACGCAGACATGCCTGATCGAGCAAACCTGATCAAGCAACTGGTCCAATCCAGCCAGCACTTTATGGTCGCCAGCTACATCCCGGCGGCCTGGGCCACCCTGCGTCGCTGGCAACAAACCCTGGACGCCCGCGGTACGCTGGTGACTCCTCGGGAGTTTGAGCGAATCGAACAGGCCCTCACCGCCATGCAGCAACAACTTCGGGACAAGAACCGTGAGCTGGATCTGCGCCGTCCTGCCAACCAGCGAGGCTACGAGGACAGCCAGGCCTTGAGTCTCGAAGTCGACCGCCTGGACACCGCCCGTCAACGCCTGGAAACACTACGCTGGCGCCGGCTGCAAGTCCGGGATGTATACGGCAGTCACGCCCAATCCCCAATACTGCAGCCCTGCCTGAAACGCTGGTTTACCCATCAGGAGAACCGCGAACTGTCGCAAGTGGCAAGTATCCCGCCGCAACCGGCTGACGACTGGGGACCGGGAAGGGCGCAAACCCTGGATATCGATTCGATCGTGTAAAGCTACAAAAACTCCACCTGGGCGGGCTGGCGCTTCATCAACACCTTGCCCCCGCGAATCGAGTACAACGGCAATCCCTGGCTGCGAATCACTTCGTAGTCGCTGTCGGCAGAAAGGATCAGCAGGTTGGCCGGACGCCCCGGCTCCAGCCCGTAACGATCCCCCAGTGCCATGGCCTGGGCGCTGTTGTCGGTGACCAGGTCCAGGGCGCTTTGCAGGTTACGGTAGCCGAGCATATGGCAGATGTGCAGCCCGGCTTCGAGCACCCGCAAGATGTTGCCGTTACCCAGTGGATACCAGGGATCGACTATGGAGTCCTGGCCGAAGCAGACATTCATGCCGGCTTCCAGCAATTCGTTGACTCGGGTTACGCCTCGGCGTTTCGGGAAGTTGTCGAAGCGCCCTTGCAAGTGAATGCTTTCGGTGGGGCAGGAGACGAAGCTGATACCCGAATGCCCTAGCAGGCGAAACAACTTGGCGCAGTAGGCATTGTCGTAGGAGCCCATCGCCGTCGTATGGCTGGCGGTAACCCGGCTGCCCATGTCTCGGCTGCGGGCCTCTTCGGCCAGCACTTCAAGAAAGCGCGAATGTGGGTCGTCGGTTTCGTCGCAATGCACGTCCACCAGGCAACCGGTGCGCTCGGCCAGGTCCATCAGGAACTTCACCGAGCTGACGCCTTGGTCGCGGGTGTACTCAAAGTGCGGGATACCGCCGACCACATCGGCGCCGAGGCGAATGGCTTCTTCCATCAGTTCGCGGCCGTTGCGGTAGGACTCGATGCCTTCCTGGGGAAAAGCGACGATCTGCAGGTCGATCAAGTGCGTGCTTTCCTGGCGCACTTCCAACATGGCCTTCAGCGCGGTCAGGTCCGGGTCGGTGACGTCGATGTGAGTGCGCACATGCTGGATGCCATGGGCGGCCAGGGTCTGGATAGTTTTTTTGGCGCGAGTCTTGGTGTCTTCCTGGGTGATGGTGGCCTTGCGTTCGCCCCAGCACTCGATGCCCTCAAACAGTGTGCCGCTCATGTTCCAGCGCGGCTCGCCAGCGGTGAGGGTGGCGTCGAGGTGGATATGCGGCTCGACGAAGGGTGGCACCACCAGGTTGCCGCCGGCATCCAGGTCGTCCGCCCTCAGTGTCGGTGCGGCACCTTGTGGGGTGATGCTGGCGATCCGGCCATATTCCAGGTGCAGATCATGCAAGCCTTCACGGTTGCGCAGGCGAGCGTTGATGATGTGCATGGGCAAGTTCCTCTTTGGCAAAAAACAATCAGGCGACAGCGGCCAGCACATCCGCCAGGGTCAGGCTCATACCTGGGCGTCAGCCAACGGTGCGCGTACCCGCAGCAGGGCGGTCAGCATGATATAGGTTGCGGACGCGGCGGCAATCCCCACCAACGGTGCCACCCATGGTGAGTTGAATGCCAGCACGGTACCAACCGCGTAGGCCGTCAGCCCAGGCCAGTTGAACGCCGGCAAGCGGGCCTCGGCCAAGCGTGGGTAGTGGCCGCGATAACGGTAGAAAAAGTCGGCCATGATCACCCCGCCAATCGGCGGAATCACCGTGCCCAGCAGAATCAGGTAAGGCACCAGCATGTCGTACATGCCCAGCAGCGCCAGTAGCGTGCCGATCACCGCGCCGATCAGGGTCACGGTCTTGCGGCGTCGGGTGCGCAGCAGGTTACAACCGGCGACGGCGAAGTTGTAGATGGTGTTGTCCTGGGTGCTCCAGATATTGAGCAGCAGCATGGCCATTGCCGCCAGGGCGAAACCTTGCAGCAGCAACACTTCCACCACGTCTGGTTGCTGATAGACGATGGCACCATAGGCGCCAATCAGCACCATCAGACCGTTGCCGATAAAGAAGCCAATTAGGCTGGCCAGCACCGCCACCTTGGCCGAGCGGGAAAATCGGGTCCAATTGGTGGCCTGGGTTGCGCCGCTGACAAAGGTGCCGAACACCAGGGTAATGGCCGTGGACAGACCCAACTCGCTCGTGGGCACCACGGCCAGCAATCCGTCGAGCCCGCCGACTTTCACCGTGGCGACCCACATCGACAGAAACAGCAGGATGCACATGGCCGGTACCGCGATATACGACAGAATCTCCAGCCCGCGATACCCCACGTAGGCGGTGGCGCAGAACACCATGCCAAATAGCACCATCAATGCCAGCACGCTGCCCTGGCTCAATTCGAAATATTTGCCCAGCACCACGGCGGCGGTGGCGGTGCCCCAGGCGTACCAGCCGATTTGGGTGAAGCCGAGGATCAGGTCACTCAACTTGCTGCCCACTTCGCCGAAGCAGAAGCGCCCCATCAGTACCGAGTTCAAACCGCTCTTGAAGGCGATGTAACCCAGGCCTGCGGCATAGATACCCAACAGCAGGTTACCCAGTGCCACGACGCCGAGCATCTGGGTAAAACTGAAGGCCACTCCCAGCTTGCCGCCGGCGAACATGGTCGCGGTAAAAAAGGTGAAACCCAGCAGCACCATGGCCGTGGAGGCAAGGCCCTTGCGCGCGTGCATGGGTACTTCGCTGAGAGGGTAATCGTTGCCCGGTTCTTTCTGCGTCATGTGCCTTTCCCTTGAATGAGTGACACAGGCCTGTTGCACCGGTCGTGCCAATTGCGCGGCAGTGAGAGGCGCACGGTGCTTGCTGTGCAGGTTGCACAGTATTTATAGCCAAGCAGGGGCGTTCGGTGGGAATAGTTGTACTTTCTGCCCGATCAGGCGCGAAAGCGGTGCGACGGTGATACAAATTGGATCACCGCCCCGTTGCCTCAATCGAAGAGGGTGTGAGTCGTCTCACCGCGATGAAACGCAAACGCTGCCTCAAGATCACTCTCAATGGTCCGGCCCCGTGACAGTGGCGGCAGGTCATCCAGACTGAAGAAGCCGACATCCGTGGTCTCGAAACCGGCCATTGGTGCGGCCTGATCGATTCGCTCACAGAGAAAGTACAGTTTGTAGAAGTCCCGAACATCGGGCAGGTATAAGCCTTTGGCTTTATGGGTAACGCTGTACAGCGCCCGTACGGTGACGGTTAAGCCAGCCTCTTCACGGATTTCCTTGATGATGTTTTCAGCGGCCGACAAACCGATATCGGCATAGCCACCGGGCAATGCCCAGCAGCCATCGGTCAGTTCCCGCACCAGCAGGATACGGTCGCCCTCGATCACCGCACCGCGCACATCAATCATCGGCGTTGAATAGCGCTGGGCAAAGTCCGAGACCAGCCCGGTGATGCGCTCCAGCGGCAAGTTACCCAACTGCGCCAGCATGCTGTGGGCAATATGAGCGATTTCCTCCAGGCGCTCACGCTCGAAGTCATCCTTGCAAAAGTGCAACCCTGTTGAGGCCAATGCTTGCAGGCGTTTGGCCTGAGCCAGCCAGGTGTTTTCCATGGTGGGGTCCTTGAATGCCGGGAAGTCCCGTTTTAATCGCTGCTGGCCTGTGGAGCAAGGCCGGCAGGCATAAAAAAACCACCTATAAAGGTGGTTTTTCACAACGCCGGCTTATTCGCCGTGATAGATGCAGCCACTGGTGCACGTTTCATGAATCCGAATTGCGCTGAGTTCCGGCAACAACGGTTTCAACTCATTCCAGATCCACTTGGCCAGCACTTCACTGGTTGGGTTTTCGAGGCCTGGAATGTCGTTGAGGTAGTTGTGGTCGAGGCGCTCGTAGAGCGGCTTGAAAATCGCCTTGATCTCCGAGAAGTCGCGGATCCAGCCGGTATGCGGGTCGAGGTCGCCGCTCAGGTGGATGGCCACCTTGAACGAGTGGCCGTGCAGGCGCCCGCATTTGTGGCCTTCGGGCACGTGAGGCAGGCGGTGGGCGGACTCGAAGGTAAATTCTTTAAAAATTTCCACAGTGTTTTTCAGCTCGGTCAGGTGTCTGGCAGGCGGCGAGTTTAACAGCTTGATCCGGCGCAGGGCACACCGGCTGATCAGAGGGGCGTCAGGCGTTCACCCAATTGTCCGCTATCGGCCAACGCCAGAAACTCATCGCCCAATCGACGGCTTTCGCTCATTGCCGCTTGCCAGTATTTGTTGCGGCTCGCGTCATCGCCCATGAAACGCTTGAAGTCGCTACGGTCTGGCAGTTTGCCGTGGGGCAGGCGGGCCAGGTATTCCCTCGACGGTGACAGTAGCAATACATTCTGTAGGCCCTGTTGACTGCCACGTCGCCAAGGCAGGCCCTTGTCGAACCAGCCAGGGATGACCCGGTCGGTGAAGTGCGGGTACAGCACGATGTCATCGCCCTGGTAGGGCAGGTCGAGGTGGTAGTCCAGCAGGCCGCCGTCGCGGTAAGTTCCGGCACCGGCTCCCGGCAGGTCGCGCACCCCTTGCATGACCATCGGGATCGAACCGGATGCCAGCAGCGCCTGGCGCAGGTTGCCCGTGTCCAGGTCGAGAAAACGCGAGGGAAAATCCTTGAGCGGGTGCAGCGGCGGTGCCTGGCGGGGGTCGTGGATGATCAGCCGCTCAAAGTGTCGTGATAGCCGTGCACGGCCCCGCAGGTTATCGGCAATCACCGATGACAACCCGAGGCCCAGGCGGCCACGGTGATCGTCGGCCAGCAGCCCATGGCTTTTGACCACGACGATGTTCAGGCGATAGAGGGGGTTGGTCAGCAGCGTTGCATCGCGTCCGGCCAGCAGGTCATCGAGCATGCGCTGGCAGCTCTGGCTGACCTCGGCCATGGTCACGCCCTTGGCAAAACGCTGTTCGTTGTACAAGCGGCCAAGGTCAAGCAGGCCTTGCACAGGGTCGGGCAGGCAGGCGCTGGCAAAGCGCCAGGAGCCAATGGACGCGCCGATCAGTGAGCGCTCCCGGGGTTCCCGTGCCAGCCAGTCACCGAACAGCGCCAGGTCCAGGCCCTGGATGCCCAGGGCTTTCGGGCCACCTGCCGCGCCGGGGAGAATGCCGACATCAACCGGCTTCAAACCTTGTTCACGAATGCGCGAAAAGGCGCGCTTGCCGGCCTTGAGCGTGAGGGCTGGAAACTTGATGTGAATAGCGGTCATACCGTTCTCTTTTGACGCGAGCAGGGCAGTATAGAAAATCTCGCACGTTTGAGGGCAAGGTGTTTAGGATAATTGCCATGGTGGCAATTCAGTTTCAGTTAAGTTGCAGGCGTTACCGTGAGCCCCGTAGGAAAAACATCCTGAAACGGAGACGCACCATGAAAAACCTCACAGCTTTAGTTGCCACCAGTATCATCGCCCTCACCGCCAGCCTGGCCCAGGCCCGCGACCTGGGGCCGGATGAGGCGTTGAAACTGCGCGACGCTGGTACCATTGTGTCTTTCGAGAAGCTCAATGCCACGGCACTGGCCAAGCATCCCGGAGCGACGGTGACTGAAACCGAGCTTGAAGAGGAATACGGCAAGTACCTTTATCAGGTTGAACTGCGCGATGCCCAGGGCATTGAGTGGGACCTGGAATTGGATGCCGTCACTGGGGTTGTCCTCAAGGATCATCAGGATACGTAATGAAGGTAAATCTACGCACCAGCAGTCGAGTGGCACTGGTGCTCCTGGCTTTTTGCTCGGTGGTAGCTGCCCGGGACCTGGGCCAGGACGAAGCGCTGCACCTGCGCCAGAAGGGCGAAATCGCACCCCTTGAGCACCTGTTGGGGCCAGCCATGGCGCGCTATCCGGGCGCCAAGTTGCTGGATGCGGAGCTGGAGGAGCACAAGGATCGCTCGGTGCGCTATATCTATGAAATCGAACTGTTGACCGTCGACGGTGTGGTGCGCGAGATCGAACTCGACGCCAACACCGGTCAAGTGCTTAAAGACAAGGAAGATGACTGATGCGCCTGCTTCTGGTGGAAGACCACGTCCCGCTGGCCGATGAACTGATGGCCGGGCTCAACCGCCAAGGCTATGCGGTGGACTGGCTGGCGGACGGGCGCGATGCGGTCTATCAGGGGCGTAGCGAACCTTACGACCTGATCATCCTCGACCTCGGCCTGCCGGGTTTGCCCGGGCTTGAAGTATTGGCTCAATGGCGCGCCGCCGCGCTGGCCACCCCGGTGCTGATCCTTACCGCTCGCGACTCCTGGGCCGAACGCATCGAAGGGCTCAAGGCCGGCGCCGATGACTATTTGAGCAAACCATTCCACCCTGAAGAGTTGTACCTGCGCATCCAGGCCCTGCTGCGCCGCTCCCATGGCCAGCCTAACCAGCCGACCCTGCAGGCGGCCGGCTTGCACCTGGACGAAGGCCGTCAGTGCGTCATCCTCGGCGGTGAAGAGATTCAACTGACCGCCGCCGAGTTCCGGTTATTGCGCTATTTCATGTTGCACCCCGAACAGATTCTTTCGAAAAGCCACCTGGCCGAGCATCTGTACGACGGTGAGACCGAACGCGACTCCAACGTGCTGGAAGTCCACGTCAACCATCTGCGCCGCAAGCTGGGCCGCAGCGTGATCGAAACCCGGCGCGGCCAGGGCTACCGCTTTGGCGCCGCCCCAACGTGAAATCCATCCAGCGGCGGTTGAGCCTGGGACTGATCAGCGTGATGGTGATCATAGGCCTGGTGCTGGCGCAGACCAGTCTGTGGCTGTTCGAAGTGGGTTTGCAGCGTTACCTCGAATCAGGGCTGCGCAACGACAGTGAGAACCTGTTGGTGGCACTGGTACGCGGACCCAACGGCGTACAGCTGGATGAGCAGCGTCTGTCTCCGGCCTATCAGCGGCCGTTTTCCGGGCACTATTTCCGTATCGACTTTGGTAACACTCATTGGCGCTCTCGCTCACTGTGGGACCAGGAGTTGCCGCAACTGCCCCAGGCCGGTCTCAAGGGCAACCTGCAACTGGGGCCAGAAGGCCAGCAACTGCTGGTGTTGCGTTCGGACTACAAGCGTTTTGGCCAATCGATTTCCATCAGCGTGGCCCAGGACTACTCACCGGTCAGGGAAAGCTTTCGCTTAATGCGCCAGGTCGGCCTGGTGCTGGGATTGGCGGCGTTGCTGCTGATCCTGATCCTGCAACGGGTCACCGTGCGCCGGGCCTTGCGCCCACTGGAAATCGCCCGCGAACAGATCGCCCAACTGCAACAAGGCCAGCGCTCGCAACTGGACACCCAGGTGCCGGTGGAACTGGAGCCGCTGGTGGCACAGATCAACCATCTGCTGGCCCACACTGAAGACAGCCTCAAACGTTCACGCAATGCCCTGGGCAATCTAGGCCATGCCTTGAAAACCCCGCTGGCGGTACTGCTGAGCGTGGCGTCCAGCGAACAGCTCAAGGACCATCCACAGTTGAGCAAGCTGTTGCGTGAGCAGTTGGAGCAGGTGCAGCAACGGCTCAACCGTGAACTCAATCGCGCGCGGCTGGCCGGGGAGACCTTGCCGGGCGCTTTGTTTGATTGCGATGGAGAATTGCCGGGATTGCTGGCGACCCTGAATATGATCCACGGCGAGCACCTGGACTTGAGCTACCACGTTCGTCCTGGTCTGCAATTGCCGTGGGACCGCGAGGACTTGCTGGAGCTGCTTGGCAACCTGCTGGACAACGCCTGCAAATGGGCGGATGCCGAGATACGCTTGAGCATCGTTGAAACTGCGCAAGGCTTTAGTCTGAGTGTCGAGGATGATGGGCCTGGTATTCCCGAGGCCCAGCGTGATCAGGTCTTCAGCCGCGGCACGCGACTGGATGAGCAGACCGCCGGCCACGGGCTGGGCCTGGGGATCGTGCGGGATATCGTCGAGGTGTGGGATGGGACATTGCAGTTGCAGGAGAGCGCGTTGGGCGGGTTGAAGGTGGCGATCGAATTGCCCCGCCGTCATGGCTGAAGGCCGCAACAATGTGCAGCTACCCATAGCTATCGCAGACAAACCACACTGGATTGTCATCGAACGGGCGATGACGCCAGTGCCTCAAACCTTGAACTGATCCATCAACCCCTGCTGCTGATTGGCCAGGCTATTCAACGCCTGGCTAACCCGCGCCGACTCGTTGGCCTGCTCGGACAACGACTCGGTCACATCGCGAATAGTCGCCACGTTGCTGTTGATCTCCTCGGCCACGGCACTTTGCTCCTCGGCGGCGCTGGCAATCTGCAGGTTCATATCGCTGATCACCGTCACCGCCTCGCCGATCTGGCGTAAGGCCGTGACCGCCTGGCCTACTTGTTCGACACTGCCCTGGGCCTGGCGATGGCTGTTGCTCATGGAGCCAACCACCTCTTGGGTGCCGTTCTGCAATTGCTCAATCACCAGGCGAGTTTCCTCCACCGACTCCTGGGTACGCCGGGCCAGGTTGCGCACTTCATCGGCAACCACCGCAAAACCACGACCGGCTTCACCGGCACGGGCGGCTTCGATGGCCGCGTTGAGCGCCAGCAGGTTGGTCTGTTCGGCGATGGCGCGGATCACTTCCAGGACCGAACCGATCTTCTCGCTGTTGGCGGCCAGGCCCTCGACCTGAGCCATCGCCGTGCTCATGTCGGCAGCCAGATGCCCGATGCTGGTGGTGGTGCGGTCGATCACGGTCAGGCCTTCGCGGGTGGCCTTATCGGCATCGCGGGCGGCCTGTGCTGCCTGTGCGGCGCTGCGGGCGACGTCCTGGGCGGTGGCGCTCATCTCGTGGGAGGCGGTGGCCACCTGATCGACCTGGCGGTATTGCTGCTCCATGCCGGCGCTGGTCTGGGTGGCAATGGCGGCGGACTGGTCGGCGGTGCCACGTGCGTCCTGCACCGAACGCTTGACCTCGGCGATGATCGGTTGCAGCTTGTCGAGGAAACGGTTGAACCAGCCGGCCAGCTCACCGAGTTCATCCCGCTTGTCGTAGGCCAGGCGTCGGGTCAGGTCGCCTTCGCCGCTGGCAATGTCTTCCAGCATGCGTGCCACGCCAAGGATTGGCCGGGTCACGCTGCGTGCCATCAGCCACACCAGCAACAGACCGACCACCGCTGCCAAGAGGCCCAGGCCCAGTTCCAGCAGGGTGCCCTTGGTGTTATCAGCGTCCAGTTCGGCCTTTAGGGCTTCGGCGGGACCGATCAGGATTTTTTCAGGCACGTCCAGCAACACGCCCCACGACTTGCCGTCGGGAATCGGTTGGAAGGGCGCCAGCACCTTGAGTTGATGGTCGGTGCGCAGGCTGTGTGTCTGGGTGCCGGCGGCCAGTGCGCTGATCAGTTGCGCGCCGCTGGCGGTGTCAACGCTGTCCAGGCGCTGGCTGAGTTTGCTGGCGTCCGGGCTGTAGCCGGCCAGCAGGCCCACCGGGCTGATGATGCTGACGTTGGTCTGGCCGTCATAAAGCTTCTGGCTGGCGCGTTGGCTGATTGCCTGCAGGCTGTTGAGGTTGATGTCTACCGACAGCGAGGCGATGACTTTGCCGTCCACCATCAACGGGAAGACGATGCTGGTCATCAGCACGTTTTGCCCATCGATCACATAGAAGTAGGGCTCGATCACACACGGCTTGAGGGTGTTGCGTGGGCAGGTGAACCAGGCGTTGGCTTTTTCGCCGCTGGGTCCGACACTGGTGTCGGACATGTCGCTTTCGGGAAGCGACATGGAGGTCAATGTGCCGGGTGTTGGCTGTGACCAGTAGAGGGCGAATCGACCTTTTTCGTTGCTGCCCAGATCTTTCTGGTCGGTAAACAGTTCGTCCTTACCATCCAACGCATTGGCCTCGAACACCAGGGACAGGCCCAGCAGGTCCGGGTTGGCTTGCAGCGCCGCCTTTACCTGGCGGGTCAGGTCTTCGCGCAGGTCGAAGGCATCCAGGAAGCGCTTCTCGGCTTGTTCGCGCAGGAACAGTACCTGACGGGAAAATCCGTGACCGTACTGATAGGCGTCCATGAATTGCTGGCGAATGCCCAGTGCCTGCACTTCACCCTGGGCCTCGATACGGGCTTGGGCCGCGACGTCGAGCATCTCCATGCTGGAGGCTTTGACCCGCAGAGAACTCTGCTCCATGCGATACAGCGAAAGACCCACCAGCAGGGTCACGATCCCCAGTAGGCAAAGGCCGGCCAGGAGGGTGATTTTCCATTGAATGGACAGCTGTCTGAGCGACATGGAGATCCTTAACCTTTGGTTACGGCAGAGATGATTAACTGTATCGGCGGCTCGGGTTTTTTCTTTATTCATGCGCCCAATTGCATCGCTGCCAGCGACGTCGCTCTTTGACATGCTGCTCCACCTGCTGCAAAGTGCGCGCCCTCTAATAAAACTCCCTTTTTGTTTCCCTTCCGGCAGCCGTTCTCGACGGTAGCCAGGGCGGATGTGTGCCGTTTGTTGCTGTTTTTTATGTTTTCTGTCTTGAGGTAACCATGATAAATGCAGTCATTGCCGCGGTCGGCACCATGCTGGTGCTCAGCCTGTCCCGTGTGCATGTGGTCATCGCGATCATTGTCGGCGCCCTGGTGGGCGGCTTGACCGGTGGGCTGGGTATCGATGCGACGCTGAAGGCGTTCAACAGCGGCCTGGGCGGCGGCGCCACGGTGGCGTTGTCCTACGCCTTGCTCGGTGCTTTCGCGGTGGCGATTGCCAAGTCTGGCCTGGCCCACGCCTTGGCAGACAAGGCCCTGCTGTTGGTGGATCGTCAGGAAGCCAACGGTGGTAACCACGTCAAATGGGTACTGATCGGCTTGCTCTGGGCGGTGGCCATCGCCTCGCAGAACATCCTGCCGATCCATATCGCCTTTATCCCGCTGCTGGTGCCGCCGCTTCTATATGTGCTGACCAAGCTGCAACTGGACCGCCGCCTGATTGCCTGCGTCATGACCTTCGGTCTGATCACCCCCTATATGTTCCTGCCCGTGGGTTTCGGCAATATCTTCCTCAACCAGATCCTGCTGGCCAACGTTGCCAAGAGCGGGGTGGACATCAGCCAGGTCAACGTCACCCACGCCATGGGCATCCCGGCGCTGGGCATGGTGTTTGGGCTGCTGGTGGCGGTGTTTATCAGCTACCGCAAGAAACGCGTGTACGACCTGGAGAAAATCGAGCGAGTCGAGCAGGTCGCCGTGCAATACAACCCGTTGACTCTATTGGTGGCCGGCCTGGCGATTGCCTCGGCGTTCATTATCCAGTTGTGGCTGGATTCGATGATCATCGGCGCCCTGGCCGGGTTCCTGATCTTCTCGGTGTCGGGCATCGTGCGCTGGCGTGACACTGACGACCTGTTCACCGAAGGCATGAAGATGATGGCGATGATCGGCTTCATCATGATCGCCGCGTCGGGTTTTGCCGAAGTGCTCAAGGCCACCGGCGAAGTGCAGACCCTGGTGCAAGCGTCCGCCGCCTTCATCGGCAATAGTCGTGGTGTGGGCGCCTTACTGATGTTGCTGGTCGGGCTGCTGGTGACCATGGGCATCGGCTCGTCGTTCTCCACGGTGCCGATCCTTGCCGCGATTTTCGTGCCGCTGTGTGTGCAGCTGGGGTTCAGCCCGCTGGCGATCGTTTGCATCGTCGGTACGGCCGGCGCCCTGGGCGATGCCGGTTCGCCAGCCTCAGACTCGACACTGGGCCCGACCTCGGGTTTGAACATCGACGGCCAGCATCACCATATCTGGGACACTGTGGTGCCGACGTTCCTGCACTACAACCTGCCGTTGCTGGCGTTTGGCTGGTTTGCCGCGATGACCTTGTGACGTTGAATTGTCTTGTGGCGATCCGACAAGCTCGCTCGCCACAACAAGCCCGCTCCTACAGTTTTATCCCCCCAGGCCGTTAACCCTCTTACGTCGTCCCCATTCGAGAGAGAAAAGCCATGCGCCTTAGCCTGAAGGCCAAAGTATTGTCCCTCGCAGTACTGCCTGTTCTGTTGTTTGCCGTGGTCATCAGCCTGACCACCGTGTGGATTCTTCAGGAGCAAGCCCGTAACGAGGTCGAAGAAACCCGCCAGGGCTTACTCAATGACGCCAAGGCCACCCTGCAGAGTTATGTCGAGGTGGCAATGACTACCATCAAACCGCTCTACGATGCCGCCGCCCCAGGCGACACGGCCGCGCGGGCGCAGGTGGTCAAGCTGCTGTCGAACACCCGCTACGGCAAGGACGGCTACTTCTTTGGTTACGACTCCGAAACCATTCGCCTGTTCAAGGGCAACAGCCCTGAGGGCGTTGGCAAAAGCTTCAAGGACAACCGGGACCCCAACGGCGTCTACGTCAATCGTGACCTGGTAAAAGTGGGCAAGGATGGCACGCATTACCTGCAATACAGTTCGACGCAGCCTGGGCAAACGGCCTTGGTGCCCAAACTCGGCTACACCGAATACTTGCCCAAGTGGGACATGGTCATCGGTACCGCGGTCAACCTGGATGGCATCGAAGCCCAGGTCGCCGAGGTCGAGGTCAAGGTGCATGAGCGCATGCAAGGCGTGCTGATGAACATCATCGGCATCGCAGTGGTGGTGCTGTTGGTGATTGCTGCTGTCGGCATGCTGGTGGCCAATACCATCTTGCGGCCGCTGCACCTGATGAAAATCAACCTTGACGACATCGCCGCCGGCGAAGGTGACTTGACCCGTCGTCTGGAAATCACCAGCCAGGATGAGCTTGGAGAGTTGGCGGGTTCGTTCAACCGTTTTGTTGACAAGATCCACGGTCTGGTGCGCCAGATCACCGAAATGACCTCGCAACTCACCGGCCTTGTCAGCCAGGTCACCGACCAGGCTCATCGCTCGGAACAGGCGATGGAGCGCCAACGTCACGAGACTGACCAAGTGGCGACGGCTATCAATGAAATGTCCTCGGCGGCCCATGAAGTGGCCCGCAGTGCCCAGGGTGCGGCAGTGGCGGCGCAACAGACCGACGCCGAAGGCCAGGCTGCCAAGCGTGTGGTGGACGGCAGCATTGCGCAGATCCATGCGCTGGTGAATGACATCCGCAGCAGCGGCGTGTCCCTGGACAGCCTGCAGCAGGACGTTTCGTCGATTGTCAGCGTGCTCGGGGTGATTCGCTCGATTGCCGAGCAAACCAATCTGCTGGCCCTCAACGCCGCCATCGAAGCGGCCCGCGCGGGTGAAGCCGGCCGTGGTTTTGCGGTGGTGGCCGATGAAGTGCGGGCCTTGGCCAGCCGCACCCAGCAAAGCACCCAGGAAATCCAGGGCATGATCGACCGCCTGCAAAAGGGCACCGAGTCGGCCGTGGAAGCCATGCGCCGCTCCAGCGATGCTGGCGACGGCACCTCGGCTCAGGCCAACGAAGCCGGTGCGTCCCTGGACGCCATGGCCCAGTTGATCGGCACCATTAACTCAATGAACGCGCAGATCGCCAGCGCCGCCGAAGAGCAGACTGCCGTGGCCGAAGAAATCAATCGCAGCGTGCATCAGATTGCCGTGGCGGTGGACAGCGTGGCGGATGAGACTCAGCTGGGCGCGCAGACGTCCCGTAGCCTTGCTGATCTGGGGCAGCGGCTGGGCAAGTTGGTGGGGCAGTTCAGGATCTGATTCAAGCAATGAGGCGCCTGTACGGGCCTCATTGCGGGCAAGCCCGCGATGAGGCCGGAACAGGTACCCTCAATTTCCCTTAAACATCGCGCATCAAAAGCCCAAACTGCAGACCCATCTCCATGGGTATCGGCACATACACGGTATGCCCGTCCCCCGGTGCTACCTCGATGGCCTCGCCTTTACCGTTCTGCATCATCCCTAGATCAAAATGAAAATTCCCCGCCGGCGTCATCAACTCCAGATGATTGCCCACGGCAAAGCGATTCTTCACCTTGACCTCGGCCAACTCCCCGCGCCGCTCACCCGTCAACTCACCGACAAACTGCTGACGCTCCGACACTGAGCTGCCGTTCTGATAGTTTTGGTACTCGTCATGCACATGCCGACGCAGGAAGCCTTCGGTGTAGCCGCGCTGGGCCAGGGACTCCAGATTGGTCATCAGGCCACGGTCAAACTCCCGTCCGGCCACCGCGTCATCAATGGCCTGGCGGTAGACCTGGGTGGTACGTGCGCAATAGAAATGTGATTTGGTCCGGCCTTCGATCTTCAGCGAATGCACGCCCATCCGGGTCAGGCGCTCGACGTGCTGCACCGCCCGCAAATCCTTGGCGTTCATGATGTAGGTGCCGTGCTCGTCTTCGAACACCGGCATCTGTTCGTCCGGGCGATTGGCTTCCTGGAGCAGGAATACTTGGTCGGTGGGGGCGCCAAGGCCCAGGGTCGGCTCGGGTTGATATTCCTGGACAATATCGCCGGCTGCGTTTTCCACCGCAGGCGTCGCCTGGTACTTCCAGCGGCAGGCATTGGTGCAAGTGCCCTGGTTGGCGTCACGCTTGTTCATGTAACCCGACAGCAGGCAGCGTCCGGAGTAGGCCATGCACAGCGCACCATGGACAAAAATTTCCAGCTCCATGGCTGGCACCTGTTGGCGGATTTCAGCGATTTCCTCCAGGGACAGTTCCCTGGACAGGATGATCCGGCAGATCCCTTGCTGCTGCCAGAACTCGACGCTCGCCCAGTTCACCGTATTGGCCTGCACCGACAGGTGAATCGGCATCTGCGGGAAGTGCCGGCGCACTAGCATGATCAAACCCGGATCGGACATGATTAACGCGTCCGGCCCCATGGCGATCACAGGCGCCATGTCCTTGAGGAAGGTTTTCAGCTTGGCGTTGTGGGGCGCGATGTTGACCACCACGTAGAAACGCTTGCCCTGGGCATGGGCCTCCTCGATGCCGAGGGCCAGGTTGGCATGGTCGAACTCGTTATTGCGCACCCGCAGACTGTAGCGCGGTTGCCCGGCGTACACCGCATCGGCGCCGTATGCGAAGGCGTAGCGCATGTTTTTCAGGGTGCCGGCGGGGGCGAGCAATTCGGGGGCGAGGGCAGGGAGCATGAGGACTTCGATCGCAAAAGGGTGGCAGGGTAATCGAGCCCGGCCTGGGCTTTATTGATCTGCGTCTACTCTGTAGGGACAAAGATGGCACTCTCAGGATTTGCGGCGGACTAAGCAACAGGGCGCGCTGGGCGCTTTGTGTTTTTCTGGCATGGATTGGACATGAACCAAACGAATTTGCAATTCAAAACCCTGCTGTTGCTGCTGGCTCTGGTGACCAGTGCGTTTCTCTGGATACTGCTGCCGTTCTACGGTGCAGTGTTCTGGGCGATTATTCTGGGGATTGTCTTTGCGCCCCTGCAGCAGCGCCTGCAGCTGCGGTTTGGCTGGAATAGAAACCTGACGTCACTCTCCACCCTACTGGTCTGCCTGGTGATCGCGATTTTGCCGGTGATCATCACCAGTGCCTTGCTGGTGCAGGAGGGCGCGACGCTGTACAAGAATATTGAAAGCGGCAAACTGGACATTGCCGGCTATATCGAGCAATTCAAGACCCTTCTGCCGCCGTATTTCCAGCACCTGCTGGATCGCTTCGGCATGGGCAACCTGGAAGGGCTGCGGGAAAAAATCGTCAAGAGCGCCATGCAAGGCAGCCAGTTCTTCGCCAGCCAGGCGTTCAGCTTTGGCCAGGGCACCTTTGATTTCCTTGTCAGTTTTTTCATCATGCTGTACTTGCTGTTTTTCCTGCTGCGCGACGGCCCTGAACTGGTACGCAAGGTGCGCACGGCGGTGCCGCTGGCCGAACCACAGAAGCGTCGCCTGCAACTGAAGTTCAACCGGGTGGTGCGCGCTACCGTCAAGGGCAACTTACTGGTGGCCGTGACCCAGGGCGCGCTGGGCGGCTTGATCTTCTGGTTTCTGGATATTCCCAGTGCATTGCTGTGGGCGGTATTGATGGCGTTTCTATCACTGCTACCGGCGGTGGGCGCGGGGATTGTCTGGGCCCCGGTGGCGGCATACTTCCTGCTCAGCGGTTTGATCTGGCAAGGGGTGGTGCTGGCGCTGTTCGGCATTTTTGTGATCGGCCTGGTGGACAACGTGCTGCGGCCGATCCTGGTAGGCAAGGACACCAAGATGCCCGATTACCTGATTCTGATCTCGACCTTGGGCGGCCTGTCGATCTTCGGTCTCAATGGGTTTGTCATCGGGCCGTTGATCGCTGCGTTGTTCATGTCGAGCTGGGCGCTGTTCGTCGAAACCAAGCCACGTGTACGATTGCCTTAGGCTTGGAAACAGTGAGCCATCTTGCGTGACAGGGCCTGGGCGTCGGGCAATGAGGTGAGCGGGCCGCTGATGGCCTCACCGTCCCGTACCAGGTACCAGCAGGCGAGTAAACCCAGATCCCTGAGTGGGGCGGGAACGGCGCTGCCGATGACGGACATGATTTGAATAGTGGGCATATCTACCTCCATTTCTCTATGGCGCTCACCTTACGGTTCATACGCCTTGAGGAGAAATCACCCTGCTCGATAGTCGACATCACTGTCATCGAGACAAGCGCGGCATGCTGCGATCAGTCAACCACCTGATCGAGCATGCTCACCACTTCCTGTTCGCTGAGCAGGCCCTTGCGGACTAGATTTTCCGTTAGCAGCGAGAGGAACTTGGCGCTGCGATGGCCTTCCAGGTGCTTGAGTTCGGTCAAGGCGCTATAGACCTTGCTGGAAGTGCAGAGGCCGGCGGTGCGGTGCGGGTTCTGTGTGGGCATGCTGGGGCGTCCTTGTTGTTATGACTTGTTAGGGGTGGACAGTTTTGATAGTGAAAGCGTGACATGACGAAAACATGACAGCACGAACCCGGTTTGGGCAAGTGCACATTGAGCTCAATGATGTCGGATTTAACCGCAGCGATTGTCCTCACAACGACCTTGGCAAGATTTATTCAGGCCGTATGAGCCATAAAAAAGGCCCCGCAGCTGCTGCGAGGCCTGTTCAGGTGTCTCAGTCAAACAAGTTACCAGCCGCGACCATAATAGCCGCGATGTGGACCGTAATAGCCTCGTGGTGGCCCGTAGTAAACCGGGGCAGGGCGGTAATAAACAGGCTGTTGCACGTAGACCGGTTGTGGTTGGTAGTAGACCGGCGGTGGAGCCGCGTATACCGGCTGCGGCTGGACATACACCGGTTGCTCTACATAGACCGGCCGGGATTGGTTGGCGATCACCGAACCCACTACGGCGGCACCGACGACGGCGCCGATTACGGCCGGGCCACCCCAGCCACCACCGTGGGCAGAGGCTTGGCCTGCCACAGCCAGTGCACCGATCAGCAAGGCGATCTTGGGGAGTTTACGAATCATGGTCATTCCTCGGTTGGCCCCTGCGCTTGTGGTCTGCAATCAATAGACTCAAGGATTGTCGCGGGGATACTTTTAAGACAGCGTATTTCTGAAAAACAGCACAGCCGGTAGGTAAAGGTTGTGTAAGGTCTGTACCGATTTGCTTACTCAAGGAGTTACTCATGCTGATGAACCCCAACAAGGACACCCAACTGTGCATGTCACTGTCGGGGCGCCCCGGGAATTTTGGCCTGCGCTTTCACAACCACCTGTATGAACAACTGGGTCTGAATTTTTACTACAAGGCCTTCAGCAGTCAGGATTTGCCCGGTGCCGTTGCCGGTATCCGCGCCCTGGGCATTCGCGGTTGCGGTGTGTCCATGCCGTTCAAGGAAGCCTGCATTGCCTTGGTGGACGAGTTGGACGACTCGGCGCGGGCCATCGCCTCGATCAACACCATCGTCAACACCGCTGGGCACCTCAAGGCCTACAACACCGACTACATCGCCATTGAACAATTGCTGAACAAACATGCGGTGCCCAAGGATTTGACCTTCGTCCTGCACGGTAGCGGCGGCATGGCCAAGGCCGTGGCCAGCGCATTGCGCGATGGCGGTTACACCAAGGGCGTGATTGTTGCTCGCAACGAAGCCGCTGGCAGGGCATTGGCGCAAAGCCTGGGGTATGAGTGGCAGGCGCAACTGGGCGACCTGCGCCCGCAGATGCTGATCAATGTGACGCCCATCGGCATGACCGGCGGCCCGCAAGCCGAGCAGTTGGCCTTTGACGCCGATGCCATCGATGCTGCTGACACTGTGTTCGATGTGGTGGCGATTCCCGCTGAAACCCCGTTGATCCTGCGTGGTCGTGCCCAGGGAAAACGGGTGATTACCGGTCTGGAAGTGATCGCGATCCAGGCGTTGGAGCAGTTTGTGTTGTATACCGGTGTGCGGCCGACGGATGAGCAGTTTCAGGCGGCGGTGGCGTTTGCGAGGGGGTAATGTGGCAAGCAGTTAAGGGCGAACAATGTGCCTGTGACCGCCACAATAAGCCCGCTCGCCACAGAGGGTTTTATTCCAGGCGGGTAAGACGCTCTTCCAGCGCTGCAATTCGCGCTTCCAGTTCTTCAATGCGCTCCAGGGAAACACCGCCGCCAGCGCCACGGTCCTGCGGATTGCCGCGGGCGGCAAGGATCACCTCGATATCCGCCGGGTCCCCCAGGGAATGCGTATAGCGATCTTCGCGCTGCCCCGTCTGACGAGGCACCAGCAATGCCAGGTCGCGAGCGATCAGGCGCTCCAGTTGATGCACCACTTGCTCGGTATCTTCAAAGTCGTGCATGCGCCCGCTGCGGGTCAGCAGTTCGTTGACCGTCTGCGGGCCGCGCAGGAACAGCAGGCCGGTGAGAATCACCTGGGCTGGCACCAGCTCCAGGGCCTTGTCCACACGGTGCTCCCAGCGGTCGGCACGGCTGCCCATCACCAGCTTGGTAAAGCCGCGACCTTCCAGGGCACGCAGGCTCTGGCCGACCTGACCCTGGCTGAGGTTCATCACCGGTTCCCGGCTGGTTTTCTGGTTGCAGGCGATCACCAGGGCGTTAAGCGTCAGCGGGTAGGTTTCAGGATTGGTGGCCTGTTTTTCGATCAGGCAACCCAAAACGCGGATTTCCGTGCTGTTGAGACGTGGCTCTGAGGAGGTGGTGTCGTGCTCGCTGGTCATCGCGCTTTCCCTATGCTGTGAGCCCACTAGCCTAATCTCGAAAAAATAAAAGACAAGCGGCACTGGCAGCCTGCATGGCTATAATCGTGCCTGATCCGAACCCTGCCACAACTGTCGAGACTGTCATGACTATTTCCCTGTACGCCGCTTCCCTCCCGGTCTTCAAGCAAATGCTCAACGCCCTGAGCGATGTGCTGAACAAGGCCCAAGCCCACGCCACCGCCAAGAACATCGACCCGAACGCCTTGCTGCAAGCGCGCTTGTTCCCGGACATGTTCCCGCTGGTGCGTCAGGTGCAGATTGCTGTCGACTTCGCCAAGGGTGTTTCTGCGCGCCTGGCTGAGATCGAAGTGCCGAAATATGAAGACACCGAAGTCACCTTCGCCGACCTGCAAGCACTGATCGCCAAGGTCCTGGCCTTTATCGACACCATCACCCCAGCCCAAGTCGACGGTAAGGAAGGTATCGAAATCGTCACCCGCCCAGGCACACCTAAAGAGAAGCGCTTCAGCGGCCAGTCCTACCTGCTGACCTACGGCCTGCCGCAGTTCTTCTTCCACGTCACCACCGCCTACGCCTTGCTGCGTCATAACGGAGTGGAAGTGGGCAAGCGCGATTACATGGGCGCGTTCTAAGCCCAGAGACATAAAAAAGCCCGGGCCAGCTCGCAGTGAGTTGGCCTGGGCTTTTTTGTAGCTGACGGTTTATGCCGCAGTTTTTGCATCCTGGCCCAGGCATGCAGCGGCAGTGAACAGCACGTCGGTAGATGAGTTCAGTGCGGTTTCCGCCGAGTCCTGCAGCACGCCAATGATGAAGCCCACGGCGACCACTTGCATGGCAATCTCACTGGGGATGCCGAACAGGCTGCAGGCCAGGGGGATTAGCAACAGCGAGCCACCGGCAACGCCCGACGCACCACAGGCACAGACCGCTGCCACTACGCTGAGCAGTATGGCGGTTGGCAAGTCGACGGCAATGCCCAGGGTATGCACGGCGGCAAGGGTCAATACGGTAATGGTGATGGCGGCGCCGGCCATGTTGATGGTTGCCCCCAGTGGGATCGACACTGAATAGGTGTCTTCATGCAGTCCCATGCGCTTGCTCAACGCCAGGTTGACCGGAATATTGGCCGCTGAGCTGCGGGTGAAAAACGCCGTGATGCCACTTTCCCGCAGGCACATCAGCACCAGCGGGTAAGGGTTGCGGCGCAGTTTCCAGAAGACGATGGCCGGGTTGACCACCAACGCTACGAACAGCATGCAACCGATCAGCACCAGTAGCAGGTGCGCGTAGCCCAGCAGCGCGCCGAAACCGGAGGTGGCCAGTGTCGAGGCCACCAGGCCGAAGATCCCAAGCGGCGCAAAGCGAATCACCATGCGTACGATCAACGTGACCCCGTTGGACAGGTCATTCAGCACGGTGCGCGTGGTTTCGCCGGCATGGCGGATAGCGACGCCCATGCCGATGGCCCAGGCCAGGATACCGATGAAATTGGCGTTCATCAGCGCGCTGACAGGGTTGTCCACTACACTGAATAACAGGCTTTGCAGCACTTCGCCGATGCCGCCGGGGGCGCTCACGGCCACATCGTGGGTCACGAGCACCAGGGGGGAAGGGAATAGCGTACTGGCAATCACCGCAACGGCGGCAGCGGCAAAGGTGCCTAGCAGATACAGGAACAGGATCGGCCGAATATGGGTTTCCTGGCCGTGCTTGTGGTTGGCGATTGAGGCCATGACCAGTACAAATACCAGGATCGGTGCGACTGCCTTGAGGGCCGAGACAAACACCTTGCCGATAAAGCTCGTGGATTGGGCGACGCTGGGCAAAAGTAGAGCCAGCAGAATACCGGCCACCAGGCCGATGATAATTTGCGTGACCAGGCTGACGCGCATGAGTCGACGAAAGAGGGGCGGGACAGCAGTCATAAGGGCGTCTCTAGTTTTTTTAGTGTATGCGGCGGTGCGTGCAACCAAGGCAGCAGAAGCCGGGCAGGCTGCCAGAGAGTAAAACGCTGGAAAGTTTTGATGAGGGCACACGGTAGCCGAATGCGCCTGGTGCAATCGACGAAGTCTAACATGCTGTAGGACGTGTCCCGCCCAGGATGCGGCATTAGGTCGCTCAGAGATCAGACCATTCAACCTTACCGGCCCCCAAGCTCGACACACTCTGTTAACATTCAACATCCTTTTTATTCCATACCTGTCAGCGGGCCCTCGGGCTGTCGTTGGCGTCGCTGTTTCTGGAGTTATTCATGCTGTTGCCCATCCTGCTGCTCTCGGCAGCCGGTTTTACCGTGCTGACCACGGAGTTCGTCATCGTCGGCCTGCTGCCTTCCATCGCCCGCGACCTGGATGTCAGCGTGTCCCAGGCCGGTTTGCTGGTGACCCTGTTCGCCTTCACCGTGGCGGCCTTCGGCCCGTTCCTTACCGCCTATTTCGCCCGCTTTGAGCGCAAGCGCCTGTTTATCACGATCCTGATCATGTTCAGCCTGGCCAATACCCTGGCGGCCCTGGCGCCCAATATCTGGGTCATGTCCGTGGCGCGGCTAATTCCGGCGCTTGGGCTACCCGTGTTCTGGGCCCTGGCCAGTGAAACCGCCGTGGACATCGTCGGGCCGGAGTACGCGGGCCGGGCCATTGCCAAGATCGGCTTCGGCATCGTCTGTGCCACGGTGTTCGGCATTCCGGTGGGCACGTTGATCTCCGATATGTTTGGCTGGCGCACAGCCTTTGGCATTCTGGCCGTGGTGGCGGCTGCCAAGGCCTTGTTGCTGTTTATCTACCTGCCTGCCACCACGGTGAAGAAAGAAGCGGTGACCTTGCGCTCGCAGTTCAAAATCCTGCGCAGCCCTTTGATGCAAGGCCACGTTCTGCTGTCGATTCTGGTCTTTAGCGGCATGTTCACCGTTTATACCTACCTGGCGGACATCTTGGAGCGTTTGGCCGGCTTCGACGGCACACTGGTGGGCTGGTGCTTGATGGGCTTTGGCGCCGTTGGCCTGATCGGCAACTCATTGGGCGGACGCATGGTCGACCGCCATCCGCTGATCGCTTCGATGGTGTTCTGCGGTTTCATGATCACCGGTATGGTGGCGCTGGTGCCGGCTATTCATTCCACCCTGGGCCTGGCGGCGGCGATGGGCATTTGGGGCGTGACCCAGGCGGCGCTGTTCCTGGTCAGCCATGTACGACTGATGAAAGTAGCACCTCATGCGCCGGCGTTTGCCGCTTCGCTGAATATCGCCGGGGCCAACCTGGGCATTGGCCTGGGTGCGATGGTCGGTGGGCGGGTGATCGATACCCTTGGGCTGGGCAGCCTTGGCTTTGCCGCCTCCGGTTTTATCCTGCTGTCGATCCTCCTGGCGTTTTGGCTGATGACCGCCAAGACCCGCGAAGTCTGCGTCTAGCCGGGCAGTGAGGTAAACAGCTCTCGCCGGGCACCTTCGGTAATCGCCACGATGCCGGGGTGCTTGACCTTGCGCTCCACCGAGATAGCGTAGAACGATTCAGTCACCGCGTCGGTCTGGCCGATCAGGGCCACGCTGTACTGGCGCTTGACCTCATCGGCGATGACGCTGGGGGCGATGAAAATGCCGCTGCCGGATTGGCCGAAAGCCTGCATCAAGGCGCTGTCGTCAAACTCACCGACAATCCGTGGCTGGATCTGCTGTTCGGCAAACCAGCGTAACAAACGACTACGCACCACCGTTTCCGCCCCCGGAATCAGCAGCGGGGCGCCCTGCAGGCACTGTGGGAACTCGCCGCCATGCCGGTCAGCCAATGCCTGGGTGGCGAAGAAGCTGATGCCGCATTCCCCCAGTTTTTGGCTGTAGCCCTTGATATCCAGGTGCGAGGGCATCGGGCTGTCGGAGATCACCAGGTCCAGCCGCTGGATCGCCAGGTCAGCCAGTAAGCGTTCGAGTTTGTCTTCGCGGCAGGTAATGCGGATCGGCTCGCTCAATTCCATGATGGGCGCGATCAGCCGGTAGACGATCGACTTGGGCACCACATCAGCGACGCCGACACGAAACAGAATTTGCTGTTCATTGGGCTGGGCCCGCAGCATGGCCTCCAATTCATTGCCCATCTGGAACATCTGTTCGGCATAAGGCAGCGCCTGCCGTCCGGCCTCAGTCAACTCCAACTTGCGCCCCACCCTCTGAAACAGCGCCACGCCGAAAGTCTGCTCCAACAGGCTGATTTGCCCACTGATAGTCTGCGGCGTGAGGTTCAATTGCTCACAGGCGCGCACGATGCTGCCGGTCTTGGCGACCACCCAGAAGTAGTGCAATTGTCGGTAATTGAGCATGGGCCGCCTTCAAGGGAAAATTATTAGTTCGTGTAAACCGAAGTATAAGCGGAAAAAATACGAATTTTCCTGAACTGTTTGCTTCCTTAGAATGCCTCGCTATCGCGGGCTCAATGCTTGGGTCCAACGGTTCTAACGAGGAACGCATCATGAAACTCAATTCCCTGGGCGCAGCGTCGTTGCTTGCGCTTTCATTGGTCATGATCAGTGGTTGTGATCAGGCCGAAAAAAGTGCGCAGCAACTGCTGGGTAAAGCGAGCGAGTCGGCCAAGCAAGTCATCGACGATACTCATCAGGCGGCCGAGCAGGCGTTGAGCGAGGCGACCCAAGGGTTGATCAGCCCCAAAGAGAAAAACGCCGAAGAGCAATCCGACAGCGAGACGCGTGAAGCCTCCTCGCAGGAAACCTAACCCCAGCACACCGAGTCAGGACTGACCTATGGACTACCTTGTACAACTGGCCGCGAGCCCTACCGCCTGGGTGGCCCTGGCGACCTTGATCGTCATGGAAATCGTGCTGGGGATCGACAACCTGATCTTCATCTCGATTCTCACCAATAAATTGCCCGTGCAACACCGGGCCAAGGCACGGCGTATCGGTATCAGCATGGCGCTGGTTTTGCGTCTGGGCCTGTTGAGCACCATCGCGTTTATCGTGCAGCTGACTGAGCCAGTCATTGAAATCCTGGGGAATGCGTTCTCCTGGAAAGACATGATCCTGATCGCCGGTGGCCTGTTCCTGCTGTGGAAGGCGACTACCGAAATCCACCACAGCATGGACCCTGAGCCGGAAAAGGTTGGAAGCAATTCGCCGAGCGTGTCCCTGGGCTTTGCCTCGGCCATCGGCCAGATCCTGCTGCTGGACCTGGTGTTCTCCATCGACAGCATCGTCACCGCCGTGGGTATGACCGAGCACTTGCCGATCATGATCATTGCCGTGGTGGTCTCGGTAATCGTAATGCTGGTGGCGGCCGAACCTTTGGCCAAGTTCATCAACGACAACCCGACGGTGGTGATGCTGGCCCTGGGCTTCCTCATCATGATCGGCATGACCCTGATTGCCGAAGGCTTCGGCGCTCATGTGCCAAAAGGCTACGTCTACGCGGCCATGGCGTTCTCGGCGGTGATCGAGTGCCTGAACATTGCACGGCGTACCCGGCATAGACGGCTTGCTGAAAAACACTAAGGGCTGAAACAACAAAGGCCGGCCGCGCTCTGATCAGCGCGGCTGGCCTTTTTGCTGTCTGACACCAAGAACACAGGTTTGCCGGACGGCTCTGTTAGAATCCGTCACCTTGATGTCCGGAGGTAAACCATGAACGAGCCGATTCGCCTGACCCAGTACAGCCACGGTGCGGGTTGTGGTTGCAAAATTTCCCCCCAAGTACTGGAAGTGATTCTTGCCGGCAGCGGCGCGCAGAACCTTGATCCCAAGCTCTGGGTAGGCAACGCCTCCCGCGACGACGCGGCGGTTTACGCCATCGACGACGAACGTGGCGTGGTCTCCACCACTGATTTCTTTATGCCGATTGTCGATGATCCCTTCGACTTCGGCCGCATCGCCGCCACCAACGCTATCAGCGATATCTACGCCATGGGCGGCGACCCGTTGATGGCCATCGCCATTCTCGGCTGGCCGGTCAACGTACTGGCCCCGGAGATTGCCCGTGAGGTGATTCGCGGTGGCCGCTCGGTGTGTGACGCTGCTGGCATTCCCCTGGCCGGTGGTCACTCCATCGACTCCCCGGAGCCGATCTTCGGTCTTGCCGTTACCGGGCTAGTGGAAAAGCGCCATATGAAGCGCAACGACACCGCCACCGCCGGCTGCCAGTTGTACCTGACCAAGCCCTTGGGCATCGGCATCCTCACCACGGCGGAAAAAAAGGGCAAACTGCGGGAAACCGACATCGGCCTGGCGCGGGATTGGATGTGCACCCTCAATAAGCCTGGCAGCCGTTTTGGCAAGTTGTCTGGCGTCACAGCAATGACCGATGTCACCGGTTTCGGCCTGTTGGGCCACCTGGTGGAAATGGCCGACGGCAGCGGTGTGACCGCGCGCATCGAGTATGAAAAAGTCCCACGCCTGCCAGGGGTCGAGTACTACCTGGAGCAGGGCTGCGTGCCCGGCGGTACCTTGCGCAACTTCGACAGCTACGCCAGCAAACTGGGGCGCATGACTGAATTGCACAAGCGTGTGTTGTGCGACCCGCAAACCAGTGGCGGCCTGTTGGTAGCGGTTACGCCCGAGGGTGATGCCGAGTTCCTGGCAGTAGCGGCTGAGTTGGGCTTGAACCTGGAGCCGATTGGTCAACTGGTTGAGCGACAGACCAACGCGGTAGAGGTGTTTTGATGCCCATCGACATCACCGATTACCGCGACATCTTTCTCAACGACCGGCCAATGATGGATACCCGTGCGCCGGTAGAGTTCGTCAAGGGCGCGTTCCCAGGGGTGATCAACCTGCCGCTGATGAACGACGATGAACGTCAGCGCGTGGGCACTTGTTACAAACAGCAGGGCCAGCAGGCGGCGATTGTGCTCGGGCATGAGTTGGTGTCCGGGACGATCAAGGCCGAACGTATCGAGCAGTGGGCGCAGTTCGCCCGCGCCAACCCTGACGGTTATCTGTACTGCTTTCGCGGCGGGCTGCGCTCGCAGATCGTCCAGCAATGGTTGAAAAGTGAGGCGGGAATCGATTATCCCCGGGTCGGGGGTGGCTACAAGGCTATGCGCACGTTCCTGCTCGACACCGTCGAGCAGGCCACCACCCAGTGTGATTTCGTTTTGCTGGGCGGCATGACCGGCACCGGCAAAACCGAAGTGCTCGGTCAATTGAACAATGCCCTGGACCTTGAGGGCCACGCCAATCACCGTGGTTCCAGCTTTGGCAAGCGCGCCACGACGCAGCCCTCCAACATCGATTTTGAGAATCGCCTGGCGGTCGACCTGCTGAAAAAACGTGCGCTTGGCATCGAACAGTTCGTGGTAGAGGACGAAAGCCGCATGATCGGCAGTTGTGCCCTGCCATTGACCTTGCATAAAGGTATGCAAGCCTTTCCCTTGGTGTGGCTGGAAGACAGCGTTGAAGGCCGGGTCGAACGAATCCTGCGCGATTATGTGATCGACTTGTGTGCTGAATTCATCGAGGTATTTGGCGAAACGGGTTACCGGCTATTTGCCGAGCGTCTAACCCAAAGCTTGGGTAACATCCATAAACGCTTGGGCGGCGAGCGGTTTCAACGGTTGCAGGCGATCATGCAGGACGCCCTGGCGGAACAGGCGCGCAGCGGTGCCGTAGACCTGCATCGGGGCTGGATCGAAGGCTTGTTGCGAGAGTATTACGACCCGATGTACGCCTTCCAGCGTGAAGGCAAAGGCGTACGAATCGAGTTCTCCGGGGAACAGGTGGCCGTATTGGAGTATTTGCGCGAGCGGGCTGTTCGGTCAGTTTAGAGAATGAAGGCCCCGATCAAACCACACAGCACGCCCATGAGCATGGTCAGCCCTGCCACCGTCACCAGCACTCGCGCATCGAAATCCTTGCGCAGCATCAACAGCGACGGCAGGCTCACGCTCGGCAGGGTCATCAGCAAGGCCACTGCAGGGCCGGTGCCCATCCCCAAGGTCATCATGGTTTGGACGATAGGGATTTCCGCCGCTGTTGGTATTACGAACAGCGTGCCGACAATCGCCAGAGGCACCAGCCACCACAGGCTGTCAGCCATCGCCCCGTCGACGTGGGGAAACAGCCAGACCCGCGCCGCACCCAGCAGCAACACCGCCAGGATATAGACCGGAATAGTGCTCCAGAACAACTGCCACAAGGTGCGCAGCCAGCGGGTCAGGAACGGTTGGTTGTCGGTGGTGCTGACTTCGGCCACGGCGTCCAGCGCCGCTTCGGGTACCTGATCAGGACGGGCGATACGCTGCGCCACCAGGGACACACCGACCACCAGCACAATCCCCGCCACCAGTCGCAAGGCAGTAAACCCCCAACCCAGCACGAAGCCCATGAACACCAGCGTTGCCGGGTTAAGTACCGGGTTGGCAATCCAGAACGCCAGCGCGGCGCCCACTGACACTTGTTGCCGACGCATGCCTGCGGCCACCGGTGCGGCGCAGCAACTGCACATCATCCCCGGCAAGGCGAATAGCCCACCGCGCAGGGTTGAACCCAGCCCGGCACGGCCAAACAGACGCAATAGCCAGTCCCGGGGGATCAGCACTTGCAGCAACGAGCCGAGAATCACGGCCAGGACGGCAGCTTTCCAGATGGCCAGGAAATACACCTTGGCATAGGCCAGCGCTGCCGCCAGTGGTGCACTTTGCTCGTCGTTGAGAATTGAGGCGCCAATGCTGTGGTTATCCGCAGCCACAAACGCCTTGAAGTAGTAGGGCGACCACTTTACGTAGTAGAGGCCGACACAGGCCACCAGCAGAAAAAGCGCAGGCTTCCACCAGAAGGACCAGCCCCGGGCGAGGCTGGTAGAGGTGAGGTTGGACATGTTGGGATTCCGCAGATGAGTCGATAGCGGCGCATCATACTCCGTGTGGCTCTTGTGGCGAGCAAGCAAGCCCGCTCGCCACAGATTCAGTGCATTCAGGTATCAGCACTGACCTGCGTAGCATCCGGGCAAGTCTTCAGGCCATTATCCAGGCCCTGCTTGTAGTTGCGACTGAGCAAGGTGGCCTTGCCGTTGTGCCAGGTCAGGGTCAGCACATACAGGGTATCGAAATCGCTGCCGGACCAGTCATCGGTGATGGTGTGCTTTTCACCGACCGCTTCGCTCGCCACCTTGTTGATCAACTCCGGCAGATAGCCGTGGGACCAGGCAGTGTAGATGATCGAGTTGTGGTACTTGTCCTCCACCAGTTCATCGGCCAGGGCGCTGGTGTCGTTGGCCGAGAACTTGATGTTCACTGGCAAACCGAGCTTGATGGCGCTGGGGCTGATGGTCATCAGCGGGCGAATGTAGCTGTAGGAGTTGTCTAGTTCGCCTTCTTCGACATTGCGCGTCGGGTTGGCGGCGAACACAAAGTTGGCGTTGCCGAATTTTTCTGGCAGCACGGTGGCCAGGTTCATGGCGCGGTTGAGGCCCTGGCAATTGAGCTGGCCCAGGCCGCCGGCGGGTTTTTCGCCGTGGCGCAGGAACACCAGGGTCTGCACGCCGTCCACTTGCTGGGCACGGCTTTCTCGGGCTTCCAGGGTCAGAACCAGCGCTCCGCCTACCAGTAGCAGCGGCAACATGGTGTATGAATATCGTTTAAGGCGTTTGGCAAGGCACAGAGGCTTGATCTTCATTATGGTTCGAGTCTTCAGTGCATCGGATTAAGGCGGACAAGCCAGGCCCCAACGACGCATCCAGCGTCGTGCGGTGTTTCGTGTCGGTGTGGCGGCGGGTCTCCCTTCAGTGGGTTGAGCGCACTTAAGAGTGTACTCACGCGTTTTCGTTCGGTTCCAAGGGATAATAGTCAGCAGATGTTGCGAATTGAAGACCGGTGCAGGTTGCCCGCCAGATGATTATCATCGTTCCCAATGACCCATGCGATAAACCGCTGACCTGAATATTCCAACAGCCTAATCTCCATTTGAGTGCAGCCCCATGCCTTCCTTCGATTTCAAGCAACTGGACGTTTTCAGTTCCCAGCCCCTCAAAGGCAATCCACTGGCCGTGGTGCTGGGCGCCGACAGCCTCAGCGACCAGCAGATGGCCGACTTCGCCAAGTGGACCAACCTCAGCGAAACCACCTTCCTGCTCAAACCCCGTGACCCACGTGCCGACTATCGTGTGCGAATTTTCACCACGCTGCAGGAATTGCCCTTCGCCGGGCACCCAACCCTGGGCAGTTGTCATGCTTGGCTGCGTGCCGGTGGCAAGCCTATGGGTGAGGAGATCATCCAGGAGTGCGAAATCGGCCTGGTGCGTATCCGTCGTCAAGGTGACGAACTGGCGTTTATTGCACCACCGCTGTTGCGATCCGGTCCGGTCGAGGCCGAGTTGGTGGAGCGTGTTCGCCTGGCCTTGAGCCTTGAACCGGGTGCCATCGTGCGTACCCAGTGGGCCGACAACGGTGCAGGCTGGCTGGCGGTAATGTTGGCTGATCGTGAGGAGGTGTTGGGCTTGCGTCCGGACTATTCGCAACTGCAGGGGCTGGCGGTAGGCGTGATCGCCCCGTGGAACCCGGATCGGGACGGCGACGAAGCGCAGTTCGAAGTCCGCGCCTTCATTGCTGGCGACGGCGCCCCGGAAGACCCGGCGACCGGTAGTCTCAACGCTGGCGTCGCCCAATGGCTGTTGGGTGAGGGCCTGGCGCCGAGCCGCTATGTGGTCAGCCAGGGCACGGCCATGGGCCGCGCCGGGCGAATCCGCGTGGAACAGCAAGGCGACGAGATATGGATTGGCGGCGCGGTCTCGGTGTGTATTGAGGGGCGGTTGACCCTTTAACGGTTATTCGCCGCCAGCGTGCCTTTTGTTTGTCCCGGGCATAGTCGCAAAAGCCATTATTACGCAAACGCAAAGGCACCGTTATGGATGCGGTGTTTGTGTTTTCGGTCAAACCGGGCATAAGCTTTCGCCCTATTAAGCTATCTGCCTCGCCACATGCGTTGGCCCTTCTTGTAGAAAATTGTAGGAAAACCAATGTCTAGCCAGTTCCCCGAAGCCCGTCCCCGTCGCCTGCGCCGTTCCCCTGAGTTGCGCAGCCTGTTCCAGGAAACCGAATTCACCCTTAACGACTTGGTACTGCCGATTTTCGTCGAAGAAGAAATCGACGATTTCGTGCCCATCACCAGCATGCCCGGCGTGATGCGCATCCCTGAATCGAAACTGGCGGGCGAAATCGAGCGTTACGCCCGTGCCGGGATCAAATCGGTGATGACCTTCGGCGTTTCCCATCACTTGGACGCCAGCGGCAGCGACACCTGGAACGAGCGCGGCCTGGTCTCGCGCATGTCCGCTATCGCCAAGGATGCGGTGCCGGAAATGATCGTCATGTCCGATACCTGCTTCTGTGAATACACCGATCACGGCCACTGCGGCGTGATGCACGGCAGTGAAGTGGACAACGACCGCACCCTGGTCAACCTTGGCAAGCAAGCCGTGGCCGCCGCCCGCGCCGGTGCCGATGTGATCGCGCCCTCGGCGGCCATGGACGGTCAGGTCCAGGCCATTCGCCGGGCCCTGGATGAGGCTGGTTTTAGCCATATCCCGATCATGGCCTATTCCACCAAATTTGCCTCGGCGCTTTACGGCCCGTTCCGCGAAGCCGGCGGCAGCGCGCTCAAGGGCGATCGTAAAAGCTACCAGATGAACCCGATGAACCGCCGCGAAGCCGTGCGCGAATCCCTGCTGGACGAACAGGAAGGCGCCGACGCACTGATGGTCAAGCCGGCCGGCGCATACCTGGACATCATCCGTGACATCCGCGAAGCCTCGCGCTTGCCGGTGGCGGCGTATCAGGTCAGCGGCGAATACGCGATGATCAAGTTCGGCGCCCAGGCTGGAGCCATTGATGAAGCGCGGATCGTTCGGGAAACCCTGGGCTCGATCAAGCGGGCCGGGGCGGATTTGATCTTTACCTACTTTGCGATGGATCTGGCGTTGGCCGGGATCTGATCCAACCCCAATCCTCTGTAGGAGCAAGCCAGCGCCTACAGGGAAGTAGCCTTACCGCTGCGCAAACGCCAGATTCAACCCCAATCCTGCAAACGTTGCGGCAAAGCTGCGGCGCAGCCAATTCTGCACCCGTGGCGATTCGATCACGCCACGGCGGAAAACATTGGCCAGCAGGCCATAAATCACAAACACCGCAAACGTCATTGCCATGAACACACTGCTCAACATCAGCATTTGCACGGCTGGTGCGGTGCTGCCTGGGCTGACGAATTGTGGCAGGAATGCCAGGAAAAAAATGGTCAGCTTCGGGTTGAGGATATTCAGCAGGCAGCCTCTGACCATCAGGCTGCGGGCGCTGGAAACCGTTGGAGTGTCGTTCATGGCAAACGCCGAGCGATCGCGCCACGTCGCGTAGGCCAGGTACAACAGATAAGCCGCCCCGGCGAACTTCAACGCCTCGAATGCCAATGCACTGGTGTGCAGCAGGGCGGACAGCCCCAATACCGATGCCAGGAGGTGCGGGACGATTCCAGCGGTGCAGCCCAGCGCCGCGAAGATGCTGGCACGCTTGCCAGCCGTCAGGCCTGTGGAAATAGTGAAAATCACGCCGGTGCCGGGGATCAGCACGACAATCAGGCAGGTAATGAGGAAGTTCAGGCTGAGCATGGCATTCAAACTCCTTGTTGGAATGGTGAGAGCCTGATCCTGTCATGTTCCGGTGGCGATGGCGACTACAGAGAGATCCTTCAAGCCGGTCGGCGAACCCGCGTTAAACTTGCCTGTCGATATCTGCCATGACTGGACTGTCGCTGCCCAAGGAAGCCCCATGTATTCCCACCGCCTGATCCTCTGCTTGACCACATTGCTGGTGTTGGCCGGCTGCTCCAGCCAACGTACAGCGCAACAGCCTGAGCGCAGCGAAGCCGAGGTCAAGGCGCAGATCGTGCGGTTGCTGCCGGCGAAAGTCCCGGACCGCGCTGGCTGGGCCCAGGACATCTATACCGCGTTCGATACCCAGAAAATCTACCCCAGCACCGAGAATATCTGCGCGGTATTGGCGGTGACCGAACAGGAGTCCACCTATCAGGTCGACCCGCCAGTGCCGGGCATGGGCAAGATTGCCCAGGATGAAATTCTGCGGCGTGCGGCCAAGGTGCATGTGCCCGCTGTGCTGGTGCGTGGTGCACTGCAATTGCGCTCGCCGACGGGCAAATCCTATGCCGAACGCTTGAGTGCCGCGCGCACGGAAAAGGATCTGAGCGCTATCTTTGATGATTTCATCAGTGTCGTACCCTTGGGGCGCACGCTGTTTGGCAGTTTCAATCCGGTGCATACCGCAGGCCCGATGCAGGTGAGCATTGCCTTCGCCGAGAAGCAGGCTCGGGGTTATCCCTACACGGTGGATGGCACTATTCGCCGGGAAGTGTTCACCCGTCGTGGCGGTATGTATTTTGGCATTGCCCACTTGCTGGGCTACCCGGTGAGCTACGATCAGCCGCTGTACCGCTTCGCCGATTTCAACGCCGGTTGGTATGCCAGCCGCAACGCCGCGTTCCAGGCAGCTGTCAGTCGCGCTTCGGGGAAGAGTCTGGCACTGGATGGGGATTTGATCCGCTATGGCTCGATCCTGCCGGGCACCACGGAATTGGCGGTGCGCTCACTGGGCAAGTCCCTGGACATGCGTAACCCGAGTATTCGCAGCCAGTTGGAGCAGGGTGACCGACTGGATTTCGAAGACACCACCCTGTATCAACGCGTGTTTGCCCTGGCCGAGAAGGCCGAAGGCAAACCGCTGCCTCGGGCGATTTTGCCGGGCATCGTGCTGAAAAGCCCGAAGATCACCCGCAACCTGACCACGGCCTGGTTTGCCAAACGGGTGGATGATCGCTATCAGCGCTGCATGAAGCGCTGACACGGCCCAGCCCAACTTGCTACGACGACGCTCAGTGACGGCGCTTCACGAGCTTGCGCCACAACCAGACCCACAGCCACAACACCGGGAACGCCAGGATCACGAACGGCAGCACGTAGCTCGACCGTTCCAGGGCATCGGCGGTGCCGTCCACCAGATTGTCCCCAAGGTTGCTGAACATCCGGCTCAAGCGCGACTGTTGTTGCGTGCCATCGGATGGCCGGAAGTTCAGGGTCACGCGGTTGGTGTCCAGCCGCCGCTGGTGGCCGGCGGCAACCTGGGCCAGTTCCTGCAACGCGTTCTCGATGTTCGCCTGCTCCTTGGTCAAGGCAATCAGGTCGCCCACGGTGATGTCCTTGCGCGCAGCCAATGCATCAAGGCGCTGTTGCTGTGCCTGCAAGCGTTCCTGACCGCGGCGGTTGTTAGCTACGGCATCGGCCAAGTCCTCGGCGCTGGTGATCCGTTGCCCGCGTTGCCCACCTTCGGCGGCCATGGCCACCATCGGCTCGACCCCGGTGGGGGCGATACGCAGCACAATCGTGCCACCGTCGCTGTTCTCTTCAATACGCAGGATATTGCAGGCACCGAAACGTGCCGATTCGCAGGCTTCGCGGGTGGCCTGCATGCGCGGCACCAGCACGGCGACGGGCAAGGACAGGCTCAATTCATGTTCATAGGCCAATTGCGCACCTGCGCGGCCTTGTTCGCCATTGATCACCGTGGCTTCAGAATGATCCTTGGGTGAGCAGCCGGTGAGGGCCAGGGCCGTCAACAACATCAGCGCGGTGAATCTGCCTTCCAGGTGGCGCATTGCAGTTCCTTTGAGTGTGCAAGATAAGGTCGAGAGCGATTAAAGCGGGTCTGCAGGATTAACGCAAAGCATCGCCCGGGATTTGTCGCGCTGATCTTGCTGGTCTCGACGGATGGGCCGGGTTACACCTCAAGTCTCACTCCAGGACGCACCTGCCATGACCCGTGTCCCCGAAGGATTTATCTCCTTATCGCGCAGCAGCCCTCTTCTGGATTTGTTGGGCCCGGTGTACTGTCGCGGCGAAGGCCTGCAACTGGAACTCGGCCTGCGTGCCGACAACCGCCACGCCAACGGGCGCGGCACCGTCCACGGCGGCGTATTGGCAACCCTGGCGGATGTCGGCATGGGCTACGCGATGGCGTTTTCCAGTGAGCCACCATTGCCACTGATCACTGCCAGCATGACCCTGGACTACCTGGGTTCGGTACAGGTGGGGGAGTGGATCGAGGTCCGACTGGAGCACCACAAGCGCGGCCGGCAGATGGCTTTTGCCACAGTGAGCTTGCAGGTAGGGGAGAAGGTGGTGGTGCGGGCCAGTGCGGTGTTTGCGGTGCCGCAGGTACCGAGTTGCTCCTGACACCGCCTCGCTAAAGCTCGACAGCTACGTGAATAGCGCAGGGCACGCGACGTGTGGCAAGTACCGGGTAAATCCAGGCAAAGAAAAGGCCCGGCTTTTCGTGGAGCCGGGCCTGTTCCATGGTGCTCTTTGAGTCAGCTGCGTTCGAGGGCCAGTGCTACGCCTTGGCCACCGCCGATGCACAGGGTCGCCAGACCTTTCTTGGCATCACGCTTGATCATTTCGTGTAGCAAGGTCACCAGCACTCGGCAGCCTGACGCACCAATCGGGTGACCGATGGCAATCGCGCCGCCGTTGACGTTGACCTTCGCTGTATCCCATTCCAGCTCTTTGCCCACCGCCAGCGACTGGGCGGCGAAGGCTTCGTTGGCTTCGATCAGGTCCAGGTCGCTCAACTGCCAGCCGGCCTTGTCCAGGCAGCGGCGGGTGGCCGAAACCGGGCCAATACCCATGATTGCCGGGTCTACGCCGGCATTGGCGTAGCTGGCGATACGCGCCAGCACCGGCAAGCCGAGGGTTTTGGCCTTGTCGGCACTCATCAGCAGCACGGCAGCGGCGCCGTCGTTGAGGCTGGAGGAGTTGCCAGCGGTAACGCTGCCGTCTTTCTTGAAGGCCGGCTTGAGCTTGCCCAGGGATTCGGCGGTGGTACCGGCGCGAGGCTGTTCGTCCACGGCGAAGGCAACCGGGTCGCCCTTGCGCTGGGGAATCAGGATCGGCGTGATCTCATCAACAAATCGCCCGGCCTCGATGGCGGCAGTGGCTTTTTGCTGGGAGGCGGCGGCGAAAGCGTCCTGGGCTTCACGGCTGATGCCGTACTTGTCCACCAGGTTCTCGGCGGTGATGCCCATGTGGTAGTCGTTGAACGCATCCCACAGGCCGTCGGTGATCATGCTGTCGATCATCTTGGCGTGGCCCATGCGCAGGCCGGTGCGGGCGGCTGGCAGGACGTAGGGCGCCAGGCTCATGTTTTCCATGCCGCCAGCGATGATCACCTCGGCGTCACCGCAGCGAATGGCTTGCGCGCCAAGATGCAGGGCCTTGAGGCCCGAGCCGCAGACCTTGTTCAAGGTCAGCGCGGGTACGGCGTGGGGCAGGCCGGCGAGGATCGAGGCCTGGCGCGCCGGGTTCTGGCCGCTGCCTGCGGTCAGCACCTGGCCGAGGATCACTTCATCCACCAGCGCGGGATCCAGGCCGGTCTGCTCCAGCAGGCGGCGGATCACCGCAGCCCCCAGTTCCGGCGCTGGGATGTTGGCCAGCGAGCCCTGGAAACTGCCCACGGCGGTGCGTGTGGCAGCAACAATGACGACGTCTTGCATGGAATCTTTCCTCACTGCGCAGCGAACTGCATTTCTGGAACATGGTCCGGGACGATCAGTTTACCGGCGGTCTTGCTGACAATCTCTTCAACGCTGACGCCAGGTGCGCGTTCCTTGAGGACAAATGCGCCATTTTCGATTTCCAGGTAGGCCAGGTCCGTCAGCACGCGCTTTATGCAATTGGCACCGGTCAGCGGCAGGCTGCAACGGCTCAGCAGTTTCGACTCGCCGTCTTTGGAGGCGTGGGTCATGGTGACGATGATGTTTTCTGCACCGGCCACCAGGTCCATGGCGCCGCCCATACCCTTGACCAGCTTACCGGGGATCATCCAAGAGGCGATGTTTCCTTCGACGTCGACCTCAAAGGCGCCCAATACCGTCAGGTCGATATGCCCACCGCGAATCATCGCGAAGGACTCGGCCGAGGAAAAAATCGAAGCGCCGATACGGGCAGTAACGGTTTGTTTGCCAGCATTAATCATGTCGGCATCGATGGTTTCTTCAGTAGGAAACGCGCCCATGCCAAGCAGGCCGTTTTCCGACTGCAGCATCACTTCCATGCCTTCGGGGATGTAGTTGGCCACCAGGGTCGGGATGCCGATGCCCAGGTTCACGTAAAAACCGTCCTGCATTTCGCGGGCGACGCGTTGAGCCATTTGTTCGCGGGTAAGAGCCATGTGTTGTCTCCTTATTATTTGGGCTGGATAAAGGTCACTTGCGCACGGTGCGCTGTTCGATGCGCTTCTCGAAGGTGCCGCAAATGATCCTATCGACGTAGATGCCAGGGGTGTGGATCTGCGCCGGGTCCAGCTCGCCCGGTTCGACGATTTCCTCGACTTCGACCACGGTGATCTTGCCGGCGGTGGCGGCCAGCGGGTTGAAGTTCTGCGCCGTGTGGCGGTAGATCACGTTACCGAAGTGGTCGGCTTTCCAGCCTTTGACGATGGCGAAGTCGCCGGTGATGGATTCTTCCATCAGGTAAGGGCGACCATTGAATTCGCGGATTTCCTTGCCTTCGGCAACCGGGGTGCCGACGCCGGTTGCAGTGAAGAAGGCCGGGATGCCGGCGCCGCCTGCACGCAGCTTTTCTGCCAGGGTGCCTTGGGGGGTGAGCACTACCTCGATTTCGCCGCTGAGCAGTTGCTTCTCGAACAGGGCATTTTCACCGACGTAGGAGGCGACGACCTTGCTGATCTGCTTACCTTCCAGCAGCACGCCCAGGCCGAAACCATCGACGCCGCAGTTGTTGGAGACCACAGTCAGGTCGCGGGTGCCTTTGCGCTTGATCTCGGCGATGAGGTTTTCCGGGATGCCGCACAGGCCGAAACCGCCGGAGAGTACAGTCATGCCGTCTTCAAGACCTGCCAGCGCTTCCTCATAGGACGCCACGCGTTTATCGAAACCTGCCATATGCACCTCTTTTATTGTTTGTGGGTCAGCCATATGCCCCGAGTGTTGCGCCGTGGGATTGATTTGTTAAGTTGTTTTTTAAGGTTGATTGATTTAAAAAACAGCATAGTCGCCGACGGTCCGGAGTAGTCTCATGACAGTTAAACAGATGCGGGCCTTTCTTGCCGTGGCCCAGAGCTTGAGTTTTGCTGCCGCCTGCGAGCGCCTGCACCTTTCCCAGTCGGCGCTGAGCCTGACCATCAAAGGCCTGGAGGAGGGCCTGGGCGGGCGCCTGTTCAGCCGCAATACCCGTAATGTCGCGCTGACCCCGGAAGGTGAATCCCTCTTGCCCCTGGCTCGGCGCTTGATTGCTGATTGGGATAACGCCGAGGACGAACTGCGCCAGCGTTTCACCCTGCAGCGTGGGCGGGTGACAGTGGCGGCGATGCCGTCATTTGCCGGTAACCTGCTGCCGCCGATCCTGAAGATATTTCGTGCGCGTTTTCCCCAGGTCAATGTCACGGTCAATGACGTGATCAACGAGCAGGTGCTGGAAATGGTCCGTGATCGCCAAGTGGAACTAGGGGTCGCCTTCGAACCGCCACAAAGCTCGTCACTGGGATTTACACCGTTGTACCTGGACCGTTTTATCGCCGTAGTGCCCGCTGATTCACCGTTGACGCAAATGGCCGAGATCGACTGGAAAAGCCTGCTGGAGCAACCCTTCATTACCCTGCAACGCCCTTCAACGGTGCGGGTGATGCTGGAGGAACACCTGGGAGCCTTGGGTATGAAATTGCCAGTGGCGCTGGAAAGTCATCAACTGGCGACGGTGGGAAAAATGGTCGCCAGTGGCCTGGGTGTCAGCGCAGTACCGGCGTTGTGTGCCCGGCAAATGCAGGAGGCGGGCGCCCATTGCATTACCTTGCGCGATCCGGTGATCGAACGACCCATTGGCGTATTGACCAAGCCCGGCCATGAACTCTCGGCAGCAGCCCAGGCATTGTTTGATATTTTTCGCGATGAGGCGGGGAAGGGACGGTTTCCGGCCCAGTTATAAAAATCAGCAATAAAAAAGCCTGCTCGGTTTAGCGAGCAGGCTTAAGTTATTAGTTGCTATCAATTAGCAGTATTTATCGATTACTCGAACTTGCGAGTTGTCTTTCAGGGCCTGCCATTCGCTGTTCAGCGTATGGAAAACCTGCTCGATAAAGCCGCGGTCGGCGGCAGCCTTCTTGCCGACATAACCCTGGCCACGGCGGTACATCTTCAGGCGCGCTGCCAGCTCACGGTTATTCTTGTCGAACTCTTCTTCCACGGTATGGGGCGCCAGGCAGTCAATATGGACCTGACCCGATTTACCAATCCACAGGATATGGTCGTCGAGTGTGTCTTTCTGCGCTGCGAACATCTCAGCCAATTCATTAATAGTTGGTTGGTTGTTCAGATTCATGTGTAAGCCCCTTGACCAGTTGGCGATCTTCAATTGATTCGTTAACACTGTTTAGTTGTCTCCGGTTCCGAAAACCGGGCGTCAGCGACGGGCTGCCGAATACGGGCAGGGTCTTGAACCTGATGCATGTAGTCTTGCTGATGAACTGCTACGCAATGCTTTCATAACGAAGACAAGCAGCGTTTTAGCTCCTTGTACCGATCCTTTCGGGCCAGTCAGCTTCATCAATCTGCCTTGTGGGCAGTGCACATCCGGGAAAAACAGCTCGGCGGTCAGACGAGCTTGTTCAAAACGCTTGTTACCAACGCTCCCGATCCGGGAGACAACTGAATCATGCAAGGACAAAAAGGTTACGTCAACGATTATGTAGTGATTATTTTTGATCACTACATAAATCGTTGCGGAGGCAGGGGAAAGCAGGAAGTTGTGACTTGAGCGTCATTTTTTGTGCGGGTGGGTCGAGTGCTTTCGCTATCCCAAGCGTTCCACCAGCAGCGTCGAGGACGACTGTAGGTACTTATGGCTGTCACTCGCCGCGAATGTACTGCTCCAGCTGCTTGATCAGGTCGGCCTGTTCGGCAATCGCTTCCTTGACCAGGTCGCCGATGGACAGCAGGCCCAGCAACTTCCCATCTTCCACCACCGGCAAATGGCGCAGGTGACTGTCGGTCATGATGTTCATGCACTTCTCGACGCTTTGGTGAATGTCGACGGTAATTACCGGTGAACTCATGATTTCGCTGACCGCTGTCGTGGCAGAGGATCGACCCTTGAGAATCAGTTTGCGCGCGTAATCACGCTCGCTGATGACGCCGATAACCTTGCCTTCATCAACGACCGGCAAGGCACCGACGTTTTTTGCCGCCATCAGAATCAGAGCCTCCATCACTGTCTGGTGTGACTTGATGGTATGGACTGCCTGGTTTTTCTGTTCTTTGGATTTGAGCACTTGTGCAACGGTCTTCATGGCGGCCACTCCGGTGGTGTTGTTGTTGGGAAGTCAGCGATCCCTACAGAATCCTAGACGGTCCACGACTGAGCAAGGTCTAAAGCGGTGTATATCCCGTCGAAAAACGTCATTGGCAGGACTTTTTCCCTGTTCACGTCTTGTTTGCCGGTTTTGCCGCGCGTTTCGGGCTGGCGGTGGTCTTGCGTTTGGCGGGCTTGCGTTTGTTTTTCCAGGGTGTGGCGCCACTTCCCGCGGGGCTGGCCGGACCGCTGATAGTCAGGCTCAACCCGCTGCAACGGCTGACCTGCTTGCTCATCCACGCGGCCTGCTTGGAGACGAATTCTTCCAGGCTCATTTCACCGCTTTGCACCATGTCCAGCGCCTGCTCCCAAATGGCCGTGGTGCCGGGGTCGGCAATTGCCCGTGGTACGGCATCAATCAGGCTGAACGCCGCGGGTGTCGCGGACAGGGCCTTGCCGTTTTTCACCAGATAACCCCTATCCAGCAAACCCTGGATGATCCCGGCCCGGGTCGCTTCAGTGCCGATGCCGGTGGTGTCCTTGAGTTTCTGCTTGAGCAACGGGTCTTCCACCAGCTTGGCGACGTTCTTCATCGCCTTGATCAGGTCGCCTTCGGTGAAGGGCTTCGGCGGCTGGGTCCACAGGTCTTTCAGGTTGACCTTCGCCACCGCGTAGTCCCGACCTTGTATCAGTGCCGGCAAGGGCTGTGGTGCGGGCGCCTCGCGGCCTTTGCTCGGTGCCAGGGCTTCGGGCAAGGCCCGTTTCCAGCCTGGCTCGACGATAACTTTGCCCACCGCCCGCAAGGCTTCGCCCGCGCAGTCGAAATCTGCCTGGGTGCGGTCGTACTCGTGGTTGGGCAGAAACTGCGCCAGGTAGCGTGCGCGAATCAGGGTGTAGACCGCGCGATGCTTGCCGGTCAGTTGGCCGAGGTCCTTTCCCGCGCCTGTGGGGATGATGCCGTGGTGGGCGCTGACCTTGGCATCGTTCCAGGCCCGGGAGCGCCGCTGGGCATCCATGTGTGGCATCAGTGCGTTGACTGCCGGATCGGCCCGGCCCAGCGCCGCCAGAATCTTTGGCGCATCGCCGTGCTGGCTGACGGGCAGGTAGCCGCAGTCACTGCGCGGGTAGGTGATGACCTTATGGGTTTCGTAAAGGGATTGGGCGATATCCAGGGTTTCCTGGGCGCCGAGGCCGAGTTTTTTCGAGCAGATTTCCTGCAAGGTGCCAAGGTCGAAGAGCAGGGGTGCCACTTCGCGCATGCGTTCGGTACGCAACTTGATCAACCGCGCGCTGGCGGCGTTGCTCATTGCCGTCGCGGCCTGTTGCGCCAGCTGCGGATTGAGGCAGCGGCCCTGATCGTCACAGGCGTCTTCGGTGGCGCGCCATTGGGCGGTGAAAGTGATCGAGTCATGTCGCAGCTCGACATCGATGGCCCAATAGGCCACCGGCACGAAGTCGGCGATGCTGCGGTCGCGGTCCACCACCAGGCGCAGGGTGGGGGTTTGCACGCGGCCGACTGGCAATACGCCCTGGTAGCCGGACTGGCGGCCCAGCAGGGTGAACAGACGGCTCATATTCATGCCGATCAGCCAATCGGCCCGCGAACGTCCGAGGGCCGAGTGGTAGAGGCTGAAGGTTTCGGCGCCGGGCTTGAGGACCGCCAGGGCCTTGCGGATCGAGGCGTCGTCCAGTGCCGATAGCCACAGCCGCTGGATTGGCCCGCGATAACGGCAGTGCTCAACCAGCTCCCGGGCAATCATCTCGCCTTCACGGTCGGCGTCGGTGGCAATTACCAGTTCCTGGGCTTCCCCCAGCAGGCGCTTGACCACCTTGAACTGGCTGGCGGTCCTGGGCTTGACCAGCATCTTCCATTTTTCCGGGACGATGGGCAGGTCGGTCAGTACCCAGCGCTTGTAGCGGGCGTCGTAGGCATCGGGCGGAGCGGTTTCCAGCAGGTGGCCGATGCACCAGGTCACTGTGACCCCGGCACCCAGCCAGCAACCGTCACCACGGCGGCTGGCGCCGAGCACGGCAGCGATATCCTTGGCCTGGGACGGTTTTTCACAGAGGAACAGCCGCATGGTCACCACATTCGTTACGAAGTTGAATGGGGAGCAGGATGGGCAATGGAAGGGATTTGAGCAACCTTTATCTGGATGGATGTACAGCTAAAAGCTTCAAGCTTCAAGCTGCAAGTAAAAGCCGACTCGCTCTTACTTGCCGCTTGAAGCTTACCGCTTGAGGCTCAATTATTATCTATGTCCACATTCTTCGTTTCTTTCAGGAAAATCAGCCCGACGATCAAACTCACCCCAGTAATTACTACCGGGTACCACAGGCCATAGAAGATATCGCCGGTGTACACCACCAGCGCAAACGACACCGTCGGCAGGAAGCCCCCGAACCAGCCGTTGCCGATGTGATACGGCAAGGACATCGAGGTGTAGCGGATGCGTGTCGGGAACAGCTCCACCATCAGCGCTGCCAGCGGGCCGTAGCACATGGCGGCGATCAGGATCAGGGCGACGATCAGCACCACCACCATGGTTTTGTTGACCTGCGCCACATCCGCCGAGGATGGGTAGCCTGCCAGGGTCACGGCGCCACGCAGGGCCGCTTCGTCGAAGCCGTCGATACGCACCTCGCCCACACTCACCTGGGCTGTGCTGCCCGCCGGAGCGGCGGCGCTGTTGTAAGGCAGGCCCTGTTTGACCAGGAAGGTCTTGATCTTGTCGCATGGGCTGTCAAAACGTGCCTTGCCTACCGGGTCGAACTGGAAGGTGCAGGTGGCCGGGTCCGCCAGCACGGTGATCGGTGCCTGTTGGCTGGCCTGGTCCATGGCCGGGTTGGTGTAGTGGGCCAGGCTCTTGAAGATCGGGAAGTACAGCACGGTAGCCAGCAGCAGGCCGACCATCAGTACCGGTTTGCGCCCGACCTTGTCAGACAGCCAGCCGAAGAAGATAAAGAACGGCGCACCGATCACCACGCTGATGATCAGCAGCATATTGGCCAGGGCCGGGTCCATCTTCAGGAACTGGGTGAGGAAGAACAGCACGTAGAATTGCGCGGCGTAGAAGGTCACAGCTTGGCCAGCGTTGATGCTGAACAGGGCGATCAGCACCACCTTGAGGTTTTCCCACTTGCCGAAGGACTCGCGGATCGGCGCCTTGCTAGCCTTGCCTTCCTCTTTCATTTTCAGGAACGCTGGCGACTCGTGCAGGCTCATGCGAATCCAGGTGGAAATCCCCAGCAGCACGATCGACAGCAGGAACGGCAGACGCCAGCCCCAGACTTCGAATTGGTCACCGGTGAAATAACGGCACGCCAGCACCACCAGCAGCGACAACAGCAGGCCGAGGGTAGCGGTGGATTGAATCCAACTGGTGTGGAACCCGCGCTTGTCGGCCGGAGCGTGCTCGGCGACGTAGGTCGCGGCGCCGCCGTATTCACCACCCAGGGCCAGGCCCTGGAGCATACGCAGCACCACCAGGATTATCGGTGCGGCGATGCCGATGCTCGAATAGGTTGGCAGCAGGCCGACACAAAAGGTCGCCACACCCATCAGGATGATGGTGACAAGGAATGTGTACTTGCGCCCGATCATGTCGCCGAGGCGGCCAAATACCAGCGCGCCGAACGGTCGCACGACAAAGCCGGCCGCAAAGGCCATCAGGGCAAAGATAAACGCCGTAGTGTCGTTGACTCCGGCAAAGAACTGCTTGCTGATCACCGCCGCCAGGGCGCCATAGAGGAAAAAGTCATACCACTCGAACACGGTCCCCAGGGACGAGGCGAAGATGACTTTTTTGGTTTCGTTGCTGGTTCTCGCGCTGATCGCGGAGTCCAGGGGTTGAGCATGCTCTGACATTGGGTATCCCTCACAGTGATTATTTATTGTTGTTCCACTGTCGACGCTGTGTCGGCGTCGCCGCACCACCTCCCCCTGTAGGAGACGGGGGTGCTCAGATTGCCGTAACCAGTTCTCTCTCTGGGGCGAGGCTCCTTGTGTCGGGGGACAGGATCAGATGCGCGGCTTTTTCCGCGATCATCAGCGTCGGTGAGCAGGTATTGCCGGAGATGATGCGCGGCATGATCGAGGCATCAGCGATACGCAGGCCGGGAACACCATGAACCCGCAGTTGCGCGTCGACCACCGCATCTTTATCGCTGCCCATGCGGCAGGTGCCCACCGGGTGGAAGATGGTGGTGCCGATCCGCGCGGCAGCTTCTTGCAGTTGTTCGTCGCTTTGCAAGGCGTCGCCGGGCAGGTACTCCACCGGCTTGAATTGGCTCAGGGCCTGGGCGCCGACGATGCGCCGGGTCAGGCGAATGGCGTCGGCGGCGACCCGCAAGTCTTCCGGGTGGCTCAGGTAATTGGGCTGGATCAGCGGTGCATCCTTGGGGTCGGCCGAGCGGATATCGATACGTCCGCGGCTTTGTGGGCGCAAGTCGCAGACTGATGCGGTAAAGGCCGGGAAGGCGTGCAACGGTTCGCCAAAGCGTTCCAGGGACAGCGGTTGCACGTGGTATTCGAGGTTTGCCGAGGTCTGTTCCGGCCCCGACCGGGCAAACGCGCCAAGCTGGCTGGGAGCCATGGACAGCGGGCCGCTGCGGTCATAGAGGTAACGCAGGCCCATGCCCATCTTGCCCCACAGGGTGCCGGCGATCTGGTTCAGGGTTCGGGCGTTTTCCAGCTTGTAGATCAGCCGCAGTTGCAGGTGGTCCTGCAGGTTACCGCCGACACCGGGCAATTCATGCAGCACGTCGATACCCAAGGGCTTGAGTACGCTGGCCGGGCCAATGCCGGAGCGTTGCAGGATGCCGGGCGAACCGACGGCACCGGCGCACAGGATAATTTCCTTGTGTGCCCGCCAGGTGACTGGCTGGCCGTGCTGGCGCCCGATAACCGCGCTGGCCCGGCCGTTTTCCAGCAAGACGCGGTCGACTTCAACCTCAGTCAACACCGTCAGATTGGGCCGTTGCCGAATCGGCTTGAGAAAAGCCTTGGCCGCATTCCAGCGCACACCGGCTTTCTGGTTGACCTGAAAGTAGCCGCAGCCTTCGTTGTCGCCCTGGTTAAAGTCGTCGATGCTGGCGATGCCACTTTGCTTGGCCGCCTCACGAAAGGCATCGAGGATTGGCCAGTGCAAGCGCTGCTGTTCGATGCGCCATTCACCGCCATTACCGTGAAATTCGGAGCTGCCAGCAAAATGGTTTTCGCTTTGTTTGAACAGCGGCAACACATCGTTCCAGGCCCAGCCGGTATTGCCTTCAGCGGCCCAGCCGTCATAGTCCTGGGCCTGACCACGCATGTAGATCATGCCGTTGATCGAGGAGCAGCCGCCCAGCACCTTGCCCCGTGGGTAGCTCAAGGCGCGGCCTTGCAGGCCTTGTTGGGCCTCGGTCTTGAAGCACCAGTCGGTGCGCGGGTTACCGATGCAGAACAGGTAGCCGACGGGGATGTGAATCCAGGGGTAATTGTCGCGACCGCCAGCTTCAAGCAGCAATACGCGATGGGCGGGGTTGGCGGACAGTCTATTGGCCAGCAGGCAGCCTGCGGGACCGGCGCCTACCACTACGTAATCGTATTCAGCAGCTGCAATGGGCATCTGTGGTCTCGCTTGTTTTTCTTATTGGCACCATCCTAGTTGTTAGTTTTCGTCTTAAAAATGTTAGTTTTTACCCAGCTGCTGTGCGTTTTTAGACAGTGCTGCTTTTAAGGGCGAGAGGGGAGGCGACATGTTCGATTGGAATGATCTGCGGTTCTTTCTTGAATTACAGCGCAGCGGTCGCCTGCTCACGGCGGCGCAAAGACTGAAAACCACGCACGCCACCGTGGCCCGGCACATCGAGGCCATCGAAAAAAGCCTCGGCACCGCACTGTTCGTCCAGCACGCCCAGGGTTATGAACTGACGCCGTCCGGCGAAGCGCTGCTCAAGCATGCCGAAGCCATGGAAAACGTCGCGCTGCTGGCCGAAGATGAGTTGACCCATTGCGCCGCGCCCCTGGGCAAAATCCGCCTCGGCGTGGCGGAAGGCCTGGGGGTGATGTTCCTCGCCGGTCGCATGGGCGGCCTATTCGAACGTTATCCGGGGCTGGAAGTGGAGCTGCTGGCAGTACCGCGTTTTGTCAGCATCCTCAACCGCGAGGCGGAAATCAGCATCCACCTGGAGCGGCCCAGCGCCGACCAACTGGTGACCCGTAAACTCACCAACTACCGCCTGGCCCTCTACGCCAGCCGCAGCTACCTGGAACGCACCCCGCCTATTGAAAAACGTGAAGATCTGGCCGTGCATGCCTGGATTGATTACGTCGACGACCTGCTGTTCAGCCAGGAACTGAAACTCCTCAGCAGCTTTTGCCGCAACCCTAGAGTGGTATTCCATAGCACCAGCGTCATCGCTCAGCACCAGGCGGCGCGCTCGGGGTTGGGGATCGCGGTGCTGCCGTGCTTCATGGCGGCAGGTGATCCGGACCTGGTGCCGCTGCTGCCGGAGGAGAGCATCCAGCGCAGTTACTGGATCAGCTCCAGGCGCGAGCTGCACAAGTCGGTGAGGTTGCGGGTGTTGTGGGATTACGTGGTGGAGTTGTGCGCGCGCGAGCAGGGAGTGTTGTTGGGGGAGTAGTCTCAGCCCCGCAGCTCAAACTCGGCGCTGCCCAGCCGTTCACCATTCACCAGCACATGCACGGCATGCTTGCCGGGGTAGTGCTTGCGTGTGGTCAGTTCACGAATATGTTGGGCGCGGCGCAGGGTGTGGTGTTCACCGGGGCCAAGGGTAAATGACTTCAGCTTGAACACCTTGGATGCACTGTGGCCGGCGCTTTTCACATAGTCGATGGCGTAGTCGACCACCAGCTTTTGCGGGCTGTCGGCGATGGATTCCAGGCAGAAGGACAGGTTGATCCGCTCTCCCAGGTTAATCACCGCAGGCTCGACTTTGAGCTGATGAATCTTCACCTCGGCCTTGGCCCCCGCGCCGATGATCGTTAATGCCCGTGTGTTGCCCTGCTTGATCAAGCTGCGCAAGGCATGCCGGGCGATCCAGGCGGTGTGGGGATTGTCCAGGGACCAGCCTTCGATCAAGGTCAGCACCCAGTCCGGGTGGTCCTTGGTGATGTCGTTGAGGTGATTGGCCACGGACTTGCGCACGTACAGGCTGTTGTCGGCCTTGAGGTTGTCGAGGATCGAGGCGCAAAGGCTTGGGTCCGCTTGCACCTGAGCCAGGCGGAACGACCACGGCAGCCTGGGTCGTGCCCCTTCACTGGCGAGCCGTCGTACGTGTTCGTTGTCATCCTGCGACCACTCGTGCATCACCGCCAGGGTGCGGTCGAAATCCTTGAGCAGAAAGTGCCGCACGGCAAACTCGGCGGAGCCAAAGGTGGTGAAATACTTGAGCGCCGCCATGGAGCGCTTGAAGTCGTGGGCGCCATAGCTCGCCACGTAGTGCGCCAGGAACAGGCTGACAAAACCGCTGTTCAGCCGTGGCGCCAGGGCGTACAGCAGCTTGAGCGATTGTGGGTAATCCTGCGGGATCACTGCATGCAGGCTTTCGCTGACCCGGGCCATGCGCTGCATCACCGACAACTCGGCCAAGCCCTGCTTGGCATGCTTGAGAAAACCCTTGGCGTCGAACGCCGGGTACACCGCCGTCATCTGCGTGGCGATGTGTTGCAGGCGTTCGACGTTGAAGATTTCCTTGAGGGCAGGAGCGCTTTGGTCAGTCATGGACAAGTCCGCAGGTACTTGGGGATGCCCGGAAGGCTAACCATCAGCGCCTAGAGATACCAGCGATATTCCCGCGCATTGATCTCCTGCTGGAAGGCCAGGTGATCCTGGCGTTTATTTTCGCAATAGACGTCGACAAATTCCGCACCCAGCCCTTCGCGCAGGGCCGGTTGGTGCTGCATGGCGCGCACCGCTTCGAGCATCTCCAGGGGGAAATTCGTGCCGCTGTTACGGTCCTCATTCAGAGGTGCGATGGGTTCGCGAGCCGCTTGCAGGCCGTGCTCAAGCCCCACCAGGATCGCCGCTAGCACCAGATACGGATTGGCGTCGGCACTGGCCAGGCGATGCTCGATGCGCAGGTTGCGTGGGTCGGACTCGGGAATGCGTACGCAGGCGTCGCGGTCTTCATAACCCCAACAGGCTTTCGTGGCTGCATTGACCGTACCGCCCAGGCGGCGGAAGGCGTTGTGGTTGGGGGAGAAAATCGGCATGCAATGAGGCAGCAGTTCCAGGCAACCGGCCACGGCATGGCGCAACGGTTGCTGCTGGTGCGCCGCCAGCAGGTTGTTGCCCGCGGCATCGTAGAGGCTGACATGCACATGCATGCCACTGCCCGGATGGTGCAGGTATGGCTTGGCCATAAAGCTGGCGCGATAACCATGCTTGAGAGCCACGCCACGGGTGCTGCGGCAGAACAGGGCGGCCCAGTCGGCAGCGCGCAGGCCGTCGTCGAGGTGACCGAAATTGATCTCGAACTGGCCGGGGCCCAATTCGGCGGTGATCACCGTAATGTCGATGCCCTGGGCCTGGGCAGTTTGCACCATGTCATCGAGCACCGGGGCAAAGCGCGACAGGCGTTCGATGTGCAGGTTGGGTTGGTCGTCAGGGTCATCGCTCAACGGGTCGCGGGCAAATTGCGGCAGGCCGTCAGCGAGTTTTTTATCGAGCAAGTAGAACTCCAGCTCGAAGGCCACCACCGGGTGAATGCCCTTGCGCTGCAAGCGTTCCAGGACCTTGGCCAATACCTCGCGGGGTTCGAATTCGATGGGCGCTTCGGTGCCATCGGAGGTGATCAGCATCTGCCCCAAGGGTTGCGCTTCCCAACTCACCGGCTTGAGGGTGCCGGGCACCAGGCGCCGATTGGCGTCCGGGTCGCCGTCGTGGAAGCAATAGTCGCCGATCTTGAACAGGCCGCCCTGAACCCCCAGCAGCACGGCATTTTGCGGCAGCTTCAAGGGACTGCCGGCGGCGACTTTTTCCAGCATTTCCACCGGGTAGCGCTTGCCATAAAAGTGCCCTGGAATATCCAGGGAAATCAGGTCGACGTAACGCACGTCAGGGTGGTTCTGGCGAAAAGTCCGGACTTCGGCCAGCAGCGTGGAAGACTTGCTTTGCACGGGTGACGCTCCTTTGTGTGCCGTGATCGGCGCTCAGTTATAGACCCACAGCACGCGGGCTGGCAGGTCGGTCAGGTTGCCGTAGCGGCAATGGGCAAAACTGGCCAGGTGAAAACTGTCGCCGGGGCCCAGCGTGACCGACTCGGCCTCGCCCTCGACCCACAGCGTCAACTCGCCCTCCAGCACGTAACCGGCCTGTTCGGCGCGGTCGCTCATGGTCTGTTCACCACTGTTGGCGCCGGGTTCCAGCAGGCTGTCGAGGATCGAAAAAGCACCCTGCATGCTCGGCGAGACGAGGATGTCGGTGATCCCATTGGCGTAATACACCGTGCGCCGCTCGTTAGGGCGGGTCACCCAGTTCACCGCCTTGGGCTTGGACAGGCTGTAGAAATAGGTAGTGGGCACGTCCAGCGCGTGGCTGATGGCAGTCAAGTCGGCCACCGTCGGACGGGACAAACCGCGCTCGACCTGGGACAGGAAGCCGACGGAGCGGTCGATCTTTTGCGCCAGTTGGGCCAGGGTGAGCTTCTTGTACTTGCGCAGGTCGTGGATCAGGATCGCCAGGGCGTCGAGTTCTTCTTGTTTGTCCATGGGGGAGGCGCCGTGAAATTATCTTTAATAAATTTCATGAAAAATTACATCATTAGTTTCATGTGCGCAATGACGTCAGCACATCAAATAGAAATGTTGCCTGGCCCACCGCTATCGCAGCCTCGCTGAAGCTCGACAGCTCCCATACCGAATCTGCTTCGCTGTCGACCCCATTTAAATTTTGCATAAATGCATAGGTCAGCATTTTTTGCCGCTCAACTTGCGTTAAGGTACCTGCGCCCGCTGGCTGCAATGGCTCCCTGGGCGATCGACTTAAGGACATGAGAGCAGGATGCTGGCCACCATAAAAAACTACCCCCGCACGGTTAATCTACTGCTGTTAGCCACGCTGATTCTCACGCTGGCGAGGGCGATTACCTTTCCCTACCTGGTGATCTACCTGTCCAGCCGTTTTGCCCTGGACATCAGCCAGGTCGGCCTGGTGATTGGCAGTTCACTGATCGTCGGTTCCCTGTTGAGTGTGTACGGCGGCTTCCTGGTGGACCGGGTCAACAGCTATCGGCTGTTGCTTGGCCTGAGCCTGGTGTTTGTGCTGGGCTTTGTCGGCACCGTGCTGGCGCGAGACCTGTGGTTGTTTTACAGCTGTCTGATCCTGATCAACCTGGCTTATGCGGTGATTGATATCGCGGTGAAGTCCGGCTTTGCCAGCCTGCTGCCTGAAGCGGCGCGCAGCGAAGTATTTTCCATCAAGTACACCCTGACCAATATCGGGTATGCGGTAGGCCCGGCGCTCGGGGCAGTGGTGGCCAAGCTCGATATCAGCCTGCCGTTTGTGCTGTCGGCGGTACTTGGGGCGGGGTTTTTCTTGCTCTACTGGCGTTGGGGCGACAGGTACCTCACCACCGTCGACATCACGCAAAAACCGGTGTCATTCCTGGCGGTGGGTGGCTTGTTATTGCGCGATCACCGGCTGGTCTGCTTTACCGTCGGCGGCTTGCTCAGCGCCGTGGTGTTCGGCCAGTTCACGGCCTACTTGTCCCTGTACCTGGTGACCACCACCACTGCGCAATACACCTACACCATCATCAGTTCGGTGGTAACCACCAACGCACTGATGGTGATCAGCCTGCAGTATTTTATTGGCCGGCGTATTTCCCATCGCCACCTGAGTCGCTGGCTGATCCTGGGCCTGGGGATGTTCATGCTGGGGGTGATCGGTTTTGCGCTGGCGACCACTGTGTGGTGGTGGGTCCTGGCCATGGCGATTTTCACCGTGGGGGAAATTATCGTGTTTCCCGCCGAGTACATGTTTATCGACCGGATCGCCCCAGACCACCTGCGGGGCATGTACTACGGTGCGCAAAACCTTTCCAACCTTGGCGCTGCGCTGGGGCCGGTATTGTGCGGGCTGGTGCTGGCCAGCCTGCCGGCCCACTATATGTTCTACATGCTGGCGGCGTTTATTGTCGGTGGGGGCTTGTTCTACTTTATTGGTGCGTCGATACGCTCTGATCGGCCAGATTGACCTGCCCTACGGTATTGCTTTGCAACTCGTAGCGCAGTTCTTCGATCATGTTTTCTACGTCTTGCGGGTTTTTCAGCTTGTTGATGCTGATTCCTGTGACCACCAGGTCCACCCGGCCGCTTTCTGCATCAAAGACTTTCAAGGTCAATGACGCATCGCGGCACAGGGTGAATTCGCAGTTCAGAGGCAGCAAGCCTGCTTCGATGCAGTTGCGCAGTTGCGAGAGGGTAAACATGCGGGCGCCCTCAGCGACGACGTAACAATAGGCCCAGGACCAGGCCCACACCGGCAACAATCGCCACGGTGGCAAGCGGTTTGTTTTTGGCGAAATCACCGACGCTATCCAATGCATCGCCGTAGGTTTGCTGCAATTGGCCGGCGGCCTGGCGGGCAACACCTTCGGCTTGAAGCTGTTCGTCACCGGTCAACTCACCGAAGAAACCTTGTGCCTTGCCTGCGACTTTTTCGACGGTGCCTTTGACCTGTTCGCTTTTCATGGTGTTCTCCTTCAAGGGCTTATGGCACAGGCTCTGAAGCCTGTGCTTACCCTTCAAGGTTAAGGAGTAGACAACTGCTGAATAAGGCGAATTTGCACTGATCGCACTAGTGCATTTGCACCTTATTTCTTACTTTTCAACCGCCGTTCGCCGGCAAATAGCCCGCGTTCACGCGCCCAGACAATGGCGGCACTGCGGCTGTGCACGCCAAGTTTGGAATACACCGTGGCCACATGATTGCGCACGGTGTTGGGCGCCAACTTCAGGCGCAAGGCGATTTCCTTGTCGGCCAGGCCTTCGCAGATCAACCCCAGTACGTCGCGCTCCCGGGCGGTGAGGTCGGTGAAGGAGACGCTCGGCAAATCGGGGCTGTTGACGCTCTTGGCGTTGGCCAGTTTTTCGATCAGGGTCTGGCTGAACCAGGAGGCGTCCTGCATCACTTCCTCGATGGCGGCCACCAGTTCAAGCTCCGAGCGTTTGCGTTCGGTGATGTTCATCAGCACCAGCATGTAGCAGGGCACGTCCTGGATGCTGACGGTGTCGGCTGACAGCACGCAATCGATCACCTCGTTGCCTTTCTTGCGCACCTTGAGGTCCAGGCCGTCGAGGTTGCCGGCTTTTTCCAGTGCAGCGAACAACTGTGTGCAGGCCTGGGGGCTGTCGATAAAGTCGATGTTTTCGATGGATTTGCCGATCAACTCTTCACTGGTGTAGCCGGTGATGGTCATGAAGGCTTCGTTGATGTCCACCACCTGCTGGTTGGCAGCGCAGCACACCAGCGTCGGCACCGGTGTCAGGCGGAAGGATTTGGCGAAGCGCTCTTCACTCTGGCGCAGGGCAATTTCGGCCTTGCGCCGGGGCTCCAGGTCAGTGAAGGAAAACAGCATGCAGTCTTCCTCGTTCATATCCAGGGGCTGGCCGGCGACGATTACTAGCTTGCTGCCGCCTTTGGGCAGCTTCAGCTCGGCCTGCATCTGCGGGATGGTTGCACCTTCGCCCAGGCGCTGGATCGCCAACTCCTTGCGTTCAGCCTGTTCCAGCACGTCCAGTTCGTACACTGAGCGGCCGATTACTTGGTCGCGGTTGTAGCCGGTCATCTCCAGGAAACCCTGGTTGACCTTGATGTAGCGCAGGTCGCTCAGGCGGCAGATCACCGCCGGTGCCGGGTTGGCGTTGAAAGTCTTTTCGAAACGCTGTTCAGCACTGGCCCATTCGGTAGCATCGCTGAGGATCAGTACCAGCAGCTCTGGCTCGCCAGCAGTGTCAGTGAGCACCAGGCTGCGCAGGCGATGGACCCAGGTTTTTTCGGCGTTACCGGTGGGGGTGACTTCCACCACCACGTCGCTGAATTCCTCACCGTCCGCCACCCGGCTCAGCGGGTAGCTCTCCAGCAATAGCGGGTGGTTATTGCGGTAGCGCAAGGCGAAGCGCGCGGCATATTCCCTGGTATTGGCGCCCAGCCCGGCGATGCTACCCACGCCGTGCATGGTCAGCGCGGCGTCGTTGGCCCAGAGGATGGTCTGGTCGACCTCGGCGAGAATCACTCCGTCGGACAACCCGGAGATGATCTGCTGCAATTGGCGGCGATTGGTTTCTTTGGCGAGGACGGCCTGGCTCATGGTTTCTCCGGGGTAGGTCGCATGAGAAGTACGACATCTGGGCCTCAGGATAGTGCAGAGAAAGTCCTGGGCGTATGGCGATTGCTACACGAGGGGTGCCGCTGGCCTGATTGAATCGGATGATCATTCCCATGCAGAGTATGGGAACGATCAAAAATGTCTCGAATTGGATTTTTCCTGCGCTTGCCAAAACCAGCTGATTCTGGGAAAACCCCGGTCTGTGCAAACCCAACGAGATCCCCCATGAACAGCGAAGATCTACAAATCACCGACGTGCGCTTGGGCGACGGCAAAACCGTGGTCAAGGGCGCCCTGATCACTACGCAATACACCGGCACCCTGGAAGATGGCACGGTGTTCGATTCATCCTGGGAGCGCGGCAAGCCGTTCCAGTGTGTGATCGGTACTGGCCGGGTAATCAAGGGCTGGGATCTGGGGTTGATGGGCATGCAGGTCGGCGGTATTCGCACGTTGTCCGTGCCGGCGCACCTGGCCTATGGCGAGCGGAGCATGGGCGCGCATATCAAGCCCAACAGTCATTTGCGCTTCGAGATCCAATTGCTGGAAGTGCTGACAAGGGATGATTGAGGAATAGGTGGGGTTGGTGTTGCGGGATCGAACGCACGCGCCTTAAAAGATTGTTCGACCGTTCACCACCATTCCCTTGAACCTGCGGCAGCGCTGCTGGTACTGTATAAAAAACCAGTATCGGTGCCCCTCATGCAGTTGATCGAAAAGCTCAGCATCCTTGCCGATGCCGCCAAGTACGACGCGTCTTGCGCCAGCAGCGGTGCGCCCAAGCGCAGCTCCGAGGGCAAGGCGGGGTTGGGTTCGACCGATGGCATGGGGATTTGCCACAGCTATACGCCGGATGGGCGCTGCGTGTCGTTGCTCAAGGTGTTACTCACCAACTTCTGCCTCTACGATTGCCAATACTGCGTCAACCGCCGCTCCAGTGACGTGCCCCGCGCGCGGTTCAGCCCGGAAGAAGTGGTGACCCTGACCCTGGATTTCTACCGGCGCAATTGCGTCAGCGGGCTGTTTCTCAGTTCCGGGATCATCCGTTCGGCGGACTACACCATGGAGCAACTGGTGCGGGTGGCCAAGCTACTGCGCGAAGAGCATGACTTTCGCGGTTATATCCACCTCAAGACCATCCCCGAAGCCGACCCGGCGTTGATTGCCGAGGCTGGCCGCTATGCCGATCGGCTGAGCGTGAATATCGAGTTACCCACGGACAAGAGCTTGCAGATCCTCGCGCCAGAAAAGCAGATTGTCTCGATCAAACAGGCAATGCAGACCATCTTTACCGGCGAGCAAACGGTCCTCAACGAACCCCGCTCGCCGCGTTTCGCCCCGGCCGGGCAAAGCACGCAGATGATTGTCGGCGCCGATGACACTGACGACAGCACCATCCTCCACAGCGCGGAGTCGTTGTACGGCAATTTCAAATTGCGCAGGGTTTACTACTCGGCCTTCAGCCCCATCCCCAATAGCCCGAAAAGCGTGCCCCTGGCCGCGCCGCCGTTGATGCGCGAGCACCGTTTGTACCAAGCGGATTTCCTCTTGCGCAGTTATGGTTTCAGCGCCAGCGAGCTGTTTCAGGGCCCGGGGCACCTGGCCCTGGATATCGACCCCAAGCTGGCCTGGGCCCTGGAACACCGCGATGTATTCCCCCTGGATTTAAACCGCGCCGAGCCGACGCTGATCGCGCGAATTCCCGGGATTGGCCTGCGCACCACCCAGCGTTTGGTGGACCTGCGCCGGCAACGCAAGATCCGTTATGAAGACCTGGCACGGATGCGTTGCGTGCTGAGCAAGGCCAAACCATTTTTCATCACCAGCGACTACCACCCACAGCAGGCGGAAAGCACCAGCGTGCTGCTGCGTGAGCAACTGCGGGACCGCCCGCAACCACAACAAATGGGGTTGTGGGGATGATCAGCCTGGAATGCGACAACCTATTCAGCACGTGGCGCGAGCAGGCGCGCTGGCTACTCAGCCATCAGATTGATCCGAGCCATGTGAGCTGGGGCGAGGCAGAAGTGGCTGACTTGTTTGCTACCGACGAGGCGTATCCGGCACACGCGGGACCGTTCCAGGCACGGATTCCCAAGGCGCTGTTGGAACTGTTGGAGAGCGCCGCCTGTTATCACGGTGAACAGCGCTGGAGCCTGCTGTATGAAGTGCTGTGGCGCGTCAGTCATGGTGATCGCACGGCGATGCTGGCGGGGGACAAGCTGGGCAGCGAGTTGCATCGGCGGTTGAAGCAGGTGCAGCGTGAGGCTCATCACCTGCATGCCTTTGTGCGGTTCATCGCGTTGCCCACGGCGGCGGGGCCTGAGTTGCCCGAGTACGTGGCGTGGCATGAACCGGCCCACGACATTCTGCACAGCGCGAGCCAGCACTTTGTTGGGCGAATGGGCCGGCATCGCTGGTTGATCGCCACGCCTTTGGATGGGGTGTATTACGACGGCCAGCAACTGATTCATCAGCGCAGTTGCCCGCCGCAATGGCGGCAGTTGGCGCAAAACGTCGAAGACCCCCACAGCGCCATGTGGCTGACCTACTACAGCCATATCTTCAACCCGGCACGGTTGAACCCCAAAGTCATGGAAGGGCATTTGCCCAGTCGGTTCTGGAAGAATCTGCCGGAGGGCAAGTTGATACCGGGGTTGATCAGTGAGGCTCGCACGGGTAAGCAGCGGGATGGGCAGGCGAAGTTGATTGCGGCGCTGCCGGGCAAGCGGATTTCAAGCGGGCACGGTTAAGTGTGGGAGCCGGGCTTGCCCGCGATGCAGACGACTCGGTCCAGTAGCAGAACCGAGTTGATGCTATCGCAGCGATGCGGCGACCCGACAAGCCAGCCCCACATGGGTTCTCCAGTGTTTAAGACACCGGGTTTCAGGCTAATTCGGTCGCGGTATTCTTCACCACCGCCAACTCCGGATGCGCCACCAGCTTATCGATGTGCAGCTCGCCGTTGTTCAACCAGGTTTCCGTCAGCACCCGATAATGCTCCATGTCCCGGCAGCGCATGCGCAGGCTGTAGTCGAACGGGCCGCTGATCAATTGGCACTCGAACACCTGCGGGCAAGCTTTGACGCAGGCCTCGAAGGCTTTCTGTGCCGAACGACCGCTCTGGTTGGAGAGGGCGATCAGCACTAGCAAGGAGAGCCCCGGCGAGACCATTTGCACATCGATGATGGCGCCATAACCACGGATCACCCCACGTCGCTCCAGCTTGCGCACCCGCTCCAGGCAAGGCCTGGGCGTAAGGTGCACCAAGGAAGACAGCTTCTCGTAGGTAATGCGCCCCTGATGTCGCAGCACATCGATGATGGCTTCGTCGATGCGATCCAGCACTGGGGAAGAATGAGGGCCTTTTGCCTTGGTATCCATGGGGTTTGGTGTTCACTTCAAGCGGTTGGAAAGAAATTGCTGCAAGCGTTCGCTGTTGGGGTGATCGAGGATTTCGGCTCCGCCTTGTTCCTCGACCCGACCCTGATGCAGAAACAGCACCTGGCTGGACACCTGCCGAGCAAAGCCCATTTCGTGGGTGACCATAAGCATGGTACGACCTTCCTCAGCCAACGTCTGTATGACTTTAAGTACTTCTCCTACAAGCTCCGGGTCTAGCGCTGAAGTGGGTTCGTCGAACAGGATGATCTCCGGCTCCATGGCCAGGGCACGAGCGATGGCCACTCGTTGCTGTTGGCCGCCGGAGAGAAACGCCGGGTATTGATCAGCCACCCGCCCCGGCAAGCCCACCTTGTCGAGGTACATGCGCGCGCGTTTATCCGCCTCTGCTGCGCTCACGCCCAACACCCGGCGCCGATCAGGCTGATCACATCGCCGTTGCGTGCATTGAGGGAGACACCCTTGAGCACCTCATGTTCGCCATAACTTTTATGCAGGCCTTCGACCTTGAGTTTGACGTTGGCGTTTTCCGCTACGACGGTAGGTTTTGCAGGTCGGCGTAGTTCTGGTCCTGGGACTGGTAGGCCTTGACCTGGGCACCGAGTTTGGCCAGATGAGCACGCGCGTAGGCTTCTTGCAGCGATCCCTGGAGGACGCCGACCTGTTTGCCTTTCAACGACTCAGGCGTGTCGCCGAAATCGGCGCTCTTGCGGGTGATCACTGAGGTTGGGCTGAGGAACACCCCGAAGCGGATTTCTTTCCATTCCTGGGCCTGGGCTGCAGTTGCGCACAAAGGCAGGAGCAGCGCAGCGAAAAGTGATCGGAGCGGAGTCATGGTGTATTCCCTATATTTTGTAATTAGATGTCAGGGCAGTAAACAAGGTGTTGTCGCGAGCTTTTTTATGGCAAGTGGGTTTGTGTGGTGAGCGGGCTCGTCACAAAGAATGCTTCAAGGTGGTGCGCCTTTTGTGTCGTTTACCCCAGCGATGACACGCGCAATAGGCTGTTAAAACGCGAGTGGCGGCGCAATCGGCTGAAATACCCGTTAAATTGGCTTGTTGATCAACTATTTCCAGCCTGCCCCTTGCGCAAAGCGGCAGGCCAGAGCGGTCTCAGGCGTGTTTTTTCTGCTGTGCGGACGGCTGCTGCGCAAGCCGTGCAAACAGGTCCTTGGGATCGGCCAGATCCGGAACCAGTTCCAGTTCGCTGCCCACTTCCAGGGCCTTGGCCACGTCCAGTACGTACCGCAGGGCTGAGTAGTCTTCGATTGCAAAACCCACCGAGTCGAACAGCGTGACCTGGCGCGGATTTTCCCGGCCAGCCACTTGGCCGTTGATGACTTGCCACAGTTCAGTCACCGGGGAATCTTGCGGCATTTGCTGGATTTCGCCTTCGATGCGGCTTTGCGGTTCGTACTCGACGATCACCCGCGCACGCTCGACGATTCGTCGGTCCAGTTCGGTCTTGCCGGGGCAGTCGCCGCCGACGGCATTGAGGTGCATGCCGGGCTCGATCATCTCGTCAGTGAGGATCGTGGCGTAGGCCTTGTCTGCGGTGACAGTGGTGACGATGTCGGCACCGCGTACGGCGTCAGCCACGCTGCTGGCCAGGATCACTTTGATCGCCGGGAAGGCCTTGAGGTTGTTCGCCAGCTTGGCGGTGGCCTTGGCGTCGATATCGAACAGGCGGATCTCATTGATGCCCAGCATCGAATGAAAGGCCAGGGCCTGGAACTCGCTCTGGGAACCGTTGCCGATCAACGCCATGCTGCGGCTGTCTTCCCGGGCCAGGTAGCGTGCGACCAGCGCCGAGGTGGCGGCGGTGCGGATCGCGGTGGTCAGGGTCATTTCGCTGAGCAGCACCGGCTTGCCGGTGTCGACATCGCCGAGGGCGCCGAAGGCCATGACGGTGAGCATGCCGCTTTGGGTGTTTTTCGGATGGCCGTTGACGTACTTGAAGGCGTACAGCGAGGCGTCCGAAACCGGCATCAACTCGATCACACCTTCCGGTGAGTGGTTGGCCAGGCGTGCGCATTTTTCAAAGTCATGCCAGCGCAGGTAGTCGGCGCGAATGTACTCGGCCATCTCGGCGATACAGGTCAGCAGACCTTTTTGCGAAACTAGATAGCTGAGGTCGTTGACGTCGATATAACGGGTCATGGGAAGACTCCTTGTTGGTATGAGGGACGGGCTGGCAGATGCACTTCCGCCAACATACAGCGGGCACTGCCGCCGCCGATGCGCTCGATGTTGTCGATGTTCACCACCACCGGCCGGGTGTGGCGTTCCACGTGCAGGCGTTGGGTGGGCTTGAGGGAGTGCCAGGCGCTGGCGGACATCACCAGCAGCGGCTGGCCGTGGCGGTCGTGGACTTCCAGCATGTTGCCGGCGAAGGCTTCCAACTGGTCGAAGTCCAGGGCCAGGATGTCCTTGCCAGTGTCGCGCAGGGAGTGTTCCAGGGCCAGGCGTTCGTGCTCTTCGGGCAGCGCTTGCAGGCAGGCCACGGCGAGGTTGCGGCCCACGCTCATCATCACGTTGCTGTGGTAGATCGGTGCGTGGTGGCGGTCGACGGCGTGAAATACGCAGACCTGGTAGTTCAGGCGTTCGGCAAACTGGCGCAAGGCATCGGAGTGAGTACGCCCTGAGTGACAGGCGTAGCTGATGCGGTGCTGGCGGTCGAGGACCATGCTGCCGGTGCCTTCGAGGAACATGTTCTGTTCTTCGAGGTGGCTGAAATCGATGGTGTCGTGGATGGCAAAGCGTTGCTCCAGTACTTGCAGCACGCCTTTGCTGCGTTCCAGGCGGCGGTTCTGGCCCTCCATCGGGTACAGCACCAGGCTGCCGTCGGCGTGGCTGCTCCACCAGTTGTTGGGGAAGATCGAATCCGGGGTGTGGGGCGCGAGGGTATCTTGCACCACCAGTACTTCCACGCCGTGCTGGCGCAGGGTGTTGACATAGCCGTCGAATTCTTCCAGCGCTTTCTGCTGTGCGCTGTAGGGGTCTAGGGGCGCTTGCTGGAAGCGGTTGTTGATCGCGGTGTCCGGGTTGAAGGCAAAGCGTGCCGGGCGGATCATCAGAACGGTGTTAGTGGTTTGCATGGGGGCACGGGTCCATGGGTTGGGCAGTAAAGCTATTTTGTGCGCTATGGAGGCAGAATCCCGGTTGAAGTAGGGGCGTGGCTCAGCCGGGAAAGCTGAAAAGCGGGGTTTTGCAGCGAAATCGGCTGCTGAGGGTAGGCGTGGCATCTTTTCGGTGAAAAATGCGATGCTGCTGCACGCTACGATATTGGTGTCAAGAAGGAGAAGTCATGCCAACCGAAGTTCGTCTCGCCAAAACCGCCGATGCTGAAGGCATAAGCCAAGTCATTCTCGCGGCCCTGCACGACAGCAACGCCCAGGATTACCCGGCCGACGTGATTGCGCGGGTGGCGAGCAACTTTACTCCCGACGCGGTGCTGCAATTGCTTAAGCGCCGAACCGTCTTGGTGGCGATCCAGGATCAAGTGATCGTCGCCACCGCCGCACTCGACGCTAATGTGGTGCGTTCGGTGTTCGTCAATCCGACGTTGCAAGGCCAGGGTATCGGCCGCCTACTGATGATCGAAATCGAACTGCGTGCCCGCGAGGCCGGAGTGACGGTATTGAATGTACCCTCCTCACTGACTGCCGAATTGTTCTATATCAAGTTAGGCTTCATTACTGTGCGCGACGTCTATCACGGTAACGAACGCACCCTGGTGATGGAGAAGGCATTGTCGTCACGCCATCCCATTGGCCCCTACCGCGACCGCCCACACCGTGCGCAGGTGGTAGCGCTGTGGCAGGCGGCCTTTGGTTATGACACGGCGCACAACCTGCCGACCCTGGTCATTGATAAAAAACTGGCGGTCAATGATGGGTTGTTTTTTGTGGCTACGGACAAGAAAACCGTGATTGGCACCATCCTCGCCGGTTATGACGGGCATCGCGGCTGGTTGTATTCGGTGGCAGTGCATCCCGACTATCGCCGGCAAGGCTTGGGCGCCTCGTTGGTACGGCATGCCGAGCAGGCATTAACGGCCTTGGGCTGCATGAAGATCAACCTGCAGATCACTGGCGGCAATGATGCGGTAGTGGGTTTTTACGAGGCGCTGGGCTACGGGGCGGAGCCGCGGATCAGCATGGGCAAGAAGATCCCGGAAAACATCCCCGAATAAACAAGAAACCCGCCAAATAGGCGGGTTTCCTGTTTAAAACAGGTGCAGGATCAAACCTTGACGATCCAACCCTCAGGCGCTTCAACATCACCCGATTGCACACCGGTCAGCTCTTTATAGAGCTTCTGGGTCACCGGGCCGACGTCTTTTTCGCTGTAGAACACGTGCAGCTTGTCTTTGTATTCGATGCCGCCGATGGGCGTGATCACCGCCGCTGTACCGCAGGCGCCGGCTTCCTTGAAGTCCGACAGCTTGTCGACGAACACATCGCCTTCGACCACTTTCAGGCCCAGGCGGGTCTTGGCCAGTTCGATCAGCGACAGGCGGGTGATGCCTGGCAATACCGACGGCGAGTTCGGGGTGACGAACGTGTTGTCGTGGGTAATCCCGAAGAAATTGGCCGAACCGACTTCCTCGATCTTCGAGTGGGTTTGCGGGTCCAGGTAGATGCAATCGGCAAAGTTGGCCTTTTTCGCCTGGGAGCCCGGCATCAGGCTCGCGGCGTAGTTGCCGCCGACCTTGGCCGCGCCAGTGCCGTTTGGTGCTGCACGGTCGTAGCCGGAAATCAGGAAGTTGTGCGGGGTCAGGCCGCCCTTGAAGTAGGCGCCCACCGGGATGCAGAAGATCGAGAAGATGAACTCGGGCGCAGTGCGCACACCGATGTTGTCACCGGTACCGATCACGAACGGACGCAGGTACAACGCACCGCCGGTGCCGTACGGCGGGATGAAACGCTCGTTGGCGCGGACCACTTCCTTGCAGGCTTCGATAAAATCTTCAGTCGGCACTTGTGGCATCAGCAGGCGTGCGCAGCTGCGCTGCATGCGCAGGGCGTTCTGGTCCGGGCGGAACAGGTTGATCGAACCGTCCTTGCAGCGATAGGCCTTCATGCCTTCGAAGCATTGCTGGCCGTAGTGCAGGGCGGTGGAGCCCTCGCTGATGTGCAGCACGTTATCTTCGGTCAGGGTGCCTTTTTCCCACTCGCCATTACGCCAGTGCTGGAGAAAACGCTTGTCGGTCTTGATGTAGTCAAAACCCAGCTTGTCCCAATTGATGCTTTCGTTACCCATGACACCCTCTATCTCTTGTCAACCGCCTGGTCGAAGGCAGGCGTGTGGTTTATTTCTGGATGGGCGCAACAATACTTCATTACCCGCTGCATTCGCACCCCCTTCAAAGGTGCAACGCATGCCCCAAGGCCCGCAACGCCGCTTCCTGCACCGCTTCACCCAAGGTCGGGTGGGCGTGGATGGTGCCCGCCACGTCTTCCAGGCGTGAGCCCATTTCCAGGCACAGGCCAAAGGCGGTGGACAGCTCGGACACGCCGACACCTACCGCCTGCCAACCGACAATCAGGTGATTGTCGCGCCGCGCCACCACCCGCACGAAGCCGGTTTTCGACTCCAGGGTCATGGCGCGGCCATTGGCAGCAAACGGGAAGCTTGTGACGATGCAATCCAGGCCAGCGGCTTTAGCCTCGTCCGGGGTCTTGCCGACCACCACCAGTTCTGGATCGGTAAAGCACACTGCTGGGATTGCCGCCGGGTTGAATTCGCGGGTTTTACCGCTGATCAGCTCTGCGACCATCTCGCCCTGGGCCATCGCGCGGTGCGCGAGCATCGGCTCGCCGCTCAGGTCGCCAATGGCCCAGACATTGCGCATGCTGGTCTGGCAGCGGCTGTCGATCTTGATCGCCGAGCCGTTCATGTCCAGGTTCAACGCTTCCAGGTTCCAGCCCTGGGTATTGGGTTTGCGACCAACGGCCACTAGCACCTGGTCGGTTTCCAGGGACAGGGTGTCGCCGTTGGGATCGCGTACTTGCAGGGTGTTGCGTTCAAAGCCGGTGACGCTGTGTTTCAGGTACAGCTTGACCCCCAGTTGCTTGAGGGATTCGGCCACCGGTTGCGTCAGCTCGGCGTCGTAGGCTGGCAGGATACGGTCCTGGGCCTCGACCACGCTGACGTCGGAACCCAACTTGCGATAGGCAATCCCCAGCTCCAGCCCGATGTAACCACCGCCGACTACGATCAGGCGCCTGGGTACTTTCGTCGGCGCCAAGGCCTCGGTGGAAGAGATGATTGGCCCGCCAATTGGCAGCATTGGCAGGTTGACGCTTTTCGAACCGGTGGCCAGCAACAGGTGCTCGCACTGGATGCGCTGGTCGCCAACCGCCACAGTCTTGCCATCGATGACCTTGGCCCAGCCTTGGATGACCTGCACCTTGTGTTTCTTCAGCAGCGCGGCAACACCGGTGGTCAGGCGGTCAACGATGCCGTCTTTCCATGCCACGCTTTTGCCGATGTCCAGGGTGGGTACGTCGACGTCGATCCCCAGGTGGGAACCCTGGCTGTGGTGCACGGTTTGCTGGAACTGTTCGGCAACGTGAATCAGTGCCTTGGACGGAATGCAGCCGATATTCAGGCAGGTACCGCCCAGTGACTGGCCCTCCACCAGAATGGTCGGGATGCCCAGTTGGCCGGCGCGAATCGCCGCCACGTAACCGCCAGGGCCGCCGCCGATAATCAGCAGTGTGGTATTTAATGATTGAGACATGCCTTACTCCAGAAACAGGCTGGCGGGTTGTTCGAGCAGGCCACGGATGGCCTGGATGAATTGCGCCGCGTCCATGCCATCGACCACCCGGTGATCGAAGGAGCTGGAGAGGTTCATCATCTTGCGGATCACGATCTGCCCCTTGATCACCATGGGGCGCTCAACGATGCGGTTGACGCCGACGATGGCCACTTCCGGCAGGTTCAGCACCGGTGTGCTGACAATCCCGCCCAAGGCGCCGAGGCTGGTCAACGTGATGGTCGAGCCCGACAGCTCATCACGGCTGGCCTTGCCATTGCGCGCGGCGGCGGCCAGGCGGGTGATCTCTTCGGCATTGCCCCACAGGCTGCGGGACTCGGCGTGACGCACCACCGGAACCATCAGGCCGATATCGCTTTGGGTGGCGACGCCGACATGCACCGCGCCCAGGCGAGTGATGATCTGGGCTTCATCGTCGTAACGCGCGTTGATCTGCGGGAAGTCCCGCAACGCGACGACCATGGCCCGCACCAGAAACGGCAGCAAGGTCAGCTTGCCGCGGGTGGCGCCATGTTTTTCATTGAGGTGTACCCGCAACTCGTCGAGGGCAGTGACGTCGATCTCTTCCACGTAGCTGAAATGCGCGGCACGCCGGGTGGCGTCCTGCATGCGCTGGGCGATCTTGCGGCGCATGCCGATCACCGGGATTTGCTGTTCGTCATTGCGTTCGGCGTAAGGATTGGATGCTGCCGAACTTTTTGCCGGACCCTGCAGCAAATACGCCTCAAGGTCTTCATGCAAAATCCGCCCGGCCGGGCCGGAGCCCTGGACCAAACGTAGTTGAATACCTGCATCCAGCGCATGCTTGCGCACGGCCGGGGAGGCCAGCGGACGCTCGTCGGCATCACGGGCTACCGGGGCTTGAGCAACGATCGGCTTGGTCGCCGGTTTACTTTCAATGGCCGGGGCCTTGGCTTCGACCTTCGGCGCAGGTACAGGTGCCGCTTCCTCTACCACCGCCGACAACGCCGATTCCTTAGTATTGCCCGCGCCTTCCACTTCAATACTGATCAGAATGCTGCCCACCGCCATCACTTCACCCGGCTCACCGCCCAGGGAAATCACCTTGCCATGGACCGGCGACGGAATATCCACCATCGCCTTGTCGGTCATCACGTCCGCCAGCACCTGATCCTCTACCACCAGATCGCCAACCTTGACGTACCAGACCGATAGTTCAACTTCTGCGATGCCTTCGCCAATGTCCGGCATCTTGATAACGTGCGTGCCCATTCAGACCTCCATAACCCGATGCAAAGCCGCGCCCACACGGGACGGACCAGGGAAGTACGCCCACTCTTGCGCGTGGGGATACGGGGTATCCCAACCGGTGACGCGCTCGATAGGCGCTTCCAGGTAGTGGAAGCAATGCTCCTGAACCAGCGCCACCAACTCGGCGCCGAAACCGCAGGTGCGGGTGGCTTCGTGGACAATCACGCAACGACGGGTTTTCTTCACCGAGTTGACGATGGTTTCCAGGTCCAGCGGCCACAGGCTTCGCAGGTCGATGACTTCGGCATCAATGCCGCTTTCTTCAGCAGCCACTTGCGACACATACACCGTGGTGCCGTAGGTCAGGATGGTCACCTCCGAGCCCGGACGAGTGATGGCGGCGACGTCCAGCGGCACGGTGTAGTAACCATCCGGGACTTGCGCGGCGGGGTGTTTCGACCACGGGGTTACCGGGCGGTCGTGGTGGCCGTCGAAGGGGCCGTTGTACAGGCGCTTGGGCTCGAGAAAGATCACCGGGTCATCGTTTTCGATGGAGGCGATCAGCAGGCCCTTGGCGTCGTAAGGGTTGGACGGCATCACCGTGCGCAGGCCGCAGACCTGGGTGAACACCGCTTCAATACTCTGGCTGTGGGTCTGGCCGCCGTAGATGCCGCCGCCGCAAGGCATGCGCAGGGTCATCGGTGCGGTGAACTGGCCGGCCGAGCGATAACGCAGGCGCGCCGCTTCGGAAATGATTTGGTCGGAAGCCGGGTAGACGTAGTCGGCGAACTGGATTTCCGCCACCGGGCGCAGGCCATAGGCACCCATGCCCACGGCGACACCGACGATGCCGCTTTCCGAGATCGGCGCGTCGAACACCCGCGAGGTGCCGTACTTGTTTTGCAGGCCTTCGGTGCAACGGAACACACCGCCGAAATAGCCGACGTCCTGGCCGAACACCACGACATTGTCGTCACGCTCAAGCATCACATCCATGGCCGAGCGCAGGGCCTGGATCATGGTCATGGTGGTGGTGGTCATGGCGGTTTCCAGCTCGATAGTGTTGTTGTGATCGTTCATGTCAGACCCCCAACTCTTGACGCTGGCGCTTCAAGTGCTCCGGCATCTCTTTATAGACGTCTTCGAACATGGTCGCGGCGCTTGGAATCTGGCCGCCGGCGAGGGTGCCGTACTGTTCGGCTTCTTTCTGGGCCTTGATCACTTCGGCTTCCAGTTCCGCGCTGACGGCGGTGTGTTCCTCTTCGGACCACTGGCCGATACGGATCAAGTGCTGCTTGAGGCGCAGGATTGGGTCGCCCAGGGGGAAGTGGCTCCAGTCGTCTGCGGGACGGTACTTGGACGGATCATCGGAGGTGGAGTGGGGGCCGGCGCGGTAGGTGACCCATTCGATCAGGGTCGGCCCCAGGTTGCGCCGGGCGCGCTCGGCGGCCCAGGCGGAGGCGGCGTATACCGCGATAAAGTCGTTGCCGTCTACCCGCAGGGAGGCAATCCCGCAACCCACGCCGCGTCCGGCAAAGGTGGTGGCTTCACCGCCGGCGATGGCCTGGAAGGTGGAGATCGCCCACTGGTTATTCACCACGTTGAGAATCACCGGCGCCCGATAGACGTGGGCGAAGGTGAGGGCGGTGTGGAAGTCTGATTCAGCTGTGGCGCCATCACCGATCCAGGCCGAGGCAATCTTGGTATCGCCCTTGATCGCCGAGGCCATGCCCCAGCCCACGCCCTGTACAAATTGGGTCGCGAGGTTGCCGGAAATGGTGAAGAAGCCGGCTTCGCGCACCGAGTACATGATCGGCAACTGACGGCCCTTGAGCGGGTCGCGCTCGTTGGACAGCAGTTGGCAGATCAGGTCCACCAGCGGCACTTCGCGGGCCATCAGGATGCTTTGCTGGCGGTAGGTGGGGAAGCACATGTCGTCAATATTCAAGGCCAGGGCCTGGGCGCTGCCGATGGCTTCTTCGCCAAGGCTTTGCATGTAGAACGACATTTTTTTCTGACGCTGGGCGACCACCATGCGGTTGTCGAAGATCCGTGTCTTGAGCATGGCACGCATGCCCTTGCGCAGGATTTCGACGGGCACGCCTTCAGCCCATGGGCCAAGGGCCTGGCCCTGATCGTCGAGCACGCGGATCAGGCCTTTGGCCAAGTCGGCGGTGTCGGCGGGTTCAACGTCAATGGCGGGTTTGCGCACCGTACCTGCATCGGTCAGACGCAGGTAGGTAAAGTCGGTTTTGCAGCCTGGACGGCCGGAAGGCTCGGGAACGTGCAGGCGCAGCGGTTCATATTGCTGATTCATGGCTTTCTACGCTCGATCTTGTGAATTTCTTGTAGTGGGCGCGCTTAGCTGACAGTCAGTCTTCGGGTAGAAGAAATCTTGTCCTACAACAATCATAGGCTGGGCGTAGGAGAATATTTCTCTCTGTTTCGTTGCGCTTTAGTTCATTTGAGGATAAAAAAACTGCATAAGCATAATAAACAGGTGGTTTTGTCTCATGCGTAAGCTGGACCGTATCGATATCGGGATTCTCAACAGCCTCCAGGAGAACGCCCGCATCACCAACGCCGACCTTGCCCGCTCGGTCAACCTGTCACCCACTCCGTGTTTTAACCGGGTCAAGGCCATGGAAGAACTGGGGCTGATTCGCGACCAGGTGACGCTGCTGGACGCCGATCTGCTGGGGCTGCACGTCAATGTGTTCATCCATGTCAGCCTGGAAAAGCAGAACGAGGAGGCGTTGCAGCAATTCGAAGGGGCGATTTCTGATCGGCCAGAGGTGATGGAGTGCTATTTGATGGCCGGCGATCCCGACTATTTGATTCGGGTATTGGTGCCGACCATCCAGTCGTTGGAGCGCTTCATGATGGACTTTCTGACCAAGGTGCCCGGCGTGGCGAATATCCGCTCCAGCTTCGCGCTCAAGCAGGTGCGCTACAAGACGGCGCTGCCGTTGCCGCCAGATGGCCTGATGTTGAGCAAGCCGTAAGCGCCAGCCTTGACCAGCGACGGGGGAGGCGTCGTCGCTGCGTTATAAGGTGAAGTTTCCCTCCGATCTATTCGTTTAGATGGCAATAAGTGCTGATGACCCCCAATACGCCCTATAATTGTCGATACTTTAAATTATAAGATCGGTTTTTCCTGCGCTCGTTGACGCACCTGCTAAACTCCAGTTTTAAGCGAGAGCTTAAGTCATGGAGCGTCAAGGTTTAGTCTGTCGTGCGCTTTATGATTTCGCTGGTCAACTTGCATTGCACCCTCTTATTAAATAAAGCGCCATATTGAGCACTTTCAATAGTGTGTCAGGTGGTGTTTTGGCTTTACGCCCATACGGTATTTTTCACTCGCCTCTAAATAAAGTGATATCTGACAGCTTCTGCACAGGGCGCAAGGTCCGCAGAGCTAAGGAAATCGGGAGTTGTTATGTCAATGCGATTGATAAGGCTGAACTTGCGCACCACTTTGTGTTTTGGCGTTGTCTGTCTTTTGCTGTTGATACAAGGGGGCCTGACGCTGGTAAAAGCTGACAGGATTTATGCCTCGACGGTCGCGATTGAAACTAATTGGCTTCCCAGTATTCGCCAGGCAGGAGAAATAGAAAGCGCATTGCTAAACCTCCGGCTGGAGCTGCGTCGATTTGCGATGGAAAACAATAGGTTGAGTGGGGGCTCCACTGGCGCGATCAAGGACGCGAGGAACGTATTGGTTGACGTGACAGAGAAGTACTCAAAATTTGTTTCAAGTCCGCAGGAGAAAAACAAGTACGAAGACATAGTCAAAGGCGTCCAGAGTTATAATCTCAAGGTTGATGAGCTGGTGGCCATGGATGCATCTCGTTCGATAAATGATATCAACGTGTTTATCCGCGACCAGGCCAGCCCCGTGGCGTTAAAACTTCAATCGTGGATCGGTGAACTGGTGGCTATCAACCAAAACGGTGCGCAAACCGCCGCGGGTACGGCCTCCAATGAGTTTGATGCCGCCCGCCTGCTTACCATTGTGCTGATGGTGGTCTCGGTCTTGTTGACGGTCGTGGTGGCGCACCTGTTCACCAAAAGCATTATCACGCCGGTCAAGGAGTTGTTGGCGGCGACGGCCAAGATTGCCCAAGGCGACCTGCGTGTCGCCATTAATATCAGTGGCAAGGACGAGTTGACGGATCTGCAACAGTCTACGGCGGCCATGCAAATGAACCTGAAAAGCACCTTGCAGCATATCTCCGAAGCTTCGGGGCAACTGGCCGCGGCGGCGGAGGAGATGAGTTCGATCACCAAGGAGTCAAGTGCAGGCATTGAGCGACAAAGCATGGAAACTGATCAGGCCGCTACGGCAGTCAATGAGATGACTGCGGCGGTAGAGGAAGTGGCCAGAAATGCTGTCTCAGCTTCCCAGTCGACTCAAGACTCCCAGCGCTCGGCAAAGGTGGGTCAGGACCGTGTTGCCCAGACCATTGCCTCGATTGAAAAGTTGAGCACAACGGTTCAGCAAACCGGGCTGGAAGTCGAAGGGCTCGCCAAGCAGGCCCAGGATATCGCCAAGGTGGTCGAGGTTATCCGTTCCATTGCCGAACAAACCAACTTGCTTGCCTTGAATGCGGCGATCGAGGCGGCCAGGGCCGGAGAGCAGGGGCGCGGCTTTGCTGTCGTGGCCGACGAAGTCAGGGCGCTGGCCCACAGAACGCAAACATCTACCCACGAAATTGAGCAGATGATTGCGAAAATCCAGAGCTGCTCAAGCGAGGCGGTGTTGTCCATGGAGTTGAACCGCAGTGAAGCCGTGGACTCGTTAAAGATCGCCCATGAAGCAGGCGCCGCCATTACCCAAATCACCCAAGCCATCTCTGATATCAATGAAAGAAATCTGCTGATTGCGACCGCATCGGAGGAGCAGGCCCATGTGGCTCGTTCCGTTGATCAGAACCTCATCAGCATCAGGGATCTTTCTATTCAGAGCTCTTCTGCCGCCGGTCAGACATCCATTGCCAGCAATGAGCTGTCCAAGCTTGCGGTGGATCTTAAGCAGATCGTTTCAAAGTTTTCCGTGAGTTAGTTGATTGGGGTATGACGTATGTTGAAATGCATTCCTGCGTCGCAGGTGACTCTGGGTATGCACATCCATAAGCTTGATGGTTCATGGATCGATCATGCTTTTTGGAAGAGCAGTTTTTTGCTCAATAGCAACGAAGATTTGCAGCGCTTGTTGGCATCACAGGTCCAGGGTGTCTGGATTGATACCGAGAAAGGTTGCGACCTGAAACCGCAGGACCTGCAGGCCGCACATAAGACGCCTGCCTTGAAACGCCCGGTGGCTTCCCCTCGTGTGGAAATGAAGGCTGAGGTGGCGCGCGCGGTCAAGGTGTGCGCTGTCGCCAAAGGCGCGGTCATCGAGATGTTCAGTGATTTGCGCATGGGTAGAGCGGTTGAGCCAACCCGAGTGGCCAGCCTGGTCGAGGAAATATCCCAGTCGGTGCTACGCCATCCCCATGCATTGATTAGCCTGGCCCGTTTGAAAAAGTCTGATGAATACACCTACATGCATTCGGTTGCCGTCAGTGGATTGATGATCGCGCTGGCCCGGCAATTGAGCCTCTCGCCTGCACTGGTCCAGGAGGCGGGCCTGGCAGGCTTGTTCCATGATGTCGGGAAAATGGCCATCCCGGAGGGCATTTTGAACAAGGCTGGGGCGCTGACTGAGGCGGAGTTCGACATCGTGCGCAGTCACCCGGTGGAGGGCGCGAAAATGTTGCGCAACTGCCCGCATATCAGTGCATTGGTGCTGGATGTCTGTCTGCATCACCACGAGAAATGCAACGGCAGCGGCTATCCCCACGGCCTCGTCCAGGATCAGATCAGCCTGTTTGCGCAGATGGGTGCTGTGTGTGATGTCTACGATGCGATCACTTCAGAGCGCCCCTACAAACACGGCTGGGGGCCGGCCGACGCGATTCAGAAAATGGCTGAGTGGAAAGGCCATTTTGACGAGAGGGTGTTCCAGGCGTTTGTTCGGTGTGTGGGGATCTACCCCGTTGGTGCTCTGGTCCGCCTGGAGAGTGGTCGTATTGGCGTGGTAATAGAGCAAAACCCCAAGTCCTTGCTCACGCCGGTGGTCAACGTGTTTTTTTCGGCGCGCTCTCGCTTGCCGATTGTCCAGGCCGTGGTGAATCTGGCCGAACAGCGTGACAAGATCATCAGCCGGGAGTCCGCTGAGGAATGGGGGTTCAAGCATGTCGACGAGTTGTGGTCGGGGCTCGCCCAGCCTAAGACATCCTATTTTGGCTAGGCCTTATGCGTCGCCTTAAAGCTGATTCAATGGGATCTTCAAATACACCACCCCATTATCTTCAGCTGGCGGCATATTTCCCGCCCGCACATTGACCTGAATCGCCGGCAGCAACAGCGTCGGCATACCCAGGCCCGCATCACGCTGGGTGCGCATTGTCACAAACGTCGCCTCATCCACCCCGTCATGCACATGAATATTTCCGGCCCGCTGCTCGGCAATCGTCGTCAGGCATTTGGCGGCCCTGCCTTCGGGCGGGTAGTCGTGGCAGACATAGAGGCGCGTTTGCGGCGCGAAGGCCAGCAACTTGCGCATCGAGGCGTAGAGCTGGCGAGCGTCGCCGCCGGGAAAGTCACAGCGCGCCGTGCCGACATCGGGCATGAACAGCGTGTCGCCCACCAGGATCAATTGATCGTCGATCAGGTAGGCCATGTCCGCCGGCGTATGGCCTGGCACATGCAGGGCACGGGCCTTGAGGTTGCCAATGTGGAATACCTCATCCGGGGCGAACAGATGATCGAATTGCGAACCGTCGACACGGAACTCCGGTTCAAGGTTGAACAGGTTCTTGAATACGCCCTGTACCTTGGTGATGGACTTGCCGATGGCGATCTTGCCCCCCAGTTGCCGGCGCAGATAGGGCGCGGCGGACAGGTGATCGGCGTGGGCGTGGGTCTCCAGCAGCCATTGCACCTGCAAGCGGTGCTCGCCCACGAAGGCAATCACCTGGTCGGCCTGGGCCGTGCCGGTGCGTCCCGAGGCTGGGTCATAATTGAGCACCGAGTCGACGATGGCGCACTGGCCGCCGTCCTGTTCATAGACGACATAGGTGTAGGTCGACGACGCCTCGTCCAGAAAGGATTGAATCAACGCTGACATAACGGTCGTCCTGAGTGGCTGGGGGCCGGGAAATCGCGGCTTACATTCATGGTGTTTTCCACATAACCTTGCGAGCTTAAGTGAATTAAAGGACTCGAGGCAAAGGATGGCATCGTGGTGGCAAACAGCAGGGCGTGATGCCATACGGCAACGACCCTTGTGTGCATTGACTAAAAAAGGCCAAAAACCATGAACGACCAACACTGGGGACCGACCATCAGTGGCGATATCGTTGTCATCGGTGGCGGCTCCGCGGGTATCGGCCTGCTGGCCAGCCTGCTCAAGCGCGACCCTCACCTGAACATCACCCTGATCGAACCCAACGACGAACACTATTACCAGCCCGCCTGGACCCTGGTGGGTGGCGGTGCCCATGACATCAGTAAAACCGCCCGGCCTATGGCCAAAGTATTGCCTGACGGGGTGACCTGGGTACAAGCAGCGGTCAGCGAGTTGTTGCCCGATGAACAGACCCTGGTGCTCGACAGCGGCCAGCGCGTCACCTGGAACAACCTGATCATCTGCCCCGGCCTGCGCCTGGCCTGGGAGAAAGTCGAAGGTTTACAGGAATCCCTCGGCCAGAACGGTGTCACCTCCAACTACAGCTACCAGCACGCGGCCTATACCTGGCAACTGGTGCAGCAACTCAAGGGCGGCAAGGCGATTTTCACCCAGCCGGCCATGCCGATCAAATGCGCCGGAGCGCCGCAAAAGGCCATGTACCTGTCCTGCGACCACTGGCTCAGGCAGGGCGCGCTAAAAAATATCGACGTCGAATTCAACCTGGCCGGTGCCGTGCTGTTTGGTGTGGCAACCTTCGTTCCTCCCTTGATGAAGTATGTCGAAAAATACTCGGCGCGACTGGCCTTCAATTCCAACCTGATCAAGGTCGACGGCCCGGCGCGCAAGGCCTGGTTCGAGGTCAAGGACGGCGAAGGCAATGTCACCATCGAGGTAAAATCCTTCGACCTGCTGCACGTCGTGCCGCCGCAAGTCTCCCCTGATTTCATCCGTCAGAGCCCATTGGCCGACGCCGCCGGCTGGTGCGAGGTAAACCCCCACAACCTGCAACATGTGCGTTATTCGCAGATATTCGGCCTCGGTGATGTGTGCTCCACCAGCAACGCCAAAACCGCCGCAGCGGTGCGCAAGCAAATCGTTGTGGTCGCGCAAAATCTCCTGGCCCTGCGCAAGCATAAGCCGCTGCCCCTCAAGTACGATGGCTACGGTTCCTGCCCGCTGACGGTGGAGAGGGGCAAGGTGGTATTGGCCGAGTTCGGTTATGCCGGCAAGCTGCTGCCGACCTTTCCCCTCGACCCGACAGTGGCGCGGCGTTCGGCGTGGTTTCTCAAGGCGACGCTGCTGCCGTGGTTCTACTGGAACGGCATGCTCAAGGGCCGCGAATGGCTGACCCGTTTGTCCAAGGTGGATTGAGAGAAACCTATGCTACTGGCAAGTTTTTTTGGCGTGATCATGGGGTTGGTGATGGGCTTGACCGGCGCTGGCGGTGGAATCATCGGCGTCCCGGCCCTGGTGCTGGGGCTTGGCTTGACCATGACCCAAGCAGCGCCCGTGTCGTTGTTCGCCGTGGGCGCGGCTGCCGCTGTCGGGGCGATTGATGGTTTGCGCCATGGCCTGGTGCGCTACCGCGCGGCGCTGCTGATCGCCTTGTTGGGGGCGCTGTTTTCGCCGCTGGGGGTGTTCCTGGCCCATCAACTGTCGGACAAGTTCCTGATGGGCCTGTTCAGCGCGCTGATGGTGCTGGTGGCCTGGCGCATGTTGCGGCGCGAGAAGGTCGAGGCGGGGCCCAGTGACCATGGCGCCGCTTCCTGGGGCCAGAAGAACTGCATGCTCGATCAACAGACCGGGCGCTTCTCCTGGACCGCCAAGTGCACCGCCACCCTGGCAGCCTTGGGCGCGGTGACGGGTGCCGTTTCGGGTTTGCTCGGTGTTGGCGGCGGGTTTCTGATTGTGCCGGCATTCAAGCAACTGACCGATGTGCAGATGCGCGGCATTGTCGCCACGTCGTTGATGGTGATCAGCCTGATTTCCCTGATCGGTGTGGTCGGCGCGTTTCATGCCGGTGTCACCATCGACTCCGTGGGCTGGGTGTTTATCGTCTCCAGCATCGTCGGGATGATTGTGGGTCGGCGCCTTTGCTCGCTGATTCAGGCCAGAACCCTGCAAGTGGGCTTCGCCAGCCTATGCTTTTTGGTTGCCGTCGGCATGCTGTCCAGAGCCTTCATCTAACACCGCACATTCACTGCAGAAGCGAGGGTGACCTGGCCTAGCTCGTGCTGGCGAGAAACTTGAGGGCCACGGTATATCAGTCGCCAGGAATTGCTGATCCACCACGATCGCAGGCAAGTCCGCACACACATTTTTAACTGTGCCCCCTCGGACAATCGGTTTCCCCTTGATACCCGTCAAGGCCCGCTGCGACGCTTTGCCTCATGCTCCGGGCCAGAATATTTTGGCTGACGGAGATCGCCATGGGCGCCCCTGCAACACCTGCAGTCTCATACAAGCTGCCCATGGGCCTGGTCATCGCCGTGCTGGTGATGGTCGGCGTGCTGCTGTTGCCGCTGCCTGCCGACTTGCCGGTGGCGGGGCATCGGATGCTGGCGATCCTCGTGTTTGCGGTGGTGGTGTGGATCAGCGAAGCGGTGTCCTACGAGGCCAGCGCGATAATGATCACCTCGCTCATGGCTTTTTTGCTGGGCACCGCGCCGTCGATGCAGGACCCCACTCACCTGATCGGCTCCAGCCCGGCCATCGGCATGGCCCTGACCGGTTTTTCCAACCCGGCCCTGGCCCTGGTGGTCGGTGCGCTGTTTATCGCCGCCGCCATGACCCACACCGGTCTGGATCGGCGCATCGCCCTGGTGACCTTGACCCGCGTCGGCACCAGCACCCGAGGGATTTTGGTGGGGGCGATTGCCGTGACCATCCTGCTCAGCCTGGTGGTGCCCAGCGCCACCGCCCGCAGTGCCTGTGTGGTGCCGATCATGATGGGGGTGATCGCCGCCTTTGGTGTCGACAAGCGCTCCAACATCGCCGCCGGGATCATGATCGTCGTCGCCCAGGGCACCAGTATCTGGAACGTCGGCATCCAAACCGCCGCCGCGCAAAACCTGCTGACCGTCGGTTTTATGGACAAGATGCTCGGCCAGCGGGTGTCGTGGATTGACTGGCTGATCGCGGGTGCGCCGTGGGCAGTGATCATGTCGGCGGTGCTGTTGTTCCTGGTGTTGAAACTGCTGCCACCGGAAAGCGACAGCATTCCCGGCGGCAAGGAAGCGGTGGCGCAGTCCCTGGCGGACATCGGGCCTATGACCGGTCCGCAAAAACGTCTGCTGACGGTGTCGGTGCTGCTGTTGCTGGCCTGGGCCACGGAAGGGCGGCTACACAGTTTTGATACCACCTCGACCACCTACGTCGGGCTAGTGTTTTTGCTGCTGCCGGGAATCGGGGTGATGACCTGGAAAGATGTGCAGCCGCGCATCCCGTGGGGCACGGTGATTGTGTTTGGCGTGGGCATCAGCCTCGGTACGGCGCTGCTGACTACCCATGCCGGGCAATGGTTGGGCGCGCAGGTGGTAGGGCATACCGGGCTTGATCAACTGGGACCGCTGGGGGTGTTTGCCATTCTTGGGGCGTTCTTGATCGTGATCCACCTGGGGTTTGCCAGTGCCACGGCGCTGACTTCGGCGTTGTTGCCAATCCTGATTGCGGTCCTGCAAACCCTGCCGGGAGATATCAATCGGTTGGGCATGACCATGCTGCTGGGGTTTGTCGTCAGTTATGGCTTCATCCTGCCGATCAACGCACCGCAGAATATGGTGTGCCTGGGCACCGGAACCTTTACCGCCCGGCAGTTTGCCAAGGTTGGGTTGCTGGTGACCTTGATCGGTTACCTGTTGATGCTGGTGTTCGCCGCCACATGGTGGAGTTGGTTGGGCTGGATCTGAAGTACAAGGAGCGTTGCCATGGCTGTCCCGCAGAACAAGCAGCAATTGATCGATGCCATCACCCTCAACTATCGGCGCCTGGTGGCCGATCTGGCCACCATCCCCCTCGAACGTGCCGGGGAATGCTCCCTGGAAGGACATGTCAAAGGGACACGGATGAGCCTGTGTGATCTGCTGGCCTACCTGATTGGTTGGAACCTTCTGGTGCAGCAATGGTGTGCCGGCCGCGCCAATGGGCAGGTGGTGGCGTTTCCCGAGGTTGGGTTCAAGTGGAATGAACTGGGACGCTTGGCACAAAAGTTTTATGCCGACTACGCCGTACTGTCCTATCCCCAGCGGTTGGAACGGCTGGAGCAGGCCCATCGGCAAATCCTCGCCCTGGTTCAACGCGCCAGTGACGGCGAACTCTATGGCGCGCCTTGGTACGAAAAGTACACCCTGGGACGAATGATTCAGCTCAATACCTCGTCACCGTATGCCAATGCCCGAACCCGTGTCCGGCAATGGAAAAGGCACAACGGCCTGGCCTGACCGTTCAGGTCCGCCCCGCAGAATAAGAACGCTACAAGGTTGACCTGCCATAATGGCAAGATGAACCCTGCTCAGCTTTAGGAGTCCCTTTGCAGAGGTTTTACCGTGCGGCGCGTTGCGGCACGATCATCAAGGTCGCCGAATGGATCAATACACCCCGCGCACTTGGCAGCCCCACGAGCGTCCGGCCCTGCCGGGTTCGCCGTCTACGCCGCTGCATTCCACCCGCAAACGCTGGGCTTATGCCCTGGTCGGCCTATTGGTGGCTATCACTGGCGGCCTGGGCAACTCCCTGGTAATCGCTAACCTGCCTTACCTACAAGGCGCATTGGGCGCGACCACCGCCGAAATGGCCTGGCTGCCCGCCGCCTATGTGATGACCAATGTCTCGATGAACCTGTTGCTGGTGAAGTTTCGCCAGCAGTTTGGCCTGCGGGCGTTTACCGAGGTGTTCCTGGTGCTGTATGCGCTGGTGACCTTCGGCCACTTGTTCGTCAACGACTTAAGCTCCGCCATTGCCGTGCGGGCGGCCCACGGCATGGTCGGTGCGGCGCTCAGTTCCCTGGGCTTGTACTACATGATTCAGGCGTTCCCGGCAAAGTGGCGGCTCAAGGCCCTGGTACTGGGCTTGGGCACCTCGCAATTGGCCTTGCCATTGGCGCGGCTGTTCTCCGAAGACTTGCTGCAAATCGCCGAATGGCGCGGGCTGTACCTGTTTGAACTGGGCATGGCGCTGACCTGCCTGGGCTGCGTGTTCCTGCTCAAATTGCCGCCGGGTGATCGCTTCAAGACCTTTGAAAAACTCGACTTCCTCACCTTCGCCCTGCTGTCTACCGGCGTGGCGTTGCTGTGTGCGGTGCTGTCCCTGGGCAGGATTGACTGGTGGCTGGAAGCACCGTGGATCGGCATCGCTTCGGCCTGTTCGCTGGTGCTGATCATGGCCGGCCTGGCTATCGAGCATAACCGCGCCAACCCGATGCTGATGACCCGCTGGCTGGGCAGCGGGGTGATGATTCGCCTGGCGTTGGCGGTGATCCTTATCCGCATGGTGCTCTCGGAGCAGTCCACCGGTGCAGTGGGCTTTTTGCAGGCGCTGAACATGGGCAACGAGCAGATGCGCACCCTGTATCTGGTGATGCTACTGGGGGCGATTGCTGGTTTGGCCACCAGCGCGCTGACCATCAACCCGGCCCATTTGCTGATGCCGCTGGTCATTTCCCTGGCGCTGATGGCCACCGGCTCAGTGATCGACAGTTTCTCCAGCAACCTGACCCGGCCGCAGAACATGTACATCAGCCAGTTCCTGTTAGGCTTCGGCGGCACGTTCTTTCTCGGCCCGACCATGGTCCTGGGCGTGCGCAACGTGTTGACTAACCCCAGCAACCTGGTGAGTTTCTCGGTGCTATTCGGGATTTGCCAGAACCTTGGCGGGCTGATTGGCGCAGCGTTGCTCGGCACCTTTCAGATCGTGCGGGAGAAGTTTCACTCCAGCATGATTGTCGAGCACCTGACCTTGATGGACCCGCGGGTGGCCGCACGGGTGCAGAGCGGCGGCTCGGCTTACGGTTCGGTGATCGCCGACCCGGAACTGCGCAACCTGATGGGCATTCGCAGTCTGGCCACGGCGGCCACCCGTGAAGCCAATGTCATGGCTTATAACGACGTGTTCATGCTGATTGCGGTGATCGCGATACTGACCATGATCTGGATTTTCATCCGCAGCCTGTGGCTGATGAGTACTACCAAAGCTGCCGTAAGTGCAGCGCCTCCCGTTCAACCTAGCGGTGCACTTTCTTCATGACCGAACCGACGACTACGACTACCAGCGCCATCGCTTCCACCCCGCAAGGCAGCGCCCCGCCCAGTATTGCGGCCACCGAACCACGCTCGTTGTGGGTGCGGATAATCTCGTCCCTGGGCTTTGCCGCGATTGCCATCGTCGGGGTATTGATCGTGCTCTATGCCTGGCAATTGCCGCCGTTCAGCAGCGCCGTGGAAACCACCGAAAATGCCCTGGTGCGTGGCCAGGTGACGATCATCGGGCCGCAGCTCAGCGGCTATGTGTATGAAGTGCCGGTGCAGGACTTCCAGTTCGTCAAGGCTGGGGATTTGCTGGTGCGCCTGGACGACCGAATCTACAAGCAGCGCCTGGACCAGGCCCTGGCACAATTGGCAGTGCAACAGGCGTCTCTGGCCAATGTGGTGCAGCAACGCAACAGCGCCGAGGCGACCATCAAGTTGCGGCAAGCCGCCTTGGTCGACAGCCAGGCCCAGGCCCGCAAAAGCACCGCCGATCTGCGCCGCAATGAAGAGTTGATCGGCGACGGCTCAGTGTCCAAACGCGAGCTGGACGTGACCCGCGCCGCCAACGCGCAAACCATCGCTGCCGTGGCCCAGGCCCAGGCCAGCCTGGAAATCGCCCGCCAGGATTTGCAGACGGTGATCGTTAATCGCGGTTCATTGGAAGCCGCCGTGGCCAGTGCCGATGCGGCGGTGGAGCTGGCGCGAATCGACCTGTCCAACACCCGCGTGGTTGCCCCGCGCGACGGGCAACTGGGGCCGATTGGCGTGCGCCTCGGTGCTTACGTTAACTCCGGCGCGCAGTTGATGGCCCTGGTGCCGAACCAGTTGTGGGTGATTGCCAATATGAAAGAAACCCAAATGGACAATGTGCAAGTGGGCCAGCCGGTGACCTTTACCGTTGATGCCCTGAACCACCGCAAGTTTCACGGCACGGTGCAGCGTATTTCCCCGGCCACCGGTTCTGAGTTCAGCTTGTTGCAGGCGGACAATGCCACGGGCAACTTCGTCAAGATCGCCCAGCGGGTGCCGGTGAGGATTACCGTGGACCCGGATCAGGAGCAGAGCGAGCGCTTGCGGCCGGGGTTGTCGGTGGTGGTGAGTATTGATACGGCGGGAAGGCTCCAGAACACACCTCCCTAAGCTGCGAAGAAATGTTGGCTAGCCCACCGCCGCACCGACAAGCAGCACCGTTTCATCCGGCCATGACCATGGGCGGCAGGGTGCCGAGCAGGGAAACCGCCGCAACGGCCGCCACACCCAGTAGCCATTCCAGCAGCACGCTGGCTCTCAGCGTGGCCAGCCGCTGCTCGCAGTTGTTTATGCGCAGTCGGTTCAGTAGCGCCAGCCCCAGCATTGCGGCCACCAGCAGCACTTTGATCAACAGAATCAAGGCAAAACCGGTGAGCAGCGGCGTCGGCCAGAACTGCCCGGTGAGGACGCGAACATTGATCAAACCGGTCACCAGCAAGCCCGCCACCACGCCATAACCAACACCGCTGAAGCGTCTGAGGATCGGCTCCAGTGGAGGGTGTGCAGATTGCCTGAGGATCAACACCAGCATCAGCAAACCGCCGAGCCAGGCGCTGACACAGACCAAATGCAGCACTTGATTAAGGATCAACAATTGCCCACTGATACCGTCGAGCATGGCGCCATGGCCTACCGGCGCCAGGGTTGCCAGCAGCAGCGCGCTCAACGGCAGGCGCAGGACGGTCCAGGGCATCATGAAACTGAGTAGCAGCAAAACATTCAGCAGCAGGTGCCAGGTCCAGACCTGACCGAAGAAGGTTTTGCCCAACACCAACTGCACGGTCGACAGCTCTAGCGCCGCTGGCCAGGAGCCCGCCATGCTGGCGGTGATCAGCAATAGCCAGGCGACCCCGGAAACCAGGGCCAGCCAGGCCAGCAGACGGGTGATGCGTGTCAGTTGTCGGTCCAGCACCGGCTGCGGTTTCGCGCCCAGCAGCCAGGGCCTGAATGCACAGGCCCCGAACATCAGCAGCACGACGATGAAATGCAGGAAACGGCACAGCACCAGCAGCGTGGCCATAGGTTATTGGCCGACCTTGAAGCTGTAGCGGCCTTCGCTTTTGTGGGTGTCGACCGACACTGCGTGCCACTCGACCTTGTAGGTGCCGGCGGCCAAGGGGGCAGCGGGTGTCACCACCAGGACTTTCTTGTCGGCGTCCGGGGTTTCCAGGCCCTTGACCGCCACTTCGGTGCCGTCCTTGCTCAGCGAGACCTTGGTGAAGGTGGCTTCGATGCCTTCGCTGAAGGTCAGTCGCACGTCCTTCGGCGCGGCGACAGTGCTGTCGGCTGCGGGGGTAGCGCTTTTTAGGTGCGCGTGGGCAAATGCCGCCGAGGCACCCAGCAAGGATGCGAGCAGGGCCACGGTGGTGAGGGTTTTCTTGATCAACATGGTTCAATACCCATCAACTGGAAAGGAGGGGCAGTGTACGAAGTTTCGGCTTGGCCTGTCGCCCCGATCTAGAGCGGATGGTAGTCTCTGGGACATGTTGTTGTCAGGGAGCCCTTATGGGCAATCACAAGATCGGTATTCGTCGTGTTAACGTCGAAAAGATTCTGCTGGCGGCTGAAAAGGTCTTCGCCGAAAAGGGCTATGGCAGCACCGCCATGGCCGACATCGCCGAAGAAGTGCAACTGCCACGCTCCAATCTGCATTACTACTTCAGCACCAAAAGTGAGCTGTACAGCGCGGTGCTGTTTGACCTGCTGGAAGTGTGGAAGCAGGACGCGCTGTGCTTCGAGATGTTCGATGACCCCCGCGTAGTGCTCAGCAGTTACATCCGCGCCAAGATGCAGCATTCGCGCAGTCGCCCCTATGGCTCGAAAGTCTGGGCCAACGAAATCATCCACGGTGCCCCGACCCTCGGTGAGGCGCTGGACGCCAGCCTGTACGATTGGGCCAAGATGAAGGAGGCGAAAATTCGCCAATGGGTGGAAGACAAACGCATCTTGCCGGTGGAGCCGTCGAGCCTGCTGTACATGATCTGGGCGTCGACCCAACACTATGCTGACTTTGATCATCAGGTGATGATTTTGAACGACCACGCGCCGCTGTCAGACATGCAGTTTGAAAGGGCGGTGCAGACGGTGACCAGTGTGATTTTGCGGGGGATTGGCTTGGAACCTTGAGCCTTGTGGTATTAGCGCTGGCCTCATCGCGGGCAAGCCCGCGATAACGGTGCCTATCAGGCACCGATGAAGGTCAGGTTATTACACCGCCTCCCGATAGGGATTCCTTGGGTCCTGCGTCCAGTTGAGAAATGGCTTGCCTGTATCCACCGGCACCATCTCTATGCAATCGGCCACCGGGCAGGTGATCTGGCACAAATTGCAACCCACGCACTCATCATCAATCACTTCGTATTTATGCGTCCCATCTGGCAACTTGAGGCTGGCAATGGCCTGGTGTGAGGTGTCTTCGCAAGCGATATGGCAGCGCCCACAACCAATACACGCGGCCTGATCAATCTTGGCAATCACCTGATAGTTGATGTCCAGGTACTTCCAGTCGGTGGTATTGCCCACCGCCCGCCCGGAAAATTCCTGCAAATTGGCGTAACCCTGACTGTCCATCCACCGCGACAGCCCATCCTTCATTTCTTCGACGATCCGAAAACCATGGAGCATCGCCGCTGTGCACACTTGCACCGCGCCGCAGCCCATGGCGACGAACTCCGCCGCATCGCGCCAATTACCAATGCCGCCAATCCCGCAGATCGGCAAGCCCTGGGTCTGCGGGTCGCGGGCGATTTCCGCGACCATGTTCAGGGCTATCGGCTTGACTGCTGAACCGCAGTAGCCGCCGTGGGTACTTTGGGTGCCGACCATCGGCAGGGCGACCATGCGTTCCAGGTCGACGCTGGTGATGGAGTTGATGGTGTTGATCAGCGACACCGCATCGGCGCCACCGCGATAAGCCGCACGGGCAGCGATGCGGATGTCCGTGATGTTAGGTGTGAGCTTGACGATCACCGGCAGAGAGCAATAGGTCTTGCACCAGCGTGTCACTTGTTCCACGTACTCCGGTACCTGGCCCACCGCCGCGCCCATGCCCCGCTCCGGCATGCCGTGGGGGCAGCCGAAGTTCAGCTCGATGCCGTCGCAGCCGGTGGCTTCCACCAGGGGCAGGATGTGTTTCCAGGACTCTTCGATGCACGGCACCATCAACGACACGATCAGGGCGCGATCCGGCCAGTCTTTTTTCACCTGGGTGATTTCCCGCAGATTGATCTCTAGGGAACGGTCGGTGATCAGCTCAATGTTGTTGATGCCCAGCACTTCTCGATTGGCGCCATAGTGCGCCGAGTAACGGGACGAGACGTTGACCGCCGCCGGGTCCTCGCCAAGGGTTTTCCAGACCACGCCACCCCAGCCGGCTTCGAAGGCGCGGACCACGTTGTAGGCCTTGTCGGTGGGCGGCGCGGAGGCCAGCCAGAATGGATTGGGGGCTTTGATACCGGCGAAGACAATCGAGAGATCGGCCATTTACGCAGCCTCCACGTTGAGCATGAGTTGGGCGTGCATGGCCTCGGCGGCCAACTTGCCGTGCTGGACGGCCTGGACGGTGAGGTCCTGGCCGAGACTGACGCAGTCCCCGCCGGCATACACGCCGGGGATGCTGGTGCGCAGCTGTTCGTCGACGAAGATGCGGTCGCCCTGGCGTTGCAGTTGGTGGGCCAGTGGATCGTGCAGAGCCTCGTCGTCGAAACCTTGGCCGATGGCCTTGAAGATGGCGTCGGCGGCCAGTTCGAAGGTTTCGCCTGTAGGCTGCAGGCGACCATTTTCCATGTGTGTGCGAGCAAAGCGCATGCCGCGCACATGGCCCAGATCATCCAACAAGATTTCCTCCGGTTGGGCCCACGTCAGCAGGCGCACCTGATTGGCCTTGGCGATGTCTTGCTCATGGCCGGTGGCGCCCATTTCGCTCAAGCCACGGCGGTACACCAGATTGACGTCGCGGGCGCCGAGGCGGGCCATTTGCACGGCCATGTCGATGGCGGTGTTGCCGGCGCCAAGGACGATGCAGCGGTCGGCCAAGGGCAGTAGGCTGAGGTCATCGGCCTGGCGCAGTTCACGGATATAGTCGGTGGCGGCGACCAGGCCTGGCGCATCTTCGTGAGGTAGACCCAATTGCTTGCTGGCGGCAAGACCCAGGCCGAGGAACACCGCGTCGAATTGCTGGTGCAGTTCACTCAAGGTCAGGTTGTCGCCCAGGCGCTGGCCATGGCGAATTTCGATGCCGCCGATCTGCAGGAGGAAGTCCAGTTCCTTCTGGGCGAAGTCGTCCACCAGCTTGTACTTGGCGATCCCGTATTCATTGAGGCCGCCAGCTTTTTCCCGCGCTTCGAAAATCACCACGTCATGGCCGTGCAGGGCGCTGCGATGGGCGCAGGACAAACCCGCCGGCCCTGCGCCGACCACGGCGATGCGCTTGCCGGTGGGCGCGGCACGCTGAAACGGATGCTCGCTGAAGTGCGCATTGTCCACGGCGTAACGCTGCAGCAGGCCGATCAGCACCGGGGCGCATTCTTCGGCGTTGTTGCGCACGCAGGCTTGCTGGCAGAGGATTTCTGTCGGGCACACTCGGGCACAACTGCCGCCGAGGATGTTGGCCGAGAGAATTTTCTGCGCCGCGCCCTGGACGTTTTCCGTGTGGATATTGCGAATGAACGACGGGATATCGATCTCGCTGGGGCATGCGTTGACGCACGGTGCGTCATAGCAGTAAAGGCAGCGCGAGGCTTCCAATTGCGCTTGCCGGGCGTTGAGCGGCGGCGCCAGATCGGTGAAATGGGCGGCGAGGGCGGCCGCATCTTCGTGGGGGTGTGGAAGATGGTTCAGGGTCTGGATCACGGTATTGGCCTCACGGTTTTTTTGGATTGCCTCTAACGGGCATTTTTGTCGCTTGTACCGGCCCCTTCGCGGGCTTGCTCGCGAATGGCGGCCTCAGCGTTTTACAGCCACTGGCCTGGAATGCTCAGCCCGCTTGCTCAACTGCTCGAATACCGACGGATACGCCGGCCGTTCGACATAGCGTCCGGCACCGCGCTCAGCTCTTAAATCGCCATCAACCCAGACCAACTTGCCCTGGCTGATGGTATGACTGGGCACGCCGCGCACGGTCTTGCCTTCGAAGATGTTGAAGTCCACCTGTTGATGGTGGGTCTTGGCGGAAATGGTCCGCGTGCCTTCGGGGTCCCAGAGCACCAGGTCGGCATCGGCACCGACACGGATCGCACCTTTGCGCGGGTAGAGGTTGAAGATTTTCGCGGTGTTGGTGGAGGTCAGCGCGACGAACTCCTGCATCGACAACCGCCCGGTATTGACCCCTTCGTCCCACAACAGCGCCATGCGGTCTTCGATACCGGCGGTGCCGTTGGGGATCTTGCTGAAATCGTCACGGCCAGCGGCTTTTTGCTCGGCGCAAAAGCAGCAATGGTCGGTGGCGGTGGTGTGCAGGTTGCCCGATTGCAGGCCATGCCATAACGCTTCCTGATGCCCGCGCGGGCGGAAGGGCGGGCTCATCACGTAGCCGGCGGCGGTTTGCCAGTCGGGGTGCTGGTAGACGCTGTCGTCCAGCAGCAAATGCCCGGCCAGGACTTCGCCGTAGACCGGTTGGCCCTTGCTGCGGGCGTAGGTGATTTCGTCCAGTGCCTCTTTGGTCGAGACGTGTACCAGGTACAACGGCGTACCGATGGTTTCAGCGATGCGAATGGCGCGGCTGGCGGCTTCGCCTTCTACCTGCGAAGGCCGGGACAATGGATGAGCCTCGGGACCGGTGATGCCTTGGGCCATCAATTTGCGTTGCAAGTGATAGACCAACTCGCCGTTTTCGGCATGCACCGTCGGCACCGCGCCCAGTTCCAGGCAGCGTTCGAAGCTGGCCACCAGGGTGTCGTCGGCGGCCATGATTGCGTTCTTGTAAGCCATGAAATGCTTGAAGCTGTTGATGCCGTGATGGCTGACCAGCTCGGCCATTTCTTCGCGCACCTGCTCGCTCCACCAGGTGATGGCGACGTGAAAACCGTAGTCGGCCGCTGATTTTTCCGCCCAGCCGCGCCACTGGTGAAAGGCGTCCATCAAGGATTGCTGGGGGTTGGGAATCACAAAGTCGATGATCGATGTTGTTCCGCCCGCCAGGCCTGCCGCCGTACCACTGAAAAAGTCTTCACTGGCCACGGTGCCCATGAAGGGCAGTTGCATATGGGTATGGGGATCGATGCCGCCGGGCATCAGGTATTGGCCGCTGCCGTCGAGTATCTCGGTGCCAGCGGGAATATCCAGATCAGTGCCAATAGCGCGGATTAGACCCTCAAGGCACAAGACATCGGCTCGGTAACTTTCATCATGGGTAATAACGGTGGCGCCACGGATCAACAGAGACATGCCGAGTTCCTCACGGGCTTGACCGGCTTATGCCAGTTCTAAGTGTTGTAATGCATCGCGCCGCTGGGAAGGTTAATTCCTGTCAGCGGTGACAGGAATAGAAGCTAGCCCGAGTTTTTAGAATGAGCAAGAATATTTTTTATAAGCTTATGCGTGTATTAAGTAGTTGATTTATAAGGATAATAAATAAAAATCACCAAAATGTAGCGGCCTCTCACCATTTTGACGCACTTGACAGGTTCCCAATATGAGCAACATTTCTTATTGCAAATCAGGCGCTTGAGACATGCCTCTTGACGGGGGCAGGAAATAAAAATAATTGTGTTGCACCAGATTGAGTCCTGATGGTTCGGACAACTTGTGCGTTATTTGGCCTGAGTAACGCTGCAAGTACCGAGGGGTTGATCGGTCGAAACAATAAAGCTGATAAACATCAGCGAGTTATATAAGCGGTGCGGACGAAGTGACGGCTAGCGGCACGGTTATTGAGTGCAGTGGCGGTTGGCCGGGTCCGTGATGTCATGTTGTCAACGAGGTACTCCGGCCATCCCGCGTCCTGCGTGGGATGAGCAAAAATAATTCGAAAAAACCGTGGAGCGGCCATGCAACAGAACAGATCGCAAGTCATCGAACGCGACGGCCTGTACGAACTCGACGTCGGTGACGACGTCCTCGACAGCCCCCGTTACAACCACGACATGGCACCCACCAAGGTGCACGAACGCACCTGGAACAAATGGCACATCACCGCGCTGTGGATCGGTATGTCGATCTGCGTGCCGACCTACACCCTTGGCGGTGTGCTCACCGCCTACTTTGGGTTGTCGGTGGGCGAGGCGTTGATAGCGATCCTGCTGGCCAACGTCGTGGTGCTCATTCCCCTGACACTCAACGCCTTTCCCGGTACCAAGTACGGCATTCCATTTCCGGTGTTGCTGCGCTCCTCCTTCGGGGTGATCGGCTCCAACGTGCCGTGCCTGATTCGCGCCCTGGTGGCGTGCGGCTGGTTCGGTATCCAAACGATGTTTGGCGGGCTGGCGATTCACCTGTTCCTGGGTTCGATTTTCGAGGGTTGGAAATCGTTGGGCGGCACCGGTGAAGTGATCGGTTTCATGATCTTCTGGGGGCTGAACCTGTGGGTCGTGCTGCGGGGCGCCGAGTCGATCAAATGGCTGGAAACCCTGTCTGCGCCGCTGTTGGTGCTGGTGGGTGTCGGCCTGCTGGTGTGGGCGTTGCCCAACGTGTCGCTGACCGAGTTGATGGCGATCCCGCCCAAGCGCCCCGAAGGCGCCAGCCTCACCGGCTACTTCATGGCGGGCCTGACGGCGATGGTCGGTTTCTGGGCCACCTTGTCGCTGAATATTCCCGACTTCAGTCGCTATGCCAAAAGCCAGAAGGACCAGATACTCGGGCAGATTTTTGGCCTGCCGCTGACCATGTTCCTGTTCGCTGCCCTCGGCGTGATCATGACCGCCGCATCGGTGAAACTGGTGGGCGTCAGCGTTTCCGATCCGGTGACCTTGATCGGCCATATCCAGAGCCCGGTGTGGGTGGCCGTGGCCATGCTGCTGATCATCGTTGCCACCTTGTCCACCAACACCGCGGCGAACATCGTATCGCCCACCAATGACTTCCAGAACATCGCGCCCAAGTTGATCAACCGCACCACGGCGGTGGTGCTCACCGGCCTGGTGGGGCTGGCGCTGATGGGCCATGAGCTGCTGAAAAAGCTTGGCCTGCTGGTCTCCGACGTTAGCCTGGAAACGGTCTATTCCAATTGGTTGCTGGGTTACTCAAGCCTGTTGGGGCCGATTGCCGGGATCATGGTGGTGGACTACTTCATCATCAAGAAACAGCAATTGGACCTGGCTGGGTTGTACCGCGATGACGTGTATCCGGCGTGGAATTGGTACGGCTTTATCGCCTTTGGCGTGCCGGTGGTGTTGACGTTGCTGTCGTTGGGCAGTGATGCATTCAGCTGGTTCTACAGCTATGGCTGGTTCACCGGCTCAGCGCTGGGCGGGTTGTTGTATTACGGCTTGTGCATGAAGCGCGGAGCCAGCCCGGTGGCGGTCAAAGCCCCTTAATAAACCATAAGAAATAGCCTGAGGAAATCACCATGAACGCTGCCCTTGACGTTCTGCAATCCACCCATCAGCACATCAATCGCGACCGTTTGTGGCTGTCCCTGATGGAACTGGCCAAGCTCGGTGCCACGCCCAAGGGCGGCGTCTGCCGCCTGGCTCTGACCGACCTCGATCGCCAGGCTCGCGACCTGTTTGTGAAGTGGTGCGAGGAAGCCGGCTGTACCGTGACCATCGATGGCGTCGGCAACATATTCGCCCGCCGCCCTGGGCGCAATCCCACGCTGCCACCGGTGATGACCGGCAGCCATATCGACACCCAACCCACCGGCGGCAAGTTCGACGGTTGTTTTGGCGTGCTGGCCGGGGTGGAAGTGTTGCGCACACTCAACGACCTCAAGGTGGAAACTGAAGCGCCACTGGAAGTTGTTGTGTGGACCAACGAAGAAGGCTCGCGCTTTGCGCCGTGCATGATGGGTTCCGGGGTGTTTGCCGAGAAGTTCACTCTCGAAGAGACCCTGGCCAAAACCGACGCTGACGGTGTGACGGTGGGTGATGCGCTGAACGCCATTGGCTATGCCGGATCGCGGCCAGTCAGCGGGCATAAGGTGGGCGCCTATTTTGAGGCGCATATTGAACAAGGCCCGATTCTCGAAGATGAACGCAAAACGATCGGCGTGGTGCTCGGCGCCCTCGGCCAGAAATGGTTCGATCTGAAGTTGCACGGCGTCGAAGCCCACGCCGGCCCGACGCCGATGCATCTGCGTAAAGATGCCTTGGTGGGCGCCGCCGCCGTGGTCGCCGCGGTCAACGCTGCCGCCCTTGGTCATCAACCCCATGCCTGTGGCACCGTCGGATGCCTGCAAGCCTATCCCGGCTCACGCAACGTCATCCCCGGTGAAGTGCGCATGACGTTGGACTTCCGCCACCTGGAGCCAGCACGGCTTGATTCAATGATTGCCCAGGTACGCAAGGTGATCGACGATACCTGCGAGAAACACGGCCTGACGTTCGAGATGACACCCACCGCCGACTTCCCGCCGCTGTACTTCGACAAAGGCTGCGTCGATGCCGTGCGTGATGCCGCTAACGGTTTGGGCCTGTCGAGCATGGACATCGTCAGCGGGGCAGGGCACGACGCGATCTTCGTCGCCGAACTCGGCCCGGCCGGGATGATCTTCGTGCCGTGCGAAGGTGGCATCAGCCACAACGAAATCGAAAATGCTGCGCCGGATGATCTGGCGGCGGGGTGTGCGGTGTTGTTGCGGGCGATGGTGGCGGCGTCACAGGCAATTGCCAGCGGTAAGCTGGCTGCCTGACTCCTGGATGATCGTTCCCGCGCGGAGTGAACGGGAACGATCAGCCTTCTGATGGCCGAGCGGGTGGACGCAAAGGGCATTGATGACGGACGGCCACGGCCAGGAAGTGGTGCAGACCCAGGACTTCAACTGCATACCGGGGTGATCCCCTAGGCATGGTGCGCGGTGGGTTTGCGCGACTTGCTGGTTACTGCGGGCCTGGTTTGCGGATGATGGTGGCGGCGGGTAATGCGTAATACGCCCCACAGCATGGCGCCGGCGACGGCCAGCCAGCCACAAACCAAGAAAAAAATCGTTGTTGTCAGGCTCATAAGTGCCTCCTTTCGCCCTTTGCAGGGCACGCACTGTCTTCTCATGGACAGTCTAGCTGCCGGGTGGTTGCGCGCTATTGACCAATGGTCGAAGCGTGCAACTTGTTTGCTCTATCCCCGGCCATTTACTGCGGCTCAAGGCTATACCCAGGTTCCAGAGCGCCCTATGATCGAGGCCCACGCCTGCAGATGATCAAGAGAGTGAAGAAGTTGCGCTTACTGCCGAACGTTAAAACCTCCCTGCTGGTGGCAGCCTGTGTCCTTGGACTTGCAGCCTGTGCCGGGCAACCCTCGAAAATCCGGGGCTTGCCTGAGCGTGTTGAACTCAACGGCGTGCCGGTGTTTCGCAGTGAGGCCTATCAGAGCGGTCCCGCTGCCTTGGCCAGCATGCTGTCGCAACAAGGCATTGTGATTACACCGGGTTTGCTGGATAAGCCGCTGCACCTTCCAGGCGCGGAAGCTGACCTTGAGCACAATATGCAGGTGCTGGCGCGCGAATACGGGATGCTGGTGTATCCGCTGGATGCCAAGCTGCCGGCACTGTTGGCACAAGTGGCCGCCGGGTATCCGGTGATGGTACGGATCACCGAGGGATCGACCTTCTGGGCTGGGCCACGCTACGCCGTGCTGGTCGGCTACAACCAGCAGAAGAGTACGGTGTTGTTTCGGGTGGGAATGAACCGGCGACAGCTGATGGGCTTCAGTGCCTTTGAGTCTGCCTGGAAAAGCGCCGGTCACTGGGCGATCCTGATCCAGCGGCCAAGTCAGCTGCCGGCGAACGTGGATGCCGGACGCTGGCAGAAAGCAGCCAACGAGCTTGCTCAGGCCGGGCAGGAACAGGCTGCAGCCCAGGCACTGAAGGTGCTGGCCGGCAAACCGATGAAATAGTAAAAACCGTCTTGTGCAGGAGCAAGCCTGCTCCTGCAGGGGGCCTGCTTTGATTAGCGGTGTGCCTCGGAAACCTGGGCTGTCCCGCTCTGGCGATTTTTGAGATTCTTGTCGGCCTTGTATTGCAGAGCTACGTCCGGCACTGAGCCGCTTTTGCCGGTCTCTACCCATTTGCGAATGCGGCTGGCATCGGCAAAGTGGGTGAATTTGCCAAAGGCATCGAGGATCACCAGCGACACCGGACGGTTACCCATGCTGGTGACCAGCACCAGGCAGTGACCGGCCTGATTGGTAAAGCCGGTCTTGGTCAGCTTGATGTCCCAGTTGGCACGGTTGACGAGGTGGTCGGTGTTGGAGAAACCCAGGGTGTAGCTGGGTTTGCGGAAAGACACGGTTTTTTCCTTGGTGGTGCTCAGTTGCGTGAGCATCGGGTATTTATGCGCAGCCTGTACCAGCTTGCTCAAGTCCCTGGCGGTCGAGACGTTATGAATCGACAAGCCGGTGGGCTCGACATAATGGGTGCTAGTCATGCCCAGGGCCTTGGCCTTGGCGTTCATCGCTGCGATAAAGGCTGCGTAGCCGCCCGGATAATGATGGGCAAGGCTGGCCGCGGCGCGGTTTTCCGAAGACATCAGGGTGATCAGCAGCATCTCTTTACGAGGCATTTCGCTGTTGATCTTGACCCGCGAGAACACACCTTTCATTTCCGGGGTGTCAGTGATGTTGATGGAGATGTACTCATCCATGTTCTGCTTGGCATCCAGCACGACCATCCCGGTCATCAATTTGGTGACGGAGGCGATGGGCACGACAACATCGGGGTTACTGGCGTAGATGACTTTGTTGGTCTGCAGGTCCACCAGCATTGCACTGCCGGAGGCAAGGTGCAGTTGCGAGGTGTCGCGTGGGGCGAGGGTGGTTTCGCTGGCGCTGGCGAAGGTGCCTGTAAATGCAAAAAATAGGCTGATGATAGAGATACGAATTTTCACGCGGATGAACTCGCTAAAAAGTAGGGGTATACCGTTCTGCAACGGGCTTTCTGAAAAATGACGTTACATTTTAGAAGTATGGATCAGAAACTGTCGAATGTTCTTCCAGAACCAGACTAAAGCTCTTAAAAACAAAGAAAAAAGCAGTTATTTTCGGGGCAATAAAAAGCCCCGCCATAAGGCAGGGCTTTTTCAGAGCGGCTGGTTATTAGTCGTGCAGGGTTTCTGCAGCATACAGCGTGTTTTCCAGCAGGCAGGCACGGGTCATTGGGCCGACGCCGCCCGGAACCGGGGTGATCCAGCCGGCACGGGGCAGGGCGGTTTCGTACACCACATCGCCCACCAGCTTGCCGTCTTCCTGACGGTTAATGCCGACGTCGATGACGATGGCGCCTTCCTTGATCCATTCACCTTTCACCAGGCCTGGCTTGCCGGCGGCGACCACCACCAGGTCCGCCCGGCCGACGTGGCCGGCCAGGTCCTTGGTAAAACGGTGGGTGACGGTCACGGTGCAACCGGCCAGCAGCAATTCCATTGCCATCGGGCGACCGACAATGTTGGAAGCGCCGACTACGACCGCATCCAGACCATAGAGGTCGACGCCGGTGCTTTCCAGCAGGGTCATGATGCCCTTCGGGGTGCAGGGCCGCAGCAGCGGAATGCGTTGGGCCAGGCGGCCGACGTTATAAGGATGGAAGCCGTCGACGTCTTTATCCGGGCGAATGCATTCCAGCAGTTTGGACGCATCCAGATGCTGGGGTAACGGCAGCTGAAGCAGGATGCCGTCGATCTTCGGGTCGTCGTTGAGGCTCTCGATCAGGTCGGTGAGTGCCTGCTGGGTGGTATCGGAAGGCAAGTCATAGGCCTTGGAAATAAAGCCGACCTCTTCACAGTCTTTACGCTTGTGCGAGACATAAACCTGAGAGGCGGGATCACTGCCGACCAGAATCACCGAGAGGCCAGGCGTGCGCAGGCCCTGCTGGCGACGCTCAGCGACACGTTTGGCGATCTGCTGGCGCAGGCTGGCGGCGATCGTTTTGCCGTCGATAAGTTGTGCAGTCATTACGCGTGATTAACCATCGAGAAGGGGAAGAAAAGTGCGCGCATTCTCGCACGCCAGGACGTGAGGGCAAAGGCGCTTGGTCTGTAAATTCCCCTAACCCCTTAAATAAAATGAGTTTTTTTTAAAAAGGATTTGACGAGTTCCGGGGGCGTCTATACTATTCGTCGCACTTGTCGGGCACAGCCTAGCACTGGTTAAGAAGGTCGAGCAGAATGTTTGTTCTGTAAGGCTGGAAGCACTTAGTTTGTAATCCTCAAAGAGTACAGATTAATAAAGCGCCCGTAGCTCAGCTGGATAGAGCATCCGCCTTCTAAGCGGATGGTCGCAGGTTCGAGTCCTGCCGGGTGCGCCATTAGGCAGCTTTGGCACAAGTAGCGCTATATGGTGGGCGTAGCTCAGTTGGTAGAGCACGGGATTGTGACTCCCGTTGTCGAGGGTTCGATCCCCTTCGTCCACCCCATATTTAAAAGGCGCCAGATTAACAGTCTGGCGCCTTTGCTTTAAGAGCTTCAACCGCGGATGTGGTGGAATTGGTAGACACACTGGATTTAGGTTCCAGCGCCGCAAGGTGTAAGAGTTCGAGTCTCTTCATCCGCACCAAATCAAGCCTTACTTGGGTCTACTGCCTTTAGTAAAGCTCAACAAAAAATCCGTTCTAGTGGGATTTTTTGGTCACGCTACAATGGTGGGCGTAGCTCAGTTGGTAGAGCACGGGATTGTGACTCCCGTTGTCGAGGGTTCGATCCCCTTCGTCCACCCCATATTTAGAAAGCGCCAGATTAATAGTCTGGCGCTTTTTTTATGCTGTTTTTTCTGCCTTTGTTGTTGCGCATTCTCGAAGTCAAGAAAAAAACAAGCATTCTCAATGCCTTGGCGTTAGAATCGCTGCCGGTTTTGAACGCATGGAGCTGATCCGGTTACATCGGGGTCAGTGCAGCTATTTAATAGCAGATAACGGCGCAGCACCTGAAAAAGGGCTGTGCCGTTTTTATTTAAGTGGCTTGAGTTTCAGCGTGGTCGCAGGTATTGGGCTGCAGGGATAGGGTGTTTCGTCGTATTTATGTTTCTCGATGATGCCGCCGTGTCCGCCGATCCCGTTTGTGGGTCGGCTGTCAGGGAGCTGATCGACAATCGCTTCTATATATAGAAGTGTTGGCGCAGGGCCTTGGCGTGAAGGGATGTATTGCTAGCGGGGCGAGGTGCATTCCTGCATTCGCTCCTATAAATGGCCTGCTGTTTTTTTACCCGTTTTCAGTAGGGTGACTTCTTGAGTTTGACCCACTAGAATGCATGCCCTTGATTCTGGGGTCGGAAACGGCCGGCTAACGTCTGTGCAACGAGGAATATCCATGCAAGTTTCTGTTGAAAATACTTCTGCTCTTGAGCGCCGCATGAGCATCACCGTGCCGGCTGAACGCATCGAGACTCAGGTCAACAAGCGTCTGCAGCAGACTGCCCAAAAGGCCAAGATCGCTGGTTTCCGTCCAGGCAAAGTGCCGATGAGCGAAATCAAGCGCCGCTTTGGTGCTGATGCGCGCCAGGAAGCTGTAGGCGACGTAATCCAGTCCTCCTTTTACGAAGCTGTTGTCGAGCAAAAGTTGAACCCGGCTGGCGCGCCTTCCATCGAGCCTAAATCGCTGGAAGCGGGCAAGGATCTGGAATACGTTGCAGTTTTCGAAGTATTCCCTGAGTTCACCGTTGCCGGTTTCGAATCCATCGCCATCGAGCGCCTCAGCGCTGAAGTGGCTGATTCGGATCTGGACAACATGCTGGAAATCCTGCGCAAGCAGAACACTCGCTTTGAAGTGGCCGAGCGCGCCGCCCAGAACGAAGACTAGTTGAACATCGATTTCGTTGGCAAGGTTGACGGTGAAGTATTCGCTGGCGGCTCCGCCAAGGGTACTCAGTTGGTGCTGGGCTCCAACCGCATGATCCCTGGTTTCGAAGATGGTCTGGTTGGCGCTAAAGCCGGCGAAGAGCGTGTTCTGAACCTGACTTTCCCGGCTGACTACCAGAACCTGGACTTGGCTGGCAAAGCCGCCGAGTTCACCGTGACGGTCAACACCGTTTCCGAGCCTAAGCTGCCAGAGCTGAACGAAGAGTTCTTCAACCAGTTCGGTATCAAGGAAACCGGTATCGAAGGCTTCCGCACCGAAGTTCGCAAGAACATGGAGCGTGAACTGCGTCAGGCTATCAAGTCCAAGGTCAAGAACCAGGTCATGGACGGTCTGCTGGCCGCCAACCCGATCGAAGTGCCTAAGGCTCTGCTGTCCAACGAAGTCGATCGTCTGCGCGTGCAGGCTGTTCAGCAGTTCGGTGGCAACATCAAGCCTGATCAACTGCCGGCCGAGCTGTTCGAAGAGCAAGCCAAGCGCCGTGTTGTTCTGGGCCTGGTTGTGGCTGAAGTGGTCAAGCAGTTCGACCTCAAGCCTGACGAAACCCGCGTTCGTGAGCTGATCCAGGAAATGGCCTCGGCTTACCAGGAACCTGAGCAGGTTGTGTCCTGGTACTACAAGAACGACCAGCAGCTGAACGAAGTGCGTTCGGTTGTGCTGGAAGAGCAAGTTGTGGATACTGTTCTGCAGAAGGCTAGCGTGACCGATAAATCGGTCTCTTACGAAGAAGCAGTCAAGCCGGCGGAAGCAGCACAAGCCGACTGATTGTCCGACACGTTTGAAAATGCACACATAAGCCAGCCTCGCGCTGGCTTATGCGTATTCAAGACATGACTATTTGGGAGTGACTGCAGGACATGTCCCGCAATTCTTATTATCAGCAGAGTTCTGACATCCAGGCCGCAGGCGGCCTGGTCCCGATGGTTATCGAGCAGTCCGCCCGTGGCGAGCGCGCCTATGACATCTACTCGCGCCTCCTCAAGGAACGAGTGATCTTCCTGATTGGCCCGGTAGAAGACTACATGGCCAACCTGGTCGCGGCGCAACTGCTGTTCCTTGAAGCGGAAAATCCGGACAAGGACATCCATCTTTACATTAACTCGCCAGGTGGTTCGGTCACTGCGGGGATGTCGATCTATGACACCATGCAGTTCATCAAGCCTGACGTCTCCACTACCTGCATCGGCCAAGCCTGCAGCATGGGTGCTTTTCTGCTCGCCGGTGGCGCAGCGGGCAAGCGTTTCTGCCTGCCGAACTCGCGGATGATGATTCACCAGCCGCTAGGTGGTTTCCAGGGGCAAGCGACCGATATCCTCATTCATGCTGAGGAAATCAAGAATATTCGCCTGCGCCTCAATACGTTGTTGGCCCATCACACTGGTCAAAGCCTCGAAACCATTGAGCGCGACACCGAACGTGATAACTTCATGAGTGCCGAGCGCGCAGCCGAATACGGGCTGATCGACTCGGTCATGCAGAAGCGTCACATGCCTGCCTAAGCAGCCCAAATGTAGGTGGTTGGTTTAACTGACCACCTGCGGACTTGAAAAAGCCCGCAATAGCCTTCATCTTGTGTTGCAAGCCTATCGGATTTGGATCGATCGAATGACTGACACCCGCAACGGCGAGGACAACGGCAAATTGCTCTATTGCTCCTTCTGTGGCAAAAGCCAGCATGAAGTGCGCAAATTGATTGCCGGCCCCTCGGTCTTTATCTGCGACGAGTGCGTCGACCTGTGCAATGACATCATCCGTGAGGAGGTGCAGGAAGCCCAGGCCGAAAGCAGCGCGCATAAATTGCCTTCGCCTAAAGAAATCAGCGGCATCCTTGATCAGTATGTGATTGGTCAAGAGCGTGCAAAAAAGGTTTTGGCCGTAGCGGTGTACAACCACTACAAGCGGCTGAACCAGCGTGACAAAAAGAATGACGATGTCGAGCTCGGCAAAAGCAACATCTTGCTGATTGGTCCTACAGGTTCGGGTAAAACCCTACTTGCAGAAACCTTGGCTCGCCTGCTGAACGTTCCCTTCACCATTGCCGATGCAACCACCCTCACCGAGGCTGGTTACGTAGGTGAGGATGTCGAGAACATTATTCAGAAGCTGCTGCAGAAATGCGATTACGACGTGGAAAAAGCCCAGATGGGCATTGTCTACATCGATGAAATCGACAAGATTTCGCGCAAATCCGACAACCCTTCGATTACCCGGGACGTTTCCGGTGAAGGCGTGCAGCAAGCACTGTTGAAACTGATTGAAGGCACGGTTGCTTCCGTACCGCCACAAGGCGGCCGCAAGCATCCCCAGCAGGAATTCCTTCAGGTTGACACGCGCAATATCCTGTTCATCTGCGGCGGTGCGTTCTCCGGTCTGGAAAAGGTTATTCAAAGCCGTTCCACCCGTGGTGGCATTGGCTTCGGTGCAGAAGTGCGCAGTAAGGAAGAGGGCAAGAAAGTCGGTGAGTCCCTGCGTGAAGTCGAGCCTGACGATCTGGTCAAGTTCGGTCTGATCCCGGAATTCGTCGGTCGCCTGCCTGTCCTGGCGACCCTGGACGAGCTTGATGAGGCTGCATTGATGCAGATCCTCACCGAGCCGAAAAACGCCCTGACCAAGCAGTACGCCAAGCTGTTCGAGATGGAAGGCGTGGACCTTGAGTTCCGTGCTGACGCGCTCAAATCGGTGGCCAAGCGGGCACTGGAGCGCAAGACCGGCGCTCGTGGTTTGCGTTCGATCCTCGAAGGTGTATTGCTCGACACGATGTACGAAATCCCCTCGCAGTCTGAGGTGAGTAAAGTCGTGATCGACGAAAGCGTTATAGAAGGCAAGTCCAAGCCACTGTATATCTATGAAAACAGTGAGCCGGCTGCCAAGGCTGCACCTGACGCGTAAGTGTCGTCCTGCTGCAATAGAACCAGCTGTACAAAATAAGGGGGCCTTTGGGCCCCTTTGTTTTTACTGCGTTTAACTGCTGCCATTGAGCTTGTTTTTTTTGCAGGCAGCCCCCATCTTGGTTTCAGGCTACTTCCATCTGTTTACGGCCCCTTGGGTCGCCGTAGAGGCGAAATCATGAAGACAACCATCGAATTGCCTCTCCTGCCATTGCGTGATGTCGTTGTGTATCCGCACATGGTTATCCCGCTGTTCGTGGGGCGCGAGAAGTCTATCGAAGCCCTCGAGGCCGCGATGACGGGCGACAAGCAGATTCTGCTGCTGGCCCAGAGAAATCCTGCCGACGACGATCCGGGCGAAGATGCCCTATATCGCGTTGGTACCATTGCCACTGTTCTGCAACTGCTCAAGCTGCCTGACGGCACTGTAAAGGTGCTGGTCGAAGGTGAGCAGCGTGGCGCGGTCGAGCGCTTCATGGAGGTGGACGGCCATCTGCGCGCTGAAGTGGCGCTGATTGATGAAGTCGATGCCCCCGAGCGTGAATCCGAAGTGTTCGTTCGCAGCTTGCTTTCCCAATTTGAACAATATGTACAGCTGGGCAAGAAAGTTCCAGCTGAAGTCCTGTCTTCCCTCAACAGTATTGATGAGCCAAGCCGCCTGGTGGACACCATGGCCGCGCACATGGCGCTGAAGATTGACCAGAAGCAGGACATCCTCGAAATTATCGATTTGTCTGCCAGGGTCGAGCATGTCCTGGCATTGCTGGATGCCGAAATCGACTTGTTGCAGGTTGAAAAGCGCATCCGTGGTCGAGTCAAGAAGCAAATGGAGCGCAGCCAGCGCGAGTACTACCTGAATGAGCAGATGAAGGCCATTCAGAAAGAACTGGGTGACGGCGAAGAAGGCCACAACGAAATCGAAGAGCTGAAAAAGCGCATCGATGCTGCTGGCCTACCGAAAGATGCCTTGACCAAGGCGACCGCCGAGCTGAATAAGCTCAAGCAGATGTCGCCGATGTCCGCTGAAGCCACCGTGGTACGTTCCTACATCGACTGGCTGGTCCAGGTGCCGTGGAAGGCCCAGACCAAAGTGCGTCTGGACCTGACTCGCGCCGAAGATATTCTCGACGCCGATCACTATGGCCTGGAAGAGGTCAAGGAACGCATCCTCGAATACCTCGCCGTGCAGAAGCGGGTGAAGAAAATTCGCGGGCCGGTGTTGTGTCTGGTCGGTCCTCCTGGTGTGGGTAAAACCTCCCTGGCTGAGTCCATTGCCCACGCAACAAACCGTAAGTTTGTACGCATGGCCCTCGGCGGCGTGCGCGATGAAGCGGAAATTCGTGGTCATCGCCGTACTTACATCGGTTCGATGCCAGGAAGATTGATTCAAAAGATGACAAAAGTGGGTGTGCGCAACCCGCTGTTTCTGCTCGATGAAATCGACAAAATGGGCAGCGACATGCGTGGCGACCCGGCATCTGCCTTGCTGGAAGTGCTCGACCCTGAGCAGAACCACAATTTCAACGACCATTACCTGGAAGTCGACTATGACCTCTCCGATGTGATGTTCCTGTGCACCTCCAACTCCATGAATATCCCGCCAGCCTTGCTGGACCGGATGGAGGTGATTCGTCTGCCGGGCTACACCGAAGACGAGAAGATCAACATTGCCGTCAAATACCTTTCGCCCAAGCAGATTTCAGCCAACGGCCTGAAAAAAGGCGAGATCGAATTTGATGCCGAGGCAATCCGCGACATCATTCGCTACTACACCCGCGAGGCCGGTGTACGGGGTCTTGAGCGTCAATTGGCGAAGATCTGCCGCAAGACGGTCAAGGAGCATTCCCTTGAAAAACGCTTCTCGGTGAAGGTTACGGCTGACTTGCTGGAGCATTTCCTGGGCGTGCGTAAATTCCGTTATGGCCTGGCTGAGCAGCAGGATCAGATCGGCCAGGTTACGGGCCTTGCCTGGACTCAGGTGGGTGGCGAGTTGCTGACCATCGAAGCCGCTGTGGTACCAGGCAAGGGGCAATTGATCAAGACCGGTTCCCTTGGCGATGTGATGGTCGAGTCCATCACCGCTGCACTGACCGTGGTGCGCAGTCGTGCCAAGAGTCTGGGCATCCCCCTGGACTTCCATGAGAAGCGCGACACTCACATCCATATGCCAGAAGGGGCAACCCCCAAGGACGGCCCTAGCGCAGGCGTAGGCATGTGCACGGCCCTTGTTTCGGCATTGACCGGCATTCCAGTGCGCGCCGACGTGGCCATGACCGGGGAAATTACCCTTCGTGGCCAGGTGCTGGCCATTGGTGGTCTCAAGGAGAAATTGCTGGCTGCGCACCGTGGCGGGATCAAGACAGTGATTATTCCGGAAGAGAATGTTCGCGACTTGAAGGAAATTCCTGACAATATCAAGCAGGATCTTCAGATTAAACCGGTTAAATGGATTGACGAGGTCCTGCAAATTGCGCTGCAATACGCGCCGGAGCCCTTGCCGGATGTGGCTCCGGAGATAGTTGCAAAGGACGAAAAGCGCGAAACTGACTCTAAGGAAAGAATTAGCACGCATTAATACGTTTAAGCTTGGGGGCTTCCTTGACAGTTTTTTAGAGCCCTTGTTATAAAGCGGCTCTTAAGTGTCTGTAGGCCATTCAGCACTGGTTTTTGCTTTCACCAAAAAACTTAGAATCATACTCAATAGATATAAGGGGACTTAGAGTGAACAAGTCGGAACTGATTGATGCTATCGCCGCATCTGCTGATATCCCGAAAGCCGCTGCTGGCCGGGCGCTGGACGCAGTAATCGAATCCGTCACTGGCGCTCTCAAGGCCGGCGACTCTGTGGTACTGGTTGGTTTCGGTACTTTCTCTGTGACCGATCGTCCAGCTCGCACTGGCCGTAACCCACAGACTGGCGAAGCCCTGAAAATCGCGGCAGCCAAAAAACCAGGTTTCAAAGCCGGTAAAGCCCTGAAAGAAGCCGTTAACTAAGCTTCGTTCAAGCTTTTGCCTATCCGGGTCACACGCAAGTCTGACTTGGCAGCGGAGCGGCACCAGACCCAGCTTATGTTGGGTCGCCACGCCGGGGGTGTGGGTTCTAACCCCCGATCGCTCCGCCAGTTACGAGAAGGCGCATCCTCGGATGCGCCTTTCTTCTATCCGGACTCTACCCACGCTCCACGGTTGCCTAATTTTGAAGTTCAACCGTTTCTGGGGGACGCATGCTGCAAAATATCAGGGACAATTCACAAGGCTGGATTGCCAAGACCATTATCGGGATCATCGTTGTATTGATGGCTTTCACCGGTATCGAGGCCATTTTTCAGGCCACGACCAACAGCCAGGATGCGGCCAAGGTCAATGGTGAAGAAATCAGTCAAAACGAGCTGAGCCAGGCCGTCGACACGCAACGTCGGCAGCTGATGCAACAGTTGGGCAAGGACTTTGACGCGTCCTTGCTGGATGAAAAAATGCTGCGCGACGCTGCCCTCAAAGGCCTGATCGATCGCAAGCTGCTGCTGCAAGGCGCGGCTGACTCGAAATTCGCTTTCTCGGAAGCTGCGCTGGATCAAGTGATCCTGCAGACGCCGGAATTCCAGGTCGATGGCAAGTTCAACGCTGAGCGTTTCGACCAGGTGATCCGTCAGCTGGGCTACAGCCGTATGCAATTCCGTCAGATGCTGACCCAGGAAATGCTTATCGGCCAAGTGCGTGCAGGTATTGCCGGCAGCGGTTTTGTAACCGATGCGCAGGTTTTGGCATTTGCTCGTCTGGAAAAACAGACCCGCGATTTCGCCACTGTAAGCGTCAAGGCCAACCCGGCTGCGGTGAAACTCACCGATGACGAGGTCAAGGCTTACTACGACCAGCACGCCAAAGAGTTCATGACACCGGATCAGGTGGTCATCGATTACCTGGAGTTGAAGAAGTCTTCCTTCTTTGACCAAGTCACCGTCAAGGACGATGAGCTGCAGGCGCAGTATCAGAAAGAAACCGCCAACCTCGCTGAACAGCGTCGCGCCGCGCATATTCTGATTGAAGTCAGCGACAAGGTGAACGAGGCGCAAGCCAAGGCCAAGATCGAAGAAGTGCAGGCCCGCCTGGCCAAGGGCGAAAGCTTTGAAGCCCTGGCCAAGGAGTTTTCGCAGGACCCAGGTTCGGCCAGCAATGGCGGTGACTTGGGTTACGCGGGTCCGGGTGTCTACGACCCAGACTTCGAAACAGCCCTGTATGCCTTGAACAAGGATCAGGTCTCGGAGCCGGTACGTACCACCTTCGGCTGGCACTTGATCAAGCTGTTGGGTGTTGAAGCACCGCAAGTGCCATCGTTTGCCAGCCTGAAAGACAAGCTGACCCGCGAAATCAAGACTCAACAGGTTGAGCAGCGTTTCGTCGAAGCGACCAAGCAATTGGAAGACGCCGCGTTTGAGGCCTCCGATCTGGCTCAGCCGGCTTCGGACCTGAAACTGACCGTGCACACCTCAGCGCCATTTGGCCGTGAAGGTGGCGAAGGTGTTGCAGCAAACCGCGCAGTGGTAACCGCTGCTTTCAGCCCGGAAGTATTGGATGAAGGTGCCAGCAGCACTGCCATCGAGCTGGACCCGGAAACCATCGTGGTGCTGCGTGCCAAAGAGCATCGCAAGCCAGAACAGTTGCCGCTGGAAAGCGTTGCCACTGCCATCCGTGCACAGTTGACCAAGGAGCGCGCAAGCGCTGCGGCGAAGACTCATGCCGATGAGCTGATTGCCAACCTGCGCGATGGCAAGTTGCCGCTGAATCAGGCGGTCGATGGTCAGGCATGGAAAGTTACCGAAGCGGCCACCCGTGGTCAGGAAGGGATCGATCCAGCCGTGCTGCAGGCCTTGTTCCGCATGGCCAAGCCAGCCGCCAAGGACAAGCCGACGTTCAGCGACGTGACGCTGTCTGATGGTAGCTTGGTGATTGTGCGTCTCAACGCCGTCAACGAAGCAGTTGCCCCGACGGACGAAGAGAAGGAGCAATATCGTCGCTTCCTCGCGTCCCGTGTTGGCCAGCAGGACTTCGCTGCCTATCGCAAGCAGTTGGAAGCCCAGGCTGACATCAAGAAGTTCTGATGTCGTTATCAGCCTGAATAAAAAGACCCCGGCCTCAAAACCGGGGTCTTTTTTTATGGACCGTCAGTCGTTTCCATTCAGGCGCTTGCCCGAGAATTTGAGCTTGCCCCAGGTCAGCCCAATCACCGCTGCCAGGGACGAAGCTGTCAGCACGCTCAGCTTGGCAGCCGACAGTAGCGTCGGATCAGAGAAGGCCAGCGAGGATATGAAAATGGACATGGTAAAACCAATCCCTGCCAGCAGGCCCACCAGGCCGACACCGTTCCAGGTCACGCCCTCAGGCAGTTTGCAGATGTTCAGTTTGACTAGCACCACGCTCGCCAGTATTACCCCCAGCGGCTTGCCGAGTACCAGAGCCAGGATGACGCCCATGAAAACACCATGGGGTAGCGGATCGTCCAGGTTGAACCCTTGCAGACTCACCCCAGCGTTGGCCAGGGCAAATAGCGGCATGACCCCGAAGGCCACCCATGGGTGTAAACCCGCCTGAATGCGCTGCACCGGCGGTAACATCTCGCGCTGGGCCTGTCTCAACTGCTTCAACGGTTTGGCGACCTGATGCGCACTTTCAGCTGATTGCGAAAGTCGCTCAATCAGTTCATGAAACGTGCGCCCGATGGTGTCCAGAGGCCGTTCCGATGTAGGTCTGGAGCTGACGGGTGTGATCAGGCCAAGCATGACGCCCGCGAGCGTCGGGTGCACACCGGTCTTGAGCAGGCCAAACCAGACAATTGCGCCCGGCAGAACGTACACAACGGCTTTGCCAATGCCCATCCGCTGAAAAATCAGCACCAGCGCCAACCCGCAGGCCGCGATCACCAACCCCATGTAGTCCAGGCTGGCGGTGTAGAAGATGGCAATGATCAAGATAGCGACGATGTCATCAATGATTGCCAAGGCCAGCAACAGGATGCGCACGCCACCGGGAATTGACTTGCCCAACAGCGCAAGCACGCCCACTGCGAACGCGATATCAGTGGCGGTGGGCACGGCCCAACCGCTGGCGGCCTCGGTACCGTGATTGAGCAGGGCATAAATGATCGCCGGCATCAGCACTCCACCCAGTGCAGCCCCTAGCGGCAAGGTAGCCAGTTTCAGGTTGGCGAGTGCACCGTCCTTGATCTCCTGGCGAATCTCGGCACCCACCACCAGGAAGAAGATGGTCATCAGCCCGTCGTTCACCAGGAAGTGCAATGAGCGCGAGACCGTGAAGTCCCCCAATCCAATAGTGAGTGGGGTATTCCAGAAATGCTCGTAGGAATCGGCGGCAGGGCTATTGGCCCAGATCAGCGCCACAATTGCTGCCAGCAGCAGTACGATACCGCTGACCGCTTCGATGCGTGAAAACCGCTCCAGCACAGACAGGGCGCCCTCAGTTAAAACCTGTGGGCGGGGAATAGTAGGGCGTTTATCAGGCACGACAAGTCTCCATTGGCGGCCCGACCAATGCTTATCCTTTAACCTACCCTGTGCTGTATGCAACAGCGCACCCAGTACGATCATAAGAGTTAACCGACACTGAGTCACGTTGCTGGTTAAACATCGGTTAAACGAAGCGTCGCCGTCAGGGCCATCAAGTCGCAATGCCTCGGCGAAGTTGCGGGTGTTTATCGACCCTATGGGCGAGCGGCTTTTTCCTGCAGACACCGTCCCGTAAGACTGTGACGTTTTACTGACAGGAATCCGCGCGCCGACGCCACGATCTGTTGCACAATACCGCCCTGACTGTTTTCCTCAGGATTTTCAATGTCTATATCATTTCACTTGCGTGCCCTCGGCGTGGCGCTGGTGCTGGCGGGCGCCGCGGGCTGCTCGTCGCCCAAGACCGCTATTTATGAACATGAGAATTTCGACGACTCCGGTACGTTTTCACGTGATTATCCGGTCAGTGATATCGCGGCTTGCGAAGCGGCCAGGCGTGCCTTGCTAAGCCAGGGCTATATCATCACCAGCAGCGATCCGAAGCTGGTGGTTGGTAACAAGAGTTTCCAGCAGACCGGTGAAACCCACCTGCAGATTAGTTTCAACGTGGTGTGCGCCGACGATGGCAGTGCGAATCATCACTCGACGATGTTTGCCAACGCCCTGCAGGATCGCTATGCACTGAAGAAGGTCAACAACTCCGCAAGCCTGGGTGTGGGTGTGTTGGGGTCGGTGTCGATGCCGATTGGCTCCACCGATGACTCGATGGTCAAGGTGGCCAGTGAGACAGTGTCTGCGCCCAAGTTTTATGACCGTTATTTCGCGCTGGTGGATGTTTTTCTGCCACAGGAAGTGAAAAAGGCCGCGCATATTCCTGAAAAGCCCAAGGCCGAGCTGGGCGTGCCGGAGCCCACGGCGGCACCGGCTGAGCCGGCCCCAGCGGCGGATAATCCCCCGGTGCCCGCGCCCTTGGCGCCGGTAATGTCGCCCGCCCCTGCGGCAGAGCCCGAGGCATCGCAACCGTTGGCACCGCCACCGGAAGCTGCGCCGATTGCACCAGAGCAAGCCTCTGAGCCAGCGGCACCGGTTGAAACCGCGCCAACGTTGCCTGCGCCGACAGAGTCTATTGAGCCCCTGCCGACACCTGCACAGTAGGCTGAGCTAGACCGCGACGGGATTCGATTTGTCGACATCGATCCCGTAGCGGCTTATGGCCTCGCTGACGCGGCTGCGGCTGATCAGACCGTCGTCGGCCAAGGCCTTCAGCGCGGCCAGCGCGATGAAATGTCGATCTACCTCGAAGAACTCCCGAAGGGATTCCCGTGTATCCGATTGCCCGAAACCGTCGGTGCCTAGTGCCACGAAGCGGCGTCCAGCAACGAACGGGCGGATCTGGTCGGCGAAGATCTTCATGTAGTCGGTGGCGACCACCACCGGTCCGACTTGACTGGCCAGGCTCTGTTCCACATAGCTCAAGCGCGGCTCGCTCTGCGGGTGCAGTAGGTTCCAGCGTTCCACCTCATGGCCTTCGCGTCGCAGTTCGGTAAGGCTGGTGACACTCCACACATTGCTGACTACACCGAAGTCCATGCGCAACAAGTCTGCGGCGGCGATCACTTCCCGCAGGATCGAACCACTGCCCATCAGTTGCACTTGGGGTTGTTGGGTTTCTTCGCCGGCTTGTAGCCGGTACATGCCCTTGAGAATCCCATCCTCGACGCCCTCGGGCATCGCCGGATGCGGGTAGTTTTCGTTGAGCAGGGTGATGTAGTAGTAAATGTCCTCTTGTTCGACGTACATGCGGCGCATTCCTTCGCGAATGATCACCGCTAATTCGAACGCGAAGGTCGGGTCGTAGGAAATACAACAAGGGATCACCGAAGACAGCACGTGACTGTGGCCATCGTCATGCTGCAAGCCTTCGCCCATCAATGTCGTTCGCCCGGCAGTGGCTCCCAGCAGGAAGCCACGGGCCCTGGCATCACCGGCGGCCCATGCCAGGTCGCCGACACGCTGGAAGCCGAACATCGAATAGAAAATGTAGAACGGTACGGTCATCAAACCGTGATTGCTGTAGGACGTACTCGCCGCGATCCACGAGGAAATGGCACCGGATTCATTCAGGCCTTCCTGCATGATCTGCCCGTCCTTGCTTTCCTTGTAGTAGCTGAGCTGGCCTGCGTCCTGCGGGGTGTATAGCTGCCCGACGGCGGAATGAATACCGATCTGACGGAACAGGCTTTCCATGCCGAAGGTACGGGACTCGTCCGGGACGATGGGCACGATCAGCTTGCCGAGGTCGGGGTCCTTGAGCAGGGTGCCGAGGATGCGTACAAAGGCCATGGTCGTGGAAATCGAGCGCTCGCCGGTGTCATTGAGCTGGTTTGCGAACGCCTCAAGCTCCGGAATTTTCAACGATTCGACGTTGTTGGTGCGCGCCGGAATATAGCCCCCCAAGGCCTGGCGCCGGGCGGCGAAGTAACGGGCTTCGTCGCTATCGGCGGCGGGTTTGAGGTAGGGGATTTGCGCCAGTTGGTCATCGGCCACTTCCAGTCCGAAGCGATCACGAAAGGCCTTCACGGCATTGTCGCCCATTTTTTTCAGCTGATGGTTGATGTTCTGCCCTTCGCCAGCCTCGCCCATGCCGAAGCCCTTGACGGTTTTTGCCAGGATAACGGTCGGCTGGCCGCTGTGGCGTACGGCCGCGGCATAGGCGTTGTAGACCTTGTCCGGATCGTGACCGCCCCGCGAGAGTTTCCAGATATCGTCGTCGGAAAGGTCCGCAACCAGTGTCAGCAGTTGCGGGTATTTGCCGAAGAAGTGTTCCCGCACATAGGCACCGTTTTGCGACTTGTAGTTCTGATAGTCACCGTCCACGCACTCCATCATGCGCTGGCGCAGCAAGCCGCTGGTGTCCTTTTCCAGCAGCGCATCCCAGCCTCCGCCCCAGATCACCTTGATCACATTCCAGCCGGCAGCACGGTACAGGCTTTCGAACTCCTGAATTACCTTGGCGTTGCCGCGTACCGGGCCATCGAGGCGTTGCAGGTTGCAGTTGACCACGAAGATCAGATTGTCGAGTTTTTCCCGGCCCGCCAGGGATATCGCCGCCAGGGACTCCGGCTGGTCCATCTCGCCGTCACCGAGGAACGCCCAGACTTTGCGGCCCTGGTGCTGCTTGAGGTCGCGAAATTCTAGGTAGCGCATGAAGCGTGCCTGGTAGGCGGCGGTGATCGGCCCCAAGCCCATCGACACCGTAGGAAATTGCCAAAAGTCCGGCATCAGCCGTGGGTGCGGATAGGACGACAACCCTTCGCCGCCCGCTTCCCGGCGGAAGTTGTCCAGTTGCGCTTCGCTGATCCGGCCTTCGAGGTAGGCGCGCCCATAGATGCCTGGGGACGAGTGGCCCTGGATGTACACAAGGTCGCCGTCGAAACTGTCGGTGCGGCCACGGAAAAAATGATCGAAGCCGACGTCGTAGAGCACCGCTGCCGACGCATACGTGGCGATATGTCCTCCGACGCCGGAATGTTTGCCGGCACGTAGGACCATGGCCATGGCGTTCCAACGGATAAACGCATTCAGACGTTGCTCGACGGCCAGGTCACCGGGGTAGGGCAGTTGGCGATCCACCGGGATGGTGTTGACGTAGGGTGTAGTGACGCGCCCGTAGAAGTCGCCATGCCGAGCCACGTCGAAATCCAGCAACTGATCAATCAGGTAATGGGCTCGCGGGCGGCCTTCGGCTGACAGCACCGATTCGATGGACTCCAGCCATTCGCGGGTTTCCTGTGGATCGTCGTCGAGTCTTGCTGCGGTGTTCTGGGTCATGTCGGGCTCCAGGGTGAATGGATTTGCGCGTGCGGGTCCTTGTGGGATGACAGCGTGGCACGCTGCAAATGTAGTTGCAATTGCAACTACATGGCTGAATCTAGCGCGGGATGAGCTACTATTGCAACCTTCTTGAATTCCCCGGATGGTGTTGCATGTCGTCGAAAGAGCCTGATGTCTGGTTCCGGTTTGTCAGGGCCCACAGGACGGTCATCCGTGAAATTGAACGGCGCCTGGCCAATGCAGGGCTGCCGCCTTACGCCTGGTATGACGCGCTATGGGGCCTGGAAAGCGGTCCTGATGGCACCCGGCGCATGCATGAGTTGGCGGATGTGCTGGCTATCGAACGCTACAACCTGACGCGACTGGTGGACCGTCTGGAAAAAGATGGCCTGGTGGTGCGTTCGCGCTCTGACGGCGATGGGCGGGCGGCGTTTGTCTCAATCACTGAAGAAGGCCGGGTGTTGCGCAAAAAGATGTGGAGCATCTACGAAAGTACAGTGGATGAGCTGTTTTTGTCCCAGCTTGACGCTGAGCAGCGCCAGGGGTTTGCCGATGCGCTGGAGCGCACGGCGGGCCTGGCGATGAGCGTGTGTGTACAGTCCCGTGGGCGGCGCAAGAGCTGATTCATTTCAGTCGATACCGGCGCAGGGCTGTTTCAACCTGCGCGGCATCGATATACCCATCATCTGCCAGCGCCTTCAAGGCCAACGCAGTGATCCAGTAGCGGCTGGGTGTCGAGGCTCCCACCGAGCCCGCTCCCAACGCTACAAACCGTGCATCCACGTACCCCGCCAACGGATCGACAATCGATTGCGGGTACCCGGTGACGGCAATCACCGGCGCATCATTCCCCACCAGACAGTCCTGCACATGGCAACTGCGCCTTGAGGTGCTCGGATGCAGGCGATTCCAGCGTTCAGCAGCCCGTGCTTCACGGGCCAGCCGGGTGTAGCTGGGACAACTCCAGAGTTGCACGGCGATGCTCCATTCTTCTTCCAGTAACGTTGCGGCGCCCAGCACCTCCTCAAACGCCCGGCCTGCGCCGAGCAGGCGTACGCTCAGATCCCCGATTTGTTCTCGCTTGACCCGATACATGCCCTTGAGCGCATCTTCACAATTCTGTGGACTCAATCCCGGACCTTCGTCCTGGTCGTGCAGCGCCAGGTAATAAAAGCCCGGCTTGCCGTCGACATACAGCGTCCGCAAGCCCGCCAGGATAATCGCCCGGGTTTCCTCTCCTGACGCCGGGTCATAAGGCGTGCATTGAGGGTTGCTCGCCAACCACATCGGTAGGGAAGGCTGCGTGCCTTTGGGCCAGATAGAGGGATGGGTTTCGATGTCGTTGCACAAGATGCCGCGTTGGGCGGTCTCGGCGGACAGCGCCAGCAGTTGGGCCGATGACGCCGCGCTGTGCAGGTACAACATTGGTTTTTCACCGGTGTTACGGGCGAACCAGCTGGGCCAGGCGCCGTTACGTCGGCATCGAGATTGGCCGCGAATGACCCACGCTTGTCGGCGGGTCGCTGGGTTGAACTCCAGGGTGTTGGCCATTGCCATGACGGTATACAGCGGCGAACTGCGGGGCTGATCCGAAGCGCTCAAAGTATCGATGCAGATCTGGGCGGCTAGCGCGGTTCGGGAGATGAGGGTGGTCATGGTTGGGTCGCCTGGCAACGTAGGCCCACACCCTAATGGATTTTTATATATTATTGCAATTGCAATGATTGCAATTGCATCCGTTAAGTCATGCTAAATCAGCAGAACGCGGCTACGTTTAATATTCAGGTGCAGGAACGTCATCGCCCGTACATTTTTTCGTCATGACGGCACTTTAGGCTGGTTGAGCAGGTCATTAAGCAACCACCGCGTTGCACTCAACAAGGAGCTGACAATGGACGATTACCAGGAAGAATTGCTGGAGTACCAGGCCTTTGAACTGGACCCGTTGGACCCGGCTGATGACGCCACAGAGCTGTAACCGGACGTCAGGCTGAATGCCGCTGACTGCGGCGAAATTCCCCTGGGGTCTGGCTGTTCCAACGCTTGAACGCCCGTTGAAAGGCTTCGGCTGAGGCAAAGCCGAGCAAGTAGGCGATTTCGCCGAACGCCAGTTCCGTATCGCGAATATAGGTCATGGCCAGGTCGCGGCGGGTATCGTTGAGGATCGCCCGAAACTGCGTGCCTTCTTCGGCCAGTTTGCGGCGCAAGGTCCAGGTTGGCAGCTTCAAGCGTGCCGCCACTTCTTCCAGGTTGGGTTCCCGGCCGCCATTGAGCATCGGCCCGAGTAAACGGGTGATGCGCTCGCGCAGGCTGCGGGTGCGGGTCAACTGCTCCAATTCCCTTTCACACAGTTGCAACAGCGTTTGCCAGGTACTGGGGCAATGCGCGGGGTTGCGCAGTGCCAGGGTGTGTTGGCTCAGGCGCAGTTGATTGGCCTCGGCACCAAACTGAATCTGACAGTCTCCCAGAACGCTGTAGCACGGACTGTAGTCGGGCGCCGCGAATTCGATCTCGATCCGTTCGGCCCGCACCGGTTCTGCGCTCAGGCTCGACAGCTGATGCAGCCAGCCGGCGATGATCGAGTCCACCACAAAGCGGTTGTAGGCGTTGTAGGGGCTGATGGAGTAGAAACGTAACCACGCGCCCTGGGCGTCTTCATGAAAGCTGGACTGGCCACGGTAATTGGCGCCATACAACGCTTCGAAGCGGGTCAGCGTACGGGCTGCCTCGCGTACGGTGGGCGCCTGGGCGGCGGTGACACCAGCCAACCCTGCCTGGCTCAAGCGACTGAGCTGGCCCATGCGCAAACCCAGGCTCGGATCGCCGGTCAACTGAATGGCCGCGTGGCCCAGGCGCATGTAGCGGGGGATCGACAAGCGAGCACCGGCCTCGCCAAGGCGTGCCGGGTCCAGGCCGTATTGCAGCAGCAGTGGTTGCGGGTCCAGGCCATGGCTGAGGATGGCGTCGGCCAGTGTGTGGACAAAGCCCACCGATAAATCCCCGAGGCGCATTGGCGCAGGCTTCATGATTTACAGCCAGACGTTCAGCATGCGCGCACCACGCGCGTTGCTGTCGGCGAACACTTCGCCATTGCGGGTGAGAAAGCTCTGCCCGGCACTGCTCTGGTCCCAGAACTGCCCGCGCAGGAAAACACTCATGCCGGCCGTGGCTTGGCTGATGGGTTGTTGGCTGATCAGCGTCAGGCGGTGCCAGGCTTCGCCTTCACTGAGTTCTTCGGGTTTGAGGCTGACTTCCGGCGGCGTAGATACGCTCTTGAAGCCACGCCACGGTTTGTCCCACGTATCGCGGCCAATGACGAACGCCGGCACCACCACCAATTGCGCGCCTTGTTCATTGAGCTTGCGGTAGTTGTCCGGGTACCAACTGTCGCTGCCAATCAGGATGCCCAGGCGGCCGGCAGGCGTATCGATCACGCTGATGGCGTTTTCATCGCTGGGTTGGATAAAACCGCGTTCATCGAAGATCGGGTAGAGCTGGCGCTGGGGTTGGCCCAACGGAAAGCCATCACGGCCAAATACCAGGCTGGCGTTGTACAGCGCGCCATGGCCGACCTGCAATTGGCCTTGGCTGACACTGGGGTTGGGCAAGGCAATGGAGCCGGCCACCAGGGTGATGCCGAACTCTTTGGCCAGGCCGCCAAACAGAATCTGATAGTCGCGCGCCATGGTCGGCGCTTTCATGCGCAGGTAGGCGTCGTCCATACGGTTGGCGCCCTCGGCGCTGATCAGGGCGCGAAGGAACAGCAGCGGGTTGCTGGCCGACAGCCAGTTCATCGCCTCTTCAAGACTGGTGGCCTGGTACAACTGGTCTTTTTCGCCACTGAGCATCAGCCAAGTGCCGACATGTTCGGGCAATACGACGATGGTTTTCTCGTTAAGCAGGCCTTGGTCCTGGGCTTTGCGCAGGTAGGCCGACAGTTTCAGGTGCAGGCGTTCCAGGCTCTGGTAGTCGGCGGGAAACAGTTCCGGCTGGATGCCCAGCAGGTTGCCGCGATCGGCGGGGATACCTTCGTCGACTGCCAGGTTGATCCGCAGGTCCGACAGGTAATGCCCCACGGGGCGCTCCTGGGTCCAGACCAGATAGGCGGAAACGGCGGCGACGAAGGCCATGGTGAGGGTTAAGGCAAGCAGTTTACGCATGGGGAAAATGACAACGGACGGTGTGCATGATCTTGCATGTTCTCTTAAAACTGTATCGCAGGTACGAAAAACAATGGTTGGGCGCAAAATTTAAGATTGATATGAAATCATATTTTTGCGGCGGGGTGAATGTCGGTCTCATTCAACACGGAGGATGCGTTGTGTCAAATGTGATCTGCACTTGCACCCAAACCCATCGAAGTGAAGTTAGGGGCAAGCGCACACTCACATGAGATCTTCGTTATTTTGAGCCTTGTGCTCGCTTGACTGACTGGGATTATTTACCAACTGATCCGAACCCCCGCGTTACCACTGACACCCTCCAGTTCGTTGGTATCCAGATTAGTGTTGTAGTCCGCCGCCAGGTACACGCTCACCGTTGAGGACAAGCGGGCAACCACGCCCACGCCCAGGTCGGCGGAGGAGGACTTGTGATCGCTCTTGATCCGGTCAACGTCATCGTAGGTCACCGTATCGCTGCCACCGAAGGTGCGCCAGGCGTTGGCTCGCAGATAAGGTTCGATCGGTGTGTTCTGCACCAGGTAACGGCCTTTCAGGCGTGCGCCGACGCGCCCGGTCCAGTAATCCTGGGAGTCGAATGAGACCTTGGAAATGCCGTCATTCTGGCTGTCCATATCAATCTGCTGGTTGATCACCTGGACCTGCGGTTCCACTACCCAGTGTTCCGACACGGTAATCGGATACCCGGCTTCTGCCGACAGCGCCAGTGCGTGGCCCTTGCTGTCCATCTTCACGCCACGGTCGGATTTGTTGTCGCCATCCAGTCGGGTACCCATGGCCACGAGGTCCACGTACCAGCCTTTGGGATCGGTTAGGGTCCAGTAGGCACCGAAGTTGTCCCCGTCAAGTTTGACCCGACCGGAGCGGCGGTCCTGGAAGCCCAAGGCAAAGCCTTTGACGTCGCCCTGTAAGCGGCTTTGACCCACGAACAAACCGAAGCGTTGGGTCTGCCCGCCACTGGTTTCAGAGGCGTAGAGATCGTGACCCACCTGATAGCCTTTGACAGAACCGTCGAAACTCGGCGAAACGGTGCCTGACCAGCTCTTGTTGAAGTCACTGCCATACGCACGACCCCAACCGGCCGGGACGGCTCCGGTTTCGCTCAGCAGGCTTTGTTCGCCCTGGCGTTCATGGAACGTACCCAGCGCTTGCAAGGTCATCAACTGTGCGGCCGGCACCACCACCGAATACACGGGCACTTCCAGGCGGTACAGGGGAATTGGCTCGGCGCCCGCGATCGCTGTTGGCAGTAGTGGGGTGGTGACGGCAGGCTCAGGCGAGGCTCCGGCCGGCACTTGAGTGGGTGGTGGAGCAGGGGGCTCGACTGGCGCGACAGGCTGTGAGGTCGGCGGCTCCACGGGCGGTTCATCGGGCGCGACCACGGGTGGTGTCGGTGGAATCGGTGGTATCGGCACCACGACTGGCGGCACTGGTGGGGGCGTCGGTACCACGGGCGGTTGCACCGCCACTACCGAGGAGCGCAGGTACCAGTTGTTTTCCGAACCCGCCGTCACCCCGCCCTTGAATAGATAGTACTCATAGGCCCCGGCAGAAACCGAGCCTTTCAGGGCAAAGGCATCGGTAGTGCTGACCGCGCCGTTGAGCGCCTGCACCACCTCGATCCCATTGTTTTGCGTAAGGCCACCGAGGCCACCGAGGTTGGTCACCGCCAATTGGGTGTTACCGCTGATGGTGCCGTCCGAGACCACCAGTTTGTCCGTGGCGGAGTTATCGTCCCCCAGCGCTGTTTGCAGCCACAACTGGCCGTTGTTGCCAACATAGTTGCCGTGCACGGTCAGCGAGTCGGTGGCGCTGTTGCTGGCGGTGGTCATGTCGATGGTACCGGCGTTGCTGAGGGTGGCCAACTGGCCGGCGGTATAGGGACGGATGCTGCCCTGGGTCACGGCCAGCACACTGCTGTTGTCGATGGAAAAGGTTCCGATATTGCTGGCGCTGTCACCGAGGAAAAAATCCCCCGTCAGGTCGAAGCGCGAATTGTTGTTGAGGTTGACGGTTTCCCAGCCGATGTAACGCGATGCTGTGCTGGAGGTGGTGTTATCGAAGGTCAGTTGATCATTGCCCAGGCCACCGTCGATGGACGGCGTGGTACTTAACAGGCTTTCAGTCAGGCCGCTGAGCAGCGCGGTATCGTCGCCGTCGCCCATCAGCACTGCTGATTTGATCTGGCCGCCATTGATCCAGTTGAGTGTGTCGTTGCCGACGCTGGCGCGGATTTCGCCGTTAATGATCCCGCCGCTGATTGTGATGCTGTCATTGCCACCGCTGACGCTGATATTGCCGCCGATAGTGCCGCCGGAAACGATAATCTGGTCGGTGCCAAAACCGGTCACCAGGTTGCCGAGAATCGAGCCACCGGACATGTCGTAGATATTGTTATCCAGCTTCATGTCGACCCGGCCGATGGTGCCGCTGGTCTGCTGCGCCACGTCGCCGTCTTCAAAGGCGCCGACGATGGTACCCCCGGTCATCAGGAAGGTGTCGCGGCCGTCCCCTTGGGCCAGGGACTGGATTTGTCCGCCGCTCATTACAAAGTCATCGATACCATTGCCTTGGGAAACAGCCCCGGTGACCGTGCCGGCACTGATCTGGAAGCGATCGGCACCGTCACCCTGGGTGACTGTCCCCACGATGCGGCCAGAGTTTATGTCGACGAAGTCACCCCCCGGACCGAAGGTGATGTTGCCGTTGATGGTGCCGGTGCCGCCGGCGGGGAGTGTCAGGGTGTTGTTGCCCAACAAGTCGGTAAGGCCGGTAGCGCTGGTGCCGCTGTCGCACACATAAGAATCAACCCCGAGGCCTGGGGTAAGTACACACGCGGCCTGGGCTTGCTGCAAGGCGAGGCTCATCAGGGAAAGTACGCTCACGCCGAGTAGAGCAGGCTTGGTAAATAACCGTTCCGTGTACATAAGGCCGTCCTGCTCTAGTTATAAAACTGTACTGGGTTTAGTACATGTCGTTCAGGTTGGCAATTAATGGGGTGCGCTGGCTTGGCTCAAGGGTGAGTGAACAGAATTTAGACCCTGGTGAATACTCATGGAGGGTTCGGCGCTTGGGCAGGGCTGATAGACACACTTGTCAAGAGGTGCTGCACATTTGGATCAATAAGTTGTCAGTTTCAGTCATTGAGCGACAGCGGGTGGACTCTTAGTCTGTGGGACATAAACCGATGGGGTGCCGTTCGAGCGTCCCACGTCCCGTGATGATCCGTTGTGGAGCTGTACCATGACCGCTGCTGCCTACCCGCACCTGCTGGCCCCGTTGGACCTGGGTTTTACCACCTTGCGCAACCGCACACTGATGGGCTCGATGCACACTGGCCTTGAAGAAAAACCCGGTGGTTTCGAGCGCATGGCGGCCTATTTTGCCGAGCGCGCCCGTGGCGGCGTTGGCCTGATGGTCACTGGCGGCATTGGCCCCAACGATGAAGGCGGGGTGTATTCCGGTGCGGCCAAGCTGACCACCGAGGAAGAGGCGCAAAAACACAAGATCGTCACGCATGCCGTGCACGAGGCGGGTGGCAAGATCTGCATGCAGATTCTCCATGCCGGCCGTTATGCCTACAGCCCCAGGCAGGTAGCGCCAAGCGCAATCCAGGCGCCGATCAACCCGTTCAAGCCTAAAGAGCTGGACGAAGAGGGCATCGAAAAGCAGATCAGCGATTTCGTCACCTGCTCGGTACTGGCCCAGGTCGCCGAGTATGACGGTGTGGAAATCATGGGTTCTGAAGGCTACTTCATTAACCAGTTTCTCGCCGCCCACACCAATCATCGCACCGACCGTTGGGGCGGTGCCTACGAAAACCGCATGCGCTTGCCGGTGGAGATCGTCCGTCGGGTGCGCGAAGCCGTGGGGCCCAATTTCATCATCATCTTCCGCCTGTCGATGCTCGATCTGGTGGAAGGCGGCAGCACCTGGGAAGAAATCGTGCAGTTGGCCAAGGCCATCGAGCAGGCTGGCGCGACGCTTATCAACACCGGCATTGGCTGGCATGAAGCGCGCATCCCGACCATCGCCACCAAAGTCCCCCGTGGCGCCTTCAGTAAAGTGACTGCCAAGCTGCGCGGTTCGGTGAAGATCCCGCTGATTACCACCAACCGTATCAACACCCCGCAAATCGCCGAGCAGATCCTGGCCGAAGGCGATGCCGACATGGTCTCCATGGCCCGGCCGTTCCTGGCGGATGCGGACTTCGTCAACAAGGCTGCTGAAGGCCGCGCTGACGAGATCAATACGTGTATTGGCTGCAATCAGGCCTGCCTGGATCACACCTTCAGCGGAAAACTGACCACCTGCCTGGTCAACCCACGGGCGTGCCATGAGACCGAACTCAACTATCTGCCTGTCAAGCAGATCAAGAAAGTCGCCGTGGTCGGCGCCGGGCCTGCGGGTTTGGCTGCAGCGACCGTGGCAGCCGAACGCGGACATCAAGTGACGCTGTTCGATTCCGCCAGCGAGATCGGCGGCCAGTTCAATATCGCCAAGCGCGTACCGGGCAAGGAAGAGTTTGTTGAAACCCTGCGCTACTTCAAGCGCAAGTTGCAGACGACCCATGTCGAGTTGTGCCTCAACACCCGCGTGGATGTGGAGCATCTGGTGGCTGGCGGCTATGACGAAATCATCCTGGCCACCGGTATTGCGCCGCGTACCCCAGCGATTCCGGGTGTCGAGAACGCCAAGGTGCTCAGCTACCTGGACGTGATCCTGGAGCGCAAGCCAGTGGGCAAGCGTGTGGCGGTAATCGGGGCCGGTGGCATCGGTTTTGACGTGTCGGAATTCCTCGTGCACCAAGGCGTGTCTACCAGCCTGAACCGTGAGGCGTTCTGGAAAGAGTGGGGCATTGATACTCACCTTGAGGCGCGGGGCGGCGTGGCCGGAATCAAGGCTGAGCCTCATGCACCGGCGCGCCAGGTGTTCCTGCTGCAGCGCAAGGCTTCCAAGGTTGGCGACGGCCTGGGCAAGACCACCGGCTGGATTCACCGCGCCGGCCTGAAGAACAAACAGGTGCAGATGCTCAACAGCGTCGAGTACTTGAAGATCGATGATGAAGGTTTGCACATCCGCATCGGTGCCGACGGCGAGCCCCAGGTGTTGGCGGTGGACAACATTGTCATCTGTGCCGGCCAAGACCCGCTGCGCGAACTGCAGGACGGTCTGGTCGCTGCCGGGCAGAATGTGCATCTGATCGGTGGTGCCGATGTTGCCGCCGAGCTGGATGCCAAGCGCGCCATCAACCAGGGCTCGCGCCTCGCCGCTGAGTTGTAAGTGCGTTAAAGGGGCGGTGTTAGACTACCGCCCCTTTTTTCATGCAGACTCGCTGCCATGGGTCCCTTCGACTGGCTCCCTCACGCCCCGCTTGAACCGTTGCATCTGGACTGGCTGGCTCGCGCAGGCATCGAGGTTGCGGTGCTACGCCTGGATCGTATCGACCCGCTGATCAGCGGTAACAAGTGGTTCAAGCTGACCGAGCATTTGGCTCAAGCTCAGCAAGCCGGCGCTAGCGGCATCATCAGCCTGGGCGGTGCTTACTCCAACCACCTGCACGCGTTGGCGGCAGCCGGCAAACGCTTCGGCTTTGCCACCGTCGGGCTATTGCGTGGTCATCCTCAAGAAACCCCCACCGTAGTTGACCTCAAGGCCTTCGGCATGCAGCTGCATTGGCTGGGCTATGGCGGATATCGGGCGCGCCATAAGCCTGATTTTTGGCTGCCGTGGAAGGAACAGTATCCGCATTTGCACCCGGTGCCTGAGGGTGGCGGAGGATTGTCGGGGGCCATGGGCTGCAGGCAGTTGGTGTTTCAGACACAGGCACAGTTACGCGGTCTGGGTTGGGAGGATTATCACGGTTGGTGGCTGGCAGCCGGGACGGGCACCACGTTGGCCGGGCTGGTGCTGGCCGAGGCGGGCGCGCACCCGGTGTATGGCGCGCTGGCGGTGCCGCTGGATCACGGTGTGGAGCGCCATGTGCGCGAGATTGTGCAAGGAGGGTTCGAGCTGCTCGATGCCAGCCGAGGCGGATTTGCCCAGGTTGATCCCGTGCTGCTGGCGTTTATCGACGCCACGGAACAGGCCAGCGGTTTGCCCCTTGAGCCTCTTTACACCGCCAAGGCGTTGCTGGCGTTGAAGGAGCAAGTCGAGGCGGGCCGGTTTGCCGTAGGCACACGCCTGATCTTCATCCACACCGGCGGCTTACAGGGCCGCCGGGGTTTTGCGTAGGGTCAGCGTTTAGGCATCATCCGCCGCACGGTGTTGTCACGCATAAAGTAATGGTGATAAAGCCCCGCTACGGCATGCAGGCCGATCAGCCAATAGCCGATGGTGCCACCCAGCACGTGCCAGCCTTCGATCTGCTTGGCCAGGTCCTTGTTCTCGCCAATCAGCGGCGGTAACTCAATCCCGTAAAACAGCACCGAGTGTCCCTCGGCGCTAACGATCAACCAGCCAAAAATCGGCATGCCAATCATGAATACATAGAGCGCCACGTGCATCAGGGTGGCAAGCAAGGCCTGCCATTGCGGCGGCGCCGGCACGATCTTCGGTGCTACACCCAGGGTGCGCGCGAACAGTCGCAGCCAGACCAGTACGAATACCGTCAGGCCGAACATAAAGTGCAGCTCCTTGATTAACGTACGGCCACCACTGCCCTTGGGGAATATCCCGCGAAACTCAATGGTGGTGTAGACCATCACCAGTAGCACCAGCATCAGCCAGTGCAGGGCAATCGACATCGTACTGTAACGCGAATCGGTGTTTTTCCAGGGCATCGCTTTGTTCCTCACTTATCAGGGCAAACCTCCGTTCTTCAGCGACGAAGTCCTTTCAATGTAAGCCTTTTTTCCAGATTTGCCCGTGGCAACTGCGTGAGGTCGCGATATGTTGATCTTGATCAGTTGCTCTGCGGCATCTCACCTCGTGCCAGACGGCTATTGATATCGGCAATGACCGCAGGCAGGTCGCTGATAGTGTCGATCATGTAGTGCGGGCGTGAGCTTTCGAACTGACCCTGGATACGGCCGCGTTCGCTGGCCAGTGTTTCGCCGTCCAATGCGCGAAATTGTTCATAGGTAAGGCCCAGCGCGTTGCCCGAGCAGGTCAGCGCCACGGTCCACATCCCGGCACGACGGCCTTCCAGAATGCCCGGCACGGTATCGTCGATCTTCACGCAGGCGGCGACATCATCTATCCCCAGCGCGATCACGTTAGCCAACGCCTGGGCCGGCCATGGGCGGCCGTTGGGCACTTCGTCGGTGGCGACCACATGGTCGGCGACATAGCCGTTACGGGCGGCCAGTTCCACCACCTTATCCATGACCTGCTTAGGGTAGCCGGAGCAGGAGCCGATCTTGATACCTTGCTGACGCAACTGCGCGATGGTCTCCAGGGCGCCGGGAATCAAGGCGGAGTGATCGGCGATCTTTTCGATCTGCAACGGCATGAAGCGTTGGTAGATGGCGGTCACGTCGTCATCGGTCGGCGTACGGCCAAACGCTTTGCGGTACCGCTCGGCCACTTGCGGCTGGTCACACAGGGTGCGGATGTGGTCCCACTTGCCCATGCCCATCGGGCCGCGCGCTTCTTCGATGGAGACCTGGACGTCGAATTCGGCGAAGGCTTCGACAAAGATCTGGGTTGGGGCGAAGGAGCCGAAGTCGACCACGGTGCCGGCCCAGTCGAGGATGGCGGCTTGGAGTTTGCTTGGGTTTTGGTAGTTCATGGTTCAAATCCTGTGGTTCAAAATAAGTGGGGGTAATCAGATTTCCAGCACTTCCATCTCTTGCAGCACCTGGGCAATCGCTGCCACGGCAGCCTGCATCTCGGTCTGGTTGACATGGCCGATGCAGCCGACGCGAAAGGTTTCCACTTGGGTTAATTTGCCGGGGTAGAGGATGAATCCCTTGGCCTTGACCCGTTCGTAGAAGTCCTTGAACTGGTAGCGCGGATCTTTTGGCGCGTGGAAGGTGACGATGATCGGCGCCTGGATCGCGGTGGGTAGAAAGCTGCGCACACCGAGCTTGGCCATCCCCTCCAGCAGTGTCTGGCAGTTGTTGGCATAGCGCTGATGGCGAGCCGGCAAGCCGCCTTCTTCGTTGTATTGCAGCAACGCTTCGTGCAGTGCGGCGACGACGTGGGTTGGCGGGGTGAAGCGCCATTGGCCGGTCTTGGCCATGTAGCTGTGTTGATCAAACAGATCCATGGCCAGGGAGTGGCTGTTGCCCTGGGAGGCTATCAGTGCCTGTTTTTCGGCGAAGACAAAACCCATTCCCGGCACACCTTCCAGGCATTTGCCGGAGGCGGCGATCAACGCATCAAAAGGTACTTGGCGGGCATCGATGGGCAGCGCGCCAAAGGAACTCATGGCGTCGATGATCAGGCGCTTGCCGTGGCGGGCGATGACCTGGGCGATTTCCGGTAGTGGGTTGAGGATGCCGGTGCTGGTTTCACAATGGATCAGTGCGACGTGGGTGATACGGCTGTCAGCCTGCAGCAGGCGGTCGACGTCGGCGGCGGTGGTGGGTTCATCTTCGGCGGTTTCAAAGGTGCTGAATGAGCGGCCCAACACTTCGCATATCTTCGCCAGGCGCTTGCCATAGGCGCCATTGATTAGCACCAGCACCTTGCCGTCCCGTGGGACCAGCGTGCCGATGGCCGCTTCGACCGCGAAAGTACCGCTGCCCTGCAACGGCACGCAGTGATGGCTGTTGCTGCCGTTGACGATGGTCAGCAACTGATTGCAGAGGCTGGCGGTCAGTTGATTGAAACTGTCATCCCATGAACCCCAGTCCACCATCATCGCCTGGCGGGTACGGGCGGAGGTGGTCAAGGGGCCGGGGGTGAGCAGGATCGGCGCGGCAGTACTCATTCTGATGTCCTCGCAAAGCGTTGGGGTGAAGCTACGGGACATAAGTTGCAGTTTGCCTTGCCATCAATCAAATTGTTTGTTGTTATGCCAGCCATCAGTGAGACCGATAGCTATGAATTTATTTCAACTGCGTGCATTTGATGCCGTCGCCCGTGACGGTAGTTTTACCCGTGCCGCTGCGCGGTTGTTTATCAGCCAGCCGGCGGTCACCGGGCACATCAAGGCGCTGGAGGAGCACTACCAGATCACCCTGTTGCGGCGCACTGCCCGGCGGGTGGAATTGACCGAGGAGGGCACCAAGCTCGCCGCGATCACTCGGGCCATCTTTGGCCTGGTGGATGAGGCGCAAGCGATGCTGGAGGCCAACCGGCAACTGCTCACCGGGCGCCTGGAAGTGGCGGCGGACGGGCCGCACATGGTCATGCCGATGCTGGCGAAGCTGCGCGCCCGTTATCCGGGGATCACCGTCAACCTGCGCCTGGGCAACGCTCAGGAAACCCTCGCCGCACTGCTGTCCGAACACGCTGACGTGGCGGTGTTGACCGAGGTCGAGCCGCGCAAGGGCCTGCACCTGCAACCCTTGAGTGAGTCACGGATCTGCGCGCTGGTGCCGGCAGGGCATCCCTGGTTGGCGGACCCGGCAGGGATTCGCCTTGAGCAACTGGACCAGGTGATCATGGTGCTGCGCGAGCCCAGTTCCATTACCCGCCGCACCTTCGACGATGCCTGCACCCAGGCGGGGGTCCAGCCCAAGGTGCTGCTGGAACTGGACAGCCGCGAAGCGGTGACGGAAGCCGTGGCCGCTGAGTTGGGGGTGGGGGTGGTGTCATCGGTGGAGGTCAGCCGCGACCCACGGGTTCGAGCGATTCCCATCAGCGGCGACGGGCTGGTGAACCGGCACATGATCGGTTGCATGGAGCGGCGCCGGGAGTTGCGCTTGATTCAGGCGTTTTTTGAGTTGGCGCCGGGCTGATCCTCCAGCAGGCTTTCCCTGACAATCTCCAGGAATGTCGCCACCACTCCAAACCATTGCGCACCTGACCTCCTGCGTCAGCGGCCGGTTTTTTGGTGGATCAGAGTGTTTTTGCGCTATAAACTCTGCCCCCAAAGCGCCGGCCAGTAGACGTCTCGGCGCGATGGACAAAAGAGAGCGAGTCATGGGCGCACAGTGGAAGGTTAAACACAAAGAAGCGGCATCCAATGCCAAGGGCAAGATTTTCGGCAAACTGGTGAAAGAGATCACCATTGCCGCCCGCAACGGTGCCGATATCTCGACCAACGCGCACCTGCGTCTGGTGGTGGAACAGGCCAAAAAGGCCTCGATGCCCAAGGAAACACTGGACCGGGCTATCAAGAAAGGCGCTGGCCTGCTGGGTGAGACCGTGCACTACCATCGCGTGACCTACGAAGGTTTTGCCCCGCATCAGGTGCCATTGATCGTTGAGTGCGTGACCGACAACATCAACCGTACCGTGGCGGAAATCCGCGTGGCGTTTCGCAAGGGTCAACTGGGCGCTTCCGGCTCCGTGGCCTGGGACTTCAACCATGTCGGCATGATCGAAGCCACGCCAGACACCCCGGACGCCGATCCAGAAATGGCCGCCATTGAAGCCGGCGCTCAGGATTTTGAAGAAGGCGAAGAGGGCGCAACCCTGTTCATCACCGAGCCTACTGACCTCGACTCCGTACAGAAAGCCTTGCCTGAACAGGGTTTCACCGTGCTGTCCGCCAAGCTGGGATATCAGCCGAAGAACCCGGTCAGCGGTTTGAGCGACGAGCAAATGGCTGAAGTCGAAGCCTTCCTTGAAGGCCTGGACAACCATGACGACGTGCAGGACATGTTTGTCGGGTTGGCGGGCTAACCCTTTAACTGATCATTCCCACACGGTGTGGGAATGATCATACGGTCACGCTAACAGCGCCTCGATCTCGGCGAATCCCGGCCTTGCCAGCACATCCGGCTGACAGCAACGCTCCTGCAATACCTCCAGTGCCCGGCGATTTTCATCGCTCAACCCGGTCTCAATCCGCTCCAGCAACTCCCCCAGCAACACCCCGAATGCCCGCACTTCAATGCGCTGCAAGGCCTGTGTTTCGAGGCTGTCAGCCGTGGCATGGAACGAGGCGGCACCAAAGTCCCCCAGCAAACAATCACCGGCTGCGTTCCACAAAATATTGTGGCCGTAGAGATCGCCGTGGGTGATGCCCTGGCGATGCAGATGCGCCGCCACCGAGGCGATGCCGCTCACCATGCGCAGGGCCACCTCGGCGCGCAAACGCGTGCCGGGTTCATAGACGTCGCGGGTACAAGAGGCCAGGCTCGGCAAGCCCGCGAGGTTGCGGTAGCTCGGCTCGATCAGTTGCATCACCAGCGCCGCCTGGTCTTCGGGATGTCCAATGACGCGGCCTTCAACCTTGATCAAATTGGCATGTTGGCCGGCAGCGATGCAGGCCTGCATCTCGTGCAAGGGAGAACCGTCGCTGGTGATGCTGCCTTTGTAGAGCTTGACCGCGACGGCCCTGGCCGGGCCCGTCGTTGGGGTCCAGGTCGCCTGGCGAATGATCCCGGAAGCGCCTTCGCCGAGCACCTGGGCCAGGTCGAGTTGCGACCAGGGAATATTGGGTGTCGTGTCGTTGCCGGCCATCTCAACGGCCATTTCCACCGGGTTGCCAGCATAGGCCAGCCAGGTCAGGCTGGGCAGCGCCAGCAGCCAACCCGGCAGGTGGGTCAAGCGGTTGGAGGCGATACGCAGCAACTCAAGGTTTTTGCAGTGGGCCAGGCTCTCGGGTAACTGTTCAAGGTGATTGCCGGCCAGCATCAGTTTTTGCAGCAGCGGTCTTTCGCCCAACTCGGCCGGCAACCGGCTGATGCGGTTGTCGGTGAGGATCAGCCAACGCAGCAATGGCGGCAGGGCGGCGGCCGGGACGTTTTCTATTTGGTTGGCCTTGAAACCGACCATGCTCAACCGGGTGCACTGGCCCAGGCATTCGGGCAGTTCGGTGAAGGCATTGTCGGAGCAAAACAGCACGCGCAAGTGGGGCAGGCGGTGCAGGTCGTCCGGCAGACTGTGCAGGGCGTTGCCGCTCAGGTTGAGAATTTCCAGGGAGTCCGCCAGGTCGAAGATTTCCCGGGGGAATTCGGTCAGCCCGCACGATAGGTCCAGACGCTTGATGCCAGCCAATTGGCCGGCCTTGAGTTGGGCAAGGGTATCCATGAACAGCGTGGTCACTCGGCAATAGGAAGGGCGTAACGGGTGGTGATGATAGCGGTTTGACAAGCGCAGGGGCGCGATCTGTACCGCAAGGACCGATATTGACATGTGGTGTTGGGCGTGGGGTTCTAGAACCTTATGGTCTGCTTGAGCATCCGGGTGGTCGGTTCATCCGCCGGGCTGACCATCGCATAGTTGTAGCCGGCGCCCGACCAGTACTCGGCCTGCAACCCGTCGGCACTGCGACTGCCCCGTGGCAGCAGGTTGTTTCCCGGCCCTGGTGGCCGGATGTAGAAGCTGATGCGCCGGCCTTGGGGGTCTTCGTACAGCACCATGGCCGCCGCGCCCTGTTCGGTGGTGAGCAAGCGCCCGCTGACCGCCTTGAAACCCGCCTGGGTCAGGTCCGGCAGGCGGTGGGCCTGGGTGAAGTAGCGGTCGAGCCAGGCTTGCATGTCGCCGTTGTCTTGCACTTTGTAGTCGGCGGGCATGATCTGGTTCTGGGCAAACAGGCGATAGGCCTGCATGGCATCGGTCATCGGTGGCACCGCGCTGGTCATGGTCGCTTGCCGTGCCTGCCAGCCGCCCAGGCCGCCGACGCTGACGGCTATCAACAGCACGGCGGCGGTGGCGAGGTGACGGCGAGACTGGCGCTTGATCCGCTGGCGAATCACGGCCGGGTCCAGGTCAGGATTGGCGGGTTGTTGTTGCAGCACGCCGCTCAAGGCGGCGCGCAGGTGTTGTGCATCCTGTTGCCAGGCGTGGACCTGGGCCGCGACCTCGGGGTGGGCCGCCAGCCAGGTATCGAGTAGGCGACGATCAGCCTCCAAAAGCTGGTGATCGACGTAGGCATGCAAATCGCGTTCGCTGGGAGGCAGGCTGATCATTTGAGTATCCGCAGGGAAGGGCTGGTGATTTCGCCGTCGCTGACCTGACGCAAGGCCTGGCGCGCACGGGACAGGCGAGACATCACGGTGCCGACGGGCACATCGAGGATGTCGGCGACTTCCTTGTAGCTCAAGCCCTCTACCGAGACCCACAGCAGCAGGGCGCGTTGTTCGGTGTTCAGTTGGTCGAAGGCTTGCAGGGTCGATTGCGCAATCACGGTGCGCTCCACCGAGGGCTGGGCGTCATCGCGGCCGGTAAAAAACTCAAGCATCCGCGCATAGCGCCGGGAACGCCGGTGTGCATCGAGAAACTGCCGGTAAAGGATCGAGAACAGCCATGCGCGCAAATCGCCTTCGGGGCGCTTGTCGGCCCAACGGATGATCGCGCGCTCAAGGCTCGCCTGTACCAGGTCGTCGGCGCTGTTGGAGTTACGCGTCAGGGACACGGCAAAACGCCGAAGCCTTGGAATGAGTTCACGTAACTGTTCGTCGAGTTCGTGCATGGGGTTCAGGCTAGTCACTACGCTGGGACTAGGAAGACGTCCAGCGTTGAAGGTTATTCCAGGCCTTGAAAAATAAACAGCCAGCCCGGGAATAGAGTTTACCGGGGTTCGTCCTATTGCTCCGACCTTCTGTTTTCACACCTGAGGCCATTGGCCCTGGAGTTCCTTCATGGTAGATCACTCATCACCGCCACGTCCGCCGCTCAGTACCGCAAGCTTGATAGCACGGTTAGCCAGCATCGGCGCGGTGGTTGCGGTTGTGGCCGGGGCTTTTGCCTACGTCAACGGCAGCCTTGACCCACAACGATTACGCCCAAAAACCCTGGTCAACGCCTTGGAAACCAACAGCGGCGTGCATCCGGGTTACCGCCGAAACCACTCTAAAGGTGTATGCGTGGCGGGTTATTTCGAGAGTGATCCTTCGGTTCGCCAGTATTCCAGTGCCCAAGTGTTCAGCGAGGCGCGTACGCCAGTGATTGGCCGCTTTGCCTTGCCCAGTGGCAACCCCTATGCGCCGGACAGCAGTGTGCCGATCCGCAGTTTTGCCCTGCAATTCAGCTTGGCCAACGGCCAGCAATGGCGCACTGGGATGAACAGCATGCCGGTGTTCCCGGTGGGCACGCCCGAGGCGTTCTACCAGATGCTCAAGGCGGGCGCTCCGGACCCTGCCACCGGCAAGCCGAACCCGGCCAATATGCCGGCATTCTTTGCTTCTCATCCGCAGACGGCGCCGTTTCTGGCCTGGGTCAAGACCGCTAAGCCGTCCGCCAGCTATGCCACAGAGACTTATAACGGCATCAATGCGTTTTACCTGGTGAATGCCAGTGGCCAACGTCAGGCCGTTCGCTGGGGCGTGGTGCCTGTGAGTGAGGATGCGCCAGGTGCTGCGGCGCCTGAAGGCGCTGACTTCCTGGAAAAAGACCTGGCACAGCGCCTGGTAGCCGGCCCCCTGCGTTGGCAGTTAAATATCACCCTGGCCAATCCCGGCGACCCCACTGATGACGCCAGCAAGGCCTGGTCGGGTGAGCACAAGGTGTTGAACGCCGGGACCCTGGTGCTGCAAAGCAGTCAGCCGCAAGTCGACGGTGATTGCCGCGATATCAACTTTGATCCGTTGATCCTGCCCAGTGGCATCGAAGCCTCCAATGACCCGCTGCTGGCCGCTCGTTCGGCGGCATATGCCAGTTCCTACCTGCGCCGTACCAGTGAAGTCAGTCAGTTGCACAGTGCCCCTCAGGAGTCGAAGCCATGAATGCCCAACCCCGGTTTTTTGCCCCGCTGGCGCGGCTGCTGCATTGGCTGATGGCCTTGATGGTCATTGCCATGCTGTTTATCGGCGCGGGCATGGCGGCCTCGGTCTCGGAACGGCACGAGTGGCTGCTGCATCTGCACAAGCCTTTGGGGATCGCCATCCTGGCGCTGGTGATCGTGCGCCTGGTAGTGCGCTTTTCCACTCGCCAGCCGCCGTTGCCCGCCGACTTGCCGTTATGGCAGGTGCTGGCGGCCAAGGCGTCCCATATCGTGCTTTACGGGTTGATGCTGATCTTGCCGTTGCTGGGCTGGGGGATGATTTCGGCGGCGGGTGATCCGGTGATGCTCAGCAGTTCCGTGCAGTTGCCTGCACTGGTCTCGGCCAATGCCCAGCTATTTGCGGTGTTGCGTAAGGCTCATGGGTTTCTTGCCTATTTGCTGTTCCTGACGGTGCTGATGCATCTGGCGGCGGCGCTGTTTCATGGGCTGATCCGCCGTGATGGCGTGCTGCAAAGCATGACCGGGACCAAGGACTGATGATGGTTAACCCTGTGACGGTTGTGCTTGTGCAGCCGTTGCAGGGTCCAGCGTAACCCGCCAGTAGATCAGCGCCAGCATGTTGATGCCGGCGCCGAGGGCGCAGACTCCAATCCATCCCGCCCAGGCATACACCATGGTTGCACCCACTGATCCCAGCGCGCTGCCCACCGAATAGAACAGCATGTAGCCGGCCGCCAACCGGCTCTGGGCTTCGGGGCGTACGCTGTAGATCAGGCTTTGGCTGGTGACGTGTACTGCTTGCAGGCCCAGGTCGAAGGTAATCACGCCGAGCAACAGCGCCCACAGGGAGGATTGGGTAAAGGCAATCGCCAGCCAGGACACCAGCATCAATACCAGGGCAACGCCGCTGGTCCATTGGGCCAGGCCCCGGTCGGCCAGATGCCCGGCGCGGGCGGCACCAAGGGCACCGGCTGCACCGGCCAGTCCGAACAGGCCGATTTGCGTGTGGGACAACGACAGCGGCGGGGCGCTCAAGGGCAACACCAGTGGCGTCCACAGCACGGTGCCGGCGGCGAAAATCAGCAGCGCCAGTACCGCCCGATCCCGCAGTACCTTTTCTTCCCGGAACAGGGTGAAGACCGAGCGGATCAACTGACCATAGGATTCGCTGGCCCTTGGCTGTTCGGCTGTGGGCAAGATCCGCCAAAGCATCAGTGCCATCAGCAAGGTCAATCCCGCCGACAACACGTACACCGAGCGCCAACCGGCCAGGTCAGCCATGGTTCCCGACACCGTGCGCGCCAGCAGCAGGCCGACCACGATGCCACTGGTGACCAGCCCCACTACATGCCCGCGTTGCTCGGGCCGTGCCAGGTTTGCGGCATAGGCCACCAGCACCTGGGTCACTACCGCCAGCAACCCGGTGAGGACCATGCCGGCCAGCAGCCAAAAGCGGTTGGAGGACAGTGCCACCAGCAGGACCGCGAAAGTCGACAACAGCAACTGGCCGACGATCAAGCGGCGCCGGTTCAACAAGTCGCCCAGGGGTACCAGCAGTAACAGGCCGACGCCATAACCGATCTGGGTCAGGGTGATGACGATACCGACCGTGGCGTGGTCCATGGCGAAGGTGTCGGCCATGGCATCCAGCAAGGGTTGGGCATAATAGACGTTCGCCACCGACAGGCCGCAGGCGATGGCGAACAGCAAGACTACGGCGCCGCTCAAGGGGGATTGAGACATCGTGATTTCCCTATTCTGGTTTCGAATTAAAACCAGTTGTACGGTAGGTATTCTGGTTTTATATTGCAACCACATTTTTCCGAAGGCAGGCATCTCCCCATGGTCAAGCTCACCCGCTTTGAAGGTGCCGAATGCCCGGTGGCTCGTTCCCTCGATGCCATTGGCGATGGTTGGGCGCTGTTGATCATTCGTGATGCCTTCGACGGCATCCGACGCTTTGGTGAGTTCCAGCGCAGTCTGGGGGTGGCCAAGAACATTCTTTCGACGCGTTTGCGTAGCCTGGTGGCCCATGGGGTTTTCGAGATCGTTCCGGCGTCGGATGGCAGCGCGTATCAGGAATACCAGTTGACGGAAAAGGGCAGGGGGTTGTTCACCGTGATCATTGGATTACGGCAATGGGGCGAGGGGTTTTTCTACGCTGAGGGTGAACACCATTCGGTGATGGTGGACTGCGAGCAGGGGCTTGCGTTACGGGCGCTGGAGTTGCGGTCGGCAGATGGCCGCCTGGTGGGGCCAGAGGATTGTCGACGCGTGGCCGTCGAGTAAAGGGCCCAAATCCAGAGGGCCCTCCAGCAGGGGGTTAGCGCAACACTGCAACGATATCCGCCACCGTACTCAACACATCCTTGCCCAGCTGCATCGAGCGTTTGCCCGACCAGCCGGTGTGCGGATCAGGTGAGTCATCGTTGTCCTTGAAGGGCATTTCCAGGGTCAGTGACAGGCAATCGAACTTCTCGCCGACGCTGTTGCAGGCCAGTGTCATGTTGGCTTCGCCCGGCAAATCACGGGTGTAGCCGTGGACGGTCTGGAAGTCGCGGGTCAATGCGCTCAAGTGGCTGCGAAAGTGTTTTTCCAGCTGTTCGATACGCGGCGTGTAACCAGGGTTGCCTTCACAACCAGCGGTGAAGACGTAGGGGATTTCTTCGTCACCGTGGATATCCAGGAACAGGTCGACGCCATATTTTTCCATCTGCTGCTGGACGAACAGCACTTCCGGACTGATTTCCTGGCTGGCGCTCTGCCAGGCGCGGTTGAGGTCCTGGCCCATGGCGTTGGTGCGCAGGTGGCCGTGGAAGGCTCCGTCCGGGTTCATGTTGGGCACCAGGTACAGATCGGCGGCGGCCAGGAGCTTTTTCAGTTCATCATCGCCGTCCTGTTGCAGGCGCTCGATGATGCCTTCCATGAACCATTCGGCCATGTGCTCGCCCGGATGCTGCTGGGCAATGATCCAGACCTTGCGCTTGCCTTTGCCGCCTTTGCCCCGACGCAGTAATGGAATGTCGCGGCCTTCAACACTTTTGCCGGTGGCCAGCAATTGAGTGCCGGCGCGATTCAGCGCCTGGTCGATCAACCCGTCATGACGCTCGCGGCTGTAGGGTTCGAAGTAGGCGAACCAGGCTTGTTTTTCCTGGGTTTCAAGGCTGATGTGCAGGGTCTCGCCATCAAAGCGGGTAGGCACCCGGAACCAATTGATGTGGTCGTAGGATGCCACGGCGCTGTAGCCAGTCCAGGCATGTTTGTAGGAGGACTGGCCGGCGTTGCTCAGGCGGAAGGTGTGGGTGTGGCCCACATGCATGCCCTCGGCCTTGAAGTGGAACCACTGGAAGTGCTGGCTGCGAGTATCTGGTTTGATCGCCAGCAGCAATTGATGGGCATCGCTGGCGTCGAGCACCTGGATATTGCCACTGTCAAAGTTGGTGCTGATTTTGATGGAGGTCAAGGCCACGGTCATAGTCTGGTTGCCTGAATATGATTGTTGTGGCTGGCATTTTACACAGGAGCGAGGTAAAGCTCGGACGCAAATTTTTGCGTGGGAAGAGGGGGGCGTCATCCATGACGCCGCAGTAGCTTAGAATCTATGAGATTGATTCTCAAGTGCTATTTTGGAAAGATCGATGCCAGAGCGCTTGATCGGCTTTCTTTCGGCGATAGTCTTTTGCTACCATGCGAGCCATCAAGCAACACACAGTCTTCATTAGCCTGAAGCCACGCCAGGAAAAACTGGCAAAAAAAGACCCGGCCAAAGAGCCGGGTCAAAAACCGTGATTAGCCTGATGAGGAGATATTCCAAGAGTCCGACCTAAGGTCCCTTGGTCTATCGACTGATCTCGCGACCAGCTGCATGCAATAATAATCATTATCATTTGCAAGTCAAATGTTTTTATCCGTCGGATAGAAATATTTGTCGTTCATGCCTTCTACGCGCTTTTCTGGTGATCGGTTTCCCGAGCCGAGACTTGCAGTGTCCGTTCCAGCATGGCCCTGGCCATATCAATCAAATAAACCACCGAAAATGCCAGATCGCGGCTATTGCCGAGGGTGCCATTCGCCGATTCATAAGCCGTGGCGGCCGCGCTGCGCAGCAGGTCAGAGGCGTGGAGAAGGGCTTCTTCATCACTGACCTCGGCCTTGACTTCGAACAAGGTGCCATCGGTTACCGATTCGGTTACATCCGTTTTCAAGTAATAATCCAGCGCACGCTGGGCTGCACCGCTGCTGTGCAGGAAAAGCAGTTCATCTTCGTCGGGTGTACAGGGCTGGTGGTCCGGGGACAGGGTCATGATGTGGGTGCTCTGGGTGGGGAGTGGAATGCCTGGACTCAATAATAGTACGTATTGTATTTATGTCATTTGATTGATTACTACAAACTGTTTATTGTGGGCCTGAATACACAACGTATTGTCGGCCCTATGGACAAATGGATAGCGTTGGTCAAAACCAGCATGAAAGACCGCAAGGTCACACAGGATCAGCTTGCAGAGCGCTTGGGCATGTCCCAGGGCGGCGTCGGCCATTGGCTGAACAAACGCCGTATACCGAGCCTCGCCGACATGAATCGGGTGATCGAGGAGCTCGGCCTGGGGGTTCTCGAAGTCGCCTTGGTGATCCGCGAAAAAGCCACCGAGCCGGCTGAAGACGAGCAGTTGCCGGCCGAGAAATACAACCCGTATTTTCGTTATCCGGTGAGCGACTGGAAGGGCGTGGGCGAGGTTCGCGAAGAGCGCCCGGCCTATGGCGCTGCGCGCTTCGAGCTGACGGACTACCGCGCCCGCGGCGCTGCGTTCTGGCTGCAGGTGACAGGTGACGCGATGACCGCGCCCAGCGGTTTGAGCATCGGTGAAGGGATGATGATCCTGGTCGACCCGGCGATTGAAGCCGGGCCCGGCAAGCTGGTAGTCGCCCAATGGCCGGATGCCATCCAGGCGACCTTCCGCAAACTGATGGAGGAGAGCGGCCAGCTTTACCTGGTGCCGCTTAACCCGACCTATCCGAAAGCCCTGTTCACCGATGAATGCCGGATCATCGGCGTAGTGGTACAGGCGACGGTGAAGTTCTAAGCCTGCGCCTCCAGTTCTACCAGCGCGCTGCCTTCGCCGACCATTTCGCCTTCTTGGCAATACAGCGCCTTGACGATGCCGGCGTGGGGCGCCCGGATGCTGTGCTCCATTTTCATGGCCTCCAGCACCACCAACTGTGCGCCGGCCTCAACGGCCTGCCCGAGTTCCACCAGCACGCGCACGATGCTGCCATTCATCGGTGCGGTCAGGCCGCCTTGATGAGACTGGCTGGCCTCAACCGCGGCGATCGGATCAAACAGCCTCACGCTGTGCATCTCGCCGTCCCAGCGCAGAAAGAAAACCCCTTCGCCACGTACGGCGAGGTGCGAGCGCCGCACGCCTTGCTGGTCGATCAGCAACTGTTCGCCCCGCAGTTGCGGTGCGTGAACACTTTCTCGCAGCGTCACGAGGCGATCCTGGCCGTTGCAACTCAAGTGCAGCGAGGTCTCGGCGGGTAAGCCTGCACGAAAGCCATTGCTGCGAGCCCAGGGCGAGCAAGGATCATCATCGCGTACCTTGGCAGGCTGACTCTGCATAAAGCCATGGCCGGCTGCTTCCCAGAACTCATCGCTCAATTCGCCGACGGCGGGCAGCAGGTCATCCTGATAGCGAGGAATAAACCCGGTATCCAGTTGCGCCGCCGCAAACGCCGGATGGCCGATGATACGTCGCACAAAGCCCAGGTTAGTCTTCAGCCCACCGATGGCGAACTCATCCAGCATGCTCAACAGTCGCAGGCGCGCCTGTTCGCGGTCCTCGCCCCAGGCAATCAGCTTGCCAAGCATCGGGTCGTAAAACGGCGAGACGCTATCGCCTTGCTCGACACCACTGTCAACCCTGCGGCCCGGCCCAGGCGCGGATTCACGGTACAGCGCCAGGTGCCCGGTGGCCGGCAGAAAATCATTGGCAGGGTCTTCGGCGTACAAGCGTACTTCAATGGCATGGCCGAGCAGCGGCACCTGCTCCTGGGTCATCGGCAACGGTTCGCCCTGAGCCACACGAATTTGCCAGGCCACCAGGTCAAGGCCAGTGATAGCCTCGGTCACCGGGTGCTCCACCTGCAGCCGCGTGTTCATCTCCATGAAGAAAAATTCGCCCCGTGCATCCAGCAAAAATTCCACGGTGCCAGCACCGACGTAGCCGATGGCCTGGGCCGCACGTACTGCAGATTCGCCCATGGCCTTGCGCAGCAAAGGGCTGAGACCGGGTGCTGGCGCTTCTTCAACGACCTTCTGATGACGGCGCTGGATCGAGCAGTCCCGCTCATTGAGGTACAGGCAATGCCCATGTTGATCGGCGAACACCTGGATCTCCACATGGCGCGGCTTGATCAGGTACTTCTCCACCAGCATCTGCGCGTTGCCAAAGGACGACAGGGCTTCACGCTGTGCCGAGGCCAGGGCTTCGGCCAGTTGGCTGACGTCTTCGACCACTTTCATGCCCTTGCCGCCACCACCGGCGGTGGCCTTGAGCAGCACCGGGTAACCAATGCGTTCGGCTGCTTCGCGAAAGGTTGCCAGGTCCTGTGCTTCACCATGGTAGCCGGGCACCAACGGCACCCCGGCGGTTTCCATCAAGGCCTTGGCAGCGGATTTGCTGCCCATGGCATCGATGGCCGAGGCGGGCGGGCCGAGGAAGATCAAACCGGCCGCTTCAATCGCTCGAGCAAATCCGGCGTTTTCCGACAGAAAGCCATAACCGGGATGAATCGCCTGGGCACCACTGGCCTTGGCCGCAGCGATCAGTTTGTCGATTTGCAGGTAGCTGTCAGCAGCCTTGCTGCCGCCCAGGTCGACGCAGATATCGGCCTCGCGGCTGTGGCGGGCGTCGCGGTCGGTAGCGCTGTGGACGGCGACCGTGGTCAGCCCCAACGATTTGGCCGTGCGCATGACCCTGCAAGCAATTTCGCCGCGATTAGCCACCAGCACGGTAGTGAGAACAGGTGAACTCATGAACGCGGCTCCTGGGATTGCCAGCTGGGCGGACGTTTTTGCAGAAAGGCTCGCAAGCCTTCCTGGCCTTCGGCGCTGACGCGGATGCGCGAGATGGAGTTTTCGCAATAGCGCCGCAGCGCCGGGGTAAGCGCGCCGTGAGCGACTTCGCGCAGCAAGTCTTTGCTGGCACGCATCGCCGCCGGGCTGTTGAGCAGCAGGTTGGCGATCCACTGTTCAACTTGATGATCCAGTTCGGCTGGCGGATAACTTTCCGCCAACAGGCCGATTTCCCGCGCGCGCTCACCACTGAACCGCTCGGCAGTCAGGGCATAACGGCGGGCTGCACGCTCACCGATGGCCTGAACCACAAACGGGCTGATGACCGCTGGCGCCAGGCCAATGCGCACTTCCGACAGACAGAACTGCGCGTCATTGGTGCCAATGGCCATGTCACAGCAACTGATCAAACCGAGGGCGCCACCGTAGGCTGCGCCCTGAACCACCGCCAGCGTCGGGATTTTCAGCTTGGCCAGGTTGTACATCAGCTCCGCCAGTTCCCGGGCGTCATCCAGGTTGGTGTGGTAATCCAGCTCGGCCGACTGTTGCATCCAGGCCAGGTCGGCGCCGGCGCTGAAGTGCTTGCCACGGCCGCGCAGTACCAGAAAGCGCAGGGCGGGATCACCCTGGACGTGGTCCAGGGCAATGATCAGTTCGCGGATCATTTCGGCGTTGAAGGCATTGTTTTTGTGTTCTCGACTCAGCCACAGGGTGGCGAAGCCACGGGCGTCGGTAACCAGTTCGAGAGTGTTGAAATCGCTCATGGGGTGCAGCTCCATTTCACATGCGGAACACGCCGAAGCGGCTCGGCTCGATGGGGGCATTCAGCGAGGCAGACAGGGCCAGGGCCAGCACGTCGCGGGTCTGCAACGGGTCGATGACGCCGTCGTCCCACAGGCGAGCGCTGGAGTAATAGGGGTGGCCCTGGGTCTCATATTGGTCGAGGATCGGTTGCTTGATGTTGGTCTCTTCCTGGGCACTGAACGGCTGGCCACTGCGCTCTGCCTGCTCTCGCTTGACCTGCACCAGCACGCCGGCCGCCTGTTCGGCACCCATCACGCCGATCCGCGCGTTGGGCCACATCCACAAGAAGCGCGGGTCATAGGCGCGACCGCACATCCCATAGTTCCCGGCGCCAAAGCTGCCACCGATGATCACCGTAAACTTTGGCACCTTGGCGCACGCCACGGCCGTCACCAGCTTGGCGCCGTGCTTGGCGATGCCGCCGGCCTCGTACTTCTGGCCGACCATAAACCCGGTGATGTTTTGCAAAAACAGCAGGGGAATCCCGCGCTGGCAGGCCAGCTCGATAAAGTGCGCGCCTTTTTGCGCAGCCTCGGCGAAGAGGATGCCGTTGTTGGCCAGGATCGCAATCGGGTAGCCGTGCAAGTGGGCGAAACCACACACCAGGGTGGTGCCGAACAGTGCTTTGAATTCATCGAACACCGAACCGTCCACCAGTCGGGCGATGACTTCGCGCACATCGAATGGCTGCTTGGCGTCGGCCGGAATCACCCCATACAACTCATCGCTGCCATAGAGCGGCGCCACAGGTGTGCGCTGCTGCAACTGACCCTGTTTATGCCAGTTGAGGTTGGCCACGCTACGGCGGGCCAAGGCCAGCGCATGTTCGTCGCTGTCGGCATAGTGGTCGGCCACACCGGAAATCTTGCAATGCACATCGGCGCCGCCCAGGTCTTCGGCGCTGACCACTTCACCAGTGGCGGCCTTCACCAGCGGCGGGCCGGCCAGGAAAATAGTGGCTTGCTGGCGGACCATGATCGCTTCGTCCGCCATGGCCGGCACATAAGCACCGCCAGCGGTGCAGGAGCCCATGACCACCGCGATTTGCGGGATGCCCTGGGCACTCATGTTGGCCTGGTTGAAGAAGATCCGCCCAAAGTGCTCGCGATCGGGGAACACCTCATCCTGGCGCGGCAGGTTGGCGCCGCCCGAATCCACCAGATAGATGCAAGGCAGGCGGTTCTGCTCGGCGATGGTCTGGGCGCGCAGGTGTTTTTTGACCGTCAGCGGGTAGTAGGAGCCGCCTTTCACCGTGGCGTCGTTGGCGACGATCATGCACTCGACGCCTTCGACGCGGCCAATCCCGGCAATCACGCCAGCGGCTGGCACGTCTTCGCCATACACCTGGTAGGCGGCCAGCTGGCTGAGTTCAAGAAACGCTGAACCGGGATCGAGTAAACGATTGATACGCTCGCGAGGCAGCAGTTTGCCACGGGAGGTATGGCGCTCCTGGGCCTTGGCGCCGCCGCCTTGCTGTACCTGGGCGAGCAGGGTGTGCAGGGCGTCGACCTGTTTGAGCATCGCCGCGCTGTTAGCGGCAAATTCCGCCGAGCGCGGGTTGAGTTGGGTGTGCAGGGTTGCCATGGCGCGCGCTCCGTTAGCGGGTTTCGTTAAACAGTTCGCGACCAATCAACATGCGACGAATCTCACTGGTTCCCGCACCGATTTCATACAGCTTGGCGTCGCGCAACAGGCGGCCAGCCGGGAACTCGTTAATGTAGCCGTTACCGCCCAGAATCTGGATCGCATCGAGGGCCATTTGCGTGGCGCGTTCGGCGCTGTAGAGGATTACCCCGGCGGCGTCCTTGCGCGTGGTTTCGCCGCGCTCGCAGGCCTGAGCCACGGCGTACAGGTAGGCACGGCTGGCGTTGAGCTGGGTGTACATGTCAGCGACCTTGCCCTGGATCAGCTGGAATTCGCCGATGCTCTGGCCAAATTGCTTACGGTCGTGGATGTAAGGGACAACGACGTCCATGCACGCCTGCATGATCCCGGTGGGGCCGCCAGACAGCACCACGCGTTCGTAGTCCAGGCCGCTCATCAACACCCGCACGCCGCCGTCGAGCTTGCCCAACAGGTTTTCTTCCGGCACTTCAACGTCATCGAAAAACAGCTCGCAGGTGTTGGAGCCGCGCATACCCAGCTTGTCGAACTTGTTACTGCGGCTGAAGCCTTTCCAGTCGCGTTCGACGATAAACGCGCTGATGCCGTGGGCGCCTTTTTCCAGGTCGGTCTTGGCGTAGATCACATAGGTGGTGGCGTCGGGGCCGTTGGTGATCCAGGTTTTGCTGCCATTGAGCACGTAGTGATCGCCGCGTTTATCGGCACGCAGCTTCATCGACACCACGTCAGAACCGGCATTCGGCTCGCTCATGGCAAGGGCGCCGACGTGCTCGCCGCTGATCAGCTTGGGCAGGTATTTGGTTTTCTGTTCGTGGTTGCCGTTGCGGTTGATCTGGTTGACGCAGAGGTTGGAGTGGGCGCCATAGGACAGCGCCACCGACGCCGAGCCCCGGCTGATTTCTTCCATGGCCACCACGTGGGCGAGGTAACCCAGGCCGGCGCCGCCGTATTCTTCTGGCACGGTAATGCCCAAGAGGCCCATGTCACCAAACTTGCGCCACATGTCTACGGGGAACAGGTTATCGATGTCGATCTGCGCTGCTCTTGGTGCCAGTTCCTTGGCCACAAAGGACTGCACCTGGTCACGCAGCATGTCGATGGTTTCACCAAGGGCGAAGTTCAGGGAGGGGTAACTCATGACGGGGCACCTTTACGCTTTATTTTTGTGGGAGTTGATTGCCCGGCCGGGCACTCACCTTTACGTTAACGTAAGCTTGCCTTGCGCGACTGTCAATCGTAGCTTACGTTAACGTCAAGCTCGCGCCTGCCTGGCGCACCGTCCACCTACAAAAAAGACAATAGGGGTCGTTATGGATCAACCGAATCAGAGCTACAGCCGTGGCTCCCAAGACAAGGCCTTGCTGGCCATGACCATTGGTCAGGCGTTTGACCGTACGGTCGCGCAGCATTCTGATGGTGATGCATTAATAGTGCGCCACCAGAACCTGCGTTACACCTGGCAGCAACTGGCCGATGCCGTTGACCTGCACGCCCGGGCACTGCTGGCGCTGGGCTTGCAGGCTGGAGATCGCCTGGGTGTCTGGGCGCCCAACTGTGCCGAGTGGGTTATCAGCCAGGTGGCCAGTGCCAAGCTGGGTGTGATCCTGGTCAATATCAATCCGGCTTACCGCAGCAGCGAACTGGAATACGTGCTCAAGCAATCCGGCTGCCAATGGTTGATCTGCGCGGGGGCGTTCAAATCGTCCGATTACCACGCCATGCTGCAAGAACTGGTACCGGAACTGGCGGAGCAGTCCATCGGCCAATTGCACTGCGAGAAGTTGCCTGAACTGCGTGGAGTTATCAGCCTCACCCCGCGGCCGCCCTCGGGATTCCTGCCCTGGTCGCAGCTGTCGACGATGGGAGCGGGCATCCCCCCGCAGCAACTGCACACCCGCCAGGCCAGCCTGCACTTCGATCAAGCCGTCAACATCCAGTACACCTCCGGCACCACCGGCTTCCCCAAGGGCGCCACCCTCAGTCACCACAATATTCTCAACAACGGCTATATGGTCGGCGAAAGCCTGGGGCTCACGGCGCAAGATCGCCTGGTGATTCCGGTGCCGCTCTACCACTGCTTCGGTATGGTTATGGGCAACCTGGGCTGCATCACCCATGGCACTACCATGATTTACCCCAATGACGGCTTCGACCCGTTGCTGACCCTGGCCGCCGTCGCCCAAGAGCAAGCCACCGGCCTGTACGGCGTGCCCACCATGTTTATCGCCATGCTCGATCACCCGCGCCGCGCCGAGTTCGACCTGTCGAGCCTGCGCACCGGGATCATGGCCGGCGCCACCTGCCCAATCGAGGTGATGCGCCGGGTCATCAGCGAGATGCACATGAGCGAGGTGCAGATTGCCTACGGCATGACCGAAACTAGCCCGGTGTCATTGCAGACCGGGCCGGATGATGGCCTGGAATTGCGGGTCACTACAGTCGGTCGCACCCAGCCGCAACTGGAAAGCAAGATCATCGACGAGGCCGGTAACACAGTGGCGCGCGGGCAGATAGGCGAGCTGTGTACCCGAGGCTACAGCGTCATGCTCGGTTATTGGAACAACCCCCAAGGGAGCCGAGAAGCTATCGACGACGCCGGCTGGATGCACACCGGCGACCTGGCGACCATGGACGAGCAGGGCTACGTATGTATTGCCGGGCGCAACAAGGACATGATTATTCGCGGCGGCGAAAACGTGTACCCGAGGGAGTTGGAGGAATTCTTCTTCACCCACCCGGCAGTGGCTGACGTGCAGATCATCGGCATCCCCGACGCACGCTATGGCGAGGAGATCGTCGCCTGGGTCAAATTCCATCCTGGCCATGTCGCCAATGAACTGGAACTGCAGACCTGGTGCAAGGGGCGGATTGCCCACTTCAAGACGCCCAAGCATTTCAAGTTTGTCGATGAATTTCCGATGACGGTGACCGGCAAGATCCAGAAGTTTCGCATGCGTGAGATCACGATTGAGGAGCTGCTGGGAAGGGATTGATGTAGGGGTGGGCTGTTTCCTGAAGCCCAGACAGCACAAAGGGGAGCCGAGGCTCCCCTTTAATTTGTTGTTACGTGCTCTTTTTTTATTATTGAGGGGCGGTCTATTGTTGTTTTTAGCAACCGTGGCCCTTTACTGCTGTTTTTGGCGACCCCCATCCGGGGTCAAGAGCAAACGTATTTTTTTGAGCGCTGATCTGCTTCTTCGCACGCGATCCAACCAGTGGGTAGCTACCTTGAGGTAGTTTTATTGTTCTCTGCCCGGTTGCGAGTGGCGGCATCTGCCGTACCCTGCGAAGCACATCTTCTCCAAAAAAATCTGTTAGCTGCGTCTCTGCCGTGTTGTTTTTGTTATGTCAGAGTCGTTACGTCTTATTTTTATTGGGTTTGATACGTTTTATTCTTGTTATGCCATAGAGATAGCAGAAGCCGTGCCAACTTTTTAAATTCCTTTAAAATCAATGGCTTGATTTTTTTTGTAGGAAATATCTTTCAGTAAGTGCGACAGAATATGTTCCCTTGTTACTCGATGTGTATCCGTGCGGTAACACATCTGCCCAGATGCGGTACTCAACCTCCACTGCGCGCCTTGGCTACCCGAGATCCGGTCGGGCGGCCCAATACCGTACAAATCTGCTGGCCGGCCAGCAGCAGTTGATCCAAATCGATTCCGGTCTCGATACCCAGGCCATTGAGCAGGTACAGCACGTCCTCAGTGGCGACGTTACCGCTGGCGCCCTTGGCATAGGGGCAGCCGCCGAGGCCGGCGATAGAGCTGTCGAACACCTGGATGCCTTCCTGCAAGCTGGCGTAGACATTGGCGATGGCTTGGCCATAGGTATCGTGGAAGTGCCCAGCGAGCTTGTCCCGCGGCACTTGAGCGCCCACCACCTCAAACATTCGTCGCGTAGCGCCCGCAGTACCGGTGCCGATGGTGTCTCCCAGGGACACTTCATAACAGCCCATGGCATACAGCTCACGGGCGACGGCTGCCACCTGTTCCGGTGCGATCTGGCCTTCGTACGGGCAACCCAGCACACAGGACACGTAACCGCGCACAGTGATCCCATGTTGTTTTGCCGACGCCATGATTGGTGCGAACCGCTCCAGGCTTTCGCTGATGGAGCAGTTGATATTGCGCTGGGAAAACACCTCGGACGCCGCCGCGAACACCGCGACCTCCTTGACCCCGGCTGCCATCGCGTCCTCGAATCCCCGCAGGTTCGGCGCCAGCGCGCCATAGGTCACGCCAGGTTTGCGCTGTATCCGGGCAAACACCTCGGTGGAGCCGGCCATCTGCGGCACCCATTTGGGTGAGACGAAACTGCCCACTTCGATATAGCCCAGGCCGGCAGCGCTTAGGGCGTCTACCAGCCGGACCTTGTCGTCGACACTGATGGGTTGTGCTTCGTTTTGCAGACCGTCGCGTGGGCCGACTTCTACCAGGCGTACATGAGAAGGAAGAGACATGGGGATTACCTTTTAGAGTTGTTGGCCAACCTGGCTCTGAATGGTCTGTTCCAGCGCCTGGGTGCAGCGCTCTTCGGCGGTATCGAGTTCCAGCTTCATCTGCTCGATATCCAGCATCTGCTGCTCCAACTGCTGGCGGCGCTCGGTGATTTTCGCCAGCATGCTGTGCAGTTGTTTCTGATTGCCGCTGGTGGGGTCGTAGAGTTCGATCAACTCGCGGCATTCGGCCAGGGAAAAACCGATGCGCTTGCCTCGCAGGATCAGCTTGAGACTGACTTTGTCCCGAGGCGTATAAATGCGTTCCTGCCCCCGGCGTTCCGGGGACAGCAGGCCTTGTTCTTCATAGAAGCGAATGGCGCGGGTGGTGATGTCGAGCTCGCGGGCGAGGTCGGAGATGCTGTAGGTCGTGCTCATGCAGATGCCCAGAAGATGTCTTGGGCGCTAAGCTAATGGCTGGTTGACGTAAGCGTCAAGTCGCAATGAGGTTGCTGGGGCTGCTACGCAGCCCAACGTGGCGGTGCGGCGATCCGACAAGCCCGCTCGCCACAACAAACCTCCTCACAACAGATCAAGCTTGCTGCTTGTCCAGCTTCTTCTCATGGGCCGTCACCTGCTGGCACAACTCGATCATCTGCTCGCGCATCCAGCGGTTGGCAGGGTCCTGGTCGGTGCTTTCATGCCAGTAGAGGTGGGTTTCCACCGATGGCACATCATTGACCGGCAGGTTGAACGAATGCAGGTCGTTGCGCCGGGCAAAGCGCTCCGGCACGGTCATGACCATATCGGTCTGCTGCAGCACTTGCGACGCCATCAAGTAGTGCTGGGAGCGCAAGGCGACCTTGCGCTGAATACCCATCTTGCCCAGGGCCAGGTCGACATGGCCCAGGCCATTGCGGCGGCTGGAGATATGGATGTGGGTCAGCGAGAGGTAATCATCCAGGCTGAATTTTTCCTTGCCCACCATGGGATGACCCTTGCGCATGGCGCACACGTAGCGGTCTTCCATCAGCTTGACGTGGCGCACTTGCGGGTCGGTGTTAAGCGGCGCATCCACGGCGAAGTCCAGACGACCGGCCGCCAGTTCCTTGGTGGTTTCCCGGCGCTTGGACAGGAAGCTCTCGATGATTACCGTCGGTGCCAGGCGGCGCAGGCGTTGGAACAGCGGTGGCAGGATCACCGCTTCGGTAAGGTCGGTCATGCTGATGCGGTAGGTCTTGGCCGCCTGCAACGGGTTGAAGATCCGGCTTTCCTGCACCGACACCCGCAGCAACGACAGCGCGTTACGCACCGGGCCGATGATGTTTTGCGCCATGGGCGTGGGCACCATGCCTTGGGCTGTGCGCACGAACAGCGGGTCGTTGAAGGTTTCCCGCAGGCGTGCCAGAGCGTTCGACACCGCCGGTTGGGTAATGCCGACGATCTGCCCGGCGCGGGTCAGGTTGGCTTCGGTATAGATCGCGTCAAAGACGATGAAAAGGTTGAGGTCGACCTTGCTCAGATTCATTTCGCTGCGCTCTTATTGTTAGGTTTTTATAGGTTGATCATATATCGGTGATGAATGTTAATACACGCCGAGAATAGGCTAGGTAAATTTTCGTAGCTGTTCTAGCATCGTTTCATGACCCCGACAACCTCCCGTTCTAAGAGAAAGAGAAGGTAACTGCTCATGGATTTCGCTTATTCGCCCAAGGTTCAGGAACTGCGTGAGCGCGTCACCGCGTTCATGGACGCTTACGTTTACCCGGCCGAGCCGGTGTTTGAACGCCAGGTCAGCGAAGGTGATCGCTGGCAGCCCACCGCGATCATGGAGGAGCTCAAGGCCAAGGCCAAAACCGAGGGGTTGTGGAACCTGTTTCTGCCGGAATCGAAACTGGGCGCCGGCCTGACCAACCTGGAATACGCACCGTTGGCGGAAATCATGGGCCGTTCGTTGTTGGGGCCTGAACCGTTCAACTGCTCGGCGCCGGACACCGGCAACATGGAAGTGCTGGTGCGCTACGCCAACGAAGAGCAGAAACAACGCTGGCTGGAGCCGCTGTTGCGGGGCGAGATCCGCTCGGCATTCGCCATGACCGAACCGGACGTGGCCTCTTCCGACGCTACCAACATGGCCGCCCGCGCGGTTCGCGATGGCGACGAATGGGTTATCAATGGCAAGAAATGGTGGACCTCCGGCGCCTGTGATCCGCGCTGCAAGATCATGATCTTCATGGGCCTGAGCAACCCCGATGCGCCGCGTCATCAGCAACACTCGATGATCCTGGTGCCAGTGGACGCTCCCGGCGTGAAGATCGTCCGTCCGCTGCCGGTGTTTGGCTACGACGATGCACCTCACGGCCACGCCGAAGTGCTGTTTGAAAACGTCCGTGTACCGTACGAAAACGTCCTGCTGGGCGAAGGCCGTGGTTTCGAAATCGCCCAGGGCCGCCTTGGCCCTGGCCGTATCCACCACTGCATGCGTTCCATCGGCATGGCTGAACGGGCGCTGGAATTGATGTGCAAACGCGCCATCAGCCGCACCGCCTTTGGCAAGCCGCTGGCGCGTCTGGGGGGCAATATCGACAAGATCGCCGACTCTAGGATGGAAATCGACATGGCACGGCTGCTGACCTTGAAGGCGGCCTACATGATGGACACCGCCGGCAACAAAGTGGCGAAAAGCGAAATTGCCCAGATCAAGGTGGTGGCGCCGAACGTGGCCTTGAAGGTGATTGACCGGGCGATCCAGATCCACGGCGGCGCCGGAGTTTCCAATGATTTCCCGCTGGCCTACATGTACGCCATGCAACGCACCCTGCGCCTGGCCGACGGCCCGGATGAAGTACACCGCGCGGCGATTGGCAAGTTCGAGATCGGCAAGTATGTGCCTCGGGAAATGATGCGTAGCAGCCAGTAACCAGGCCTCTGTGGCAAGGGGGCAAGCCCCCTCGCCACAATAGTCCTGACGAGTCACCTCGATACCTCAATAAACCCAAACCTCCACCCGCCGATTCTTGATCCTTCCCTCATCCGCCGTATTCGCCGCCACCGGCATCTGTGCGCCAAACCCACTAATGTCGCGCAACACCACACCACTCTTGACCAACTCCCGACGCACCGCCATCGCCCGTAACTTGGACAGCAGGGCGGCCCGTTGCGGATCATTCTTCGCATCACCAAACCCCACCAGTGTTACCTGCTTGTCGAGCTTGCCGTGGCTTCTCAGGTAAGCCAACACCCGCATCAGGTCCTGGCGTGCCTTGCTATCGAGGCTGGCGCTGCCTTCCTCAAATCGAAAATTCACCGTCAACCGCTGGGCCTGGCGGGCAATCGCCTGATAGCCCTCGGGCATTGCTACGCGGGGCTCGACTTTGATGGCCTGGACCTGTTGCGCGATAAAACCATTGGCAGCAACGATAGCCTGGCCCTTGGCACTTTGGGCGAAGTTCACCAGCGCCTCGGCCCAGGGATTCTGCTTGCCGGGCGGCAGGTAAAAGAACAGTCGGCGTGACAGTGGGTAGTCTTCGGTGGCAATCAGGCTGCTCAGCGGGAGCATGGGTTGTGATTCGCCATCGCTGATGGCCACTGCCTTGGCCTGGCGTACATAGGGCAGGCCAATAAAACCGATGCCTTGGGGGTCGTGGCTGACGGCATCGGATAACTGCTCGCTGGACTCGAAGCGTTTGGCCGTGCCGTCGAGAAGTTTGCTTCGGCGGCTGAGCACCAGTTCCTTAAAGGTGTCGAAGGTGCCGGATTGATCATCCCGAGCGTACAGATGAATGGCGCCACCGACGCCACCCAAAGCCTCCCAGGTACTGACTTCACCACTGAAAATCTGCGCCAGTTGCTCAGTGTTCAAAGTGTTCAGCGGGTTGTGGGGATGAAGGATGATCGCCAAGCCATCAATGGCGATCACCTGTTCGGCATTGGCGCTTTTCAAGTCGCCCAGGGGTTCGAGGTCCACCAGTTCGCGATCCTTGATCGGGCGCGAAGATGCCGCCAGGTCGGCACTGGCGTTTTTTAACGCAGTAAACCCGGTGCTGGAACCGTGGGCGGCAATCTCCACCGTGACCCGGTTGCCTTGACGGGTTTTGCCAACGACGCGCTGCTCGTTGGCTTTGTCGTTGGGTTCACTGTGCACATCCTGCAGACCCTGTTGCTCCATCAAGCCCTTGACCAACGCCGGACCCAACGCCGCGCCAATGGTATTGGAGCCCTGGATACGCAAGGCCGGGCTGTGTTCGGGAAAGGGGAGTTGCGCAGAAAACGCGTGGAGGGGCAGGGCGCTGCAAATTGCCAGCAGGTACAGAACGCGCAGCATCATGCCGGCACCTTCTCAAGCCAAAGGGAGTGCCGGGAGATTAAGTCAGGAAGGTTGCATAAATATGACTGCAGGAGCGAGCAAGCTCGCTCCTGCAAGGGAGGGTGTCAGCTCAATTCCAGCCAGATCGGCGCATGGTCGGACGGCTTCTCCATGCTCCGCAGATCGTAATCCACACCCGCCGCCTTGACCCGGGGCAACAACCCCAGGGACGTCATGATCAAGTCGATGCGCAGCCCACGCTTGGGTTCATCTTCAAAGCCACGGCTGCGGTAATCGAACCAGCTGAAGCGATCGGCCACGTCCGGGTTCAAGTGTCGGAAGCTGTCGACCAAACCCCAGTTCTTCAAGCGCGCCATCCACTCACGCTCTTCCGGGAGGAAGCTGCACTTGCCGGTTTTCAGCCAGCGCTTGGCGTTGTCGGCGCCGATGCCGATGTCGCAATCTTGCGGGGAAATATTCACGTCGCCCATCACCACCAGCGCTTGGTCATTGCTGAACTGCGTCTCCAGCAACTGTTGCAGGTCATTGTAGAACCGCTGCTTGGCCGGGAACTTGGTGGGATGGTCGCGGCTTTCACCCTGTGGGAAATAGCCGTTCATGATGGTGATCGGGTTTCCATTGCCGTCGGCGAATGTGCCCCAGATAAACCGCCGCTGGGCGTCTTCTTCATCACCGGCAAAACCTTTGTGCAGCGCCAGGGGCTCCTGGCGCGAGAGCAGGGCGACACCGTAGTGGCCTTTCTGCCCGTGGTAATACACGTGATAACCCAGGGCCTGGACCTCGGCCAATGGAAACTGGTCGTCGTGGACTTTGGTTTCCTGCAGGCCGATCACGTCTGGCTGGTGCTTCTCGATCAGCGCCGCCAACTGATGAGGGCGGGCGCGCAGCCCGTTGATGTTGAACGAGACGATTTTCATGGTCGGCAGTCCTGGCAAAAGTGCGATGCTAGCCGACAAGTCGGACGGGAGCCAGCGTGGCGGTAGGACAGATGCACTGCTAATGTCCTTCAAGGTGCCGCATGCGGGGAACGAGTCAGCCGTCGCGGGCTCGTACTACTAGAGCGCAACCTTTCGAGTAGCGCCTATTTGAGTTGCGTCCAGGGGAGATACACCGTTATGCCTGACACCTCGACTGCCATCGCCCAGATTCATATGCTCGACAGCGGCTATTCCCGCGAAGCCCGTTCCCTGTTGTACCAGGCCTACCGTCATGAGCCGACCTTCGCCTACATCTTTGAAGCCGAACGCTCCGGATACGAACAGCGCGTGCGCGCCACGGTGCGCGAACTGGTCAAGCAGCACTTCTTCCAGAACTTGCCGGCCATCGGCCTGCTGGTCAACGACCGGTTGATCGGCATCGCCCTGATCGCGCCGCCGCAACGACGCCTGGGGATCACTGAAAGCTGGGCCTGGCAGTTGCGCATGTGGCTGAGCACCGGTGTGCGTGGTACCCGACGCTATCTGGAATACCATCAGGCAGTGCTGGCGTGCCTGCCGTCGGAGTCGGTGCATGTACTGCCGTTGCTGGGAATTCACCCGCAATTTCAGGGTAAGCACTTTGGCGAACAGTTGCTTGAGGCGGTGCATAACTGGTGCGCCGAAGACCCCAACTCCACCGGAGTGGTGCTGGACACCGGCAATTCGCGCTACCTGGACTTCTACAAACGCCAGGGTTATGCAGAAATTGGCGAGGTCGCTGTAGGACCTATTCGTGAACACGTGTTTTTTCATCCGAATCCACAGGCGTTACAGGCAGCAACGGTTTAAGACAGAATTATTCAGACAACTCCGGGTTCTAAGATGTTCCCAAGCTCGTGTAGCATCCGCGCCTATGAAGTTTCCCGGAAGATTTACCAGCGGCTTGATTCTGCTGTTCACAAGCTGCGGCGCGTTGGCGCAAAGCGAATTGGACGTGCGGATCAAGCCTTCAAACGACGTGCTGAAAGCCAACATCGAAGGCTATATTGGCGGGGTGGGCGATCGTGACGAAGAAGCCTTGTTGCGCTTTAGTCACGGTGCCGAAGAGCAGGCCCGCAAGGCCGCCCAGGCGCTGGGCTTTTATCAGCCGCAGATCGCCAGTGACGTCACGGGCGGGAAGAACCCACGCCTGATCCTCACCATCGACCCCGGCGAGCCGGTGCACTTGCGCAATGTGACCATTCGCGTCGATGGCCAGGCTGCCAGCCTTAAATACTTTCGTGTGCCTGACAGCAATGAACTCAAGCCCGGTGCAGTGCTCAACCACGGCAGCTACGAAGACGCCAAGCGCCTGATCCAGAACCAGGCTTCCCGTTACGGCTTTTTCAGTGGCCGCTTTACCAGCCAAAAACTATCGGTCGACCCCCAGGCGGGCGTGGCCGATATCGACCTCGTCTACGACAGCGGCTCGCGCTACACCCTGGGCAAGGTCAGCTTTGCCGGCAACACGCCGCTCGATGAAGACCTGTTGCAGCGCATGGTGCCGTTCCAGAGCGGCGCACCCTACGATTCCGAATTGATCGCCGAACTCAACCAGGCCCTGCAATCCAGTGGCTTTTTTGAAGGCGTGCGTGTCGATGCGGCACCTGCTGCTGCGGCCAATGATGTGATTCCAGTAGCGGTCCAGTTGGAAACCCGCAAGCCGCGAACCATGGGCCTGGGCCTGGGCTTTTCCACGGACGTCGGCCCACGCGGCAAGGCCAACTGGACCCGCCACTGGGCCAATTCGCAGGGGCACAGCTATGGCTGGGAGGCCGAATTGTCGGCGCCTAGGCAGAACGTCGGTCTGTGGTACGACATTCCGCTTGACCCGCCGCTGACCGACAAACTGCGTTTCGCTGGTGGCTATCAAAATGAAGAACTGTCCAACACCGACACCCTGAGTAAACTGCTCACCTTTGGCCCTGAATGGCACAGCAAATTGCCCAGTGGCTGGACGCGGGTGATCTCCCTCAAATTGCAGCGCGAAGAGTATCGCCTGGGGGATGACTCGGGCATGAGCAATCTGCTGATGCCTGGCGTCAACTATTCCTACCTGCGCAGTGACAACCGTATCGATCCCCATAACGGCTATCGCCTGCAGTTTGATGCCAAGGTCGCCAAGGAGGGCTTGGGCTCTGACACCAACCTGCTTTACGGCACGGCGATAGTCAAAGGCTTGACCACCCTGTGGGACAACCACCGTTTCCTTGCTCGGGCACAGTTTGGTGGCAGTGCCACCAACGGCTACAAATCAGTGCCACCGTCCCTGCGCTTCTTTGCCGGTGGCGATCAGAGCGTGCGTGGCTATGAGTACCAGACCCTGTCGCCGGAAAACTCCGCGGGCGATCGCATCGGTGGTCGCTACATGGTGGCTGTGAGCGCCGAATATCAATACTCCATTGCCGAAAAATGGCGAATCGCGACCTTTATCGACCAAGGTAACTCCTTCAATAGCCTGGAGCTGCCGAGCCTGAAAACCGGCGTTGGCGTCGGTGTGCGTTGGGTATCGCCGGTAGGGCCGATCCGCCTCGACCTGGCCCATGCCCTGGAAGACCCGGGCGGCATTCGTTTGCACTTTTCCATGGGGCCTGAGCTGTGATGCGTGGTTTGAAAATAGCGGGGCTGGCCGTTCTTGCGGTTTTTGCGGTGTTGTTTCTGGCGCTGTGGACGGTGCTGGGCACGCAAGTCGGCAGTCGCTGGGTGCTGAATCAAGTACCGGGCTTGACCGTCGAAAACTTCCAGGGTCGCCTGGGCGGGCAATGGAGCGCTGATCATCTCCTGTGGCAGCAAGACAGCAGCCGGGTGGAACTTAATGCGCCCAAGTTCGACTGGTCACCTGGGTGCCTGATGCGCATGACGTTGTGCATTGATCAGTTGGACGTGGAACAAGTCAGCCTGCAATTTCCCCCTAGCACCGATGAAAGCAGCGGCCCCATTAGCCTGCCGGAGTTAAAACTGCCGCTGGCGATCCAGCTGGGTGACGTGCGCGTCGGTAGCCTGTTGTTCAACGGCAGCGAAGAGCTCAAGGACTTGCAACTGGCAGCCCACTGGACAGCCGAGGGGATGAAAATCGACTCGGTGCACTTGCAGCGGGATGACCTGACCCTGGAGTTGTCCGGTTTGCTGCAGCCGATTGGCGATTGGCCGTTGAGTGCGACCGGCAACCTGAGTTTGCCTTACGCTCCCGGTGGCGAACCTTGGGCCATTGCGCTCAAAGTCGATGGCGACTTGCTCAAGACCCTCAAGCTCGATGCCGACAGCAGCGGCTATCTGCAAGGCAAACTCAGCGGCGAGCTGCAACCCCTGGTGGAAAACCTGCCAGCACAAGTGCACATCACCGCCGACGGCTTCAAGGCCAGCGCCGATTTGCCCGACACCCTGCAACTCAATCAGCTTGATCTCACCGCCAAGGGCGACCTGAGCAGTGGCTACCAACTGCTGGGCAAAGCCGTCCTGCCGGCGGAAAAAGGCCCGGTGGACTTGCTTCTGCAAGGCCGCGTCGACGCCAAGGGTGCACAGCTCGCGGGCCTGGACTTGAACGCCGCAGACAAGCAAAGCCTCAAATTAAGCGCTCAACTGGATTGGCAGCAAGGCTTCAGCGCTGACGCCAAGATCCACTGGCTGGACTTCCCCTGGCATCGCCTCTACCCGCTGATCGACGAACCCCAAGTGGTGTTGCGTGCCTTCGACGGCGAAGTCTTCTACAAGGACGGCAACTACCTGGGCAACTTCAAGGCCGACCTCGACGGCCCGGCCGGCAAGTTCAGCCTGGTCAGCCCGTTCAGCGGCGACCTCAAGCAAGTGTTCCTGCCGCAGTTGAAACTGGCTGCCGGCCAAGGCAAGGCCGAAGGGCACCTGAACCTGCAGTTTGCCGATGGCATTGCCTGGGATACCGCGCTGGACCTGTCGGCAATCAACCCGGCGTACTGGGTCGCGCAATTACCGGGCACCCTGGCCGGCCCATTGCGCAGCAAAGGCGAAATGAAGAACGGGCAGCTTAAGCTGAACGCCGATCTAGACCTCAAGGGCCGTTTGCGCGGCCAGCCAGCGGTGTTGCAGGCCAAGGCCGACGGCGCGGGCGAGCAATGGACCCTCGGCGCCCTGGATATTCGCCTGGGTGACAACCGCATCAACGGCAGCGGCAGCTTGCAACAGCGCTTGGCCGGGCAGATCGACATCAAACTGACGCGCCTGGCCCAGCTGTGGCCGCAACTGCGCGGGCAGGTCAACGGTCGCCTCGATGTCGCCGGCACGTTGAAAGCGCCTCAGGGCAAGCTCAATCTGTTGGGCCAGCAATTGGCATTTGAAGACAATCGCCTGCAAAACCTGTCCCTGGATGCCAGCCTCGACAACGCCCAACGGGCAAAAATCGACCTCAAGGGCAGTGGCATTCAGGCCGGCGAAACCCAGGTCGGGACCTTCACCGCCAGCGCCCAGGGCGATATCAAAAGCCAGAAAGTGCAAGTGGACCTCGTCGGCCCGCTGGTCAAACTGGCCCTGGCCCTGGACGGCAATCTCGACAAAGGCAACTGGCGCGGCCGCCTGGCCAGCGGTGACGTACAAGCCGGTGGGCAGGATTGGAAGCTACAGGCTCCGGCGAAAATCGAGCGAATGGCTGATGGCAAGCTGACCCTTTCCGCTCATTGCTGGGTCTCCGGAGCGGCCAGTTTGTGTGGCGAAGATCAACGCTTGATGCCCGAGCCCAAGCTGCGTTACCACCTCAAGCAATTCCCCATCGACAGCCTGGCGCAATGGCTGCCCAAGGATTTCGCCTGGCAGGGCAAACTCAACGCGGACGTGCAACTGGACCTGCCGGCCAGCGGCCCCAAAGGTGTGGTCTCGGTGGATGCCAGTGGCGGCACCTTACGGGTCAAGGACAAGGATCAATGGCTGGATTTTCCCTACGACACCTTGACGCTTGAAACCACCCTCAACCCCAAGCGTATCGACACCCAACTGAGTTTCCGGGGTGGCAAGCTGGGCGAGTTGTTGTTGCAGGCCCAAATCAATCCATTGCCGAAGAACAAACCGTTGACCGGCAATTTTAGCCTGACCGGCCTCGACCTGGCGGTGGCGCGGCCGTTTGTGCCTATGGTCGAGAAGCTCAACGGCAAACTCAATGGTAACGGGCGAATCTCCGGCAGCCTCTTGGCGCCTCAGGTCAACGGCAGCGTCAACCTGATCGGCGGCGAAATCTCCGGCCCTGAATTGCCCACCAGCTTCGAGGGCCTGAACATCCAGGCCTTGATCGCCGGCGAAAGCGTGCAACTCAACGGCGGCTGGCGCAGTGGCAAGGCCGGGCAGGGCACGGTCAAAGGCCAGATCGACTGGGGCCACACCCTGGCCGTGGACATCAACCTGCAAGGCACGCACCTGCCGGTCACCGTCGAGCCCTATGCGGCCCTGGAAGTGGCACCCGATCTGAAGATCACCATGAACAACGATAAGCTGACCATCTCCGGCAAAGTGCAGGTTCCCAAGGGCGAGATCACCGTGCGTGAGCTACCGCCGTCGACGGTCAAGGTCTCCGATGACACGGTGATCGTCGGCAGCCAGACCGAGGAGGGCAAGCCGCCGTTGGCGATGGCCATGGACATCGACGTGGTAGTGGGCGAGGACAAATTGAGCTTTGCCGGGTTCGGCTTGACGGCCAACCTGCAAGGCCATGTACACATCGGCGATAACATGGACACCCGTGGCGAACTGTGGCTCAACGATGGCCGTTACCGCGCCTACGGCCAGCGCCTCACCGTGCGCCGTGCGCGGCTGTTGTTTGCCGGTCCCCTTGATCAGCCGTACCTGGACATCGAAGCCATCCGCCAGACCGACGACGTAATCGCCGGTATCCGCCTGAGCGGCAGCGCCGAACAACCCACTACGCAAATATTCTCGGAGCCGGCCATGAGCCAGGAGCAGGCGCTGTCCTACCTGGTGCTGGGGCGCCCGCTGACTACCACCGGCGAAGACAACAACATGCTGGCCCAGGCGGCGCTGGGCCTGGGGTTGATGGGTAGCGCCGGGGTGACTTCGGACATTGCCAAGAACCTGGGAATCCAGGACTTTGAACTCGACACTCAGGGCAGTGGCAACAACACCGCCGTGGTGGCCAGCGGCAAGATCTCGGAAAAGCTCAGCTTGCGCTATGGCGTCGGGGTGTTTGAACCGGCCAGTACCATTGCGCTGCGTTACTTGCTGAGTAAAAAGGTTTACCTGGAAGTGGCCAGCGGTGTGGCCAGTTCGCTGGATATCTTCTACAAGCGGGATTTCTAAACCCTGCCCCTTATAGGAGCGAGCTTGCTCCTATAAGGGATAACCCTCTATCCGTCGAATACCAAGCACCCTAACTATTTGTTTGACATTGGCTGCTTAGGCAGTAATATCTTGTCATACATTCACTGCCTAGGCAGTTAATAGGTAGGTCTCGATGAAACACTTCACCCCCGAAAACTTCCACAACTGCCACCTCGGCCTCCTGTTGGGTCGCGCCGCCTTGCTCAAGGACCGCATCATCGACACCCATATGGAACCCCACGGCATCACCGCCGCGCAGTTCAAGGTGTTGATCATCATGGCCCAGTTTGGCGTCGATACCCCGGCGCAGCTATGCGCGCACCTGTCCCTGGACAGCGGCTCCATGACTCGCATGCTCGACCGCCTGGAGCAAAAAGACCTGCTGGCGCGCAAGCGTTCCGAGCAGGACCGGCGTCAGGTGCAACTGGTGCTGACGGTGGAAGGCCAGCATCTGGCGGACATGCTCCCGCACATCGGGGCGCAGGCCTTGAACCAGCTGGCGGGGGCCTTGGAACCGGGGGAATTGAAAACCCTGGAACATATTTTGAAGAAGATTCTGATAGCTGCGGGCGATCCCATCACCATCCAGCGCTTAGGTGATAAATGAACAGTCGTGCCCTCTGCCTTATATTGGTGGCCATGAGTGTTGCCGGTTGTGCCAACTTCAGCGGCCTGGACACCCAAGGCAAAACGCTCGAAGCCAATAACCTGCAAGCGGGTAAATCCCTCAGTGGCGTGCCCCTGTCGCCAGCCGCCTGGCCAAAAAACGACTGGTGGAAAAGCCTCGGCGACCCACAGCTCGACGGCCTGATCCAGGAGGCCCTGCGCGACAGCCCTGATATGCAAGTGGCCAGCGCCCGAGCCCATCAGGCCGAAGCAGCGGCCTACGCCGCAGACGCCGCACGCATGCCGACCCTGGATGCCAGCGCTGGTATTAGCCGCTCGCGCCTGGCCAAGGATCAGGACCCGTTGGGCCAGGGTGATGCCTACGCCACCGTGCGTAACGTCGGTGCCAGCTTCAATTACAACTTCGACCTGTGGGGTGGCCAGCGTGCTGCCTGGGAAGCGGCACTCGGCCAGGCTCGCGCCGCCGAAGTCGACCAGCAGGCTGCGCAGTTGACCCTGGCCGCCGACGTGGCGCGGGCCTACAGCGATCTTGGTCAGGCCCATATTCTCCATGACCTGGCCAACGACGACCTCAAGCGTACGCGGCAGATGCTCAACCTGAGCAAGCGCCGCCTGAGTTCCGGGATCGACAGCCAGTATCAATACCAGCAAACCGAAAGCCTGCAAGCCAGCTCCGAGTCGCAATTGATCGACGCCGAGAAACAACTGCAGAGCGCGAAAATCGCCCTGGCGGTACTGCTCGGCAAAGGCCCGGACCGTGGCAACGAGTTGACCCGCCCGAATGTACTGACACCCAGCGCAGTCGCCGTGCCTTCGGTGCTGCCAGCCGAACTGCTGGGCCGGCGTCCTGACCTGGTGGCCGCCCGTTGGCGAGTCGAAGCGGCGAGCAAGAATATCGTCGCCGGCAAGGCCAACTTCTATCCCAACCTCAACCTGAGCGCGAGCGCCGGGGCTGAGTCGTTACTGGGAGATGCCATGTTCGGTTCCGCCAGCCGCTTCTTCAACATCGCCCCCACTGTGTCCCTGCCGATTTTCGACGGTGGCCGTCTGCGCGCCGATCTCGATTCCCGAGACGCCGACTACGACCTGGCGGTGGCCCAGTACAACAAAAGCCTGGTGAAAGCGTTGGGGGATGTCAGCGACAGCCTCTCGCAACTGCGGGACATCGGTCGGCAGATCCAGGCTCAGCAACACGCCACGGACATTGCTCAGGATTCCTACAACACCGTGGTTCAGCGTTACGGCTCAGGTATCGGTAATTACCTGGACGTGCTCAGCATCGAACAGCAACTGCTGCAGGCCCAGCGCCAGTTGGCCAGCCTGAATGCCGAGCAAATCGATCTTTCGATTCAATTGATGCAGGCCCTGGGTGGTGGTTTTCACACCGATAACGTGGCGTCGACCACTCCTGCCACGCGCACTGAATAATTCAAGGTACTTGTCATGGCCACTGCCCAAACAACCAACACCACAGAACAACCCAACGACAGCAATCCGCGCAAGCGCAAAATCATGCTGTTGGGCCTGGCGCTGATCGTCATCCTCGGCATCGTGGGCGTCTGGGGCTGGCATGAACTTTACGGGCGCTGGAGCGAAAGCACCGACGACGCCTACGTCAACGGCAACGTGGTGGAAATCACCCCGCTGGTCACCGGCACCGTGGTCAGCATCGGCGCCGACGATGGCGACCTGGTTCATGAAGGCCAGGTGTTGATCAACTTCGACCCCAACGATGCCGCCGTCGGCCTGCAAAGTGCCCAGGCCAACCTGGCGCGCACCGTGCGCCAGGTGCGGGGCTTGTACAGCAATGTCGACGGCATGAAAGCCCAGGTCCTGGCGCAGAAAGCCGAAGTGCAAAAGGCCCAGGACAACTACAACCGTCGGAAAAACCTGGCCCAGGGCGGGGCGATTTCCCTCGAAGAACTGTCCCATGCCCGTGACGACCTGACCTCGGCGCAGAATGCCCTGGCCAACGTTCAGCAGCAGTTCAAGACCTCCAGTGCGCTGGTGGATGATACGGTGATTTCCTCCCATCCAGACGTGCAGGCCGCCGCTGCGCAACTGCGTCAGGCCTACCTGAGCAACGCCCGCAGTACCTTGATCGCGCCGGTCACCGGTTATGTCGCCAAGCGCACTGTGCAACTGGGCCAGCGTGTGCAGCCGGGTACCGCGCTGATGGCGGTCATCCCGCTGGACCAGTTGTGGATCGACGCCAATTTCAAGGAAACCCAACTGCGCCAAATGCGCATTGGCCAGCCTGTGGACATCGAAGCTGATATCTACGGCAGCGATGTGAAGTACAGCGGCACCATCGACAGCCTCGGCGCCGGGACCGGCAGTGCCTTCGCCTTGCTGCCGGCGCAGAACGCCACCGGCAACTGGATCAAGATTGTGCAACGGGTGCCGGTACGGATCCATATCAATGCCGAAGAGTTGGCCAGGAATCCTTTGCGAGTCGGCTTGTCGACCCTGGTCAATGTCGATCTGCACGACCAGAGCGGCCCGGTACTGGCGCAACAACCGCCGCAAAAAGCCTCGTTCAGCACCAACGTGTACGACCGGCAGTTGGTCGAAGCCGACGCGATGATCACCCAACTGATTCATGACAACAGTGTGGCGGCTCCCAAGGCCGCGCAGCGCTAATGAGCAATAACGCCTCCTTCACGCCGCCCAGCTTGCTGATGGCCACCATCGGCCTGTCCCTGGCGACCTTCATGCAGGTGCTCGACACCACCATCGCCAACGTGGCGTTGCCGACCATTTCCGGCAACCTTGGGGTGAGTTCGGAGCAGGGCACCTGGGTCATCACCTCGTTCGCCGTCAGCAACGCTATTGCCTTGCCGTTGACCGGCTGGCTGAGCCGCCGCTTCGGTGAGGTTAAGCTGTTTTTGTGGGCCACCATCCTGTTCGTGCTGGCCTCGTTTCTCTGCGGCATCTCCACGTCGATGCCCGAGCTGATCGGTTTTCGCGTGCTGCAAGGTCTGGTTGCAGGGCCCTTGTACCCGATGACCCAGACGTTGTTGATCGCGGTCTATCCGCCGGCCAGGCGCGGTATGGCCCTGGCGTTGCTGGCGATGGTCACGGTGGTGGCGCCGATTGCCGGGCCTATCCTCGGCGGCTGGATTACCGACAGCTACAGCTGGCCGTGGATCTTCTTTATCAACGTGCCCATCGGCATCTTTGCGGTAATGGTGGTGCGCTCGCAGTTAAGGAAGCGGCCGGTGGTCACCAGTTACCAGCCGATGGACTATGTCGGGCTGTTGAGCCTGATTGTCGGGGTCGGCGCTTTGCAGATCATCCTCGACAAGGGCAACGATCTGGACTGGTTCGAGTCGAACTTCATCATCATCGGCGCGGTGATCTCGGTGGTTGCCCTGGCGGTGTTCGTGATCTGGGAAATGACCGACAAACACCCGGTGGTCAACCTGCGGCTGTTTGCTCATCGCAACTTCCGCATCGGCACTATCGTATTGGTGTTTGGCTACGCGGGGTTCTTCGGGATCAACCTGATCCTGCCGCAATGGTTGCAGACCCAGATGGGCTACACCGCTACCTGGGCAGGCCTGGCCGTGGCACCGATCGGCATTTTGCCGGTGTTGATGTCGCCGTTTGTCGGCAAGTACGCCCACAAGTTCGACCTGCGGCTGTTGGCCGGGCTGGCATTCCTGGCGATTGGCCTGAGCTGCTTTATGCGCGCAGGCTTCACCAATGAAGTGGACTTCCAGCACATCGCTCTGGTGCAGCTGTTCATGGGCATCGGTGTGGCGCTGTTTTTTATGCCGACCTTGAGCATTCTGATGTCCGACCTGCCGCCGCACCAGATCGCCGATGGCGCGGGCCTGGCGACCTTCCTGCGGACCTTGGGCGGCAGCTTTGCGGCGTCGCTGACTACCTGGATCTGGATTCGCCGGGCGGATCAGCATCATGCCTACATGAGCGAGAGCATGAGTACCTACGACTCTGCGACACGAGATGCCCTGAATACTTTGGGCGGTGCCAGTCACCAAGCGTATGCGCAGTTGGATCAGATACTGACCAGCCAGGCGTACATGATGTCTACCGTGGATTACTTCACGTTGATGGGGTGGATGTTCATGGGATTGATTCTGCTGGTGTGGTTGGCCAAACCACCGTTTACCGCGAAGGCGGGGCCGGCGGCGAGCGGACACTAGGTTCGGTGTTTTAACACTGTGGCGAGCGGGCTTGCCTGCTCGCCACAACAAGCCCGCTCATCACAGGGATATTCAGCTTCCAGGCAACGCCAACTGCGGATTCACAAAATCAAACGCCGCCAACTGAAATCCTTGCTCATCCACCTGCAACGCCCAACCCTGCTTGTCCCAATCCCCCAGCACAATGCGCTTGGCCGCTTGATCGCCAATCTGCAACTTGTGAATGGCCGGGCGATGGGTATGCCCATGCACCAGCGTGTGCACGCCAAACGCCTGCATCACCCGCGGCACTTCCTCGGGCGTCACATCGACAATGTCGTTGGCTTTCATCCGCGTCTGGGCACGACTTTCACTGCGCAGCTTGCGCGCCAGTTTGTGTCGGGCCCCCAAGGGCAGGTGACGCAGGATAAACAGGGTAATGGGGTTGCGCAGGATGCGCCGCAGCTTCATATAGCCGATGTCGCGGGTGCAGAGGCTGTCGCCGTGCATCAATAGCACTGGCTCGCCATAAAGCTGCACGACAGTGGGGTCCTTGAGCAAGGTGGCGCCTGCAGCTTTACAGAACACCTTGCCCAGCAGGAAATCACGGTTGCCGTGCATCAGAAAAATCGGGGTGCCGCTGTCGCTCAGCTCACGCAGAGCCGTGCAAATGGAGCGCTGGAAGGGCGTCATCGCATCGTCGCCAATCCAGGCTTCGAAGAAGTCCCCCAGAATGTACAACGCCTGCGCGGAGCGAGCGCGGCCTTTCAGTAAATCCAGAAACGCCCGGGTAATGTCCGGGCGCTCCTCTTCCAGATGCAAATCTGAAATCAGCAGTATCACGCTTCGATGATCTCGGCTTTCTCGACGATCACGTCTTCTGCGGGTACGTCCTGGTGGCCGGATTTCATGGTGGTGGAAACACCCTTGATCTTGTCCACGACGTCGGTGCCTTCAACTACTTTGGCAAATACCGCGTAGCCCCAGCCCTGAGTAGTCTTGGCGCTGTGGTTGAGGAAGCTGTTGTCTGCCACGTTGATGAAGAACTGAGCGGAGGCCGAATGCGGCTCCATGGTACGAGCCATGGCGACAGAGTACTTCACGTTGGGCAGACCGTTGTCCGCTTCGTTCTGGATGCTTGGGCGCTTGTCTTTCTTTTCTTTCATGCCCGGCTCGAAACCGCCGCCCTGGACCATGAAGTTGCCGATGACACGGTGGAAAACAGTGTTTTCGTAGTGGCCTGCTTTAACGTATTCGATGAAGTTGGCAACGGTAATCGGTGCTTTTTCAGCGTTCAGTTCCAGAACGATGTCGCCATGGTTGGTGGTCAGTTTGACTTGAGTCATGTTCGCTACTCTTTCAAGGAATTCGTGGGTTCGGGCGTTTTTGGCGCCGCTACCTGTTTGGCCAAACGACGGCCAAGGTGCGCAGTTTAGCGTGACCTGCAGGAATTTCGAGGTGGTTTTTTACCGCCCATACAATAAATGAAGCAGTTTTTGGCCGCGCTCTGTCAGGTGATTGACAGCATCGGCTATGATAAGCCCTTTGTTTTAGGCCTACCCCGGCCACGTACTTCGTCTGTTCAAGGATCCTATGAGCAAGCCCACTGTCGACCCTACCTCGAATTCCAAGGCCGGACCTGCCGTCCCGGTCAATTTCCTGCGCCCGATCATCCAGGCGGACCTGGATTCGGGCAAGCACACGCAGATCGTCACCCGCTTCCCGCCAGAGCCCAACGGCTACCTGCACATCGGTCACGCCAAGGCGATCTGTGTCAACTTCGGCCTGGCCCAGGAGTTCGGTGGCGTCACGCACCTGCGTTTCGACGACACCAACCCGGCCAAGGAAGACCAGGAATACATCGACGCCATTGAAAGCGACATCAAGTGGCTGGGCTTTGAATGGTCCGGTGAAGTGCGCTATGCCTCGCAGTATTTCGACCAGCTGTACACATGGGCCGTCGAGTTGATCAAGGCCGGCAAGGCCTACGTTGACGACCTGAGCCCGGAGCAAGCCAAGGAATACCGTGGCAGCCTGACCGAGCCTGGCAAGAACAGCCCGTTCCGCGACCGTTCGGTTGAAGAAAACCTGGACTGGTTCGCCCGCATGAAAGCCGGCGAGTTCAAGGACGGCGATCGTGTACTGCGGGCCAAGATCGACATGGCCTCGCCGAACATGAACCTGCGCGACCCGATCATGTACCGCATCCGTCACGCTCACCACCACCAGACCGGTGACAAGTGGTGCATCTATCCCAACTACGATTTCACCCACGGTCAGTCGGACGCCATCGAAGGCATCACCCACTCCATCTGCACCCTGGAGTTCGAAAGCCACCGCCCGCTGTACGAATGGTTCCTCAACAGCCTGCCCGTACCGGCGCACCCGCGTCAGTACGAGTTCAGCCGCCTGAACCTGAACTACACCATCACCAGCAAGCGCAAGCTCAAGCAACTGGTCGATGAAAAGCACGTCTTCGGTTGGGACGACCCACGCATGTCCACGCTGTCGGGTTTCCGCCGCCGTGGCTACACGCCAAAATCGATCCGCAACTTCTGTGACATGGTCGGCACCAACCGTTCCGACGGTGTGGTGGACTTCGGCATGCTGGAATTCAGCATCCGTGACGATCTCGACCACAGCGCACCACGCGCCATGTGCGTGCTGCATCCGCTGAAAGTTGTGATCACCAACTACCCGGAAGGCCAAGTCGAGAACCTCGAACTGCCGTGCCACCCGAAAGAAGACATGGGCGTGCGTGTATTGCCGTTTGCCCGTGAAATCTACATCGACCGTGCAGACTTCATGGAAGAGCCGCCAAAAGGCTTCAAGCGCCTGGAGCCCAACGGCGAAGTGCGCCTGCGCGGCAGCTACGTGATCCGTGCCGACGAAGCGATCAAGGACGCCGATGGCAACATCGTCGAGTTGCGTTGCTCCTACGATCCGCAAACCCTGGGCAAGAACCCTGAAGGCCGCAAGGTCAAGGGCGTGGTGCACTGGGTGCCGGCTGCGGCCAGCATCGAATGCGAAGTGCGCCTGTACGATCGTCTGTTCCGTTCGGCCAACCCTGAGAAGGCCGAAGACAGCGCCAGTTTCCTGGACAACATCAACCCTGACTCGCTGCAAGTTCTTACAGGTTGTCGTGCTGAGCCATCACTTGGCAATGCACAACCGGAAGACCGTTTCCAGTTCGAGCGCGAAGGTTACTTCTGCGCGGATATCAAGGACTCGAAACCTGGTCAGCCGGTATTCAATCGTACCGTGACCTTGCGTGATTCGTGGGGCCAGTGATCATGCAGGCCTGACCGGCTTTGCATAGAGAGAAGGAATTGTTGTGCTAACGATCTACAACACGCTCAGCAAGAGCAAAGAAGTCTTCAAGCCTTTGGATGGCAACAAGGTGCGCATGTACGTCTGCGGCATGACCGTGTACGACTACTGCCATATCGGCCACGGCCGCAGCATGGTTGCCTTTGACCTGGTGACCCGCTGGTTGCGTTTCAGCGGTTATGACCTGACGTATGTACGTAACATCACGGACATCGAAGACAAGATCATCAATCGGGCCCGCGAGAACGGCGAGCCGTTCGACGTGCTGACCGAGCGCATGATCACCGCGATGCACGAGGACGAGGCGCGCCTCAACATCCTCAAGCCGGACATGGAGCCTCGCGCCACGGATCATATCCCTGGCATGCTGACCATGATCCAGACCCTGATCGACAAGGGTTACGCCTACGCCCCGGGCAATGGCGACGTGTACTACCGCGTCGCCAAGTTCATGGGCTACGGCAAGCTGTCGCGCAAGAAAATTGAAGACCTGCGTATCGGTGCGCGGATCGAAGTCGACGAAGCCAAACAGGACCCACTGGACTTCGTCCTGTGGAAAGGCGTCAAGCCCGGCGAGCCGAGCTGGGAGTCACCATGGGGCGCCGGGCGTCCAGGCTGGCACATCGAATGCTCGGTGATGTCCACCTGCTGCCTGGGCGAGACCTTCGACATTCATGGCGGCGGCAGCGATCTGGAGTTCCCGCACCACGAAAACGAAATCGCCCAAAGCGAAGCGGCCACCGGCAAGACCTACGCCAACGCGTGGATGCATTGCGGCATGATTCGCATCAATGGCGAGAAGATGTCCAAGTCCTTGAACAACTTCTTCACCATCCGCGATGTGCTGGAAAAGTACCACCCGGAAGTTGTGCGTTACCTGCTGGTGTCGAGCCACTACCGCAGCGCCATCAACTACTCGGAAGACAACCTCAAGGATGCCAAGGGCGCCCTGGAGCGTTTCTACCACGCGTTGAAAGGCCTGCCGACCGTTGCTCCTGCTGGCGGCGAAACGTTCGTTGAGCGTTTCACCCAGGTGATGAACGACGACTTCGGTACGCCAGAAGCCTGCGCGGTGCTGTTCGAAATGGTGCGTGAGATCAACCGACTGCGCGAGAGTGATCTTGATGCGGCGGCTGGTTTGGCGGCGCGCTTGAAAGAACTGGCCAGTGTGCTGGGCGTCCTGCAAATGGAAGCCGATGACTTCCTGCAAGCGGGTGCTGAAGGGCGCGTTGATGCCGCTGAAGTGGATACGCTGATTCAGGCGCGTTTGACTGCCCGGGCTAACAAGGACTGGGCTGAGTCTGACCGAGTTCGTGACCAACTTACTGCGATGGGTGTGGTGTTGGAAGACGGGAAGGGTGGGACGACTTGGCGGTTGGCTGATTAGGGTTGATTGCCCGCTGAATGAAAACGCCCCGACTGGTTCGGGGCGTTTTTGTGTGAGTTTTGGGGGACTTACCCGTGGCTTTTCTTGTGGCGACCTGGATGTTGGGCTCAATTAGGATGAGGCGCTCCCAGCGCGCGCCGAGTCGTTTTTGCTCCTGGATGGCTTATGTACGCTCGGCTCACGCATTCCCAAGAAGCTCGCCTAGCCAGCCTTCTGATGTAACAAACTAATTCACGGATATTTACCTACAGAGTAGATCCTTATACGATGACGGCTGACTCTACTGCTCTCCATCGGGTCGGAACAAACTAAGGTTGTTCAGTGTATGGCAAGGCGACTTAATAAGTGGTGTTTTGTAGTTGCACAAAATATCGCGCAGGCACATAAGCAGCGCAGCTGTATGCGGGTCCGATCATTTCTATACTTACATATAATACTATTGAGTGTCTGAGCGATGAGTAGTACTGATTTACTAGTCGACAGTTCTAAACTATTCAGCATAGTTATAGTAAATTACAAGACGCCAGAAATTACCAGAATATGCTTGGACTTATTGCGAAAGCATGTGGGTGACAGCAACGTCCCAATATGGGTGGTTGACAACTACTCCGCCGATGAGAGTACCGAGTATTTGCGGACACTTGACTGGATCAACTTAATCGAGCGTACTGCTCTTGAACCAGAGCCGGGCCATATCGCGCATGGCAAAGCACTTGACATGGTTTTGGAACGGATTGAAACTGATTATTTATTCCTGATGCACACTGATACGTTTGTTTTTGATAAAAACGTTTTCTCGATGATGCTAAATAAATGCATTAAAAACCCAAAAGTCGTAGCCGTCGGCTGTGTAGAACAATTAAATCGTGGCGCCGCGAGAACCATTTGGCGCTTTAGCTCGCGACTCTTCAAACACCATTTCAGACACCTGAAAATTTCCCTGGGATTACGATCCAGAGAACCAAAGCCGTACAAAGAAGTCTACTTGAAGAGTTTTTGTACGTTGTGGAACTGCAAACTTATCAAGCAGCACGGCATGCATTTTTCGATGGATGATCGTGTGCCTGGCTATACCCTCCAAGACCGCATGACCGAGCTTGGCTATGTCATTGAAATGTTATCGCCACGTAAAATTTTCAGCTACCTAGATCACATTCAGGCCGGTACTGTCGCAGCAGCTGGCGGCTATGGAGAGACTCATAGACGAACCAATATGTACAACAGTATCCTTAAGCGTATGAACAAGAAAGACAGCAATAGTTAAGCTTCGAAGCCGCACGGCGAGTAGTGTGCGACACTGTTTGAGTGTCATCCACAGACCTTTATATTAAGTTATTGGAGCGGTAATGGCACCCATCACTCAAACACTACCCGTCACCCTCTCCCCGGAGCTTGATTTCGACCAGAACGCCGCCAGCGCTTTTGGTTGTTCACTTGCCAGTCGCTATGTCCAGGCTACGCCATTTCCGCATATAGTAATCGATGATTTTTTACAGGCAGACCTGATTGCGAGTATCTGCTCGCACTTCCCAGTCGAGCCGACTAACAACGAAATGCTCTACGAGCGCGGCTATAAAGGCCAACGTAAACGTCAAATAAGTCCCAACGAATGCTCCCCATTTTTGAAGATTCTTTTCAACGCTTTTAACTCAGCCCCCATGTTGCAGTTTCTTGAAAAGCTCACGGGCATCGAAGGTTTGATCCCCGATCCCTATTTCACCGGTGGTGGGCTGCATGAAACAAAAAGTGGTGGTTTCCTAGGGGTGCACTCAGATTTCAGGCTCAACAAGAAACTTAATGTTGAACGCAGGCTGAATGTCATAATTTACCTGAATGAGGACTGGCAAGAGGAATACGGCGGTAATCTGGAGCTTTGGGATGTCGACATGAAAATGTGTCTTGAAAAGATCCTGCCAATTTATAACCGCTGCGTCATTTTTAACACAGACAAAGATAGCAATCATGGGCACCCAGAGCCATTGACGACTCCGGAGCACATCACGCGCAGGTCTATTGCACTTTATTACTATACAGCACAAGCCATGGCGGTCGATCCCGCACAAAGAAACAAAACCCATTACAAGCCGAGGCCAAAAGATCGATTAAGTCTCAAATATTATATTAACAAGCTAGTCAAGAAAAAGAACTAATCTATATCGCTAAGGAAGGTCTGAGGTGTGGGTAGGGGCAAATATAGTTGTCCCGTTTAGGGGCTGGCTACTATAAAGAGGCAGCCCAGCGTGCACAAAAATCATGTTGCTCCTGGATGTTGTTGGTTATGTTATTTTCATCATAATCAAAAATATAGACCAGCTTCCCGTCCGGTTGGCCCATTTTCAGTTCATATGCAACAAGCCCGTTTGACATGTGCGATGACATTCCAGAAGTATGCACGTTGACTTTAGCTCTTTTGCATAAAAATTTTGTGTCTTTAAAGTCCGCTCTTAGTAGGCCAAGGCAGTCATACAAATCGCTGGCTGTATAAGTTTTCTTGAGTCCGTTATCTAGTAATAGGGTTAGAGCTGGTTTGCCACCCTCATATTCTATTGTCGAACTTCCACGAGTATTATTTTTGATGGTGATGATTTCTATTGATTTCATGGTTGTCCTCTGTTGGCGTTTAGCCGTGTGTATTTCTCTCGGCGCCTACTGACGCTAGCCAGTCTTTATAGAATTCCGTCTGTTCTTGTGGGTTGTTTGTCAGGTTGTGTTCTTCATGATCAAATATATGAACCATATCTTCCCGTGTAGGACGTTTTCCCATGGTTAGTTCGTATGCGACAAGTCCCGCGCTCATTTGAGAGGCCATCCTTGAAGGCATAAGATGGGCCAGAACATTAGTTGGTTGCAACATCGGCGGTCCCTCGCGCTGTGTGATCAGGCGAGAGACTTTGGAGAGGTTTGTAAGAGAAAGAAGTCGGACTTATTCGTCAGTGCTGATAGGACGTTTCGTCAAATCATCGACTACATCTGCGCTTCAGCGTAGGAGTCAGCTGCCACCTTGGCGCAGACGCTTGTACAAGGTGTTGCGGCTTACGCCCAACTCACGGGCAAGAAGGGAAATGTTGCCACCCAAGGCTTTTAGCCGTTGATTGAGGTCCAGGTTGTCATCCAGAACTTCATTGGCGGGGAGCGGCGCCGCTACGTTGAGGTCCACAAAGAAATCATCCGGCAAGTGCTCCATCCGGATAGGCTGATCTTCAGCCATGGCCAGCGCCACCTGCATCACGCTGCTGACCTGGCGCAAATTGCCCGGCCACGGATGTTGATCGAACAGCGCCAGTACTTCGGCGCTCAGCCCGGCCCATTGGGTCGGTTCACGGTGTTGTTGCCACAATTGCTTGAACAGCGCCTGCTTGTCACTGCGCTCGCGCAAGGGCGGCAGTTCCAGGGTCAGGCCGCCGATGCGGTAATAGAGGTCTTCGCGAAAGCGGCCGATCTGTACCTGTTCGCGCAACGAGCGGTTGGTGGCGGAGATGATCCGCAAGTCCACCGGGAACAACTCGCTGCTGCCCACTGGCTGCACGCAGCGTTCCTGCAATACCCGCAGCAGTCGAGCCTGGGTTGGTAGGGGCATATCGCCGATCTCATCAAGAAACAGAGTGCCTTTGTCGGCCTTGCGGATCAGGCCGATGCTGCCTTTCTGATTGGCGCCGGTGAACGCGCCTTTTTCGTAGCCAAACAGCTCCGATTCCACCAGCTCGGCAGGAATCGCCGCACAGTTAACGGCGATAAATGCTTGTTGGCTGCGGGAGCTGGCCTGGTGCAGGGCTTTGACGAACACTTCTTTGCCGACGCCAGTTTCACCGTGGATCAGCAGCGGAATATCCTTTTCCAGCAGCCGCTCGGCCTGGCGCACGGCCTTTTCCACACGGCTGTCGCCAAAGTGCAGGGTCTTGAGGCTGATAGAGGTGGCTACGACGGGCGTTGGATCGCTAAACACGCGGGCCTGGATCGGCGTTTGTTTGGGCCGCTTCAACAGGCATTGGAAGCGGTTGCGCCCGGCGGCTTGCAGGGCGAAGGGCAAGCCTTCGGGTTGGTTGAGCAGTTCCAGCAGCGACACCTTGAACAGGCTGTCGATCATCACCCGCGACAGGCTGATACCCAGCAGGTTGTCGGCACGGCGGTTGGCCGATAGCACCTGGCCGCTTTCATCAAAAATCAGCAAGCCGGCCCACTGGCTGTCGAGGTTGCTCAGGCCGGTATTGAAGGTTAACTGGAAATGTTCGCCGCGAAACAGGTTGAGGATCAGCCGGTTTTCCACCGTCTGGCTCATCATCTTGACCATGCCCAGGGTGTGGGACGGCGGCAGGTAACTGTCGCTGGACACGTCCAGTACCGCGATGATCTCGCGCTTGGCGTCGAAGATCGGCGCCGCCGAGCCGGTCATGAAACGATTGGCCTTGAGGAAGTGTTCATCGTGCTCGATATGTACTGCCTGGGCACAGGCCAGGGCGGTGCCGATGGCGTTGGTGCCACTGGAGCGCTCCATCCAACTGGCGCCGGCGCTGAAGCCTCGGGCCAGTTTAGGCTCGATAAAACGTTGGGTGCCCCAGGAGGTCAGCACCTGGCCCTGGTTGTCGGCGAGCATGATCAGGCAGTTGGAGTTGCTGAGGATGTTCTCGTAATAGGGCAGGACTTCCTGGTGGGTGGTCTGCACCAGGGAATGCTGGCTTTCCAGCAGTTGACTGATGCCCTCGGCGGGCAGTTGATCGAAGCTCGGCGTGCTCTGATGATCCAGGCCAAAGGCGCGGCAGCGGCGCCAGGAGTCCTGGATGATGGTGTCGTGAGTCAGCAGTGGGGCAGGTGCGGCCATTTCTGTGACCTTCTTTTTATTGTTGTTTTTATGGGGCTCACTTCATAAGAGCGAGCTCGCTCCTACAGAGGCTCATTCAGTGTTGTTCAGAACTGTTCATTGTCAACCTGGAGGTTGTTCAATTGTTCAGTGCGGGATGTTCATTTCTGTTCAGCAGTGAACGCTGGGTTTGCCTTCCATTGACAAAATACCTTACTTATCAAGGGCCTGCGCTGGCTATTGGCTTTTGGCACGAAACTCGCTCTGACATTTCGATAGAACAACTCCAATAATAAAAAGGTCGTGTCATGTCATTGACCCTGGAACATGTCACCCGCGTTGTCGAAGGCCAGACCTGGATCGATGATGTCAATCTGCGCTTTGAAGCCGGCTCCTTCAACGTTCTGCTGGGCCGCACCCTGTCCGGCAAGACCAGCCTGATGCGCCTGATGGCCGGCCTGGACAAGCCAGGCAGCGGTCGCATCCTGATGAATGGTGTTGATGTCACCCAACAATCGGTGCGGTTGCGCAACGTGTCGATGGTCTACCAGCAGTTCATCAATTACCCGACCATGACCGTCTACGAGAACATCGCCTCGCCGTTGCGCCAGGCCGGTGTCTCGGCCGAGCAGATCCAGAGCAAGGTACTGGAAACCGCGAAGATGCTGCGCATCGAGAAGTTTCTGCAACGCCATCCCTTGGAGCTATCCGGTGGCCAGCAGCAGCGCACGGCCATGGCTCGAGCGCTGGTCAAGGACGCCGAGTTGATCCTGTTCGATGAGCCGCTGGTGAACCTGGACTACAAACTTCGGGAAGAACTGCGTCAGGAAATGCGCGAACTGTTCAAGGCGCGCCACACCATCGCCATTTACGCCACCACTGAACCCAACGAAGCACTGGCCTTGGGCGGTACCACCACGATCCTCCACGAAGGCCGGGTGATCCAGAGCGGCAAGGCCGCCGAGGTGTACCACCAGCCGCAAACGGTGCTGGCTGCCGAGTTGTTTTCCGAACCGCCGATCAATCTGATGCCGGGACGGATTAGTGGTAATGAAGTGAGTTTCGCCAACTTCGTGCATTTCCCGCTGAACGTCGACCTGCGGCCCATCGGTGAAGGTGAGTTCCGCTTTGGCGTGCGCCCCAGCCATATCAGCCTGGTGCCCAGCAATGATGATGACCTGGAGCTGGCGGTAACCGTGGAAGTCGCGGAAATCAGCGGCTCGGAAACGTTCCTGCATGTGCGCAGTGAACATTTCCTGCTGGTTTTGCATCTGCCTGGGGTTCACGAATACGACGTCGATGCGCCGATCCGGATCTATATCCCCACCCACAAATTGTTTGTGTTCGATGGTCAGGGACGGTTAGTCCAGGCCCCCGGTCGACGTGTCGCGAGGATTGCCTGATGGCCGAAATCCATTTGCAGAACCTGGCTCATAGCTACAGTCCTACGCCAACAGGCCCTGAGGACTACGCCATTCGCGAAATGAACCACGTCTGGGCACAGGGTGGCGCCTACGCGTTGCTTGGCCCCTCAGGCTGCGGCAAGTCCACCTTGCTCAATATCATCTCCGGCCTGCTCAGCCCGTCGGAAGGCCAAGTGATGTTCGACGGCAAGGTGGTCAACGAGCTGACCCCGGAAAAGCGCAACATCGCCCAGGTGTTCCAGTTTCCGGTGGTGTACGACACCATGACGGTGTTCGACAACCTGGCCTTTCCCTTGCGCAACCAGGGCATGGCACCCGCGAAAATTCACAGCAAGGTGCAGGAAATTGCCGAGGTCCTCGACCTGCAGGCCCTGCTGAGCAAAAAGGCTCGTAACCTCACTGCCGATGAAAAGCAGAAGGTCTCCATGGGCCGTGGGCTGGTGCGCGATGACGTGTCAGCGATCCTGTTCGACGAGCCGTTGACGGTGATCGACCCACACCTGAAATGGAAACTGCGGCGCAAGCTCAAGCAGATCCACGAGCAGTTCAACATCACCATGGTCTACGTCACTCACGACCAACTGGAAGCCTCGACCTTTGCCGACAAGATTGCGGTGATGTACGGCGGGCAGATCGTGCAATTCGGCACGCCACGGGAGTTGTTCGAGCGACCCAGTCATACCTTTGTCGGCTATTTCATCGGCAGCCCTGGGATGAATCTGATCGAAGTGCAGGCGGACGCCGGTGGCGTGTGCTTTGCCGGGACGCACCTGGCGTTGTCCGAGGTGCTGCAACAGCGGATCGCGCAAATGGACTACAAAAAACTGCAGGTCGGCATCCGCCCGGAGTTTATCCATGTCTGGGATGAGCCCAACCCCGATGCGTTGCAGGCTGATGTGGTCCATGTCGAAGACCTTGGTACCTACAAGATCATGACCCTGAACCTCGATGGCGCGCCGCTGAAAGTGCGTCTGGCCGAGGACAAACCGGTGCCAGAGGGCCGGGCGTCCATCAGCTTTCCCGCGCAATGGTTGATGGTCTATGCCGACGATTACCTGCTGGAGATGCAGCCATGAATAAGGTGCAGAACAATAAGGCCTGGTGGTTGGTGCTGCCGGTGTTTCTGCTGGTGGCCTTCAGCGCAGTGATTCCGATGATGACGGTGGTCAACTATTCGGTGCAGGACATTTTCGACCAGTCCAGCCGCTACTTTGTCGGCGCCGACTGGTACAAGCAGGTGCTGCTGGACCCGCGATTGCATGACTCGTTGCTGCGCCAGTTCATTTATTCCGCCTGCGTGCTGCTGATCGAGATTCCCTTGGGGATAGCCATTGCCTTGACCATGCCCACCAAGGGCCGCTGGTCGTCCCTGGTGCTGATCGTCATGGCGATTCCGTTGCTGATCCCGTGGAACGTGGTCGGCACCATTTGGCAGATCTTCGGTCGGGCCGATATCGGCTTGTTGGGCTCGACCCTCAATGCGATGGGCATCAGCTACAACTATGCCGCCAACACCATGGACGCTTGGGTCACGGTGCTGGTGATGGACGTCTGGCACTGGACCTCACTGGTGGCACTGCTGTGCTATTCGGGGCTGCGGGCGATCCCGGATGTGTATTACCAGGCGGCGCGTATTGATCGCGCATCAGCCTGGGCGGTATTCCGGCATATCCAGTTGCCAAAGATGAAGAGCGTGCTGCTGATCGCGGTGATGCTGCGCTTTATGGACAGTTTCATGATCTACACCGAGCCGTTTGTGCTGACCGGCGGGGGACCAGGCAATGCCACCACCTTTCTGAGCCAGACCTTGACCCAGATGGCCGTAGGGCAATTCGACCTGGGCCCGGCGGCGGCATTTTCCCTGGTGTATTTCCTGATCATCCTGTTGGTGTCCTGGCTGTTCTATACCGCCATGACCCACTCCGACGCCAATCGCTGAGGCCGCTATCATGAGCAAACGCAAGCTTGTGCCGCTGCTGATCTACATCCTGTTCCTGCTGGTGCCGATCTACTGGCTGCTGAACATGTCCTTCAAGAGCAACACCGAAATCCTCGGCGGCCTGACGCTGTTTCCCCAGGATTTCACCCTGGCTAACTACAAGGTGATCTTCACCGACCCCAGTTGGTACACCGGCTATCTGAACTCGCTGTATTACGTCAGCCTGAATACGGTGATTTCCCTAAGCGTGGCGTTGCCGGCAGCCTATGCGTTTTCCCGCTACCGTTTCCTGGGGGATAAGCATCTGTTTTTCTGGCTGCTGACCAACCGTATGGCGCCGCCGGCAGTGTTTCTGCTGCCGTTTTTCCAGCTGTATTCGTCTATCGGCCTGTTCGATACCCATATCGCGGTGGCCCTGGCTCATTGCCTGTTCAACGTGCCGCTGGCGGTGTGGATTCTTGAAGGCTTCATGTCCGGGGTGCCCAAGGAAATCGACGAAACCGCCTACATCGATGGCTACAGTTTTCCCAAGTTTTTCGTAAAGATTTTTATCCCCTTGATTGGCTCGGGGATCGGCGTGACGGCGTTTTTTTGCTTCATGTTTTCCTGGGTCGAACTGTTGCTGGCGCGCACGCTGACGTCGGTCAACGCCAAGCCTATCGCGGCGGTGATGACCCGTACGGTCTCGGCCTCCGGCATTGACTGGGGTGTACTGGCGGCGGCGGGAGTGTTGACCATTCTGCCGGGCATGCTGGTGATCTGGTTTGTTCGCAACCATGTGGCCAAGGGCTTTGCCCTGGGCCGGGTCTGAGGAGTCGATGATGGAATGGATGGCCTGGACCACCCCGACTGCGCTGTTCTTTGCGGCCATTGCCCTGCTGCTGGCGGGCATGACCACCTGGGAACTGCGCTCGCCGAGTATCCCCCGGCGCGGCTTTTTACCGATCAGCACCACCCGTGGTGATCGTTTGTTTATTGGTCTTCTCGGGAGCGCCTACCTGCATTTGCTGGTGATTGGCGTGACCGGCTGGAGCATCTGGGTGGCGTCCGCGCTGTCCCTGGTGTGGCTGTTGGCTGTGATGCGCTGGGGCTAGCTGCCAGGTCTTGGCACCCCCACTCTGTACTTAACCAGGAGGTCTCTATGTTCGACAAAAACAATAAGCTGCGACATAGCATTTCATTGGCGGCCGTGCTGGCGCTCAGCGGGTTGAGCGCTGCAGCCTGGGCCGATGCCTACGAGGACGCGGCGAAAAAATGGATCGGCAGTGAGTTCAAACCGTCCACCTTGACCGAAGCCCAGCAGCTCGAAGAGTTGAAGTGGTTTATCAAGGCGGCCGAGCCGTTTCGTGGGATGAAGATCAACGTGGTGTCGGAAACCCTCACCACCCACGAGTATGAATCCAAGGTGCTGGCCAAGGCTTTCAACGAAATCACCGGGATCAAGCTGACCCACGACCTGTTGCAGGAAGGCGACGTGGTGGAGAAGCTGCAAACCCAGATGCAGTCCGACAAGAACATCTATGACGGTTGGGTCAACGACTCGGATTTGATCGGTACGCACTTTCGCTACGGCAAGACCGAATCCATCACCGATCTTATGGCCAACGAAGGCAAGGACTTCACCTCGCCGACCCTGGACCTCAAGGACTTCATCGGCATTTCCTTCACCACCGCGCCGGACGGCAAGATCTACCAGTTGCCCGACCAGCAGTTCGCCAACCTGTATTGGTTCCGCGCCGACTGGTTTGAGCGTGCGGACCTGAAAGCCAAGTTCAAGGAAAAATACGGCTACGAGTTGGGCGTGCCGGTGAACTGGTCGGCCTATGAAGACATTGCCAAGTTCTTCACCGAAGACGTCAAGGAAATCGACGGCAAGCGCGTCTACGGGCACATGGACTATGGCAAGAAAGACCCGTCTCTGGGCTGGCGTTTCACCGATGCCTGGTTCTCCATGGCTGGTGGTGGCGACAAAGGCTTGCCTAATGGCTTGCCAGTGGACGAATGGGGCATCCGCGTCGAGGATTGCCATCCGGTGGGCTCCAGCGTCACCCGGGGCGGCGACACCAATGGCCCGGCTGCGGTCTTTGCCACGCAGAAGTATGTCGACTGGATGCGCGCCTACGCGCCGCCGGAAGCAGCGGGCATGACCTTCTCCGAATCCGGGCCGGTGCCGTCCCAGGGCAACATCGCACAGCAGATATTCTGGTACACCGCCTTTACTGCCGACATGACCAAGCCCGGCCTGCCGGTGATGAATGCCGACGGCACGCCGAAGTGGCGCATGGCGCCATCGCCGCGTGGGCCGTATTGGGAGGAGGGCATGAAACTGGGGTATCAGGACGTGGGTTCCTGGACCTTCCTCAAGTCGACACCGGAGAAACAGAAACTGGCGGCCTGGCTCTATGCCCAGTTCGTGACCTCGAAAACCGTGTCGCTGAAGAAAACCATCGTCGGCCTGACGCCGATCCGCGAGTCTGACATCAACTCCCAGGCCATGACCGACCTGGCACCGAAGCTTGGCGGGCTGGTGGAGTTCTATCGCAGCCCGGCCCGTGTGCAATGGACACCGACCGGGACCAACGTGCCGGATTATCCACGCCTGGCCCAACTGTGGTGGAGCCACATTTCGGAAGCCGCCAGCGGCGAGAAAACCCCGCAACAGGCGCTGGATGGTTTAGCCAAGGACCAGGACGCCATCATGACGCGCCTGGAGCGCTCCAAGGTGCAGCCGATCTGCGGGCCGAAGATGAACCCGGAGCGCGATGCGCAATACTGGTTTGATCAGCCTGGGGCGCCGAAGCCGAAACTGGCGAACGAGAAGCCCAAGGGTGAAACGGTCAACTACAACGAGTTGCTCAAGTCGTGGGAGGCGGCGCGTAAGTAAGAGGGGGCGTTAGTAGAACGGCACCGTAAGGTGCCGTTTTTTGTGGTGTTTGTGCTACCGCTATCGCGGGCTTGCTCGCGATAGCAATAGACGCCGCGCCGCCCCTCTTGGATCTATTCCCAGAAACGCAAAACGGCACCCGAAGGTGCCGTTCTATTTACTGCAATCGCCTAAACGATCAACCCGCCATCACCGCATGCTGCACCAAGGTGAGCAACGGTTGTGGGTAGACGCCGAGGAAGAACGCCAACAGGGCGATCGCCAGCAGCATTACGCCGCCTGCTTTCTGTTCCCAGTGCAGTTCGGCGTCAACACGGCGCAGGTTTGGCTCGATCAGGTACAGCGTCACCATCACGCGCAGGTAGTAGAAAACGCCGATGGCGCTGCCCAATACCAGCGAAGCCACCAGCCACCATTCGTGCGCTTCAACACCGGTAGCCACAATGTAGAACTTGCCGATGAAGCCAGCGGTCAGTGGGATACCGGCCAGGGACAGCATCATCATGGTCAACACGGCGGTCAGGTACGGGCGGCGCCAGAACAGGCCGCGATACTCGTACAGGGCGTCGGCGTCGCGGCCTTTGTAAGGCGAGGACATCAGGGTGATCACGCCGAACGCGCCAAGGCTGGTGATCACGTAGGTGGCCAGATAGACGCCGATGGCTTCCACCGCCAGGCCCTTGCTTGCCACCAAGGCGATCAACAGATAGCCAAAGTGAGCGATGGACGAATAACCCAGCAGACGCTTGAGGTTGTTCTGGGTCAGGGCCAGTAGGTTACCGAACAGGATCGACGCGATGGCGATGATGGTCAGCACGTCGCTCAGTACACCGGTGTTGGCAGCAGGCGAGATCTGGAACAAACGCACCATCACCGCAAACACCGCGACTTTCGAGGCGGTAGCCAGGAAAGCAGCGACTGGCGCCGGGGCGCCTTCGTACACGTCCGGGGTCCACAGGTGGAACGGCACCAGCGACAGCTTGAACGCCAGGCCGATCAACATCATTGCCAGGCCCAACTGGGCAATTGGCGCAGGCATGCTGGTGGCTGCCAGGGCGTGACCGATACCGCTGAAGCTCAGGCTGCCAGCTTCGGCGTAGAGCAGCGCCATACCGAACAACAGGAACGCGGAACCAGCCGCCGACAGCACCATGTACTTGATGCCGGCTTCCAGGGAGCGCTTGTTGAAGAAGGCGTAGGCCACCAGGCCGTAGGTCGGGATCGACAGCAGTTCCAGGCCGATGAACAAGCCGGCCAGGTGTTGCGCGCTGACCAGGACAATACCGCCGGTGGCAGCCAGGAGGATAAGCAGGTACAGCTCTTCGCGGTTGCCTGGGTAACCAGTGCCGCCTTCGCCGAGGTAGGCGTGGGCGAGGGTGACGCAGGCCAGAGTGGCGACGAGGATCAACGCGATGTACAGCAGCGCGAAGTCATCGACCATCAACAGCGGGGTGACCGCCAGTGGCGCGACCTTGAGTGCCGGGATGATCGACAGCAAGGCCAGGTTCAGACCCGCCACCGAAATCAGGAAGGTCTGCGAGTGGTTGCGGCGCCAGGCGATCGCCAGCATCACCGTTACAACGGTGAGGCTGGAGATCAGCAGCGGCGCAAGCGCGATAAAATGTTGGATCGTGAATTCCATAGCGCTCTTACCGGGCCGAAGCGAGTTGAGTGAAGGCGGTGCCGAACCATTGCTGCACGCCATGCATCGTTGCGGCAGAGGTATCGAGGAACGGCTGCGGGTACACGCCGATGTAGATCAGCAGCACTGCAAGGCCGAGCACCATGATCAGTTCGCGAGCATCCAGGCCATGCAACACGGCGTCCGACTTGGACGGACCGAAGTAGGCACGGTGGATCATGATCAGCGAGTAGACCGAACCGAACACCAGGCCGGAGGTAGCGATAGCGCTGACCCACGGTGTATTGACGAACGCACCCATCAGGATAAGGAATTCGCCAATGAAGTTGCCGGTACCCGGCAAGCCCAGGGATGCGGCGGCGAAGAACAGGCTGATGGCCGGCAGGTAGGCGATACGCGACCACAGGCCGCCCATCTCACGCATGTCACGGGTGTGCAGACGCTCATACAACTGGCCACTGAGGATAAACAGTGCCGCCGCCGAAACGCCGTGAGCCAACATCTGGATCACTGCACCTTGCAATGCCACCTGGCTGCCGGAGTAGATGCCGATCAGTACGAAGCCCATGTGGGAAACGGACGAGAAGGCGATCAGACGCTTGATGTCGGTCTGGGCGAAGGCCAGGAACGCACCGTAGAAAATCCCGATCAGACCGAGGGTCATGGCGATCGGCGCAAACTCGGCCGAGGCATTCGGGAACAGCGGCAGGGCGAAACGCAGCAAGCCGTAGGCCGCAGTCTTCAACAGGATGCCGGCCAGGTCCACGGAGCCGGCGGTCGGCGCCTGGGCGTGAGCGTCAGGCAACCAGGAGTGGAACGGCACCACCGGCAGCTTCACCGCGAAGGCGATGAAGAAGCCCAGCATCAAGATGTATTCGGTGGTCAGGGACATCTTGGTTTTCAGCAGCGTGGCGTAATCAAACGTGATTACCCCGGTGCTGTTGAAGTTAACCAGTACCAGGCCGAGGATCGCCACCAACATGATCAGGCCGGAAGCCTGGGTGAAGATGAAGAACTTGGTCGCCGCGTAGATCCGGGTTTTCTTGCCGTCCGAAGAACTGTGACCCCAGAGCGCGATGAGGAAGTACATCGGCACCAGCATCATTTCCCAGAAGAAGAAGAACATGAACAGGTCGAGGGCGAGGAACACGCCGACAACACCGCCCAAAATCCACATCAGGTTCAGGTGGAAGAAGCCCACGCGATGCTGAATCTCTTTCCAGGAGCAGAGTACCGAGAGGATACCCAGCAGGCCGGTCAGCAGGATCATCAACAGCGACAGGCCATCGAGGGCCAGGTGCACGTTGATGCCAAAACGCGGGATCCAGATGTGCTTGAACTCAAGCGCCCAGGTCGGATCTGCGCCAGGCGCCGGAGCAAATGAATAGTCGCCATGGGCCCACAGCCAGAGGCCGAGAGCGAGTTCCAGGGACATGGTCAGCAACGCAATCCAGCGGGGCAGGGTAGCGCCGAAGCGCTCGCCCATCCAGCAGAGCAGGCCGCCGATAAAGGGGATCAGGATTAGCCAGGGCAGAATCATGACGGGCTCGTTTCCTTTCGCAAGTTCGCAAAGTTCATATCAGACCGCTACCACAACGATGGCGCCGATCACCAGCACGGCACCGGCCGCCATGGAAGCTGCATACCAGCGCAACTGGCCTGTCTGGGTGCGGCTCAGGGCGTTATGACCGGCCTTGGCAGCACGCGGGATCAAACCAATGGTCTGGTCGAACGGGTCTTTGCGCAGTACGTGGCTGATCGCAAGATAAGGCTTGACGAACAGTTTGTCGTAGATCCAGTCGAAGCCCCAGGCAGCGAACCACCAGGCCGAAAGGACGCGGCCTATGCCACTGTTGGCAACGGCGGTGACGAAGCGACGCTTGCCGAGGAACAGCAGTGCCGCCAGCAGGATACCGGCCAGGGCGATGGCGCCCGAAGCGATTTCCAGGCTGTGCTTGGCGTCGCCGCCGGCATGGCCGACGCTTTGTGGCAACACGCCAGCCAGCGGTGGGGTGATCATGGCGCCGACGAAGGTCGACAGGATGATCAGTACCGACAGTGGCAGCCAGTGGGAGATGCCATGGCCCGCGTGGGCTTCGGTCTTCGCTTCACCGTGGAACGCGATGAAGATCAGGCGGAAGGTGTACAACGAGGTCATGAATGCGCCCACCAGGCCTGCATACAGCAGTCCCTGGTTACCGCTGGCAAAGGCTTCCCAAAGGATTTCGTCTTTGGAATAGAAGCCTGCAGTCACCAATGGCAAGGCCGACAAGGCCGCGCCGCCGACGATGAAGCTGGTGTAGGCCAGTGGCAGTTTCTTCCACAGGCCGCCCATCTTGAAGATGTTCTGCTCATGGTGGCAGGCAACAATCACCGCACCGGAGGCAAGGAACAGCAGGGCCTTGAAGAAGGCGTGGGTCATCAGGTGGAAGATCGCGCCTTCCCAGGCACCGATGCCCAGGGCCAGGAACATGTAGCCGATCTGGCTCATGGTCGAGTAGGCGAGGATACGCTTGATGTCGGTCTGAACCAGTGCGGCGAAACCGGCGAGCACCAGGGTCACACCACCGACGATGCCGACAAGATGCAGGACGTCCGGCGCCAGGGTGAACAGGCCATGGGTACGGGCGATCAGATAGACACCGGCGGTTACCATCGTCGCGGCGTGGATCAGTGCCGAAACCGGAGTAGGACCGGCCATCGCGTCCGCCAGCCAGGTTTGCAGCGGCAGTTGCGCGGATTTACCGACAGCGCCGCCCAGCAGCATCAGGGTCGCCAGGGTGATCCAGAAGTCACCGACCTGGAATTTCTGCGGCGCCAGCACCAGCAGTTCCTGGATATTCAACGTGCCCAACTGTTGGAACAGGATGAACAGGCCGATGGCCATGAATACGTCGCCGATACGGGTGACGATAAAGGCCTTGAGTGCCGCGTTACCGTTGTTGCGGTTGCTGTAGTAGAAACCGATCAACAGGTACGAGCACAGGCCTACACCTTCCCAGCCGAAGTACAGGAACAACAGGTTATCGCCCAGCACCAGGAACAGCATGCTGGCGATAAACAGGTTGGTGTAGGCGAAGAAGCGCGAGTAACCGGCTTCACCGCGCATGTACCAGGAGGCGAACAGGTGGATCAGGAAACCCACGCCCACCACCACGCCAAGCATGGTGATCGACAGGCCGTCGACGTAGAGGGCGAAGTTGGGCTTGAAGCCCTCCACCGACATCCACTGCCACAGCACCAGGGTGTAGTGACCACCCTCGGGCGGCGCGACGTTGAATTGCCAGATCACATAAGCAGCGACAATCGCCGACAAGCCAATGGACCCGACGCCGATAAGGGCCGAGAGATTTTCCGAGAGACGTCCACGGGAGAACGACAGCAGCAGAAAACCGATCAGGGGAAATACGAAAGTCAGAAAGATCATGTTCATCCGCGCATCTCACTGGCAGCGTCGATATCAAGCGTGTGGAAGCGACGATACAGTTGCAGCAGAATCGCCAGGCCAATACTGGCCTCGGCGGCTGCCAGGCTGATCACCAGGATAAACATGACTTGTCCATCCGGCTGGCCCCACCGTGCACCTGCCACGATGAACGCCAGTGCAGCGGCGTTCATCATGATTTCCAGGCTCATCAACACGAAGAGAATGTTGCGGCGCACCATCAGGCCGACCAGGCCAAGGCAGAACAGGATGCCGGCGACCGCCAGACCATGCTCCAAAGGGATAGCAGGCATCATCATTGCTCCTTGGCTTCGTTGCGGCCCAAGTGGAAGGCGGTGATGGCTGCGGCAAGCAGCAGCATCGAAGCCAGTTCGACCACCAGCAGGTACGGGCCGAACAGGCTGATGCCCACGGCCTTGGCGTCTACGGTGGTGTGGCCGATGGCGTGGCCGCTCTGGTGAGCGAACAGCACATACAGCAGTTCGCCAAGCAGCAGGGCTGCCAGGATCACCGGGCCGATCCAGATGCCGGGTTTGAGCCAGACGCGCTCCTGGGCGACCGAAGCCGGGCCCAGGTTGAGCATCATCACCACAAACACGAACAGCACCATGATGGCGCCAGCGTAGGCGATCACTTCCAGCACACCGGCGAACGGTGCGCCGAGGCTGAAAAAGGTCATGGCCACGGCGATCAGCGAAATGATCAGGTAGAGCAGGGCGTGCACGGGGTTCGTGTTGGTGATCACGCGAAGCGTGGCCACTACTGCAATACCCGATGCGAAATAGAAAGCGAATTCCATCTTTCTTCCTTAAGGCAGCAAGCTCTTCACGTTGATCGGCTCGGCTTCGTTTTGCGCGGAGCCTTTTGGCTTACCGGCAATGGCCATACCTGCAACACGATAGAAGTTGTAATCAGGGTTTTTACCGGGACCAGAGATCAGCAGATCTTCTTTCTCGTACACCAGGTCCTGACGTTTGAACTCGGCCATTTCGAAATCCGGTGTCAGCTGGATCGCGGTGGTCGGGCAGGCTTCCTCACAGAGGCCGCAGAAAATGCAGCGCGAGAAGTTGATACGGAAAAATTCCGGGTACCAACGACCGTCTTCGGTTTCAGCTTTCTGCAGGGAGATGCAGCCCACCGGGCACGCCACGGCGCACAGGTTGCAGGCCACGCAGCGCTCTTCGCCGTCGGGGTCGCGGGTCAGGACGATACGGCCGCGATAGCGCGGCGGCAGGTACACCGCTTCTTCCGGGTATTGCAGGGTGTCGCGTTTGCGAAAGCCGTGACCGAACACCATCACCAGGCTTCGCAACTGGGTACCGGTACCCTTAACGATGTCGCCAATATATTTGAACATGGGTCAAATCCTCACTGAACCGCGCCCGCTGGCGTGTTCAACAACACAACGGCAGCAGTCACCAGCAAATTGATCAGGGTCAGCGGCAAGCAGAATCTCCAGCCGAAATCCATCACCTGGTCATACCGTGGACGCGGGATGGCAGCGCGCAGCAGGATGAACAGCATGATGAAGAACGAGGTCTTCAAGACGAACCAGAGGAAAGCCAGTTGCGGCAGGATGTCGAACGGACCGTGCCAGCCACCGAAGAACAAGGTCACCAGCAGCGCCGAGATCAAGATGATGCCGATGTACTCACCGACGAAGAACATGCCCCATTTCATGCCGGCGTATTCAATGTGATAACCGTCGGCCAGTTCCTGTTCCGCTTCCGGCTGGTCGAAGGGGTGACGGTGAGTCACGGCTACGCCTGCGATGAAGAAGGTACAGAAGCCGAAGAACTGCGGAATGATGAACCACAGGTTCTGCGCCTGGTACTCGACGATGTCGCGCATGTTGAACGAGCCGACCTGCACCACGATGCCCATCAGGGCCAGGCCCATGAACACTTCGTAGGACACGGTCTGGGCCGAGGCCCGCAAGGCGCCCAGCAGGGCGAACTTGTTGTTACTGGCCCAACCGGCGAACAGCACTGCATAGACCGACAGACCGGCCATGGCGAAGAAGAACAGCAAACCGATGTTCAGGTCCGCCACGCCCCAGGTCGGGGTGATCGGGATGATTGCGAAGGCAATCAGCAAGGCGCTCATGGCCACGACCGGTGCCAGGGTGAAGATCACCTTGTCGGCAAACGGCGGGGTCCAGTCTTCCTTGAAGAACATTTTCAGCATGTCGGCGGCGATCTGGAACATGCCGAACGGGCCAACGCGGTTCGGACCGTAACGGTCCTGCCACCAGCCCAGCAGGCGACGTTCGACGAAGCTGAGCAGGGCGCCCGCGACCACCACGGCCAGCAGGATCACGATGGCCTTGACGACCGCAATGATCACGTCGATCACTTCAGGGGTGAACCAGGTCATTGCGCTGCCTCCTGCAGACCGTCAACGATAAAGCCTGCAATTGCCGGCGGGATACCGGCGATACCTGCTGGCAATGCCACCAGACCGGCGCCCAGCTCTTCGTTGATGCGCAGCGGCAGACGCAGGGTCTGGCCGCCTACGTTCAAGCTGAGCAGGGCACCGTCGTTGACACCCAGGCGATCGGCTTCCGACTTGGCCAAGGCTACATAAGCAGCCGGGATGCGCTCTTGAACCGGCGCGGCCTTGGAAGAGTTCTCTTCGCTGCCGAACAGGTGGAAGAACGGCACGACCTGCCAGGTGCCTTGGGCCGGGTTGAAGGCGCGTGGAACATTGGCGAACCAGTTCAGCGAGTCACCCTGGCTTTCGATCAAGCGGGTACCTGGGTCGCCAGCGCGGATATGACCACCGACTTCGTCCTGGAACTTGTTCCAGGCTTGCGGCGAGTTCCAGCCCGGCGACCAGGCGAACGGCACCTGCTGGCGAGGCTCGACCGAGCCCGAGTAACCTTCCATGGAGAAGGCGAACGCGGTGTCGTTGTCTTGCGAAGTACGCGGTTCGTGCACGCTGATGTCGGCGCGCATGGCGGTACGACCGGAATAGCGCAACGGTTCACGGGCCAGTTTCATGCCCTTGATGCGGAACGAGGCGGACGGTGCAGCGTCGACGATTCGGGCCAATTGCGGTGTGCTGGAAGCGCAGGCTGCGGTGACGTGGTCCAGTAGGGTCCAGTCGATTGGCTGGTTCAGCAAGGTGGCGCGCAGGGCATGCAGCCAGCGCCAGCCTTCGTGAACCAGGATGCTCGCGTCGAGGTACTTCGGATCGAACACTTGGAAGAAGCGCTGGGCGCGGCCTTCCTGGCTGACCAGAGTACCGTCGCCTTCGGCGAAGCTTGCCGCTGGCAGTACCAGGTGGGCACGGTCGCTGGTGGCGGTTTTCTGGTGGTCGGCAACGATCAGCACTTTGGCCGCGTTCAGCGCAGCGTCAACCTTGGCTGCGTCAGTGCGGGTGTACAGATCGTTTTCCAGCACCACGATGGCATCGCTGCTGCCGTCGATCACGGCTTGCAGGGCGGCGTCCAGGGACTCGCCACCCAGCATGGCCAGGCCGAGGCTGTTGGCTTCTGGCACGATCAGGCTGATGGAACCGTTCTTCTCGCGCAGCTTGAGGGCCTTGGCGATGTTGGCCGCGGCTTCGATCAACGCCTTGGAACCCAGGGAGGTACCGGCGATGATCAGTGGGCGCTTGGCCGCCAGCAGGGCGTCGGCGATGCGCTTAGCCAGTTCCAGGGCTTCGGCGTCCAGGCCTTCAACGGCAGGCGCGCTGGCGTCGATGGCATGGGCTACGGCAAAACCGATGCGGGCGAGATCGTCAGGCGCGGCGTGAACGCACTCTTCGGCGATATCGTCGAGCTTGGTTTCAGCCAGGCTTGCGATAAACAGCGGGTTCAGCGCGTTCTGGCCGATGTTTTTCACCGCAGCGTCGAGCCATGGCTGGACGCGCATGGCGTCGGCCATGTCTTCAGCCTTGCCTTTGACCGACTGGCGCAGGGCGAGGGCCATGCGGGCGGCGGTCTGGGTCAGGTCTTCACCGAGGACGAAGATCGCGTCATGGTCTTCGATGTCGCGCATGTTTGGCACAGGCAGCGGGCTGTCGTTCAGCACTTGCAGGACCAGGCGGATGCGTTCCAGTTCAGCGGCTTCGATACCCGAGTAGAAGTGCTCGGCGCCTACCAGTTCGCGCAACGCGTAGTTGCTTTCGAGGCTGGCGCGGGGCGAACCGATACCGACGATGTTGCGACCGCGCAGCAGGTCAGCGGCTTTATCCAGCGCCTGGTCCAGGCTCAGCTTGGCGCCATCGGCCAGCAGCGGTTGGCGTGGACGGTCTTCGCGGTTGACGTAGCCATAGCCGAAACGGCCACGGTCGCACAGGAAGTACTGGTTGACCGAACCGTTGAAGCGGTTTTCGATACGACGCAGTTCACCATAGCGCTCGCCAGGGGAGATGTTGCAACCGCTGGAGCAGCCATGGCAGATGCTCGGCGAGAACTGCATGTCCCACTTGCGGTTGTAGCGCTCGGAGTGAGTCTTGTCGGTGAACACACCGGTCGGACAGACCTCGGTGAGGTTGCCGGAGAACTCGCTTTCCAGCACGCCATCTTCAACGCGACCGAAGTACACGTTGTCGTGGGCGCCGAACACACCGAGGTCGGTGCCGCCGGCGTAGTCCTTGTAGAAGCGCACGCAGCGGTAGCAAGCGATGCAACGGTTCATTTCGTGGGAAATGAACGGGCCCAGTTGCTGATTCTGGTGAGTACGCTTGGTGAAGCGATAACGGCGCTCATTGTGGCCAGTCATCACGGTCATGTCTTGCAGGTGGCAGTGACCGCCTTCCTCGCAGACCGGGCAGTCGTGCGGGTGGTTGGTCATCAGCCATTCAACGACGCTGGCGCGAAACACTTTCGCTTCTTCGTCGTCGATGGAAATCCAGCTGCCGTCGGTGGCGGGGGTCATGCAGGACATGACGATCCGACCACGCTTGTCGTTCTCGTCGGTGTACTGCTTGACCGCGCACTGGCGGCAAGCGCCAACGCTGCCAAGGGCGGGGTGCCAGCAGAAATAAGGGATATCGAGGCCTAGCGACAGACACGCCTGTAACAGGTTGTCTGCCCCATCGACTTCGAGCTCTTTGCCGTCTACGTGGATAGTGGCCATGGTTCAAAGTTCTTCGTTGGCCCGGTGTCAGCGGGCGTGGCTAATGGAATCTTGTTATTCATGGGAATCAACACAGCCTTAAAGGCGTCATCACATGAGAAAGCGAAGGGCACGGACCTTTCGCCTTGTTAAGCGTTACGCGCCGACTACGATCGGCCTCGCCAGAGGTGGGATGGCGGCGCTGGTGGGCGCGATGCCGGCTTCGAACTCCGAACGGAAGTATTTGATTGCGCTGCCCAATGGCTCCACGGCGCCCGGTGCGTGAGCACAGAAGGTCTTGCCTGGGCCGAGGAAGCCGACCAGACCCAGCAGGGTCTCGATATCACCGGGCTGACCTTCGCCTTTCTCGATGGCCATCAAGAGCTTGACGCTCCATGGCAAACCATCGCGGCAAGGCGTGCAGAAGCCACAGGATTCGCGGGAGAAGAACTGTTCCATGTTGCGCAGCAAGGAGACCATGTTGACGCTGTCGTCCACCGCCATGGCCAGGCCGGTACCCATGCGGGTGCCCACCTTGGCGATGCCGCCGGCATACATTTGTGCGTCCAGGTGCTCGGGCAACAGGAAACCGGTACCGGCGCCGCCTGGCTGCCAGGCCTTGAGGGTGTAACCGTCGCGCATGCCGCCGGCGTAGTCTTCGAACAACTCGCGACCGGTGATGCCGAATGGCAACTCCCACAAGCCAGGGTTCTTGACCTTGCCGGAGAAGCCCATGAGCTTGGTGCCCATGTCTTCACTGCCTTCGCGGGCCAACGATTTGTACCAGTCCACACCGTCGGCAATGATCGCCGGCACGTTGCAGAGGGTTTCAACGTTGTTTACGCAAGTCGGCTTGCCCCACACACCGACGGCGGCAGGGAAGGGCGGCTTGGAGCGCGGGTTGGCGCGGCGGCCTTCGAGGGAGTTGATCAGTGCGGTTTCTTCACCGCAGATGTAACGCCCTGCGCCGGTGTGGACGATCAGTTCGAAATCAAAACCGCTGCCCAGGATGTTCTTGCCCAAAAGGCCGGCTGCCTTGGCTTCTTCCACTGCACGGTTCAAGTGCTTGGCGGCGGTGGTGTATTCGCCACGCAGGAAGATGTAGCCACGGTAGGTTTTCAGCGCGCGGGCACTGATCAGCATGCCTTCAATCAGCAGATGGGGCAGTTGCTCCATCAGCATGCGGTCTTTCCAGGTGTTGGGCTCCATTTCATCCGCGTTGCACAGCAGGTAGCGGATGTTGATGGATTCGTCCTTGGGCATCAGGCCCCACTTCACACCCGTGGGGAAGCCTGCACCGCCGCGGCCTTTCAGGCCTGCGTCTTTCACGGTCTGGACGATGTCGTCCTGGGCCATGTCGGCAAAGGCTTTGCGCGCGGCAGCGTAACCGTTCTTGGCCTGGTACTCGTCGAGCCAAACGGCTTCGCCATCGTCACGCAGGCGCCAGGTCAGCGGGTGAGTCTCGGCCGAACGCTTGATGCGGTTGGCAGGACCGAAGGAAGTCAGGGTCATGGGTAGCCCTCGAGCAATTGGGCGACGCCAGCAGTTTGCACGTCACCGAATGTGTCGTCGTCGATCATCAACGCCGGCGCCTTGTCGCAGTTGCCCAGGCAGCACACCGGCAGCAGGGTAAACCGGCCGTCAGCGGTGGTCTCGCCCAGGCCGATGCCCAGCTTGCTCTGGATTGCGCCGACCACGGACTCGTGGCCGCCGATATAGCAGACCATGCTGTCGCACACGCGAATGATGTGGCGGCCCACCGGTTGGCGGAAGATCTGGCTGTAGAACGTAGCCACGCCTTCAACGTCGCTGGCGGGGATGCCCAGTATCTCGCCGATGGCGTAGATGGCGCCGTCTGGCACCCAGCCACGTTCCTTCTGGACGATCTTCAAGGCTTCGATCGACGCCGCGCGCGGGTCTTCGTAGTGATGCAGCTCGTGCTCAATGGCCGAGCGTTCGGTTTCACTCAAGGTGAAACGGTCTGTCTGGATAAGCGTGCTATTCATGCTTAGCGGTCCACGTCGGCCATAACGAAATCGATACTACCCAGGTACGCAATCAAGTCCGAGACCATGCTGCCTTTGATCACCGAAGGGATCTGCTGCAGGTGCGGGAAACTTGGGGTGCGAATCCGGGTGCGGTAGCTCATGGTGCCGCCATCGCTCGTCAGGTAATAACTGTTGATACCCTTGGTCGCTTCAATCATCTGGAAGGACTCGTTGGCCGGCATCACCGGGCCCCACGAGACTTGCAGGAAGTGCGTGATCAGGGTTTCGATGTGCTGCAGGGTGCGCTCTTTAGGCGGCGGCGTGGTCAGCGGGTGATCAGCCTTGTACGGGCCTTCCGGCATGTTGCGCATGCACTGGTCGATGATTTTGATGCTCTGGCGCATCTCTTCGACGCGCACGATGCAACGGTCGTAGGCATCACCATTGGCCGCCAGCGGGACTTCGAATTCGAAGTTCTCGTAGCCGGAGTACGGGCGTGCTTTACGCAGATCGAAATCACAACCGGTGGAACGCAGGCCGGCACCCGTGACGCCCCATTCCAGGGCCTCTTTGGTGTTATAGGCAGCGACGCCGATGGTCCGACCCTTGAGGATACTGTTGTCCAGGGCGGCTTTCTGGTACTCGTCGAGGCGTTTTGGTAGCCACTCGACGAAGTCTTTCACCAGTTTTTCCCAGCCGCGCGGCAGGTCATGCGCAACGCCGCCGATGCGGTACCAGGCCGGGTGCAGACGGAAACCGGTGATGGCTTCGATCACCGTGTACGCCTTCTGGCGGTCGGTGAAGGTGAAGAACACCGGCGTCATCGCACCAACGTCCTGGATATAGGTACCCAGGAACAGCAGGTGGCTGGTGATCCGGAAGAACTCGGCCATCATGATGCGGATGGTGTCGACTTTGTCCGGCACCTTGATGCCGGCCAGCTTCTCGACCGCGAGCACGTACGGCAGGTTGTTCATCACGCCGCCGAGGTAATCGATACGGTCGGTGTACGGGATGAAGCTGTGCCAGGACTGGCGCTCGGCCATCTTCTCGGCACCACGGTGGTGGTAGCCAACGTCCGGCACGCAGTCGACGATTTCTTCGCCGTCCAGTTGCAGAATGATGCGGAAGGCACCGTGAGCCGAAGGGTGGTTCGGGCCCAGGTTGAGGAACATGTAGTCCTCGTTGGTGCCGGAGCGTTTCATGCCCCAGTCTTCCGGACGGAAGCGTGCGGCTTCTTCTTCAAGCTGCTGCTTGGCCAGGGTCAGGCTGTACGGATCGAATTCAGTGGCGCGGGCAGGGAAGTCCTTGCGCAGCGGGTGACCTTCCCAGGTCGGCGGCATCATGATGCGCGACAGGTGCGGGTGCCCGGGGAAATCGATGCCGAACATGTCCCACACTTCACGCTCGTACCAGTTGGCGTTTGGCCAGATACCGGTCACGGTCGGAATGCTCAAGTCGCTCTCGGACAGGGCAACCTTGATCATCACGTCGCTGTTACGTTCCAGCGACATCAGGTGATAGAACACGGTGAAGTCGGCGCCGCTCGGCAGCCCCTGGCGCTTGGTACGCAGGCGCTCGTCCACGCCATGCAGGTCATAGAGCATGACGTACGGCTTGGGCAGGTTGCGCAGGAAGCTCAGGACTTCGACAAGCTTGGCACGCGCCACCCACAGCACCGGCATACCGGTACGCGTGGCCTGGGCGGTGAAGGCGTCAGGGCCAAAACGGTTATTGAGTTCGACGACCACATCCTGGTCGTCTGCCTTGTAAGGCGGGATGTACAGAGCACTGCCTGTAGTCATGGTTTTTTATCGCTTTCGGTCAACGTAAAGAATGAAGCCAGGTTTTCGTTCTATAAAAGAAGCGGCTCTGGATCAGACTTCGTCGGGGCTGCGCAGGTTGGTGACCTGAATACGCTGTTCGCGGCGCTGTTCCTTTTGTGACGGCATCTCGGCGCGGTATACGCCTTGATCTCCGACAACCCAGGAAAGTGGGCGACGCTCCTTGCCAATCGATTCCTGCAACAGCATCAAGCCTTGCAGAAATGCTTCAGGGCGGGGCGGGCAGCCAGGCACGTAGACGTCCACGGGCAGGAACTTGTCCACCCCCTGAACAACGGAGTAGATGTCGTACATGCCACCGGAGTTGGCGCACGAACCCATGGAGATAACCCACTTTGGTTCGAGCATTTGCTCGTAGAGACGCTGAATGATCGGCGCCATCTTGATAAAGCAGGTACCGGCGATAACCATGAAATCCGCCTGGCGCGGCGATGCCCGGATAACTTCGGCGCCAAAGCGCGCGATGTCGTGGGGCGCCGTGAAGGCGGTGGTCATTTCCACGTAGCAGCAGGAAAGGCCGAAGTTGTACGGCCACAGGGAGTTTTTACGCCCCCAGTTGACCGCGCCGTTCAGCACGTCTTCCAGCTTGCCCATGTAGATGTTTTTGTGGACTTGGTCTTCTAACGGATCGGAAACGGTTTCCCGCTCGCCGATGGGGTACTGCTCGTTAGGAGCATCCGGGTTGATCCTGGTGAGATTGTATTGCATCGCCAAAGCCTCATTGTTTCAGCTTCGCTTGCCGCTTGCGACGAGCTTCCGGAGCCCAGTCAAGGGCGCCCACTCGAAATAGGTAGACAAGGCCTGCCAACAGAATTGCTATGAAAACGAGAGCTTCGACGAATCCGGTCCAGCCGCTTTCGCGGACGGACACAGACCAGGCAAAGAGAAAAAGGGCTTCGATATCGAAGATCACGAAGAGCATCGCGACCAGATAGAATTTGGCTGAGAACCGCAAACGGGCGCCACCTGTAGGTAGCATGCCGGACTCGAACGGTTCGTTTTTGCTGCGACCCCAGGCTTTTGACCCCAGGAGGCTGGATACACCGAGCATGAAGGCGCAAAGGCCGACGACACCCAAAAGGAAAATGGCAAAGCCCCAGTTGTGGGCCATGAGTCCTGTCGCTTCGGGCATGCTGGTAATCCTTAACAGAGAGCAAGGGTCTCTGAGCTTGATAAAGAAATAAAGCAGTGACGATATGTCGCAGAGCAATCAACCGCGGTGATTTTATGGCTAAACACCGGGCAAGTAAAATTCCGAGAGCGAATTTATTCGATGGAATAAGGACATAGTGCACCTTTGTGGGTCTGCAGCCCAGACGCTACGGGCATTAGCTTGATTTTCATCAATTATGTTTTGTTTAACGTGTAATGAAGTTTTTGCTCTACAAATGATAATGACTATCGTTTGTGTGGGTTTTAAACGGGTGTTGGGTGTGCCGCGGGAGAAGTTGTTGTTACTTGCCCGTTTGGCCCAAGTTGGTAAGGGGGATCTTTTAACCGAATCTTCCAAAGCGAATACCGCTCTAGATCAATGTTTTGCGAAAGTGCTGGCGCTGGGCGTATTTCCAGTGGGCGTCGGGCTCGCCACAGGGAATCCGACAGCCATCAAAAGTTGGGTAGGTACTTATGAGCAAGCCACACATTTGAGCTTCGGTGCGCCAGGGGGATTTTCGCAGGCAAAAAAAAACGCCCCGAACCAGTCGGGGCGTCAGATTGTGCGGCACTGCGGTTAGCTTTTTATCGAGTCCGCAATGGCCGTGTACTCAGGTTACTCAGTGGAACTGTTCTTCTTCGGTCGAGCCGGTCAGCGCGGTCACGGACGAGGAGCCGCCCTGAATCACGGTGGTCATGTCGTCGAAGTAGCCAGTGCCCACTTCCTGCTGGTGCGCCACGAAGGTGTAACCCTTGGAGGCATCAGCGAATTCCTGCTCCTGCAGCTTCACGTAGGCAGTCATGTCGTTACGGGCGTAGTCGTGCGCCAGGTTGAACATGCTGTGCCACATGTTGTGAATGCCGGCCAGGGTGATGAACTGGTGCTTGTAGCCCATGGCGGACAGTTCGCGCTGGAACTTGGCGATGGTCGCGTCGTCCAGGTTTTTCTTCCAGTTGAAGGAAGGCGAGCAGTTGTAGGACAGCAGTTGGTCCGGGTATTCCTTCTTGATCGCTTCAGCAAAGCGACGAGCTTCGTCCAAGTCTGGCTTGGCGGTTTCGCACCAGATCAGGTCGGCGTACGGCGCGTAGGCCAGGCCGCGAGCGATAGCCTGGTCAAGGCCGGCGCGTACTTTGTAGAAGCCTTCCTGGGTGCGTTCGCCAGTTACGAATGGCAGGTCGTACGGGTCGCAATCCGAAGTCAGCAGGTCTGCTGCGTTGGCGTCGGTACGGGCCAGGATGATGGTCGGTGTACCGGCAACGTCAGCCGCCAGACGGGCAGCGGTCAGCTTCTGTACGGCTTCCTGGGTAGGAACCAGTACCTTGCCGCCCATGTGGCCGCATTTTTTCACGGAAGCCAGTTGGTCTTCGAAGTGAACGCCGGCAGCGCCTGCCTCGATCATGCTCTTCATCAGCTCGTAGGCGTTCAGTACGCCGCCGAAGCCGGCTTCGGCGTCAGCTACGATTGGCGCGAAGTAGTCGATGTAGCCTTCATCGCCCGGGCCTTTACCGGCTTTCCACTGGATCTGGTCGGCGCGGCGGAACGAGTTGTTGATGCGCTTGACCACAGTTGGTACGGAGTCCACCGGGTACAGCGATTGGTCTGGATACATGGATTCTGCGGAGTTGTTGTCCGCAGCCACTTGCCAGCCAGACAGGTAGATCGCCTGGATACCGGCCTTGACTTGTTGCACAGCCTGGCCGCCGGTCAGGGCGCCCATGCAGTTGACGAAATCTTTATCGGGACGGAAGGACGGCTTGGCGCCCTGTGTCACCAGGTTCCACAGCTTCTCGGCGCCCAGTCTTGCAAAGGTGTGCTCAGGTTGAACCGAGCCGCGCAGGCGGACGACGTCAGCAGCGGAGTAAGCGCGTGTCACGCCTTTCCAGCGTGGGTTTTCAGCCCAATCTTTTTCGAGGGCTGCAATTTGCTGTTCGCGTGTCAGTGCCATGGAGATAAACCTCGTCGCATAGGTCTGGGTGGAAAAATCCTGTTGCCAGCCGCGCATTCAGTGCGTGGGCGTGGCTGCTCGCTAACCAGAGGCTTAGGCTTGGCGGGGACTGCGACGGGATGAACGATGGGCTCAAGGGGGAAGTGAGCAGGTAGAGGCGAACCGAGAACAGTCTTCGGGCATCGTGGGCCTTTGTACGATCCATCAGTGTATTGCCGGGTTACCTGGTTAGCTTCCGTCCCTCGGGACAACTTCGTTCCAGTCGCAACCTCGTCAAACACACCTTGTGGGCGGGTACAGACACGAATCGGCTCAAGTGGGTAGCTAAGAGCTGCGATCCGAAGGCCCTTGCCAGGGCCTCTGATTAGCGGGAGCGAGGCCATCATGCCCATGCTTTTTTGGATCGTCAAATGTTTTGTAGTGCTTTTTTTTAAGCACTACATCTTTAGTCTAAGACGACTAATCAGTCAGTTTTCGGTGCTTCAGTTCAATGTGTCGACTTTGACCCGCAAGGTCAGGTCATCCCTGCCCTGAGTCGAGTAGGTGCGGGTTGCGCCCTGTTTGTCGGCCTGGGTCTGACGATTGATCCCGGCCAGGGTGATCCACTCGCCCAGGCGGCCGCTGACGGTTGTGTCGGCACTTTGCACGTTCACTACATCGGGACGTTCCTGGCTCATGCGGTCACGATTGGTGCTGATACTCAGGTGGACGGTTTCGCCGGTGACGCTGGCAGTGACGTAGAAACCCTGGGTGACGTTGCGATATTGGGTCTGGTTTTGCGGGCGGCCGTAGGTGTCGGGCTGGGTTGTGGTGAGGGGCACGCTCTGGCCCACCTGGATCAACGCCGGCACGCCTTCGCTGGCCTGGATCTGCTGGATACCGCCGTCGCGGCTTTCAGTGCTGTAGGTAATGACTTGGTTGTTGGTTTGCTGATTGTTTTCGTTAGTGTCGACGGTGATCAGTAGGCGCTTGGACGGTATGTCCAGTTGCGCGAGGAGGGCGCGCAAGCCCTGGATCTTGTCTGGCTCGGCGTTGACAATCAATTGATTGCCATAGGCGCTGACGGTGCCGTCCTTGCCGATAAAGCTCTGTGCCACTGGCAGCAGGTCGGCGCTGGTGCGATTACTCAGGGGCACGACTTCGGTGGCGGCCATCACCGAGAAACTGGTGGCCAGGAGCAGGGCGGTGAGTAGGGTGCGTAGGGACATGTCCGTTATCTCTGCGAATAAATGAAGCCCGTAGGCGCTGTCGAGTGAAACGAGGCTGCGATGGGCCACCATAGCAAAATGCCCCGCTATCGACATGATAGCGGGGCATTTTGTGGTGTTGCTTATTGGGGCTTAGAGGCTTGGATCAGCCCTCACGCACCATATCAACATGAGGAATCCCGACTTCCAGGAACTCTTCGCTGACAATCTTGAAGCCCAGCCGCTCATAAAACGGCGCTGCATGAACCTGGGCGCTAAGGATCTGTTTGGCCTGGCCGCGCTTCTGGGCCTCACCAATCACCGCATCCATCAGTGCATCGCCGACCTTCAGTCCGCGCCAGTCCTTGAGGACCGACACGCGGCCGATCTCGCCACTGGGCAGCAAGCGGGCGGTGCCGACAGGAAAGTCGCCTTCCAGCGCGAGGAAATGCACTGCGCCAGCGTCGTCAGCATCCCATTCCAACTCAGGCGGAACTGATTGTTCGGCGATAAACACCGCTTCACGAATACGCCGAATCTCGGCGTTGTCCTTTAGCCAGTCCGCGACACGTACGCGAATCTTATTCATCGGCAAACCCCAGGCTTCCTTGCTTGACCAGTTCACAGAGCAGATCGCGGCCGTCTTCATCCGCCAACCAAGGGCCGAGGTTGTCGACGTGCAGCGAATCGGCGGCGCAAACCATTTTCAACAGGTCCCGCAGCTTGCCCGGCAACAGACGGCTATGGCCACTGGCGAATAGCAGCAGGTCGTCATCCACTTCCGACCATGCCAGGCGTGCGCTTGGGTTGCGAATCAGCACGGCGCCCTGCTCCATGCTGCTCAGCAGGTCGTTTTCTTCCAGTTCCGGGCCTACTACCAGTTCTGGATAGCGCGGCTCGGTCATGAACTGTCCGAACCAGGTCAGCAGCATGCGCTCGTCGCTCATGTGCTCGGCCAGCAGCCCCTTGAGGCGGTCAAGGGCGTCGCTCTGGATCTGGTGCGGATCACTCACGGGCTGGGCGTCGGCGTCGGTGTAGCGCTCTTCATCCGGCAGGTACTGGCTGAGGAAGTCGGTGAAGTGGGTCAGTACTTCAGCGGCGCTCGGGGCGCGGAAGCCTACCGAGTAGGTCAGGCAGTCATCCACGGCAACACCGCAGTGGGCCAGACGCGGTGGCAGGTAGAGCATGTCTCCCGGCTCCAGCACCCATTCTTCGGTGGCGTCGAAGTTGGCGAGGATGCGCAGGTCGGCGTGCTGCAGCAGCGGGCTTTCGGAGTCGCACATCTGGCCGATTTTCCAGTTGCGCTTGCCGGCGCCTTGTAGCAGGAACACATCGTAGTTGTCGAAGTGCGGGCCAACGCTACCGCCAGGGGCGGCATAGCTGATCATTACGTCGTCGATGCGCCAGCTCGGCAGGAAACGGAAGTTTTCCAGCAACTCGGCAACTTCCGGGACGAACTGGTCGACAGCCTGTACCAGCAGAGTCCAGTCACGCTCGGGCAAGGCGCTGAAGGCATCTTCGGCGAACGGGCCGCGACGCAGCTCCCACGGACGCTCGCCGTGCTCGATCACCAGGCGTGACTCGACTTCCTCTTCCAGGGCCAGACCGGCCAACTCATCGGCATCGATCGGGCTTTCGAAATCGGGAATGGCCTGGCGGATCAGCAGTGGTTTTTTCTGCCAGTAGTCGCGCAGGAATTCCCGTGCAGTGATGCCGCCCAGAAGTTGAAGAGGAATATCAGGATTCATGTGTAACCTATTGAAAAAAAATACTTTTAAGACGGGAATAAAAACGCCCGGCGCTGCCGGGCGTCTCAAGGGTCTTGCAGCAATCAGATGCGTTTTGCTTGTGCCACAGCGTTGCCGATGTAGTTGGCCGGGGTGAGCAGTTTCAGCTCAGCCTTGGCGGCGGCTGGCATGTCCAGGCCGTCGATGAACGTTTGCAGTGCGTCGGAGGTGATGCCCTTGCCGCGAGTCAACTCTTTGAGCTTCTCGTAAGGGTTTGCGATGTTGTAACGACGCATCACGGTCTGGATCGGCTCGGCCAGGACTTCCCAGCAAGCGTCCAGCTCAGCGGCAATTTTCTGCGCGTTGAGTTCCAGCTTGCTGATGCCTTTGAGGCTGGCTTCGTACGCGATCACGCTATGAGCGAAGCCCACGCCGAGGTTGCGCAGTACGGTGGAGTCGGTCAGGTCGCGCTGCCAGCGGGAGATTGGCAACTTGCTGGCCAGGTGCTGGAACAGGGCGTTGGCGATACCGAGGTTGCCTTCGGAGTTTTCGAAGTCGATCGGGTTGACCTTGTGGGGCATGGTCGACGAACCGATTTCACCGGCAATGGTGCGCTGCTTGAAGTAGCCCAGGGAGATGTAGCCCCAGATATCGCGATCAAAGTCGATCAGAATGGTGTTGAAGCGCGCAATGGCGTCGAACAGCTCGGCGATGTAGTCGTGCGGCTCGATCTGCGTGGTGTAGGGGTTGAAGCCCAGGCCCAGCTCGTCTTCGATGAAGGCGCGGGCGTTTTCTTCCCAGTCGATCTCAGGGTAGGCAGAAATGTGTGCGTTGTAGTTGCCGACGGCGCCGTTGATCTTGCCCAGCAGCGGTACAGCAGCGACTTGAGCGATTTGACGCTCCAGGCGGTATACCACGTTGGCCAGCTCTTTACCCAGGGTGGTCGGCGAGGCCGGTTGACCGTGAGTGCGCGACAGCATTGGCACGTCGGCAAAGCGGATAGCCAGTTCACGAATGGCTTCGGCGGTCTGGCGCATTAGAGGCAGCATGATGTCATCACGGCCTTCACGCAGCATCAGGGCGTGGGACAGGTTGTTGATGTCCTCGCTGGTGCAGGCAAAGTGGATGAATTCGCTGACCTGGGCCAGCTCTGGCAGTTTGGCCGCTTGTTCCTTGAGCAGGTACTCAATGGCTTTGACGTCGTGGTTGGTGGTGCGCTCGATCTCTTTGACACGCTCGGCGTGCTCCAGAGAGAAGTTTTCCGCCAGGGTGTTCAGTACAGCGTTGGCTTCGGCTGAAAACGCCGGCACTTCGCTGATGGCAGGGTGAGCAGCCAGGCGCTGGAGCCAGCGCACTTCAACCAGAACGCGCGCACGGATCAGCCCGTACTCGCTGAAAATAGGGCGCAGGGCCTGGGTTTTGCCGGCGTAGCGGCCGTCAACAGGGGAAACCGCAGTGAGCGAAGAAAGCTGCATGGGGTGCTCTCGGACAGTCGGGCAACGAAATGGGGCGCGTATCATACATGAAAAAATTCGCCGGCCCGCTGCCAACTGACCGGCGTATTACGCGTAACGAGGTGAAAAGGGGCCTGTATCTGCGACTTATTCGTTGCGCATCAACGGGTAAAGCTCTTTAAGTAATTTGCGACGGCTAATAACCAACTGCCAACGATGACCGCCCAATTGCCGCCACAACCGCGCCGAACGAATACCGGCCAACAGCAGGGCGCGGATTTTCGAGGCGTTGTTCGGTTGTTGCAGGTTGCGCATGTCGCCGTGGACCTGGATGCGCTGGCGCAAAGTGCTCAAGGTGTCCTGGTACAGCGCGCCACAGGCTGCGATCACATTTTCGTGGGCCGGGCCGAAGTGCTCGACCTGGGACTGAATCTGCGGCAGGCGCTTGCCGATGGTTTCCAGCAGGTCGTCGCGCTTGGCCAGTTGCCGCTCCAGGCCGAGCATCGACAGGGCGTAGCGCAGTGGCTCGCGCTGCAGGGTGCTTGGGTCGCGCTCTAGGGCGCCGATCAGGGCGCGATAACCTTCGCGCAGGGCCAGATCGTCACCGCCGTAGACTTCCAGGGTGTCTTTTGGGTCGCGGATCAGCAGGCTGCCAAGCATGCAGGTCAGGCCCGCTTCGGTAACCTGGCCGGTCTTGGCGATTTTATCCACCAGCACGGCGGCAAGAAATACGCCGCCCAATGCCGTCAATTGCTCCTGGGTCGGGCTCATGCCTTGCTGCTCCAGGGTTCGGCGACTTCAATCACGCCGCCTCCCAGGCAAATCTCTGCGTCATAGAACACCACCGATTGCCCTGGTGTGACCGCGCGTTGCGGGTCGTCGAAGGTGGCGCGGTAGCCGTTGGCGGTTTTTTCCAGGGTGCACGGCTGGTCGCTCTGGCGATAGCGCACCTTGGCGGTCAGGCGGCGCGGCGTGCTCAGGTCCACCGGGTTGACCCAGTAGATGTCCGAGACGAGCAGGGCGCGGGAGAACAGGTACGGGTGGTCATTGCCCTGGCCAACGATCAGTTCGTTGTGCTCCAGGTCCTTGATCAACACGTACCACGGCTCGTCACTGGCGTCTTTCAGGCCGCCAATGCCCAGGCCCTGGCGCTGGCCGATGGTGTGATACATCAGGCCGTGGTGCTGGCCGATGACTTCGCCTTCGGTGGTCTTGATCTCGCCCGGTTGCGCTGGCAGGTATTGCTTGAGGAAGTCACTGAAGCGGCGCTCGCCGATAAAGCAGATCCCGGTGGAGTCTTTCTTCTTGGCGGTCGCCAGTTCGTGTTTTTCGGCGATCTTGCGCACTTCGGGCTTTTCCAGTTCGCCGACCGGGAACAGCGTCTTGGCGATTTGTTCACCGCCAACAGCGTGCAGGAAGTAGCTCTGGTCCTTGTTCGAGTCCAGGCCCTTGAGCAGTTCGGTGCGGCCGTCTACATCGCGGCGGCGCACGTAGTGGCCAGTCGCAATCAGGTCAGCGCCGAGGATGATGGCGTAGTCAAGGAACGCCTTGAACTTGATCTCGCGGTTACACAGGATGTCCGGGTTCGGCGTGCGACCGGCCTTGTATTCGGCCAGGAAGTGCTCGAACACGTTGTCCCAGTACTCGGCGGCAAAGTTGGCGGTGTGCAGCTTGATGCCGATCTTGTCGCAGACGGCCTGGGCATCAGCCAGGTCGTCCATGGCGGTGCAATATTCCGTTCCATCGTCTTCTTCCCAGTTCTTCATGAACAGGCCTTCCACCTCATAACCCTGCTCCATCAGCAGGACGGCGGAAACGGAAGAATCCACGCCGCCGGACATACCGACGATGACGCGCTTCTTTTGTGTGTCAGAAGGGGCTGGATCACGCATAGGATTTCAACGGGTGTCTTTAAAAAGGACGCGATTCTAGCAGGCCCGAGCCTGCAAGGCTAAAGAGAAGGGCGGATCAATTCGAGACTGTGGTGAAAGCCTGCCAGATAATCATCGATGCAACGGATGATCAGCTCGCTGCGCCAGTTCTCGCGCAGCGCCATCAGTTCGTCACGGGTCAGCCAGCAGGCGCGCACGATACCGTCGTCCAGTTGATAGTCCGGATGGTGTTTCAGGGCTTTGGCGATGAAGCAGACCCGCTGGTAGGTCACGCCGTTGCTGGGGGCGGTGTACAGGTAGATCCCGACGATGCCGGTAGCTTCGACGTCCCAGCCGGTCTCTTCGAGGGTTTCGCGCACGGCGGCCTCGATCAAGGTTTCATTCGGATCGAGGTGGCCGGCGGGCTGATTGAGCACGGCGCGGCCGCCCTTGAGTTCTTCGACCATCAGGAAGCGGCCATTGTCTTCGACGATGGTGGCGACGGTGATGTGGGGTTGCCAGGTCATGGAGAGCCTCGATTCAAGGAGTGGCGCTATCTTTGCTGAGGATTACGGTCAATGTGGGAGCTGGCAAGCCAGCTCCCACATTTTAATTCGGTTTTTCAGTGATTGTGCCGTGTCCAGACGCAGAAACCCCGGCACAAGGCCGGGGCTTCTTTGCATCCTTACAACCTTACACCAGCGCAGCAATCGCCGCGTTGAAGGTGTTGCTTGGGCGCATGGTCTTGCTGATCAGGTCGGTATTGGCGTGGTAGTAACCGCCGATGTCCACCGGCTTGCCCTGTACGGCGTTGAGCTCGGCAACAATAGTTGCCTCGTTCGCGGCCAGGGTCTTGGCCAGTTCTCCGAACTGCGCTTGCAGTGCGCTGTCTTCGGTCTGGGCAGCCAGGGCCTGAGCCCAGTACAGCGCCAGGTAGAAGTGGCTGCCGCGGTTGTCGATGTTGCCGACTTTGCGCGATGGCGACTTGTTGTTGTCGAGGAACTGGCCGGTGGCCTGGTCCAGGGTCTTGGCCAGTACCAGGGCTTTCGGGTTGTTGTAGTTCACACCCAAATGCTCAAGGGAGGCTGCCAGGGCCAGGAACTCGCCCAGGGAATCCCAGCGCAGGAAGTTTTCTTCCAGCAGCTGCTGCACGTGTTTCGGTGCCGAACCGCCAGCGCCGGTTTCGAACAGGCCGCCACCGTTCATCAACGGCACGATCGACAGCATCTTGGCGCTGGTGCCCAGTTCCATGATCGGGAACAGGTCAGTCAGGTAGTCGCGCAGTACGTTGCCGGTCACCGAGATGGTGTCTTTGCCTTCGCGGGTGCGGTCCAGGGTGAACTTCATCGCGTCAACAGGCGCCATGATGCGGATGTCCAGGCCGCTGGTGTCGTGATCCTTCAGGTATGCCTGAACTTTCTCGACCACTACACCGTCGTGGGCGCGCAGTGGGTCCAGCCAGAAGATCGCCGGGGTGTTGCTGGCGCGGGCACGGTTGACGGCCAGCTTGACCCAATCCTGGATTGGCGCGTCCTTGGTTTGGCACATGCGGAAGATATCGCCGGCTTCGACGGTCTGTTCCATCAGCAGGTTGCCCTTGCTGTCGGTGACGCGAACTACGCCGTCAGCCTTGATCTGGAAGGTCTTGTCGTGGGAGCCGTACTCTTCGGCTTTTTTCGCCATCAGGCCAACGTTTGGCACGCTGCCCATGGTGGTTGGGTCGAAGGCGCCGTGTTGCTTGCAGTCTTCGATCACCGCCTGGTAGATGGTGGCGTAGCAGCGATCCGGGATCACGGCCTTGGTGTCGTGCAGTTGACCGTCAGTGCCCCACATCTTGCCGGAGTCACGGATCATCGCAGGCATCGAGGCGTCGACGATAACGTCGCTCGGTACGTGCAGGTTGGTAATGCCTTTGTCCGAGTTGACCATGGCCAGGGACGGACGAGCGGCGTACACCGCCTGGATGTCGGCTTCGATCTGCGCTTGCTGATCGGCCGGCAGGGCCTTGATGCGAGCGTACAGGTCAGCGATGCCGTTATTCAGATTGAAGCCGATCTGCGCGAGCACATCAGCGTGCTTGGTCAGGGCGTCTTTATAGAACTCGGCAACGATCTGGCCGAACATGACAGGGTCGGAAACCTTCATCATGGTGGCTTTCAGGTGAATCGACAGCAGCACGCCTTGTTTCTTGGCGTCTTCGATTTCAGCGGCGATGAAGCTACGCAGGGCGTTTTTGCTCAGTACGCCGCAATCGAGGATCTCACCCGCCAGGGCGGTGGTTTTTTCTTTCAGGACGGTGGTGGTGCCGTCTTTGGCGATCAACTCGATTTTGACAGCGTCAGCAGCTTCGATCTGTACGGCTTTTTCGCTGCCGTAGAAGTCGCCGGTGCTCATGTGGGCAACGTGGGACTTGGAGTCCGCAGCCCAGGCGCCCATTTTGTGCGGGTGCTTGCGTGCATAGTTCTTGACCGACAGCGGTGCGCGGCGGTCCGAGTTACCTTCGCGCAGTACCGGGTTCACGGCGCTGCCTTTGATCTTGTCGTAACGTGCACGGGTTTCTTTTTCCGCGTCGGTGGTTACGGTTTCCGGGTAGTCCGGCAGGTCGAAGCCCTGGGCTTGCAGTTCCTTGATCGCGGCCTGCAACTGAGGCGTCGAGGCGCTGATGTTTGGCAGCTTGATGATGTTGGCTTCAGGGGTGACGGCCAGGGCGCCCAGTTCGGCGAGGTGGTCCGGTACGGCCTTGGCGCCCAGTTGCTCGGGGAAGCTTGCGAGGATGCGCCCTGCGAGGGAGATGTCGCGGGTTTCCACAGCAATATCAGCGGAAGCGGTGAAGGCCTCTACGATAGGCAGCAGTGAATAGGTGGCGAGGGCTGGGGCTTCGTCGGTGAAGGTATAGATGATCTTCGAGCGGGTGGGCATATTCGGATTAACTCTCTTCTTTACTGAAAGCGTGCGCGGAAACTCGAGATGCGCCGGGTAAAGCGCGTTCGTTCAAAGTCATCCATGAGCCGAATGTCGATGTTTCTTCGCGATGATGTTGGGTTGCATCAGTCGAGCGTCAGGCGGGTGGACTGCTGTGGCAGCCCGGCTTTTTGGGCGGAAAGTCTCGTAATAGAGAGGCCAGCCGTCGTGACTCTGTGGTCAGCGGCGGCATTATACATAGGTCGCTATGCTTACGCCGAGCCTTCATACAAAAGGTGTCTCGTCCATTGGTCTAAAGGTCGCAGGTGCCGGGCTACGCCTAAAGTCGCACGATGTGCTCAAGTTTGGCGTTTTTCCCTTTTATTTCAAGCTTGTAGGCAGCTAAATGTGCTGTTTTCGCAGCGAATGGGCGGGGGCTGAGGTTCCCGTTGCCAGGCAACTGGAGTACGCTCGAGCGCAGCCAGATGTTCAATCCACAAACGGAGTTCAGCATGGGATACAAGAAGATTCAGGTTCCGGCAGTCGGCGACAAAATCACCGTCAATGCAGACCATTCTCTCAATGTTCCTAACAACCCGATCATTCCCTTCATTGAAGGTGACGGTATTGGCGTCGACATCAGCCCGGTGATGATCAAGGTTGTCGATGCAGCTGTTAACAAGGCCTACGGCGGCAAGCGCAAGATTTCCTGGATGGAGGTTTATGCCGGCGAGAAGGCGACTCAAGTTTACGACCAGGATACCTGGTTGCCCCAGGAAACCCTGGACGCGGTCAAGGATTACGTGGTTTCCATCAAGGGCCCGCTGACCACTCCGGTCGGTGGCGGCATCCGTTCGTTGAACGTGGCCATGCGTCAACAGCTCGATTTGTATGTGTGCCTGCGCCCGGTGCGCTGGTTCGAAGGTGTGCCAAGCCCGGTCAAGAAACCTGGCGATGTCGACATGACCATCTTCCGTGAAAACTCCGAGGACATTTACGCGGGTATCGAGTGGAAAGCCGGTTCCCCGGAAGCGATCAAGGTCATCAAGTTTCTGAAAGAGGAAATGGGTGTTACCAAGATCCGCTTCGACCAAAACTGCGGCATTGGCATTAAGCCGGTATCTCTGGAAGGCACCAAGCGCCTGGCGCGCAAGGCCCTGCAGTATGTGGTCGACAATGACCGCGACTCGCTGACCATCGTGCATAAAGGCAACATCATGAAGTTCACCGAAGGTGCCTTCAAGGAATGGGCCTACGAAGTGGCCGCCGAAGAGTTCGGCGCGACCCTGCTTGACGGTGGTCCGTGGATGCAATTCAAGAACCCGCGCACCGGCAAGAACGTCGTGGTCAAGGACGCCATTGCCGACGCCATGCTTCAGCAGATTCTGCTGCGCCCAGCCGAATACGATGTGATCGCTACCCTGAACCTCAATGGTGACTACCTTTCTGATGCCCTGGCGGCAGAAGTGGGCGGTATCGGCATTGCACCGGGCGCCAACCTGTCCGACACCATAGCGATGTTCGAAGCCACCCACGGTACCGCGCCGAAATACGCCGGCAAGGATCAGGTCAACCCGGGTTCGCTGATCCTTTCGGCAGAAATGATGCTGCGTCACATGGGCTGGACCGAAGCGGCTGACTTGATCATCAAGGGCACCAACGGCGCAATCTCGGCCAAGACTGTGACCTATGACTTCCATCGCTTGATGGAGGGTGCCAAGTTGCTGTCTTCGTCGGCGTTTGGTGATGCATTGATTTCTCATATGTAAGTCGACAACCCGAAAAGAAAAAACCGACCCGGCCAAGTCATTGGGGGGTCGGTTTTTTATCGTGGGGCGTTTACTCGGCGGCGAATCAAGCCGTTTGTTTTTTTGATTTTTGAGTCATGGGTCTTTCGCAGGCGGTTGCGCTCAGATCGGGGGTTTCAGTCTGTGTGCTGGTACTCTCCGTGACATGCGCACGAATTTCCACCGCGTGAAGCCCCTTTGGCCCTTGAATGATTTCAAAGGTTACAGGTTGTCCGGCCTTGAGCGTTTTATAGCCATCCATGCTGATGGCCGAAAAGTGCGCAAAAAGGTCTTCATCCTTGCCGTCTTCATTAATGAAGCCGTACCCCTTGGCATTGTTGAACCACTTGACCTTACCGCTAGCCATGCCCATATCCCTCTGCACCAGACTCCATCACTGGAGTATCATCCAGTTTATCCGTCCTAACCCGAACAAATAAGGTTGACTGCGCGGACCTTTTTTACCCACTGTGGGTTCTATTGGTTGTAACACCGATTTGCCGATAGTCAAGGCGACCAGTCGGCCAGAGTTGAAAATCTGACAGGCCGCCCCCACCACTGTATTTGCACAACTGACGAACCTTTCTTTCCATGCATGCAATCAGCCAGATTCGACTAACATTCAATCAGGACCGCCCGACTCTCCATAAGGATCATCCGGATGGTCACGAGGGCGACGACGGTTCTGCAGGTATTGCTGTCCAGGAGGCTAAGCCTGCTTTACAGGCACCGCCGATGTACAAGGTGGTTTTGTTTAATGATGACTACACGCCGATGGATTTCGTCGTCGAAGTACTCGAGGTGTTTTTTAGCCTGAACCGCGAGTTGGCGACCAAGGTAATGCTGGCCGTTCACACAGAAGGACGGGCAGTATGTGGAGTGTTTACCCGCGACATCGCCGAGACGAAGGCCATGCAGGTCAACCAGTACGCCAGGGAAAGCCAGCATCCGCTACTCTGTGAAATCGAGAAGGACGGTTAACTCCGACCACTTGGGTATGAGGTGAAGCTATGTTAAACCGCGAGCTCGAAGTCACCCTCAATCTTGCCTTCAAGGAGGCCCGTTCGAAGCGTCATGAATTCATGACCGTCGAACACCTGCTGCTGGCACTTTTGGATAACGAAGCTGCCGCCACCGTTTTGCGTGCGTGCGGCTCCAACCTCGACAAGCTCAAGCATGATCTACAAGAGTTTATCGACTCCACCACGCCACTGATCCCCGTTCACGACGAGGACCGCGAAACCCAGCCAACCCTGGGCTTCCAGCGGGTGCTTCAGCGTGCCGTCTTCCACGTACAGAGCTCCGGGAAGCGCGAAGTCACTGGCGCCAACGTGCTGGTCGCCATCTTCAGCGAACAGGAAAGCCAGGCGGTGTTTCTGCTCAAGCAGCAGAGCGTTGCCCGGATCGATGTCGTCAACTACATCGCCCACGGCATCTCGAAAGTGCCTGGGCATGGCGATCACTCCGAGGGTGAGCAGGATATGCAGGACGACGAGGGCGGTGAGTCTTCTTCTTCAAGCAACCCACTGGATGCCTATGCCAGTAACCTCAACGAGCTGGCGCGCCAAGGGCGGATCGATCCGCTGGTGGGGCGTGAGCTGGAAGTCGAGCGCGTCGCGCAGATCCTGGCTCGTCGTCGCAAGAACAATCCGCTGTTGGTAGGCGAGGCGGGCGTGGGTAAAACCGCGATTGCCGAAGGCCTGGCCAAGCGTATCGTTGATAATCAGGTTCCCGATCTGCTGGCCAACAGCGTCGTCTACTCCCTTGATCTGGGCGCGTTGCTCGCCGGGACCAAGTACCGTGGCGATTTCGAGAAGCGCTTCAAGGCGTTGCTCGGCGAGCTGAAAAAACGCCCGCAGGCGATCCTGTTTATCGATGAAATTCACACCATCATCGGTGCCGGTGCAGCCTCCGGCGGCGTGATGGATGCCGCGAACCTGCTCAAGCCGCTGCTGTCATCGGGTGATATCCGTTGCATAGGTTCGACCACGTTCCAGGAGTTTCGCGGGATCTTCGAAAAAGACCGTGCCCTTGCACGTCGCTTCCAGAAGGTCGACGTGTCCGAGCCTTCGGTCGAAGACACCATCGGCATTCTGCGCGGTCTCAGGGGGCGTTTCGAAGCGCACCATGGCATCGAATACAGCGATGAAGCCCTGCGTGCTGCTGCTGAGCTCGCGTCGCGCTATATCAATGATCGGCATATGCCGGACAAGGCCATCGACGTCATCGACGAAGCAGGGGCCTATCAGCGCCTGCAACCGGTCGAGAAGCGTGTGAAGCGCATTGAAGTGCCTCAGGTCGAGGATATCGTGGCGAAAATCGCACGAATTCCGCCAAAGCACGTCACCAGTTCCGATAAGGAGCTGCTGCGTAACCTGGAGCGCGACCTCAAGCTGACGGTGTTTGGTCAGGATGCGGCGATTGATTCGCTGTCGACTGCGATCAAACTGTCCCGGGCTGGCCTCAAGTCACCGGACAAGCCAGTCGGCTCGTTCCTGTTCGCAGGGCCTACCGGTGTCGGCAAGACCGAGGCGGCACGCCAGTTGGCCAAGGCCATGGGTATCGAACTGGTGCGTTTCGACATGTCCGAGTACATGGAGCGGCACACTGTGTCGCGCCTGATCGGTGCGCCTCCGGGCTATGTCGGGTTCGACCAGGGCGGTCTGTTGACCGAGGCGATCACCAAGCAGCCGCATTGCGTGTTACTGCTCGATGAAATCGAGAAGGCCCACCCGGAAGTCTTCAACCTGCTGCTGCAGGTCATGGACCATGGGACCCTGACCGACAACAACGGGCGCAAGGCAGACTTCCGTAACGTGATCGTGATCATGACCACCAACGCCGGTGCCGAAACGGCCGCGCGGGCTTCCATTGGCTTTACTCATCAGGATCACTCTTCCGATGCGATGGAAGTGGTCAAGAAGAGCTTTACGCCAGAGTTTCGCAACCGTCTGGACACCATTATCCAGTTTGGTCGCCTCAGTCATGAGGTCATCAAGAACGTGGTGGACAAGTTCCTTACCGAGCTTCAGGCGCAGTTGGAAGACAAGCGCGTGCAGCTGGAAGTGACGGACGCGGCACGCAGCTGGCTGGCAGCGGGTGGCTACGACGCGGCAATGGGTGCGCGGCCGATGGCGCGGTTGATCCAGGACAAGATCAAGCGTCCACTGGCCGAAGAGATCCTGTTTGGCGAGCTGGCTGACCATGGTGGCGTGGTGCACATCGATCTGAAGGATGATGAACTGACCTTCGAGTTCGAAACCACGGCTGAAATGGCCTGATAGCTGACTGCAATAAAGCAAAAGGCGCCGAGAGGCGCCTTTTTGCTGTGTGTAGGAATGAGCTTGCTCGCGAAAAACGAAAGGGCGCCCTTAGTTGCCAGGTGCCCTGCGTTATGGTTAACCACCTTCGCGAGCAAGCTCGCTCCACAATGGCTCAAGGGTGCTGCTAAATACTGCGCGCACAAAAACGCCCGGCATAACCGGGCGTTTTGTATTGACTTGATTAACGAGCGCGGTAAGTGATGCGCCCTTTGCTCAAGTCATAGGGCGTCAGCTCGACGCGCACTTTGTCGCCGGTAAGAATACGAATGTAGTTCTTGCGCATCTTGCCGGAAATATGCGCGGTTACGACGTGCCCATTTTCCAACTCCACACGAAACATGGTGTTGGGCAGGGTGTCGACGACAGTGCCTTCCATTTCGAAGCTGTCTTCTTTCGACATGCAGTAAAGCCCTCGGTATCCAATGAATGGCCCGGTGCAACTGCTCCAGGCAAAAGCGGCGTGCATTGTGCCCGAAAAATGGGGTTTAAGCCAAGGGGTTCTAGTTCAGAGTGACCCATCTTTGATTAATTAGCAGCTCAATGGGCCGATATTGGGTCTTGTAGTTCATTTTTTTGCAGTTCTTGATCCAGTATCCGAGGTATACCGCTTCCAATTCCAGCCTCAACGCTTCGCCGATTTGCCAGAGGATTGCAAAGCGTCCCAGGCTGCGGCGTTCTTCGGTAGGTTCGTAAAAGGTGTAGACCGCAGACAGGCCGTTGGGCAGCAGGTCCGTGACGGCAACGGCCACCAGCCGTCCCTCAAGGCGAAACTCGTAGAAGCGTGAGAACGGCAGCTCGCGCACCAGAAACGTGGAGAACTGGTCGCGGCTGGGCGGGAACATGTCGCCATCGGCGTGGCGTTGTTCGATGTAGCGCTGGTAGAGATCAAAATATTCTTCGCTGAAGCCCGGTTTGGCCGGTGTCACCGTCAGGTCGGCATTGCGCTTGAGAATGCGTTTCTGATTACGATCTGGCAAAAATTGCGCCACGGGAATGCGTGCCGGCACACAAGCATTGCAGTTCTGGCAGTGGGGCCGGTACAGGTGGTCGCCGCTGCGCCGAAAGCCCATCTCCGACAGATCGGCATAGACGTGCACGTCCATTGGCTGGCTGGGGTCGAGGAACAGCGTGGTGGCCTGCTCATCGGGCAGATAGCTGCAAGAGTGGGGTTGAGTGGCATAAAACTTCAAGCGCGCCAACTCGGTCATGATCAACCCTCGGATAAGCTTTGAAATAAGTGTAAGCCAGGTGCGACGAAGTCGCCTAGGAAACCCACGGTGCGGCGCTGGGTTGGTCCAGATGGTCGCGCAGATAACCGGCAAAGTCGCTGCGGGGTATGGCGCGGGCGCCGAGGCTGTGCAGGTGGTCGGTGGGCATCTGGCAGTCAATCAGCACAAACCCCCAGGCCTGCAATTGCTTGACCAGGGTAGCAAAGCCGAATTTCGAGGCGTTGTCGGCGCGGCTGAACATCGACTCACCGAAAAATAACTGGCCCATCGCCAGGCCGTAGAGGCCGCCGACCAGTTCGCCCTGGTCCCAGACTTCCACTGAGTGGGCATAACCGCGTTGATGCAGTTGCAGGTAGGCGCTCTGCATGGCGTCGGTGATCCAGGTGCCGTCGGCGTAGCTTCGGGGGGCGGCGCAGGCCTGGATGACTGCGGCGAAGTCCTTGTCGAAGGTAACCTCATAGCGTTGCTGACGCAGTAATTTACCCAGGCTGCGGGATACGTGCAGTTCGGCGGGAAATAGCACGGTGCGTGGGTCGGGCGACCACCAGAGAATCGGCTGGCCTTCCGAAAACCAGGGAAAGCAGCCGTGGCGATAGGCCTTGATCAGGCGGTCGGCAGACAGGTCGCCACCGGCCGCAAGCAGACCATTGGGTTCGCGCATGGCTTTTGCCAGCGGCGGAAAAGTCAGGGTGTTGCGTTGCAGCCAGGTCAGCATGGTATTCAGACTTAGGGAAGGGGAGGGCGGTGACAGGTCTAGGCCCGCCGCATCAGGCAGTGATTATTGTCGACGGGACGCAGCTCGGCTACCCCGAACGCGTAATCAGTGCCCGGATGCATAAGCGAGTGTTTCTGCAACTCTAAGACAGAGGTGTGGTCGTAATCGGGTTCAGTGATGATCCGCTGGGCGGATGGCGCAGGATGATCGCTTTCGATGCTTGTCCAGTCTGATAACAACAGCTCATAAGCCTTTGTCAGCAAAGACAATGCATGCTCAAATTGAATTGCATGAAAATTGCCATTGGCTAGGCTGTATTGGTGAGCCAACTGCGTGGCAACGGGCACACAAACCCGTACAATGCGGCGCTATATCCTTGTGTTCAGGCGTTATCGCCGTTTCATGATCCCGGCACAGAGTGTTAAAAGAAGTATCAACGACGCGGGTTCACTTTTTACCTGTCCGGATTGGGCAGTGTTTTTGTAGTCATTCAACAGTTGGACGCGCTACAGGCGCAGGAAAAGACCAGTTTTGAAGAAATCCACCGTAACACCTAAAACAGCAGTAGTTCCGGCCTGGCGCCAGCATCTGCACTACCGGCTCAAGGAAGGTGCGCTGATTGCCATCGGCGCTTTATGCCTGTTCCTGATGATGGCCTTGTTGACCTATGGCAAGGATGATCCGGGCTGGAGCCATAACAGCAAGATCGACGATGTGCAGAACTTCGGTGGTCCTGCCGGCTCCTACAGCGCCGATATCCTGTTCATGATCCTGGGATATTTCGCTTATATCTTCCCGTTGTTGCTGGCAATCAAGACCTGGCAGATTTTCCGGCAGCGTCATGAACCCTGGCAGTGGAGCGGCTGGCTGTTTTCCTGGCGCTTGATCGGCCTGGTGTTCCTGGTGTTGTCGGGCGCGGCCTTGGCGCATATCCATTTTCACGCACCTACCGGCTTGCCGGCTGGAGCGGGCGGCGCCTTGGGCGAAAGCCTAGGTGACCTGGCCCGCAAGAGCCTGAACATCCAGGGCAGCACCCTGATGTTCATCGCCTTGTTCCTGTTCGGCTTGACGGTATTTACCGACCTGTCCTGGTTCAAGGTCATGGACGTGACCGGCAAGATCACCCTGGACCTGCTCGAACTGTTCCAGAGCGCCGCCAACCGCTGGTGGTCAGCTCGCGTGGATCGCAAGCGCATGGTCGCGCAGCTGCGTGAGGTCGACACCCGCGTCAGCGAAGTGGTTGCCCCCAGCACGCCGGACCGGCGTGAACAGGCCAAGGTCAAGGAGCGGCTGATCGAGCGCGAGCAGGCGCTGACCAAGCACATGTCTGACCGCGAGAAGCAAGTACCGCCGGTGATTGCCCCCGCGCCGACCATGGCTGCGGAGCAGAGCAAGCGCGTGCAGAAAGAGAAACAGGCTCCATTGTTTGTCGACAGCGCCGTGGAAGGGACCTTGCCGCCGATCTCGATTCTTGATCCAGCCGAGAAGAAAAAACTCAACTATTCCCCTGAGTCCCTGGCGGCCGTTGGCCATTTGCTGGAAATTAAACTCAAGGAGTTCGGCGTCGAAGTCTCGGTGGACTCGATTCACCCAGGCCCCGTGATCACTCGTTACGAAATCCAGCCGGCCGCCGGTGTGAAGGTCAGCCGCATTTCCAACCTCGCTAAAGACTTGGCGCGTTCCCTGGCCGTGACCAGTGTGCGGGTGGTGGAAGTGATTCCGGGCAAGACTACCGTCGGTATCGAGATTCCCAACGAAGACCGGCAGATCGTGCGCTTCTCCGAAGTGCTGTCGACACCGGAGTACGACAACTTCAAGTCGCCGGTCACCTTGGCCCTGGGCCATGACATCGGTGGTAGGCCGGTCATCACTGACCTGGCGAAAATGCCTCACCTGCTGGTAGCCGGTACCACCGGTTCAGGTAAGTCGGTGGGTGTGAACGCGATGATCCTGTCGATCCTGTTCAAGTCTGGCCCGGAAGACGCCAAACTGATCATGATCGACCCGAAAATGCTTGAACTGTCGATCTACGAAGGCATTCCGCACCTGTTGTGCCCGGTGGTAACCGACATGAAGGACGCCGCCAACGCCCTGCGCTGGAGCGTCGCCGAGATGGAGCGGCGCTACAAGTTGATGGCGAAGATGGGCGTGCGTAACCTCTCTGGCTTCAACGCCAAGGTCAAGGAAGCCCAGGACGCCGGCACGCCGCTGACCGATCCGCTGTACAAGCGCGAAAGTATTCACGACGAAGCACCATTGCTGATCAAGCTGCCGACCATCGTGGTGGTGGTCGACGAATTTGCCGACATGATGATGATCGTTGGCAAGAAGGTCGAAGAGCTGATCGCTCGTATTGCCCAGAAGGCTCGTGCTGCCGGTATTCACTTGATTCTGGCGACCCAGCGGCCGTCGGTGGATGTGATCACCGGACTGATCAAGGCCAACATCCCAACCCGCATGGCGTTCCAGGTGTCGAGCAAGATCGACTCACGGACCATCATCGACCAGGGTGGCGCTGAACAGTTGCTGGGCCACGGTGACATGCTCTACATGCCGCCAGGCACGAGCCTGCCGATCCGGGTCCACGGTGCGTTCGTCTCCGATGATGAAGTACACCGCGTGGTGGAAGCCTGGAAACTGCGCGGCGCCCCGGAATACAACGACGATATCCTCGCAGGCGTCGAAGAGGCCGGCAGCGGCTTCGACGGCGGCAGTGGTGGCGATGATGATGCCGAAACCGATGCGCTCTATGACGAAGCCGTACAGTTCGTCCTGGAAAGTCGTCGTGCCTCGATCTCTGCTGTTCAGCGCAAACTGAAGATCGGCTATAACCGCGCCGCCCGCATGATCGAATCCATGGAAATGGCTGGTGTGGTGACGTCCATGAACACCAACGGTTCCCGCGAAGTTCTTGCGCCGGGGCCGGTGCGCGACTGATATGTGCCGCGTGACCACGCGCGGCTCGCCTTTCAACCGAAATCTATGAGGACTCCCATGCGTCTTATCCGCATGCTGTTGCTGCCAGCGCTGGCTTTGACCGCTCTTTCTGCTCACGCTGATCCGGCCTCCGTTGCGAGCCTGACCAACTTGCTGGAAAAATCCAAGACACTGACCGCACGCTTTTCCCAGTTGACCCTGGATGGTGGTGGTACCCAGCTGCAGGAAACCGCTGGCGAAATGGCAGTGCAGCGTCCAGGGCTTTTCTACTGGCATACCGACGCACCCGCCGAGCAAACCATTGTCTCTGATGGCAAGAAGGTGACGCTGTGGGATCCGGATCTGGAGCAGGCGACCATCAAGACACTTGATCCGCGCCTGAGCCAGACCCCGGCCTTGCTGCTGTCTGGCAATGTGTCGCAAATCAGTGAGAGCTTTGATATTACGTCCAAGCAGGCCAGCGGCGTGATCGACTTCACCCTCAAGCCGAAATCCAAGGACACGCTGTTTGACAGCCTGCGCCTGTCGTTTCGAAATGGCATGATTAACGACATGCAGTTGATCGACAGTGTCGGCCAGCGCACCAATATCCTGTTCACCGGGGTCAAGGCCAATGAGCCTGTCGCCGCTTCCAAGTTCAAGTTCGACATCCCCAAGGGTGCCGATGTGATCCAGGAATAAACTGCCTAGAGGTTATAAACGCTGCCCATGGACCTGTTTCGAAGTGACCCGATTGCTCAACCTTTGGCGGCGCGCCTGCGCTCGACCAACCTGGACGAGTACGTCGGGCAGGAACACCTGCTCGCTCGCGGCAAACCCTTGCGCGAAGCCCTGGAGCAGGGTGCCCTGCACTCGATGATTTTCTGGGGGCCGCCGGGCGTGGGTAAAACCACTCTGGCGCGGCTGCTGGCAAAGGTCTCGGACGCACACTTCGAAACGGTCTCGGCGGTACTGGCCGGGGTCAAGGAAATCCGCCAGGCTGTGGAAATCGCCAAGCAGCAGGCCGGTCAATACGGCAAGCGCACCATCTTGTTCGTCGACGAAGTGCACCGCTTCAACAAGTCGCAACAGGATGCGTTCCTGCCCTATGTCGAAGACGGCACGCTGATCTTTATTGGTGCCACCACCGAAAACCCCTCCTTTGAGCTGAACAACGCGCTGTTGTCTCGGGCGCGGGTCTATGTGCTCAAAAGCCTCGACGAAGCAGCCATGAAAAAGCTGCTGCAGAGAGCGTTGAGTGAAGACAAGGGCCTGGGTAAGCGCCAGCTGACTCTCAGTGAAGAAGGTTTCAAGATTCTGCTAAGCGCCGCTGACGGAGACGGGCGACGTTTTCTCAACTTGTTGGAGAACGCTTCCGACCTGGCTGAAGATGCTAGTGAAATCGGTGTCGACCTGCTGCAAAGCCTTTTGGGCGATACCCGCCGCCGTTTCGACAAGGGCGGCGAAGCGTTTTACGACCAGATATCGGCGCTGCACAAGTCGGTACGAGGCTCCAACCCCGACGGCGCGCTGTACTGGTTCGCCCGCATGATCGACGGTGGTTGCGACCCGCTGTATCTGGCTCGGCGTGTGGTGCGCATGGCCAGCGAAGACATTGGCAACGCCGACCCGCGCGCCCTGAGCCTGTGCCTCGCCGCCTGGGAAGTGCAAGAGCGCCTCGGCAGCCCGGAAGGCGAGTTGGCGGTGGCCCAGGCCATTACCTACCTGGCCTGTGCGCCGAAAAGCAACGCGGTTTATATGGGGTTCAAGTCCGCGTTGCGCGCTGCCGCCGAGCACGGTTCGCTGGAGGTGCCGCTGCACCTGCGCAATGCGCCGACCAAACTGATGAAACAGCTGGGTTATGGCGACGAATACCGTTACGCCCATGATGAGCCGGATGCCTATGCGGCCGGTGAAGACTATTTTCCCGATGAGCTTGAGCCTCAGCCGTTCTACCAACCAGTGCCTCGTGGCCTGGAGCTGAAGATCGGTGAGAAACTCAATCACCTCGCCCAACTCGACCGACTTAGCCCGAAACAGCGGAGAAAGTAGTGTTTAGAATGATTCTTGCCGTGTCCGTGGCCGGCATCGCTGGTACATTATTGCGTTTCGCCGCAAGCAACTGGGTGAGTGCCAACTGGCCGCGACATTTTTATGCGGCGACCCTGGCGGTCAACTTGGTGGGGTGTTTGATCATTGGCGTGTTGTACGGGCTGTTTTTGTTGCGCCCGGAAGTGCCAATTGAAATTCGCGCCGGTTTGATTGTCGGCTTTGTAGGCGGTCTGACGACCTTTTCATCCTTTTCACTGGATACGTTACGCCTGCTGGAAAGCGGGCAGGCACCGGTCGCCTTCGGGTACCTGGCCATCAGCGTGTTCGGCGGGCTGCTCGCCACCTGGGCTGGCCTGTCCTTGACCAAACTTTGATAAACGAGAGACCGACATGCTCGATTCCAAACTGTTACGTAGCAACCTTCAGGACGTAGCGGACCGCCTGGCATCCCGTGGCTTTGCCCTGGATGTTGCGCGCATCGAAGCGCTGGAAGAACAGCGCAAGACCGTCCAGACCCGCACCGAAGCACTGCAGGCTGAGCGTAATGCGCGTTCCAAATCCATCGGTCAGGCCAAGCAGCGTGGCGAAGACATCGCGCCGTTGATGGCAGATGTCGAGCGCATGGCGGGTGAACTGGCCAGCGGTAAAGTGGAGCTGGACGCGATTCAGACCGAGCTGGATTCGATCCTGCTGGGCATCCCTAACCTGCCGCACGAGTCGGTGCCGGTCGGTGCCGACGAAGACGGCAACGTCGAAGTGCGCCGCTGGGGCACACCGAAGGCCTTTGATTTCGAGGTCAAGGACCACGTCGCCCTCGGCGAACTGAGTGGCGGCCTGGATTTCGAAACCGCCGCCAAGCTGTCCGGCGCCCGTTTTGCCTTGCTGCGTGGCCCGATTGCCCGTATGCACCGTGCCCTGGCGCAGTTCATGGTCAACCTGCACACCGGCGAACACGGCTACGAAGAGGCCTACACGCCTTACCTGGTACAGGCGCCGGCGTTGGTTGGTACCAGCCAGTTGCCCAAGTTCGAGGAGGACCTGTTCAAGATCAGCCGCGAAGGCGAAGCCGATCTGTACCTGATCCCTACCGCCGAAGTGTCGCTGACCAACATCGTCGCCGGGGAAATTCTCGACGCCAAGCAGTTGCCATTGAAGTTCGTCGCCCACACGCCGTGCTTTCGTAGCGAGGCCGGTGCATCCGGTCGCGATACTCGCGGCATGATCCGCCAGCACCAGTTCGACAAGGTAGAGATGGTACAGATCGTCGAGCCGTCGACCTCCATGCAAGCCCTGGAAGGCCTGACTGCCAACGCCGAGCGTGTCCTGCAATTGCTGGAACTGCCGTATCGAGTGCTGGCGCTATGCACCGGCGACATGGGTTTCAGCGCGGTCAAGACTTACGACCTGGAAGTCTGGGTGCCGAGCCAGGACAAGTACCGCGAGATTTCGTCGTGCTCCAACTGTGGTGATTTCCAGGCCCGTCGCATGCAGGCGCGTTTCCGCAATCCGGAAACCGGCAAGCCGGAACTGGTCCACACCTTGAACGGTTCTGGTCTGGCAGTGGGTCGGGCCTTGGTCGCGGTGCTGGAAAACTACCAGCAAGCCGACGGTTCGATTCGTGTGCCAGATGTGCTCAAGCCGTACATGGCGGGCATTGAGGTCATCGGCTAAATGGAATTTCTGCCGCTGTTTCATAACCTGCGCGGCAGTCGTGTGTTGGTCGTCGGTGGCGGGGAGATTGCCTTGCGCAAATCCCGGCTGCTGGCCGACGCCGGCGCGTTGTTGCGGGTGGTTGCTCCCCAGATTGAAGACCAGTTGCGTGAACTGGTGCAGGGCAGTGGCGGAGAACTGATTGTGCGCGGTTATCAGGAAGTGGACCTTGATGGTTGCACCCTGATCATCGCGGCTACGGATGACGAACCGCTGAACGCGCAAGTATCCAGTGATGCCCGGCGCCGTTGTGTGCCGGTCAATGTGGTGGATGCACCTGCCTTGTGCAGCGTGATCTTCCCGGCGATTGTCGATCGTTCACCTTTGGTGATTGCTGTCTCCAGTGGCGGCGATGCGCCAGTGCTGGCGAGGTTGATCCGAGCCAAGCTGGAAACCTGGATTCCGTCGACTTATGGCCAGCTGGCCGGGTTGGCTGCGCGCTTTCGCACCCAGGTCAAAGGCTTGTTTGCGGACGTGCAGCAACGTCGGGCGTTCTGGGAGGAAGTCTTTCAGGGGCCAATCGCGGATCGGCAGCTGGCCGGGCAGGGTGCCGAAGCCGAGCGGCTGCTGGTGGACAAGATCAACGGTGCGCCGCCTCATGCGCCGGGTGAGGTTTATCTGGTGGGCGCAGGCCCTGGTGATCCGGACCTGCTGACCTTCCGTGCCTTGCGCTTGATGCAGCAAGCCGATGTGGTGCTGTATGACCGTCTGGTGGCGCCGGCGATTCTTGAACTGTGTCGCCGTGATGCCGAGCGGGTTTACGTTGGCAAGCGTCGTGCCGATCACGCTGTGCCTCAGGACCAGATCAACCAGCAACTGGTGGACCTTGCCAAGCAGGGCAAGCGTGTATTGCGACTCAAGGGTGGCGATCCGTTCATCTTCGGCCGTGGTGGCGAAGAGATCGAAGAACTGGCGGCCCATGGCATCCCGTTCCAGGTCGTGCCAGGTATTACTGCGGCCAGTGGTTGTGCTGCGTATGCCGGTATTCCGCTGACTCACCGCGACTATGCGCAATCAGTTCGCTTCATTACCGGGCACTTGAAGGACGGTACGTCGGACCTGCCCTGGAGTGATCTGGTGGGGCCATCACAGACCCTGGTGTTCTACATGGGCTTGATTGGTTTGCCGATCATCTGCGAACAGCTGATCCAGCATGGGCGTTCGGCGGATACGCCGGCGGCGTTGATCCAGCAGGGCACTACGTCCAACCAGCGGGTGTTCACGGGCACGCTGGCTGACCTGCCACGCATGGTGGCGGAGCATGAGGTTCATGCGCCGACACTGGTGATTGTCGGGGAAGTGGTGCTGCTGCGTGAGAAGCTGAAGTGGTTTGAAGGCGCTCAGTCGCAAGTCTAGGTGTGGGAGCGAGCTTGCTCGCTCCTACAGTGATTAAGCCCAAACCCTTTTTGCGCTCAATCTCTCCCGATCATGCTTCGCATCAAACGCCTGCAACGGCCCCTTCGGTACAATCCCCGTCGGATTAATCGTCCGGTGACTGGCGTAGTAGTGCCCCTTGATGTGAGCAAAATCCACCGTCTCGGCAATCCCCGGCCACTGATACAGCTCTCTTAGCCAATTCGACAAATTCGGATAATCGGCAATCCGCCGCAGGTTGCATTTGAAGTGGCTGTAGTACACCGCATCAAACCGAATCATCGTGGTGAACAGGCGCACATCAGCTTCGGTGAGGTATTTGCCGGCGAGGTAGCGATTCTCACCCAGGTGCTGCTCCAGTCGATCCAGCTCGGCAAACACATCGTCGAAAGCCGCCTCATAGGCATTTTGCGACGTGGCAAAGCCTGCGCGGTAGACTCCATTGTTCACGGCGGGGTAGATCCGATCGTTCAGTGCATCGATGGTTGAGCGCAGCGCCTCGGGATAGAAGTCCAGTTCGTTACCCGTCAGCCCATTAAACGCACTGTTGAACATGCGGATGATCTCCGCCGATTCATTGCTGACAATCTGCTTCAGCTTCTTGTCCCATAGCACTGGCACGGTGACGCGTCCTGTGTAACTGGCCGTATCGGCGGTGTAGCGCTGATGCATGTAGGTGAAATCGTCGAGCTTGTCGCCGCTGGAGCCATGAGCCTTGTCGAAGGTCCAGCCGTTCTCCAGCATCAGCCAACTGACCACCGAGACGTCGATCAGGCTTTCCAGGCCCTTGAGTTTGCGCAGGATCAGTGTGCGGTGTGCCCAGGGGCAGGCAAGGGAAACGTACAAGTGGTAGCGACCCGCTTCGGCAGCGAAGCCACCATCGCCGGTAGGGCCGGGCTGACCGTCGGCGGTTACCCAGTTGCGGCGTTGCGCCTGTTCCCGTTGGAAGGCGCCATCTGCGCTACTTTCGTACCACTGGTCATGCCAGCGTCCTTCGATCAGCAAACCCATGACTGACTCCTTGGCTAATAAGCGTTGGAGTCCAGTCTAAAGGTCTGAGTTCGAACAAATAGCGCAAAGGCTGGGGGTTAATGATCGACTAAATCGATTTGTCCCGGGCGTCCCAGTACTGCTGGGCCAGCTCGAACGCCTGTTCCCGTGGGTGGCCAAGGCCGCGCAACGCCAGAGCCATGGTGGCTATTAAGGCCAGTTGCGGATAGCTGTCCTCTACCTCGCCGCGCCACAGCGCCTTCAGATGCTCGGGGTCGAGGGTCGCCGGCTTGACGTGGCGCTGGGGGGAGAGGGCGGGCCACTCTTCATCCCAGTTTTCGCCGCCGGTGGTGCCGTACAAGTGGCTGATCGTGTCCGGGTTGATCTCGATCTCGCCGCCATCGCCCTTGATCACGATGGTATTGTCGCCGAGCAGGCCGCTGGCATCGCGATGCACACCCTGATAGCCCGGATGGAAGATGCTTTGCAGGCCGCAGCGAGCGTTCAACGGATTGAGGATGCGCGCCAGGGAGTGGATTGGTGAACGCAGGCCCAGCGTGTTGCGTAGATCGATCATGCGCTGCAGCTGCGGCGCCCAGTCGTCCAGGGGCATAAAGGCCAGGTTGCCCTGTTCAAGGGCGGTCTCGACTTGCTGCCAAGTGCGGCACAGCGGGATCTGCAAGCCTTCCAGCAACTGCTCGGTGTAGAGCCGACCCGCTGTATGAGCGCCGCCGCCATGCATAAAAATGCGCACGCCGTTTTGTGCCAGGCACTTGGCCGCCAGCAGGTACCAGGGCAGGTGGCGTTTTTTCCCGGCATAGGTAGGCCAGTCAACATCTACTTGTAAGGCAGGGGCGTTGAGTCGTTCGCGTACCGCTTCGGTAAAGCCGGCGAGCTCTTCCGGGCTTTCTTCCTTGTGCCGCAACAGCATCAGGAACGCACCGAGCTGGGTGTCTTCGACTTTTTCATCGAGCAGCATACCCATGGCTTCCCGCGCTTCTTCGCGGGTCAGGCTGCGGGCGCCACGTTTGCCCTTGCCCAGGATGCGCACGAACGGCGCAAACGGATGCTCGGCAGGCGTTTCGGTGATCAGCGGGGAAAAATCGGTCATAAGCAATTCGTCGGCCTGGGCAGGCCCGCCAGCTTGGCGGCGAGTTTGGCGGGAGTGCCTTTAAACAGTCGGTTAAGGTGCAGGCTGTTGCCTTTTTCCGGGCCCAGCTTCAAGGCGGTGTACTTGATCAGCGGGCGGGTGGCGGGCGACAGCTGGAACTCTTGATAAAAACCACGCAGCACGTTGAGGATTTCCCAGTGTTCAGGGGTCAACTCAAGCGCTTCGGCGGCGGCCAGGGTGTTGGCCACCTCGATTGACCAATCGCTCAGGTCAACCAGGTAGCCGTCCTTGTCCAGCTCAAGGGTGTGTTCGCCCACGGTCAGGGTGTTCATAGCCAGGTGTTGACCTTGTCATGGTCGATCGACAGTTGGACAAAAGCCGGATAATCGACACTTTTGGCCCAGTCTGGTACGGGCAGGCCGCGAGCCTGGCTGTCTTCGACGAGGACAAATACCTTTAGCGACTTGGCTTGCAGGGCCTCAAAGGGTGCGCTGCCGGCCTGCAGGGCATAGGCTGCGTCACCGCACAGCAGGATCGCGTCCTGGACGCCACAAAGGCGCAGGCAGCTGTCCAGGCGACTATCGGTAAAAGGCGAGTGGGACACTACATGTAAGGTCGACATCAGAGGGTAATCACCTGACTGTAACGGTCAATCATCCGGGAAATCTCTTCGCTGTTCAGCGGCTGCGCACTGCCGGCAGATGTTAGTCCACGTTCGGCAAGGCTCTGGCTGCACGCGAACACCTCATCAATGCCAAACAGAGACAGCGCTTGCAGATTGGCGCTGAGGTCTTTCTGCTGCACGGCTTTGGCGTCCTGGCCCGTTGCCAGTTGAAACACTCCGTCATCCAGAAACAGCAGGCCAATTGGCAAATCAAACGCGCCACCGGCCAGAACAATATCCAGCGCTTCCCGCGCGCTCGGCCCGGACCACGGCGCCTGACGGCTGATAACCAGTAAGGATTTAGACATCTTATGGGCCTCCAAAACAGATCAGGCGGTCGGCGTCCTGCACGGCGTCGTGCAACTGCCCAAGGCCCGATAACGCCCAAGGTGCATCCAGACTCACCGCGCTACGTTGATAGCGCGAAGCCTCTTCGGCGTTCAGCACCCCGCGACGCAAAGCTGCGGCGATGCACACCACGCCATCCAATTGGTGTTCACTGACAAACGTCCGCCATTGCTGGGCGATGTCCTGCTCATCCTGCGGTGTCACAACCGAGTTGGACGCGCTGTAGACGCCATCCTGATAAAAAAACAGCCGCACAATCTCATGCCCACCAGCCAGCGCCGCTTGGGCGAACAGCAGGGCGCGGCGCGAGGAGGGCGCATGGGCGGCGGAGAAAAGCGCAATCGCGAACTTCATGGAACACTCTTTATGGAACAGACTGTCGGCAAACCTGGGCCAATGATAAAGCCGCAGACAACAAAAAGCCCGCCGAAGCGGGCTTTTTGCATGAGGCTACGATCAGTCGTCGCGGCTCATGATGCCGAAGATCTGCAACAGGCTGATAAACAGGTTGTAGATCGATACATACAGGCTGATGGTCGCCATGATGTAGTTACGCTCGCCGCCATGGATGATGGCGCTGGTCTGGAACAGAATGCAGACCGAGGAAAACAGCACAAAACCCGCGCTGATTGCCAATTGCAGGCCGCTGATCTGGAAGAACATGCTCGCCAGCACCGCCGCCAGCAACACGAAGAAGCCAGCAGTGATGAAACCACCAAGGAAACTCATGTCCTTACGGGTAATCAGTACATAGGCCGACAGACCACCAAACACCAGTGCGGTCATGGCAAACGCCGAGCTGACCACTTCCGCGCCGCCCTGCATGCCGAGGTAGCGGTTAAGGATCGGGCCCAGCAGGAAACCCATGAAACCGGTCAAGGCAAACGCCGACACCAGGCCCCAGGCCGAGTCACGCAGCTTGTTGGTCAGGAAAAACAGACCATAGAAGCCGATCAGTACCACAAAGATATTCGGGTAGCCGACGCGCATTTGCTGGGCCACGAACGCCATCACGCCGCTAAACGCGAGGGTGAGAGCGAGCAAGCCGTATGTGTTGCGCAGGACGCGGCTAACCTCTAGCTGCTCAGCCTGCACGTTGCTATTAACTGCGTAATCCTGTTCGCGCATGGCGACACTCCTTCAGTTTTGAAACGTTCAGTCGCAAAGATCATAACAGACGTCCTGTAACAAGCTACGCAGAGAGTTTGACAGTGTGTTTCATTCGGGTATTATGGCGCCCGCTGAGACAGGATGGACTACTATAATCCTGTGTTGCATAAGGGAAATTGGCAGAGTGGTTGAATGCACCGGTCTTGAAAACCGGCGAACGTTAATAGCGTTCCCAGGGTTCGAATCCCTGGTTTCCCGCCAAGATTCATACGAAAGCCCCGTTAATGCGGGGCTTTTGTGTTTCTGGGGTTTGGGTAGAGAGAGGCGGTTTTCGGTAGGCGTTCCATAACTATTGGGAAGGTGTTCCACAACTATCCTATTTTGATGGCTTTGCGGTAGCACCGATTCTCCTGTAAACCCGCTTGGTAATTTCTTGTTTGCTATGCCCCAGCAATAGGCTTGCATCGCCAATATCGATGATTTCCGAGGCCGCCTTAGGCCTGATGTCGCGAAACTGAAACCCACCAATCTTGGCCGCGAGCATGGGGTCGCCCTGGTTGATTGCTTTTTGCCGAGCCTTTTCCCTTGCCCTTTCCCAGCGTAAGCGCAACATTCCTTTCGTCATTCTTTTTCCGTGTCTGTTGATGAGTAGGTACTTAGAAGGGTGGTTGGAATTCCTTTCTGCAATCTCCCTCACCAAGTTCCCCAAGCTGTTTTCCCCTGCCTCTGTGCGCATCAGTATCCTGAGCTTCTGCCCGGTCTTTCCCTGCGTCACCAGGAAGTAGTCACCCTCGATATCGTCCATGCGCATGATCAGCACGTCCGCCGGGCGCTGCCCGGTCAAGTAACCCAGGTCCATGGCTTCCTTGAGTTCCTGCTCTGCAACTGCGTAGACCGCATCCCAGACGGCTGCATTGGCGTAATAGTCGCGCGGTGTTTCCTTGTTCTTCCGGATGCCCTGGCATGGGTTCTCCCGCTCGGTGAGCCCCCACTCCCTGGCCATGTTGAACACGTGGGACAGGAGAGCGATCTCCCGGGTGGCGCGAACTTTTGCTGATTTCGTAGAAGGTCTTGGTGCGCTCGGCGAGCTTCCTGATCATCGCCGTCGCGGTAGGCTCGGCACGCAGGTGACCGGGCAGTTAACGACAAGCTGTCGTGGCGCTGGTTGTTCAGCCCTCGCGAACCCTTACCATTGGGTTGAGTTCATTCAGGAATGGAGAAAGCCGCAGTTGCAGCTTCTTAACGTGTTCGGCCTGCTGGTCGATCAAGCTGCGAATGTCTTTCACTCTGTAGAACTGCATCAACTGCTGAACCTCGGCATCGGGCAAGCGCTCGACGGCGGTGTTGCCCGCTGCCTGGTACGACATCACTAATTGGGACAACGATGGCAAGCCGGAATCAACCCGGTACCGGTGGCGTTCGTCGATTCGCAAGGCGTTGGATGATCAGGTGAATGAGGCGCTTACCGCTGCTCAGGAACTGTTTGATGCCGAGGGACTTATCGAAAGTTGCGCGGCGTAGCAAATAGCCATTGCAATGAGTGAGAAAGTGAGAGAGTATTTGCCCATTATGTCGATCTTGCGCGTTAGGGGTTGGCACTGCAAAGCCCGGCTTATATGTCGGGCTTTTTATTGCGCTCAGTTTGTGCAAGGTCGAAAATAGAGCTTCCGACTATAAACTGGGAGAGCGTCATGGTTTTGCGTGGCATGGCACAGATGCATGTCGACGACTTGGCGGAACGGTTCAAGAAGTTGGTTGTAGGGCAGGCCGGCAACGCGGATATTCAGTTTGCGTGGGTTGTTTTTTATCAGGCCCGAATGTTCGGGGCTTATTCAACGGCGGAGCTTGCGCTGCAGAAAATAACGGACATTGAGCACTGCATTAGCATCGACGAGGCCCCAGTCCCTCAAGCCTCAAACGACTAAAGTTTTCATTAAGCCCCGCCTAGAACGGGGCTTTTTGCTTTTCGCCGTTCGTCTAGTGTTCGGCACTCACTGGAACCTGCCGACTCTCATGTTTAAGCGCGGATATTCCGAGCGTTAGAACGGAGAGCCAGCATGGAAATCAGTGAGAAAGCCCCTGGGAACATTTCACAGCAGGAAGTGACCCGCGGGACAGATAACGAAACAGGGCACGATCCGAAGCGTGATATGGATGCAATCCCTCTGCCGCCGGATGACGAAGCGCCTCTTGAAGAAGACATGTCGGATGTCGAGGCTGCCGATTCAGTAGCGAGCGAACATCCAGACAACTGACACACAGCTCAGCTAAAAACCCGGCCGCCGAGTCGGGTTTTTTGCGTCTCCAGTTTCCCAGACCCTCAGAGCCTCTGACTCGTCACGCTGATGAGGGCCCCATTCAGGGCCTCGACATTGATCGAGGCCTTTTCGCTTTCGGCCCCACCACACCCATCGCTATGGCTGGGAGTGCTGTTGGGGCTGATTCAATTCAAGTCATGCCCCACGGAGTCGAGCGCATGGAGTATCTACAGCGCCTGCTCGACAAAATCGACAGGTTTGAATTGCTGATCGCAGGCCTGATTGCTTTGTGGGCGGCCTGGTGCGTACTGAGTGGGAAGGTGAGGGACGGCATCCTCGGCAAGCTGATCTACTCGACTATCGCCATCACCGGTTTCGTTGTGATGGTGCGTAGCCAGAACATCTTCTTCGGCCCGACCACTGCCGGCCTGACGCTGCATGTATCTCTGGCCCTTGCAGGCGCCCGGCACATCTTCATGGTCACGTACTGGCAGCGGGTGAAGGTCTGGCTGTGCCGGACGCTGACGCGAAACCTTCAACGCCATCAACGCCCCCTGCATTAAGTACCTCTAGGGCCTAGCGCTCTGCTAATCGCATTGATATGGGTGATGTTGATGCCGGCGCTGCACCGGATAGCCGGACAGCATGCTTGTGGACTCAAGACTACTTGCGGAAGAACAAGGTGATCTGGCCTACCTCCACCCCGAACTTGGTCATGAACGAGCGATTGATCATGGTGTTTTTGTCCATTAGGTACATCCAGTCGTCCAACTGAACCTGATATTCCTTTCCATCCACCGGCAGGCTCAGCACATATCTCCAGCGCAGTGTATTGCCTGCCACCTCACCAAGCGCCTCGCCTACCACGTCGCCAGCGGTTCCGCTCCATTGGCTAGAACCAACTGGAGTTAGCGTCCACACCCGTTTTTGCTTAGTACCATCGCTATAAGTAAATGACTCGTCGAGGATCAGCCTGCTACCTTCGGAATGGCCATTGATCTCCACGTGGAAGCGCTTAGTGACCTCACCAGAACGATTTTGAAACATACCCCAGGCTTCGACCCGCCCCTCGAAGAATTCTCGCAACTCAAGCGTGGGCTTCTCATGATTGTAGGTGTGCACATCCACCCGACTGCAACTTGCAAGGCCAATGCATAGCAGCAGTATCCATATCTTCAACATGTGCATTTCCTCAACGGTCTCAGGGTTTAGCTACACCCAACAATTGGGCGCGTAGCTCCGGGTTGCGTGTTCGGGGGTCAAGCCAGATGGAAAAAAAGGCTTTGGCGAACGCATCATCCCTAACTACATGCTGTAGGTTCTCGCCGAAGTAAAAACGTGCGCCCTCTCCAGGCATATAGACTCCGGTGATGCGGTCACCGGCGCGCACATCGACAAACGCCTGCTGCATCTCCCACTCCCAGCGGGCCATCAGCGTTGAATTCAGGGAGTTGGGTGAAAGGCGACGCATTTCCTTGATGCTGGCCTCAACCATATCATCGCGACTAATAGCGCGACTGTAGGTCAGCTCTAGCGCAAAAGGCACATCCGCATCCAGCGGTTCACGGGCAGTCAGGCGAGGGCTCCAGAATTGCGCGTTGTAGATAGAGAAACCGAACACGCGCATCTCCCCGCTACCCAACCGACGAGCATCGGGTAACGCCTCGCGCCAATCAGCAAATAGATCTGCACTTGGGAGCATCAAAACAAGACAGATAAGGTGGCGGATTAAGCGGTCCGTCTGCATAGCCATGCAAAGACCTCGTTAAGACTCAATAGACGCCTTTAAAAGTTATACCAAATTATTATTTTGTACAGCTAATACCTCAAAACCGGACTCTCCCCTTAAAACGGGCTCGCCAGAAGCGATTCAACGTCCATGTTCGACCGTAGTGGATCGACGTTGCGTGGACGGCTTCGCATTGACATTCCCACTGCATTTGCCCAGCACAGTTTCGTGGAAAGCCTGAGAAGATTTACGGAGGCATTTCCCGAAATCGAGCTTGCGCTGGGCGTGACGGACCGCAGGGTAGATCTCGTAGCCGAGGGCATCGATTGTGCACTGCGAATTGGCGAACTCCCGGACTCAAGCATGGTAGCGAGAGAAATTGGCACCGCCACCATGGTGACCTGTGCATCTGCAGGTTATCTCCAGGCGTGTGGGGTACCCAAAACCCCACAAGATCTAAAAGATCACCGATGCGTCAGCTTCATCTCCGGTCAAAATAACAGACCGCTGCCTTGGCATTTCTCGGTGAACGGCGAAGATCGTCCTCATACGCCTCATGGAGGTATCACCGTGAATCAGCCGAATGCCTACGTGCAATGCGGTGTTGCAGGTTTCGGCATTGTTCAAGCTCCGGGAATCACTGTTGAGACATTCCTCGCAACAGGAGATTTGGTTGAAAGAGCATTTCCCCGTGCTACACCCCAACTGGTTCAATGCTTATTAAACTGCGCACGTAGGCTGATTCGACGGTGAATAATTAAGGCTGAAAAGAGAGCAGAGACAGGTTCTGTTCGTAAGGCGTGTTGGACAGTTAATCGGAAATAACAGTCCTGTTTCTTCCGCTGGATTTGGCGATATAGAGTGCCTTGTCAGCAATGTCGACCAGGTCTTTAGGCGTCTCAGTCATTGTGCCTGACAATGCGCTAATGCCAATGCTAATGGTCACTACTCCCATAGGAGATTCAGTGTGTTGAATTGCATTTCGCTCTAATTCAGTTCGAATTTTTTCGGCTACGAGGAAGGCGCCAACGTAATCTGTGCCTGGAAGTACGATGGCAAATTCTTCTCCGCCGTATCTTGCAGCAAGATCACCTGCTCGAGTGACATTCTTTTTTATTATGGTGCTCACGATTTTGAGGCATTCATCGCCTTGTACGTGACCGTAATGGTCATTGTACTTTTTGAAAAAATCCACATCGATCATGATGAGTGCTGTGTCATCTGATTTTCGGTTTTTTCTGCTGATTTCGGCTTCGATAAAAAAGTCGAATTGACGGCGATTGGAAAGTCCCGTTAATCCATCTTCAAGAGCAAGTAGGCCAAGAGCTTTGTTAGCTTCGATATAAGTTTTTTGTGAGAGCTGTAATTCTTTTTGTGCCTGGATTTGTTGGCTCATGAGTTTTATTAGTCGATATCCCAGAAGGCTCAGTACCACCAATAATAGGGATGATATAAATATGCTATCGAGGGACTCGCTACGCCAATTCGCAAGTATTTCATTTTTATCAAATGCAGTAATAACTACAAGGGGGTAACCATTGATGCGGCGAAAGCTGACGACTCGCTCTACGGCATCGACAACTGATTTTGTTGTTGCGGCTCCCGAATTTACCGAAGGGACTAATAGGGAGAACACTTGTCCGTTTGAGATGTCCGTGCCGACGTCAGCGTCACGAAACGGTTTGCGGACTAAAATTTTCCCCGTTGAGGATGCAAGGTTAATAATGCCATTGTTCCCCATGTCTATGTCATCGTAAAGGGTGATGAAATATTTAAGATAAATCGTAGCTATCGTGACACCGGCAAAGCTGCCGTCAGGATGATTGATTCGTCGCGATACTGTTGTGATCCATTCGTTTGTTGATCGGCTGCGTATAGATGGGCCAATGAAAGTGGTCGGGTCGGTGTGGTCGCGGTGGTAAATAAAATAATCGCGGTCTGAGTTGTTTGCGCCCGCTGGTATTATACCGTTTGAGTTAAACAGCCAGCTCCCATGCTCGTCATAAATAAAGAAACCATGTATTTGAGGTAGGTGTTTTTGTTGTATTTTTAGTATCCCTCCCAGGCTTTTTAAATTCTCCGCGCTGGTACCTTCTGCTTCCAGCTGTTCCTTGACCCCTAAAATCACTATGTCAGCTTCAGTTAGAGTAGACCCTATACTGGATGACAAGGTCTTGGAAAGATTTGACATCTCGGTTGTTTTGTTGTGTAGGTGCCTCTCTAGAGAGCTAAAAACGCCCCAAATACTTATCACTATCAGTGAGAGGCATACTGCGGCAATAAAGAGGACGATATGACTGACTTTGAGTTTGGCATTAGCCCATTCGACGTGAAAAATGGTGGTGATTTTTTTTAACATAAAATCCTCCATGCTTCCTTTCTAATAATTTTGAGCATATCCGATTTTTTCTGAGGAAAATTTTTTAAAAAAAGTGGCGGGTGGATTAGTTGGGTGGGTTGTATTCGGCCTACATGCGGCCTTAGTGTGGCGAATTGGACGGTAGATTCATGATCCCAGGAGGCTGAAGGTATTTATCGACCGCCAGAATCGCCCAGGGCTGATCAGCAAGAACAATCGTGCCTTCGTCAGCCCGAGTGAATGCCAGGCTGAGTTCGATGCGCAGTCGTGTAACACGCCACAACGCCACGGCCCGTCCGCCCAACACTGAGGGGCGCGCTCGTGAGGTCGGTGTGTCATGTTGCCACTGGTGCTGATCGGCGCGCTCGTTGGCGCGGCCGTAGATTGAGTCCCGCTCAATCGAAACGAAACGAGGCGCCGTAGGCCGAGCCTGGCAGGCGATCACCGCCATCGACGCTGAGGCGCGAGCGCAACGTGCCGCCCTGCGGTCCGCTGCGATACAGCCCGCGCTTTTGCAGCGCCGGGATCACCCATTCGACAAAGTCATCGAGTGAACCGGGACTGATCAGCGGGTTAAGCATGTAGCCACTGGTGCCGGAGATTCTTGCGTGTTCCTCGATCTGTGCCGCCACCTGTTCCGGTGTGCCGACCAGGATCAGGTCGCTGCCGCGGGTCACGTTGGCGAAGCGTTGCCTGACCTCGCCGGCGGTCAGCGGCTTGCCGCTGCCATCGGGTTTCATGACGTAGGAGGTCATGCCTTCGGTATGGGTGGACAGCGCCTCATTGTCGGCATAGCGACTGATATCAATGCCGGTGTCGCCCGCATAGCTCACCAATTGCGCTTGCAGGTGATAGTTGCTTTGCAGGGTTTCGTACTTTTTCTGTGCCTCGATGGCGGTGGCGGCGGTGACGATCCGTAGTACGGTCAGCGACTTGACGTCCTCTGCCCTGCGACCACGGGCTTGGGCCTGGCGCCAGATATCTTCCAGCCCCGCGCGTATTTCCAGTGGGTTGGATTTGGCGATAAACACCAGCTCTGCGTGCTTGGCAGCGAACTGACGCCCCCGCGCTGACCAGCCCGCCTGGATCAGCAGCGGTGTGCGTTGCGGCGAGGGTGATGTCAGGTGCGGCCCGGCCACCCGATAATGCTCGCCGGCATGGTGGATGGGCCGCACCCGTGAGCCATTGGCATAGGTCTGTGTGAGCTTGTCGGCCACCACAGCATCATCGGCCCAGCTGCCTTCCCAGAGTTTGTACACCACGTCGAGAAACTCTTCGGCGCGCTCGTAGCGGTCGTCGTGCTTGATCATTTGCTCAAGACCAAAGTTGCGCGCGGCGCTGGACAGATAAGACGTGACGATGTTCCAGCCGATGCGCCCATCGGACAAATGATCCAGGGTGCTGAAGCGTCGGGCATGAGTAAACGGATGTTCGTAGCTGGTGGTGACGGTGACGCCGAAGGCCAGCTTTTCGGTCAGGGCAACCAGTGCGGGAATGATCGTCAGCGGATCGTTGGCCGGCGCCTCGACGGCCCACTTCAGCGCCATCGCTTCGCTGGCGCCGAACACGTCGTAGAACCCCAGGACGTCGCCGAAGAACATCAGGTCGAGATTGGCTTCATCAGCGGTGCGTGCCAGGTTTGACCAGTATTTCAGGGTGTTGATGCCCAGTCTTTCGTCGGCCGGATGGGTCCACAAGCTGGGCGCGCCGCCGCAGCCGACACTGGCTTGTTCGTAGAGTCCGAATAACAGCGGTTTTGGATCTGACATGGTGCTTCCTGCATGCAAAGTGTGGGCGATGCACTATCGCCCGTGAAGGTAGGCCTTGGCGTAGTGCCGTTCCAGTCGTGCCTGGATCAGCTCCAGGCCAATGGACATCAGCCAGTAGATGACGGCGGCGGTGGTGAGCATTTCGATGTAGCGATATGACGAGCGTCCGTAGGACTGCGCCAGGAACATCACCTCCCAGACCCCCATGACCGAGACGAGCGAAGAATCCTTGAGCATGGAAATGAATTGGCTGGTGGTCGGTGGAATGATGGTGCGCATCGCCTGGGGCAGGATGATCTGCCAGAACGTCACCGCCGGGCTCATGCCCAGGGCTGCCGCTGCCTGACGTTGGCCCGGCGAAACGCCGATGATGCCGGCGCGAAAGATCTCGCTCAGGTACGCCCCGTAATTGAGCGACAGCGCGATGATTCCGGCACTGATGGCGCCCGGAACCACGCCCAGCTGCGGCAGACCGAGGTAGATCAACAGAATCTGTATCAGCAGCGGCGTACCCCGAAAGAACGAGGCGTAGAAACTGGCAATGCCAAAAGCCACCGCGCTTTTCGACAGGCGCGCCAGGGCCGTGGCGAAGCCCAAGGCCAGGGACAGCCAGATCGAGCAAAAACACAAGAACAGCGTCAGCGCCGCACCTTGCACAAACCCGCTGGGTGACAAGTGCAGTCCCACCAGGTTCTGCCACTTGGCGGCAACAATCGCAAACTTCAGGTCGAAGCTCATGAACAGCCCGGCGAACAGGCACAGCATCACGCCCCAGGTCAGCCATAGGCGAACCTGGAATGACAGCCACTGACGCTTTATGGGCGGTGGTTTGAGCAGAGAGGGAGGTGTTGGAAATACACTCATTGGCTGATATCTGAACCGATCCATTTTTGAGAGATCTTTGCCAACGTGCCATCGCTTTTAAGCTCGGCCAGCACCTGCGTCAGCTTGGTGTCCCACTGCGGGTCACCTTTCTCGGTGGCCACCACGTTGGGCTCGGCGTAAAGCGCAGCACCGGTAATCTTGAAACGTGGGTCGTGATCAATACGCTCCTTGGCCGTCACCAGGTTGGTGACCATGGCATCCAGGCGTTTGCCAGTACCCAGAGCCAAATCCTGGAAGGCCACGGTTTCATTGTCATACGGCACGGCTTGAACGGTATTGAACGGGTAGTCGATAGGCGTATTGGCACCCTCGATGACTAGGTCCTTGTTCAGATAGGCCTCATAGGTCGATGCGCTGCCAACACCGACCTTTTTCCCGGAAAGGTCGGCAGCCGACTTGATCGATTGTTCGTCGGCGTTGACCACGACCACCGCCGGGGAGGCGTAATACTCGACCGGAAAGTTGAACACTTGTGCCCGTGCGGCGCTGGGGGTCATGGAACAGATACACACGTCATAACGGCCTTGCCAGCGTCCTGCCGCGATCACTTCCCAGGACGGCGTTTCCAACTTCAACTTGACCCCAAGTTTCTCGGCAACGGCCTTGGCAACATCGACGTCGAATCCATCCAGTTGGTTTTGTTCGTTGAGGAAAGAGAAGGGCGGGTAGTTCTCCATCAGTACGCCGATCAACTGTTTGGATTGGGTGATGCGGTCCAGCGTCGGCCCGGCAAATACTGCCGGGCTCGCCAATAGAAGGGCCAGGCCCAGGGGCACAACAGTGCGTAAATTCATATGGACACCAAGGCAAGTTAATAGGCGTTTTTTTATATTAAAACGCGATAACCGATTTATGTTTAATGATTTTATGTGCTGTTGAGTAGGGTTTTAGTTATATGTTTTTTAAACTGTTGCTCAGCCAACAGTGACCATAAGCAACCGATAAATACTGAGTGTGCATTTGTTAATTCGATTCTGGGCTTGGCGTGGGCTTGCGTGACCTGCCGATCAACCGGGTCTTCCAAGCACAGACCTCATCAAGGATAGGCACATGCGCCTGCGACAACCTTTGCTTTTTCTCTGCCCACGCTTGCTCGGCTTCGGTGCGGCCATGACCCTCAGCCAACTGGCCACGGCCCAAGACTCTACAGGGACTCTCCAACTGGCCCCGGTCGAAGTGACCAGCACCGAAATCAGCGAGGGCGAAGCGGCCCAGGCGCAACTGAAAAATGTACCGGGCGGTACCAACTACATCGATCTCGATAGCGTCAAGCAAGGCCGGGTGAGCACCAACGAAGACGTACTCAAATACCAGGCTGGTGTCTACGCCAAGGCGGCGAACAACGAGGGGGTGAAGATTTCCATTCGTGGTTCGGGGATCAATCGCGGCCCTGGTGGCCATGCGTCCGGGCTGTACGAGACCTTCGACGGCCTGCCACTGACCGGCCCTGGCGGCACGCCTTATGAGCTGAAGGACCCGTTGTGGCTCAGCCGGGTCGAAGTGCTGCGGGGCGCCAACGGTTTTGATCGCGGGGCGCTGGCGTTAGGCGGGGCGGTCAACTATGTCACTCGCACTGGCTACGATGCACCCAAGTTGCAAGTGCGCTATGAGGCCGGCAGCCATGGTTACGCTCAGCGGGAGATCAGTTCCGGGCAGGTGCTGGGCGATGCCGACTATTACATTAGCCTGACCGACTCCGAATACGACGGTTTTCAACACCAGAGCGCGGGCAGTGGCAAGGGCGTGGCGGCCAACGTTGGCTACCGCTTCAATCCCGACCTGGAAACCCGTTTCTACTTGCGCTACCGGGAAACCGCCAACGATAGCCCCGGCAAGTTGACCCGCCAGCAGATCAACCATGATCCTCGCGCGGCTAACGCCCTCAACCAGGCCCGGGACTCCAAACGCCTGCAACCGGGCTCGACCTGGATCGCCAACAAGACCACCTTGCGCCTGGATGACAACGCCAGGATCGAGGCCGGACTGGTTTATCACGATTACCCGATGGACCTGCGTGAAGGCCCCAACCGGCTCAAAGTTGCCTATACCGATATCAGCGGCACCCTGAATTACATTCGCCAGGACACCCTGTTCGGTCGCGACAGCAAGACCACCGTCGGCCTGCGTACTACCCAAGGCATGCCCAATAACGGCGCTTCTGAATATGTGCGGGTGCCGCCCGGCAATACGGCTGGCTATGCTCCCGGCACCAAGACCCGCGACTACAGCTACCTGGGTTCCGACACCGTGCTGCATATCGGGAATGACCTTGAGCTGGTGCCGGACCTTTGGCTGACCACCGGCCTTGCGGCGATCTATACCCGCCGGGAAACCGAGGTTACTTACCCCGATACCCATGCGCCCTTGAGCAAGCACGACTGGGACTACGCCCCGCGCGTCGGTTTGCGCTACGACTTCAACCCGCAACTACAGGTGTACGGCAACCTCAGCCGCTCGGTTGAGCCGCCCCATGCGTGGTCGATGATCTGGGGTTCCAACAAGTTTTTCCCGGATAAAAGTGGTCCGGCCAGCGGCTTGGCGCGTGAAGGCGTGGACCTGCAGAACCAGACCGCAACCACCCTGGAAGTGGGCGGGCGCGGCGAAGAATGGTTTGGGCAATGGGACCTGGCGCTGTATCACTCCGAGGTGCGCCACGAGTTGCTTACCGTGGAAACCCAGGCCGCGAGCCCCACCCAATCTCAGGTGCTCGCCGAGTCAAATGCCAGCCCCACGATTCACCAAGGCATGGAACTGAGCCTGATCAGCCCGCTGTGGGACGGTGGCAACACTGGCAAGCTTGCCCTGCGCCAGGCCTACACCTACAGCGATTTCCACTATCGTAACGACGACCGTTTTGGCGACAACATGCTGCCGGGTATCCCCAAGCACTATTACCAGGCGCAACTGCGCTACAGCCATCCCACCGGTTTTTACACCAGCCTCAATGGCGAGCATTCGTCGCGAGTTGCAGTGGACTATGCCAACTCCTACTACGCGGCGGCCTACACGCTGCTGGGTGCAACCGTCGGCTACGACGCGCCCAAGCAGGACTGGCAAGCCTGGGTCGACCTGCGCAACCTCACCAACAAGCGTTATGCCAATACGATAACGCCGGGTTATGACGACAAGGGCCGCGACGTTGCGCGCTCCACGCCCGGTGACGGCATGGGCGTGTACGCCGGGGTTTCATGGAGTTTGCGTTAAGGCTAGGCCTGAACCCGTTTTTTGAGAGTGCTGATATCTGTGGCAAGCCCTAATGCCGGAAAGTTAAGAGATAAAATGGACAACTCATAACCTGTGGCGAGCGGGCTTGTTGCCAGTTCCCAGGTGCTGATGGGCCATGGATCTACGGCCTCACATAGATGATGGTCACGCTCACCAGTAACTAATCGTTGACGGTGGTTTTGCACAAGCGCTAGCTCGCTCACCTCTATTTCGTACCTTTCTTGAATGATGGCCTTTTATCAAGGCCACTCACTCTCTATCATCCGCTCCCAGCAACTCCGGCCAAGGAGACGCTCCATCAATTAAGGAAGTCGTAATGCACATTGGAAAAATGCTGGGGTTGGCCCTGATCATGTTGGCAACGAGTGGCTGCGCCAGCTTCACCAAGGACGAAGTCGCGCCAGTTAGCCTGCCATCGATGGCCAGCTTCGCCAACAAACCGAACGTCTACGTGGACTTTGATTTCTATCAAGGCGAGCCGGCCAAGTCCGGTGCCATCGAGGTTGTGCAAGCGCGGGACATGCTGCGTCCACAACTGCAAAAGATCCTCACTGATTCCGGCCTGTTTGGTCGCATCACCCTCGACGAATTCCAGAAGCAACCAGGCGACTATAGCTTGCGCCTGAAGGTGTACAACCATCCGCCGGGTGGCGGTCAGATGGTTTGGGGGTTTATCAGCGGCTTAACCCTCACCGTTATTCCGTCGCTGGGTACCGATCAATACACCATGAGCCTTGAGGCCCTGGACCCACAAGGCCAGGCGCTGAGCAAAGCCAGCAACCATGATGCGATCAATACCTGGATTGGTATCTGGTTTATCCCGCTAATGGCTAATACGCCGAAAGAAGCGGTAACCGATACCTTCACCCGCCAGGTCAATGCGCTGCTCAAGAAAATGGTGGAAGACAAGAACCTCAAGTACTCGGCACTGGATGCCGGCGTGCCACGGGTCTGATAGAACGCTCCAAAAAAAGTGGGAGCCGGGGTGTACCCGGCTCCCACTTTTTTTGCCTTATTTAAGCGCCTGAATGAACAGCGGGTCGTTGTACAACGACTTGAGCAAGTCACGCACCAACGGGTTGTAGGCGTTCGCCGCATTCGGGATGGCAATGGGGCCGAAGAAAGAACTGGACCATGTGCTGTTCACTTCCTTGGTCCCGTCGTACACCACGTCATTGCCCTTGAACAGGGTAAACCGCGCGGCGATCGTGCCGTTGCCCGAGCCCACCCCGGCAGTCAGCTCATTCTTGACCAGCAAGACGTCCAGGTGACGGGGCGCCTGTGGGTCCAGCAGGCCAGCCCGTGAGAGTTCCTGGGTGATGGCTGCCTGGATATGTGCGGGAATGCTGCCGGTGGGCGAACTGATGGGATTGGCCCGTACCATCAACGAACCCTGGCCGGACGCCGCCGTGACCTTGGCCTGGCTGATGGGCTGCAATGGCGGTGTTTGCTTAAGGCGCTGGACGTTGTCAAAGCTCGGCTCATATTGCGTCATGGTCACGCCACAACCTTGCAGCAACAGTGCGAACAACGGGGCCAACAGTAGAAGCTTTTTCACGGCATTTCCTTGCGTGAGGGGAGGAGAGGGCCGCGATTATCGTCAGACTATGGCTGGACGGCAACACCGGGCCGTTCTAGGTTCTCAGCATTGTGCGGGTGCTGGCCTGCGTCATCGGCTGAACCCCTTCTTGATAAATTAACCAACAAGGCAATTTGCTGGCCCCGCTGTTACAAGATAATCGCCAAAATCACTTTTATTTTCAGGTGGTTAGGTGGGATTTAAATGCGCATTGTAACAAGCACGCTGATCGCCTTGTCCCTGGCGGGCGGGGCTGTGTCTGCCCAGGCAAAAGAGCTGCGCGAGAGCGATCGTTTCATGTGCAGTTGGGGGGCGGGCACGGCGGCAAGGGCCCAGGAACTCAAGTTGTTGGGTGTTTCGCTGTATGCCGCCCGGCAGAAGATTCAAACGTACAAATTCAACAAATCCTGGATGCACATGATGGCCATGGGCATTACCGAGCAGACCTACGACAGCCCCTCGCGCCTTAAGCCACCGGTAATTCGCAAGAGTTTTTATGAGGAGTGCGTCCGGTACAAACTGGCGCGTAAATGACCCGGCCGGCTTTGCACCGGCCAGTGCAGAATCGCAGCTAATCGAAGAGGCAGATGTTATGACTCACTGCGTATTCAGCCTCGCCCCTTACAAAACAACCACAATCATTGTGTTTATTTGCCCTTGCGCCACTCCCTACAATCCAGCGTTTCAATGGAGGAGGTGGCTATGACGTCGGTCGTCAGGGTGGCAACGGTTGGGGATATTGAAGCGCTCTTCGAGATCCGCACCTCAGTGGTGCAGAACCATTTGAGCCGTGAGCAAATGACGGGGTTGGGCATAACCCCGCAAGTACTGGCGGACAGCATCAATGAGGCGCCCTGTGCCTGGATCGCCGAGGTTCAAGGCAAGCCTGCGGCGTTTTCCATGGTGGATCTCGCCGAGGGTGAGGTATTTGCCATGTTTGTCTTGCCTGCTTATGAGAATCGCGGGCTGGGCCGGTTGTTGATGGCCGTGGCCGAGCAGGCGTTGTTCGAACACCACGAGGAGATTTTCCTCATCACCGATGGCCGGGGTGACGTCAGGGCCAACGGGTTTTACCAGCGACTCGGTTGGTCGGTCATCGATGACGTCGACGGTGACGACGTGCGTTACCAGAAGCGCAGGGCCTGAAGCAGCGGCGATACCGCTCAGTGCCCATGTTCGATCTGCCGCTGGCCGTCATCGTCAGGAATCAAGCTTCCAACGGCATCGGATGAGAGGTTGTCACGTGGTTTTTTGGCGCCATTGGGCAGGCAGTTTTGCGAAATTGTGGGGTAGCTAACACTTTCGTACTAATTGCCCGCGCACGGTGTAAAAGCTCATCTAATCTAGACGGATCAAATCCGCCGAGTCAGGTCCCGGGAAGGGTGTCCAGCATGATCTCGATCGTTGAATTCAGTCGCATCATGGAGTCCGGCTTCCTGCCGCTTTCGTGTGACTGCACCCTGGGCAAGGACGGCTCGCTGCGGATTTGCATCTTTGAACCCGAGTCTGGCCGGGTGGACTTGCTGCTGACGGGGGTGTCCACCAACGGCCTGGACAGCATCCGCTCCATCTCCAATTTGATTGGCGAGTTGCGTACCGAAATCAAGGCCGGTCGCCGGGGCTTTGCGGCGGTGGGGTAGGGGACGCAGAGCGTTCCAGGGCAATACTTCCGTAGCGTGTGCCTGGCGGCGCCTAGAGACGACGCAGAAAGGACCTGACAATACGCTTGGTGGCCTCGGTGGTGTCCAGTTGCTCGAGGGCACCATAGGCGTGCCACTGACAGTCGATGATTTCGCTGCGTGGCTGGGCTTCGTCGATGTTCACCACTGAAGCCTCAAACACGTGATGGACGGTGTTGTCCGCCGTCAACTCCTGCAGATACAGCAAGCCATCGACGTTCAGTCCGGTTTCTTCCTCCAGCTCACGGGCGGCCGCGCCGACCGGCAGCTCGTCACGCTCGACCTTGCCGCCCGGCAGCGCCCATTTCGATCTGGCCTTGCGCACGAAGAGAATGTGCCCTTCGTGTTCGCAAATGACGGTTGCCCGTATTTTCATCGTCTGTGCCCCTGCAGTTGGATGATTGTCACAAAAGTGTAATGCAATTGTCATGCATGATGTTTAAGGCGCAGGCTGGAGAGGGCGTGGGAAAACACAGATACTGCCCCACTGGAAAAAACACGACGAAGAGGGATGCAGATGAACACCGTACGCTGGGGCATGATCGGCTGTGGCAGTGTCACTGAGATCAAGAGTGGACCGGCATTCTACAAAGCGCCAGGTTCTGCCCTTGTGGCCGTGATGGGGCGCCGGGAGGAGGCGGTGCGCGATTATGCGGCACGCCATGGCATTACCCGGTTCTACACCACTGCCCAGGCGCTGATCGATGATCCCGAGGTGGATGCGGTGTATATCGCCACACCGCCCGACAGTCACCTTGAATACAGCCTGCTGGTGGCCGCCGCTGGCAAGCATTGCTGTGTCGAAAAGCCCATGTCGTTGAACGCCGAGCAGAGTGTGCTGATGCAGCGCACGTTCGAGCGGGCAGGCCTGCATTTGTTTGTCTCCTACTACAGGCGGTCGCTGCCGCGTTTTCAGCAAGTGCGGGACTGGCTGCTGGACGGGAAAATCGGCGAGTTGCGTCATCTCACCTGGACGTTGTGCAAGCCGCCATCCCCGGCTGATGAGAGCGCCGGTAATTGGCGCATAGACCCTCAGGTCGCCGGCGGCGGTTATTTTGCTGACCTGGCCAGCCATGGCTTTGATCTGTTTCAGTTCCTGGCGGGGGACATTGTCGATGTCGCCGGTTTTAGTGCCCACCAGGCTGGGCGCTATGCGGCTGAAGATGCCGTGACCGCCAGTTGGCGTTTTGCTTCGGGGGCCCTGGGAATGGGTTGCTGGAACTTTGTTGCGGATCGGCGGGAGGATCGGGTCGAGTTGATCGGCAGCAAGGGGCGCATTACGTTTTCGGTGTTCGATGAGCAACCGTTGCGGCTTGAGGGGGCGTTCAACCTGACCCTGGAGGTGCCTAATCATGCGCATATCCAGTGGCATCACGTGCTGGGGATGAATGCGCATATCCGGGGCGAGACGCAGCATCCGGCGGTGGCGATCGAGGCCTTGAAGACGGATAGGATCATGGATCGGATTCTGGGGCGTAGTGTGGCCTAGCGAGGCTAGGTTGGCTGCAACACGGCCATCAATCGAGTTGCTCCTGACGCAGCCTCGCTTAAGCATCGACAGATGCTACAGTCACCCACCAAGGCAGGCACCCGAACATAGGGGCTAGTCAGCCATAGCGTGTTGAATCTGCTCTTTAGCCATCTTCACCACGTTTTCCACGGTAAATCCGAACCTGGCCTGCAGCATGGCCAGCGGTGCCGAGGCGCCGAAGCTATTCATCACCACCTTGGCCCCGGTCTGCCCGACATAACGATCCCATCCCAGGGGCCCAGCCTGTTCTACGACCACCCGCGCTTTTACCGCGGGCGGCAAGACACTGTCGCGATAGGCTTGGTCCTGCTCTTCAAACAGCTCCCAACTGGGCATCGACACCACCTGCGCTGTCACGCCACCAGCCGTCAGCTGTTCATAGGCGTCCACTGCCAGACTCACTTCGCTGCCGGTGGCGATCAGGATGACTTCGGGCTTCCCGGCACCGGCCAGCACATAGGCGCCACGGGCCGTACCCGACGCCGCTGCGTATTTCGTGCGGTCCAGGGTCGGCAAGGCCTGGCGCGACAACACCAGGCAACTGGGCCGATGGGTCTGGGCCAGGGCGATTGCCCAGGCCTCCAGGGTTTCATTGGCATCCCCCGGACGCAGGGTCAGTAGCCCCGGCGTGGCGCGAAGCTGGCTCAGGTGCTCGATGGGCTGGTGGGTCGGGCCGTCTTCGCCGACGCCGATGGAGTCATGGGTAAACACGAAAATCACCGGCAGTTCCATGATCGCTGCCAGACGAATCGGTGGCTTCATGTAGTCGCTGAACACCAGGAAGGTCGAGGTGTACGGGCGCAGATAGGACAGCGCCATGCCGTTGGCAATGGCACCCATGGCGTGCTCACGAATGCCGAAGTGCAGGTTGCGTCCACTGTAGTCCTCGGCACTGAACCGTCCGGCACCGTCGAAGGTCAGGTTGGTCTTGGTGGACGGCGACAGGTCTGCCGAACCGCCCAGCAACCAGGGGATCTGCTGGGCGAACGCGTTCAGCACCTCGCCACCCGAAGCGCGGCTGGCGACGCCTTTGGCATCACTGGCAAAACGGGGCAAGCCCTCCTGCCAATGCTCAGGCATTTCCCCAGTGCGCATCCGGCGCAGTTCGTCGGCCAGTTCTGGTTCGTGCTGTTCAAGATGGGCCAGGGTTTGTGTCCAGTGCTTGTACAAAGGCTGGCTGCGCTCCACGAGCGCATCACGCAACACGGTGCGCGCCTCATCAGGCACCAGGAAACTGGAATCCTGGGGCCAGCCATAGACGGCCTTGGTCAGGCGGATTTCCTCGTCACCCAAGGGCTCGCCATGGGCCGCGGCGGTGTTGTGCTTGTGGGGCGAGCCATAGCCGATAACGCTATCGACCACGATCAAGGTCGGTGAGCCCGTATTGCGCTGGAACGTTTGCAGGGCGTTGCTCAGGGCCTGCAGGTCATTGGCGTCGGTCACGTGCAAGGTGTGCCAGCCGTAGGCCTGGAAGCGCTTGATCACGTCCTCGCTGAAGGCAAGCTCGGTATGGCCTTCGATGCTGATGGTGTTGTTGTCGTAGATCCAGCACAGGTTGTCCAGCTTCAGGTGGCCGGCCATGGACGCGGCTTCGCTGCTGATGCCTTCCATCATGTCGCCGTCGCCGCACAGGGTGTAGACGTTGTAGTCGAATAGCACCTGGTCAGCGCGGTTGAAACGCCGGGCCAGCCAACGCTCGGCCATGGCCATGCCGACGCTGTTGGCGCAGCCCTGGCCCAACGGGCCCGTGGTGGTTTCGACGCCGGTGGTCATGCGGTATTCGGGGTGGCCCGGGGTCTTGGAATCCATCTGCCTGAACTGCTTGATGTCATCCAGGCTGATGGCCGGGAGGCCAGAGCGTTTGCCGTGCTCGTCAATCTCCACCACGCCGGCCAGGTGCAGCAACGAATACAGGAGCATCGAGGCATGACCCACCGACAACACGAAGCGGTCGCGGTTGGGCCAGTCGGGGTGTTCGGGGTGGTAGCGCAGGAAGCGGCTCCAGAGGGTGTAACCCACCGGCGCCAGGCCCATGGGCGTGCCGGGGTGGCCGGAGTTGGCCTTTTGCACGGCGTCCATGGCCAGGGTGCGAATGGTGTTGATGCATTGGGTGTCGCAAGCGTTGGCGGCGTGATTCATTGAACCGGTTCTCCCTCGGGTGGCGATCTACAGTGGAGGCCGCTGGGGAGTAAAGGTTTTATCCATCAACCTGTGCCGCGACGAACGGGAACGCAAACACGACAGGCTTAATCTCAAACATGACAAAAGCCCCTCGGATGGGCTAGCTTCAAAGTGTACTCAGTCATTAATCAACTTGCGGAGGTACTCCATGCCAGTGAAACACGACCTGTATCAGGACCTGGATTTCACCAAGGAAGACATTCAAAAACGCAGGGTGGACGACAAGTATCTGGATTCGCTGCTCCACCAATACGACAGTGCCGACAAAGAGGTGGTGGACTTTGAGTCATCCGGCGGCGTAGATGAAGAGCTGGAGAAACTGAAGAAGAAACGCTTGTTGGTCAAAGACAAGATCGTTAACCAACTCGGTTCCTGAGGGCCAGGGGGACCGCAAAGATTTGTTCAGAATTGTTTGAAGGACAGCGGCGATACCGCTGCCTATCATGCCAACCGTTCGCCCGACCCTGGGGCACGTTGACTGCGCATGGAATGCGTTGTGGCGTCGGGCGAACTCTTTCCCTTCACGCCAGCGCCGGCAACCCCAGCGCCGTGGCGCACTCAGCGAGCGAGCGTTGTTGGGTCTCGCCATACAGCTGCAACTCATCAATAGTCCGGCGTCCCAGGGCCTTTTCAAATTCCGCCTGATTGGAGTTGGTCGCATAGTGAGTTTGTGCGGCATCCCCCAGGTTCGACTGGAAAATTCCCGCGGCACTCACCGGCAGGAAATCCTCATACACCAACGGCTCCACATCCACATGACCGGTGGCGATCAGTTCGCTGAGGCTGCGTGACGGATCAGCTTGTGCCCCGCGACCCTTGTCGGTGACGAAGTAGCGAAAGAACGCCAACCCTTGCTCACGCATCTGCCGATGATCATCCGGGAAGGCCTCGAAGTGCTGCGCCATCAGCTCGGTGTAGCGTGAGGCATTGGCTTCATTAGGAAATGCCCCCAAGTCATCGCGTGCAGCATTCAGTAGTTGGTCGTACAGCGCCCGGCCCTTGGGCGTCAGCGCCACGCCGCGCTGTTCGATCTCGCCGAAGCGTGCGCTGTGGCTACCTTTGGCGTCAGTAAAGGTAATGGCTTCGTCCAATGCCTTGAAACTGGTCTGGCGCAACAGGATCGGGCATTGGCGCCGTGGCGGGCCTTCGATCACGGCCTTTGGCGTGATGCCTTTGCCGGGCATGGCGGCCTGCACCTGGTCGATGTCCAGGGTGCGCGGTGTCAGGTGGTTGATGTGCGGGCCCTTGAACGCCACTACATCGGCGATTAGCCGGTGCTGATTGCTCAACTGCTGGTACTGGGCAGCGCTGACGGTGGCGGTGTGGTGCCAGCGAAAGGTTTCCAGGGCTTGTTGGATAAACTGGTCGGCGTCTGCCTGCTCAAGGCCGCCGTCGGCTTCGCACTGCTCGATCAGCGCCAGTGCGCGCGGGGTGAAGATCGAGCGCTTGGCCAGTGCCGCCTGGGCAAAGGCGCGCAGTTCGGGATTTTCGATCAGCTCCAAGCGCAGTAACGAGGTGAAGACCCGAAACGGGCTGATCTGCAACGCGCTTTCATGCACGGCGCGAAAGGCCGTGGAATGCACCGGCACCCCGGCCGGGGTCAGGTCGTAGTAACCCACCGGCTGCATGCCCATCACTGCAAACAGACGGCTGATGGTCGCCAGTTCGAAGGCGGTGCCCAGGCGGATGGCGCCGTGGCGTTCCATGTCCAGGCGCTGGATTTCCCCGGTGCGCTGCAGTTGCCGCGCCAGGCCGGTGTCTGTCGCCAGCACCCGTGCATTGGTCTCGGCTACCAGTTCCATCAACGCGCCATACAGCGGCACTTCATCGCGATACATGTCGGACATGGCCTTGGAGAAGCCTTTGCGGATGTCGTCAGGGCTGACATGGCGGGCGGTTGGCATAGAAAAATTCCTGGCAGCTGTTAGAAGGGCTTGGCCGTTTGCGCTGATTTTGTTGGGCGCTGCGATGCCTTGCAAACGAAGATTCCTCTGGACTTCATTCTGCAAATGAATGAGCTGAACCCGCGCTGAACTTGATTGTGTTCCCGTGCATCTGATCGACCGTGGGCTCTACACTGGCCCTTACCTCAGTGCGCGATGGAAGACTCGATGACGGCCAAGCCTTTGACGAACATTCTGCAAACGATTGAAGGCCAGCGCTTAGCTAAAGATGACGCCGAGCGCTGGCGCAACTGGGGCCCCTACCTCAGTGAGCGGCAATGGGGCACGGTGCGCGAGGATTACAGCGCCGATGGCGATGCCTGGCGCTACTTCCCCCACGAACACGCACGCAGCCGCGCCTATCGCTGGGGCGAGGATGGCCTGGCGGGTTTCAGCGACAAGGCCCAGCGCTGGTGCCTGGGCCTGGCGCTGTGGAACGAGCGCGATGGCATCATCAAGGAGCGCCTGTTCGGCCTCAACAATGCCGAGGGCAACCACGGCGAAGACGTCAAGGAACTGTACTTTTTCCTTGATGGCGTTCCCAGCCATGCCTACATGCGCATGCTCTACAAATACCCTCACGCCGCCTTTCCCTATGACGACCTGATCAGCGAAAACGCCCGCCGTGGCTTGGCGGATGCCGAATACGAAATCCTCGACACCGGGGTGTTCGAAGACAATCGCTATTGCGACGTCAGCGTCGAATACGCCAAGCACCAGCCCGACGACCTGTTTATGCGGGTGACCGTGCACAATCGTTCCGATCAGCCGACGCGCTTGCAGGTGATGCCGCAGGTGTGGGCGCGCAATGACTGGAGTTGGACGGCTGATGTACCCAAGCCCGAACTGCGCCTTGAGGGCGAGCGGGTGTTGGCGCGTCACCCTGAGTTGCTTGACCGCCACCTCAGTGCCTGGGGCCAGGACGGCGTCGAATGGCTGTTTTGCGAGAACGAAAGCAACTTCCCCATACTTGACGGGCAACCGGCGTCGGGCCCGTTCAAGGACGGGATCAACGATTACGTGGTGGCCGGCGCTGAGACGGCGATTCGCCGGGATGCGGGGACCAAGGTCGCTGCCCGTTTTATCCTTGAGTTAGCGGGGCTGGAAAGCAAAACCTTATACCTGCGCTTTGCCCCGGTGGATGCGCCACAGGTCAACGCGCGCAAACTGTTCGAGCAGCGCCGCCAGGAGACCGACGATTTCTACGCGACGCTACAACAGGGCATAGCCGACGATGACGCACGCAATGTTCAGCGCCAGGCCCTGGCGGGGCTGTTGTGGTCCAAGCAGCTGTATTACTTCGACGTCAAACAGTGGCTTGATGGCGATCCCGCCCAACCCGCACCGCCGCCCGAGCGCCTGCATATCCGTAATATCCATTGGCGGCACCTGTCCAACTTTGACATCGTCTCCATGCCCGACACCTGGGAGTACCCGTGGTACGCCTCCTGGGACCAGGGTTTCCAGGCGGTGGCCTTTGCCCTGATCGATCCGGGCTACGCCAAGCAGCAATTATTACTACTGGTGAAAGATCGCTTCATGCACCCCAACGGCCAATTGCCGGCCTACGAGTGGCGTTTCGACGATGCCAACCCGCCGGTCCATGCCTGGGCCAGTTGGCGGGTGTATCAGCAGGACAAGGCGTTGACCGGCGTCGGCGACCTGGACTTCCTGGAGCGGATCTTCCACAAGCTACTGCTGAATTTTTCCTGGTGGGTCAACCGCAAGGACGCCGAGGGCCGCAACCTGTTCCAGGGCGGGTTCCTGGGGCTGGACAATATCGCCTTGTTCGACCGCTCGGCCACGTTGCCCCCCGGCTATCAACTGGATCAGGCCGACGGCACCGCCTGGGTCGCCGCCTATGCCCTGGACCTGATGCGCATCGCCCTGGAGCTGGCCAAGCGCAATGGCGTGTATGTCGACATTGCAGTGAAGTTCTTCGAGCACTTCCTTTACATCGCTGGCGCCATTAATCGGGTTGATGACAGCGCTGAAGGCCTGTGGGATGAGCAGGACCAGTTTTTTTACGACGTGCTGCATCGCCCCGACGGCCACAGCGAGCCGGTGCGCTTGCGCTCCATCGTCGGCTTGATGCCGCTGTTTGCCGTGCTGGTGCTGGAGCAGCACGAGCATGAAGGGCTGGAAGGGTTGCGCGAGCGCTTGCTGGGATTTATGAAGCATCGGCCGGATTTGGCCAAGCTGGTGTCGCGCTGGAACGAGCCGGGACAGGGCAATCGCCTGTTGCTGGCGTTGCTGCGGGGTGAGCGGACCAAGGATTTGCTCAAGCGCATGCTCGATGACTCGGAGTTCCTCTCGGCTTTTGGCGTGCGTTCACTGTCCAAGGCATACGCCGAGCAGCCGCTGGCGCTGAAGATGAATGGCGATACGTTGTGTGCCCGCTATGAACCGGCGGAGTCCGACTCGCGGCTGTACGGCGGTAACTCCAACTGGCGCGGGCCGTTGTGGATGCCGGTCAACTACATGTTGATTGAGTCGCTGCGCGAATTTCACCGCTATTACGATGACAATTTTTCCGTGGAATACCCGACGGGCAGCGGTTATCTATCCTCTCTGGAGGAGGTGGCCGACAGCCTCAGCCAACGCCTGACGCGACTGTTTTTGCGGGACGAAAATGGCTTGCGCCCGTCGATGGCGAGTTACCCGCAATTGGAGGCAGACCCGCACAGTCGTGACCTGGTGTTGTTTCATGAGTACTTTCATGGCGAGACCGGGCGTGGCTTGGGGGCTTCGCATCAGACGGGGTGGAGTGCGTTGGTGGCGTTGCTGTTGCAGCCCAGGGTCTGAAATGAAAAATCCCGCCAGAAGGCGGGATTGGTCTATCCAGGGTTTCCCCTTGGATCAGGCCGGGAACAGCTCGCTCAGCTTCATCGCCAGCATCATGTCGCCTTCGGCGCGCAGTTTGCCGCCCATGAAGGCCTGCATGCCGTCGGTGGAACCGTCGACGATGCCTTGCATAGTTTCGCCGTCCATGACCAAGGTCACTTGGGCGTCAGGGTTTACGCCTGCTTTCAGTTCGCAGGTGCCGTCTTTGACGATCAGCGAGAAGTTTTCGGTCTCGTCGACACGGAAACCGAACACCAGGTCCAGCCCGGCAGCAGCGGCTGGGTTGAATTTGGCTTTCATTGCTTCTACGGCTTTAGCTACGTCAGTCATGGTTCGATCCTTTTATGGGTGATTCCAGCGACCCAGGGGTCACGGTTGGCCGCAGCTCATCGGAAAGTGATGAGCTGCGGCGCCTTCAACAGTTGCAAGTGGGTATGGCTGTTGAAGGAAGCGAGTGCCACCTCGCGACCACGGAACTTCAAGTGGTTGAGCGAGGTGTTAACGATTTGCCAGTTCAGTTCGAAGGCCTGGGTGGCAGGCATTCGGGTAATCAGGTGGAGCAGGGCGGTGATGGTGCCGCCGGAGGTAAACACAGCGATTTTGTCGCGGTTATCGGCGGCTTCAAGGATGCGTTGCAAGCCGCCCTGGACGCGTTCGATAAACCCCAGCCAGCTTTCCAGGCCCGGTGGATCATAAGTGCCGGCGAGCCAGCGTTCGATGATCAGGGCGAAGATGCGCTGGAATTCACTGCGGTTTTGCGCGGCATTGCGCAGGATATCCAGGGCTTCGGGTTCGCTGTTGAGCAGGTCAGGGAGCAGGGCGCGGATGATGGCGTCGGCGTCGAATTCGTTGAAGGCGCTATCGATTTCCAGGGAAGGAACTGAAAGGCCGAGGGTGCTGAATTGTTCGAGGGCACTGGTCGCGGTGTGCTGCTGGCGGCGCAGGTCACCCGACACACAGCGGTCGAAGGTCAGCCCCAGTTCTGCCAGGTGGCTGCCCAATACTTGCGCCTGCTGCACACCAATGGGCGACAGCACGTCATAGTCGTCTGCACCGAAGGAGGCCTGGCCATGTCGAATCAAATAGATGCTGCCCACGTCCGTTCACCCGGTACGTTGAAAGTCTGGCGAGGTTATGAGGATGCCGAGAAGCTGTCAATGAAAAAACATACGCTTGTTTTAAAAGCTCGTTAGAGGCCCGCTACAAGCGGTTTCATCACTGGCTCCCCGGCAGTCCCGTCGGTATGCTTGGGCAATCCGCGCCCGCACTTGACAGAGGGCGCGCCGCATTTAAGGAGTTGCTGTGGATTTCCTTGCCGAGTACGCAAGTTTTCTGGCTAAAACCGTCACCCTGGTGATCGCCATTCTGGTGGTCTTGATCAGTTTTGCTGCGCTGCGCAGCAAAGGCCGGCGCAAGAATGCCGGCCAGTTGCAGGTCAGCAAGCTCAATGATTTCTACAAGGGCCTGCGTGAGCGCCTGGAGCAGACCTTGCTGGATAAGGATCAACTCAAGGCCCTGCGCAAGTCTGAAAGCAAGGCTGAAAAGAAGGCCAAGAAAAAGCCTGAAGACAAACCTCGGGTGTTCGTGCTGGATTTTGACGGCGACATCAAGGCCTCGGCCACCGAAAACCTGCGTCATGAAATCACCGCGCTGTTGAGCCTGGCCACGCCCAAGGACGAAGTGGTGCTGCGCCTGGAAAGCGGCGGCGGCATGGTCCACAGCTACGGCCTGGCCTCTTCGCAACTGGCGCGAATCCGCCAGGCGGGCGTGCCGTTGACCGTGTGTATCGACAAGGTTGCGGCCAGCGGCGGTTACATGATGGCGTGCATCGGCGAGAAGATCATCAGCGCGCCGTTTGCCATCCTTGGCTCCATTGGCGTCGTAGCGCAGTTGCCCAACGTCAACCGCTTGCTGAAAAAGCACGACATCGACTTCGAAGTGCTGACTGCCGGCGAATACAAACGCACCTTGACGGTGTTTGGCGAAAACACCGAGAAGGGCCGGGAAAAGTTCCAGGAAGACCTGGACATCACCCACCAACTGTTCAAGAACTTCGTTTCCCGCTACCGCCCGCAACTGGCCATTGATGACGTGGCCACCGGCGAAGTCTGGCTCGGCGTCGCGGCGCTGGACAAACAACTGGTGGACGAGCTGCAAACCAGCGACGAATACCTGTCCACTCGGGCCAAGACTGCCGAGCTGTATCACCTGCACTATGCCGAGCGCAAAAGCCTGCAAGAGCGGGTTGGACTGGCGGCCAGCGGCTCAGTAGACCGGGTGCTGCTGACCTGGTGGAGCCGGTTGACCCAGCAGCGCTTCTGGTAATACCTCTGTAGGAGCGAGGCGTCCCCCTCGCTCCACATTGTCAAGCGGTGTCTGCTCGGACTGTTACAAATTTTGTAATAGTTTTACGTGGTAGGGAATTTGGCTTTCGGTTGTAGGATTCAAGTCCTTTTTCCGCTATAGGACTTGCATGAACACCCTCTCGGAGCCCCCCAGTCGTCTTTCTCCAGGACATTCGCTGCCGCTGTTCCCGCTGAACGCCTGCCTCCAGGCCAAACATCCCGTTTTTCGATTGCCCACTGTTTCCCGGCCTTCTGGTCGTGCCTTGCCGTGCCTGGCATTCTGAAATCAATAACGAGATAGAGATCTTTATATGGAATGGTTAGCGGATCCAACGGCCTGGCTCGGCCTGTTGACCTTGATTGTGCTGGAACTGGTTCTGGGTATCGACAACCTGGTGTTTATCGCGATCCTGGCGGACAAGTTGCCGCCGGAGCAGCGCGACCGTGCGCGCTTGATCGGTTTGTCCCTGGCGCTGTTGATGCGCCTGGGCCTGCTGGCGAGTATTTCCTGGCTGGTGACCCTGACCCAGCCGTTGTTCGAGGTGTTCGACAAGAGCTTCTCCGGACGAGACCTGATCATGTTGTTCGGTGGTGTGTTCCTGTTGTTCAAGGCCACCATGGAACTGCATGAGCGCCTGGAAGGCCACATCGCCCAGCGCACCGGCAACGCCACCTATGCGATGTTCTGGCCCATTGTTGCGCAGATCGTGGTGCTGGACGCCGTGTTCTCCCTTGATGCGGTAGTTACCGCCGTGGGCATGGTGGATGAGTTGGCGGTGATGATGATCGCCGTGATCATCTCCATTGGTGTGATGATCATTGCCAGCAAGCCGCTGACCCGCTTCGTCAACGCGCACCCGACGGTGATCATGCTGTGCCTGGGCTTCTTGATGATGATCGGCTTCGCCCTGACCGCCGAAGGCCTGGGCTTCCATATTCCTAAAGGCTACCTCTATGCGGCTATTGGCTTCTCGATCCTGATCGAGGTGTTCAACCAGATCGCCCGGGCCCGGCGCAAGAAATCTGCGCAAGGTGCGCGGCCGATCCGCGAGCGTACTGCCCATGCGGTGATGCGCTTGTTGGGCGGGCGAAACCTGGCATTGGAAGAGGTGGGTGAAGATGTCAGCGACCTGCTGGGTGATGCTCAGGCCAACGAAGGCCCGTTGTTCGACCGCCGTGAGCGGGTGATGATCAGTGGTGTGTTGCAGCTGGCCGAGCGGCCTATCCGCACCTTGATGACGCCGCGAGCCAATGTCGACTATATCGATCTGGCGGACGATCCCGACACCATTCGCTTGAAACTGATGCATTCGTCCTACTCGCGGCTGCCGTTGATCCGCAATGGCGCTATCGACGAGCCCTTGGGCTTTGTGCACAAGAAGGAATTGCTCAAGGAATACCTGGCCGGCAACGAGCCGAACCTGGAGCACCTGGCGCGCCGGGCGATCAACCTGCTGGAAAGCTTTTCGATCCTCAACGCCCTGGAGCAAATGCGTCAGGAATCGACCCACATTGCCTTCGTGATCAACGAATTCGGTGACTTCATGGGCGTGTTGAGCATGACCGATATTCTTGAATCCATTGCCGGTGAATTGCCCGACGCCAGTGAAGTCGAAGGTCCGGACATCGTCGAAGAGCAAGGCGATTTCCGCGTCAACGGTGCCTTGAATCTCAACCTGATCCGCCAGCGCACCGGCTTTCAGGCGCAGGCGACCGAGGATTACCAGACCCTGGCCGGCCTGGTCATGAGCCTGCTGGATCGCCTGCCGGTGGTGGGCGACAGCCTGGAGCATGAAGGCTGGCGCCTGACGGTGGCGACGGTGGCGGAGCGGCGGGTGACCCAAGTGCTGCTGGCGCCCACCGACTCCATGTAGGAGCGAGGGGGACGCCTAGTTCTTGCTCGCGAAAAGCGGTAGGGCGCCACGTTTATTCAGGCAGCCCGCCGTAGCGGCTGAATATCTGCTCCAAGGTCGGCACCTGGGTCCCCCAGGTGCCGAACCCTTTAAGCTTCTCGATCATTTCGCCATTCTGGAAAATCAGTAGGGTGGGGGTGCCAGTCACCTCCGGATGCCTGGGGGTTTGGGCGGTGTCGAGCACCAGGCTTTCCACGGTTTCGGTATATTTTCCGGCAATGCGCATAAAGAGTGGCACGGCTTCCTCGCACGCCGGACAGTGCTGTGAGACAAACAGCATGAAGACCGCTTTTGGCGTCTTCAGGACCCGCTGGTAATCCTCGTTACTGGCAATAACTGCGGTGGCAATCCCCATGATGATCTCCTTCTCGAAAGCCCGATAGCTCCTGCACTCAAGCTAAGCCAGGAAGTGGATACGGTCTACTGTCAGAACTCACAGGTAGCCAATGATCCCGGCTGCTATGCCTGCATCTCTTTTGTGCGCGTAAAAGACTCACGCGTGCACCCAAATGTGACTTGTCACCGATACGTGGGGCCATCGGTAGCAATCTGGGTTTCGTTATTGGCTTAATGACGCTTTGTTCATAAATTTCTATCTATCTGATTTACAACAAATTTAAGCCTTCAATGTTTTTCTGCTACAGCCTGTGGCACACTTTCTGCTGTCTATTCCGTTGTTACATACCAAGTTCCGGTATAGCGGAATATACAACTCCTGGAGTGCTTGTCATGCATCAGCGACCTTCCGTATTCAAAGCGTGTGCTTTTCTCTTCGCCGCATCGGCTTCCCTCGCAAACGTTGTGCAAGCGGCGGACAGCAAGCTCGACAGCGTGCTCTCCCGTGGGCATCTGATCGTGGGTACAGGCAGTACCAATGCGCCGTGGCACTTCCAGGGAGCGGATGGCAAGTTGCAAGGTTTTGATATCGACATCGGCCGAATCGTGGCCAAGGGGTTGTTCAACGACCCCAGTAAGGTCGAGTTTGTGGTGCAGTCCTCCGACGCGCGGATTCCCAACCTGCTGACCGACAAGGTCGACATGAGCTGCCAATTCATCACCATCACCGCCAGCCGTGCGCAGCAAGTGGCGTTCACCCTGCCGTACTACCGCGAGGGCGTCGCCCTGCTGCTGCCGACCAACAGCAAATACAAGGAAATCGAAGACCTGCAAGCCGCAGGCGACGACGTCACCGTGGCCGTGCTGCAAAACGTCTACGCCGAAGAACTGGTGCACCAGGCGCTGCCCAAGGCCAAGGTCGACCAGTACGACAGCGTCGACCTGATGTACCAGGCCGTGAACTCCGGTCGTGCCGACGCCGCCGCCACCGACCAGTCTTCGGTCAAGTACCTGATGGTGCAGAACCCCGGCCGCTACCGCAGCCCAGCCTACGCCTGGAGCCCGCAGACCTACGGCTGTGCCGTCAAGCGTGGCGACCAGGACTGGCTGAACTTCGTCAACACCGCGCTGCATGAGGCCATGACTGGCGTCGAGTTCCCGATGTACGCGGCGTCTTTCAAGCAGTGGTTCGGTGTTGACCTGCCAACGCCAGCAATTGGTTTTCCCGTCGAATTCAAATGATCGTGAGCGCGGGGCGCTGCTGCTGGCGCCCCGATTAAGGTACTGCTGACCATGAATTATCAGTTGAATTTTGCCGCCGTATGGCGCGATTTTGACAGTTTGCTGGTGGGGCTCGGTTTGGGCCTTCAACTGGCATTGCTGTCGATTGCCATTGGTTGCGTGATCGGCCTGCTGGCGGCCTTTGCCCTGCTGTCCAAACACCGTGCGCTGCGAATCCTGGCGTCGGTGTATGTGACGGTGGTCCGCAATACGCCGATCCTGGTGCTGATCCTGTTGATCTACTTTGCCTTGCCGAGCCTGGGGATTCGCCTGGATAAAATCCCCTCGTTCATCATCACCCTGTCGCTGTACGCCGGTGCCTACCTGACCGAAGTGTTCCGCGCCGGGCTGTTGAATATTCCCAAGGGTTTGCGTGAAGCGGGGTTGGCCATCGGCCTGGGCGAGTGGCGTATTCGTGCCTACATCACCGTGCCGGTGATGCTGCGCAACGTGCTGCCGGCGCTGTCGAACAACTTCATCTCGCTGTTCAAGGACACCTCCCTGGCGGCCGCAATCGCGGTGCCGGAGCTGACCTATTACGCCCGCAAGATCAACGTCGAAAGCTACCGGGTGATTGAAACCTGGATGGTCACGACCGCGCTCTACGTGGCCGCCTGTTACCTCATCGCCATGCTGCTCCGTTACCTGGAACAGCGTCTGGCAATTCGCCGCTAAGGAGGCCCCATGTACGAATCCCCCAGCTGGCTGCATGAGTTGTGGATCGCCCGGGAAACCCTCTGGGCGGGGTTCCAGACCAGCGTTTATTGCTCGGTACTGGCGATTATTTTTGGCACGCTGATCGGCATCGTCGCCGGGCTGGTGCTGACCTACGGCAAGTTCTGGATGCGCGCGCCGTTTCGTCTGTATGTCGACCTGATCCGTGGCACGCCGGTGTTTGTACTGGTATTGGCCTGCTTCTACATGGCTCCGGCCCTGGGTTGGCAGATCAGCGCGTTCCAGGCCGGCGCATTGGGCCTGACGCTGCTTTGCGGTTCACACGTTGCCGAAATCGTCCGTGGCTCGCTGCAGGCTATTCCTCGTGGACAACTGGAAGCGGGCAAGGCCATCGGACTGACGTTCTACCAGTCCCTCGGTTATGTGCTGTTACCCCAGGCATTGCGGCAGATCCTGCCGACCTGGGTCAACTCGTCCACGGAAATCGTCAAGGCCTCCACACTGCTGTCGGTGATCGGCGTCGCCGAGTTGCTGCTCAGTACGCAACAGGTAATCGCCCGGACCTTCATGACCCTGGAGTTCTACCTGTTCGCCGGTTTTCTGTTCTTTGTCATCAACTACGCCATCGAGTTATTCGGGCGCTACATTGAAAAGCGGGTGGCCTTGCCATGACTCCTTCTAACACAACTGCAGTAAACAATAGCCAACCGCTGCTGGACATTCGCGGCCTGCGTAAACAATACGGCCCAGTGGAAGTGCTCAAGGGCGTCGACCTGGCCATGGACCGTGGCAATGTGGTGACACTGATCGGTTCCAGTGGCTCGGGCAAGACCACGCTATTGCGTTGCGTCAACCTGCTGGAAGAGTTCCAGGGTGGGCAGATCACTCTCGACGGTGAGTCCATCGGTTACAACGAAGTCAACGGCAAGCGCGTGCGCCACGCCGAGAAAGTCATCGCCCAGCATCGCGCGATGACTGGCATGGCGTTCCAGCAGTTCAACCTGTTTCCGCATTTAAGCGCATTGCAAAACGTCACCCTGGGACTGCTCAAGGTCAAGAAAATGGGCAAGGACGAGGCGGTGGCACTGGCGGAAAAATGGCTGGAGCGTGTAGGTCTTCTGGAACGCCGTAACTACTTTCCTGGTCAGTTATCTGGCGGCCAGCAACAGCGTGTGGCGATTGCCCGAGCGATTGCCATGAATCCCAGCCTGATGCTGTTCGACGAAGTGACCTCGGCCCTCGATCCGGAATTGGTTGGCGAAGTGCTCAGCGTCATCAAGGGCCTGGCGGAGGAGGGCATGACCATGTTGCTGGTCACCCACGAAATGCGTTTTGCCTATGAAGTCTCAGACAAGATCGTCTTTATGAACCAGGGCCGCATTGAAGAGCAGGGGCCGCCGAAGGACATCTTTGAGCGCCCGCAATCGCCACGCCTGGCGGAATTTCTCAAGAACATTCGTTTTTAATTGTTTTAATCAGGAGAACCATTATGAGCATTACTCGTTACGGCGCCGGCAGTACCGCTGGCGGTGGCCAGCCGCGCCCTTTCGCCCGCGCCGTAGAAGCGGATGGCTGGTTGTATGTGTCGGGCCAGGTGCCGGCGGTGGATGGCGAAATCATCCAGGGCGGGATTATCGAACAGACTCGCCAGACCATGCGCAACGTCGTCGCCATTCTCGAAGAGGCCGGCTATGAGCTCAAGGATGTGGTGCGTGTTGGTGTGTGGCTGGAAGACCCACGGGATTTCTGGAGTTTCAACAAGGTGTTCGGCGAGTACTTCAGCCCGGAACACGCCCCGGCACGGGCCTGTGTGCAGGCGAACATGATGGTCGATTGCAAGGTTGAGATTGATTGCGTGGCCTACAGGAAAAAAGGCTAAATGCCCGGTTGACCTGTGGACAGGGGGCAAGCCCCTTACCCACAAGGTTTTGCCAGTTTTCAAAGATGTGTAGATGCCCATGCACACATTAAGCCTCTGACGGGACCCGACACTGCCATGACCGAAGACACCATCAAACGCCGCGCCAAAGGCCTGGACCGGGCGTTCGATATCCTCGATTTTCTCAAGGAAGTTGGCCAGCCCCTGCGCCCCAACGATATTGCCAGCGGCATCGGCAGCCCGAAATCCACGGTCTACGAACTGGTCGCTTCACTGCTGGAACGACGGATTCTCGAAACCGTGGGCAAGGACGGTCACGTCTACCTCGGCCGTCAGTTGTACTTCCTTGGCCAGGCGCATTTGCGTCATTTCGACCTGACCCGCGAGGCCGATCACGCCTTGCAGGAAATCGTCAGCCAGACCCACGAAACCGCGCAGATGTGCCTGCTTAACGGGCGCAAATACACCGTGGCGCTGATGCGTGAAGGCGAGCGGCATTTTCGCATTTCCTCGGACATCGGCGAGAACGCGCCGATCCCCTGGACCGCCTCCGGACGTTTGTTGCTGGGGCATCTGAGTGACCAGCAAATCATCGACCTGATCGACCATGACGACTTCATTTTGCCGGACGGTCAGCGCCTGCCCCTGGAGACCTTCCTTGGGCAAATCCGTCAGGCCAGCGTCGATGGTTTTTTCTCCTTCGACAGTGTGGCCGACACCTTTACCCATTGCTTTGCCGCCCCGGTACGGGACGCGCAGGGCATCAGCATTGCGACCCTGTGCATCGTTGCCCCGCGGGCCGATGCCAAGAACAATTACAACGACTATCGCCGGGTGTTGATTGAAAGCGCCAACAACCTGGCCCGTCGCATCAATGAATAGGAGATTGTCCATGACTGCCTTCAATGCTGTCGAAAAAGGCGCCGCTCAAATCGGTGCCCACCTGGTGCGCGACGTCAGCCTGCCAGCCCTGGTACTGCACCGCGACGCCCTGGAGCACAACATTCGCTGGATGCAGGAATTCGTCAGCAGCAGTGGCGCGCAACTGGCGCCACACGGCAAGACCAGCATGATGCCGGCACTGTTCCAGCGTCAGCTTGAGCAGGGCGCCTGGGGTATCACCCTGGCCACTGCGGTGCAGACTCGCGCCGCCTATGCCGGTGGCGTGCGGCGGGTGCTGATGGCCAACCAATTGGTGGGCGCGCCGAACATGGCGCTGATCGCCGAGTTGCTGGCCAACCCTGAGTTCGACTTCCACTGCATGGTCGATCACCCGGACAACGTTGCCGACCTGGGCGCCTTCTTCGCTGCACGCGGCCTGCGCCTGAACGTGATGATCGAATACGGCGTGGTCGGCGGGCGTTGTGGCTGCCGCAGCGAGCAGGAAGTATTGAACCTGGCCAGCGCGATCAAGGCGCAGCCAGCCCTGGCGTTGACCGGTATTGAAGGCTATGAAGGTGTGATCCACGGCGACCAGGCTGTCAGCGGCATCCGTGAATTCGCCGCCTCGCTGGTGCGCCTGGCGGTGGACCTGCAAAACAGTGGTTCTTTCGACCTCGGCAAGCCGATCATTACCGCGTCGGGTTCGGCCTGGTACGACCTGATTGCCGAATCATTCGAAGCGCAAAACGCTGCCGGTCGCTTCCTCAGTGTGCTGCGTCCGGGCAGCTACGTGGCGCACGACCATGGCATCTACAAAGAGGCGCAATGCTGCGTGCTCGACCGTCGCAGTGACCTCAATGAAGGCCTGCGCCCGGCGCTGGAAGTCTGGGCGCACGTGCAGTCGTTGCCGGAACCAGGCTTTGCGGTGATAGCCCTGGGCAAGCGCGACGTGGCCTACGACGCCGGGTTGCCGGTGCCGCTGCTGCGTTACAAAGCTGGCGTGGTACCCGCGGTGGGCGATGATGTCAGCGCCTGCAAGGTCACGGCAGTGATGGACCAGCATGCGTTCATGACTGTAGCGCCTGGGGTTGAGTTGCGTATCGGCGACATCATCTCCTTCGGCACTTCCCATCCGTGCCTGACCTTCGACAAATGGCAAGTGGGTAATCTGGTGGATGAGCAATTGCAGGTGATCGAGTCCCTGCGTACCTGCTTCTAATGTAGGCGCGAGCTTGCTCCGGGCGGCGTTCCGACGATGGTCGTTAACGATAACGCTGGCATCCTGAATGCACTCGGCGCCTGCCAGTTCTTCGCGAGCAAGCTCGCTCCTACAGAAAAGCAGCCTAAAGCACACCATGAGAACCAAGGCATGAACACAACCCCTCGCATCGCCCTGATCGGCGAATGCATGATCGAACTGCAACACCGCGCCGACGGAAGCCTGCAACAAAGCTTCGGGGGCGACACCCTGAACGCCGCTGTTTACCTGCGACGCGAACTGGGCGAAGGCGCCAGTGTTGATTACGTCACGGCCCTGGGCGATGACAGCTTTAGCGACGCCATGTGCAAACAGTGGGCTGAAGAGGGCTTGGGGCTGGGCATGGTCCAGCGCTTGCCGGGTCGTCTGCCGGGCTTGTACTGCATCCAGACCGACGCCCGCGGCGAGCGCAAGTTTCTCTACTGGCGCAACGAAGCGGCGGTGCGCGACTGTTTCACCACGGCGGCGGCGGAACCTATTCTGGCCGCATTACCGGCTTACGATGTGCTGTATTTCAGCGGCATCACCCTGGCGGTATTGGGCGAAGTGGGGCGCGAGCGTCTGTTGGAAACCCTGATCGAGGCCCGCAAGCGTGGTGCCAAGGTGGTGTTCGACAACAACTACCGGCCGCGCTTGTGGGCCAGTGCCGAGGTGGCGAGAACGGCTTATCACCCGGTGTTGGCGCAGGTAGATATCGCCTTGTTGACCGAGGATGACGAGCGGGCACTGTTTGGCTATGAGGACAGCGAGCAGGTGTTTGCCGCTTACCCGGCGATTGGCGAAGTGGTGCTCAAGCGCGGCGCTGATGAGTGTCTGATTCGCTGTGACGGCGAGCGTTTTACCGTCCCGGCCTTGGTGGTCGAGAAGGTGGTGGATACCACGGCGGCGGGGGATTCGTTCAGTGCGGCGTATCTGGCCAGTCGACTCAAGGGCGGCACGCCGCAGCAGGCAGCATTGGCCGGGCATCGCTTGGCGAGCCGGGTGATTCAGGTGCCTGGAGCGCTTATCCCAATGGAATAGAACGACCTGACCTGTGGCGAGCGGGCAAGTCCGCTCGCCATAAAGGCTCATCAATCGCGGTAAAACACCTGCACCAGGTGATAGCCAAACTTGCTCTTGATCGGCCCATGCACTACCCGCAGAGGCTTTTTGAAGATCACCGCATCAATCACCCCGACCATCTGCCCAGGTTGCACTTCACCCAGGTCGCCGCCGCGCTTGCCGGACGGGCAGGTGGAGTACTTCTTCGCCAGCACATCAAAGGCTTCGCCCTTGGCAATACGCTGCTTGAGCTGTTCGGCTTCTTCGCTGGTCTTCACCAGGATGTGACGGGCTTGGGCTTTCATTGATCAATTACCTGGCTTGCTTATGTCGTAAGGCTTAAGGCGCGCGATTATGCCTGAACTCATTTATGGGTGCTGATCATGCTGCGGATTTTATTGGCCAGCAGGTCAATGGAGAACGGCTTGGCCACCATGTCCATGCCTTCTTCCAGAAAGCCCTGGCGCTCGGCGGCCATCTCGGCATAACCGGTCATGAACAGCACCTTGAGCCCGGGGCGATGCTGACGGGCGATCTCCGCCAATTGCCGGCCATTCATCCCCGGTAACCCGACATCGGTCACCAGTAAGTCCACCCGCAGGTCGGATTCCAGCAACGGCAACGCCGCCCGCGCATCGGCGGCCTGGTGGGCGGTGTAACCCAGTTCATCCAACACATTGACCACCAGCATGCGCACCGCCGGATCGTCCTCGACCACTACCACAGCTTCGCCAGCCAGGGCCACTGGGGCTTCCCCGAGGTTGGTGGGCACGGTTTTTTCAAGCGCGGTGCCATGCAGGCGCGGCATGTACAGGCGCACGCAAGTGCCCTGGCCTGGCTCGCTTTGAATCGTTACGTGGCCGCCGGATTGCTGGGCAAAGCCATAAATCATCGACAGCCCAAGGCCTGTGCCCTGGCCGATGGGCTTGGTGGTGAAGAATGGATCGAAGGCCTTGGCCAGGATCTTCGCGCTCATGCCGGCGCCGTTGTCGCTGACACCGAGCATCACGTAGTCACCGGCCTTGACTGGCTCCGGGGTGGAAATGTCGGTGCCATCCAGGTAGCTGTTGGCGGTCTCGATGCACAGTTCGCCGCCATCGGGCATGGCGTCGCGAGCGTTGATCACCAGGTTGAGCAGGGCGTTTTCCAGTTGGCTGGCATCGGTATTGACCGGCCAGATATCGGTGCCCAGCCGCACCTTGAGTTCGATATGGGCGCCCTTGGTGCGGCGAAATAGCTCTTCCAGGGAGGCGACCAGTTGGTTGGGGTCGATAGGCCGTCGGTCCAGCGATTGGCGCCGGGAGAAGGCCAGCAGGCGATGGGTCAGCGCTGCCGCCCGATGGGCCGAGGACACGGCGGCGTCGGTGAAACGGCCAATCTCATCGCTGCGCCCGGCGGCGATGTAGCGCTGCATCAAGTCCAGGCTGCCGATGATGCCGGTGAGCATGTTGTTGAAGTCATGGGCGATACCGCCGGTGAGCTGGCCGACCGCTTCCATTTTTTGCGCATGGCGCAGGGCGTCCTCGGCGCGTTCGCGTTCGTACATCTCGTTTTGCAGGCGCTGGTTGGCCTCGGCCAGGGCCTGGGTGCGCTGGCTGACCCGCTCTTCGAGGTTATCGTTGAGGTGGCGCAACGCCTCTTCGGTGAGTTTGCGTTCGGTTTCATCGATCACAAAAATGTAGAAGCCATTCACCGAACCGTCGCCGCTGAAACGCGGCAAATATTTCATCAGCGCATGCCGTGGCCGGCCATCCCGATGGGGGGTGACGGTGACAAAGCTGCAGGCCTTGCCCTTGAGCGCGGCGGCAATTTTATCGGCGCGCCCGGCATAGACCTCCTCACCGAGTACTTCGCGAATGGTCTTGCCATACAGCTCTTGCGGGGTTTTGCCGTACCAGTCCAGGTAGGCGCTGTTGTTCAGGCGAAAGCGTTGTTCGTGGTCGACGTAGCCAATCAGCACCGGCATGGCGTTGATGATCAGTTGCAGCTCGGTCTGACTTTGGCGCAGCGCTTGTTCGGTGTGTTTGCGTTCAGTCAGGTCCAGGGCGGCGCCGAGAAAACGCGCCGGGCGGCCATGATGATCCTTGTAGCAGCGGCCACGGGCGAACACCCAGCGCACCTGGCCGTCGGCCTGCAGCAGGCGGTATTCCTCGGCGTACTCGGTGCCGTGGGTGATGCAATGCTTGATGCTGCGGGCGACCATGCCGCGGTCTTCAGGGTGTACGCCGTCCAGGTAGTCGCTGATGGGCAGCAGGCTCGCCTCATGGGGGTCGACCCCGTGCAGTTGCGCGAAGTGGGCGTCGGCGATGAAGCGGTCTTCGCCGATGTCCCAGTCCCAGGTGCCCACGGCATCGGTGGCCGCCAGGGCCAGTTGCAGGCGTTGTTCGGTGTTGTGCTGGGACTTGAGGCTTTCTTCGGAGCGTTGTTGCAACTCCAGGGCGATACGCCGGCGCTCGTTGGTCTCGATAGCGGTGACCAAAATGCCGGCGACGTTGCCGCGCTCGTCGCGGATCGGGCTATAGGTCAGGTCCAGCCAGATATCGGTGTCGCGGTGGTTGCGTTGCAGGACGAAGCGCTGCTCGGTGAACGCGCGTACCTGGCCGGCGAGTACCGCACTGTAGATCGGGTCGGTAAACGGTTTCATCTCCGGCCAGACCAAGTCCACCGGCTGGCCGAAGGCAGCAGGGTGCTTGTTGCCGGCCAGCAGGGCGAAGCCGTCGTTGTAGATCTGGGTGAGTGACGGGCCCCATAGCAACAGCATTGGCATGGGCGAGTGGATCACGATGTCGACGGCAGTGCGCAGGCTTTGTGGCCAATCGCTGGCATCACCGAGGGGGTTTTTGGCCCAATCCAGCCGGGTAATCAGTGCTGCGGCCTCGCTGCCGGTGGGTGATCCGCTCATGTAAAAGCCCTGTGCGTAACGCTTTGAAGAATGACAAAAACCGATTATCCCGCGAGTCGGGAAAGGCTTTCTACCCTCGAAAAATAGCATGCTTGAGGGGTTTGTCTTCAAATGAGTGCGCCAAGGCTAAAGCGTTTTACCTTTCTGTCAGGTCAGGTGGTCAGCTCCTGGCGATTGCGAAACTGCTCCAGCGCCTCAGGATTGGCCAGGGCGTCGGTGTTCTTGACCGCCTCGCCATGCACCACGTTGCGCACCGCCAGTTCGACGATTTTGCCGCTGATAGTGCGCGGAATGTCCGTCACTGCGAGGATCTTCGTTGGCACGTGGCGGGGCGTGGTGTTGGCGCGGATCACCTCGCGGATCTGCTGTTGCAGCGCCTCATCCAGCTCTATCCCGTCATTGAGGCGGACAAACAGCACCACCCGCACATCGTCCTGCCAGCGCTGACCGATGGCCAGGCTTTCCAGTACCTGGGGTACTTTCTCCACCTGGCGGTAAATCTCTGCCGTGCCGATGCGCACGCCGCCGGGGTTGAGCACTGCGTCGGAGCGGCCATGGATCAGCAGGCTGCCGTTGGGCCGTTGCTCGGCATAGTCGCCCTGCGCCCAGACACCGGGAAACTGGCTGAAATAAGAGGCACGCAGCTTTTCCTGGTGCGGGTCGTTCCACAGGCCGATGGGCATCGCCGGGAAGTGTCGGGTGCACACCAGTTCACCCTTTTCACCGATCAGGGGGCGTCCCTGGTCGTCCCACACTTCGATGGACATTCCCAGGCTTTTGCACTGCATTTCGCCGCGCCGTACGGGCAGCACAGGGTTGCCAATCACAAAGCAGGAGACTATATCGGTGCCGCCGGACATGGATGACAGGCACAGTTCTTCCTTGACCTCGCGGTACACGTAGTCGTAGCTCTGGGGCGACAGTGGCGAACCGGTGGAAATCAGGCCCTTGAGGCTACTCAGGTCGTGGCTCAGGCGCGGCTTGAGGCCGGCCTTTTCCAGGGTCGCGAGGTATTTCGGGCTGGTGCCGAAGACGCTGATTTTTTCCTGGTCGATCAGGTCAATCAACCGCTCCGGCCCCGGATGAAACGGCGAGCCGTCATACAGCACTGCCGTGGCGCCGATGGCCAGCACCGAGACCAGCCAGTTCCACATCATCCAGCCGCAGGTGGTGTAGTAGAACAGGCAGTCGTCCCTGGACAGGTCGGCGTGCAGGCCGTGTTCCTTGAGGTGGGTCAGCAGCACGCCGCCGGTGCCGTGGATGATGCACTTGGGTACGCCGGTGGTGCCGCTGGAATAGAGGATGTACAGCGGGTGATCGAAGGGTACGGCGACGAATTCGGGCTCGCCGCCGACGGCGTAGAACTCCTCCCACAGCGCAACCTTGGCCTGGGTCCGATAATCCTCAGCGCGTGCCTCGGGCCGGGCGTAAGGCACGATGATCAGTTGTTGCAGGGACGGCAGGCGTTCGAGGATTTCATTGAGCTTGGCGCTCTGGTCGATGACCTTGCCGGCGTAGCGGTAACCGGCGCAGGTGATCAGCACCTTGGGTTCTATTTGGCCGAAGCGGTCGATCACCCCTTGAGTGCCGAAGTCCGGCGAAGAGCAGGACCAGATCGCACCCAGGCTGGTAGTGGCGAGCATGCCCACCAGGGTTTGCCAGGTGTTGGGCATGCAGGCGGCAACCCGATCCCCGGTGCCAACACCGGCCGCGCGCAGGCTGTATTGCAGGCCGGCGACGTGTTGGGCCAGTTCGGCGTAGGTCAGTTGTTCGCGCTGTCCATCTTCGCTGATGGCCACCACCGCCGGATGATCATCACGACGGCGCAGCAGGTGCTCGGCGAAGTTCAGGGTGGCGCCGGGAAACCAATGGGCGCTGGGCATTTGTGCGTCTTCGATCAGTGCCGCGCTGGGCGGGGTACGGAACTGCACGTCGAAGAATGCGACAATCGCGCGCCAGAAGTCCGGGCGCTCATCGATGCTCCATTGGTGCAGGGCCGGATAGTCATTGATCTGCACGCCGTGGCGCTCATTGATAAAGCGCCGGAACTGGTCCATTCGGGTGGTGCGGATGCGTTCGGGGCTGGGTTGCCAGAGGATGTTGGACATGATCGGCCTATTGTTATTTTTTGATAGTGCAGTGCTTTTGTCATGGCCGGTTTTACTGGGCCAGCCAACCACCATCAATATTCCACGCCGCACCACGCACCTGGCTGCCGGCTTCGCTGCACAAGAACAGCACCAACTCGCCCAACTGTGGCGGCGTCACAAACTCCAGGGACGGCTGCTTTTCGGCCAGCAAATCATGCTGCGCCTGCTGCGGATCAACCCCGGCGGTAATACGATCATCAATCTGCTTCTGCACCAGCGGGGTCAGTACCCAGCCTGGGCAAATGGCGTTGCAGGTAACGTTGCTGGTGGCGGTTTCCAGGCCCACCACCTTGGTCAGGCCGATTACCCCGTGCTTGGCGGCCACGTAAGCCGCCTTACCCACCGAGCCGACCTGGCCGTGCACCGAGGCGATGTTGACGATCCGTCCCCAGCACTTGGTCTTCATGCCCGGCAGGCTCAGGCGTGTGCTGTGAAACACCGAGGACAGGTTGATGGCGATAATCGAATCCCAGCGTTCCACCGGGAAATCTTCCACGGCGGCTACGTGCTGGATGCCGGCGTTGTTCACCAGGATGTCGACGCCGCCGAACTCGCGATCGGCATAGGCGATCATCTCGGCGATTTGCGCCGGGTCACTGACATCCGCCGGGTGATGGCCGACCTTGCCGCCGAACGCTTGCACCTGGGCGATCACCGCACTGGCGTCGCCGAAGCCATTGAGGATCAGGTTAGCGCCGGCCTTGGCCAGGCTCAGGGCAATCCCCAGACCGATACCGCTGGTGGAGCCGGTGACCAGGGCGGTCTTGCCGTTCAATGTCGTCATGAAAACCTCACACAATGCCGGTGGCATAGAAAGTACCGATCACCACGAACACCGCGAGGGTCTTGATGATGGTGATGCCGAAAATATCTTTATAGGCTTCGCGGTGGGTCAGCCCGGTCACCGCCAGCAGCGTGATGACGGCGCCGTTGTGGGGCAGGGTGTCCATGCCGCCGCTGGCCATGGCCGCGACCCGGTGCAGCACTTCAAGGGGGATATTGGCCGCATGTGCTGCCGAAATAAAGCTCTCGGACATCGCCGCCAGGGCGATGCTCATGCCGCCGGATGCAGAACCGGTGATGCCGGCCAGCAGGGTCACGGTAATCGCTTCGTTGACCAGCGGGTCGGGGATGCCCTTGAGCCAGTCTGCCAGCACCAGGAAGCCCGGCAAGGAGGCGATCACCGCGCCAAAGCCGTATTCCGAAGCGGTGTTCATCGCCGCCAGCAGCGCACCGCTGACCGCGCTTTTACTGCCTTCGGCCAGCTTGCTGCGGATCGCCGAAAAGCCGAACACCAGCACCATGATGATCCCCACCAACAGCGCCGCTTGCACTGCCCAGATTGCCGTGAGCTTGGCGATCTCGGTCTGCACCGGCACGCTCATGCCCGGCAGGCTGAGGCTGTGGGTTTTGCCGTACCACAGGGGAATCCAGTGGGTGAACAGCAGGTTCATGACCCCCACCAGCAATAGCGGCGACAGGGCGATCCACGGGTTGGGCAGCTTGATGTCTTCAGCAGTTTCCGGCTCGTTGCGCAGTTCGGTGCCGTAGCCTTCACCGGCACGCTGGGCCTTGTTGCGCTGGCGGGCCAGGTAGAGCATGCCGGCGCAGAACACGAAGATGGCGCCGATCACGCCCAGCCACGGGGCAGCCCAGGCGGTGGTGTTGAAAAAGGTGCTGGGGATGATGTTCTGGATCTGCGGCGTGCCAGGCAGTGCGTCCATGGTGAATGAAAATGCACCGAGGGCGATGGTCGCGGGGATCAGGCGCTTGGGGATATTGCTCTGGCGGAACATCTCGGCGGCAAACGGGTACACCGCGAACACCACCACAAACAACGACACGCCGCCGTAGGTCAGCAAGGCGCAGACCAGCACGATTACCAGCATCGCCTGGCGAGTGCCGAGCAAACGAATGGCGGCGGCGACGATGGAGCGCGAGAAGCCGGAAATCTCAATCAACTTGCCGAACACCGCACCCAGCAGGAACACCGGGAAGTACAGTTTGATAAAGCCGACCATTTTTTCCATGAACACCCCGGTGAAGGCGGGCGCGACGGCGGAGGGGTCGGTGAGCAATACGGCGCCGAGGGCGGCAATGGGAGCAAACAGGATGACGCTGTAGCCACGGTAGGCCGCCAGCATCAGCAGCGCGAGGGCTGCGAGGGCAATGATCACACTCATGGAGTGTCTCCAATCGGATTGTTATTTTTGTGGGGGTGAAGCTGTGGAAAGGGGCTATAGCGGGATTTGTGCCAAGTTGTTAACTTGTTGAAATATATGAATATTATTTTATTTTAGTAAAATTTATTCAGCAGTTATCTCTGTTTTGAGACGAGTACTGACCCACTGTAGGAGCGAGCTTGCTCGCGATGGTCGTCAACGATAACGCTGGCATCCAGGATGCCTGCGGTGCCTTTGCGCTTTTCGCGAGCAAGCTCGCTCCTACAAGGGGTGTCTCTATTTGTGGATTTGTATCTCTTTATTGAGATTGTTCGATGCCCAACGCCACCATTTTCTTGTACAGCGTCGACCTGCCCAGCTCCAACCGCTTCGCTGCCTCAACCACATTCCCCTCACACGCCTTAAGCGCCGCCCCAATCACCTGCCGATCAAATCGTTCCCGCGCCGCACTGAAGGTTTCACCTTCAACCGACTCCACGGCACTGCGCTCCACCGGACTGAACGTGCCAATCGCCGCGCGAATCTCGCGGGCATCAAGCACCAGGTCATCACTGAGCAGCGCCGCCCGCTCCAGCACGTTGCGCAACTCGCGGATATTCCCCGGCCAGGCGTGCTGTGCCAGGAGCGCCAAGGCCTCGCGATCCAGTTCATGCTCGCTGCGCAGTTCCTCCAGGATTGCCTCACTCAACGCCGGCAGGTCGTCCAGGCGGTCGCGCAAGGGCGGGACCTGGATCGGCAGGACGTTAAGGCGGTAATACAAGTCCGCCCGAAACTCGCCGCGCTTGATCGCGGCTTCCAGGTCCATGGACGTCGCGGCGATCACCCGCACGTCGCTGTGGATCATCTCGTTGGAGCCCACCGGCTCGAACTCCTTCTCCTGCAACACCCGCAGCAATTTGCTTTGCAGTGGCAGCGGCATGTCGCCGATTTCATCGAGAAACAACGTGCCGCCTTGGGCGATCTGCAACTTGCCGGGGCGGCCCTTGCGGTCGGCGCCGGTGAAGGCGCCGGGGGCGGTGCCGAAGAATTCGGCTTCCAGCAGGTCATGGGGGATCGCCGCACTGTTGATGCTGACGAACGCCTTATGGGCGCGCGGTGAGGCGCCGTGAATGGCCTGGGCCAACAATTCTTTGCCGGTACCGGTTTCCCCCAGCAGCAACACCGGGGATTCGGCGCTGGCGCTGCGTCGGGCGCGGCGTTTGACTTCCAGGCTGGCGGCGCTGGTGCCGATAAAGTGCGCGAAGTTGTACTTGCTCTGGCGTGAGCGCAGCAGCGAGCGGGTGGAGGCCAGCTCCTGCTGCATGCTCAGGTAACGTTCGATCAGCGGCGACAGGTTGCGCAGCTCATCGAACAGGGCAAAACCAATGGCGCCGATCACCGCGCCGGCATCGTCATGGATCGGCAGGCGCATCACCACCAGCGGGCCTTTGGGGGTGTCCTGGATATCCAGCAGGATGGGCAGGTCTGTGCGCACCACCTGGCGCAACAGGCTGTTGGAAATCACCTGCTCGCACGGTTGACCGATGGCCTGGTCGGCGCTTTTGAGGCCGAAGCGCTTGGCGTAGCGCTCGTTCATCCAGACGATATTGGCGTCGCTGTCGACAATCACCGTGCCTTCGCTGGACTGCTCGATGATCTTGAACAACGAGCGGATCGCCAGGGCGCGAACGCGTTGGTAGTCCTTGAGGCTTTCGGTGGTGTTCATGTCAGGCAATCCGTTTTACACGCATGCAGCGGCGAGGAGTTCTTGGGTGTAAGGATGCTGTGGCGATTCAAATACGTCATGGCTCGGCCCGCGCTCCACCACCTTGCCGTCCTTGATCACGATCATGTCATGGGCCAGGGCGCGCACCACCGCCAGGTCATGGCTGATAAACAGGTAGGTCAGGCCGTATTTTTCCTGGAGTTCGCGCAGCAGAGCGACCACTTGTTTCTGCACCGTACGGTCAAGTGCCGAGGTCGGTTCATCCAGCAGCATCAACGCGGGCTTGAGCACCAGGGCGCGGGCGATGGCGATGCGTTGGCGCTGGCCGCCGGAGAATTCGTGGGGGTAGCGATGGCGGCTGGCGGGGTCCAGGCCTACGTCTTCGAGCACCTGAATCACCTGCGCCTCGCGGTCCTTGAGGCTGCACGGGGCATGGACTTCCAGGCCTTCGCTGATGATCTGCTCCACCGACATGCGCGGGCTGAGGCTGCCGAAGGGGTCCTGGAAGACCACTTGCATTTGCTTGCGCCAGGGGCGCATTTGCTTGTGGGTCAGGCCGTCTAGGGCTTCACCCTGGAAGCGAATGCCGCCGCTGGAATCCAGCAACCGCAGGATCGCCTGGCCGAGGGTCGACTTGCCGGAGCCGGATTCGCCAACGATCCCGAGGGTCTTGCCGCGCTGCACGCTCAGGCTGATACCGTCCACTGCCCGCAGGTATTGCTTGCGTCGAAATAGGCCGCCGCCGATCTGGAACTGCACGCTCAAGTCATCGACCTGCAGCACGGTCTCGTACTCGTCGCGGCACAACGGGGCGCCAGCCGGTTCGGCGTCCAGCAACAGGCGGCTGTAGGGATGTTGCGGGGCGCTGAACAGGGTTTGGCAGTCGGCTTGCTCGACGATTTCCCCGGCACGCATCACGCAGACTCGCTGGGCAATACTGCGCACCAGATTGAGGTCGTGGCTGATCAGCAACAGCGACATGCCCAGGCGTTGTTGCAGGGACTTGAGCAGCACCAGGATCTTGCGCTGCACCGTCACATCCAGTGCCGTGGTGGGTTCGTCGGCGATCAACAGTTCCGGTTCGCAGGCCAGAGCCATGGCGATCATCACTCGCTGGCGCTGACCGCCGGACAGTTGATGGGGATAGGCCTTGAGCCGTTCCTGGGGTTTCTGGATGCCTACCAGTTCCAGCAGCTCAAGGATGCGCGCTTGCGCCGCCTTGCCGCCCAGGCCCTTGTGCAGCAGCAGGATTTCGCCGATCTGCTTTTCGATACTGTGCAGCGGGTTGAGGGAGGTCATCGGCTCCTGGAAGATCATCGCAATCCGGTTGCCCCGCAGCTTTTGCAGGGTGGAGGCGGATGCGCCAATCAACTCCTGGCCGCGATAACGCACGGAGCCTGTGGTTTCAGTGTCGACTTCGGGCAGCAGTTGCAGGATCGAGTGGGCGGTCACCGACTTGCCGGAACCAGATTCACCCACCAGCGCCAGGCACTCGCCAGGGCGCACATCCAGGCACAGCTTGCGCACCACGGCCTGGCCGCTGAAGGCGACGCACAGGTCGCGGATCTCGATCAGATTGTCGGTCATACATTCGCTGCCTTTCATGATCGTGGGTCGAAGGCGTCACGCAACGCCTCGCCGATAAACACCAGCAGCGACAGAATCAGCGCCAGGGTGAAAAACGCCGTCAGCCCCAGCCAGGGCGCTTGCAGGTTTTGTTTGCCTTGGGCGATCAGCTCACCCAATGAGGCGCTGCCCGCCGGCATGCCGAAACCGAGGAAGTCCAGGGCGCTCAAGGTTGAAATCGCCCCGGTCAGAATGAATGGCAAATAGCTCAAGGTGGCATTCATTGCGTTGGGCAGGATATGCCGGCGGATGATCTTGCCGTCGCTCAGGCCCAACGCCCGTGCGGCTTTGACGTATTCGAGATTGCGCCCACGCAGGAATTCGGCGCGCACCACGTCCACCAGGGCCAGCCACGAGAACAGCGCCATGATCCCCAGCAGCCACCAGAAGTTGGGCTCGACAAACCCCGAGAGGATGATCAGCAGGTACAGCACCGGTAATCCCGACCACACTTCCAGTATTCGTTGGCCGAGCAGGTCTACCCAGCCGCCGTAGTAACCCTGCAAGGCCCCGGCGGCAATGCCGATGGCGCCGCTGATGACAGTCAGGGCCAGGGCGAAGAGGATTGACACCCGCGCACCGAAGATCACCCGCGCCAGTACGTCGCGGGACTGGTCGTCGGTGCCCAGCCAGTTCACCGTCGACGGTGGGCTTGGGGCAGGGCGGGTCAGTTCATAGTTGGGGGTGTCGTCGCTGAAGGGGATCGGCGGGAACAGCATCCAGCCGCCGTCTTTCTTGATCAGCTTTTGCACGTAGTCGCTGCGGTAGTCAGCCTGGAACGGCAGTTGGCCGCCGAACTGTTGTTCGGTGTAGCGCTTGAAGGCCGGGAAGTACAGTTCGTCCTGGTAACTGAGTACCAAGGGCTTGTCATTGGCGACCAACTCGCCGCCCAGGGTCAGGATGAACAGACCGATAAACAGCCACAGCGACCACCAGCCGCGACGGTTTTTCTTGAAGCGTTCAAAGCGCCGGCGAGCCACGGGAGACAGTCTGAGCATCAGGCGTTCCTCGCGGCGAAGTCGATGCGCGGGTCCACCAGGGTGTAGCAGAGGTCACCGATGAGTTTTATCAAAAGGCCGAACAAGGTGAAGATAAACAACGAGCCGAACACCACCGGGTAATCCCGCGAGACGGCGGCTTCGTAGCTCATGCGGCCCAGGCCGTCGAGGGAGAAGATCACCTCGATCAGCAGGGAGCCTGCGAAGAACACGCTGATGAACGCCTGGGGAATACCGGCGATCACCAGCAGCATCGCGTTGCGAAACACATGGCCGTAGAGCACGCGGCGTTCGCTCAGGCCCTTGGCGCGGGCGGTGACCACGTATTGGCGAGTGATTTCATTGAGAAACGAGTTTTTGGTGAGGATGGTCAAGGTGGCAAAGCCGCCGATCACCAGGGCGCTGACCGGTAACACCAGGTGCCAGAAGTAGTCGGCGATCTTGCCGACAGTGCTTAACTGGTCGAAGTTTTCCGAGACCAGGCCACGCACCGGGAACCAGTTCAGCGAGGTGCCTCCGGCAAAGACTACGATCAGGAACATCGCAAACAGGAACGCCGGCATTGCATAACCGATGACGATGGCCGTGCTGCTCCATATGTCGAACTGGCTGCCATGGCGCACCGCCTTGCGAATCCCCAGGGGAATTGATACGAGGTAGGTGATCAGCGTCGCCCACAGGCCCAGGGAAATGGTCACGGGCATTTTTTCCAGAATCAGATCAATCACCGTCGAGCCGCGAAAGAAGCTGTTGCCGAAATCCAGTTGGGCGTAGCTTTTGAGCATCAACCACAGGCGCTCCGGCGCTGGCTTGTCGAAGCCGTACTGTTTTTCGATGTCCTTGATCAGTTTTGGGTCCAGCCCGCGACTGGCCCGCGAACCGCTGCTGATGCTTTCGCCGGACGAGCCGCCAATGCCACCGCCGCCAATCCCTTGCAGGTGGGCGATGGCCTGCTCCACCGGGCCGCCCGGTGCGGCCTGGACGATGACGAAATTCACCAAGAGGATGATCACCAGGGTGGGGATGATCAGCAGCAGGCGCCGCACGATATAGGTAAACATCAGTGGGCACCTCCCGACTGGCCGCGCTTGATCAGCTCGGCGTCCATTTGCTCATTGGTCAGCGGTGTGTGGCTGACTTCCCACCAGGTTTCCAGGGCTTCGTCATTGCTGGCTGCCACGGCCGGGCGACCGAAGCGGTTCCACCATGCCGCCGAGGCGCCGTGCGGGTAGTAATTGGGGATCCAGTAGTAATTCCATTGCAGCACCCGGTCCAGGGCGTGGGCATAGCTGAGCATCTGCGCCTGGGTGGTAGCGCGGACCAGCCCGGTGATCAGAGTATCCACCGCCGGGTTTTTCAACACTATGTAGTTGTTGGCGCCGGGATCGAAGGCGGCGGACGAGCCGAAGTAGTTGTACAGCTCCATCCCCGGCGAGGTGGTGACCGGGAAGCCGGTGACGATCATGTCGTAGTCCCGGGCCATCAGGCGATTGACGTACTGCGACGAGTCGATACGGCGGATATTGAGGGTGATGCCGATCTGCGCCAGGTTGCGCTTGTAGGGCAACAACAGGCGTTCAAGGCCGCCTTGGGCATTGAGGAAGGTGAACTCCAGCGGTTCGCCGGCGGCGTTGACCAGTTTGTCGCCATCGGGCTTCCAGCCGGCCTGTTCCAACAGTTCCAGGGCTTGCAGTTGTTTGTCGCGGATCATGCCGGTGCCGTCGGTGGTCGGCGCCTTGAATACTTTGGTGAAGACTTCGTCGGGAATCTGCCCGCGCAGGGGTTCGAGAATCGCCAGCTCCTGAGCGTCCGGCAACTGAGTGGCCGCCAGCGGGCTGTTGGAGAAATAGCTTTGCTGGCGGATGTACATATTGCGCATCATCTGCCGGTTCGCCCACTCGAAATCCCAGAGCATGGCCAGGGCCTGACGCACGCGGCGGTCCTGGAATATCGGTTTTTGCGTGTTGAACACGTAGCCCTGGGCCGGTTGCGGCGCGTCCTTGGCCAGGTGCGCTCGTTGCAGGCGGCCGTCGTCCAGGGCTGGGCCGTTGTAGCCGATGGAGTAGCCGGTGGCGGAGAATTCGCGGTTGAAATCGTAGGCGCCGCCCCGCAGGACTTGGCGCGCGACTTCGGTGTCACCGAAGTACTCCAGGCTCAGGTGATCGAAGTTGTACAGACCACGGCTGACGGGGAGGTCCTTGCCCCACCAGTCAGGGTTGCGCTGGAAGCTGATGGTGTTGCCCGAATCGACCTTGCTGACGCGGTACGGGCCACTGCCCAGTGGCGCTTCGTAGCCGCCGCCGTTGGCGAAGTCACGGGTTTTCCACCAGTGCTCGGGGAAGACCGGCAGGGTGGCGATGTCCAGGGGCAGGGTGCGGTTTTCGTTGCTGGAAAAGTCGAAGCGCACTTGCCGAGGGCCTTCCACTTCGACGTGCTTGACGTCGGCGAACAGGGTTCGGTAACGCAGGCTGCCCTGGGTCATCAGCAGGTCGAAGGTGTAGCGCACGTCTTCGGCGGTGATCGGCGTGTTATCGGCAAACTTGGCTTTGGGGTTGAGGTAGAAACGCAGGGACAGACCGTCGTCTGACCGCTCCATTTTTTCCGCCACCAGGCCATAGACGGTGTAGGGCTCATCCAGGGAGCGCTGGGCCAGGGGCGAGTACACCCAGCCGTCGAGTTGGCTGACGCCGATGCCTTTATCGATATACGGCAGGACGTGGTCGAAACGGCCGATCTCCACGGCCGAGCGCCGCAGGCTACCGCCCTTGGGGGCCTTGGGATTGGCGTAGGCAAAGTGGCTGAAGTCGGCGGGGTATTTCGCCGGTTCTCCGTAGACGGTCAATGCCTGTTGCGGCGCGGCGACAACGGCCGCGCTCGCCATCAGCAGGGCCAGGGTGGAGCAAAGCAGGGTCGAGCCAAATAAGGTGAAGAAGTCCAGTCGCATTATCAGCCTTGAGCGCCGGGTGAAGAAGGAAGGGGATTTGTACGCTAACCGCGCACGCGTCGCCAGTCGCCATGCTGTCGCACAAACACAACGGCCCACCAAAAGGCGGGCCGTTGTTTTATGCATCAGTGCACAGGGATCAGTCCTGGCGACTGGTCACTTCCAGCAGGTGATAACCGAACTGGGTTTTCACTGGGCCTTGCACGGTATTGACCGGGGCGCTGAAGACCACGGCGTCGAACTCCTTGACCATCTGGCCTGGACCGAACGAGCCCAGGTCGCCACCTTGACGGCTGGATGGGCAAGAGGAGTTGGCTTTGGCAACTTCGGCGAAGTCGGCGCCGCCTTCGATCTGGGTCTTCAGTTCGTTGCACTTGTCTTCAGTGGCAACCAGGATGTGGCGGGCGGTGGCTTTGGCCATGAGGGGTAACTCCTTGAATAAAAAAGGTGAGCGTACCGGATTCAGGCGGTTATTTCCCGGCAAAGTTCCGATGATGTTCACGCAGCCGATGGGCAGCGTCGCGCAGCAACTGGTCTGTCCCGTTCCAACCCAGGCAACCGTCTGTCACCGATACCCCGTAGCGCATCGACGGGCCCAGTGGTTGACAGCCTTCGAACAGGTGGCTTTCCAGCATCATGCCGATCAGTGATGTGTCGCCTTGCAAGCGCTGCTCCAGCACCTCATTGAACACTGCCGGTTGGCGTAAAGGGTCCTTGCCACTGTTGGCGTGGCTGCAATCGACCATGATCCGCGTGGCTACCTTGGTTTTCGCCAGGTCGTCTTTCACCTGGGCCACGCTCTGGCGGTCGTAGTTCGGCCCACGGTGGCCGCCGCGCAACACCAGGTGGGTGTCGGGGTTGCCCTGGGTCTGGATGATCGCCGGATGTCCCTGGCTGTCGACACCGAAGTGGCGGTGCGGATGAGTGGCAGAGCGCATTGCGTCGCAGGCGATGGCGACGCCGCCGTCGGTGCCGTTCTTGAAGCCGACGGGGATGCCCAGGCCGCTGGCCATTTCCCGGTGGATCTGCGATTCGGTGGTGCGTGCGCCAATGGCGGCCCAACTGAGCAGGTCATCGAAGTAGCCGGCAGCCATCGGTTGCAGTAACTCGGTGGCGACGGGCAGGCCCAGGCGCAGCATTTCGCGCATCAATTCACGGGACAGGGTCAGGCCGGCGGCCATGTCGTCGCTGCCATCCAGGCGCGGGTCGTAGGCAAGACCCTTCCAGCCGATGGTGGTGCGGGGTTTTTCGACATAGGCGCGGATCACCAGCAGCATCTGGTCACTGACCTCATTGGCCAGTTTCTTCAGGTTGCGGGCGTATTCCATGGCCGATTCCGGGTCGTGGATCGAGCAGGGGCCAACGATGACCAGCAGGCGCGAGTCCTTGCCATCGAGAATGGCGCGCACGGCCTGGCGATGGGCGCTGACTTGCTCGGTCAGGAACGGGCTCAGGGGCAGTTGCTGCTTGAGTTCAAGGGAACTGGGCAAACGCTGGGTCAGCGTTTCATTGGCACAGGACAGGGTGCAAGCAGGCAGGGTGGCGATGGACGAGTTCATATTCGGGCTTCCTGGGCAAGCGGCGGGCTGTTCCCGCACGCTCGGCCCTACTGGGGTGTTCGACAATTGGCCAGACTGGCTACGTGTGTTGGCTTGCCACCTGTAGGTGACCGATCGGAGGCGGCAGGCTGTCCCGAGCGGAGCTTGCTAAATCGCCAGGCGGTGCAAGTGTCGTAGCGGTAATAAGTGATGTAGTTCATGTTGCGATTCCTTTAAGTATTCTGGATCAAGCAAAAAGTGAGGGGCCGAAAAAACAAAACCCCCGGTCGGGGAGCCGACCGGGGGTTAGATTTCTCTGGTAGGCGACCCCTTGATTCGTGGGCGCCGATTTCAGGTATCAGGCGCGCCAGTGGCTAAACCAATAACCAAAATAAAAGCTGACCAGTGCGCTCAAACCGTTCACGCGGGTAGCCACGACCGAACGCTGGGCGTTGGCTGTAGGGCGAACCTGAGTGTGGGTGAGTTGCAACATGGCGTGTCTCCAAATGATGGGTGGAGCTTAACTGAGGCGTGCGGGTGGATTCAATCAGTAATTTCTATTGCGCTTGGGTACTTACGGCTATGGCTCAACTGCCGATATGCTGCATGAAACTTCACGATGATTGCTGGGACGCGACCACATGACTGCCTTGACCCTTGCTGCTGCTCAATCCATCTCCATTGCTGGTGACGTGCCAGCGAACATCGCCCGCCATCTGACCTTCATGCGTCGTGCAGTCGAGCAAGGCGTGCAGTTGCTGGTGTTTCCAGAGCTTTCCTTGACAGGTTATGAGCCGTCCCTCGCCGCTGACCTGGCAATTGCCCCGGATGATGCAGTGCTGGCGCCGCTGCGTGAGATGGCCCGTGAGCTGCACATGACGGCGGTGGTCGGCATGCCGATCCGGCTGGCACCAGGCGCCGAGGTGCTGATTGGCGCACTGGTATTGGCGGCGGATGGTTCGTTGGCGGTGTACAGCAAGCAGCACCTGCATCCCGGTGAAGAAGTGGCATTTGCCCCCGGAGTGGGCGGCGCCGCGCTGGAGTGGGGTGACGACAGGGTCGCACTGGCGGTGTGTGCAGACTTTTCCCACGCCAGCCATCCGCGTCAGGCGGCCGCGCTTGGGGCCAACGTCTACGCGGCCGGCGTGTTGATCAGCGAAGGCGGTTACGCGCCAGACACGGCTTTGCTCCAGGGCTACGCGGCCGAGCACTCGATGGTGGTGCTGATGGCCAATCACGGCGGGCCTACCGGTGGCTGGACTTGTGCCGGGCGCAGCGCCATCTGGGCGGCAGATGGCAGTTTGATCGCGGCGGCGCCTGGGGTGGGTGATGTTTTGGTGATCGCCCGCAGAAATGCCGGGCGGTGGAGCGGGCAGCAGGTGGTGATTTGATTAAAGGAGCGCACTCATATGGCGTTTCAACTGCGGGTCGCGACGGATCAGTACCTGGCGTTCGCCCGAACCCTGACGCATCAGGCGATGGGCAATTACTACCGTCACTATGATTTGTCGTGGTCCGACAAGGGCTTCGATACCGCCTGGGTCGGCCGGGAAAACTGGCTGATCTGCCGAGACGACACCGTATTGGGCTTTATCAGCCTGAGTCGGGATGCCGAGGCACTCTATATTCGCGAATTGCACATCCTCGACTCCTTTCGCCGGCAAGGGGCGGGTGCCTGGGCCCTGGAGCAAATGACGCTCAAGGCGCACACGGAAGGACTTGGCCTGCTACGGCTGACGGTATTCAAGACCAATCCGGCGAAAAGACTCTATCAGCGCATGGGCTTGGCTATCGTGGGCGAGGAAGACTGTTTCTGGCGCATGGAGCTTGATTGTTTGCCCGTCAACGTGCGGTGAGCAGGTGGGTAATCCACTCATTTCAGCAAAACAGGCACTCGATTCTAATAAGCGCATACTGACTCTACGAGACGACTTCCTGATCGTACTTCGGGGTTTCATCCACTGACGCGATGATGCCGTCTTTCATGCCCAGCAGGACTACAACCTTATGGGCTCCCCCACGCCATCCCTTTTTGCGCCCGGCGAACGCTTGAATAGACTTGCCTTGATGCTCCCGCCAGGCCGTGGCTTGTGTGCAGCAGTGCGAGTACCGGGCATAGTTCAAAACCGTTCAGGTTTGTGTAAATCGAGATGAGTGTGTCACCTCTAGGGGTGTGCAGAACAGGATATTACATCCAAATGAGTGGAATCGGTTCGCGGTTAAGGCTGGAAAGAGAGCGACTTGGCTTGTCGCAAAAAAACTTTGGCGAAATAGGAGGCGTAGAAGCGAACGCGCAAGGTAAATATGAAAACGGTGATCGGGCGCCGAAAGCCGACTACTTGTCCCGTGTGGCTGAAAGAGGTGTGGATATCCTGTACGTGTTGACAGGTAGCCCTACGCCCATCCAGTTGGATAACTTGAGCCAGATCGAAGAGAAAGTGCTGGGCAACTATCGGGCAATGTTCAAGGAAGACCAGGACGCAATCCGCCGATTGACCGCTACCCTGGCGGAGCATTCATTCGCGTTTAATGGAAAAGCCAAGCCGGCGACCCAGGATTCCTGAGCCTTTGCTTGGGAAAGAACCCCGTCTGCCGCTCGGTAGACGCTCGTAGTGTATTGAAACTCTATATATATGACGCTTGCAGCTAGGTCTGTGCCTTGGTTTTTTGCTAAGGTGTTCAGCAACCTATAAGACCATATCGCGAGGTGTCTGCTTGATTAGGGTGCTAGTAGTCGATGACCATGATCTCGTTCGTACAGGCATTACACGAATGCTGGCTGACATCGATGGCCTACAAGTAGTCGGCCAGGCCGAGTCAGGGGAGGAGTCCCTGATCAAGGCCCGGGAGTTGAAGCCTGATGTGGTTTTGATGGACGTCAAAATGCCCGGTATTGGCGGTCTTGGCGCCACTTGCAAGCTGTTGCGCAGCCATCCAGACATCAAGGTCGTCGTAGTCACTGTGTGTGAGGAAGATCCATTTCCTACGCGGCTTCTACAAGCGGGTGCCGCCGGCTACCTGACAAAAGGCGCGGGTCTGGCAGAAATGGTCCAGGCCATTCGCCTGGTGTTTGCCGGCCAGCGTTACATCAGCCCGCAGATTGCCCAACAGTTGGCTATCAAATCGTTCCAGCCCACCAGTGACTCGCCGTTCGATGCGCTGTCGGAGCGGGAGATCCAGATCGCCTTGATGATTGTCGGCTGCCAGAAAGTTCAGTCGATTTCTGACAAGCTGTGCCTGTCGCCGAAAACCGTGAACACCTACCGTTATCGAATTTTCGAGAAGCTGTCTATTAGCAGCGATGTTGAATTGACCCTGCTGGCGGTTCGCCACGGCATGGTGGACGCCAGCGCCTGAAATGTCGGTATCTGAAATGCCAAGCGCTGAAATACCAAGCTCTGAAATACCAAGCTCTGAAATAAGTGTCCCGTTTAATTCGAGTGCCTTTCTCGCAACCTGCAGTGGCCGTCCCGGCGTGTATCGCATGTTCGACAGTGATGCGCGCCTGCTTTACGTCGGTAAAGCCAAAAACCTGAAGAGCCGCTTGGCGAGTTACTTTCGCAAGTCCGGCCTGGCGCCGAAAACCGCTGCGCTAGTGGGGCGTATTGCCCAGGTGGAAACCACCATCACTGCCAACGAAACCGAGGCGCTGCTGCTTGAGCAGACGCTGATCAAGGAATGGCGGCCGCCCTACAACATCCTGCTGCGTGACGATAAATCCTACCCGTATGTATTTTTATCGGACGGTGACTTTCCGCGCCTGAGCATCCATCGTGGCGCGAAGAAGCAGAAGGGCAAGTACTTTGGACCTTACCCCAGCGCCGGCGCGATCCGCGAAAGCTTGAGCCTGCTGCAAAAGGCTTTCTTCGTGCGCCAGTGCGAAGACAGCTTCTACAAGAACCGTACTCGCCCGTGTCTGCAATACCAGATCAAGCGCTGCAAGGCGCCATGCGTAGGCCTGGTCGAGCCCCAGGAATATGCCGAGGACGTGCGTCACTCGGTGATGTTCCTCGAAGGGCGCAGCAATGCCCTGGCCGACGAGCTGTCCGGCGCCATGGAGCAGGCGGCCAGCACCCTGGATTTCGAGCGCGCCGCCGAACTGCGTGACCAGGTGTCGTTTCTGCGTCGGGTCCAGGACCAGCAAAGTATGGAAGGTGGCACCGGCGACGTCGATGTCATCGCCGCCTTCGTCAACCCGGGCGGTGCCTGTGTGCACTTGATCAGCGTGCGTGGCGGGCGGGTATTGGGCAGCAAGAATTTCTTCCCGCAAACCGGTATACAAGAAGAGGTCGCCGAGGTCATGGCGGCGTTCCTGGGCCAATACTACGTCAGCAGTCCCGAGCGCGACTTGCCTGGCGAACTGATCGTCAACGTGGTCCATGAAGACTTTCCTGTGCTGATCGAGGCGATTTACAAACTGCGCGGCCGCGAACTGGACATCAGTCACCGGGTACGTGGTACCCGTGCCCGCTGGCAGCAGCTTGCCGTGACCAACGCCGAACAGGCCTTGAGCGCGCGCCTGGCGAATCGACAGCACGTCGCCGCGCGTTTTGAAGCCTTGGCCGAGGTCCTCAAGCTCGATGAGCCGCCCCAGCGCCTGGAGTGCTACGACATCAGCCACTCCAGCGGCGAGGCGACGGTGGCGTCCTGCGTGGTATTTGGGCCGGAAGGACCGATCAAGTCCGATTATCGACGCTACAACATCGAAGGTATCACCGCTGGCGATGACTACGCGGCCATGCATCAGGCCTTGACCCGGCGCTTCAGCAAATTGAAGGATGGCGAGGGTAAGCTGCCGGATATCCTGCTGGTGGACGGCGGCAAGGGCCAGCTGTCCATGGCCCGCGATGTGCTCAATGAGCTGGCGGTGCCTGATCTGATCCTGCTCGGCGTGGCCAAGGGTGCTACCCGCAAGGCCGGTTTTGAAACGTTGTACTTGAATGATGCGGCTCATGAGTTCACTTTGCGGGGAGACTCGCCGGCGCTGCACTTGATTCAGCAGATCCGCGATGAAGCTCACCGTTTTGCCATTACCGGCCACCGTGCCCGACGCGGCAAAACCCGGCGTACCTCAACCCTGGAAGGGATCGCAGGCGTGGGGCCCAAGCGTCGGCGGGAACTGTTAAAACATTTTGGTGGCTTGCAGGAACTATCGCGTGCCAGCATCGACGAAATAGCCAAAGCCCCTGGTATCAGTAAAAAGCTCGCTGAGTTGATTTATGCAAACCTGCACAGCGAGTAGAATGCCTAACTCACCTCGTAGCCAGTTGTGCCGATGAATATCCCTAATCTGATCACCGTACTACGCGTCCTGCTCATTCCGATTTTCATTTTGCTGTTTTACCTGCCGTACGAATGGAGTTACATGGCCTCCAGTTCGGTCTTCGCCTTTGCGGCGGCGACCGACTGGCTGGACGGCTACCTGGCCCGTCGCCTGGAGCAGAGCACGCCGTTTGGCGCGTTTCTCGATCCCGTGGCCGACAAGCTGATGGTGGCGGTTGCCCTGGTGCTGCTGGTGCAGGAACACGGCAATCTCTGGCTGACCCTGCCAGCCGCCGTGATCATCGGTCGTGAGATAGTCGTCTCTGCCTTGCGCGAATGGATGGCCGAAATCGGCGCACGCGCCCACGTGGCGGTCTCCAATATGGGCAAATGGAAAACCGCGGCGCAAATGCTCGCCCTGGTGATCCTGCTGGCTAATCCGTCGAACTTCACCTTCTGGGTGCTGCTGGGCTATGCTTTGCTGCTGATTGCCGCAGGCCTGACCCTGTGGTCCATGATCCAATACCTGCGCGCCGCCTGGCCTCATCTGCGGACCACCGTTGAAAAGAAATAAAACTTTTTTGAATCAAGGGGTTGACGGGTGATGTGGATTCTATAGAATGCGCACCACCAAGACGCGGGAATAGCTCAGTTGGTAGAGCACGACCTTGCCAAGGTCGGGGTCGCGAGTTCGAGTCTCGTTTCCCGCTCCATTTTTAAGCAGTGTTGCCTTCGGGTGGCACTGAGTGAAACCAGGGCCAAGCTTTCGAGCTAGGGTCTGGACACTGGAATACACACCATGTGTTTCAGTTAGCGTGTCCCCTTCGTCTAGTGGCCTAGGACACCGCCCTTTCACGGCGGTAACAGGGGTTCGAGTCCCCTAGGGGACGCCATTTGCGGGAATAGCTCAGTTGGTAGAGCACGACCTTGCCAAGGTCGGGGTCGCGAGTTCGAGTCTCGTTTCCCGCTCCAAACATTGCGCTGCAGAGTTCTACTGAGCTCTGCAGCGATTGAAAAAAGGACCTTCGGGTCCTTTTTTCGTTCCGGCGGGAACCACTGAAATCCAGCACCATCCAGTGAGTTTAAGTCCTGAGTTGAGTCCCGAATGAGGGTCTTGAATTCGGACGCGCACTGAATCGGTTTGTTGCTGGAGCAGCTTGGATAGCGAGATGAGCATCTGGCCCTGACTCTGATCAGGAGCTCGCTATAGCACTCTCGGATACCACCGTTCGGCCAGCAGAAGCGCATGTCTCTGGGCAGTTGCGCGTGGACGCCGTGATGAGGCGCGCGCCTTGGTTGCTCAAGGCATCAATCCTTATGAGCATCGTAAACAGCAGCGTCGCTCTGTTCGTAATGCGGCAGAGCACACCTTTGAAGCGGTGTTTGATCAATGGGTTGCGTTCCGCAGGCTGAGCCTGGAGGAAGGTCGCCAGAGCACGCTCTCGCAAATCCTGAGAGTCTTCAAAAAAGACGTCCTGCCAATGCTTGGTCGGCGATCAACCAGATTTTCGAGCGCCTTGAGCACGGCGATGTTCCATCGCGCGTGGTCATTGATTTTGGTGCTGTTTAAGAGAGTGAAAAAGCATGAGCAGGTTGAATTGCGAATCTGAGCTGAGTAGCCAGACCGCACTTGTTAACAGTGCGACAGAGGGTGGAGGCTGACCGGCTGTCGGTCGCGGCCGGCGTGTCGTCTTTCGGGTTGATGGGCAGTGCTGGCGCGGCAGTGGCTCGCGAAATTGAATCCCGCTGACACCCAGGCTCCTGCCTCGACGATGAAGTAACGGATCACCCACGCCTCATTATCGAAATAGAAGTCTTTCACTTCGCCGATATCGCCATCGGTCGCCGCAATGGTGTAATCCTCCAGGTCTTGCATGCTTGGTAACATAGGACTGTCCTTTGGTGAGCACCGATTGATGTTCTCGGCACAAGGAAACGCTGCTGGCCGATTATTCGACTTTCCCAAGGACACGGTGCACCCTGCTGTTGCTCAACGTCTGTTCGCTGGCGAACCTGATTCAGGTGGGTTTATCCACGCAGGCGCTGATCGACGTTCCACGACGTTTGCGTCGCTCGAGCCATTCAAAGAGTCCCATGCCGGCTAACATGGCGATGACAAAAACAACACCTTCAGGAATGCCCGAGCCTAGCAGCACCACAGCGGGCCCCGGACAAATACCCGCCACGCCCCAACCGACGCCGAACAGAAGGCTACCCATGACCAGGCGCCGATCGATATTTCGAGCGGTGGGCAGGTTCATCGGCAGCCCCAGTAGCGATTGGGTTCGCGTTCTTGCGAACTTGAAACCTGCTGCCGCCACCGCAATGGCGCCGCCCATGACAAAGGCCAGTGAGGGATCCCAGCGTCCGCTCACGTCGAGGAAACCTATGACTTTGGCCGGGTTTGTCATTCCGGAAACCAGCAAGCCGATACCGAACACCAAACCGGCAACCCACGCATAAAAAAGCGGCATGCTCAAAGGCCTCCCAGGAGATGGCCAACGACAAAAACGGTCATGAAACCCGCGCTCATGAACACGAGTGTGGCGACCGCGGAGCGCAGGGATAAACGCGACAGGCCACACACACCATGACCGCTGGTACAGCCAGCCCCATAGCGTGTGCCAATACCGACCAGCAGGCCGGCAAGGATCAAGAGTGGATAACCGGCGTCGATCTGCACCGCAGGCAATGGCGCGACAAGTTGGTAAACCACTGGTGCCATCAACAGTCCCAGCACAAATGTCGCTCGCCAGGCGACATCCCCGGTCACCGGGCGTAGCAGACCGCCGACGATGCCGCTGATGCCGGCGATGCGTCCGTTGAACAGTATCAACAGCACGGCGCCCGTGCCGATCAATAGGCCACCGACCCATGCACTCAGCGGCGTGAAGTGGCTCATATCGATCATAGCGATTTCCTTTTAGGGGGCTCTGAGGAGGATGACTGATTGGGGAGGGCGGGCATTAATTCATGCCCAGCCAATTGGGCAGTGCCAAGGTAATCCAGGGTACATCGGTAATCAGCACCAGGAACAGTAGCAAGAGCACCTGATGGTGGCAGGCACTGACATGCCTGTCACCGCGGACGTCACGAACAAGTTCAGACCGACCGGAGGTATGATCAAGCCGATCTCCAGATTGACCACCATGATGATCCCAAGATGAGTCGGGTCGATACCCAGCTTCATGGCAATCGGAAAAAGGATCGGCGCCAGGATCAGGTCTGGTGCGGCGCTATCACCTACATCTGGGCCCAGGGGAAATGGCATGCCTTGCATCAGCAGTTCGGAAAAGTCGATGGACTCCACCAGCGATTGCTCAAGGGTATACAAGGCATGAAAACCCAGCGCATCGGATGCCATATTCAACAGTGACAGGCCCGAGGCAATGCCCATCACACCGATGGCGGATGGCAGGCCTACGTAGCGCCGATTGAGCATTCAGTGAATGCCGCTCTTGCCGAAATTGCACATATTACGGCCAGCCGTTGCGCAGCAGTTGTTGCAACTCATAGCGTAGATCAGACGTGGCGCTTGATCCTCGTATCGGGATGTGATGTGGTGGGCTACACAGAAAGACGACTTCCCTTCGCCATGTAGGGCGCTCGCAACTTTAATTCTTTTCAGCATTTCGAGGTTTCATGCAAATCGAGTTACAGGAGATTAGCGACCACCTCTATCGTTTCGCTCCATTTGATACGCTGCCAAAGGAATCGGTAGACGCCATCGCTCGGCGGGTAGAAGTGAGTTATTTCAAGGCCGGCAGTGACATCCTTGAAGCGGGCGCAATCATTCATGACTTGCACTATGTACGTAGCGGTGCGGTGGAGATTTACCGGCGCAATGGCGAACTCTACAACCGACTTGTCGAAGGCGACCTCTTCGGTCAGGCCGGTTTGTTGCGCAGTAACAAGGTGCGTTTTCCCGCCAGAGCCTTGGAAGATAGCCTGATCTATTACATACCCGCCGACGTCTTCGCTGACCTGTGCGCGCAGCATGATGCTTTCGCCGACTTCGTCGAAGCTGAGGGGCACTCCAGGCTCAAGACTGCCGTTGAGGCGCAGGGGCGTGCGAGTGAGCTTATTCAGCTCAAATGCCGAGCCCTTATCTCCCGGCCCTTGGTGTGGGTTACGTCGGATACCTGCGTCGGCGCCGCGGCAAAAATCATGACAGAACAAAGCGTTTCTTGCGTTCTGGTGATGTCATCAGCGGGCTTGCAGGCGGCTGAAATAGAAGGGATTGTGACCGATAGGGACCTTCGCACACGCGTTGTCGCGGCAGGCCGAAACGCTGACGAAACGTCTGTCCGAGACATAATGACGGTCGAGCCGGTAGCGATAGGCGCAGACGACTCAGTGTTTGAAGCGATGCTGGTGATGTTGCGCCGTAATATTCACCACCTGCCTGTGGTCCATCATGGCCATCCGATCGGACTGATCAACCTGTCGGATATCATCCGCTACGAGTCACACAGCAGTTTGCACCTGGTAAACAGAATCTCTAACCAGACTTCGGTCGACGGTTTGAAATCGCTTTTACGTGACCTGCGCGGAACCTACATCCGCATGGTGCGTGACGGTGCGACGGCGCACATGATTGGCAGCGCGATTTCCGGTATTGGCCGGGCCTTTACCCAGCGTTTACTGGAACTGGCAGAGAAAAAACTGGGGCCGCCTCCGGTGCCTTACTGCTTCATGGTGCTGGGTTCCATGGCGCGTGATGAGCAGTTATTGGTGACGGACCAGGATAATGCCCTGGTGCTCGACGACAGCTTCGATCCGATCCAGCACGATGCTTACTTCCGCGCGTTGGCAACTTTTGTCAGTGATGGCCTGGCCGCGTGCGGCTACAGCTATTGCAAGGGCGGGATCATGGCCACGAACGATCAGTGGCGTCAGCCATTGAGGGTATGGCGAAGTTATTTTGATCAGTGGATCGAAAAGCCTAACCCGACGACGTTGCTGAACAGTTGTATTTTTTTCGATCTTGATGGTGTGTTTGGCGAGCTCGAGCTTGTACAGGAACTTAAGGTTCTGTGTGCTCGAAAATCCAGCGCACACCCTGTTTTTCTGAGCGCCATGGCGCGGATTGCCCTTAACCGGACGCCGCCACTGGGCTTCTTCCGTACTTTTGTCGTTGAGACAGATGGGCAGCACAAACGGATTATCAACCTCAAGGGGCGAGGCACTGCACCGCTGACCGACCTGATCCGCATCCATGCGCTCGCCTGTGGCAGTACCGCGCAGAATTCATTTGACCGCATGGATGCCATAGCGAGCAGCAACGTCATTCCGCCTGAAGCATTAAAGCAACTTCGATATGCGCTGGAGTTCCTGTCGATGGTGCGAATTCGACACCAGGTGGACGCACTGGAGCAGGGGGCTGCGCTCAATAACTACATCGAACCGGAGCGCTTTTCCAGCAGTGAGCGATATAACCTAAAAGAGGCGTTTCAGGTCTTGAGTAATGGCCAGAATTTCTTGCGCTTTCGTTATCCGCCCAAGGGTCGCCTCTCGTGATGAAGCACGTGAAAGCGCAGCCCAATCATAAAATGCTCGAGTGGTCTGCCAGGTTCGAGACCCTGGCAGAAAATGCCGTTAACAGCCGCTTGCGACAGTTCTATCAAGCCGGCGCGGTCTCGGCACAGGCATCCATTGACAGCGTGCAACTGCTGGCCATGGACGTGGAAACCACCGGCCTTGATGCACAGGCTGACAGCATTGTGAGCATCGGGGTAATGCCGTTCACGCTGCAGCGCATTTATTGTGGGAGCTCGCTTTACTGGGTGATAAAACCATCGTCCGAGCTGAATGAAAAGTCAGTGACGTTTCATCACATAACCCATGCTGAAATTTCAGATGCTCCCACCTTTGAGCAGGTGCTAGCCCCGTTGCTGGAGGCCATGGCAGGCAAGGTGATGGTCGTCCATTATCGGAATATTGAGCGGGCCTTTTTGGATCAGGCAGTGCGTAGGCATCTAGGGGAGGGGCTGGAATTTCCGGTCATCGATACGATGCAGCTAGAGGCTCGATTGCATCGGCAGAAACTGGGTTGGTTCGCCCGACTCATGGGGCGCTCACAGCAGTCCATACGGTTGGCGGATAGTCGCACGCGGCTAGGGCTCCCGGCGTATCACGCCCACCACGCATTAACCGATGCCCTCGCGACAGCTGAATTGTTGCAGGCGCAGATAGCGACTCACTATTCGACATCCACGTCGGTTGGCAAGTTGTGGAACTGAGTCAGTTGCTGAGGTTCAGGGTTTAATACGCGAGGCTAGCACCATTCGATGGCCTCGGTGTGGCAGCGATTTGCTACAGGTGGGCAATGTGTTGCCGCTGACCCAAAGCTGACCCAGTAAAGGCTGGTGGGGGGCGCCAACAAACTTCAAGGTGCAATCGTATTGGCGTGTTGCACCTTGAAGCTAGAAGCGAAAGTTACGTATGCCTTAGCCCCTGTTCACTAACGAGGCTCAGACATCAGTCCTTTCACGAGGGATATACACCCAAGCATGAGAACGATAGCGAACGGCAACCCTGTTGAGACGGCCATCGCCTGCAGTGCCACCAGACCTCCACCCAATAGAAGGGCAATCGCAATCACGCCCTCAATGATCGCCCAGAACACACGTTGAGGCACCGGCGCATCCACCTTGCCCCCGGCGGTGATCGTGTCGATTACCAGGGAGCCTGAGTCCGAGGAGGTAATAAAAAACACAATGACCAGAACGATGCCCAGGAGTGAGGAGATCTCTTTAAGCGGCAACTCTCCCAGCATGGCGAACAACTTCAGTTCCAGCACCGCGTCCTTGACACCCATCAGGCCCTGTAAGGTCGCTTGATCAATGGCCGTTCCGCCGAACGTTGTCATCCACAGCACAGAAACCACTGACGGCACAAGCAGGACCGAGATCAGAAACTCTCTGACCGTTCGACCACGACTGACACGCGCGATAAACATGCCTACAAACGGCGACCAACTGATCCACCACGCCCAGTAGAAGGCCGTCCAGCCTTGGGTGAATTGAGTGTCAGTGCGGCCGAATGGATTTGACAGCGCCGGCAGGTATTCAACATACGTCACCAGGTTCTTGAAGAAACCCGTGAAGATCGCCAAGGTCGGCCCCACGACGATGATAAACACCAGCAAGAGCAATGCGAGTCCCATATTGATCTGGGAAAGCATCTTGACGCCCTTATCCAGGCCCGCAAGGACTGACCACAGAGCGATTAAGGTGATGCCAACGATCAGCACGACCTTGCTCAGATTCGTCGATTGTATTCCGAAGAGATATTCAATCCCCGCAGCAGCCTGTTCTGCCCCAATGCCCAGAGAAGTCGCCAACCCGAATAGTGTGGCGAATACCGCCAGAATATCGATGATATGCCCTGGCCATCCCCAAACGCGCTCACCCAGTAACGGATAGAAAATTGAGCGTATCGAAAGCGGTAAGCCCTTGTTGTAAGAAAACAACGCTAGGGACAACGCAACAATCGCATATATCGCCCAGGGATGAAGCCCCCAGTGAAAGATCGTAGCGGCCATCGCTAAGTCGGCGGACGCCTTCATATCACCCGCGGCACCTCCCAGGGGCGCCCAGTCCGTACGCACTCCGCTCGCATCGACTGTCACGCCTCCCATGGACGCCGCGTAATGCGACATGGGTTCGGCTACGCCGTAAAACATCAACCCAATGCCCATGCCCGCGGCAAACAGCATTGAAAACCATCCGACGTAGGAGTGGTCTGGTTTGGCATCTCTGCCGCCCAAACGCACCTTTCCCAGCGGGGAGAAAATCAGCGCAATGCACAGCACGACAAAAACATTCGCAATGCTCATGAAGAGCCAGGCGAGATGGCTGGTCAACCAGTTTCGAATGGCGCTGAAGAGTGGTTCTACTTCATTCTGCAAGGCCAGTGTCAAAATCACGAACAGTAAAATGGTGGCCGCTGAAATGATGAAGACTTTGCCGTGGATATCGAGCGAGAACGAAAACTCTCCCTTGATATTGTCTTGACCAATGACATAGTCAGTGTCGATCAGATTGGCAGCTCCACTAGGAGCAGGAATACCGTCCTCACTGGCGACGTGAGGGGTGTTAGGCCGATCATCCGTAGGCTTTTCAACCATGAGAATCTCCTTATTGTTGGCACGTCTTAACGTGCAGTTGTCATTATCCCCGCTGTTCCTATGGTAAAACGAGATGTAAGTGCCTTTATCCTAACAAGCTTTGAGAACAAAACCGGCAAAACCTGCCTATTGCATAGCCCTTCGATCGAATAGGTCACAACCACATGACTTCTTTGTGGGCTTCAATCTGTTCGATTGAGTGCAAACAAGTCCAGAATTGAGTCTTTTCCTGCTTCGGCAAGAAAATAAACCCCTTAAATTTCAATGGGCCGGACGGTTGCTGGGGCAGCTTGGGTAGCGAGATGAGCATCTGGCCCCTGGGTAGAGTTATCCGCAAGTCAGCCTCAGAGAAGCCCAGGCGCGACGTGATGAGGCGTGTGCCTTGGCTGCCCAAGGCATCAACCCCTATGAGTACCGTAAACAACCAAACGCAAGTGGCTTGTGTCGGGGGGCGCGGCGTTATCTGAAGAAGGGCCTGGAGAACAGGTCAAGGGTCTGGATCAAATGGGTGTCGTCACGCAGTGTGGGAGTAATCTCGGGGACAAACCAGTTGGCCAGACTGAAAGACCTGAGCATGTCGATATAGCGGGTCACTGCATCCAGTTCCAGGGGGTAGTTACTGAGCAGTTTGTCTTCCCTGAACGCTCTGGCCAAGAGTCGCTCACGGTCATGGGGTAAGTTGAGCTCGGTCATAACCTTGGAAGCGATATCGGCATATCCCAAACCGCTTGGGTGCATGCCGTCCACGCTCAGGTAACCGCCGGCCTTCAGGCGAGTCAGCTGTGGTGAGGAAAAGTCCAGCTTGCCGTCCAGGTAACGGTTGTCGACGAGTTGCTCAGGGGTTGCCCGTAGGCGCAGGTGCGGGTCCAGATGATTCTTGTAGTCGATCTCGTCCAGCTGTTTGTAGCTGTCTATAAAGTGCAGTCGGTTCTCGCTGTGGGTCGCGGCCGCGGCCTGAATGAAGGTCTGCCGGATGCGCTGGTTAACCTCCGCCACATTCCGGTCGACGCTGGCTACCAAGGTGCCGGGAAGCCTGGCGGCGCTAGGCTGCAGCCGGGCAAGATAAGCTTCGGCATAGCCGTCCTGGCGGTCGTTGGACGTCGGCAGCAGGGCAGCTACTGCGCTAACCTTCGGCAGTAGCACGATCACTACCTGGTGTACGCCTGCGGGTAACTTTGCGATGCGCTGCGCCACCACTTCCCATTGTTCGAAGTAACCGCGGCCTTCTGGGTCTTCCCCTTGGGTAATGCCAAGTCCAGGTTTCCCTTGGAAGCCGAACTCGAACAGCCCGTGGTTGTGTCCTGATTGGATCAGTAGGGTTTCCGGCTGCCGAGCCTCAACCCAGTCCAGCGGGGAAAAGTCATTGAAGTCGGGATGGTTTTGCGGGTTCAGTACGTACTTGCCGTTGATTGCGACGTGCAGATCGGGAATGCTGTCGAGGTGCTCCAGTATATTGCCTTGGGTGCGATCGCTTATGTCGCTTTCATAACGCCTGGCCGAGCAACTATACAGGTCGTGAACCTCGCTTCCGGCGATGGCAAGGTTATCGAAGGACTGGCTCCTTGAGTCCGGCGCTTGCGTGCGCCACTGTTTGAGGTTGTTTGTCAGTCGCGCTGGCAGGCCGGCTGCCAAGGCGAGCGTCTTGGGGGAGAGCAGTACGGGATCCAGGCGCCTGAGCTCTTCTTCAAGGTCGAATAACACCGGCCGTGGATGATCGGGGGATACGAAGCTCCAGCCCTGTTCGGCAGCCATTCTGGCTGGCCAGGACTGCGCACAGTACTCCGCCTTTACTGTCAGGCTCCTGCAGCCTTGGGGTAGCGAGTCGCCGATCGCCATCAGTTTTGGATTGAGCCTGAATATCGTCATGGTGTCAGCCCTTGGATGGGGAGATGAGGTGTTTCCTCTCGCGGGAAATACCTGGACGCTGCGGAACATTAAGCCATCCTAGAACCTGACTCAGACCTTCCCCTTGAGCGCAGGCTTGATCGAATCCGCCGTAGTTCTGAAGATGCTGAACTCGATGGGCTGACCGCTGGCGACAGTGATGCTCATGACGTTCGAGTGGGCGCCATAGAAAGTGTTTTTCCTGATCGTGGACTTGTATTGAAGTCCATCCCTCGTCTCTGTCTTGGGCGACTCGTAATGGAACTCCAGAGGCAGACTGGGTGTGAATTGGTTGATCGGACTAGACATGAGTTCGTGGATAACGGTCTTGTTTCCTGCGCTATCAGATATTTCCATGTCGGCGCAGTACGAGGTGTGCATGTCGCCGGTCAGGAATACAACATTACTGATGCCATTCTTCAGGATGTATTCCAGGATCTTTTCTCGTTGAACCTTGAAGGCTGGATCACACCATTTATCCTGCTCCGGGTTCTTCACTGCTCCCACGAAGGGAACGCTGGTAACGATGAACTTGGTGTTGTTCTTGTACTGACCCATCCAGGCGAGCAAGTTTTGGAGTTGCTTGTCGTCGATCATTTGCCCAAGCCCGGATATGCGTGAAGTGCGCGTATCAAGCACGAAGAATTGAACGTCGCCATAGCTGAAGGTGTAGTAGTACTGGTCGGGGGCGCCCAGTGTGATGGGGTTGTGAGAGTGTTGGAATTCCCAGTAGGCTTTGAGTGCTATGCGCGGCAAGGTACTCCCGAGTCCACCGCGACCATTTTCGTAATTATTAATGATCTCGTGGTCATCCAGGATCATGTAATGCGGCAGTTCGGTCAGTACTTTCTTGGCCGGGATGCAGTCATCCCAGGCGTCCAGATACTTGTCCCGATAATGTTCCAGGCTGGCCTCAGGCTTGAGCGGAATATCGGCATATATCTGGTCGCCTGCATGGATCATGAAGCGCGCCTGGGTTTTTGCTGCGACTCTGGAGATAGTTACCCAAGACTGGTCTGGCCGTTCCAGGATGCCAAGTGAGTGCAGGTTGCAGGAGCCGAGCAAAAAGGTGAATGGTTGCTTGCTGGTTTTCGGGAAAGTCTTGAATCGGCCTTCGGCGTAGGCATCCCTTATGCGTGCATCAGTTGGGTCTTCGAGTCTTTTCCCAAAGGCTACCTTCACCTTGTAATCAGTGTTGGCAGTCAATCCGGTGAACTCATGAACAGCGGTAAAGAACTCGGATTCCTGGGTTAGGATAGGGAATTCATCCAATTTCTTGTTGCTGGCTGGGTTGATTAACTGAACGAAGGCAACTGGCCAGCGGGCTGACGCTCTGACCCAGATCTTGGCGGAAGTGCCCGTAGTGTGTCCCAGAATAAGTCTTGGCATTCGAATGTTCCTTTTGTATGCGGTTCCTAAGCTTGCCAAGACGTTGCCGGCTTGGCTGATATGCGCTGAGGATGCTACGAATCGAACAGCTTGTTCTGGTGAGCAAATGGCTTCGTTACATTGTCCAAGGCGCGCGTGAGTGAATTGTAGATGCCAAAATGGCGTATGCCAGTTTTCTCGGCAAGCACTCGGTGCACTGATGCTGGGGAGGGTAGACCCGCCAGAGTGGCGGGTCTGAACGGGGAGTCAGAGCTTCGGCAACTGCCCAATACGGCCCATCATTTCGGTCACGACCTGCAGGTCCAGCAGGAACTGGTTGACGGTCTTGAACTCGTTGTCGGTGTGGCCGGTGTACTTGACGTTCGGCATCGCCAGGCCGAATTGCACGCCATTAGGCAGTTCATGTACTGAGGTGGCGCCGGCGGAGGTGCCGTACTTGTGTTCCAGGCCCAGGTTTTCGCTGGCCACGGCCAGCAGGGCCTTGACCCACTCACCCTCAGGGTTGCGGTACATCGGCTCGGCGATCGAGTAGTCGAAGGCCACCGCAATGTGGCTCTTCTTGCTCCAGGCGCCAAGCTTATCGGCGATTTCTTTCTTGAGCGTTTCCGGGGACTTGCCGACCGGCACCCGCAGGTTGACCGCGAGCTTGAAGGCTTTGTCATCCATCCCGACATAGGTCAGGGAAGCGGTCAGCGGTCCCATGAACTTGTCGGAAAAGCCAACCCCCAATTTGCCACCCAGGTAGTCCAGGCCCCAGTTGTCGGCGGCGTAGCGGGCGGCGTCGGTGATGTGGTTGTGCTTGAGCGCGACCTTGCCGTCGAGGCTATTGATGAAGTCCAGCATCCTTGCCACTGGATTGACGCCTGACTCGGGCTCGGAGGAGTGGGCGGAAACACCGGTAACCGTCAGCTTGACGTCCTTGCCGACGACCTTGGCGGTCACGCCGAAGTTGCCGCCATTGCGCTTGGCATAGTCGGTACCGGCCTTTTGCAGGCTGGCGGCCAATTCAGCGGGCTTGTCACTCACAAGAGTGGCGACCGAGGTCGATGGAATCTGGTTGGTTGCCAGGCCGCCCGTCATCGAGGTGATCTCGGCGCCAGTGCCTTCTGCCTTACGCCGGGAAAAGTTCGCCATGACGGTGCCGTAGCCTTTCTCGGCGATCACTACCGGGTAGCCGCCATCCAGCGCCAGGTTGTAGTTAGGTGTCGGGTTGCGTTCGAAGTAATAGGGGATGGCGTCGCCGGTGGTTTCCTCAGTAGTGTCCACCAGCAGCTTGAAATTTCTCGCCAGCGCCAGCTTCTCTTCCTTGATGATCTTCATGGCGTAGAGCGTCACCACGATGCCGTTCTTGTCATCCTCGGTGCCCCGGCCATACATGCGGTCGCCCACCAGGGTGACCTTGAACGGATCGAGGTGGGTGCCGTCTTCCAGGACCCAGTTCTCAGGCGTCACGGGCACTACATCGGCATGAGCGTGAATGCCCACGACTTCATCGCCACTGCCTTCCAGGGAGATTTCATAGACGCGATTGTCGATGTTGCGAAAGTTCAGGTTGAAGGCCTGGGCAAGGCCTTTGATCTTGTCGGCGATCTTGATGAATTCGGGATTGTTGTGCTGGTCAACGCCGTCTACGCGAAAGGTTGGGATGGCCACCAGCTCACGAAGGGTCTCGGTGGCCGCGCTGCCGTATTTCACCCGTGCATAGAGGCCAAGCAGACGATGGATCTCGTTCTGCTGTTCAGGGGAAAGGGTCTTGTTACCGAGGAAGGCACTGATTGCCGGGCCGATATCGGCAGTTTTGGCCAGGTCGCTCTTGGCCAGGCGGTCCAGGAACTGCCTGAAATCCGTGACCGATGTGTCACTGAAGGTCTTGAGGATGGTCGCGCTCTGTTGCGGGGTGATGTTGGCCTGCGCAACCGTGGTGAGCGACGAAAGGCTGGCCAGGATCAGGGTGGTCGCAGCCAGGTGCTTGAGTGAGAAATCCATTGCTGGGGACATTCCTTTGCAGGTTGAAAGTGAGAAATATCTGATAGATGAGACGAAACATTTCCAAGCTAACACCATGAGGGAGCGGTAGGGGAGCCCCAGAAGTAGTATCTGTCGCACAGCAATGCAAAAGCGGCGCAGAAACGAAAAGACCCAGGGCGTTAGCTGTGTACTAGATCCAGACGTCATTCATCATCGTCCGTTCTCCCCCTTGATCGCCGGTGTTCAGCACTCCACAGGGCTCTATCAACAGCAGCTTGACCTCTCCTTCAGCATAAGGTTTGTGCTCAACCCCTTTGGGCACCACATACATTTCGCCTTGATTGATCAGCACCGCACCATCGCGAAAATCGATGCGTAACCTGCCCTCCAGGACGATAAAGGTTTCATCCGTATCGGCATGACTGTGCCAGATGAAATCGCCTTCGATTTTCACAGCCTTGAATTGGTAGTCGTTCATCTGGGCGATGACCTTGGGCGTCCACTGTTCGCTGAACAGGGCGTACTTTTGTGAAAAGTTGATCGCGGTGTATGGGGGGATAGCGGATGAGTCAGGCATGGCGGTCTCTCGGGTGTTCAAGAAGTCGAAGCCTGACGTTAATCCCGCCATGCCCACGCGTATTGCACGATTGTGCATCCACCGCCTGATGCCTGTTACGCCGACAAGCGGCAACGACTACCGACCGAGGGCTATTTCGTCAGCCTGATAGCGTTGGCGAGCGGTTTTGTAAACAATAGCGGCATATCCCAACGCGCCTGTCTCCAGGGGCGCCGTCGCTATTTGTTTTCTACCGAGATGCCCATGTCTGTTCTGATCCCCAATACCTTTTTGCCTCGCCCACTTCAGACCGAGGTTCAGCCATGAGCGATACTACGATCGAGCTGATACAAACCGGCCCGGAGCAGGCTCAACTGATCCGCAACCTCTACCAGTTCTATGCCTATGAATCCTCGGACTGGGAGGAGGAAGACGTCGAAGTCGATGGCCGTTTCTATATCCATGAAGAGCATCTGGCCCGCTACTGGCAAGACCCTCAATGGAGCGCCAACCTGCTGTTGGTCGACGGTTTTATCGCCGGCTTCCTGCTGATTGAGCAGAGCGAATTGCCGGGGCTCAATGCCCTGGAGCTGGCAGACCTGTTTATCTTGAAACGCTATCGGCGCCAGGGTATCGGCCGCGCCCTGGCCACCCAGGTACTGACCAGCGGCGAGGCCGACTGGCTGGTGCGCTTTTATGACCAGGATGAAGCCTCACAAGCGTTCTGGCGCACGGTGCTGGATAACCTGCCACGGCCGGTGCAGGCCATCGAGCTGGATGATGAGCCGCAATTGTTGAGTTTCCTGGTGACGCGAGCAGTGCATTGAGGGGCGGTTTTTGGTTGCTGGCACTTTGCCTTACGTGCTGGCATGCTCTCGCCCATTTGGGCAGTGGACGCTGCTCTGGCAGACGTGGTCATGGAGAGCAACGTGGGTTTAGAAAAAAAGGCCAAGGCAGCACAACTCAGTGTGCTGAGCAGGTATGACGTACTCGCCGATTTTTCCGGTGAGGAAGAAGCCGTGCTGGACCGCATCCTCAAGGGCAAGGTAGCGATAGGCGCCGCGCAGGCCATGACTTTCGCGGGCTGGTGCGATGAGATGCTGGGCCTGGGCCGGCGTGTGCCGGTGGCACGTTTCGATGACGCAGTGACCGGGCAAACCCGCATCAGCACGCTGGCGCTCGGTCTTGACCTGGCCAAGTCCCTCAAGGCGCGCGACAAGCTACTGACTGCGCCAATCAAGGGCCACCAGCAACACATCCAGCAGTTGCAGGATCAGTTGCGCGTGCTGACGCATCAGGAGGCTGCTGCGCTGGAGAGTGATGCTTCGGGGCGCTTGCGCTATTGGTACGGCGATGCGACTGAACGTTTGCAAGTCATCTTGTGGGACATCAAGGACATTGAAGGGCCAATCCACGAGTACCAGGGGCACTCCAACAGGGATTACCGCCAGCTTCTCCTGGAGATTATCCTGGACGCATTGTCGTCATTGGATCACCTGGGCTTTTTTATCAACGTGAAGTTGCAGGATGCCTCGGATAAAACGCCTGTTCCTGCGCCGGTAACGCTGCATCGCGGTCAACCGCTTGAGGGTGATCCCTACGATCAGGAGCGCTTCAGTTTTGAGGTCAAAGACGTTCAGGCCGATATGCTCGATGCGGCCAGCGCGCGTGTGCGCCCTTGGCAGGCGCTGGACGCCATCGATCAGCAAACCCGTTTCAATTGCCGCGTAGAAGTTGCCGTCAGTAAAACCCCCGGCCTGGGCGAGGGCGAGTTGCTGCACTTGTCATGCTACCTGCACAAACTGTTCGAGACTCTGGCCAGGTCCGGCGACAGTCGGCCACGTGGTACCTTGCGTGAAACAGTGATTCTCTGCCTGTTACTTGCCTGGACAGCACCGTGCATGCCCGCCCGAAATCACCGCCAACAGCAGCAGTTGCTCGGCTTGCAAGACACCTTCTACCGTGACATTCGACCGAAGAACTCGGACAAGTCGAGAGCTGCGTCGGACGTGTCGGCAGGCCAGATCGTCGAGCATTTGTTGCGAATTATGCGGGTGCAGATCCAGCACTGAGGGGCGCCAGCAGGTCGATGGCCGCCAAGAAAACCGAGCATCACCAGGCGGCCTTCCAGGGCTAGGGCGGCGATGATGAGCGGCAAGGCGTGATACCCGTCCAAGTAGGCACCCGGACGGGTCGGTGATAAAGGCGCGGCGAGCGAGCCGCGCCTTGTGATGCAAGGAGGGGCAAAGACTCAGCGACTGAGAAACGCCAGCAAGTCTTCATTCAAGGTCTGGGCATGGGTAGCGGCAAAACCGTGGGGCGCGCCCGGATAGACCTTCAGCTCGGCGCCCTTGATCAGCGAGGCGGCAACCTTGCCGGTGGTTTCAAACGGCACGACCTGGTCGGCATCGCCATGGATCACCAGGGTCGGCACATCGATCTTGGCCATGTCTGGGCGCAAGTCAGTTTCCGAGAAGGCGGTGACGCAGTCCACGGTAGCCTTGAGGGACGCCAGCAGGGCGATGTTCAGCGTCTGCGCCAGCACACCGTCCGACACCTTCTGGCCTTGATTGAGACCATAGAAAGGGGTGCTGAAGTCAGCGATAAATTGCGCTCGATCCTTCAGCAAACTCGCCTTGATGCCATCGAACACGGCACTGTCGACACCTTGCGGGTAATCGGGCTTTTTACCGAGCAGCGGTGTCACCGCGCCCAGCAGCACCAGGCCTGCGACACGCTTGCTGCCGTGGCGGGCGATATAGCGGCTTACATCGCCACCGCCCATGGAAAAGCCCACCAGGGTGACTTCCTGCAAGTCCAGGTGGTTGATCAAACCTGCGATGTCATCGGCGAAGGTGTCGTAGTTGTTGCCGGTCCACGGCTGGTCGGACCGCCCGAAGCCACGCCGGTCGAAGGCAATGGTGCGGTAGCCGCGGCTGCTCAGGTACTCCATCTGGTATTCCCACATGTCGGCATCCAGCGGCCAACCGTGGCTGAACAGCACCGGTTTACCGGTACCCCAGTCCTTGAAATAGATTTGAGTACCGTCTTGGGTGGCGAACGTGCTCATGGAAACTCCTTGGGTTGTGGGTCAAGAGTGGCAAGGCTCACTATTGCTGGAAACCAGGCGATGGACTTGTACGGATGTGCTCGATTGAACGGTTCAGCCGCTATGCTGGTCAACTGATCTTCAATGTCTTAAATGAGGTGAACGAAATGGTCAAGACTTACAGTTACGCCGCCCGTGACTCCAAGGACTCGCTCAAGCCCTTCACCTTCGAACGTCGTGCACCGGGAGCGGACGACGTGCAGATCGACATCCTCTATTGCGGCGTTTGCCACTCGGACCTGCACACCGTGCGCAACGAGTGGAACAACACCCTTTATCCTTCGGTCCCTGGTCATGAAATCGTCGGCCGGGTCACGGCGGTGGGGGCCAATGTCAGTAAATTCAAAGTTGGCGACCTGGCCGGTGTCGGCTGTATGGTCGACAGCTGCCAGAAGTGTGCGTCCTGCGCCGAGGGTGAAGAGCAGTACTGCGAGAACGGTTTCACCGGCACCTACAACGGCCCGGTGTTTGGCGGCGAGAACACCTTCGGCGGTTACTCGGACAGCATAGTGGTCAAGGAGAAGTTCGTCCTGCGCATCTCCCACGACGAAGCCCAACTGGCGGCTGTCGCTCCTTTGCTGTGTGCGGGCATCACCACTTATTCGCCGCTGCATCACTGGAAGGTTGGCCCCGGTCAGAAAGTCGGGGTAGTCGGCCTGGGTGGCCTGGGCCATATGGCGGTCAAGATTGCCCATGCCATGGGCGCGTATGTGGTGCTGTTCACCACCTCGCCCAGTAAGCGTGAAGATGGCTTGCGCCTGGGCGCTGATGAAGTGGTGGTATCAAAGAACCCGGATGAAATGGCCAAGTTTGCCAATAGCCTGAACTTCATCCTCAACACCGTGGCTGCGCCCCATAACCTGGACGCTTTCCTCAACCTGCTCAAGCGCGACGGCACCATGACGTTGGTCGGTGCGCCGGACAGCCCGCATCCATCGCCTTCGGTGTTCAACCTGATCTTCAAGCGCCGCAGCCTGGCGGGGTCGTTGATTGGCGGTATCCAGGAAACCCAGGACATGCTGGATTTCTGCGCCAAACACGGGATTGTCTCGGATATCGAGATGATCGATATCCAGAACATCAATGAATCCTACGAGCGCATGCTCAAGGGCGATGTGAAGTATCGATTTGTGATCGACATGGACAGCCTCAAGCAGGAAAGCCACGCAGCCTGATCTCGTTACTGCGGCATAGCAGTCGAGTGGAACGAGGCTGCGTCCGAGGACGCAGCCCTCGCCAATCTCACGGATGTTCCAGGTGACACCGCACTTGCTGGTGCACACTGCCCGCCAACCGTTGTGGCTGCTCGCAGCCTTCGGCGCGGCGCGGGCAGCGTTCGAGAAAAAAACAGCCGCTGGGCAGTACCCGATTACCCGGTAGCTCCGTGGGCGCGCTGATGTATTCATTGTCCAGCGGCACCCCCAGCCGTGGTACTGCGTCCAGCAACAGGCGCGTGTACGGATGGCGCGGCTGCTCCAGCACCTGCTTGGCACAACCCAACTCGACGATCTGCCCCAGGTACATCACCGCTACCCGGTCGGCCATGTGCCGCACCACCGAGACGTTGTGGGAGATCAGGATATAGGTCAGGCCCAGGCGCCGTTGTAGTTCGGCCAGCAGATTGAGGATCTGCGCCTGGACCGAGATGTCCAGGGCCGAGGTTGGCTCATCCAGCACCAGGATGCTCGGGTTGGACGCCAGGGCGCGGGCGATGGCGATGCGTTGCCGTTGGCCGCCGGAGAATTGGTGGGGAAAACGGTCCAGGTATTCGGCGCGAATGCCCACTTGCTCGGCGACCTTGGCGGCGATGCCGCGCATCTGGTTGCGGGGTGTGCCGCCGAGGGCGAACAGCGGTTCGGTGATGATCTTCCAGATTGGCAAGCGTGGATCGAGGGACGATTGCGGGTCCTGGAACACAATCTGCACATTGGCATGGCGCTCCTTTGCGCTGCTGTAGACCCAGCGCACATCACCGGCGCTGGGCGCCACCAGGCCCATCAGCAGTTGGGCGAGGGTGCTTTTGCCGCAGCCGGATTCGCCGACGATGCCCAGGGTTTCTCCGGGGCGGACCTGCAAGTCGATGCCGTTGAGCGCGTGGGCAAAACCCTGGGGACGGCCCAGCCAGTCGTTGCGCACCGGGAACTTTACCTGCACGTCCCTGAGGGTCAGTAATGGATCTTGGGAAACAGTCATTACACAGGCTCCGCAACGGATAGCCAACATGCGCTTTTACGTTGGCTGGTCGGGTCGATCAGGTTAAGGCGCGGCCGCTCGGCACATTGGTTCATGGCCTGGGGGCAGCGTTCGCGAAAGGTGCAGCCAGCGGGCAGGGCGGACAGGTTCGGCACTTGCCCTGCAATGGTCAGCAAGTCCTCGCCGGGCTCTACCTGTTCGGGCAGGCCGCTGAGCAAGCCTTGGGTGTAAGGGTGGCGCGGATCGCCCATCACCAAGGCTGTTGGCCCTTCCTCCACCACCGCGCCGGTGTACATCACGTAGACCCGGTCGCAGAACTGCGAGACCACCGCCATGTCGTGGGTGATCAACAAAATCGCGGTGCCGCGCTGGCGAGCCTTTTCCCGCAGCAGCAACAGCACCTGGCGCTGCACGGTGACGTCGAGGGCGGTGGTCGGTTCGTCGGCGATCAGCAGTTGCGGATCGCAGGAAAATGCCAGGGCGATCATCACCCGCTGACGCATGCCGCCGGACAGCTCGAAAGGGTAGCTGTCGAGGATCTGCTCGGGGTCGGCAATATGCATGTCCCGCAACAGGGCGAGGGCCTTGGCCTTTGCCTCGGCCTTGCTCAAGTGTTGGTGGTGGATGATCACATCGAGCATCTGTCGGCCGATACGCCGAGTTGGGTTGAGGGCGGTCATGGGCTCCTGGAAGATCATCGCCGCGTCACGGCCACGAATCTGCAGCAGCTCTTTTTCGCTAGCACCGAGCATGTCACGGCCGAGCATGTGCAAGCTGCCGTTGGTGATCCGGTAACTGCGCTCGGGCAGCAGGCGCAGGCTGAGCATGGCGGTGACGGATTTTCCGGAGCCTGACTCGCCTACTACACCAACGATTTCTCCCGGATTGACATGCAGCGACACGCCGTTGAGAGCCTGGACATTGTTGCGATAAGCCGGGAATTCCAGGCTCAGGTTGTCGATGGCGAGCACCGCTGGGCTGGACATGGTCATTTCCCCTGTTGCCGTGGGTCGAGCAGGTCACGGACACCGTCACCCAGTAGGTTGAAACCGGTGGCGGTGATCAGGATCGCCAGCCCCGGAAAGGTCGAGTACCACCAGTTGTCGAGAATGAAATTGCGCCCGGTGGCGACCATCGCGCCCCATTCGGCAGTGGGCTGTTGCGCCCCCAGGCCGATAAAACCCAGGGCCGAGGCCATGAGGATCGCGCTGCCGATGTCCAGGCTCAGTTGCACCAGCAACGGCGGCATGGCATTGCGGCCCACGTGCCAGGAGACGATATGCCAGCGCCCGGCGCCAAAGGTCTGGGCCGCCTTGACGTAACCCATCTGGCGAATGGTCAGGGCTTGCCCGCGGGCCAGACGCACGTAGAACGGAATGCGCACCACGGTAATCGCCAGCATCGCGTTGAACAGGCTGGGGCCCAGCGCGGCGGCCAGGGCCATGATCAGCACCAGCGATGGCACCGAGAGCATGATGTCCATCAACCGCATGATTAAACCGTCAAAACGCCCGCCGATGATCCCCGACAGGCAGCCCAGCACGCCACCGGCCAAGCACGAAGAAAACGCCACGAACAGGCCGACGCCCACCGATTGGCGACTGCCATACAGCACCCGGCTGAACAGGTCGCGGCCCACTTCATCGGTGCCAAACCAATGAGCGGCCGACGGTGCTGCCAGGCGTTGGGCCAGGTTCAGCGCATTGGGGTCGTGGCTGGCCAGCCACGGGGCGAAGGCCATGCAAATCAGCACCACCAACGTGATGGTCAGGCCGGCGATGGTCAGCGGGCTGCGTCGCACCTGATAACCCAGATAGGCCAGGCGCGCACGCAAGGTTGGGCGTTGGGCCAAGGGCACCGGCAAAGGCATTGTCAGCGGAGCAGTCATCTCAGTTCACCTTGCCGATACGTGGATCGATGACCCGGTACAGCAGGTCGATCGCCATGTTGAGCAGCACATAAATAAACGACACCAGGATCGCGAAACCCATCACCGCCGGGAAATCCAGGGACTGGATCGACTTGACCACATAGGCGCCCATGCCCGGCCAGGCGAACACGGTTTCGGTGAGCACCGCGCCGTAGAGCAAGTCGCCCAGGGTCAGGCCGAGCACGGTGACCGAAGGGATCAGCGCGTTGGGCAGGGCGTGGCGCAGGATCACCGCCCAGCGCGACAGGCCATAGGCGCGGGCGGTGCGGATGTAGTCCTCGCCCAGTTGATCGAGCATCGCCGAGCGAATCTGTCGGGCCACCACGCCCAGGTTGACGAAGCCCAGGGTGATCGCCGGCAGGATCAGGTGTTGCAGGGCATTGAGGAACAGCGGGATATCACCGGCCAGCAATGAGTCCACCAGGTAGAACCCGGTAATGGTGCGCGGTGGTTCCAGGCCTTCGTCCAGCCGACCGCTGCCGGGCAACCAGCCGAGTTGCCCGTAGAACAACACGATCAACCCCAGGCCAAGCCAGAACGCCGGAGTGGAAATGCCGGTGACCGCCAGGGTGCGGGCGATCTGGTCGATGGCGCGGTTGTGATAGACCGCCGACAACACCCCCAGCGGTACGCCCACCAGCACCGACAGCAGCAGCGCGGCGATGGCCAGTTCCAGGGTAGCTGGGAAGAACGCTTGCAGGTCTTCCAGCACCGGGCGGCTGGTGCGGATCGAGGTGCCGAGATCGCCGTGGAGCAGGTCGCTCATATAACGGCCGTACTGCTGGTACAACGGCAGGTCGAGGCCCAGTTGGTGACGGATGTTCTCGACGATGGCGTCGCTGGCCCGGTCACCGGCAATCAGCCGTGCCGGGTCACCCGGGATCAGATGGGAGATGCAAAAGGTAATCAGCGAAACCCCGACCACGACCAATAACAGGCCGAACAGGCGTTTGCGCAACATATTCAGGAAGGCCATGGGGGCTCCTCGGTAACACAGGACGAACGATGTTCAACTGTAGGAGCGAGCTTGCTCGCGATGGACTTGAAGGCGCCGCGTTCATTCAGGATGCCAGCATTATCGTTAGCGACCATCGCGAGCAAGCTCACTCCTACATGGGGTTGCGATCAGGTGGCGACTACTTGCTGATCTCCGCCACGTTGAACACCTGTTCCAGCATCGGATGGAACACGTAGCCCTTCACCGAATCACGCATCGGCAGGCTGTAGTTCTTCTGGTACAGGTAGGCGTAGACGCTGTCCTTGAGCACGATCTTCTGCGCCTGCTGGTACAGTTCGATGCGCTTGGCGGTGTCGTTGTTGGCGGCGGCATCGCGGATCAGCGTGTCCACTTGCGGGTTGCTGTAGAACGAGCGGTTGCCTGCCAGGCCTTGCAGGTTGGAGTCGAACCAGAAGTTCATGAACATGTAGGGGTCGGCGAAGTCCGGGCTCCAGGAACCGATGGCCACGTCGAAATCACCCTTGCCCAGGCGTTCGCGCATCGTGGCGTTGGCCAGTTTTTCCATCTTCAGGTTGATACCCAGCGGCGCCAGGCCGGCTTGCAGGGTCAGGCCGATGGATTCCCAGTTGGCGTCCTTGTCCGAGTAGACAAAGTTCAGGTTGCTGATTTTTTGCGGGACTTTCTTGAGGTTGGCGCCAGCGGCGTCCAGGTCCTGTTTCATCATCGGCAGGCTGGAGTCATGCGCCCACATGCCATCGGGAATCGGCCCATTCATCAACTTGGCCTGGCCCTTGAGGATGCCGTCGACAATGCCTTGATAGTCGATAGCGTCGATGATGGCCTGGCGGGCGTTCTGGTTATCCAGCGGGGCCTTTTTGTTGTTCAGGTACAGGTACGTCACCCGCAGCGACGGGAACTTCTCGACCACGATTCCGGACTTGCTGGCCAGGGTGGTGAGCTGGTCTTCGGGCATGTCTTCGATGATGTCCAGGTCGCCGCGTTCCAGTTGCAGACGGCGCACGGAAGCCTCGCTGATGATCTTGATCACCACCTTGTTCAGGCTCGGCTTGGGGCCTGCATAGTAGGTGTTGGGCTCCAGGGTCAGGGACTGGCCTTTCTGCCAGTTGCTCAGGCGAAACGCGCCGGAGCCTGCCGTGTGGGTGGAGAGGTAGGCGTTGACGTCTTCGCCCTTGTTCACCACGTCCGGGTTGATGATCCCGGCGCCGTTGTGGGCGAGGGTGAACAGGAACGGCGCGTAGGGTTTGGTCAGGGTGAAACGCACGGTCAGCGGGTCGACCACGCTCACCGTCATGTCATCCGGGAAGGCGCCGGACGGGCCTTGCTTGAGCTTCATCATACGGTCGAAGGAGAACTTCACCGCATTGGCGTCCACGGTGGCGCCGTCGTCGAACTTGTTGCCGGGTTTGAGCTTGAAGTCCCAGACCAGGCTGTCGGCCGAAATACTCCAGCTGTCGGCCAGGTCGCCCTGGACGTCGGTGCTGCCCTTGCCGTTCTCGACCTTGTAGGCCACCAGTTTCTGATAGGCCGGGTAGGTCACCGCCCAATCGTTATTGTCGATGGTTACGGCGGGGTCGAGGGTCTGCGGGTCGGCAGCCTTGCCGATCATCAGGGTGTCCTTGGGCGCGGCGGCACTTGCCGATTGCCAGGCGCCGAGGCTAAGGGCGGCGCAGAGCAGGGACAGCGCGAGGGTGTTCACGGTTTTAAGGGTCATGCCGGTTTCCTTGATCATTATATGAAGGGAAGGTCGTCAGTTTTTTATTAAATCTATAACCGGGCAGTTGGATCTAAAACGTGCAGCTTATTGTTATGGGTGTGGTGGTGAAGGATCAGCGGGGCTCCTCGATCAATGGGTACTGCTCGGCACTGGGCAGTTCGTAGTGCCACCATTCGGTGTCGATGCTCTGGAAGCCGGCGCTGAGCATGATGCCCAACAACAGCAGGCGATTGCGTTGCACCTGCGGCGGCAGGTCGGCGTAGAACGGGTGGGACTTGGCTTCCATGGCGTCGAAGGCCGTGCCCATGTCCAGCGGCTCGCCGTGCTCATCGATCAGCGTCAGGTCGACGGCCACGCCACGGGTGTGGTGGGAGCCCAGGTGCGGGTCGCGCACATAGTCCGGGTTGGGCAGCGCCTGCCACAGCAATTGCTGGGCATACACGGGGCGATAGGCGTCGTAGAGGCGCAAGGTCAGGCCTGCCTGGCGTGCGGCGCGGCTGGCCTTGTGCAGGCAGGCGGCGGCTTCGCTGTGCAGCAGGCAGCGGTTATTGCGATAGATCACGGTGCCTGTCAGGTTGTCGGCACTGGCGTAGATCATGTCGATTTGCACCCCGTACGCCTGAGGGTCGATTTCTATCAATGGGTGGTTGTTCACTCAAGCACATCCTCTCAAGATTCGAACTGGCCGAACGCCTGTTGCAGGGCACGGTTTTTCGCTAGGCGGGCGTCCAGGCGATCGCCGTACTGCTCGGCGACGGCGGACACTATGAGGTTGAACAGGCAGGCCAGGGGGGCCAGAGAATCCCAGAACTGGCCGACATCGGTTTTCAGTTGCAGCAGGTCCAGGTCGTAGTCTCGGGCCCAGGGGCATTGCAGGTCGGTGATCAGCGCCAGCGGCAGATCGTGGGCGTTCGCGGCTTCGCAAAAGGTCGGGGTGACGCTGGAGTAGGCGCGAAAGTCGGAAATAATCGCGTAGGGCTTTTCGAAACCCGAGTTCAGGGTCTCGGCGTAGATCCCCGATAGGCCGTCGACGTAATAGACCTTGGGCCGGATATATTCCAGGTGGCTGTGGAAGGCGTTGAGGATGCCGCGAGTGGACTGGATGCCGAGGATGAACACGGCATCGGCTTCGACGATGTGCCGCACGATATCGGAGAAGGTCTTGCTGCGGGCCAGGCCATAGACGTGCTGGATGGCTTCGATTTCGCGGTTCAGAGAGCGGTCGAGGGCGTCTTCCTGGTCATTTTCATTGCGAAAGGCGCTGAGCCGGTCGGTGATCAGCCAGGAGGGTTGGTCATCGCCCCGCAGCCCTTGCTTGACGTCATCGAGGTTGCGATAGCCGAGGGTACGCAAGAAGCGGCCCACCGAAATGCCGGTGGTGCCGGCTTGTTGGGCGATGCTGTCGGCGGTTTCGAACGGCAGCTGTTGCAGGTTGCCCAGCAAATAGGTGGCGATACGCTTGCCGGTGGGCGTCAGCGTGGGGAACTGTTGTTCCAGCGTCAGTTGGAAGCTATTTTTATCCATGACGTTCTCAAGGCGGGCGCCGATGTTATTTATGTTTCATGCTTGTCCATTGTGTTAGAAACATAACATCGGCGTTCATGGCATTACAATGGCTTTTTCTGCGAACGTTGAATATAGGGCAACAGCAGGGCCAGCGTCAGTGCCGCCATGGAGATCAGCCCGAACCAGCCCACCGGTCCCATGGCCAAGCCCCAGACCTGCACGCTGACGGCGAAACTGGCCACCAGCATCAGCCAGCCCATGACTCGCAGCGTGTGCCGGCCAGCGCGTGAGGGCGGTCGGTGCCAGACCTGCTTGTAATGCCGTTCGAGTCCCAGGCACAGGCCGAGCATCCCACTGTAGGCCAGCAGTAACGCAGCAATCAGCGCCATTTCAATTGACCTCCAAAGCGGCAAGTTTGGCGGCACGGCGGGGTGCAGCTTGCTTGGGCGGTCGCGAGAGTTTCCAGCAGGGCCATGCCAGCAGTACGCCGAGGCCTACCGTTGTGAGGTGCAGGTAGAAATAATCACCGCGGCTGACACCCAGCAGGTTCAGCGCCGGCAGGCCGATGCACAGCAGCGCGGCCAGCCCCAGTTGTTCACGCCAGGCAGCTCGCCACGGGCGCACGATGGCGTGGCCCAGGCTCAGCAACCAGACTAGGAAGAACACCCGCACCTCCCAGCCGCCACGCTGGGCCAGTTCCGCTGGCAGCAAGCGGTTGGCCCAAAGAAGGGCGGCGCAGGCCACCATCAGCCCAGCTACCACGGCGATGTTGAGGCGTTCGGCGCTGTGGTACAGCAGGGCGCCGATGGCACCTTCGCTGTCGTGGCGACGGCGGCGCTTGACGGTGAACAGCACCACGCCAGTGGCAAGCATCGCGCAACTGGCCAGGCCGCAAACGAAGTACAACCAGCGCATCGGGTAGCCGCCGAACTGGGCGAAGTGCAGGCCGGCCATGACCTTCTGCGTCAGCAGGCTCGGTCGACTCACAGGGGGGGGACGCAGGACTTTGCCGCTGACGCCATCGAACAGCATGCTCTGGCCCTTGGTCAGTTCGATGCGATTGCCCAGCACCGGGCGGGCTTCGATGCGCGCGTCACTGCGGCCAGGGTTCTGGATCGACAGCCCGGCGACGGGCCCCATCGCCCGTTCAGCCTCGGCCAGCAGCGGCCCCAATGCCGTCAATGCAGCCGGTTGGCTCGGCTCGCCGCGATGTGGCCGCTCGCCCCGAACCGGTTGCTCGGCAGGCGTGCCACGGATCGCCCGGCCGACGCTTTCGCGGTCACCATGGAACAGTGCGTCCACCGCTGCCGGCATATAAATCAGGTAGAAAATCACCAGCCCGGTGTAGGTGATCATCAGGTGAAACGGCAGCACCAGCACGGCCGTCGCGTTGTGGGCGTCGAGCCAGGAGCGCTGGCCCTTGGCGGGACGGAAGGTGAAGAACTCCTTGAAGAATTTCTTGTGAATGACGATACCGCTGAGCAGCGCCACCAGCATCACTATGGCCGCCAGGCCGACGACCCAGATGCCGAGGTTGCGCGGCAGGTTGAGGGTGAAGTGGAAGCGAAAGAAGAAGCCGCCGCCTGCGGTTTCGCGTACCTGCAGCGCCTCGCCCGTGTTCGGGTCGAGTGGAGTACCACCGCCACGGCGTTGCTCCCCGGCGGACACCGTAAGATTGTCTGAGCGTTCGCCGGGCAAGCCGATGTTCCAGGTGTGGGCTTGCGGGTGATGGGCCTGCAAATAGTCGAGGGCATGTTGTGCGGCGGCGCTCTGATCGAGGGTGGCGGCCGGTATCTCCGGGCGCATCCAGCCATCAATTTCCTTGTCGAACATCGCCAGGGTGCCGGTGAGGAAAATCGCAAACAGCAGCCAGCCAAAGACCAGGCCGCTCCAGGTGTGCAGCCAGGCCATCGCCTGGGTCAGGGTCTTGTGTTTCATCCCAGGGCCTCCAGCCATTGTGGCCAAAAGCCGATGGCCGCCAGGGGCAGCGCCAATGCCATGCCCGCCCACGCGCGTCGAGTGTTGCGGCACGCGAAGACCCAGGTAATCGCCAGGGTATAGATGAGGAAGGAGAGCAGGCTGGCAGTCACCATTGCATCGACCTTGTCCATTGGCAGCAAACGCGCCAGGGCAGCGGTAAAGGCGTAGGTGAACAGGTAGCCACCAAGCAGTGCGGCGGCGATACGGGAGATTATCGGCCAGGCAAGGGATCTTGTTTTCATGGGGGGACTCATCAGTGGCCTGAAGGCAATGCCAGTCGGCTGAGACTGTTGTGGCAAGCCCCCTTGCCACAACAGGCCTCAGGGCCTTGGCTCAATCAGAACGAGGTGGTGATCGACGCGTAGAACGACCGTCCCGGCTCGTTGTAAGTGCTTGCCCCGGCGCTGGTGCCGGCGCCTTCGCGGTACACGCGCTTGTCGAATAGGTTGTTGATACCAGCTCCCAGCGACAGGTTCTTGTTCACCTCATAAGTGCCGCCCATGCCCCAGATATGGTACGGGTCGAGGGTCTTTTGCTCATTGGCTGCAGTGACCGGCGAGTCGCGAGACGGGTTCAGTACCCGTGGTTCCTGCTTGCCGTACCAGGTGCCGGTCAGGCTCACGGCCAGGGCCTCGTTGACCTGCCAGTCGAGCATGCTGTTGACCGTGTACTTGGGCACCACTGACAGCGGGTTGCCGTCGCCGTCTTTGTTTTCCTGCATGTAAGTGAAGTTGGTGTTCCAGCTCAGCGTCTCGCCATGGGTACCCAGCAGCGGGATACCGAGGTTGCCTTCCCAGCCCTTGACCACCGCGTCCTTGGCGTTATCCCACTGCAATACGGCTTCGTTGTTCACGGTTTTGCTGATCAAGTCATTGGAGGAGACGATCTTGCTTTCATAATCGTTGCGAAAATACGTCGCGCCTGCAGTCCAGCCATCACGGGCAAAGGCGATGCCCAGTTCCTTGTTGATGCTGATCTCGGGGTCGAGGTTCTCGTTACCCAGCACGTAGCAGCCATTGGCATTGAGGCTCGGCGCGCAGCCGTTGCCCCTGCTGTAGTACAGGTAATTTGGGTTGGACTGGTACAGGTTCGGCGCCTTGAACGCCCTGGCGATACCGCCCTTGAGGGTGATGTCTTCGGTCAGCTTGTAGGAGGTATTAAGGCTTGGGCTCCAGTTGGCGCCAAACTGATCCTGATGGTCCAGGCGCAGGCCGGGCGTGAGGAACCAGTCCGGGGTCAACTCGATGTTGTCCTCGGCAAACAGCGCCATGATGGTCGTGTCCATGTCGGTGGGGCGGGCGCCGGCTGCCGAGTTGGGCAGGGTGGTGCCGATGGCGCGGTTCATGGTGCTCGGGTCGTCGAGGGTCTGGCGGTTCCATTCGGCGCCCACCGTCAGCATCTGCGGCAGCAGCACTTGCAGCGGGATGTCCAGCTGGCCCTGGACCAGGTAGCTGTCATAGGTGCTGGTGGTCTTGCTGGCATTGGCGCTGATATCGCCGTCTGCCGAGCCGGCATTGCCTTCCAGCAAACGGTTGTTGCGGGTTTTCTCGTACTGGGCCAAGAGCTTGGAGCTACCGAACGACCAGTCGCCGCGATGGGTGGCGGAGAAGGTCTGGCGGTACATGGTGTTGGTTTCGCGCCCCAGCCAGCCGTTGATGGTGCTGCCCGGTACCAGGGAGTCGGTGCCGCCGGTGCCGACGTCGCCGGTGTAGATGTTGCCCTGGCGGCTGAAGCCGGCTTCCAGGTCGACGGTCTGCCGATCATCCAGTGCCCAGCTCAACAGGCCATTGAGATCCTTGTTGCGCACACCTTCGCGGCCCGCGGCCAGGGAGGCGCCGTTGGCAGTGTCGGTGTTGCCGGCGTTGATGTCGGCGTCGTCGGCATCGGTCTTGTTCAGGTTGCCGTAGACGCGAAAGGTCAGGGCATCGGTCAGCGGGCCGGAGAGGCTGAAGGTGGTGCGCTTGGTCATGCCTTCGGCGTCGTCTTCGGGCAGGTTGGTGAAGGCTGACAGCGAACCGCTCAACTTGTCGGTAGGGCGCTTGGTGATGATGTTGACCACGCCACCCATGGAGCCAGAGCCGTAGCGGGCCGCCGCCGGGCCGCGCAGCACTTCGATGCGCTCGACTTCATTGGCCGGCACCCAGTTGCTGTCGCCACGGGTGTCACGCTCACCGGAGCGGGTGTAGCGTACGGCGTTGCGAGAGGTCACGGGTTTGCCGTCGATTAGGATCAGGGTGTTCTCCGGGCCCATGCCGCGCAGGTCGATCTGGCGATTGTTACCACGGGTGCCGCTGGCGCTGTTGCCGGTCAGGTTGACGCCGGGCATCTTGCGCACGATCTCGGAGAGGTCATTGACCGGAGGCCGCTTCTTGATGTCTTCGGCAGTGATCAGCGACACGCCGGAGGCCTGTTTCAACTCTTCTTCAGCCGTGGCCACGACATGGGTTTCACCCAGTTGCAGCGCGTCTTTTCCCGCCTCCCGATTGCCCTCGGCCGTTTCGGCCAAAAGCGTGGCTGGCGAACAGGCCATCAGGGCCAGGACAAGGTGACTGAGCTTGAATCGCGGGTGCATCGACAACACTCCTGTTGCAGTGTGAAACAGAGGAGAGCGTGAGCGTCGTCGGACCTGCGGTGCGTATCGGCTCACCCATGACCTCCATGGATTGGCGCGAATGCTAGTGATTCTCAAATAAGAGTAAATGTAATTTACAATTTATACACTTTCAGCCGCAGATGCAGGCGCAGGCCGGGTGCGGCGTTTTCTGCCCACAGTTCACCGCCTTGCAACTGCACGATGCTGCGGGCAATCGACAGGCCCAGGCCAAAACCATCGCCTCCCGGTCGCGCGGCGTTAAGACGAGTGAAGGGCTGGAAGATCTGTTCGAGCCTCTGCGGATCGACGCCGGGGCCTTGGTCTTCAATCTGCAGGTGCCAATAATCACCATCCAGGGCACCGAGCAAACGTACGGCACCGTCTTCGGGCGAATGGCGGATCGCGTTGCGCAAGATGTTTTCCAGGGCCTGGGCCAGGCCGTTGAGGTTGCCCAGCACACAGCAGTCTTGCGGCAGTTGGCAGGGCAGGCGTTCGCTGGGCCAGCCGCTTTCGAAGCAGGCGTCCTCGCGCAGCACTTCCCAGAGCTGTTCCATCTCCACTGCTTCCAGGGGCATCAGCGGGCGCTCGGTGTCCAGCCAGACCAGCTCCAGGGTGTTGCCGATCAGCCGCTCCATGCCTTGCACTTCGCGGTCCAGGCGCTGGCGCATGGCGACCGAATCCGGCTCGCGCTCACCGGCCACCCTTAGCCGGCTCAAGGGTGTGCGCAGCTCGTGGGACAAGTCCTGCAGCAAGCGTCGCTGTAGTACTACCGTACTTTCCAGGCGCTCGGCCATATGGTCGAAGGCCCGGCCCAGTTCACCCAGCTCATCGCGTCGATGCGTCACTGGAGGGCCGACCCGCGCGGCCAGATCGCCAGCGCTCAAGGCGTTAGCCTGACGCCGCAGAATCACCATGGGCGCAATCAGTACCCGGTACAGCAGCGCGCCGAACAACAGCGCCAGGGAGGCCGGCAGCCCGTGCTGCAGCACGACATTCCACAGGTCATGGTCCTTGCGCGGATCAAGGCGCAGTGGCAGCTCCATCACCAGCCGGGATTGGTCGTCGCTGAACGGCATGACGAACGTCGGCCGGCCACCGGGGCGTCCCACCGACCAGCCGACGTCGCGCACGAAATCCAGCTTGCGCCGCTCGCGGCCTCTCAATGGCCGCGAAGACAGCGAGTTCTGACTCCCATCAACCACCACCGCCCAGACCTGCTCGCGCTCGCGTAGATCTTGCAAAAACTCATCGACGCCCGCCGTGCCACGCTCACGCCAGGCAGTTTCGGCCTGGCGTGCATAGTCATTGAGGATCTGCTGGGTGGGCCCCGGCAAGTGTGCGGTGGCCTCGTAGAGGCGCTTGCTCAGATCGATCTGCAAGGTGACCACCAACAGGCACAGCACCGCCAGCACCCCGGTCAACTTCCACAGCAATGAGTGCCGGTTGGGCAGCTTCATGCCGCCAGCCGCGTCAGCATATAGCCCGTACTCCTGACCGTTTCCACACGCCCGGCGGTATAGCCGATGGCCTGCAACTTGCGCCGAATGCGGCTGACATGCATGTCCAGGCTGCGATCATGTTGGGAGTAAGCGCGGTGCATCACCTGCTGATAGAGGAAGGCCTTGCTCAGCACTTCGTCGACGTGAGCCACCAGGGTTTCCAGCACCCGGTATTCGGTGGTGGTCAAGTCGGCCCATTGGCCGTCCTGGCTGACATCGGCGCGCTGTTCGTCAAACAGCAACTGCGGGTCGTGGCGCACCCCGCCTGGCACCTCATGCTCGTAGGCCACCCGGCGCAGGATGGCGTCGATGCGCACATCCATCTCCAGCATGCTGAATGGCTTGGGCAGGTAGTCATCCGCACCCTGGCTGAAGCCGGTGATGCGATCCTGTTCGGCGCCCAGGGCCGACATCAGGATCACCGGCACCCGTTGATGGCGACGCAGTTGGGCCAACACCTCAAGGCCGCTGCTGCCGGGCAGCATGATGTCCATCAGAATCAGGTCGAAATCCTGGTTGCGCACCAGGTCGACGATCTCGCCACCGTCATGGCGCAACGTGACCTCGAAACCCCGCTGGCTAAGGTGATTGCCAAGGTGAGCGGCGAGCACCGGGTCATCCTCAACGGCCAGGATTCGGCCGTGAGCGGGAGGCGAGTGGGGGAGCAGCATGGGAACTTCCTGCGAATGCGAATGGTTCTATATTGTGCATTCTGACAAAAGCCAGGGAACATTCCTACCCGCTGCGTCTTATCACCTCATCTCTCGGATGATTTTGCAGAATACCGGGTCATCCAGGTGCGCCACATTCAATCGGGCCCAGGGCACGATATTTTTCGGCTGGAACGCCTAAGAAAGTAACCAACAAACGCTTACTCCACGGATCGGCCCTTGCTCCGGTTGATGGGGCAGGCAAATCAAAAACCAGATCAAAAGCCAGATCAAAAGCCAGCGCCAATCCGCTTTTCTGTGGCAGCGAGGGGGACGCCTAGTGCCTGCACGCGAAAAACCTGAGGGCACCGCGGTGATTCAGTAAGCCAGCGTCATCGTTAACGACCATCGCGAGCAAGCTCGCTCCTACAGTCAGTGGGCAGTAGATCCGCTCTTGCTTTTCACCACTCACGCCCCCCCATCAAGGCCGCTGCGGCTTCACCGAACTCCCAAACGTATTCCCCATCCGCACACGGGTAGCCGCCGGCGTAGACAACCCGATCTGGTTCGGAGCCCGCTTGTCTATGGACTTTTTCTGCGCTTCAAGGTTCTTCTGCGCCGCCTTGGCCGCGTCCGGGTTGTTGCCCATCTGCTGGCTCAGACACCCATAGTCAGGCGCTTTATAGCCGTCAATATTCACGTCGACGCAACCACTTGCAGCTTCCCCACCCAGGACCGTCGATGGCAAACCCGCGAACAACAGCAGCATCAGGAACAGTTTCATCAGTGCCTCCTGCCTGGCCCGAAAAAGCGGGCCATTGTGGTTGCAAAGTCTAGCCCAGCGCTTGCTGCGAAGCCGTGATGTTTTTTTTGCCATCACCGTAACATCAGGTTCATAAACTGGCCTCAGGATGACGGTTTTCGCAGGATACGTCAGCCGTGCAGCGATGCAGAGCAGATGGCGAACGGTGGGCCTGGAGGCACGCGTACTGTTGCCTGGCTTTGCTGTTGGGCTTGATGTTGTCGAACCCGGTGCGGGCTGATTCGTCGGCGTCGCCGTTGCTGCTTTTGGATCTGCCGGCACAGAACCTGGCCCAGGCACTGGAAGCTTTCAGTCGCTCAACTGGAATGGCGGTGCTGGTGGACCGTGAACTGACCCGCGGGCGGCGTTCGATTGGAGTACGCGGTCGTTACAGCGCGCAGCAGGCCCTGAGCTTGCTGCTGACAGGGAGTGGCTTGATGGCGCGTTACGCACGCAGCGATGCATTCACCCTGCAAGTGCCCGAAGTCAGCCAACCGCCCACGGCTCGTGGGGCCAAGGCGCGTGGCGTTGCGCGGATCAACAGCAGTTACGCGACAGCCTTGCAGCAGGCGATTGAAGCCAGCCTGTGCCGTTCACCGCTGACCCGCCCCGGCAGTTTTCGCGCGCTGGTGCAGCTCTGGGTCAATCGGGAGGGGCTGATCGAGCACAGCCGCCTGGTCAGTTCCACCGGCGATGAACAGCGCGATGAAGCGCTGGTACAAAGCCTGGCCAGCACCCGGGTGGAACGTCCGGCGCCCAGTTCGTTGCGCTTGCCGGTGACCTTACTGTTAATGCCCGACACCACAGGAAAACGCATGGAATGCACAGCACGGGAAGGAGCTCGGGGGGCATGAAAAATACCGGACACAGTCCGATGGTCAGTTTGTTCCTGGCGTCCTACGAGGACTTCAAGGTGCGCTTGCGCAAACGGCTGGGCTCGGAGGACCTGGCCAACGATGTCCTGCATGAAACCTACCTGCGGGTCGACCGCATGGAAGTGCCGCCGAACCTGCTGCAACCCAATGCCTACCTGTACCGCATCGCACTGAACATCGCCGCCGACCGGCGCGAGGCCGATGCCCGGCTGTTGACCGGCAGCGAAGTTGAAGAGCTGTTGCAAACCGTCGACGAAGCCCAGGACCCGTCCCGTGTCGTCGGCGGCCAGAAAGAAATCCAGTCCTTGCTCAAGGCCCTCTACGAACTGCCGGCGCGGCGGCGCAAGATCCTTATCGCCGCGCGCCTGGAGGAGGCGCCGCACCTGGAAATCTCCCAGCGTTTCGGCATTTCCACGCGCATGGTCGAAAAGGAAATCAAGGCCGCCCTCGGCCACTGCGCCTTGCGCCTTGAAAGAAAAGTGATTCAGCGGTTCGGTCCCGGCGCCGGAAAACCGTCTTAATGATTGAGTCCCTGATAAATCCGTGAGTACCTGCGCGCTTGAACATTTTTAGCCTCTCCACTGCCCGGGATACGCCAGACAGCCGACTGCGCAGCGAAGCCCGCGACTGGCTGGTGCTGCTGACCTCGGGCCAGGCCACCGTCGCCGATGCCAATGCCTTGCGCCTGTGGTGCGCCCAGAGCCCGGAGCATGCCCAGGCTTTCGAGCAGGCCAAGACGCTGTGGCACCAACTGGTACCTGCCGTCGAGCAACTGCAGCAACCCCGGCACTTCGGGCGCCGGGCGTTCCTGGGCGGGGCGATTGCCGCGTCGGCCGCGTTGTTTATGGTGCGGGCCACGATACCCGGAGGTTTTTCCGGACTGACGGCGGACTACCGCACCGAGGTCGGCGAACAGCGCCGGATCGAACTGCGGGACGGCATCCGCCTGGAACTCAACACCCAGACCCGCATCAGCCGCCGCGAAGGGGGCATCGAGTTGCTGGAGGGGGAGGTCGAAGTCCTGGCGAACGCGGTGCAACCGCTCAAGATCCAGGCAGGTAAAGGTTGGCTGAGCGCGGCCCAGGCGCGTTTCAATGTGCGCAATACCGACCACAGCGTCTGCGTGACCTGCATCGAGGGGTCGCTAACGGTAGCCGTGGGCGGGCGCAGTGTCCGCCTGGACAGCGGCCGCCAACTGACCTACGACGCCGCAGGACTGGGCGTGCCGCTGGCGGTGGACACCCAGGCGGTAATCGCCTGGCGCGAACAGGTCTTGGTATTCAACAACGCCACCCTCAATACCGTGATCGACGAGATCAACCGTTATCGTCCGGGAATGCTGGTGCTGCTCAACAGCGAGCTGGGCAAGCGCCGGGTGCAGGCACGGTTCAGCTTGCACCAGTTGGCGGGCGTGGCGTTGCTGATTCGCGATGCCTATGGGGCCACCTGCACGGAGTTGCCGGGTGGAGTGGTGTTGTTGAGTTAGCGGGGGCGCTTGACGTTCAGTTCAAAGGCCCCAAGACCTGGCGATAGTGCTCAATGCCTTGGGGTGTCTGGCGCTCCAGGCTGATCTCGACCCCCAGCGGATTCTCCTGGCGATTACCGCTCAATTGCCGCCACCCCTTGTCCGCATCCCACACCCGTAATTGCAGGTCGCTGACCTGGGTAAGCACCGCCACCGGGTCCTTTGGCGCGGGTAACGGATACCGATCGCGCGCGGGCGCTGCGGCGCGGTACAAGGTGTCGCCCTTGAGCCACCAGTGCACCCGTTGCAACCCGTCGCCGGGAACCGCTGAGCGGCGAATTACCTCCAGGCGAAAGCCCTTGCTGTCGGAGCTGCGCACGCTCAGTGCGGCCAGCGTGCCCGGTGGCGTAGGCTGATCTTCGGTCGCCGGTGGCGCCAGCTCCACACCGGCGCGCAGGCTGACGTCCAGTTGCAACTGGTTCAACGCACGAAGCAGGACTTCGGTCTGTTCGGTACTGGCCTGCAAGTGGGCGTCGGCACGGGTGACGCTGTCCAGGCCGCGCCAGGCAATCAGGCTGACCACTGCCATCAGCATGATCGCCACCATCACCTCGATCAGGGTAAAACCTTTCTGGTCATTGCTCATGGCCGGTTCACCACGCGCAGCAAGCCGGCCGCATTACGTTGCAGGCTGAGGCTGTGTTGCCCATCGGACAGTACAACCTGCAACGGCGGGTTGATCCATTCGGCGTCGAGCACCAGGGTTTGCCTCGGTTCGATGCGCACCTGCATCGGCGAACTGTCCCAGGGGCGCGGGCGCAGTTGCGGGTCGCGCTCGAATAATTCCAGGCTCAGGCCGTCGTCGCTGCGGCGGCTGAAGCGAAAGCCCTTGGCATCGGCCCGCCAGGTGATCGCCCGGCCGTCGGCGCGGGCTTCGGCCTGGGCCACTTGCAACACCTGGCTCAAGCGTTCGGCGTCCTTGCGCAACAGGTGCAGCGGGTCCGGTTTGATGCTCAGGCTGATGGCCGCGCTGGCGATGCCGATGATCACCAGTACCACCATCAGTTCTATCAAGGTGAAACCCTGCTGTTTCATGGGTGTGCTCTCTGGTGTTGAATCGATCCTGTGAAATAAAACCGTGAGAATTGCCCTGTAGCCTGTCGAGACGGACAAACAGGAGGTCCCGCCCATGGCATTCGTCGATCGCATTTCACCCGCCCAAGGTATCCAGGCACTGGCCTTGCTGGCGGCGCTGGCCGGGGTCGCCACCTGGACGCCGTTGCTGCTGACGTCCGCCGAGTCGCACACCCCGCAAGCCCCGCCCCAGGTGCTCGCCGCCCACAGTGACAACCCGGCCCTGCAATGGTTTTCCAACGTCCCGGCTGAGTTGCAGGTCAAGGTCTCTGGGGTACTGGCCGGGGCTCGTGGCGCGGTGGCGATCCTCAGCCTCAACGACGGCCCGCCCCGCAGCTTTCTGCTCGGTGAACGCCTCAGCCCCGGTGTGCGTCTTGCAGCCATCGAAGGCGATGGCGTGGTGATCGAGCGCGGCGGTGAAAAGGTCCGCGTGGCCCTCGACAAATTGCCCGTCGCGCCGGCCTTGCCGATTCTCACTCGACAGTAACCGGCTTCTTGAGTCGTTGCGGTCGCCCCAATAAAGTCTCCAGTCGGGCCAGGGGCGGCGCTTCACGGGCGGCGTCCAACACCTGCACGCTGACCTTGAACAACGGCCCATCGGGGCCTTTGCTGATGACTTGCTCGCAACGCAGTTTCAGTCGGCCCTGGTCGCATTCAAAGGTTTTGCGCCCCGGACTCAAGCGACCCTCCAGACGCAACTCGGTCAGGCGACTCTGGGCGGCCAGCAAGGCCATGGATTTGTCCCGCAGCAGGCCATTGCTCTGGGTCATCAGCCCGGCCACGCGCACGGCGGCCGCCATGGCCACGGCGATGATCGCCAGCGCCACCAGCACTTCAATCAGGGTAAAACCTTGCTCGTTGCGAGGGCCGCGCATGGCGTACTCAAAGCCTGGAAACAGGCCCGCAGACTAGCCCGTGGAGTTGACCGATTGGCGACCAAAGCTCCCGAGGATTTTCAATACGACTGACATGTGTTCTTGCAACACTGCGGGCCGAAATGCACTCAAGCCAAGGAATGTCGAGATGGATATCGCACACTTAAAATCCGCATCGCCAGGCCCTCGCGGCCAGCGTGGCTTCACCCTGATCGAGATCATGGTGGTGGTGGTGATCCTCGGGATTCTGGCGGCGATGGTAGTGCCCAAGGTGCTCGATCGCCCGGATCAGGCGCGAGCCACGGCCGCCAAACAGGACATCGGTGGGCTGATGCAGGCACTCAAACTCTATCGCCTGGACCACGGCACCTATCCGAACATGACCCAGGGCCTGAAGGTGTTGGTGGAGCGCCCGGCGGATGCGAAAAACAGCAACTGGCGCGCCTATCTTGAGCGCTTGCCCAACGACCCGTGGGGCCACCCTTACAACTACCTCAATCCGGGTGCCAACGGTGAAGTCGATATTTTCTCCCTGGGCGCCGATGGGCAACCGGACGGCGACGGCGTCAATGCCGATATCGGCTCCTGGCAGCTATAAGTCCCGTCATGAACAGGCATTTGCCCACAGCGGCGAAGCAGTGCGGCATGGCGATTATCAGCGCCTTATTGATCGCCGCCGTGGTGGCGGTGATCGCCGGCGCTATGTTGACCCGACAAACTGTCTTCACCCGCAGCCTGGAAGCCGAGCAACTGCGCGTCCAGGGTCAGTGGGCGTTACAGGGTGGGCTGGAAGTCAGTCGCCAGTTGCTATGGGAGGCGCGTCAGAAAGATGTGCTGACTCGACTCGACCAGCCCTGGGCGCGGCCGTTGGGGGGAGCCTTTGAGGGGCAACTGGAAGACGAACAGGGCAAGTTCAACCTGCGCAACCTGGTGGCCCATCAGCAGCCGGATGCCGCGCAACTGCAGAGCTTCGAGCGGCTGTGCCAGTTGATCGGCGTCGACCCCGCGGTGAGCCGGCGCATCAGCCAGCGGGTGATCGCTTCCTATGATCAACGGTTGGCGGCATCGTCATCGAGCACGGGTTTTAACAGCGGCCGTGACATCTCGCCTGGCGCAGTGAGCGACCTGCGGCCGGCCAAGCGTGCGATGTTGCGCAGCCTGGACGATCTGGCGGGCATCGAGGGCCTTGAGCCGCGCCTGCTTCGGCGTATGGCGGTGTATGTCAGCGTGCTGCCCGGCAACACTTGGGTCAACGGCAATACCGCCAGTGCCGAAGTGCTCAGCGCGGTTGTGCCGGGGCTGGGCTTGCCACGGGCACAGGCGCTGGTGGCCGAGCGTGACGGTGGCCGCTGGTTTATCAATCGTGGTGATTTCGTCAATCGCCTGCGCATGCCACAGGTGGCGGTGGACACGGTGCAGGTGGGGATTACCAGTGAGTGGTTTCGCCTGCACGGCCAGGCCCGCCGCGAACAGCGTCGGGTGACGATAGAGGCGCTGCTGTTCCGGCCTGAAGACCGCCAGCCCCAGATAATCTGGTCGCGGGTGGGCGCATGAGCCGCCTGCGTATTGCCTTGCCGCCGCTGGATCAACTGAGCGCCGAGAGCCCGGTGCAGTTCGCCTGGCTCGACCGCGCCGGGCAGGTCAGCCGCCAGGGCCAGAGTAGCCTGGCGCAGTTGGGGCTGGCTCATAAAACGGCGGCGGCCCAGTGCTTCCTGCATCCTCGGGACAGCCTGCTGACCAGCCTGGAGCTGCCGCAATTGCCAGCCGCCAAGGTGGCGGCGGCAGTGGCCTGCGCAGCCCAGGCGCTGATACTTGGCCCGGTGGAACAGATACACGTCGCCCACGGCCCACGGGAGAGCAATGGCCTGGTGCAGGTGGGCTGGTTGCCCAAGGCCCACCTGGAGCAGTTGAGCCAGGTAATGAACCAAGTACAACTGAAAGTACGCGGCCTGTACCCGGCGCCCTATGCCTTGCCGGTACCGGCTGCGGGACAACTGACAGCGGCGTTTGCCTACGGCCAGTTGCTGTTGCGCCACAGCCTGCAGCAGGGCGCGGTGCATCCCCTCGGGCAGCAGGCGCTGGATGATCTGCTGGGCAGCGGTGTCGACCTGAGCCGTATCAGTGAAGACGCGCCGCAACGCTGGAGCGGCGCAACCCCGAGCTGGGGCTTGCACGGTCGGCTCAAACGGGCCAACGGAACGGCCGGCTGGGGCAGGGCGCTGGGTTTTACGGCGGTGGCCGTGGCGATCTGGACCCTGGGCTTGAACCTGTACGCGGCGCGTCAAGTGGACGCGGGTCAACAGCTCAAGGCGCGGATGAGTCAGCAGGTGCGCCAGGCTTTTCCCGAGCTACCGGTGATCCTCAACCCGTTGCAACAGGCCCGCCAGCAATTGGCTGCCCGTCAGAACGGCAGCGACCCAGGCCAGCGTTTTAACAGCCTGTTGCAACTGGCCGGCAGCAGCATGCCGTTCATGGTTGCCAGCGTCGATTCCCTGGTCTTCGAGCAAGGCCGCCTGCACCTGAACCTGCTCGCCGACAGCCGCAACCCTGGCGCCGAAGGTGACTGGCAAGCGGTGCTGGCCAAGGCCGGTTTCACTGCCCGTCGCGATGACCATGGCTGGACCCTGGGTCCGCTCGCTGAGCCGACTACTCCCGAAACCGGCACGGGAGGCGACGATGAGTAATCCCCTGATTGCCCGCTGGCAGCACCTGCGCAGCCAGAGCGAAGTGTTCTGGAACGGCCTGGCCCTGCGGGAAAAACGCCTGCTCGGCGGGGCCGCTCTGGTGCTCTCGGGGCTGTTGATCTGGCTGATGTTGATTCAGCCGCCGCTGAAGAAGATTGATTACTGGCAAGCCGAAACCCCCAGGCTGCGAGCTCAAGCCGAGACCTTGCAAGTGCTGTTGCAGGGCCTCGCCCCAGCGCCTGGCGCCGGGCAGGATCTGGATTTGGCCTTGCGCCAGGCCCTCGATAGCGCTGGGCTCCAGGGCCGTTATCAATTGGAAAACACTGCCCCTGGCAGTTGGCGCCTGACCTTTCAAGACGCCCCGGCGGATACCGTGGTGGGTTGGTTGCTGGGCAGTATCCGGTCATTTTCCCTGGAAGTGTCCGAGGCGCGCTTGCAACGTGCAGGCGACGCCACCGAAAACCCGTCCGGCACGTTGTCCGGGACCGTTCGCATGGATCAGGCGCTTGGCGCTAAGGAAGCTTCATGAAGTGGTCAGTCCCCAATTCGGCGCCTTATCGCAAGGTCGCGCCCTTGTTGTTGCTGGCGCTGAGTGCGTGCAGCAACACCCAATCGCCTACTCCGCCACCGTTACTGGTGGACAGCGAACTCGGCCAGCCGCTGGCTGACACCCGGCGCAGCGGCGATGCACTGCTGGACCGCCAGCGCGAGCCGGCACAGCGGCCCCGCGTGCAACACCCGGTGACCAACAGTGCCCGTAGCCATGCCGCCGCGCCTGCCAAAGGCCGCAACCCCTTGGGCGATCAGCCGGTGCAACTGAACTTTGTCGACGCCGATATCCAGGCGGTGGTGCGTGCCTTGTCCCGTGCCACTGGCCAGCAGTTTCTGGTGGACCCTCGGGTCAAGGGCAACCTGACCCTGGTCAGCGAAGGCCAGGTGCCGGCGCACCAGGCCTACGACATGCTCCTGGCGGCATTGCGCATGCAAGGCTTCAGCGTGGTGGACGTCGGCGGCGTCGCCCAGGTGGTGCCCGAAGCCGATGCCAAGCTGTTGGGCGGGCCGATCTACAACGCCAGCAACCCAGGCGGCAACGGCATGCAGACGCGCACCTTTCGCCTGCAATACGAAAACGCGGTGAACCTGATCCCGGTGCTGCGGCCGATCGTTTCACCCAACAACCCGATCAACGCCTACCCCGGCAACAACAGCATCGTCATCACCGACTACGCAGAAAACCTGGCGCGGGTGGCGCAGATCATCGATGGCATCGACACCCCGAGCGCCATCGACACTGACGTGGTGGCGGTGCAAAACGGCATTGCCGTGGACATTGCGGCGATGGTCTCGCAGCTTTTGGAAACCCAGGGCAGCGACCAGACCCAGAAGATCAACGTGATCGGCGACCCGCGCTCCAACTCGATCATCATCCGCGCCGGTAGCCCAGAACGTACTGAACTGGCGCGCAACCTGATCTACAAACTGGACAACGCCCAGAGCAACCCCAGCAATATGCACGTGGTGTACCTGCGCAACGCCCAGGCGGGGAAGTTGGCGCAGTCCCTGCGCGGTTTGCTCACTGGTGAGAGTGAGAGCGGCACCAGCGATAACGCCCGTTCTAAGTTGAGCACCATGGGCGGCTCGGGCCAGAACGGCCAAGGCAGCACCCAGAACAGCAGCGGCACGCCCACCGGCAGTGGCGTTCAATCCGCCAATGTTGGTTACGGCCAGGATGCCGGTTCCACCAGCAGCGCCAGCCATTCGCCCAGCGATCAGAGCACTGCCTTCAGCGCTGGCGGCGTGACGATCCAGGCGGACGCCACCACCAACACCTTGCTGATCTCTGCGCCCGAACCGCTGTACCGCAACCTGCGGGAAGTCATCGATATGCTTGATCAGCGCCGCGCCCAGGTGGTGATTGAAAGCCTGATCGTCGAAGTCGGTGAGGACGACGCCAGTGAGTTCGGTGTGCAGTGGCAGGCCGGGAATCTGGGGGGCAAGGGTGGTTTTGGCGGGGTCAACCTCGGCGGTAGTGGGCTTAACGGTACGCCCGACAGCAAGACCAGCATCGACGTATTGCCCAAGGGTTTGAACATCGGGCTGGTGGACGGCACGGTGGATATTCCGGGGATCGGCAAGGTGCTGGATCTCAAGGTGTTGGCCAGGGCGTTGAAGAGCAAGGGCGGCACCAACGTGTTGTCGACGCCCAATCTGTTGACCCTGGATAACGAGGCGGCGAGCATTTTTGTCGGGCAGACGATTCCGTTTGTCACGGGCAGTTATGTGACGGGAGGTGGTGGCACCAGTAACAATCCGTTCCAGACGGTGCAGCGCGAAGAGGTGGGGCTCAAGCTCAATGTGCGGCCGCAGATTTCCGAGGGCGGCACGGTGAAACTGGATATTTACCAGGAGGTCAGCAGCGTGGATGCGCGGGCTTCGCTGGCGGCAGGGACGGTGACCAACAAGCGGGCGATTGATACCAGTATTTTGCTCGATGACGGGCAGATCATGGTGCTGGGTGGGTTGCTGCAGGATGGCTATAGCCAGAGTAATGATGCGGTGCCTTGGTTGTCGGATATTCCGGGGTTGGGGGCGTTGTTTCGTAATGAGAAACGCAGTGTGACGAAGACCAATTTGATGGTGTTTTTGCGGCCTTACATTATTCGCGACAGTGGGGCGGGGCGCAGTATTACGCTCAATCGCTATGAGTTTATGCGCAGGGCTCAGGGTGAGTTGCAGCCAGAGCGTAGTTGGGCGATGCCGGATGTGCAGGCGCCGCAGTTGCCTTCGGTGCACAAGGCGATTCCTGAGCTGGGGCAGGGGCCTCGGGCGGTGATTCGGGCGGTGCCGGTTCAGGGGGGCGCGCGGCCATGAGCCTGCTTCCCTACGTCTGGGCCAAATCCCAACGCATCCTCCTCCACCCAGGTGAAGAAGGCCCCACCCTGACCATCTGCCCCTCAACCCCGGGCTGGTCCATCGGCGAAGTCCACCGCCAGTTTGGCCAAGCCCGTCTGGAGCAGGTCCGCGACGACCAACTCGACGGCCTCCTGGCCAGCGCCTACGCCGACACCGGCAGCGCCGCCGCCGTGGTCGGCGCCGCCGAAAACGAAGTCGACCTCGACCGCCTCATGCAAGACATCCCCGAAATCACCGACCTGCTCGACACCCAGGACGGCGCCCCGGTGATTCGCATGATCAACGCCTTGCTGACCCAGGCCGCTCGCGACGAAGCCAGCGACATCCACATCGAACCCTACGAAAGCCATTCCGTGGTGCGTTACCGCGTCGACGGCACCCTGCGTGATGTGGTGTCGCCACGCAAGGCGCTGCACGGCGCGCTGGTGTCGCGTATCAAGATCATGGCCCAACTCGACATTGCTGAAAAGCGCTTGCCCCAGGACGGTCGCATCGCCCTGCGCGTTGCCGGGCGGCCCATTGATATTCGCGTGTCCACCGTACCCACCGGCCACGGCGAGCGGGTGGTGATGCGCTTGCTGGACAAACAGGCCGGGCGCCTGCAGCTGGAAACCCTCGGCATGGCCCCGCAATTGCTGGCCCACCTCGACACGCTGATCCGCCAGCCCCACGGTATCGTACTGGTCACCGGGCCGACTGGCAGCGGCAAGACCACCAGCCTCTATGCGGCCCTGGCGCGGCTGGACGCCAGCACCAGCAATATCCTCACTGTCGAAGACCCGGTGGAATACGACCTGCCAGGCATCAGCCAGATCCAGGTCAATGCCAAGATCGACATGACCTTCGCCCTGGCCCTGCGGGCGATTCTGCGCCAGGACCCGGACATCATCATGATCGGCGAGATCCGCGACCTGGAGACTGCACAAATCGCTGTGCAGGCCTCGCTGACCGGGCACCTGGTGCTCGCGACCCTGCACACCAACGATGCGGTGTCAGCGGTGAATCGCTTGATCGATATGGGCGTTGAACCGTTCCTGCTGGCTTCATCCTTGCTCGGCGTACTGGCCCAGCGGTTGGTGCGGCGGCTGTGTCAGCACTGCAAGCAAGAAGATCCGTCGGCACCCGGCACATGGCGCCCTGTGGGTTGTGCTCACTGCAACCAGATTGGCTACAGCGGCCGTACTGGCATCCATGAATTATTCTGCATCGACGATGACCTGCGCGGCCTGATCCACCAAGGCGCTGGCGAGCAGGAGCTGCGCGCCGCCGCACGCTGCGCCGGGATGTTGAGCATGCGCGAAGACGGCGAGCGCTGGGTGCGCAGCGGCGCCACTGCGGCCGAAGAAATCCTGCGTGTAACCCGGGACGCCTGATGAACCGATACCGATACGAAGCCGCCGACGCCACCGGCAAGCTGGAGTCTGGGCACCTGGAAGCCGACAGCCAGAGCGCGGCCTTTGCCAACCTGCGCAGCCGTGGCCTGACCGCCTTGCTGGTGCAGGTCGAGGGCAACCAGAGTGCCGCCGCCGGCAGCAGTCTGTTCACCGCCAAACTCTCGGATAACGACCTGGCCTGGGCCACTCGTCAGTTGGCCAGCTTGCTCGGTGCGAGCCTGCCGTTGGAAGCGGCCCTCAGTGCGACGGTGGAGCAGGCCGAGCGCAAGCACATCGCCCAGACCCTCAGCGCAGTGCGCGCCGATGTGCGCAGTGGTATGCGTCTGGCCGATGCGCTGGCGGCGCGGCCCCGGGACTTTCCGTCGATCTACCGTGCGCTGATCGCGGCAGGGGAGGAGTCTGGCGACCTGGCCCAGGTCATGGAGCGCCTGGCCGACTACATCGAAGAGCGCAACAACCTGCGGGGCAAGATTCTCACTGCATTTATCTATCCGGGCGTGGTGGGGCTGGTGTCCATCGGCATCGTGATTTTCCTGCTCAGTTATGTGGTGCCGCAGGTGGTCAGCGCGTTTTCCCAGGCGCGCCAGGACCTGCCGGGGCTGACCTTGGCGATGCTCAATGCCAGTGACTTTATTCGCGCCTGGGGCTGGCTGTGTTTTGTCGGTCTGGTGGGAGGCTTCTGGAGCTGGCGCCTGTACCTGCGTAACCCCGTGGCGCGCTTGAACTGGCACAGTCGCGTCCTGCGCCTGCCGCTGATCGGGCGCTTTGTGCTGGGGCTTAACACCGCACGGTTTGCCTCGACACTGGCGATCCTCGGTGGCGCCGGTGTGCCGCTGTTGCGGGCGTTGGAAGCGGCGCGCCAGACCCTGTCCAACGACCGCTTGAGCCTGTGCGTCACAGACGCCACCGCCAAGGTTCGCGAAGGCGTCAACCTGGCCACTGCGCTGGCAGTGGAGAAGGTGTTCCCGCCGGTGCTGATCCACTTGATTGCCAGCGGTGAGAAAACAGGGTCCTTGCCGCCGATGCTGGAGCGTGCCGCGCAAACCCTGTCGCGGGATATTGAACGGCGGGCCATGGGCATGACGGCCTTGCTTGAACCGCTGATGATCGTGGTGATGGGGGCGGTGGTGCTGGTGATCGTCATGGCGGTGCTGTTGCCCATCATCGAGATCAACCAATTGGTCACATAGCCGTTGTCGAGCCACAGCGAGGCTGCGTCGGCCGCACTACCACCCTCAAGCCCTCGATACCGAGTACCCAACCTCGGGTTCCTCATTCTGTCATCTGCCTACCCCTCGACACGGCCCGCGCTGCCTCCAGCCCAGGGCCGAAAAACCCTCTTGAAACCTCGCTGTCACCTGGGTTGAAACAGCCCGGAATTGTTGCCAAAACACCCGAGAATCTTTTTAAAAATCAAGCCTTTCCTCCCGAGGTTTTTTCCTACATCTGTCATCGGAAACTGCGAACTTCTTCGCTATGGCCTCACCCCTAGAGCCCTCTGGATCAAGGCTTGAAACCCGAGCGCCATGGCGTCATGCAAGAACCCACTACCCAACGTACAAACACGATGAAAGGAGCTTCTTCATGTTTAAGCGCAACGTTCTCGCGGTATCCATGACCCTCGCGGCCCTCTGCTCGGCCCAGGCTGCACTGGCTGACATCAACGGCGGCGGTGCTACCTTGCCACAACCGCTGTACCAGACTTCTGGCGTACTGACTGCCGGTTTCGCCCCCTACATCGGTGTGGGCAGCGGCAACGGCAAGGCAGCGTTCCTGACCAACGACTACCGCAAGTTCGTAGCCGGTGTTACCAATAAAAACGTGCACTGGGCGGGTAGCGATTCCAAGCTGACAGCTGCTGAACTGACCACCTATGGCACTAACAAGCAACCTACCTGGGGCCCGCTGATTCAGGTGCCCTCGGTGGCTACTTCGGTTGCCATTGCCTTCAACAAGTCTGGCGCCAATGCGGTCAACCTCAGCGTTGACGATTTGTGCGGTGTGTTCTCGGGGCGTCGGACCGACTGGAGCCAGATCAGCGGTGCCGGTCGTACCGGCCCAATCACCCTGGTTTATCGCAAAGAGAACAGCGGTACCACTGAACTGTTCACTCGCTTCCTCAACGCCAAGTGCAAACCATCCCTGGAAGGCGGCACCTTCGCTGTGACTCAGGCGTTCGGCAGCAGCTTCTCCGGCGGTCTGCCGACGACTGCCCTCAACCCCCTGCAACAGCCGATTCCGGGCAGCACTACCACTCCACCAGAAACCTATAAAGACACCAGCGAAGGTGTGATGAGCACGCTGAATTTCGCCGAAGGCCGAATCACGTACATGAGCCCTGATTACGCTGCGCCTACCTTGGCTGGCCTTGATGACGCTACCAAAGTCGCTACCGTTGCCGGTGTTTCGCCTGCTCCAGGTAACGTTTCTACCGCTATCTCTGTAGTAGCAGTACCTGCCGTAATCAACCGCGCCAACCCGAACGCCTGGGTACCGGTGTTCGCTGCTACCACCAGCACTACTGATCCAAGCGTAGTGGCCTATCCAGACAGCGGCTATCCAATCCTCGGCTTCACCAACCTGGTGTTCAGCCAGTGCTACGCCGACGCCACTCAGACCTCGCAAGTGCGCGCGTTCTTCACCCGTCACTACGGCAACGCGGTCAACAACGACGCCGCCATCAACAACAATCGCTTCGTGCCACTGCCGAAGGTTTGGAAAGATGCAATTCGTGAAACTTTCATCACTGCTGCCAGCGACCTGAGCATTGGCAAGTCCAACACCTGCAACGCCATCGGTCGTCCGCTGTAACCCACGCTTTCTCCGACCCGCAACACCCAATCAGCAACGGCCTGCGCCGTTGCTGATTTTTTTGCGGGTGGCTCTTTATTTTCCGTAGCCAGGGTTTGCCTTCAAAGATCTAGGACTCCCACAGTCGATTGACGGACCTCCGTGAAATCCTGCGTCAAGTATCAGCCTTATATGAATTTTCGATGACAGATGTTCAGTCCCGCCCCTCGCCAACCGCCTAACTCCCATACGTGACGCGCGTCGCCAGTCGCCCATGAGCAATAACAAAGAAGGATGATTCCAGATGGTCCGCTGCAAACCACCGGTTAACGTGAATGCCCAAGGCCCTGGCAACGGCCAGACGATCCTGCGCCTCAAGCCCCTGGCCCATGCCATTGCCTTGCTGCTGGTGGCGGGCAGTGCCCATGGTGCCACGGCCTTCAGTTCCGGCTGGTTCGCCGACAAGGGCGCGTCCCAGGCGGCGACGGCGGCGCGTCCCGGGGCGCAGGTACCGGGGATGCCGCCGCCGTTGTCCCAGCAGGCCCGCGTCAACCAGCAGTTGCAGCGCTCCCTGAGCACCCTCAACACCAGCGTCGCGGCGATTGCCGCGCAACAGGCAGCCCAGGCAGCGGGGCGGCAGGCAGCGATGGGGCAAATCTCGACCATCCCCGATGGTCTTGGCAAGGGCGGGTTGCAGGTCGATAACAGCCTGACTCAGGGCTGGATCAATGCCAAGGGCCCGACCCAGAGCCAGGCCGGCGGCAAGACCACGGTGGCCATCGAGCAGACCGCTGACAAGGCGATCCTCAACTGGGAGACCTTCAACGTCGGGCGCAACACCACCGTCGACTTCCAGCAGCAGTCCAACTGGGCGCTGCTCAACCGGGTCAATGACCCTAATGCTCGCCCCAGTGAGATCCAGGGCCAGATCAAGGGTGCCGGCACGGTGATGATCATGAACCGTAACGGTGTGGTCTTCAGCGGCAGCAGCCAGGTCAACGTGCGCAACCTGGTGGCGGCTGCGGCCACCATCACCGATGACCAGTTCACCTTGCGCGGAATTTATGTCGATGCCAATGGCACCCAGCCAACCTTTACCGATGCGGCGGGCAAGGTCGAGGTGCAGCGCGGGGCGTTGATCCAAACTCATGCCCCGGCCACGTCCACCGACTCCGGCGGCTACGCCTTGCTGCTGGGCTCGGAAGTGGAAAACGCCGGCACCATCATTACGGCCAAGGGCCAGGCCACCCTGGCGGCGGGCGACAGTTTTTATATCCGGCGCGGTGTCGGCACGGCGGGCAATGACCGTTCCACCACCCGTGGCAATGAAGTGGCCACCAGCCTCAAGGCCGGCAGTACTTCGGGCAAGGTCAGCAACAGCGGCTTGATCATGGCCTCCACCGGCGATATCACCCTCACCGGGCACCAGGTAGAGCAGAACGGCGTGGTCCTGGCCAGTACCTCGGTGGACACTCGCGGTACCATCCATCTGCTCAACTCGGCCAGCGACAGCACCGGTAGCGTGACCCTGGGCCAGGGCAGCACCAGCGCGATTCTGCTGGACAGCAGTGGCAGCACCGCCCTCAACAGCCAGAAGGACAACGGCCTGATCAAGCTCGACGGCCATGCGGCCAACCTGATCACCGGGCAGTTCAATAATCTGAGCAGCGTCGCCGATCGCACCGACCAGTCGCGGATCGAGATCGTCAGCGGCAGCACCGTGGACTTCCAGAAAGGCTCGATTACCCTGGCCACCGGCGGTCAGGTGGTAGTCAGCGCCAGCCAGCGCAGCCTGGTGCGCGATGGCGCGATGATCGATGTGTCTGGTGCTATCGGCGTCAAGGTGTCGATGGAATCCAACAACATCAAGATCAACGTCCAGGGCAACGAGCAGCGCGACGCGCCGGTCAACCGGGAAAGTGGCAAGTTGATCAACAATGATGTGTGGGTCGACTTGCGGGAGCTGGTGTTCGTCCCCGCGGGCACCAACGGCTATGCCACGGATCGTTGGTACACCGCAGGCGGTCTGTTGGAAGTGGGCGGTTACCTCGGCACTCAAGGCCACTCGGTGGGCGAGTGGATGGCCCAGGGCGGCACCGTGACCTTTACCGGCAAGGACGTGGTGACCCAGCAGGGTGCCCAGATCAATCTGTCGGGCGGTACCGTCGACGTGCAGGCCGGTTATATCCAGCACACCTGGCTCAAGGGCCCTGATGGTCGGCTCTATGAACTGTCGAAAGCACCGGGGGACATTCTGTACACCGGGTTCTACAAGGGCTTTGAAGACAGCAGTACACGTTGGGGCCGCACCGATCTTTATTTCAATCCGCTGATCGCCTCGCAACGCCGCTATGAGGCCGGTTATACCGTGGGCCGCGATGCCGGCAAACTGGTGGTGGGCACGACCAATGCGGTGCTGGAAGGGCAGTTGATCAGCGACGTGTTCCAGGGTGATCGCCAGACCCTGGCGCCTAATATCAACCTCGATGGTTATCAGCAGTCGCAGAAGGCAATGGCCCAGCGCGCGCAGCTGATCATTGGCCAGTACACGCCGATCTTCAATAAAAGCACCGGCACCTTGCGTTACGCCTTGACCCCGACCACGAACCAGGTGCTGATCGAGGGCAACTCGCAAAAGATTGCCGATGGCCTGGATCTGAGTACTGCGTTACCAGCCGAGCGTCAGGGCAAGCTGGTGCTCGACAGTGACCAACTCAACGGCTACCAGTTGGGCGCCATCAAGGTGGGGGCCAAGCAGCAGATTGAGGTCAACGGTGCGCTCAAGGTGGCGGACGGTGGCGATATCACCCTGTATGCACCCGGGGTCAAGGTCAACGCCAACCTGACTGCCCACGGTGGCAGTATCAATGCCGGGAACGTGCTCAGTCAGATTTATCTCAATGGCAACAACGTTGTCACCGATGTGATCCTGCCGGGCTTGGCGGGAGTCAGTGTCGCCGATGGGGTCAAGCTGGATGCCTCCGGGCGCTGGAACAACCTGGCGCTGGAGCCTTCGATCACCGACGGTGTGGCCTATATAAACGGCGGCAACGTGTCGCTGCGCAGTACCGGTGACGTGAAACTGGCGGCCGGTAGCCTGGTGAGTGTGTCCTCCGGCGCAACCATCGGCCTGGACGGTACGGTCAGCGGCGGCAAGGGCGGCAGCGTTACCCTGGGCGCCTTCGGTGCACTGGAGTTGGGCGGTGATATTCGCGGCTATGGCGTCAGTGGCGGCGGCACTCTGGCCCTGCAAGCCCAAAAGGTGCTGGTTGGTAATAACCCCAGCGTGCCGCAGGCCGGTACCTTGCAACTGGCCGGTGACTTCTTCAATAAGGGTTTCTCGGCCTATGACATCACCGGCAATGAAGGTTTGATCGTCGCCGATGGCGCGAAGGTCGACGTCAGCATGCCGGTCTACCGTTTAGGCGAACAGGCGGCGACTACGCCGAGCGGTAGCGACCCTGCCACGACCCTGGAACGCTGGACCCCGCAGCTGTATCAGGAAGATGCGACCAAGGGTGTGCTGACCCAACGCCGTGGTGCCAGCCTGAACCTGGCCGCCGGGTATCAGGACTCCACGGCCGCGCAGATGGCGACCACCGCCCTGACAGTGGGTCAGGGCGCAGTGATTAGTGTCGATCCTGGCCAGGCGATCAACCTGCGCAGCATCGGCCAACTGACCGTCAATGGCACGCTCAACGCCTGGGGTGGTAGCGTCAGCCTCGCGGGCATAAGTACGCCTGACTCCGAAAAGGTCGATGCCATCGGCCACGGTCGCTCGATTTGGATCGGCGAGCAGGCATTGATTGATGTGGCAGCCCGCTCCGTAACCGCGGTGAACAATCGCGGCGGGCTTTACGGTCAAGTGCGCAACGGCGGCCAGATCACCATCGGCGGTGATATCAACCCGGCCACCGGCATCGCCAAGGCCAGCGACTTGTTTGTAGTGGTACGCGAAGGCGCGCGGCTGGATGCTTCCGGCACTCAGGCGCTGTTGGATATTCCGGGGCAGGGACGCACGCTGGTGGCGAGCAATGGCGGCAGTATTGCCTTTGCTTCCAACAATGGCCTGTACCTGGACGGCAGCATTGTGGCCAAGGCCGGTGGCAAGGGAGCCGCGGGTGGGCGCCTGGCGCTGGCGCTGGAGTCTGTGTATTACCAAAGAGCCTATGCCAACGATCGGGTTCTGGCCCCCCGCGAGATGATTCTCAGCCAGGTCCACCGGGCCAATATCTTACCCGATACTGCCGAGTCAGCTGCCGACTCGCTGATTTATGGTCATGGGCGGCTCGGGGCAGATCAAGTGATAGCCGGTGGTTTCGACAATCTCGCCTTGTTGAGCCGAACACTGTCATTCGCCGGTGATGTATCACTTAACATGGGACAAAGCCTGGAACTGTATTCCGGTGGTATGGACTTGGCCCTAGGAGCTTCGAACACCTCGCAGGTTAGCCTTAATGCGCCCCATGTAGTGCTCAGCGGAATACTCTCGCCGCTCAGAAACGAAAACTTTCTGATTTCGCCGTCATCAGCGCAGAAGCCCGCGATACCAGGCCAAGGCCTGTTCACGCTCGACAGCGACTTGCTGGATATTCGTGGTGAGGTGTTTTTCGCACTCAATTCAGGTTTTGATCAGGTACACCTCAACAGCCGTGGTGATCTGCGGTTCCTCGCTGGTCGCGATGGCGCGGTGACAGAAGGCTTCAGCACGATACTGGAATCGGCGGGCGACCTGACCTTGCGCGCGGCCCGAATCTACCCTGGCAGCGGGATCAGCGCTCAGGTCTTGGTAGGCTCTCTGGGCGGCAATAACCAGAAAAAAGAGTTCGACCCAGCGCGCACCCTGACTATTGAGAAAGTTGGCAGCGATACAGGTGTCGCGCCGTACTCGGTGTTCGGGCGCCTGCAACTGGGCGCCGCTACTATCAAGCAAGGCGGCGTGCTGCGTGCGCCCTTGGGGGTGATCGAACTCGGCAACCTGGGCAGTACCAGGGTCGAGCTGTTACCCGGCAGTCTGACCTCGGTCAGTGGCCGGGGCCTGGTATTGCCGTATGGCGGTACGGTGGATGGCCAGACCTATCGCTACAACGGCAAGACTGTGAATTTCGTGGGGCAGGGTGGGGTGGTGATTGGCAGCGGCGACCTGACGGTCGGGGTGATCCTGGGCGGCAAGTCCGTGGCGGTATTGCCCGAGGCTGTCCTGGACCTTTCCGGCGGTGGTGAACTGTTAGGGGCCGGGTTTATTTCCGGGCGCGGCGGTTCCACCGATGCGCGCTACAACCCGCTGGTACAGTTCGGGGCCAATGGCGGGTTTGCGCTGCCTGGGCTGAACACCAACCCGGTGTACGCCATCGTGCCTGGCGCTCAGCCGGGGTATGCGCCGGTGGCCGCCGAGGGCGGTGCGGTGGCACCACTGGTCGGTCAGCAGATCACCATCGGTGCCGGGGTTTCGGGGCTGCCGGCCGGTACTTACACCTTGATGCCATCCACTTATGCGCTGATGCCGGGCGCGTTCCGTGTTGAGATCAATGGCTTGGCCGGGCTGGGCAGTGACGCTGGTGCCACGCCAATGCGCAACGGCTCATGGTCCACGGTAGGGCGTTTGTCGATTATTAACACCGGTATCCAGAACGGCCTGGTCAGCCAAGTGATCCTGACGTCGGCCGACACCTTGCGACGTTATTCCCAGTACAACGAAACCGGTTACACCCAATTCGCCATCGCCGATGCCGCCAAGCTCGGTGTGCCACGACCTTTGCTGCCGATGGATGCCAAGACCCTCAAGCTGGCGATGAATGTCGGGGGCGGCAGCGATACGTTTTCGTTCAAGGGCATTGGCCGCTTTGATGCAGCGCCAGGAGGCTTTGGCGGTACGGTGGCGCTGATCAACCGGTCACTTGGCGATATGCAGATCGTCGATGCCAGCAAACCGCTTGATCCAGGGTTCACCGGCTTGACCGTGGATGCCCAAAGCCTCAACGCCCTGGGGGCCAAGCGCCTGCTGGTGGGTGGCCTATCGATGGTGCTTTATGGCCAGGGTGGCAACACCGTCGAATTTGCACGGGGGGAAAACGCCCCGGGTGGTTCGATCCTGCTGCGAGCAGGTGTGACCCTGGCGGCGCCGGAGGTGATTTTGGTAGCCGGTAGCGGCGATATCCTGATCGAGCAGGGCGCGTCAATCAATACCATCGGCCAGGGGGCGGCGTCCTATGATGCCCGTGATGGTTTTGTCTACAAAGGCGTGCCCAACATGCTGGCGGTGTCCAACGGCCTACTCAATGTGCTGCCCTACGTTAATGCGGGGAATATCAAGACCGGCGGTATTCAGATTGGTGTCTGTGCCACTGGCAGTTGCTCGGGACAAACCTCGCTCTATTCGCAGGGCAGCATCGTCGCGGCAACCGACACAGCCTTGGAGCTGGGCGACCAGGTGCGCTATGGCACTCGTCACCTGGCGCTGGCCTTGAGCAATATCAACGTCGGCAGCACCACGGGCCTGGCCGATGCCGCAGCACGCAACGTGTTGCCGGCCGGCCTAACCCTCAACCAGCATGTGCTCGATCGCTTGTTGCGTGGTGATACCCAGTTCGGTGCGCCGACCCTGGAAACCCTGCAACTGTCGGCCAGCAAGGCCTTCAACTTCTACGGCACCACGACTCTCGACACTTACGACCCACAGACTGGCAAGTCGCGCCTGGACAATTTTCTGTTGTCCACCCCGGCGATTTATGGTTCTGGTGATGCCAACGATGTGGCCACTATCCACACCGCCCATTTGATCTGGCAGGGCTCCGAGGCAGCACCCGGAGCGGTCATCGCCGGCGGTGCCGGTATCGGTAGAGGGCGTCTGGATATCAACGCCGAGCGTATTGAGTTTGGCTATGGTGCCTTCGCTCAGAAGAGCACCACCAAGACCTTCGACCGCCTGGCCCTGGGCTTTGCCAACATCAACCTCAACGCCAGTGAACGCATCACTGCGAACCACAAGGGCAGCCTCTCGGTGTATCAGCGCCAGGCTGGGTATGACCCGGTCAAGGGCTTCCAGTACATCGGTGGCAACCTCAATATTCTCACCCCGCTGATGACCGGTGAAGCCGGCTCGGTGAACCGCATCACGGCGGGCGGTGCGATTGACGTGGCAGCCTCGGCTGGTGTGCGTGGCACGGTTAACGGCCTGGGCGCCGAACTGTCCTTGCAAGGTGACAGCATTCGCCTGGCCACTGCGGTGGTGCTGCCTAGCGGCAAGGTCAGCCTGGGCGCCCGTGGCGACGTGATCCTTACCGGCGACGCCTTGATCGACGTCGCCGGTCGCGCCATCGCGTTCAACGACGTCACCCAATACAGCTGGGGCGGCGATGTGCTGCTGGACAGTCGCACCAACAATATCTTCCAGGCGGTGGGGTCAACCATCGACCTGTCGGCCAGACACAATCGGGCCGGCAAGCTGCGGGCTATGGCGGTAGATGCGGCGGGGGGGATTGTCGACCTGCAAGGCAAGATCCTTGGCGGCAGCAGCGGCTATTACGATGCCGGCGGCACCTTGATGCCTTATCAGGCCGGTACCGTGGAAATCCAGGCCCAACGTCTGGGCAGCGGCGACAACCTGGACCAACAGTTCGCCGACCTTAACCAGCGCCTGAACGAGGGCCAGGTGTTTGGCTCGCGCAGCTTCCAGCTCAAACAGGGCGACTTGACCATCGGCAACGGCCTCAAGGCCGGCACCATCAACGTGTCCGTGGACAACGGCAGCCTGTTGGTTACAGGCAGGGTGGACGCGAGTGGTGAGCGCGTTGGCAGCATCAACCTGGCGGGCAAACATGGCCTGACCCTGGATGGCAGTGCGGTACTGGACGCCCATGGCAGCAAGTTGCGGGTGGACAGCTACGGCAAAATCATCGACTCACCCAACCGGGCGATGGTAATCCTCGGCTCCGGCACCGGCCTGTTGACCTTGGCCGACGGTGTACGCATCGACCTGCGCCACGGCACCGACGTGGTGAAGGGTCACGACGGTCGCAATCGCGGCACCCTGGAGCTGAATGCGCCACGGCTGATCAACCCCGATGGCACCAGCAATGACATCGCCATCGACGCACATGGCCAGCTAAATATCCAGGGCGCCCGCTCGATCACCCTCAACGGCATGATCAGCTATGACGATGCCGAGGTGAAAACCGACCCTACCGCCAGCGGTCGGCCATACCAGGTGATCGATCAGAACTACCTGGAGAAAAAGCATGATTTGAGCGTCAAGTTTATCGACGCTGCACTGCTCAACAATAATCTGCGGCAAAACAAACTCGCCGGTCTGAATAACGCGACCTACGCCGATGCCTTCCACTTGCGGCCAGGGGTGGAAATCGTTAGCAAAACGCCGGACGGTGATCTGGTGGTGCAGGGCGATCTCGATCTCTCTGGCTTCCGGTATGCCAGCCTCAACCCACACATCAAGAAGACAGACGATGTTTACGGTTCCGGTGAGTCGGGCAGCTTGACCTTGCGCGCCGGTGGCGACCTGAATATCTACGGCAGTATCAACGATGGCTTCGCGCCACCGCCCGAGACCGTTGATGACAAAGGCTGGGTGCTGTTGCCGGGTATCGACTTTACCGGCGGCGATATTGTGGTGCCGGGTCATGGTGTAACCCTGGCGGACGGCACTGCGTTCCCGGCGGGTACGGTGCTCAATTACGACCTGCCGATCAAGGGCATGACCATGGCTGCCGGTACCCGCTTGCCGGTGCGCTCGACCCTGACCCAAGACCTGGTGCTGCCGTCTGGCACTGTATTGGCTGCGTCGGTGCTGGATGCTTCCGGCAATGTGTTGTTGGCGGCAGGTACGTTGTTGAGCCAGGCGCACACACTGGTGGCCGGTTCACAGTTGGAAGCTGGCAGCCTGCTGACTCAAGGGACTAAATTTGGGGCCATGACCTGGCCCAAAGGTGTGCCGCTGCCCTCCGTAGATGCCGCCACGAGGGCCACTGACAATATCGTCACCCTCAACGGTAATATACCGCTGCCACGGGGCGCACTCATTCCTTCGGGGACCAATGTCAAGTTGCTGGCCGGTGCGGACTCGGTGCAGTTGCGTGCGCAAGTGGCCGGGAAGCCGAATCGGCTCTGGGCCATTTCGCCGATGCTGGCTGAAGGTTCGCAATCATGGTCGCTGCGCCTTGTGGCAGGGGCTGACACCGAGGCGGCGGACAGCCGCATCCTGCAAGCGCATCCGCGCAGCGGTGACTTGCATCTGGCGGACAGTCACTACGGCATGTTTGCCAAGCAACTGCCTCCAGAAGGTGTTCAAACGTGGACTGCGCAGGCGATCCTGGACCTCGGGCCGGATGGGGAGGGGCTCGATATCAAAGAGGGTGAGCCGATTGACCAGAAGCTGTTTGACGACTTAAGCCTAGGCACGGTTGCCGACTTCTGTCTCAGTTCTCCGGAGTACTGCGCTATCAAGGCTCAATATGTATGGACCCAAGTCGCGGTGGACGACTTGGGCGTCGAAGAGGGGACGGTGATCACTGACGCGATGGTCAAGGAGTTCAACAATCCAACGATGCACTCGGTCGAGGATTTGTGTGCCCAGTTGCCCAGTTACTGTCTTTCCCTGAGCGTCACGAAGTATGCAGCAGTGCCATCAAGCACGCGTTTCAGTGTGATCCGCACCGGCACCGGTGACCTTGAGCTGCTCAGTGCCGGCAACCTGAGCATGGATTCGCTGTACGGGGTCTATACGGCGGGCACGTCCTCCACGTCCACTTACAAGGGCGACCCTTATAACCAGCCCAAGGCTCTGGGGCGTGGCAAGACCGTACTCAATGACCCTGGCAGCTACTTCGAACAGTTCGTCAACGGTGACACTGGCAGCCTGTACCGTGCCTGGTACCCGGAGGCAGGCGGCAACCTGACGATGAACGTAGGTGGCAACCTGACGGGGAACATCGTTGCTCCACTCAATAGCGGCTTTTTTCGGCCTAACCCTTTGGATGCCGGCACAGATTCGGCGAGTGTGGGTAATTGGCTGTGGCGCCAGGGCAGTGCGGATGTGAATGTCGGCGGCCAACCCCAACCGACAGCCTGGTGGATCAACTTCGGTAGCTACACGGCCGACAATGACCTGGCGAGTAAGGCTGCCAGTGCGGATCAGTTGGTCGGCTTTACCGGTTTCGGCACGTTGGGTGGTGGTGATCTGGACATACAGGTCGCGGGTGACGCAGGGTTACTTCAGCGCATGGCCGGTAATGCCATGCTTTCCTTCGCCAACCCGCGCAGTCAAGGCCTGGTGCTGGCCGTTGGCAGTACTGGCCGAGTGGCGAGCGATGGCAGTCTGCAGTTGACGGGCGGTGGCGATTTGCGCGTGCGTATCGGTGGTGCCATGAACCCGGCCAGTGACCTTTTGGTCGGCGGGCAGAACGGCATGCTGGTGAATTTACGTGGTAATGCGCAGTTGCTTGGCGGTGCCCTGGGCCAGATTGACCTGCACTATGGCAGCGTCAAGGAAGATCACGGTGCTGGCGAAACCCGGGCGTTCGATGCATTGCAGGCCACCCGTGGCCGGGCAGTGGGCGGCATGACGCTGGTGCCGGGCGATGCCACATTTAGCCTGGCGACACTGGGCGATGTTGTTTTGCAGGATGTGGTGGACCCAGGGCGAGTGGAACTGCTCAACAGTTCGCCACTCACACGTGGCTCCAAGGAACAAGGGAACTTGGAACACGGTATTGGCACCAGTTGGTTCTCGCTGTGGACCGAACGTACTGCCATTGACCTGTTTTCAGCGGGAGGCAATTTGACCCCAAACACTGGAGGCATAGCGTCAGACCTGGCGATTGTCTATCCCTCGATTGTCCGGGCAACGGCGGCCAGCGGCAGTTTTTACTACGGCAAAGCCGCTGCCTCACCGCAGTTTGACCTGGATTACAGTTCTGCTCTGTTGCTCGCCCCAGGCGCCCATGGCCAGTTGCAGTTCCTGGCTAACGACTCGATTTACGCCGGCGGCATGTTCGTGACGCCATCGTCGGCCGATCCGAGCGTCATGGCGACCCCTTGGCGTCCGGCGTTTGTCGGCAGGGTTAACGGTGAGGTCGCTGTTGACGGCAGCAACCTGTCGGCGAACGGTAGTCCTGCGAATGGCAATCCATTGCCATTGTTCGTCTTTGGTTCCGCCAGCGCGTCGACAACCTCGAACCGCTCAACCGACCCTGCACGTTTCTATGCGGTTACCGGGGATCTGGTGGGGGTCACCAGTGGACGGATCATCTCCTTTGACTCTGGCCCAACGTATCTTCATACGGGGCAGACCTGGTACGAGGGTGGTGCGTCGGTGTGGATGATGGCCGGACGGGATATTGTCAGCAGTGGCAGTCGGTTTAATACCATTCCCAGCCCCGAAAACGCCCTGTCGACGGGCAACCTGTTCATCCATAACAGCCCCAACGATATATCCATCGTCTCTGCCGGGCGCGACATCCTCTACAGCAACTTCCAGGTCGCCGGCCCCGGCACCCTGGAGCTGACTGCTGGCCGCAATATCCTCATGTCTGGCGGCGACGTCCTGAAGGGCGGCGAGGTAAGTGTCACCAGCCTCGGCCCTGTCGCCCCAGGCGATAACCGCCCCGGCGCGAGCATTGTCATGCAAGCCGGCGCCGGCCCCAACGGCCCGGATTATCGGCGCTTTGTGGAGGCCTACCTCAACCCGAGCAACCTGGCGCAGCCGGGTGAGGCGCTGTCGATCCAGGGCAGCAAGGTCGCCAAGACCTACGAAAACGAACTGGTCACCTGGCTGGCCGAGCGCTTCGGTTTTGAAGGTGACAGCGAGCAGGCCCGGGCCTATTACACGGCGCTGCCGGCGGAGCAACAGCGGGTGTTTGCCCGTGAGGTGTATTTCACCGAGCTCAAGGCTGCCGGCCGTGAATACAACCAGGACGGCGGTGTGCGCGAGGGCAGTTATGTACGGGGGCGGGCGGCGATTGCTGCGCTGTTCCCGGACAAGGACGTGGCCGGCAATGCGATCACCTACAAGGGCGATATCACCTTGTTTGGCGGCTCCGGCGTGCACACCAATTTTGGCGGCTCGATCCAGATGCTCACCCCTGGCGGCGGTCAGACCTTCGGCATAGAAGGCGCTGCACCACCGGCTTCGGCGGGGGTTATTACCCAGGGCGCGGGGGATATCCAGCTGTATTCCATGGGCAGCATTCTGCTGGGCCAGAGCCGGATCATGACCACTTTTGGCGGCTCGATCATGGGCTGGTCGGCAGCGGGGGATATCAACGCCGGCCGGGGATCCAAGACCACCGTGGTGTATACGCCGCCCAAGCGGGTCTATGACGGTTGGGGCAATGTGACCTTGTCGCCGTCGGTGCCGAGCACGGGGGCAGGGATTGCCACGCTTAACCCGATCCCGGAAGTGCCCGCGGGGGACATCGACTTGATTGCGCCGTTGGGCACGGTTGATGCGGGGGAGGCGGGGATTCGGGTGTCGGGCAATATCAACATTGCGGCGTTGCGGGTGGTGAACGCGGCGAATATCCAGACCCAGGGCAAGTCGTCCGGGGTGCCGGTGTCGGCGTCGGTGAATGCCGGGGCGATGAGCTCGGCCAGCGCGGCGGGTGCGGCGGCGTCCCAGGCGGCGGAAGATGCGGCGCGTAATCAGCAGGCGGCTGCGCGCGGGGGCAGGGCTTCGATTGTGACGGTTGAGGTGCTCGGGTTTGGTACAGAGCCAGTACCGCGAGGGCAGGAGGATGCGCGCAGGGCGCCGGTGTATAACCCGGACAGTCCGGTGCAGGTGTTGGGCGCGGGGCCTTTGAGTGAACAGGCGCGGGCGCGGTTGACGGATGAGGAGCGGGGGCAGATTAGTTTGTAGGGTTTTGATGGACCTCTCGTTGTAACCAGTTTGGGGCGATCAGTGATTGCCCCTTTTTTTGGCAGCCTTATAGCCGACCGGAGGGGCGGGTGTTCGTCGGTCCGGATCAAATAATGTGGGAGCTGTCGAACTTTAGCGCAGATACGGGACCTGTTTTAATCCTCCCGAAACAAGTCATGGGCATCCAGCAACCGATACGCAATCTCCGGCTGTTTCTCCAGCCCTTTGCGAATAGCCGTCGGGATCAACTTGCGGGTCTTGCGACACAGGCCCGGCAAGTCGTCGATGATAATCTCAATCCCGCGCATGGTTTTCACTTCCGTGTGGCCGGGAGCAACGTGAACGCGGATGCCCAGTTGCTGGTACATCCGTTCTTGCATGCGCTCCAGGTCCGGCAGGCTTTGCAGATTCTCAAGGCGTTCGAGTAGGCGTTTTTCTTCCTGGCGGGTCAGGTGCAGGATGCGCTGGTCTGCGTCGGGGGCGTCGAGCAATTGCTCACGTTCGCAATCGCAGGCGCCGGGTGGGCAGGGTTGGCGAATTGTCATGAAAGCTCCCTCCCCACACCGGTGTTGATGGCTCAGTAGCTCAACTGGACGCCAAGGCTGCCCAGGGCCTTCCAGTACTCAGGATAGGTCTTGCCCACGCAGTCGGGGTCCTGAATTTTGATCCCCGCGACTTTCAGTCCCGCCAAGGCAAAGCACATGGCGATGCGGTGGTCGGCGTGGGTGTCGATCAACGCGTTGCACGAGGTGCCGGCTAACGCCGGATCGCTGGCCACCAGCAAGTCATCACCTTCGATGGTCGCCAAGCCGGGACGAATTTCGTTGAGACCGTCGTGCAGCGCCTGGACCCGGTCACATTCCTTGACCCGCAGGTTAGCCAATTCGGTGAAGCGCACCGGCGTGTTGTTGAACGCGGCCAGCACGGCGAGGGTCGGGATGGCGTCCTGCATTTGCGAACCGATGACCGTGGCCGGCATGTGCGGGAACTGCGCGATCACGGCCTGGGCCATGGCGTCGGGCTGGGTGAAGTCTTGCGGGGCAACGCCCAGGTCGATGGCGCCGCCGGTGAGGACTTCGGCGGCCCACAGGTAGGTGGCGGCGGAAGCGTCGGGTTCGATCAGGTAGTCGTTGGCGGTATAGCCGGTCGGCGCCACTCGCCAGGTACTTTCGTCGACGACTTCGATCTGGGCACCAAAGGCGCGCATGCAATCGAGCGTCAGGTCAACGTAGCCACGAGCGCCAATGTCCTTGCCGGTCAGGGCTACTTCAATGGGCGCTTCACCGCAGGCCGCCAGCATCAACAGCGCCGAGACGTACTGGCTCGACAGGCCGCCGTCGATCTCGAAGCGCTTGGCCTTGACCTGACCGCTACCGTGGACGGTCACCGGAGGGCAGCCTGTCGGGCTGTCGGCCGCGATACCGTTCTGGTTCAGGGTCGCCAGCAAGGGGCCGATGGGACGTTTTTGCATGTACTCGTCGCCATCCAGTATCACCGTGCCTTGCACCGTGGCCACCGCCGCCGTCAGGAAGCGCATCGCAGTCCCGGCATTGCCGAGAAACAGCGGCTGTGGGGGCAATTGCAGCTTGCCCTGGCCTGTGACGACGAAGGTCACGTCATCCGGCTCATCAATGACCACGCCCATCTGCCGCAAGGCCACCGACATATGGCGGGTGTCGTCGCTTTTCAACGCGCCGCTCAGGCGGCTGGTGCCCTTGGCCAGGGCCGCCAGCAACAGAGCGCGGTTGGTAATGGATTTGGAGCCGGGGGGCGCTACCTTGCCGTTCAGTGGAAAGTTGGGCGGTGTAACGGTCACGGTTTTCTGCGAACTCAAGGTACAAGGCTCCTGATTCAAGGCGGTGGTGGCGTGGAGTGGCCGGCTGGCGGAGACGAATAATCGGCCAAAGACGATGCCCTTGTCGAGCAGGGATCGTTGTGAGTGCCCGCAAGCAGGGATGCCACTGGTCGGCGTTGTCGAGAAGCCTGTCGATTGAGCGCCTGATGGATCGACTACAAGAGAGAACGGCTCGTTTCAATCCTGGTCGTTCATACCTTCCAATCAGGAGAGTGATCATGTCTTACATCGATGGTTGTGTTATCGCAGTGCCCACCGCCAATCGTGAGCGGTTTATCCAGCATGCCAAGGCCGCGGCGGTGGTGTTCAAGGAGCACGGTGCGCTGAATATCGTCGAGTGCTGGGGGGACGACGTGCCCCAGGGCCAGGTGACCTCGCTGCCCATGGCGGTCAAGCTCAAGGACGATGAAACGGTGGTGTTTTCCTGGATCGTCTGGCCGTCGCGGCAGGTGCGCGACGCGGGGATGAGCAAGGTGATGGAAGACCCGCGCATGAAGGCCGACGTCAATCCGATGCCCTTTGACGGGCAACGGATGATCTATGGCGGCTTTGAGATGATCCTCAATAGCTGAGGGGTTAGCGCTTGGCCAACCAGTAATCGTGCAACGCCCGCGCTGCCGGCTCGATGGCGCTGACCCGCTGCTGATGCAAACCTACGTCAAGATCGGCAGGCAATTCGAAGTTGTCCTGCTCTGCGCACCAGGAAATCTTTTCCAACTGCTCGGCTTGTTCGGCGGGCAGTTGCGGCCAGTTGCCCACGGCTGCGCCACGGATATAACCGAAGCACCATTCCTCGGCCAGGGTCAGCGGCTGATCCTGGTGCTCAGTTTCTTCAAAGCGGGCCTTGAAGCCTTGGGCGTTCACTGCCAACTGGGTGGCAATGGCGTTCATATGGCGCACGCATAGGTCGATAAATTGCTTGGCTTCGTCAGTGCTTTCCCAGTCCGGGTTCTGGCCACCCCAGATGGCCGGGAACCACTCGGCGACGTCCACCTGAGCCGGGCTGGATACCAGGGCGGTGAAGTAACCGTCGAGTTCGGCCAGGTTCAGCACCGAGTGGTCGTCGCCGTACTTCAACAGAATGTCTTCGATGGATTCGAAATCGGCAGGGGCGAGGGGTTGGTCGTGCATGGAAATATCCTTTGTTCGTCGAGCGCCGCTGATGGGGCGGCTTAAAGCGCGGAGGATGGCGCTTGTGGGCGTTTTAATCCAGCGCCTTAATGTTGCGCGACCACTCAAATCACCTTCACCGCCCGCCCAATCGCCTGAATCGGCCCCGTCGGCTTACCCGTCGGCGAACCGCTTGGGTTCTCCAGGGTCATCTCGAACAATTGGTTCGGCGCCAGCGGCGGCAGTTTATCCAGCGGCACCGACAGCGTCTGCCCCGGCTTGACCAGCCCCAGGGACACCGGCCCTTGCCAGCCATCGCCTTTGGTCCAGAACTCCAGCGCCTTGTCCGCCGGTATTTCCATGACGCCCAGCGGTATCAGCTGAATCTGCTGATCGTTGCTCGCCTGGATGACCCAGCCCGGCGTCTGGCTTTGCGGCGCCATCAGCACCACCACGTAGGCCGTCGGGTTGACCGTTGCCGTGCGGGTCAGCAGTAATGTTGCCAGCACCAGGCTCGCTACCATGCCGGCACCCGCCAAACCACGCCACAGGGCCAGCAGGTTCCACCACGACACCGCCGAGCCCCCGACGGCGGGCCGTACCGAATGACCCAGGCTGCGTTCGATCCGTCGCCACAGGTACACCGAGGGCGTGACAGGCTCGGCCAACTCCGTCAGCGGCAACAACCGTTGCTCCCAGGCATCGACTGCCGTTCGCAGGTCGGCGTCCTGTTCCAGGCGCTGTTGCACGTGCATGCGTTGCTCGGCCGACAAGGTGCCCAGTACATATTCGTTCGCCAGCTCATCCAGCTCGCGAGGTGTGCTCTTTATCGTCATGCCATGCACTCACGCAGTGCCGCGAGGCTACGTTTGATCCAGGCTTTGACGGTCCCCAGGGGGGTGCCCAGTTTCTGTGCGATTTCGCTGTGGGAATAACCATCGACATAGGCATGCAACACGCAGCTGCGTCGGACCGGCTCCAAATGTTCCAGGCATTGGTAAATCTGCCCTGTGCGGGCACGGTATTCGAAGGTGTCGACGGGCGCTTCGGCGGTCAGTGTCTGTTCGTGCTCTGCACTGAGCGGCACTTCACGGCCATTGTTGCGTACGAAGTTGAGCGCCATGTGCCGGGTCACGCTGAAGATCCAGCCACGGGCCGAGCCTCTGCCGGGATCGAAACCGGCGGCGCCGTTCCATATGTTGATAAAGGCGTCATGCACGATGTCTTCCGCCAGGGCCTTATCCCGCGCGATACGCTGGGCCACGCCCAGAAGATGGGCGCTTTCCTGTTCATACAGCTGACGCAAGGCCTGCTGCTCGCCTCGGGCACATGCCAACAGGCAGGCTTCATAGTCAAAAGAGGGTTCGGGCAAGGTTCGGGCCACCAGGACAAGGTCAAGCCCCGGCCAAATAAGGCCGGGGTGTTATCGGAGCAGCGTAGATGACTTTGCTCTCGAGGCAAATTAATTGGCTGCCCAGAAAATGTAGTCCGCCTGATACTTCACCACTTCCTGCTTGCCTTTATTGGCCGCCGTGCATTCGGAGCTCGGCGCCACGCCGCCCTTGAGCGCGACGCGCTGGATATAGCTGACGCCATTCATGGCGCCCTTGCCCTCAGCCGGGTTGGCCTTGACCAATTGGTAGGGCAGGTTGCCAGCGCTGGACGGCGCGACGGCCAATTGGGTACCGGTGACTTTTGAGCCGTCCTTGGCTTGCCAGGTGGCTGGCGGGCCAAAGTAAGTGCCGACCTGCTTGCCGCTGCGGTCATTGAGCACAGCCTTGGGGCCGACGAAGAACCATTCGGTCTGCCCGACGGCATTGGCCTTGTCGCGGCATTCGTAGGTGATTTCGCCAACACCGGTGGTTTCCATGGCCACCTTGTGTCCGTCCGGCACCTTGATGCTGTCGGGCAACCCGGTCTGGGCAAAGGCTGCCGGAGCGGCAGCGAGCAGGCAGGTCAGGCAGAGCAGTGATTGAGCGTTCATCGGTCTCTCTCCGTAAGGGTGAACAACTGGGCAGCGGTGTGGCTGCTTCCTGTACTACTCACCGCGAGATCAAACGGATGCACTGATTGAAAAATAAATCGGTGGCAGACATTAGTCCCATGCCGACGTGAAGCCCTTGGCTTCGACGAACAGCAGTCGCACACTGTGACCCCGTAATACCCGAGGAGTGATTGGCAATGACCGGTGTTCACACGTCTGCTCAACAGGGGTTCTCTACCCAGGCTGCCACTTACGCCCAGGGCCGACCGGACTACCCACGGCAACTGACCGGCTGGCTGACCGAGGCACTGCAGATCAATGCGCAGTCCACGGTGGTCGACCTGGGAGCCGGGACCGGCAAGTTCACCCGCCTGCTGAGCACTGTTGCGCCGACAGTGATTGCCGTCGAACCTGTAGCAGCCATGGCCGCGCAGTTGACGAAGGGAATGCCGGATGTGCATCTCTTGACAGGTACCGCCGAAGCTATCCCCCTTGAGGACGCCAGTGCCGACGCCCTGGTCTGCGCCCAGTCCTTCCACTGGTTTTCCACGCAAGCGGCATTGCGGGAAATCCACCGAGTGCTCAAGCCCGGCGGCTGCCTGGGGCTAATCTGGAATGTGCGGGATGAGTCGGTGGATTGGGTCGCGGCCATTACTGCGATCATCACGCCCTACGAGGGCGACACGCCGCGCTTTCATACCGGGCAGTGGCGCGAGGCGTTCACCGGAGAGTATTTCTTGGCACCGCAAATGTCCTGTTTCCCCTACACCCATGTTGGCAGCCCGCAAGAGGTGATCATGGACCGCTTCCTGTCAGTGAGCTTTATCGCCGCGCTGCCGGCCGACAAGAAAGCGACGGTGACCGAACAACTGCACACCTTGATCCACACTCACCCAGCCTTGCGCGGCCGCGACACGGTGGCTTTCCCGTATCAGACCCAGGCTTATAGATGTCTGCGTGTGGACTGAATCAATCGAACTGACAAAAAGGCATAAAGTCAGATCGTATTGATATAAGTAGTTATAAGAAAAATCGCTATGCTGCGGCCAGGATTTTATAAGGCCGTAGGTAGTTGTAATGGATGTGGGTAATTTTGGTTTCGTTGTCGCAGGCCTGCTTGTTGGATTTATCGTCGGTATGACCGGTGTGGGCGGGGGCTCGTTGATGACCCCGATCCTGTTGTGGTTTGGTATCAACCCAGCCACCGCCGTGGGCACCGACCTGCTGTACGCCGCCATCACCAAGGCTGGTGGGGTGCTGGTTCACGGCAAAAATAAGAACATCGACTGGACCATCACCGGCTGGCTGACCCTGGGCAGCGTGCCGGCAGTGTTGCTGACGCTGTGGTTCCTCAAGAGCCTGCACACCGACCCCACCGCCATGAACGAGGTGATCAAGCAGGCGTTGGGCGTGGTACTGCTGTTGACGGCCATGGCGATTCTGTTCAAGAAAAAGCTGTTGGCCTTCGCGCAACGTCATGCCGGCGATCACTACCACATGACCCCGCGCAACCTGAACGGGCTGACAGTGGTCACTGGCGTGATCCTCGGCACCATGGTTGCGCTGACCTCCATCGGCGCCGGCGCCCTGGGCACCGTGGCGCTGTTTATCCTGTACCCGTTCCTGGCCACCAAACGCCTGGTGGGCACCGAAATCGCCCATGCGGTGCCGCTGACCCTGGTCGCAGGCCTTGGGCACGCGAGCATGGGCAACATGGATTGGCATCTGCTGGGGTTTCTGCTGATGGGCTCGCTGCCGGGGATCTACGTGGGCAGCCATATGTCCGGAAGGGTGCCGGACGAGCTCCTGCGCCCTTGCCTGGCGGTGATGCTGGGGTTGATCGGGTACAAGCTTGCGTTTTGAAACAGCCGCCACAACAAGCTTCTCTTCAGCATTTTGCCGATTACGAGCGCGACTTATCCAGCCACTCCACCGCCGTACGCCAGATACAAATCCCCAGGAAGTACGCCGACATCAACAGCCACAAGCCCATGGTCAGGCTGTTGGTGTACGGCTGGTCGATCACCAGCAATAGGCTGCACAGCAACCACACCGTGGTCACCGCAATGTTGAGTGGCATAAAACGCTTGACCCGGAACGGGTGCAGGAACTTCATCGGGGTTATGGTCAGCAGCGCCAGGCCGATCACGGTCAAAAGCGTTACCCAGGCGGACGGGTCGATGATGTAGACACACAGCGCAACCACATTCCAGGCGGCGGGGAAGCCCTGGAAATAATTGTCCTTGCTCTTCATGTTGACGTTGCAAAAGCAGAACAGCGAAGAGACCAGGATCACCGACACCGTGAACAGGTGCGTGAAGTCCGGCAAGTCGATATAGCGGTAGATAAACAGTGCCGGGATAAACACGTAGGTCAGGTAGTCGATCACCAGGTCCAGCACCGAGCCATCAAAGCTGGGCAGCACCGTCTGTACATTGACCCGGCGCGCCAACGAGCCGTCGACGCCATCTACTACCAGCGCCAGGCCCAGCCACAGCAGGCAGGCCTTGGGCTGATTCTCCAGCAACGCCAGGGTCGCCAGAAACGCCAACACCACGCCAGTGGCGGTAAAGCCGTGGGCGCCCCAGGCTTTGAGTCTGGCTACATGTAGGGTCGATATCACAGGGGCGTTCTCCAGAAGGTGAAACGGGGCAGCCGACGGGTGTGACACCGTCGAATCTGGCCAAAGGGTGCAAGTATCGACCGGGAAGGAGGGAATAAGGTTCACCACCCGGCGTGAGGGTTAGCGTAGCAAGCGCTGGGCGCTATGACATCAGCCTTGACGAAAGACCAGCGCCTTCAGGCCGCTTTGTGGATCGATATCAGGGAATTCCGGCGGGTTTTCCAGTCGTTGCTCAAAACGCAGGCTGGGTGCTTCGCGGGTCACGCCGTCGATCAGGAAATCTTCGCCAAACGCCGGGTCATTCATGCACGCCAGCACCGTGCCTTTTGGCGTGAGCAAGTCTGGCAGGCGGCGCAAGACGCGCTGGTAGTCCTTGGTCAGCAAAAAGCTGCCCTTTTGAAAGGACGGCGGGTCGATGATCACCAGATCATAAGGGCCGCTGCTGGTGACCTTGGCCCAGGACTTGAACAGGTCATGTCCCAGAAAGCTCACTTTCCCCAAGTCATGGCCATTGAGCCGATGATTGTCGCGACCTCGGCTTAGGGCGCCACGGGCCATGTCCAGGTTGACCACATGGGTGGCCCCACCTTCGATGGCCGCCACGGAAAAACCGCAGGTGTAGGCGAACAGGTTCAACACCCGCAGGCCCTGGGCATGCTCGCGGACCCAGTTGCGGCCGTAGCGCATGTCGAGAAACAGACCGCTGTTCTGTTTTTTACCCAGGTCGATGAGATAGCGCAGGCCGCCCTCGGTGAGGGTCAACTCGTCGACGATCTCCCCCAGCAGCCACTCGGTGGTGCTTTGCGGCAGGTAGCGGTGTTGCAGAGCCAGGGTATGGGCACCGGACTGCTGCCATTGGCTGGACGCGGTGATGTGCGTCAACAGCTGTTTCAAGGCTGCCAGCTCTGCGGCCTCGGGTTCCTTGAACAGTGACACCAGCACCACGCCTTGCAGCCAGTCTACGGTCAATTGTTCCAGGCCTGGCCAGCAACGACCACGGCCGTGGAACAGGCGCCGAGTCTCCGTGGGGGCGGTTTGCAGGGCGGTGAGCAAATGAGCGTTGAGGGTGGCGAGTGCGTCTGGGTTCATCGGGCAGCGTCGGTCATTGAGCGGGCGGCATTTTAAACACAATTGCGGGGTTTAAGGGGGTTGAAGCACAACGTGCTTGTAATGCTGGTTTTGGCAGTTATTCATGCTCAAAAAATAGGCTTGAACGGCCTATAACAGTCAAAAAATCCTCTGGTGCCGACATAAACTGGAAAAAAGCCTGGAGGTAGCCCATGAACGGTTTCGCGAGTGCAATGAGTCAGACGGCGACAGACCAGCAAGAGCTGGCCGAATGGCGTGACGCCCTGGCATCGCTGGTAGCCAACGCCGGGCCCGCGCGAGCCAGGGAGATCCTCGACATGCTGGCGGATGCTGGCGGCGCACCCGCCATCGCCTGGAAGCCGCGTCACGGCACGCCCTACATCAACAGCATCGCCGTGGACCAGCAAGCGCGCTTCCCCGGCGACCTGGCCACCGAAGAACGGCTAGCCTCGGTGGTGCGCTGGAATGCCCTGGCCATGGTAGTACGGGCCAACCAGGCCTATGGCGAGTTGGGCGGCCATATCGCCAGCTATGCCAGTGCCGCGGATTTGTTCGAGGTGGGGTTCAACCATTTCTTCCGCGCCCGTAATGACGGTTTCGGCGGCGACCTGGTGTTCTATCAGCCCCATTCTGCTCCCGGTATTTACGCCAGGGCCTTCCTTGAAGGCCGCTTGAACGAAGCCGATCTTGAGCACTATCGCCAGGAAATCGGTGCGCTCAAGGTCGGTGCCCGAGGGTTGTCCAGCTACCCCCATCCGTGGCTGATGCCGGACTTCTGGCAGTTTCCCACCGGCTCCATGGGCATTGGGCCCATCAGCTCGATCTTCCAGGCGCGGTTTATGCGTTATCTGCAGCATCGCGGCTTGCAGAACACCACTGACCGCCACGTCTGGGGCGTCTTCGGCGACGGCGAAATGGACGAGCCGGAAAGCATGTCAGCGCTGACCCTGGCCGCCCGAGAAGGCCTGGATAACCTGACCTGGGTGGTCAATTGCAACCTGCAACGCCTCGACGGCCCAGTACGCGGCAATGGTCGAATCATTGACGAGCTGGAAGCGTTGTTTGCCGGCGCCGGCTGGAACGTGATCAAGCTGGTGTGGGGCTCGGACTGGGATGGCTTGCTGGCGCGCGATGCAGATGGCTCGCTGGTGCGCACCCTGTCCCAGACCGTGGACGGACAATTTCAGACCTTTGCCGCCAAGGACGGCGCCTACAACCGCGAGCATTTCTTCGGCCAAAGCGAAGCCCTGGCCAAATTGGTAGAAGGCTTGAGTGACGAGCAGATCGACCGTCTCAAGCGCGGGGGCCACGATATGGTGAAAATCCATGCCGCTTACCACGCCGCGCGCCTGGTAAAAGGCCGCCCGACGGTGATCCTGGCACAGACCAAAAAGGGCTTCGGTATGGGCGAGGCGGGTCAGGGCAAGATGACCACTCACCAACAGAAAAAACTCGACCGTGATGCCTTGATCGCCTTTCGCAATCGCTTCCAGTTGCCGCTGTCGGACGAACAGGCCGAGTCCCTGAGCTTCTATAAACCGGCTGATGACAGCGCCGAAATGCGCTATCTGCACCAGCGCCGTGCTGCCTTGGGCGGTTATGTACCTGGCCGCGTCCAGCAAGCGGAGCCTGTAGGCGTGCCACCGATGGCAGGCTATGCCAGCTTCGCAACCCAGGCGGGTGGCAAGGAAATGTCCACTACCATGGCCTTTGTGCGGATGCTCAGCAACCTGCTCAAGGACAAGGCCCTCGGGCCGCGCATCGTGCCGATTGTGGCGGACGAAGCGCGGACCTTCGGCATGGCCAACCTGTTCAAGCAGATCGGCATTTACTCCAGCGTCGGCCAGCGTTACGAGCCGGAAGACATCGGCTCTATCCTCAGCTACCGCGAAGCCACCGACGGGCAAATTCTCGAAGAAGGCATCAGTGAAGCCAGCGCCATCAGCTCTTGGGTCGCGGCGGCCACCAGCTATTCGGTGCATGGTTTGCGCATGCTGCCGTTTTATATTTATTACTCGATGTTCGGCTTCCAGCGGGTCGGCGATTTGATCTGGGCCGCTGCCGACCAGCGCGCCCGTGGCTTCCTGCTGGGCGCCACGGCGGGCCGTACCACCCTGGGCGGCGAGGGCTTGCAGCACCAGGACGGCAGCAGCCACCTGACCGCCGCTACCGTGCCCAACTGCCGGGCCTATGACCCGGCGTTTGCCGGCGAGTTTGCGGTGATCCTCGACCATGGCATGCGCCAGATGCTGGAGCACGATGTCGACGAGTTTTACTACGTGACCCTGATGAACGAAAACTACCCGCAGCCCACGCAGCCGGAAGGTGTCGAGGCGGCAATCATCAAGGGCATGTACCGACTCAGCGAACAGGCCAGCGGCAAGGTACGCCTGCTCGGCTCCGGCACGCTGGTGCGCGAAGCCCAGGCTGCCGCGCAATTGCTGGCGGACGATTGGCAGGTGCAAAGCGAGGTGTACAGCGTCACCAGTTTCAGCGAACTGGCTCGGGAAGCGCGGGAGGTGGAACGCTGGAACCGTCTGCATCCTGGGCAAGCACCACACCACAGCCATTTGGCCGACTGTTTGCCCAAAGGCGCACCGGTGATTGCAGTGTCTGACTACGTGCGGGCGGTGCCGCAAATGATTGCTTCGTACCTGGATTCGGCTTTCACGGTGCTTGGCACCGATGGCTTTGGTCGCAGCGATACCCGTGCGGCGTTGCGGGATTTCTTTGAGGTGGACCGCTATCACATCGTGTTGGCAGCGCTCACGGCATTGGCGGAGCAGGGGAGCCTGGATCGCGAGGTATGCCAGCAGGCGATTGAACGTTATGTGTTGCAGACGGAGCGAGGCGCGTCCTGGACCTGCTGAAATCTTCTAAACAATGAAGATTAAAGGTGGGAGCTGGCTGGCCTGCGATAACGGTGTACCCGTCGATAAAACGGCTGACTAACACTGCGCTATCGCAGGCAAGCCACACTTGTTTTGCGGCGTTTTAGATACTGGCTATCAAAGGCGCACCAAACGCCTCCCTGAGAAACCCAGGCGCGATGTAGCGCTGATAGTGCGCTTCGGAAAGCAGGAAAAACTCTCGATCAATGGCATCCCGCAGATCAGTCAGATTGCGCTCACGGAACTCCGGCAGCAACGCCAGCCCATAAGCATCCAACTTCGAAATCACCCGTGCGCCCCGGGCAATCAACTGATACGCCCAGCAATACGGTGACTGCTGCGGCATAAAACGGATCTTGCGGTCTTCCAGTTGCTGACGCAGGCGTGGTGCATCGAATACCTCAAGCTTGCTGGTCATGACCTGCACCAGCAATTGTTCGAGGCGCAGCCACACGGCTTGCTTCTCTTCACCGCTGTAGCCATTCCATTGAATGACCTCATGGTGATAACGCTTACAGCCCCGGCAGACCAGGTCCCCGTAAACGGTGGAGCACAGGCCGACACAGGGTGTCTTGATGGTTTGATTGGGCATAAATAGCTGTTTTGCGGGATTTTTGAGGGCGCCGGAATCTGCTTCGAAAACAGGAACAATGTGGGAGCTGGAGTGCCTGCGATGCAGGCGACTCGGTGTATCAGCAAGCTCCCACACTAGGTCTCGTCAATCCCAGCTAAGCGCACCGCCAGTCTGATATTCGATCACGCGGGTCTCAAAGAAATTCTTCTCTTTCTTCAAGTCCATGATCTCGCTCATCCATGGGAACGGGTTCGTGGTCCCTGGATACTCTTCCTTCAAGCCAATCTGCGACAGGCGACGGTTAGCGATGAACTTGAGGTAGTCCTCCATCATCGCCGCATTCATCCCCAACACTCCGCGCGGCATGGTGTCGCGAGCGTATTCAATCTCCAGTTGCGTCCCTTGCAGGATCATCTGGGTCGCTTCTTCCTTCATTTCGGCATCCCACAAATGTGGGTTTTCGATTTTGATCTGGTTGATCACATCGATACCGAAGTTCAGGTGCATCGATTCATCGCGCAGGATGTATTGGAACTGCTCGGCTACGCCGGTCATTTTGTTGCGGCGGCCCATGGACAGGATCTGGGTGAAGCCGCAGTAGAAGAAGATGCCTTCCAGGACGCAGTAGTAGGCGACCAGGTTGCGCAGCAGCTCTTTGTCGGTGTCGACGGTGCCGGTTTCGAACTTTGGATCGGAGATGGCGCGGGTGTATTTCAGGCCCCAGGCTGCCTTTTTGGCGACCGATGGGATCTCGTGGTACATGTTGAAGATCTCGCCTTCATCCATGGCCAGCGATTCGATGCAGTATTGGTAGGCGTGGGTGTGGATCGCCTCTTCGAAGGCCTGGCGCAGGATGTACTGGCGGCACTCCGGGTTGGTGATCAGGCGGTACACGGCCAGGACCAGGTTGTTGGCGACCAGCGAATCAGCAGTGGAGAAGAAGCCCAGGTTGCGCATGACGATGCGGCGTTCGTCGTCGGTCAGGCCTTCGGGGTCTTTCCACAGGGCGATGTCGGCGGTCATGTTGACCTCTTGCGGCATCCAGTGGTTGGCGCAGCCGTCGAGGTATTTCTGCCAGGCCCAGTCGTACTTGAAGGGCACGAGTTGGTTGAGGTCGGCGCGGCAGTTGATCATGCGCTTTTCGTCGACGGCGACGCGGGCGGCAGCACCTTCCAACTCGGCGAGGCCTTCGGCAACGTCGAGTTTGTCCAGGGCGGCCTTGGCGCGCACGATAGCGGCGGAATCGTTAGCAGTGACGTTGCGCGCTTCAAGTGCTGCAGCGGCGCCGGCGCCGTCAAGGCGGTCCATGTTGGCTTCGGTGGCGTGGCCGGCGTTGGCGCCTTTGATGACTACGTCGCGGGTGTCTTCTTTATCGACTTCATCCCAACTCAGCATTGAAAATACTCCTTCCTGGTCCGTTCTGACGGCGTGGGTGACTGCTGTTCACCGCGTTCAAAAATGCTCTGCTTGCAGGCTTCAAGGCATTGAAATACTGCACGCAGTGTGGTCTGTCTTTGACGGCGCCGCACACTATGTAGTGGTGATTAGTTAGTGTTGGCACACTATATGGTGTTTGCCTGTGGTGGTCAACGCGCAGAAAGTACGGTCTTGAGCGGCTGGCAAACCCTTTGTTGGCTATAAAGCCCGGTGTCGATCGAGATCATCAAGATGGAACGGGCGTTTTAGCCCGCTTGTTGCCACTGGCCAACCGTCTCGGCACTGATGCTTACACCGCCGCAGACGATGATCACCACGTCCTGCGCCTCGGCAATCGCCGGGTGATCCAGATAAGCCACCGCCAGCGACACCCCGCACGCGGGCTCCACCAACTGGCGCAGGTCATCGGCGTAACGAGCAACCCCCATCATCGCCTCGGCATCGCTCAGCACCACGCATTGATGGGGGAAACCCTGGATATGCTCAACCGGCCACCCCGCAACCTGCGTGGCGGCGAGGGACTTGGCGATGGTGTCGATTTTCGCCAGTCGCACGGGATGCCCGGCGTCCACGGCGGCGGCAAACGACGCGGCGCCCTGGGTCTCGCAAGCGATGACCTTGCAGTCATAACGCTCGTGGCGTTCTAGCCCCACCAACACACCAGCCAGCAACCCGCCGCCGCCCACGGAAGTGACAATGGCATCAACCTGGGGGCAGTCCTCAAGAATCTCGTCGACCATGCTGCTATGGCCTTCCCACAGCAGCGGGTGATCGAAGGCCGGCACATACAGCGCATCCGGCGCTTCGGCCAGTTGCAGCGCCAACTGATTGGACTCATCCCAAAGATCACCGTGCACCACCACTTCAGCGCCGGCCTGCTGGATACGTGCGCGGGTCGCCTGCGGTGTCGTCGTTGGCACCACGATTCGCGCGTGTAAACCCAACCCCCGTGCCGCCACCGCCGTCGCCAACCCGGCATTGCCGCCGGACGGGCAGACCACTGTCGTCTTGCCCTGGCTGGCGGCGTAGGCACAGAGGGTGTTCATCCCCCGCAACTTGAACGAGCCGCAGGGTTGCAGGTTTTCCAGCTTGAGCCAGATCCGCCGGCTGGGTGTGGAGAGGCCTGGGTGCAGAATCAAGGGGGTACGAATCGGCAGCATTGCGCAATTTCCTTATTGGTAGGCCTGCCATCATAAGGTCGGCCAGCCTCGGCGTATATCAGGTCGCGGGCTGTGCCAGTAGCTGGCGTCGTGGCACATGGCTGACTTTCAGCAATGAGAGTGTTAGCGTTTTGACCTTCTCTGATTCGAAAAAGGGGCGGCAGTCTTGATTACACTCGACGATCACATCCAGGATTTTTCTCGCTCGCCACTGGCACCCTGGAGCGATCTGACACCCTGGGCGCTGGTTACCCAAGCGCCGGCGATTGTTCGCCAGTTGCTAACCCAACTGGCTCCCGCCGACTATGAAATCCACGACGAAATTGCCGTCCATCACACGGCAATGGTCGAGGTCGGCGCGGTGCTCAAGGGCCCGCTGATCATTGGCGCTCACTGTTTTATCGCCGCCGGAGCCTATCTGCGGGGTGGTTGCTGGCTGGATGAGCGCTGCATTATCGGCCCCGGTACAGAACTGAAAACCTCCTTCATATTCAGCGGAAGCAAGCTGGCCCACTTCAACTTTGTCGGTGATTCGGTGCTGGGGCATGGGGTCAACCTGGAAGCTGGCAGCATCGTCGCCAACTACCGCAACGAGCGGGTCGACAAGGAGGTGCAGGTACGCATCGACGGCCGTTTGCACTGCACCGGTTGCGACAAGTTCGGGGCGCTGTTAGGGGATCAGTGCCGGGTCGGCGCCAATGGGGTATTGGCGCCAGGGGCCGTGCTCAAGCCCGGCAGCGTGGTGCGACGTGGGCAGGTGTTTGATGCCGAAGCTGAGACCGACTAAAAGTCCGCAATAAACTGCACCCCCCCGACCACCGCACTGTTGGTTTCCTTCAACCCTCCCGGGTATTTCACGTATTGCAGGTTGGGTCGCACCATCAGCCATTTGGTCGCCTGCACGCGGTCGTTGGTGATGTCCTTGCCATGGCGTTCGCCGATGCCAATGCGAAGAGCCATTTGGGCTGCGGCTGCGCAAGGGGGAGCCGGTGAGTCGGGAGTTGGGGCTGTTTATTGATTTGCTCAGGCAAAAGGCGGCGCTGCTCGATACCCGCCTTTTGTAGGCGCAAGGGGTTTGGCAAAAAGAACATGGTGCGTCGCAAGGATATTAATTAGAATTAATCTCATTTGAGATTAACTCGCGCCGCGCAGGTTTGTTTGCCATGAATGATGCAGTAATGCCAATGCCCGTCGCAGAGCCCAGCCTTCACAGTTTGTACCGCGACCACCGCAGTTGGCTGGAAAGCTGGTTGCGGCGCCGGCTGGGCAATGCCTGGGATGCGGCCGACCTCAGTCAGGACACGTTCTTGCGGGTGCTGGCCAGCGCCCAGCCGATTGCGCAACTTCAGGAGCCCCGGGCCTATCTGGTCACGGTGGGCAAGCGTCTGCTGGTCAACTTCCATCAGCGCCGCAGCCTGGAGCAGGCCTACTTGAATGCCCTGGCGCGCTTGCCGGAAGACTGTGTGCCGTCGCCCGAACAGCGCTGGCTGCTGCTGGAAACCCTGCACGCCCTAGATGAGTTGCTCGACGGTTTGCCACCGGCTGTGCGTCGGGCGTTTCTCTGGAGCCAACTGGAAGGCTTGGGTTATCGCGAGATTGCTGAGCGGCTCAAGGTCTCGGAACGCACGGTCAAGCGCTATATGGCCCAGGCGTATGAGCATTGCCTGTTGGTGGAGCTGTGAGTCGCAGCGGGCCGTCGCCCGAAGCGCGCCAGGTCGCCCGGGCTGCCGCGCAGTGGCTGGCGTTGCTGGAGTCGGGCAGCGCCACCGAGCGCGATCATGCCGGGCTGCAACAATGGCGCGACAGCCACACCCGCCATGAACAGGCCTGGCAAAAGGCGCAGTTGCTGCGCCAACGCTTTGCCCAATTACCCCAGGCGCTGGCCATGGCCAGCCTGGATCGGCCGCAACCGGGCCGGCGCGCGGTGCTCAAGCGCGCCTTGGGCGTGGCGGCACTGGTGCCGGCGGTGTGGTTGCTCAGCCGGCAATTGCCCATCGACGTCTGGCGGGCCGACCTGCACACCGCCACGGGCGAGCGCAAACAAGTTCCGCTGGCCGACGGCAGCAGTCTGCAACTCAATACCGCCAGCGCGGTGGACGTGGACCTGGCCCAGCGCCGCCTGACTCTGGTAGACGGCGAGTTGGCGCTGGCGGTACCGGGCAAAGCACCGTTGACCGTGCAGACTCGCTACGGCCAGGTCATCGTCAGTCAGGCCGAGGTCTGTGTGCGGCAGTTGCCTGATGGATGCCAGGTGTCGGTGCTCAAGGGCGCGGTGCAGGTGCGCGATGGTCGCGGGCAAGTCGCAACCTTGCAAGGCGGCCAACAAGCGCGACTGCAAAGCACCGGCCTTGGTCCGATGAGTCCGTTCGACGCCCTGCAACTGGGCTGGCGCGACGGTGTGCTGACTGCGCAGAACCAGCCGTTGGGCGACTTCCTGCGCGAACTCGAACGTTATCGACCTGGCGTGCTGCGCTGGGCCCCGAGCCTGGAAACCCTGCGAGTCACCGGCAGCTTTCGCCTGGAAGACACCGACCGCATTCTTGGCCTGCTGGCCTCGACCCTGGCGCTGGAGGTGCATTCGCGCACGCGTTATTGGGTCACATTGACGCCCCGCAAAAAACTGGCCTGAGGCATTTGTTGTGGCGAGCGGGCTTGCCGCAATGGTGTTTGGATTAATTAATTGAAAAGAACGTGTCCCCTTTTTTCGCGTCGCTTGTCATCCAAGGCAAGTGAACGAAAACAGAGAGCCTTTTAAATGCCCGTCGTCCCGCCATCGCTGTTGCGCCTGAGTCTTGTGCTGAGCCTGAGTGCCAGCCCGTTGTTTGTTCCTGTGAGCTGGGCCGAGGACGCGGCCCGGCGCAGTTATGAGGTGCCGGCCGGCAGCCTGGGCACGGCGCTGACCCGCTTCGCTGGGCTGGCTGGGGTCAACCTGTCGGTGGACCCGGCCCTGGTGAGCGGTCGCAACAGCGCCGGGATCTCCGGTGAATTTGCCGTTGAGGAAGGCTTCGCCCGCTTGCTCCAGGGTTCCGGCCTGCAATTGCAGGCGGTGGGTGATCGCGCCTACACCTTGATCCCTGCGCCGCAAAGCGGCAGCTACCAACTGCCCGCCACTTCAATTCTTGGTGTCGGTGCCACGCCAGTGGCTGAAACCTACGCCGGTGACCAAGTCACCCGCAAAGGTGCCCAAGGTATGTTGGGGGAGGCTGACTTTTTGGACACGCCTTTCAACCTCACTTCCTACACCGCCAAAGCGGTGAAAAACCTGCAGGCGCGCACCCTTGGCGAGATGGTTGCCAGCGACCCGTCGGTGCGCATCACCAACCCGGCGGGCGGGCGTTTTGAGCAGTTTTCGGTACGCGGTTTCAGCCTGTTCAACAGTGATGTGTCCTACGGTGGCCTGTACGGCGTGCTGCCGACCTACGCCATCGACATGGAAATGGTCGAGCGCGTCGACATCCTCAAAGGCCCCGGTGCCTTGCTCGGCGGCATCGCCCCGCGGGGCAGCGTTGGCGGCAATATCAATATTGAACCCAAGCGCGCGACCGACGCACCGATCACCGAATTTACCGGCAGCTATGCCTCGGCCGGGCAGTTCGGCGGAGCAGTGGATATCGGCCGGCGCTTCGGTGAAGAGCAGCAGTTTGGCGTGCGTTTCAACGGCGTGAAGCAATCCGGTGATACCGAGTGGGATCACCAGAGCGTGGATCGAGAAATGGCCGTGATCGGCCTGGATTTTCGCAAGGAGCGGGTGCGCTTGTCCCTCGACCTGGGTCGCCAGGAACGTACCGCCGACGCACCGCAGGAACGGGTCGAAATCGCCAAGGGCAGTGTGATGCCCAAGGCCGAGGACATCCGCCGAAACTTCGCCCAGTCCTGGACCTGGTCCCACACCAAGGACACCTTTGGCGCGGTACGTGGTGAGTTTGACGTGAATGATTCGCTGATGGTCTACGCCTCGGCGGGGGCGCGCAAAGGTAACTACGACTTCCTGCGCCATGGGGTGCAGAGTACCCAGAGCAACGGCGACTTTACCGTTGTGCCGCGCAGTTTTCGCCGCGATGAAGACGTCAAGACCGTCACCGTCGGCGCCCGCAGCTGGTTCAATACGGGCCCTGTGGGACACACCATCAACGTCAGCCTGAACCGCTTCAACATGGACTTCGACAATGCCGGCGAGCGCTACACTCCCGGCAAGAGCAACCTCTACAACCCGGTTGTATTGCCCAAGCCCGGCAAGGCCGTGCGCTGGGACACCAGCACCCATACCGAAGACCGTTTCACCAGCCTGGCCCTGGCCGATACCCTCAGCTTTCTCGATGACCGCGTACTGCTGACGCTGGGTGCACGCTTGCAAAAGGTCGAGGTGACGTCCTGGAGCAACGGGGTGAAGGACCAACCGGAATACGACGAGCAAGCGCTGTCGCCAGCCCTCGGGCTGGTGGTGAAAGTCACTGATCAGTTCTCGCTTTACAGCAATTACATGGAAGGTTTGAGCCAGGGCGAAACGGCACCGTCAAGCGGGGTGAACAACGAAAACGCGATCTTCCCACCCACTAAAAGCAAGCAGGTGGAAGTCGGCGCCAAGTACGATATGGGCAGCTTCGGGATGACCGCCAGCGTGTTCCGCATCAATCAACCGGCGTACGGCATCGACGAGCAAAACAACTTCAAGCCTAACGGCGAGTTGCGCAACCAAGGCGTGGAGTTGACGGTGTTTGGCGAGCCCATTGAACATGTCCGATTGCTGGGTGGTGTGATGTTGCTGGACAGCGAGCAAACCAAAACCGCCAAGGGCCTGACCGACGGCAAGCGCGGCACCGGCTCCCCGGTGGCCAACGTCAACCTCGGCGCCGAATGGGACATCCAACACCTGCAAGGCCTGACCCTGACTGCCCGCGCCATCCACACCGGTTCGCAATACCTGGACGCGGCCAACCAGCAAAAAATCGACAACTGGGAACGCTATGACCTTGGCGCGCGCTACACCTTCAAAGTCGACGACAAACCGATCACCGTGCGCGCCACTGTAGAGAACGTATTGAACACCACCTATTGGGCCTCGGCCGCCACCTCATCCGACAGCGCCCCTGGCTTGACCCTGTCAACGCCGCGTACCTGGCTGGTGTCGGCAACGGTAGGGTTCTGATCTCTATCACGGCGAGCGCGCAATCTGTGGCGAGGGGCAAGTCTTCTCTTCTTATTCATTTATGGAATAAATAAATAGTTATATATTCTTTTTGTTGTTGTTTCGGATAGCGCATTTTGAGGGCCTGCGCATTCGTGCGGATTGACCCAACAGCTAAAGGAAAGCCGACATGACCATCAAAGCGATCAACGTGCGCAACCAGTTCAAAGGGGTGATCAAGGAAATCCTGATCGGCGAAGTGGTGTCCGAGATTGACGTGCAAACCGCATCCGGCGTCGTGACGTCAGTGATCACCACCCGTTCGGTACGTGACCTGGAATTGAAGGTGGGCAGCGAGGTGATTGCTTTCGTCAAATCGACAGAAGTCTCCATCGCCAAGCTGTGAAGCTACTGATCGTTCCCGCGTCTGGGAACGATCAGCACGTATCAACCGATGGCCTCAGCGCAGGCGCAAACTGCGCTCCATGCGCTGGAGACCTTCTTCGAGCAACGCCCTTGGGCAGCCGAAGTTCAAGCGCACAAATTGTTGGCTGTCATCGCCGAACTCCAGACCGGCGCTGAGGCCGACTTTCGCCTGTTCCAGGAAAAATCGCTGCGGATCTTCCAGGCCCAATGCGCTGCAATCGAGCCACGCCAGATAAGTACCTTGTGGTGCATGCATCAGCACGCCTGGCAAACGGGTACGCACAGCATCTACCAGGTAGTCGCGATTGCCTTGCAGGTAGTTGACCAGCGCCTCCAGCCACTCGCCGCACTGGCTGTAAGCTGCCCATGTCGCTTCCAGGCCCAGGGGGCTGACGCTGTCGACCATGCCGCAGCGCGCGCGGTTGAAGCGCTCGCGTATCACCGGGTCCTGAACCACGGCAAAGCAGGTTTTCAAGCCAGCGATGTTGTAGGCCTTGCTGGCCGACATCAGCGTGATGGTGCGCTGGGCAATCTCAGGGCTCAGGCTCGCCGTGGGGATGTGCCGACGCCCGTCGAAGCACAGGTCTGCATGGATTTCATCGGAAATAATCAGCGCGCCTTGCTCCAGGCATGCAGTGGCCACCGCCAGCAATTCTTCGCGGGGGAACACTTTGCCCAGCGGGTTGTGCGGGTTGCTCAGCAGCAGGGCGCCGGCGCCGGTCAGCGCTTGGCGCAAGGCGGGCAGCGGGGTGAGGTATTCGCCTGCTTCGCTCAGTTCAAACGGCACTTCGATCTTTGGCAGGTTCCAGTTGCCCGGTGCGTTGCGCAGCGGGCAATAGTTGGGGGTCTGCAACACCACCGGTTGCCCCGGTTGGACGAAAGCATGCAGCGCCATGTTGAACCCTGGCTCTACACCGGGCAGGAACAGCAGTTCATCGGGCTGCACGCGCCACGCATACTTGTTCCACAAATCGGCGACGATTGCCTCGCGCACTTGCGGGCGGGCGACGCTGTAGCCGAGCATCTGTTGGTCCAGGCGTTGGTGCAGAGCCTCCAGAATGGCCGCTGGCGCGGCGATGTCCATATCGGCAATCCACATCGGCAGAACGTCTTGCGGGTAGCGACTCCACTTGGTGCTGCCGGTACCGAGGCGGGGGTGGATCGTGTCGAAATCAAAGCTCATGGGGGGCTCGTGTCTGTGGGGCTGGCGTGCAATGGCGCTGATTCTAACGCCATAAAACCTACACACCAGAGCTGATTGCCCGTTTGCCCCCATTTGATTTGAAGCGCGTCATCGCCAGGGTACGTGAGGCGTGTTTAGCGATTCACTATTTTTGCCGGCAAGGCGATCACCAGGAAGCTGCTGAGAATCAGGCAGCCTGCGAAAAACCACAAGGGCCCGGCGCTGCTGCCTGTGACGTCGATCGCAACCCCCATCAACGAGTTGCTCACCAGCCCTGCGATGTTTGCCAGCGAGCAGGCCAGGGCAAAACCGGTGGCCGCTGCGGTGCCTTTAAGAAAGGTCGCCGGCAGGCTGAAGAACACCGGTACGGCGCCGATGATCGCCGCCGAGGCAATGGCAAACAGGGCCACGGTGGCGACCACGTTATGGGTGAAAAAGGTGCTGCTGGCCATGGCCACGGCGCCCACCAAAAACGGCACGATGATGTGCCAGCGGCGTTCGCGGTGTTTATCGGAACTGGCGCCGATCAGCAGCATGCCCAACAGCGCGGCGACGCTTGGCAGGGCCGTGAGGATGCCAATGTGGAAGGTGTCGGTAACCCCGGCGTTGCGGATAAAGGTTGGCATCCAGAAACCCATGGCATAGGCGCTGAGCAGGATCGAGAAGTCGATACCGCCGAGCATCCACACTTTGAGGTTGAAGAAACCGTCGCGCAAGCTGTGCTTGCTGCTGGCACTGTCGGCATCGTCTTTGCGCAACTGGCTTTCCAGCAGGGATTTTTCTTCCGGTGACAGCCATTTGGCTTGCTGATAGGTGTTAGGCAGAGCCCAGAAAGTCAGCACACCGAGCAATACGCTGGGCACCGCTTCGATCAGGAACAGCCACTGCCAGCCGCGCAGGCCGCCCACGTAGTCGAAGTGGCCCATGATCCAGCCGGACAACGGCCCGCCAATCACGCTGGACAGCGGCAGGCCGATCATGAACAGGGCAATGACCCGCCCGCGGCGATAGGTGGGAAACCAGGTGGTCAGGTAGTACAGAACCCCCGGCAGGAACCCGGCTTCGGCGGCGCCGAGCAAAAAACGCAGGATATAGAACTGGGTGGTGGAGGTGACCAGCATGGTGCAGGCCGAGAGCAGGCCCCAAGTGATCATGATCCGTGCGATCCAGATCTTCGCGCCGACCTTTTCCAGCACCAGGTTGCTGGGCACTTCAAAGATGATATAGCCGACAAAGAACAGGCCGGCGCCCAGGCCGAAGGCAGTTTCGCTGAACTGCAACTGGTCGAGCATTTGCAGTTTGGCGAAGCCGATATTGATCCGGTCCAGGTAGGCGGCCAGATAGCAAAAGCACAGGAAGGGAATCAGCTTCCAGGTGATCTTGTGGTAAAGCGCGTGGATCGGGTCGGTCATTGGGCGTCTCTTGGCGGTGACTTATGGTTTTATCGGCCTCAGCGCAACAGCCAGCGAGACATGATATGGGTTGTCAAAGGCATCAACCAATAGACCATGCTCAAGGACACCACCCCTGCAACCATAACTTTGAACAACCAAACCGGCAGGTCCAGCTCAGTAAGCTCAAGAACGGCTGACAATAACCAGGGTATAAAAACTGTCAGTGGCAAGACTACCACCCAAGACAGTAACCATTGCTTCCAACGATCAACAGTGACTCGTCCTTGTAACGGCTCAAACCAAAACTTCGAATCATCGTCGGCGCGATAGTAGTCCCGTCGCAGCCATGGCAAAGACTCACGCAACAAGGCCTGCCGCACGTCTGACTTCAGCCAGGCGATGACGTGCTCCGTGCTTATAAAGCGCAAAATTATGGCATATCGCAGTTGCGACCCGATGGGTTTGACAATATCAGTGGCCATGTAACCGGGAAACTGACGATGAGCGTCGATGGCTTTGCTCATCCATTGTTCATACAGAGTCTGATACTGCGGATGGACCTCATGAACAATTACACTGACACCTGCGTCACTGCTCATGGCTGCTGCCTCCTGAGAACTGCTCGCTGGTAGATCCGCTCACGCGCCTGAATCATCGGGTCTTGACTTACCGTAATGCCATCAATCAAGCGCCCCGGGTTGAAGTCAAGGCGCTGCTGACCAGGCTGTTGCTCCGCGGGCGGAACAACAGAGTCGAGGGTTAAAATTCCCAGCTCAACCTCCTGATGGCTACGCGGCCAAGGAATCGAGCCGTCTTCGATGGCGTCCCCTGGTGCCGCCAATTGCAAGACCAGCCGCAACTTCACCGGCCCTCTGGCTAATCGTGTGCCGATTTCGTCTTGCAAATAATCGGCAGACATTTCGGCCGTTTTCTGGTCAGTTAATGCGGACTCTGCCACTAGAGGCTCAATGCGGTAACGGCCGATACGCTCCTCGCCCTGACCGTTGCTAAACATCAGGGAATTGACACCAAAATACTCCACATTGGCGTAGCTGCTAGGTGCAGGCTTGGGTGCCTCAAGAAAATGCTGTGCTCTTGGATGAGCGGCCAGAAATGTTTGCAATGGCAACGGGTTAGGCGGCGTAGCGACATTGGCGAGAATGCCTTGTAAAAAGCTTAGAAAGTCTTCTGGGGTGGCGACCGGAAAGCCATTGAACGAATGCGTCACAATATCCGTGGACTTATCCCCCGGTAGCGTAAAGCGCACAGCCAAACCATGAGGGCTGGCCATCGGGTCACCATCCGCAGTGCCCGGTAGACCGCTGAAGTTGGAGAAGCGCACTAGTACCGGAACTGGCTGCCCCTGGAAATGGGCCGCTCGACTTAGCGCCGGAGCCTCTCGTGTGGCCGTAAAGCTGCCTCGCAGCAACATCCCCTTGGCATGGGTAATACGAAAGCCAGGATGATGACCAAAAGTCGCATAGAGCGCATCAAGCAATGCGTCGTAAAGACGGTCTTGGGGAATAGTGAGGTCATTCATGGGAGAAAAATCATCTTCGTTTGCGGTGATGGCGAAGGACGCTACCAACGTCCCTGCCAACAGTGCGCCGGCCAAAAGTCGAGGTAGTCGCATAGGGTTCAATTTAGGGCTTCCAAGGCAGCCGCCCACGCACCAAAGTGCGCAGGCGAACGAATTTGATTTAGTTTTGGCGCAAACCGGGATTGAGAGCGATGTGTTTGTATTCAACAAAGTCATCCATCGCCGCCACACCGTTCAGGCGTCCCTGGCCTGACTGTTTGAAACCACCTTCCTCAAACTCGTCGTAGACCACCGCCCAATCATTGACCCATACAGTGCCTGCCTCCAGTTCGCGAGCAACCCGTAAAGAACGATCAATATCGCGAGTCCATACACTGGCCGCGAGGCCGAACTCGCTGTTGTTAGCCAACTCAATCGCCTCTGCTTCGCTATCGAACACCTGCAGGGTCAGCACCGGACCAAACGTCTCACGCTGCACAATTGGCATCTCGGCGTCACTTACCCGCAGGAGTGTCGGTCGATAGAAAGCGCCTTTGGCCAAGAGCCCTTCGGTCACAGGCCCACCACGCACGATGACTTCGGCACCACCAGCGATCGCTTCCTCTACCACTTGGTTGACCCGCTGCACGTTGGGCTTATCGATCAACGGGCCCATTTCGCTGGATGAATCTGCAGCGGGCCCCACACGCACAGCTTCCAGCTGCGCCGCCAAACGCTCGATCACTGCTGGGGCGATATCGCGCTGCACCAACAGCCGCGAACCAGTCATACAAAACTGGCCAGCAAATACTGTCAGGGCTTTCACTAGCGTTGGCACTGTGGCATCCAGGTCGGCATCGTTAAATACCAACATGGGGGTTTTCCCCCCCAGTTCTAAGCCAAAACGCTTCAGCGACTGTGCGCCGACAGCACAAATTGCACGGCCGGTGGTGGTGCTGCCGGTAAAGCTGATCACCGGAACCTGGGGTGACTCCACCAGGTGTATGGAGCCAGCCGCGCCCAGCTCGCTGAACAAATTGATCACGCCACGGGGCAACGACACCGACTCACTCATGATCCGTGCCACCAGCGCGTTAGTCTGGGCTGTTTGCCCAGGCATTTTGATCACCGTAGTACAACCGGCAGCCAAGGCCGGAGCGAGGGAGCGAATCATCAGCACCACCGGCGAGTTCCACGGCACAATGATGCCCGCGACACCGACCGCCTGACGAATCACCAGAGAAATTCTGCCTGGCTTAGGCTCTGCCGCCCGACCGTACTCTGCACGCGCCATAGCGGCGTAATAACGCAACTTTGAGGGCACCATGGTGACCTCAAATTCGGCTTCGGGTTTGATCTTGCCGTTTTCCAGCGCCAGCATGGCAATCAGTTCATCGGCATTACGCTCAAAGGCATCGGCCAACTCCAACAGGACCTTGGCGCGCAAGTTGCGATCATCTTTCCAGGGCGTTTCTACGAACGACCGCTTGGCAGCTTCAATCCCTTGTTGCGCTTCATGTAAACCACCTTCAGCGTATTGACCAATTCGCTCATAGGTCGCCGGGTCGATGGAATCTTTATAAACACCGGAGTCCAGCCACAGGCCATCGATCCAGTTCAAAACCGGGGTGTTATTCATAGAGATAATTCCTGGATTATTAAACGTAGAGGCTGGCGACTTTCTCAGCCACAGCAATCACAGTAATGTTGGTGGCTACTGAGGGCACGTCAGGGAAGATCGAAGCGTCGACTACACGCAACCCCTGTACACCAATCACCCGCGCCTCAAGGTCGACCACCGCCTGTGCATCCCCCGGCCGGCCCATAGGGGCTGTCGAGGTGGGATGGTGATAGGTATCAAGACTGGCTTTTACACTGGCAAGCAAAGCCTCGTCGGTGTCATTTCCCAGGCCCGGATTGAGCTCGGAATGAATCAGCGTGTTCAACGGCGCCGTTGTGCTGATTTTACGAGCCAGGCGGATGCCATCCAGTAGGCGCTGGCGATCCTTGGGCTCGGCGAGGAAGTTGAGGTCGATGTTCGGAGCAATGAACGGATCGCGACTGGCCAAGGTCACCTTGCCGCGCGACAGTGGCCGGGTCAGTGCGACCGCGAGAACAAAACCAACCTGGGTAGGGCTCTGCTCATGGGGAAACAAATGAGTGGCGGTGATGTGCAGATCCAGATCGCCGTCTTCGGCTGTGCTGCTATGGGTCCAGAGCTTGGCACCAATGGCCGGTGACTGACTGCCAATCAACTCAGGGTTTGCCGCATAGGCATTGTAATAGAATGGATGATCCATCAGGTTCTGCCCCACCGGCAGTTCAGCGATCAGCGGAATCTGCAAGGCGTGTAAGTCCTGTTGCGGACCTATACCGGAGCGCAACAGAATCGCTGGACTTGCGTAGCTGCCCGCAGAAAGGATGACTTCATCGGCAAAGAGTTTTTCACCATCTGCTAGCTGCACACCGATCGCGCGCTTTCCATCGAATAGCACTTTGTCTACCAGGCTGTCGGCGCGGATCGTTAGATTGTCGCGGCTGCGCACTTCATCAGTGAGGTAGGCCATACCTGTGTTGATCCGCACGCCGTTGACGATGTTCATTGGGTACGGGCCGACACCGTTAGCGTCCGCGCTGTCAAAGTCGCTAACTACTTTGTAGCCATTAGCGACTGTGGCGTTGATAAAGGCTCGCTGCATAAGCGTGACTTCGGCATCGCTGAGTTGATGCACAGGTAGCGGCCCGTCATGGCCGTGCAATGGGCTAGCACCACCACTATGAGTTTCTAGTTTCTTGAAGAATGGCAACAGCTCTTCATAACTCCAGCCTGGCAGCCCCCAACGCTTGAAATCAGTAGGCCGAGTACGGATTGCCACCGCGCCATTAATTGCCGAACTCCCCCCCAACACCTTACCGCGCAATGCGCCAATCGGATGATCGATGTACCCCGGCTGCGTCTTGTAGCCCCACTCAAACTCAGAGTTGCCATTTGCACCGACTATGTCGCTGTTAGCGATGAGCTCGGGGTAATTATCTGGGCTATAGCTGTGGCCCGCCTCAAGCAGAAGTACCTGACGATCACTGTTCTTACTCAAGCGCCGGGCCAGTACCGCGCCTGAAGAACCACCCCCGACGATAATCACATCGAATGCGATACGTTGGCCGTCGCCATTACCGGTTTTTCCAACAGGCTTTAGCCCATGCGCTAAGCCACTACCAGCGGCGAAGGTGGCCGCTGCCATAACGCCACCGGCCAGCACGGCACGGCGGGAGGGGTTGTTAAGGGTATTTGTCATCCGTTCTCTTCCAGTTCGTCCTGTCAGACGCAGTTAATGCACCTGTTGGAAAAGAGGATATGCCAGGGCTAAACCGCCCATAAGCCGAAGAAAAGCGAATCAACGTTTCGCTTTTATCGAACGAATCAACACTGCGGACGCGAGTGAGCCGTCAGCATTTGGTCCCACACCGCAGGGTTGCCGATCTGCTCACTGAGGAAGCTACTTAGTGCACGAAGCTTGGACGAGGTTTTTTGGGACTGCCGATATACAACGGAGATATTGCCGCCACGAGGAGCATAAGGTTCCAGTACCTCTCTAAGCTCACCTTCCACAATGGCTTGTGCAGCCAGGAATGTGGGCAATATGGCAAGGCCCATACCCGCCTTGGCAGCGTCCATAAGTTGGTAGCCACAATTGGTGCGCATCCTGCAGCGGACACGGAATGATTCCAGTGTATTGTTTACCGGTAGCGTCCACATACCATGGGGCTCGCGATTCACATAGAGCATGGCGAAATGCTGAGCCAGATCCTGTGGGATGAGCGGTGTACCGTGAGCATTCAGATAATCCGGGCTTGCACAGATGATATGTCGGTTAGGCGTAATGGTTTTTGCCATTAGTGAAGAGTCTGGCAGTTCACCAATACGAACGGCTGCATCAAACCCTTCTTCGTGCAAGTTGACACGACGGTCGTCGAACTCGACATCTAAATCCAGCTCAGGGTACTGCACAGCAAAAGACGACAGAATCGGTGTTAGGTAGCGCATGCCAAAGGCCATCGGAACTGCAATTCGCAGGCTCCCGCGCACCGTCGATTGAGACGTCAGGACGGCGCTTTCGGCCTCCTCAATATCAGCTAGGATCTGAATGCAATGACGGTAAAACACCTCGCCCGATTCAGTCAGGCGGGTCTGTCGGCCACGTTCCAGCAAGATGCTGCCTAAGCGCTTTTCCAGTTGCTGAATCCGCTGGCATACCATTGACTTGGCCGTGCCCAAACGACGAGCAGCTTCGGAAATACTGCCCGTGTCCGCCACGGTAACGAAAGAATGCATCTCAGACAGTTTGTTCAAGTTATAAGTCCGTGGAGAATTATGTACAGGTCTTTCACGCTAACATGCATGAATGAATATTCTATTCTGTCTTATAGGTATATGGCGAAGCACTGCAATCATCACCAGTTGCAAAATTTCAGTTAAGGTCGAATCACAGACCATTCAGCTCAACCGGCCGGTCGAGGTGTCTAGGAAAGAAGGGCGGTTCATTTGCATCTTGGAGTGCGGGGATGATTTCTGATTTTTGTAAACATCCCGTCGAGTCTCTGGTATTTATTTTCATTTTTAGAAGCCTTGACTTACCAGGTGCCTCAATTTTTGTCGCTCAATAGGGTTTGTTTACATTATTGGTCAGCATAACGGCAGTACCTGGTCTCACTCAGCCGCGCGTCTGCCGAAGCGCAGGTAGTGGTCGGCGCTCCCTCATCGGCGGATGCCGGTGGTCTTTGCTCACCACCATCAACGACGTCTCCTGCTCGGCGTGAAGGCCCGGAATATAGTATGGGCATTATTCCGTCACCGACAGGCTCTGTCATAAAAACGCCATGGCGCTGGGGGTTGGATTCGAAAGAGACTACTTTTATGGCTTCCAATAAATAGAGTATCCATGGATGAAATACCAACCCTTTACCCGAGCATTGATAGCGACTTCCCTGGTCCTGACGTTCAGCGGTGTACAGGCGGCGTCCCTGGCCCCAGTGGGCGGCGAAAATGGCATGGTGGTCACGGCCCAGCACCTGGCCACCCACGTCGGCGTCGACGTACTCAAGGACGGTGGCAACGCAGTGGATGCAGCGGTCGCCGTGGGTTACGCGCTGGCGGTGGTCTACCCGGCGGCCGGTAACTTGGGCGGTGGCGGCTTCATGACCGTGCAACTGGCGGACGGGCGCAAGACCTTCCTCGACTTCCGCGAAAAAGCGCCGCTGGCGGCCACGGCGGATATGTACCTGGATAAAGACGGTAACGTTGTCCCCAACCTGAGTTCCAAGGGCCATCTGGCGGTCGGCGTGCCTGGCACCGTGTCAGGCATGGAGTTGGCACTGAGCAAGTACGGCACGATGAAGCGCGCCCAGGTCATTGCTCCGGCCATCACCCTGGCGGAAAACGGCTTTGCCCTGGAGCAGGGTGATATCGACCTGCTGCACACGGCCACCGATGAGTTCAAGAAAGACCAGGACATGCGCGGGATCTTCCTGCACGGCGGCGAGCCAATGCAGGTCGGCCAGAAACTGGTGCAAAAAGATCTGGCGAAAACCCTGCGGGAAATCTCCGCCAACGGCGCCGACGGCTTCTATAAAGGCTGGGTGGCCAAGGCGCTTGTCGATTCCAGCCAAACCGGCAAAGGCATCATCACCCAGGCCGATCTGGACAAGTACAAGACCCGCGAACTGGCGCCCATCGAGTGCGACTACCGTGGTTATCACGTGGTCTCGGCACCGCCTCCGAGCTCCGGTGGCGTGGTGATCTGCGAGATCATGAACATCCTTGAAGGCTACCCGATGGCTGAGCTGGGCTACCACTCGGCCCAGGGTCTGCATTACCAGATCGAAGCGATGCGTCACGCCTACGTCGACCGCAACAGCTACCTGGGCGATCCGGACTTCGTCGAAAACCCCGTCGCCCATCTGCTGGACAAAAACTACGCTGCCAAACTGCGTGCCGCCATCGACCCGCAAAAGGCCGGTATCTCCCAAGACATCAAGCCGGGGGTTTCTCCCCATGAGGGCAACAACACCACGCACTACTCCATCGTCGACCAGTGGGGTAACGCGGTGTCGGTGACCTACACCCTCAACGACTGGTTCGGCGCCGGCGTCATGGCCAGCAAGACCGGGGTGATCCTCAACGACGAAATGGACGACTTCACCTCCAAGATCGGTGTGCCGAACATGTACGGCCTGGTCCAGGGCGAAGCTAATGCCATTGCGCCGGGCAAGACGCCGTTGTCGTCCATGAGCCCGACCATCGTCACCAAGGATGGCAAGGCCGTCATGGTGGTTGGCACCCCCGGTGGCAGTCGCATCATCACTGCAACGTTACTGACCATCCTCAACGTCATCGACTACAAGATGAACATCCAGGAAGCCGTCGATGCACCGCGCTTCCACCAGCAGTGGTTGCCCGAGGAAACCAACATCGAGACGTTCGCCTTGAGCCCCGACACCCAGAAGATCCTCGAAAGCTGGGGCCACAAGTTTGCCGGCCCTCAGGATGCCAACCATTTGGCGGCGATCCTGGTGGGCGCACCGTCCCTGGGTGGCAAGCCGGTGGGCAAAAACCGCTTCTACGGGGCTAATGATCCACGACGTAACACCGGGCTGTCCCTGGGTTATTAAGGCCTTCTCGTGGAGCGGGTAAGCTCGCTCCACAGCGGCTACACTTTGCCCGGAACAAGAATATTTTTTGAAATCAAGGGGTTGCAAGCCCCAGCAAATGAGTACATAATTGCGCCCATCGAACGCACCGACGAATAAAAAACGTCAATGTTTTCAGTGAGATAGAGTAGAGGCAAGCTTCACATAGCCCACTCAAGTTTGTATGCGGTGAGTGCCAGCGGTTTTGGCATTGATCGTTTGAGGCCGAGTAGCAAAATGGTTATGCAGTGGATTGCAAATCCACCTACGCCGGTTCGATTCCGACCTCGGCCTCCACTCTTAGAAACCCCGTAGATCAATGATCTACGGGGTTTTTTATTGCCTGCGATTTGGGAGGCGTTCCGCAACTAACCGTCACTTTGTCGGTTTTACGATCTCGCCGACACGGCGATAAACCTTCTTCGTCATCTCCTGAGTCGAGTGGCCCAGCAGGCGACTGGCGTCGGCGATATCGTCAATTTCGCTGGCAGCCTTCGGTCGTATATCGCGGAACTGGAATTGCCTGATGGTTGCCGAGAGAGTCGTGTCGCCGTCATTCGCCGCCGCTTTCTCCCTGGCCTCATCCCAGCGATTGCGCAGACGCTTCTCTGTCTTGCCTTGGCGCACCGTCAAAAATCCATTGATCAGGTCGTTGGTCGATGCCTTGAGGATATCGGCGGGGCGCTGGCCGGTCAGCCAGTTCTGCGAAATGGCAGCTGTCGTTTATGACTTCAGCCCCAGCCGCGCCGGTGAACATGCTCGCAACTTCCTGCGAGACTGGAGGGGCAAGCTGGTCTGCGATGATTTTGGCGGCTACAAGGCCAGCTTTGAATTTGGCGTGACCGAGATCGGCTGCATGGTCCATGCGCGGCGCAAACTCTTCGAACTGCATGCCTGGATGATCGCCCAGCGCTGTCGCGCTACCTCGATGACGGGGCCGTACCCATAGACAACAATTGGGCCGAGAACCAGATCCGACCATGGGCTCTTGGACGCAAGAATTGGCTCTTCGCAGGGTCGTTACGTAGCGGCAAGCGGGCGGCAGCGATCATGAGCTTGATCCAGTCTGCGCGGCTGAATGGCCATGATCCGTATGCCTATCTGAAGGACGCTCTCACGCGACTGCCGACGCAACGGGCGAGTGAAATTGATCAGTTGCTGCCGCATAGGTGGACGCCTGGCTTACCCAGAACGCTCAAGAATGACGAATAAGGATCTTAAACTTCAAAGAGCCGACGCACCTGCACGGAATCGGCGCTTCCGCTTTGTTCAAGAGGAAGAAAGTAACGTAGTTGCCATTGCTGTGTCCTAACGGCCTCTTTGGCGACTGGTTTGACCCAAGGTGGATAAACGCGGATAGCGCGCTTACCGCCTTTACCGTTAATCGCCATGATGCCCTTTGATGCCAGTATCTTCTGGTCGAAAACAAACTGTCCGCGATGCGTTGCATCGAACACACTCACCACAACAAAGGCTATGCCATCATCGATATCGAGAGGTGCAATGATGCTGCCTGACGTCGGGCGCTTCCATATTGTGACGAACTGTCCAATCTTAGTCGGCGTTGTTTTAGCCACACGGAAGACAATGGTGTGTCCGTCGAGGCCAAAGCGGGAGGCACCATACTCGGCACTCTCAGCCTCGCGTAGAGCCAGTTCCGTCAATTGCATTCCCGCCGGCGTGTACACATCCTGGATAGCCGCTATCAGATCGTTTGGAATATGGCCAAGGGCAGGGTCTGCCGCGCCTGCATATTTTGTGTCTTGTTCAGTTAAATCGAATTTCAAAGAGAACAACTCCTAAACCACTCATGGACCATACAATCCAATCCAGAACATATGCTACGCCCTTCGACATACCGAGCGGACTGCGGGCGGTTACATCGTGTGATTACGCAGGTGGGATAGCCAGCCGCTTACGCATTTCGCACCTGAGCGCAACGATTGCTTCGTTGATCACCAGTGCTCGTTCAGCCTCGTACTTCTTCCTCCAGTTGATCGGTGGCCTCTTCGGCGCCGCGTGGCGCTTTTTGAAGCCGGCCACATACTCGCTCGCTGTGACCATTTCTTCCTCCTGAGCTGCCCCTGTGCGAGCTGGGCCTCTACAAGTGCAACGGCTACAAGCCAGTTCACCGCGGGGGCCGCTGCTGGCCATCGGGCGCAAGCAAAAGTACTTCCCGTGCAGGGACATCGCCACGGAGCCGAACGAAGAGTTTCGGTTTGATCCTGAGGACTACGCAGCGGCGGAAGACCTGGGCGAGGTGATCGGGATTGTGCACTCACACCCAGATGAATCGACCACGATGCCCAAGGCTCCGGCCTGGGCGGCGCAGGACCTCAATGATCCTGTCCTTTGCGCGGATATCACTTGAAGATCGCGCACCGCTATATACATCACTGACAGCGCGCCGGATCTCTCACGTAGACTTTTCATCGTTTCGTCACGCTGCGCGAAAGCTTCGCCGTACATCTGCACCAGACCGAGTATGTCCTCTCTGGCTTTACGCAGTTGACCACCCAGTAGACTCATGAAAGTATCCGCCACTATTGAGCCACTACCCACCGCCAAGGAACGGAAATCCAGGAATGAAAACCGCCACCCTCATTAGCACCCTGGTCGCAATCACTCTGAGCGCCGGCCTGCAAACCGCCCAAGCGGCATCGGAGCTGATTGGCAAGCGCGTCGTGAATACCTATGACGTCACACTCTATCTGGACCCGGAAAAGGGCCTGGCCTACGCGATGAAGGATAGGAAGTTCCTGCGCTACAGCTACAACGATCGCAAGCCGAAAATCAGCTATGCGATGGACAGCGTAGAAGCCGACCCTCAGTCAACGCCCGAGGAGCCAGTGGTGATTCAGATGGAAAGCAAAACCTACCCCGCGGAACTGAGTGAGGAGGAGCACTGCTACGCGGCCTTCACCGAAGTCCTGGGCCGACTGCTCTACTATGCTGCGTCGGCCAAAAATCTGGACGACAAGCAGTATTTCCACCTGGCCAACGTGATCACCCTGGACAAACACAAGAAGCCCGGCCCACCCGGCGTGATTACCTGCACGATCCCCGATCATGACTCGACCTCAATGTACGCGCGGGGCCAAGTCAGCGTTAAGTAACTGAGTCCCGAAAGGTGATGTGCGATTAGGCTTGATCGATGTAGAGGGTGCTGTGCATTGGGGTGGGTTGTGTTCGGTCGGCAGGAGGGGTAAAAACACTTCCGCAATCAAGAGCCACCCCCACGGCCCGCCTGGGCTGTAGGCTCATTAAAGTTAGCTAGTTGCGGAACGGTAGTGGTGATAACCTATTGAAATAGCTTGTTTTGTTGGTGGATTGAAAATCCACCTACGCCGGTTTGATTCCGACCTCGGCCTCCACTCTTAGAAACCCCGTAGATCAATGATCTACGGGGTTTTTTATTGTCTGTGATTTAGCTGGCCGGCGGTTCAAGGCCGTGCCGGCCTTCTCGATGGTTAGCTTTGCATTCTCGTGCGCAGTTCTGTCAAGTCTTTGGTCGGGATCACATAAGTCTTCGCCAGCATGTCTCCAACCCGCTGGCATCGTGCCGACTGGGCGTAAATGAAGAGTGTGATGATTCCCAGAGGAGCCTCAATGTGCCGAGCGAGGCCTCTGATGAGTGCTTGAACAAAAGTAGGCGGCCCGCCTGCACCGTTGATGACTATCAGCCCAAAGACGTATTTTCCCGGTGTCCGGCCCTGAAAGGCCCATTCACATAACGGGTAGAGGAATACATAGACAAAGATTAGCTCGAAGCCGGCGAAGGGCAGGTTGTCCTGGGTGTAAAGCCACAGTCCTATCAGGACGATTGCACCATAGTCGATAACGTAAGCGCCGATACGCCGTACCAGTAAAGAAGTTCTGGAGACTTCCATTTGTCGCTCCGTGCGTTTTGGCTTGTCGGTTGGCAAGCATACCGTGCAGTGAAGGCAAGCGGCGTACAAAACGCGCAAGTGTATCTCTCTATCTCGCACCAGCTGTATGGGGCGCACATCCGTGGAACACACTACTGTCGTGGCTACAATAATTTGTTCGGGTCACTTCCTCATGCTCATGTCCTCAAGCCTGCTCTCGGCATTCGCGCTGTTCGCCTTTGTGTCTTCGATTACGCCGGGGCCCAATAACACCATGCTGCTGGCATCCGGGGTGAACTTTGGCTTCCGCCGCTCGATCCCCCATGCGCTGGGGATCAGCATCGGATTTATGGTGTTGGTGATATCGGTCGGGTTGGGGCTTGGCGAGGTGTTCAAGGCGCTGCCCTGGGCTTACACGCTGTTGCGCTATGTAGGGGCTGCGTACTTGCTGTACCTGGCCTGGAAAATTGCGACTTCCAGCCCGCTGTCCGATGACACCGATAACGGCCGTAAACCCATGACGTTTCTCGGTGCGGCGGTGTTCCAGTGGGTCAATCCCAAGGCCTGGGTCATGGCGTTGGGTGCAATCACCACCTATACACCCGCTGAAGGCTACGTCACTAACGTCTTGGTCATCGCTCTTGTATTTGCCGTGGTCAACCTGCCCAGTGTCTGCGTTTGGGCCGGGTGCGGCAGTGGGTTGCGCAACGTGTTACGCAACCCCCGCTGGTTAAGGGTGTTCAACTTTTCGATGGCTGGATTGTTGGTGCTTTCTTTGTACCCGATGTTTTTTGCGGGTTAAAAAGGTAGAGGCCGGAATATAAAATTTCGAACTATTTGTTGTTGGGCAGAGATGCGGTCAAACAGGTCATGGACAAGTAGACGCAGAGGACCACGTACATCGACGCATGGAGTCTGTCAGCGTTTCCACTGACGATTGAAGGCTGTGGATTCAGATCGGTGAAATGGTGGCGAGTAGGCCAATGCCGACGGTCAACGCTAAAAAACCCAATAGAAAAAATGCCATCTTAGCCATGAGGCCTCCGAAAAGAAGGGGCGGCAGGACGATTCCTGCCGGGCTCCACGGGCGTGTCGGGAGCGACCCATTGTGGGCGTAGGGCGTGTTTCGGTACAGATGCAGATGGTGAAGAAAAAAGCGTATCAGATGGCGGTGTCGAGATGAATGCCCAGGGCTGTCATTTTCGGCAGCCGGCATGGCCCTCGGCCTAGACACAAAGGTACCGTGCGATCTGCTCCGCCGGATCACGGAGAATAGGTAGATCACTGATCTGTTGAGCTTTTTTTCTGCGATAGCCCATTTGAGTGGTCTGAAAAAGACAGCGCCAGAACTTGCGTCAAGGGGGCTGGATCTATATATTCCCTAGCCTGCTGCAGGGCTCAAGTGCCACTTTGATAGTTCAGAGCTTCTTGAGCTGCTTCACCGCGCTACCGCCCGAATGGCGAAACTGGTAGACGCATGGGACTTAAAATCCCCCGCTCGTAAGGGCGTGCCGGTTCGATTCCGGCTTCGGGCACCATATATATCAAGAGCTTGCAGGGTTTTACTGCCCTGAAAGTCTTTGTTTTTTTCCGCAATATTCTTCTCCTTTCCGCAATTCACTTCGTCGGCGTGACTTTTTTGCCGATGCGCTTGCGGATGTAGTTCTCAGTCATCACCACGGTGGTGTGCCCAAGCTGATCTCTGGCTTGCAGAATATCTCCGCTTGATTCCGCCTTATCGGTACCAGCCTTTGCGCGCAGGTCCCGCATCTGAAAGTCTGCCTTTTTTACGCCGGCAGCTTCCCTCGCAAAATCAAACCTCCCCCGCAGCATACTGCTGGTCATAGGCTGCCCATTGTCCATTACGATGAGCTTGCTTGATCGGATTTTATGACCGTCTTTCCTGGCCAGTATTCGGTCGATCACAACTTTCAGCTCCCCAACGATCTCAATTCGTCGCTTGGCCTTGGTTTTCCCTTGCTGCACAGCCAGGCGATCTTCCCTGATATCGCGCTCATCCATTTTTAGGGTGTCAGCGATACGCTGACCCGTCAGGTAGAACAGATCTAGCGCGTCCTTTAGCGGTTGGTCTGCGTGCAAATACACCATCGCGAGAATTTCATCTTCGACGTAGATGTCGCGTCCGCTTTCTTTATTGCCTTTAACTCCGGCGCACGGATTGGCTAAGGATGTGTAGCCGCTGGTTCTGGCAAAGTTCCAGATCGAGCTGAGTAGCGCCTTCTCGCGATTTGCTCTCACTGGCGCGGTCTTACCTCGATGCCTCAAGTATTGAGCTACGTGCTGAGGCTCGATAGCCTCCAGCGGCGCAGGCGGGTCATTGAAAAAGGCAAGCAACTGCTTCAGCTCTCGAGCGTTATCTTTCTGCGTTGCGGGCGCTTTTGTTGGAACGACTTCCAGCATGTACTTTTCTGCGACATAGGTGAATGTCAGCACATCCTGCGCCAGAGCCTGGGATACACGGCTCTTTTCAAGCTTGGCGTACTCCAAAATTGCCAGCCCATAGTCTTTGCCCAGCGGTATTTCTTTGCGAGGCGTCCCCCCGGTGTCGTAAAGGTAATACGTCGTGTTGCCGCGCTTCCTTTCGCGTAGCCGGGGAATGCTCCCCGGCCGAGTTGGTTTGCGTCCCATTTATCCCACCAGCCGCGGTTGCCATTTCGGTTTTTCCGTTACCCTGGCAGCCTCGCCAGTGAGTGCTGAAGCGATGACGCAAGGCCAGCCGCTGCGCTTGATCGTGTGGCGAATGCCGTTCCTCTTTAGCACCAGCACTTGGCCGGCTTTCGTCTTGGCCCCGGTTAGGGTGCAGACCTCTTCGTGCGACAGGAACTGAATTCCGTCCATATATACCTCCTGCCGCCCTATGGCCGCGCTGTCTTGATGATGTGAACGATCGTGCCGAAGGTCAGGCACAACCAGGTGATGCAGCCGGCAAAGATGCCGAAGAGTTCAGCCTCAGCCCCGACGGCGAACAGCTCAGGCACCGCCCAGAAGAACCAGGCCATGCTGCCAATCAGGTACAGCGCTACCCCCATAAGGAGCAGGAAGATTTTCGTTGCGAACATGAGCTGTCCTTGCCGCGCTGGGCGGCAGAAGGTGGCCCACCGCTTACCGGTAGGCATGTAGGGGGATTGGGGTTAGGGCTTTGCTTTCGAAGCCAGCTCGCAATCGGCGGCAAGCTTCAACAGGTTGCGGGTAGTCGGTTTGAACCCTGCGGTGTTGGGGTAGCGCGCGAGCTGGTGGCCGTGCGGGTATTCCTCAAAGGGGCCATGCCACGGCCAGTTCGATTTCCAGTCAGCCCAGACCGTGTAGGCATCCTGGCCGTCGCCCCAGTAGTCCGTGCCGCCGCCAACTGAGGGCACGTTGCTCACGCGCGTGTTTTGCTCATAAGCCAGTTCGGACGGTTCGTCCTTGTCGATCCATGCGCGTCGGTACAACGAGGGATGGGACCGCACCAGGAGCTTGCTCAGCTTCTTTTCGGTGCGGGCTTTCATGGCCTCGGCCCCTTATAGATATTCCAGGCCATGAATAGGAGGGCTGGAAATAGGCCGATGACGATCATGGCGTCACCCGCCTGAACTCAACGACCCAGACCCAGGGGTTGGCGTCCCAGTTGTCATTGATCGACATCCAAAGGTCTCGAAATGCAAACCCAGCGGCCCGGGTTATACCGGCGGATAGGTATGAGTCGACCTTGTGCCGGTCTACGCCTTCGGCCAAGGCCTGTTCTTCGCTGATGTCCTGCAATCGCTCGACGCGCACGTCGGTGATCTCCAGCAGGATGCGGCTCACCCACCGCGGCATATGGATACACGGCCGATAACCGTAGCCGCGATTACTGACGCTCAAGTCAGCCAACGGGTCGGTAGCGGCGTACATGATGTTTTGCCCGCGCCCGCCGTGCGGCTTCACCGGTTCATATTCGCCGGCACTTAGCGTCGCGAAAGTCTCGCGCACCCACAGCCGCTGCCCCGGAACGCCGTAAGGGCAGTTGTTGTGGATTTCCTCCGGCCCAATTTCATTGCCGGATAGTTCGCAACCGACAGCGCGGTCGATGAATGGAAACTTCACTGCCCGGCGCGTCACCGTCTTCCGGCCTTCCAGGATGGCGCGCACCATCGGCGCCGAGAACAGGATGGGGCGTTCCTTTATTTCAGGCATGACTTCGTCCTTGCCGCTATAGCGGCTGACTTTGAAGGGGGAGGGGTTACAGGTTTTGCGGGTGGAGTACGGATGTACTCCTATCGAGATTTGGTCCAGCGGCGCATGGACATTTCGCAGCCACTCGTTAAGCAGACGCCGTTGGCCATGCCAAGATGAGTCTTCGGCGTCCGGCAACCACAGTGGCACTTCGGTTTGCGCCCAGGCCTACGCGGTCGCAACTCCATATATCGGATGTGTTCGACGGCGCCGCCGAATTCAGCCCAGCCAGCAGTACCGCCACGCATCGCTGCAGAACGCGCTGCGGGGGATAGCGCGTTGAGGTCGGTCATGGCTCGTCGTACTCCATCGGAGGCATCTTCTCGGTGCCGATCATGCTGAAGTCGTGAGTGGCTTCTGCTGGCTTGAGTGCGGACATCTCACCGATAGCCAAGGTCGCAATCTCGAATGGTTTTTCGCCCATCCGAGAAACCCTGGCAATTTCGTTCAGCGCGATGACTTCCTGATCCGCCCGCTCATCCGCTGCGGTCAGGCTCAGCTGCAGGGCGTCACGCTCGGCGGTGACCCGGTCGTGATCGGCGCCCAGTACAACGTTGAATCGGCCAAGGGCCTGGCCCTCAACGAGCCCCGCCTCGGTTACGTGATAGCGCTTTACGTCGCTCATACCGCCTCCCTCGTTACCAGATCATGGGCATTCACAACCGTCATGCCGAGGCGTTCGGCGATCAGGACTTCCAGGCGCGCACCCTTTGAATGCTCCCAGCCGGGCAGAGTGGCCACGGTGTCGCAGTCCATCAGGGCTGCAATGTCGCGGCGCATGCAGTCGTTCCAGGTGCCGCCGTCGGGGTTGAGTTCGGCGGGGTTGGTGACAGTGTGGCCGCCGGCGCGCAGGTTGGTGGTCATGGCGTGGAAGCCGGCGAAGTTGAGGCCGGGCAGGCCGGTCATGGGGCCGCTGAGGTAAATTTTAAGCATGGATACCTCTCAAGAATTGTGGCAGGTTGGAAAAAAATAGAAGATGGAAGCCAAGCGTTATGACTGGGTCAGATGTTTCAGTTTTTATGGACCGCAATGGGAAGTTCTGTGCGTTTTGGCGCGACGAGGCTGGCGCGCTAATACTATTTGCGCCTCATAAATCAGGTCGTATATTTAATGCGGATCTTGATAGGTGGGAAAAGTATAGGGAGCAGCTGACTACTCCGGATGATGTTGCCCGTTACAGCGATGATCTACTTTGTGCTAGCTATGACTTCTCTCTGGCGAGCATTTATGTAGACAAAGACAACATTAAAAAGCTCTCGCAACCATTAGGAGCTTACTATCCGAGAGTTTGGCGTGGCATAACTTCTGATAACCCGTTTATTGGTGGGTACAGTGCAAGGTCAGCATCAGCTTCAGAGCATTCCTCGCAGCTTCAGTCAACCATAGCTGCTACTAGCCTTTTTCAAGAGCTAGTTAAATTATTTCGATACATTGAGCCAGTTCCAGAGAATATGAGCAGTTATGGTCATAGAGTTCGCGAGCTACTAATTCTTGCTTCAACCGAAGTGGAAGCCAATTGGCGCGGATTGATTGCCGCGAACACATCAAAGTCGATTCACGGTAAAACTTTAACTACACGAGATTATGTAAAACTAGTTCCACTTTTAAGGTTGGATGAGTGGGGGGTAAGTCTGAAGGAGTATTTCAATTATCAAAGTATATGGCCGTTTGATAATTGGGTCGCAAGCCGACCTACGCAGAGCCTCGATTGGTATTGCGCCTACAACGAAGTCAAACACGACAGAGAAGGAAACTTTGATAAAGCAAGTCTTGGTCATTTAATTAGCGCGATGGCTGCAATACATGTGTTGCAGGCAGCTCAGTGGGGGCCAGATATTTACAGTGAACTGTTTCAGGGGGATTTTTCGCCGTTTCGTATAACGTACAAACCTGAGTTTGATATTTCAGAACTCTATATCTGTCCGCCCGGCGAAGCCCATCTACCTATTTTCTACTTTGATAAACCGTGAGAGCGATGTGCTCCGGCAGGCTTCAAGGAGAATCAGCCACCGCAGTAGCCGGAGTCACACTCTGCGGGAAACATCTGCATCTGGTCTCGCGGCCTGGGCGCTGCTGCCCATTGTACGACAGCCCTGATTCCTACAGCACCTTTGCGGCGTGCCGTGCGAAACATCACCCGCGGTTTTCCCTTCTTGGTGAAGCCCAGGTCCTTCTCGGTGATGTCGATCAGCCGTATCCGATCCTCAGAAAGCAGCCGAATGTCGTCGATATTTGCGTTGATGCACGGGTAGCACTCAAGTGATCGATGCGTCAGAACTTCGAACCCGGCTCGTCGGATCAAGGCATCACGCATTTCATCGGTGTGCCTGACCAGCGGCTGCCAAAGCTCCCGGCCGCCGTGCCGCTCCGATTCGTCCACATACTCGGGTGCGTCTGAGCGATGCTTGCTCTCGCTACGCCGCACCCCGGTCATCGCTGTAGCCTCTTTGCCCGGGTCGTTGGCGTCGAGCCATTCCAAAGCTGGAGTCACCTTCAGCTCACCTGTGCAAAATTGGCCCTGCCCACCAGCACCTGGCCAGCCACGTTTTCGCTTGACTAGTGCGAGCATCCCCTCCGACTCCGTGCGTGCGGTGGCGAATCCGTAGTCCTTCGCCAGTGCCTCGCCCTGGGCTACACGGTCGGCCCACCAGCTGGCGGACCAGCCGGTGTCGGAGTAGAGGCAGATGACATTCTCAAGCTCGAGCTCGTGTGCCCACTGGATCAGGGCGATGGAGTCGTTCCCGTAACTGCAGAACAAAACGTGCATAGGGGGGATCCTCGCCGGCTGGCGTGATTCGTTGATATGGGGTATTCGTGTTCGACAGGGCATGGAGTCGGATCAAGGCGTGTTACTTGTTCCGCAGTTCCGGCAGTCTTCCTGATAGCGCCGCTCGTCACTGATGAATCGGCCGCAGCCCTGGCAGTTGAACACCATCTCGCGAGGCTTCTTCGGCTTTACCAGCTTGATTCCGGTGCCGCGTAGAGCTTCCTTGATGTTCACGTCATCGCGCTCAACAAGGCGTCGGGCGTGTGCATCGATATAAGGCTTGGGCCATACCACCGCACCTGATTGACCGAGCTTGCCGATCCAAGTGACAGTGTGAGCTCTCGGCACTACAACCGCCTTCGATAGGTCGCTCACGAACACTCCATCTTCGCAAAGCCAAATCAGATTATTTCCGTTCCAGCACTGCGGCTTCTGGATGTAGAACTCGGCTGCATCGGGGTTCTGCTCCAGCGCCTCGCTCAAGGTGACATTCTGGCAGTCGACACCAACACGCGCCCTGGCGTCGACATAGGCCTTGGGCCATGGGATGTCAGTGTCGCGGTGATCGCAAGCACCATCCCGCGTAAACACCTGGGCCTTGGCCAAGTCGGTGACGTAGCCGGAGCCACCGAAGCCCCAGAACGAAAGGCCATCGCCGACATAGGCGTGACTGCGGCTGTCCTGTAAGTAGAACTGGTCGTCCATGGATTATCTCCAGTCAGGCGCCGCCCTCCGTGATATCGGATGGAGGCGGAATGATTGATAGCGTAACTGGGTGGGGAAATTTACAATTTCTGTTTTATCATGGAGATGAATAGATGTTCCCCAAGTACGTGCGCCCGGTTGGCTATGGTTTGGTGGTAGTAGGAACGATCTCACTACTATTTTCGGCATTCGAGTTATTTGCTGGAAGAGATTCTCTGTTCGCCGTGGCTAAATCAGCAGTGTTTGTTCTGGTTGGTGTTTGGATTATCAAGAGCGCAGTGAAGGTCTAGCTACATCCCAAAGTGCCAATTTCACACAGCTGTCGCCCTCCGTTACCGGATGCGACAAGTTTTGATTTGGGGCGTTAGGCGTGTAAGATCGCCGACATTAACGAAGTCGCGAAAAGGCGATTTCTAACGAGCACGGACTAACAGCCAGAACGAAAGAAAAACTCTTCAGCGGTTTGGCAATCGCATCGGGCCTAGTAACGCTATGTGGCGCTCCTGCTACTTTTGGAGTACCAATTTTTAACCATATCGATCTAGGAGTAGTGTTGATGGCTATTACAGCGGCATTTGGATGGGGCGGGGCGGCGCTGGGAGCGATCGATTTTCCAAATTGCGAAGGGTTTTACGAGTAGCGCTGGTGTCCGGACAGTGCCGAGGGGGTTCGAACCCTCCCGCTCCCTCCAAATTTTGATCCGGCGGGATAACTTCGTCGCCAGGATCACGCGTCAGTTCCGCCATGCTTTGGTTGTGGAATTCTCGCGCCACGTTTTCGCTAATAACGATTTCGTGGCGCGGATAACTCAAGAACTCGATCAACTCGTGGTCGCCCATCAAATCCATCTTCATGATGGCGATCTGCAGAACCTCGCTGATGATCGGCGTCTTGCTTCTGGCGCAGATCCGCTCCATGGCCTGTTCGATACCGGGCCTGACCTTGTGTCGCAATTCCTTCTCTGCGACCAATTGGCGCTTCTGCGCAGCCTTGGCCGACCTTTCCTGTACTGATTTGGCCATGGCCTACCTCTTCTATTCCGCTGACCGGCAGTGCGAGCCAGGTTTGGTGTCTTCGCTGCTGGACCACACGCTTGACCTTGCTCATGGGTGGCACACTTCCATCAGTCGGAAGCGCGCACCTGTATAAGGTCTGGCAAGCAAGCGTTGCCTGGGCACCGAGTAAACTGCCCAGGCTTGCTTACTGCATGCGGCCATCATCGCGGCGTATTTGATGACGCTGAGTGCGTCGGCAGATTCGCGAGCGTGCATGTCAGGCGCCGCTGAGGTGGTGGTGCGGGGCGAAGGGGATGTCGTCGTCGAAGCTGTCAGGTGGCGCGGCTTGCTGGCTGGGTTGTTGCCGCGGCTGCTGTCGAGCTGCTGCGGCTTGCGGATGCGACTGGCGCTGATCGCCATCCTGCGGCTTCCCGCCAAGTAACTGCATCGTGCCCTGCATATCCACCACGATCTCCGTGGTGTAGCGCTTGATGCCGTCTTTCTCCCATTCGCGGGTTTGGAGCTTCCCTTCGATGTAGACCTGCGAACCTTTACGCAGGTATTCACCGGCGATCTCCGCAACCTTGCCGAACATCGAAACCCGGTGCCATTCGGTCTTTTCTACCTTCTGGCCGGTTTGCTTGTCCGTCCACTGCTCGCTGGTTGCCAGGCTCAGGTTGGTGACCGCGTTGCCGTTGGGCAGGTAGCGGACTTCTGGGTCCTGGCCGCAGGTTCCGACCAGGATGACTTTGTTAACGCCTCTCATGCTGCCTTCTCCATCAGTCGAAGCACCATTGCGTCCACGCCGAGCAGGAAGTCGACAACTTCAGCCTCGTAGTCGGCGATTGCCTTTTCATCACGCTCAACCCGATGAATAAAGAGCTGCAGGTGCTCAGGCATACGCGGGTCGAACGAAACGAAGTCCGCAAACTCAGCATCGGTAGCCCACATGTTGTGCAGGATCTGCGGTGCGTGCTCTGGAGGGAGGCGGTCAGCTTCGAGGTAGCCAAGGTGAGTCGAGCTTTTCGGGCACTTCGCCTCCCAGACCCCTTTGCGGCCCTCGAACTCGATGAAGCCGTCGACGCTGCAGCCAGCCATAAAATCAGTGAGGCAGATGAATCCGCACTCTTGGACGATCAGGCCAGTTTTCTCTTCGTAGGCCATGCGGGCAAATGGTTCTTGCTCGGTGCCCCACATCATTTCCTTGCTGACGAAGAAGTCGTCGGCCGGCATGCCGGTCAGACGCTCAAGGCCAAGCTGAATACCCGACAGCTGCCGCTTCGACTCTTCGACGGTTGCCGGCTGAAATATCTGGTGGTCGTAATCCGCGACAGGGAAGGCCGGCTGCAGCCCGTCCTCGATCGCCGCGTCGTACCGGAGCTGGGCGCCTTCAATCTGGCGATCCATTTGAGCTGCCATGTATTCCATCGCTGATTCCTCAGTGGTTGGTTCACCTGTATTCGTCAACACTCATGCCTCCCGCTGGTTGCCGATGGGCGCGGGGTGAGTGCTGACGTAATAGAGGCGGGGAAGGGTAGGTGTTAAGCTGATAGGGCTTTGACTAGGGGCTTGCTGGCCTCAGCATCTATAAATAAGGAGCTTTGAATGTCGGTAGTAAGGATTTGTAGGCTGTCGCTATGCTTGGCAGGCATTTGCTTCGCGGCGAGTTCTTTCGCAAATGAGAGTGAAGAGCTGCATCAAACCGCGTTAACTGCTATCGCGATGGAACAAGCTTGCAACAAATCAAACCCTGGCATGAACGCAAGCATCGAAAACGCATTCGCCAACGACTCATCGATGGAGTCAATAAAGCCTGAGGTCAGAAAAGTGCAAGCAGACCCTGCTCATGCCGCCGAAGTAGCGAATATGGTGAACACCCTAAGCACCCCACCGTTCCTGGCGCTTCAAAAAGATATGTGTGGTGTGTACGCTCCCAAATAAAGTCACGCCGAATACATTGCTCCGCGGTCCTTGCGAGGTATGCAGTCGCCCGCCAAGTCGTTTTGTTGCATCAGCCTGTGCATTCAGGCCCGTGCCTATACAGCCTGCGCTTCGGCACGCAGGTGACCGGGCAGTTAGCGACAGGCTGTCGTTGGCGTTGGTTGTCCTATGCGAAGAATGGGTGGCGGATCTCGCCGCGAGCAACGCGCATCCATTCGTCACGGCGCTTTCGGCACATTTCGATAGTGGCCGGGAGGCTGCCAAGCTTTGCGGCAAAGACTGCCGAATGGTTGAACGAGCGAGCCTGTTCGACTGCGATTTCTTTCGTGAAGCTTTTCATGTCAAACCCTCGGTTGTTTTCCCAATGCACCCGTCACCAGGTGCATCAGTGAAAAGGTCCGTCATGCTGCAAAAAGCTCTTGCTGGTGCGGCTGAGGCGTGCAGCGCTGGATTCCGGCCCGTATGGCTGACTCCAGCAGTTCGGCGTCTTGCTCAAGCTCAGGGAAGACCCCGGCGAACTCGCTTGCGGCGCTGCGATGCGCTGTCGCTTCACGCTGCAGTGCTGGGATCACGATGCTTCGCATGTTGCCGACGGTGCGCAGGTCACCGCATGATCTGGCCATGTGCGAAGCCACGGTCTTGCCCTGGCACATTTTGAGCTGGCCCGAGGGGGATCTGAGAACGATCACGCCGACCGGCAGTACGCCACTGCTCAAGCGTCCGTTCGTGCATGGCGCTTGGGATTGCTGGCAGGTCTGCGCCGATTGGTATCAACGTGAGTGGGGTCTTGAGTTCGAAGCCTTCCAGCGCGCCGATGGCTGGTGGGAGAGTGCGGAGAACGCCAGCTTGTACGAGGACAACTACGAGGCCGCCGGCTTCGTGCGCGTCGACCGGCCGGAGCGTGGCGATCTGATCGTTATGCAGGTTGGGCGGACTGCTCACCCGAATCACGCCGGAATCTACCTGGGCACCGATCCGTCGCTACCGGGTGAAGAGTCTGGCACATTCGGCCCCGGCCCGTTCCTGCTGCACCACATGTACGGCAGGCCGTCCGAGATCATTGTCTACGGCGGCCCCTGGCACGACCGAACGCGCCTGATCCTCAGGCACAAAGATGCTCAGTCCAAACTGCCCAATGAGTAGATCGAAAACCCGTCTTTCGTTAGATGAGTAACTTGAGTCGTACCGCCTATGTAAACGCGATCCTTGGTCTTTTCGTCTTCTTGTCGCGACTGTGCACGCATTATTTCAGGCGCGCACTCGGGGAACGAACTCAGGTCGATTCCCGTCTTGTCCATAAGCTCTGGCTTTACGCCAAGGCCATAATCTAAAAGCTCGGATTTAAAGTCCGACACAGAACGGTAAGCGAACCCATGGATTTTTCCAGAATCGTCGGAAATCCCGAAGTGATAGATCGTTGCAGATTGGTCGTGGAGGGCGGGGACATGGCGATTCAGTTCGCTCCAGAGGGCCTGAAGCTCTTGGGGCGCATGAGCATTGACTGCATCTACATCGAGGGCAAAACCCTGGTTATTCACAAGGCCGATCCATCGGCTGAAAAGAAGGGCCGATCCAGTAGCGGCGATGATCATGCGCATGTGAGGGATCGAGATGGCCTTGCTGGCGAATCCTGGGGGCGTGTCGACGGAATAATGTAAAAGCGTATCCGTGGCCACAATCGCTTCGTCTTCATCCGTATAGAACAAGAGTGAGGACATGCGGCCTCCTGGCAGTCAAAGGAGTATCAAAGCCTACTGGCGCGTCGTAGCCATGGGAACTGATGATTTGGACAGTGGCTCTAAGCATTGACCAGTCGATAAGATGCTGTTTGATGTCGTTATGATATAGTCATCGCAACCATAATGACGCGAGATTGCCATGGTCGGCGCAGTACCAAAGACGAAGGCGGGAGAGCTTACTGACCGAATTAATGATATCGGTCAGTCACTTATGCGCGGTGAAAAGCTTGATGATTGGAATTGGAGGCGACTTCTCAAGGATCTGCAGGGGCTGGAAGCAATACCAAAGGACGCCGGACATTCGTTGCGCGGGCAGGCAGTGATGTGGAGCTTTAAGGCCGATAACGCCAAGATCGACGAAATTCTAAATCGGTATGCTAGGACTTATGGAAAAGACTGGGATTGGTATTACGTTCGAGCAATGATCGGGCCGCGGATCTGTCGGCTTGATATGGTCACTGATATGCTTTCTTTTGGATATCCAAAAGACCATATAGGTACTGTTGCAAATATTGCTGATATTTGTTTTCAGGCAGGCTTGTTCATAAGTGCGCATGAGGCGGCATCTTGTCTGCTGAAGCTGGGAGTTGAAGATGTTCAAGTTTATCTTCGGGCAAATGTTAGGCAGTTGGTCGCTGCTGCAAGATATCTAAAGGAACAGGAGGTTTTAGAGATAGATATTGCTCAAAGAGTCCAAGCAGGATCCAGAGTTGTAGCGTCCGTTGCAGACGGGCTGAGAAGTTTTTCTGTCATTGCCAATGAGTTTGGTATTACTTTCGAGTATTGTGTTGATTTTGATATTGACGCACTTGTAGAGATCGATATGCAAGTATCTGAAAAACTAGCCGAGATGTTTGAGGATACATTTTCTCAGCATATTAGTATTGGCGTTTCACCCATGGATGGAGAGCTCCGGATTGTCAATTAAATCAGCTGATTTTTTGGATTATGCTTGCGCCAAGTTAAGCGCGAGTGATTTAAGTGAGTTTGAAATCAGGAATGCCAGTAGTCGAGCTTATTATGCGGTTTTTCATGCGGCGAGAGAGCGTCTCGATGTGCTGGGGAAAGCTTCAAAAAGTTCAGAGGAGGGGTCTCATAAGGCAGTCATAGATGTAGTCAGATCGATTAGTCCCGGCTCTAAATCTCTTGCTACTGATATGGATAGATTAAAAAGGTTTCGAAATAATTGCGACTATGATCTGAGTTTGTCAATAAGTGAGGCTGGCGCAAAAAAGCATCTTGCTGAGTCACTGCGAATTGTTGATAGGTTGACAAGGCTTTGTTGATGAGTTGAAGGGTTCGAGAGTTGGCTGTAATAACATTATTTGGCCGAGCTCGATTTTTTATAAAGAATAAAGTGCAGTTATATTAACTAACCTCTGTGCAGGTATTACAGTCCCGCCAAACCAAAGAGGGAACCAAGCGTTCAATGAATCATGAACTCTGGCTAGAGCCCGACGGGTGTCAGACATTTTGTCTTGCTGGCCCTCACGGCGAAGGTGCGCGGAACCTTCTTGAGCCCGAGGCAATACTTACTTGGCAGGTCGAAGCCTCCAGCCATTTTGAAGCGACGAGCAAATACTATTCGTATATGGGCTGGGGAGATTACACAACCGACTTTCCTGAGCAGGACAAAACTTCCTATAAGGACCTTGGCTGGGAGTGAGGAGCAGCCCAGTTACTGGCATTCCATCCACACTGGATGCCTGGCCAGGGCCAACAAAATGGTGGGAAGCCTATTTTCTACTCGAAGTCGTTCTCTAGGCCAGAATTAATCACTAAGCAACTGATCCACGATACGATTGGTTTTTTGGATAAACGTATCGGGGGACGCATGGCTGAACGGTTTCGCATACGGTTGATGTTTGAGTGGGGAGGCGGTGCATTGTGGTGCGGAAATGAGGCCGCTCTCGCACGATTTTCGGTGGGGTCAATCGAAGATAAACTGTCACTGAGTACTACCACTCTCGTGCGCCTGGCTGAAATGACACGGTGGCATGACAAAGCTTTGAACTGGGACTATCCACCAGATCCAGGCCCATGGGGGGAAGATGAGTATACTGAGTTTGATAATGCCGCTGATGCCATGCTTGCTGTCCTCCAACAAGAGCTTGGATCTGAATTTGAAGTTGTCTACGAGAGACTGTAGACGTGTGCTTTGAGACGCTTCAACTGATCGTCGTCTTTTCTTGATCGAAAGCTGACCCCGGAAATAGCCCAGCCCCGCGCTGGGCTTTTTGCATCTGGCGGGCACAGCATCCAGCGCCGCTGGGGTGGACGCGGGATGCTAGATTGCTAGCATCTGGGCGGAGTTTAAAACGTGCTGGAGAGTAACTTCATCGTATTCGTCAGGGCTGGCGGATATGAAGATCTCCACCGACTCGCCTAGCCCTGCGAAAGTTTTTCTATTTTCTAGAGAAATGTCCTCGTCCCACGGGAGGAACTTGACCAGGGCCTTATGGATAGCATCGATCGGCCATAAAGCTAAAACGCTGACTACGGCAACTCGCACGCGTATATACGCATCAGGGTCATCTGCTGGGCACTCCAACGCGCTGTTCAGTTTCATGGTCAGGTCATTCTGGCTAGGCGCCATATCAGGTCCTTATGATTTGGTGATGGGTTTTCGAATATAGATGATGCATGAAAAAGCCCGGCGGGCCGGGCATGGTCATTCGATTCAGTTATGGTGACCATCACCATCACCATCACCATCACCATCACCATCACCATCACCATCACCATAACTGGCTTCGCTCAGCTCGGCCGCTCTCGTACGTCAGTAGGTACGCATAAGAAGAGTTACTTGTGAGCCATTGTTTTCGGTTTTGTATTCTTTCCCTACTTGCAGATTGGCTTTGACGTGGCCGGATTTGTGAACGTTTTGTTTCTCGTTCTGGAAGTCATAAACGATGTCTGCTTTCGCTTGGCCGTCAGGGGCGAGTTCTGTAACTACGCAGCTGATGTATTCAGATGATGCACTTCCTTTCGCGCCTTTATCATTTGATGCGGCAGCCGAAACATGGCCCACGATACTGCTGCAATTGCCAGAATAGGAATCGACACTCACTTGGAGAGAAAACGGCCTGGGATTTGGGGCGTTCTGATCTACGTCCGCTTCGTAAATGACCTTCCCGTTGTAGGTCATTGTTTGATGGCTCATCGCTGGGATGTGCGGGAACTGCTCAGTGGCCTGCTGCTGGGCCGTAGCGGAGGCAGCTACCAGCATAGCGAGCAGCGAAAGGGTGTTTCTGATACGAGGGAGCATGATTAATTTCCATATTTTGGAGCACGTCTTGTCGGCACCGTTCTCCGAATCTTTATGGCAGGGTGGAAAATTGGTGGATGAGCCTCGACCGGATTGATAAATAAACCGGAGATCGACCCAATGTCGGTTTGAGCTAGAGATCAGAGATGCTAGATTTCCGCCCTAAACAGAGAGGGAACGACATGCGGATTTTGATAGCGGCGGTAGCGGTGGCGATGCTGGCGGGGTGCATGCCGCCCACCATGAACGAAGCGCGACAAGAGGGGCCGTACAAAGTCCTGCACTCGAAGAAGTCGGATAAAGACGTAGCGGAATGCGTTCAGTATGAATGGCAGAATCAGCCAATCTTCGGCGGTACGCCAGGTGCGACCCTTCAAGCAGGTAGAGGCGGCGGCTTTACCGTTTTCACAGAGGCCTCCGCCTACTTCGTGGACATTCAGCCCGAAGGCTCGGGATCGGTATCCAAATACTATGTCGTGGTCCGCAATTGGATAGCAAGCAAGCGCTTGACGGTACTCCAAGGCTGCTTGTAACAACAAACGATCATCCCAGGCTCGCTTCGGTGGGCCTTTTTATTGCCCGGAGAATTATATGGCTGCACTGGCGATCAACTACCAACCCATGACTACGATTCTTCTTTACGGGCTCTTCGCATTTAAGGGTGTAGAAAAAATCTGACCGGCTGGAAAAGGAGTCGAGGATCTTAGAAAATGTAAGCTCTCACACCAACAAAAACTAAGCC